>CAVRFC010000001.1:0-301293 GCA_963720315.1 uncultured Chloroflexia bacterium
TACGAGGGCGCCGACGTCGATCAGCAATACCTCCCCGACGAGCTCGCCAGTCGGCGCTACTACCTGCCTACCGATCAGGGCTACGAGGCGACCCTCGCCGCTCGCCAAACGGCCCGAAGCGAAGCCCGGGAGGCCGCGAAGGCTGCCGGCCGAACGCCGAAGTCGAAGTTCCCGACACCCGAGGCATCCCACCATGCGGGTGAGGGCATCCAGCAGATCCGCGAGGCGAATCGCAAGAAGCTGTCCGCGCAGGAAAAGGACGACGCGGCGCGCTGAGCGTCCGGAACCCGGCCCCGCCGGCTCGGCGACCCACGCAGTGCTATGCGATCCTGCCTCGATGCCACCGAACGACGGGTCGGAGGCGCCTGAATCTCGTCAGGCCGTCGCGGCAATCGTCCGCCGCGCGCGGAACCTGACCCCCGCCGAACGGCGGCGGCTCGGACGTTGGACCAGTGCCTCGCTCCGCGATCCCCGCATCGCGCCCGGCCTTGAGGCCGCCCGCAGCAAGGCGCTCGCGGTGCTCGACGACGAGGCCGACCGACGAAAACGCTGGGAGAGCGCAAGCGGACCGATCTACGAGGAGCTCGTCGCGTCGACGCGGGAGGCCCGTCGCTGGCGGTGGGTGATGCTGGCGACCCACCTCGCCGCGCTCGTCGCGATCGTCAACGTGCCCGCAGGGCTGCCGCTGCTCGTCGCCCTCGCGTTCACACTGGCGGCGCCGATCTCCGCGTGGCTTGCATGGGGCAGCGGCATCGGCTGGCTTGGGGCGATCCACGCGGCTCTCGCGGCGTCGGTCGGGGATCGGCTCGAGGCTGACGACGCGGCGGTCCTCCGCCAGGCGTGGCAGAACGCGATCGAAGCCGAACCAGCCGTGTCGCCGCCGCTCCTCGGGGCGGTCAATGCCCTCGGGACAAGTGCCCTGCTCGTCGTCGCCCTCTTCGTCGTGGTCGCGACGTCGCCTCGGTGACCCGCCTCCGCGCCCTTATCGGCCGGTTCCTGCCCGCGGGCGCAGTCATCCTGTCGATCCTGACGCTCGGCTACTTCGCGATGCGCCAGATCCAGAACCGGGTGCTCGCGAACACGTTCGGGCTCGGGACGGACCTCGACATCTACTACGTCGCGGTCCGGATCCCGGAGGTCGCCCTCGACATCCTCGTCGCCGCCGGGCTGACCGCGCCGTTCGTGCCGATCTTCAGCCAGCTCCGCAGGGGCGACGAGCGCGCGGCGAACGACTTCGGCGGACGGCGCTGACCGCCGCGGTCCTCGTGATGATCGTGCAGCGGCGATCGTCCTCATCGTGTGGCGCCGCGCCATCGCCGGGCTCGTCGCCGGGTCGCTCGACGCCGTCGGCGCAGGCGCTCTACGTCGACCTGTTCCGGATCAACTGCCTGACGCTCGCGCTCTTCGCGGCCTCGATCGCGATCGGCGAGGTGCTCGTCGCGAACCGGAGGTTCTTCTTCTACGCCCTCGCGCCGGTCGTCTACCCGGCCGGGAGCGATCATCGCCACGATCCTGTTCGGCGAGGAGTCGGCGTCTACGCGCCGGCGCTGGGGCACCGTCGCCGGGACCGCCGCCCACCTCGCCGTCCGGACGATCGGGTCGAGGCGGACGAGCTTCCGCATCCGGCCGATGCTGCGAGGTCCGGACGGCGGCGTTCCGCGAGTTCGTGCGGCTGATGCTGCCGCGGATGGTCAGCTACCCGATCGACCCGATCCTGCTCACGTTACTTCGCGGTGCTGGCGCTGTCGTTCGGGGCGGGCAGCGCCTCGGCGCTCGACGTTCGCCGACGACTACCGGGTCGTCCCGGTGATCCTGATCGCCCAGCAGTTCTCGCTGGCGGTCTTCCCGTCGCTGTCGGCGGCCTACGCCGACCGCGACGGCCGACGTTCAGGTCGATCCTCCGCCGGAACGTCGTCACGATCGGGCTGCTCACGACGGTCGCCGCCATCGTGCTGGCGATCCTCGCGCCGCTCCTGATCGACGTACTGCTCGGTGGCGGCGAGTTCGGCGCCGACGACGTCCAGCTGACGGCCGGGTCTCCTCGCCGCGTTCGCGCTGTCCGTGCCGTTCGACGGCCTCACCTACCCGCTCTGCGCGGGCGCTGTACGCGACCCACAACACGCTCCTCCAGGTGATCGCGTCGATCGTGGCGTTCGTGACGATCGTCGTCGCTGCCCAGGCGCCTGGCGCCGTCGCTCGGGATCCTCTCGATTCCCGTCGGCGTACGCGGCCGGCTCCGGCGTCAAGGCGGCCTGCTGGCGGTGTTCCTCGGCTGCCGGCTCAGGCGTTCCGACCGCAGCGGCGCCAGCGGGCGACGGGACGCTAGACCGCGCTGATCAGCCGGCCGGGAGCGTCGGGACGAGGATGATCTACTTCCCGTCGCGGTCCGGGTACGTGCCCTCGGGTCGCTTCCAGGGCAGGAAGTTGCGCTCCATCTCGGGCCAGTCCTGGAACGTGCCGGGCGGGTCGGACGGGCCCCAGATCGTCGAGTCCCACGGGTACCACGGATCCAGGACGTAGGCGCCGGTCGATGATCGCGTCCGGGAAGATCGTCGGGTCGGCCTCGGCCGGTAGCCGGTCATGACCCAGGTGTGGGCGCCCTTCCAGGCGAGCAGGATCGCCGGCGACTGCGTCGTCGTCGATCGCGATGGCCGCATCCCGGACGGCGTCGCTGCGCGACTTGTAGGCCCGGATCTCGTAGCCCGGCGCGCCGTACGCCTCGAGGGCAAGGGCCATCGCCGCGGGTCCCCACTCGTAGTTGTGGCTGTCCTCCTATGCTCTCCCACTCGCGGACCCGCGAGGGGAGCTCGCGCTGGAACGCGTCGGAGGTGTCGCCGAGGCCCAGCGCCGCGAGCGTCATCTGGACGCCGGCCGGCGCGCACCAGTCCTTCCGTGCCTCGTGGGCGAAGACGGCCTCCGGGTCGTCGATGATCGTGACGTCGACCGGCGTCCGGACGGCGGCCGCTGGCGTGGCCGTCGGGCTGGCCCCGGGTGAGGCAGTCGGGCGGGTCGGACGGCGCGGTGACCTCGACGGTCGGCCGCGTCGATCGCTCGGGAACGGGATTGATGATCCGCTCGATCCTTGCGACCGACCGGTCGAACCGGTCGCCGGCACCGAAGGCGTTCGTCGCGACGGTGCCGAATCCGAACCGCGCCGAACACCAGGAACATGACCAGGAGCACGCCGACGGCGGCGAAGCGGCGGCGGCGGCGGAGGCCTTCGGCGGCGTCGGGCGGAGTACGTCACATGATCTCCGGCGGGGGCGACCAGATGACGACGCACGGGCTCCGCCGGTGCGACGCTCCAAGATACCGCCGCGCAGCGATCGACGCAGCGAGTCTGGCTACCGATCGGTTGCCGGAGATCGTATCGGTCTTGGCCAGATCCGACACCGGGCGGGGCGCCGGGCGCGACGTTTCTGTGCGACCATCGGTCCGCTCATCCCGCTCGCCAGGAGACCGTTCCCGTGGACCGCTTCGAGCCCAACCTCCGCATCCCCGGCCCGACGGCCCTGCCGCCGTCGGTCCGCCAGGCCGGTGCGCGCCAGATGATCAACCACCGCGGGCCCGAGTTCGCGGCGATGCTCGACCGGATCCTGACCGGCATGAAGCCGTTCTTCGGAACGACGAGCGACGTCGCGATGCTGACGAGCGCCGGCAGCGGCGGCCTGGAGGCGGCGGTCGTCAACACGCTGTCGCCGGGCGATCGCGTCCTCGGCGTGTCGATCGGGTCGTTCGGCGACCGGTTCGCGAAGATCGCGGGCGTCTACGGCGCGAACGTGACGAAGCTCGACGTCGAGTGGGGCCAGGCGGCCGATCCGGCCGTGGTCCGCGAGGCGCTGGCGGCGGATCCGTCGTACAAGGCCGTCCTGCTCACCCACAACGAGACTTCGACCGGCGTGATGAACCCGATCGCCGTCCTCGCGGCCGCGATCCGCGACGTCGGCCCCGACGCGCTGATCCTCGTCGACAGCGTCTCGGGCCTCGGCGCGGTGCCGTTCGAGATGGACGCCTGGGGCGTCGACGTCGTCGTGACCGGCTCGCAGAAGGCGTGGATGGCGGCGCCCGGGCTGGCGATGATCGCGGCCTCGCCGCGGGGCTGGGACGCGATGGAGCGGCGCGACGATGCCGCGCTTCTACCTCGACCTGCGCTCCCATCGCGACGCGGCCGCGGACGGCCAGACGCCGTTCACGCCGGCGATCGCCGTCGTCTACCAGGTCGACGAGGGCATCCGGCTGATGCAGGCCGAGGGCGCCGCCTCGATCTTCGCCCGCCACGAGGCGTGCGCGGCGGCGTCGCGGGCCGGCCTCCAGGCGCTCGGCTTCGAGCTGTTCGCCGACGAGCGGTTCGCCTCGCGCACCGTGACGGCGGCGAAGCTGCCCGAGGGCCACGACTGGAAGGCGTTCAACGGCGCGATCAAGGCCCACGGCGTCGTCCTCGCCGGCGGCCAGGGCAAGCTGAGCGGCAAGATCTTCCGGCTCGGCCACCTCGGGTCGGTGACGGTCGAGGAGATCCTCGGCGCGATCGCGGTCCTCGAGATCGGTCAGCCTGGAGCAGGGTCGCCGGATCACGCCCGGCGCCGCGGTCGGAGCGGCGTTCGCGGCGGCCGCCGACGCGCTCGGCCTCGTCGAGCCAGGGATCGAGACGAGCGGAGCCGGCGTCCCGGCGTGAGGATCCTCGTCGCCGAGCCCATCGCGCCCGGAGGGCGTCGCGCGCCTCCGCGAGCCATCACGACGTCGACGAGCGGCCGGGCCTGACGCCGCGACGAGCTCTGCGCGATCCTGGCCGAGTACGACGCGCTCGTCGTCCGCAGCCAGGTCCAGGTCGATGCCAGCGTGATCGCGCGCCGGCACGCGGCTCCAGGTGATCGGCCGGGCCGGCGTCGGCGTCGACAACGTCGACCTCGAGGCGGCGACGCGGGCCGGCATCACGGTCGTCAACGCCCCGACCGGCAACACGATCGCCGCCGCCGAGCACACGCTCGCCCTGCTCTACGGCGTCGCCCGCCGGATCGCCGCCGCCGACGCGTCGGTCCGGCGCGGCGAGTGGAAGCGGACCCAGTTCACCGGCCTCGAGCTGCGCGGCCGGACGCTCGGGATCGTCGGGCTCGGCAAGATCGGCCAGGCGATCGCAGCACGGGCCCGGGCGATGGAGATGACGGTCCTCGCCGCCGATCCGTACGTGACCGCGGAGCAGGCGGCCCACCACGGCGTCGAGCTCGTGCCGTTCGACGATCTGCTGGCTCGGGCGGATGTCGTCTCCGTCCACGTGCCGCTGACGCGGGCGACCCGGGGCATGATCGGCGACGGAGGAGCTCGGCCGGATGAAGCCGGGCGCGATCCTCCTCAACGTCGCCCGCGGCGGCGTCGTCGACGAGGCGGCGGTCGCGGCGGCGCTCACGCGAGCGGACCCTGGCCGGGGCCGGCATCGACGTCTTCGAGACACGAGCCCCCGGCCGGCTCGCCGCTGCTCGACGCCCCGAACACGCTGCTGACCCCGCACCTCGGCGCCTCGACCGCCGAGGCCCAGGTCGCCGTCGCCGAGGAGGTCGCCGACCAGGTCCTCGACGTCCTCGCCGGCCGCAGCGCCCGCTACGCGGTCAACGCCCCGCTGGTCACGCCCGAGACGGCCGAGGCCCTCGCGCCGTACCTGCCGCTCGCGGAGATCCTCGGCCGGTTCTTCGCCCAGTTCAGCCGGACCGGCGTCAAGACGCTGACGCTCGAGATCGCCGGCGAGCTCTCGGCGTTCGACGGATCGCCGCTCGTCGCCGCGGTCCTGCGCGGCCTGCTCGAGACCTCGACGACCGAGCGGGTCAACCTCGTCAACGCCGCGGCCCTCGCCAAGGCCCGCGGCATCACGGTCGTCGAGCGCAAGACGCCCGACGCCGGCGCCTACGCGGCGCAGCTCACGCTGTCGGGCGAGTCCGAGGGGCCGCACGACGACGGTCGGCGGGCACGGTCGCCGGCGGCGAGGCCCGACTCACCCGGCTCGAACGACTACCGGCTCGACATGGAGCCGACCGACGTGATGCTCATCACCCACCACCGCGACCGGCCGGGGATGATCGGCCGGATCGGCCAGACGCTCGGCGAGGCCGACGTGAACATCAGCGCGATGCACGTCGGCCGGTCGGCGCCGCGCGCCGACGCGCTCGATGGTCCTGGCCCTCGACGACGACGTCCCGCCCGGCGGTCGCCGACGAGATCCGGGCCCACGACTCGGTCCTCGACCTGTGGACGATCCGGCTCGGGAGCGAGCGCTGAGCTCGCCCGACCGCGCGCACGCCGCCGCTCGTCCCGGCCGGGCTCGACGCGACCCTCGTCCTCGTCCGCCACGGCGAGTCGGACGTTCATCGTCGAGGGCCGGTTCCAGGGCCAGGCCGAGACGCGAGCTCTCGGCGATCGGGCTGCGCCAGGCCGAACGGGTTGCCGCGCGCCTCGCCCGCCCGCACGCGTCCGCCGGCCCTGCCGGTGCCCGCCGGCCCGCCGCTCGAGATCGTCCACTCGCCGCTCGTCCGGACGACCGCAGACGGCGGAGGCGATCGGCCGGCGATGGCCGACGAGGGGGCGTTCGGCGTGCCGATCCCGACGCGGGCCGAGCCTGGGCTCGCTCGAGATCGGCCAGGGCGAGTGGGAGGGCCTCCACCGCGACGAGATCGAGGCGCCGCTGGGGCGACGTCCTCGCGACCTGGCGACGCCGCCCGCTCGAGGCGTGGGCGCCCGGCGGCGAGGCGATCCCCGACGTCGCAGGCTCGCCTCCGCCCGGCGCTCGCCGGCATCCTGTCGCGGCTCGCCGAGCAGGGCGTCCCGGGTTCGCTCGATCGACCGCAGGTCGCCGGCTACCGTCGAGCCGCAGGCGACGCAGCCGTGGACGGTCGTCGTCGGCCACGACGGGATCTTCAAGGTCCTGCTGCTGACGCTCTTCGACCTGCCGCTCGAGCGGTTCTGGATGTGGTCGTTCGACCTGGCCGGGATCTGCGTCATCGAGATTCGCGGCGGCCGGCCGCTCGTCCGGGCGATGAACCTGACCGAGCACCTCGCGCCGCTCCTCGACGAGGCGGCCCACGAGGCGACCGAGGAGCGCCAGCGCTCGGGGCGCTCTGAGGCGCTCCGACCCGGCCCCGATCCCCGCCGGCCCTTGCGCCGCCTGCATCTGGCCAGATTCTCGTGGGTAGAACGTTAGCGGAGGCGCCGGGTCGGTTTCGGGCCTAAGCCCGTGCTCGACAGCCCGGTTTGATGCGCAACGCGTCTCAAGGACTCCCAGAACGGGCCACCGAGACGCCAGATACGGCACCGGAGCTCCGCTTACATTCTCCGGGCGCAAGTTTGGCTAGTTGCTGGCCAATATCCATGTGCGGACTACTCGGCGACTTTGATTGGCCCGCGAACGCCCTTGATGGTCGATCCTGCCGTTTGATGCGCTGTCCCGGCATCATCAGGGTCGGAGAGCCGCTGGATCGCGACCCGCAACCGGCCTACGAGTCCTCCCGAGGATATCTGGCCAGGTCGGGATGGGCGAGCGGCGGGCGGGCGGCGCTGCAGAGACCAGAGGCCGCGGCTCTGACCGCGGCGGAACCTCGGAAGAGGAGCCGCAGCAGGCCGACCCGCAGCCGGCGGTACGACGCGCGCAGGGCCCGGATCCGGTCTTCGCCGAGGATCCGTCGGCCGTAGGCCACTTCGACCTTGGCCGTGGCGACCGTCTGGAGCTCCGGCCGGATGTCCGGCAGAACGTCGCCGAGCGCCGCCGCGTACTCGTAGGCGGTCTGCGTCGGCCGGGGCCCGAATCCGAGCCGCGCCGCGAGGCGGACCGACGCCGTCGTACGCGCTGTCGGGGGTCGTCGGGCCGCGCGGGCCGCGCCGCCAGACGACCCATGCGACGCCGCCGACGGCCGCAAGGAGCAGCAGCGCGACGACGATGAACGCGCCCGCGCCGCCGGGACCGTTCGTTGGTGTCGTCGGCGCGACGCCAGCCCCCGGCGATCGCTCAGGATCGGGCCCGTCATCGCGCGGCCCGGCGCTCGGGACGGCCGCGGCGAGGGGCCATCGACCTGCCGCCCGATCGGCAACGTCTCGACCCGGGAGCGGTCGCCGCCGGTCGGGTCGAAGATGACCCAGCCGTAGGCCGGGAAGTAGACCTCGACCCAGGCGTGGCCATTCGAGTTCGGGATGTCCTCGAAGCCGGTCAGCGGGTTGACGTTGCCAGGCAGGAAGCCCTGGACGAAGCGCGCCGGGATGCCGTGCTCGCGGAGGAGCAGCGTCATCAGCGTCGCGTACTGCTGGCAGAAGCCCTGGCGGGAAAACGCGAAGCACTCGGCGACGCTGCGATCGTCGCAGTCGACGTCGGCCACGTTCGTGTCGTAGTCGAAGCGACGGCTCTGGAGCTCGTTGACGATCGCCGTGGCGACGTCGAACGGGTTGTCGTCGGTGGTGCCTCGGCGAGGACGTCGTCGAGCACCTTCTGCGCCTCCCGACCGATCGCCGCTTCCGGGACCTGCATGTATCGCGCCAGGATCTCGTCGGGATAGTCATCGCCGGCCACCCGTAGCTGGTTCTGCGTCAGCGCGCCCGGCGGGTCGTCGCCGAGGAGCGGGACCCGCGCCGTCACGACGTACGGTTCACGGCCATTGATCTCGACGGCCTCGAACAGGACGCCTCTCGCCGAGACCCAGCACGTCCGAATCGCGGTCGATCTTGAGGGGCGTCAGCGGGCTGAGGACGTAGGAGCCGCGATAGGCCCTCGGGGTGACCGTGAAGGTCACCTCCTACGTGCCCTCCTTGGCCGGTGCGTCGAGCGACCCGACGAGGAGCTCCTCGCCGGCGGGACGCTGGATTCGGTCGGACCCGGTCCACCCCCAGCCGAACTTGTCGGCCCGGTCGTAGGCGATCGCGCGCCAGTAATAGGGCCGCCCGTCGCCAACCGGGCGCTTGATCGACAGCGAGATGTCCTGGTTCGTACTCCACGACGCTCTGAACGACGGCGGATGGGCCGAACTGGACGCTGCCGAAGCCGCGGTTGTCGCCGCCGGCCGGGAGGAATCGCTGGATCGCCGCGCTGACATCGAGCAGCACGGGCTTCAGGTCCTCCCACGCGCCCGCGAGCGGCGCCGATCGGGCGGAGGCCGTCAGGAAGAGCGAGCCGAGCACCGCGATGGCGATGAACGCCGTCCCGCCGCGGAGGTAGATCGAGCGGACCGCGGCCGGGTCGCCGATCCTGCGCCGCATCCAGGTTGCCTGCTCGTCGAGGGCATGGAGCCGGATCAGCAGGAACAGGGCGGCGAGGCTGAAGAGGATCAGGAAGCCGAGCTGCTCGCGGACCGTCGCCGCCATGTTGCCGACGAGGATGGCCCCGACGACGACGACCGCGCTCAGCGGCCGGCGGTGGCGGAAGACGGCCGACGCGGCGAACTGGCCCGTGCCCCAGACGAGCAGCCCGAGGACCAACAGGTGGTGCCCCGTCTCGCGCGTCGCCGGCTGCCCGAGGACGATCAAGTCGTTCCAGGCCTTGACCGCTGCGTCGGCGGTCGCCACGAACTGCGACCCTGGGGTCCCCCCGTTATCAAGCAGAACGCTGACCGACCATGATCGGAACGATCAGCACAGCGAAGGTGGCCCCGATGACGTGGGCGACCCAGCGGCTCCAGCCGGTCTTCGCACCGATGAAGCCGACGGCGACCCCGAGCAGCGGCCGCCCACGCCAGGAAGTCCGTCCATTCGGACCTGCCGAGGACCCAGCCCGCGTCGTCGATCGACCAGGCCATGGTGACGACCATCAGCCCGACGAGGAAGACGCTTGCCCAGCCTTCCTCGGGTGCCGAGCTTGGTTCGCGGAGCAGCTTCATCCGACGAGTGCCTCCCCGAGCGCCTGGCCCGGCAGGACGGTGTGGACCTTCATCTCGTACTCCGACAGTGCGTGGCGCAGGGCGCGCGCCCGCTGAGCACGCTGCTCTTCCACGGCCGGCTCGATCGGTGCAAGGATTTCGCCGTCTCGCTCGCGGTCCCTCCGGGCGACGCGCTCGAAGGCCGGCCCGTCGATCGCCACGACGACCGTGGCGATCCCCCGCGTCCGGAGCGAGGCGATCGGGCGGATCCAGGTCGCGTCGGTCGACGGCGTAACGAGGATCGCGGTCATGCCGCGCCGCAGCCGGCCGGCAGTCGCGACGATCGTCTCGACGAGCGGCGAGGTGCCGTCCCCGTCGACGGCAGCGAGGAGTTGCATGATCTTGAGGTGCTGGCGGCTGCCACGGTCGGCTGGCAGGACGGTGGTGCGGTGGGCGTTGACCGTCATGCCGACGGCGCGGTTGTCGCGGATTGCCTTGTCGGCGACCGAGGCCGCGACCCGGACGGCTGCCTCGACCGTCGATTCGTCGCCGCGGCCGGTCTGGATCGCGCGCTCGAGGTCGAGAATGATCCAGGCGTCGGCGGTCTGCTCGAGCTCGAACTCCTTGACCTGGATCTCGCCGTGACGGGCCGTCGCTCGCCAGTGGATCCGGTTGAAGCTGTCGCCCGGTGCCCACGGCCGGACGGTCGTCGCGAGCGGCGTCGTCTGGAGGGTTCGCTCAGGAGATGCGTTCGTTCCCTCGACGATACGCGGCCGGAAGGCGCCACAGCGGAATCGACTCGATCCGGGGATAGACGACGACCGCGACGCCCTGCCCAACCGACGCCGACGCCTCGAAGAAGCCGAAGGGGTCGCCGGTCCGGATCTGGAGCGGCTCGATGCGGAAGTGGCCGCGGCGGACAAGCGGGACTCGGACGAGCCACGATCGCTCGGCCCTGGGACCCAGCGGGATTGCCCGGCCGGGCAGGCCGCCGGGAAGCGTCGTCGGGTTGTGGACCTCGAGCCACGGTTTCGGGATCCGGCTCGTGTTGCGGAGCGTGTAGGTGACGCGGATCTTGTCGCCGACGTGGCCGTTGAGCTGGCTCACGGCATAGCCGGCTTCGAGGTCGGACAGACCGAGCCGGGTGACGATGTACGAGCCGCCGATGACGATGATCGCGAGGTAGACGAGGTAGAAGAGGAACTCCAGGCCGGTTGAGAACGCGGCGATGAGGAGGATCGCCGCGATCAGGATGAGCTGGAGTCGACGCATCACCCGATCGATCCGCGTGCCGGTCCGCTCGTGCTCGCTCGGCCTAGGCGCTCGCCGCGCCCTGGCCCGCCGGGCGGATGGCTCGGGGGCCGTCGGGGCCGCCGGTCGGCCGGATGCCTTCGATCGGCGTGGCGTCGAGGAGCTCGCGGACGACGTTGGCCGACTGGACGTCGTGGATGGACGCACTCGTCTTGATGATCAGGCGATGGGCCAGGGCCGGCTCCGCGAGCGGCCTTGATGTCGTCCGGGATGACGTAGTCGCGGCCGAGCAGCCCGGCGAGCGCCTGGCCGGCCCGGTACAGCGCGATCGATCCGCGCGGCGATGCGCCGAGGTAGACGTCGGGATGGTTTCGCGTGCCGTTGACGAGGCGGACGATGTACTCGGCGACGGTCGAGTCGACGTAGATGTCGCGGACCGCCGTCTGCATGCCGCGCAGCTCGTCGACCGAACAGACGACTTCGATGCTCCTCGAGCGGATGGGTTCGCTTCTGCTCGTCGAGGATCACGACCTCCTCGATCGGCTGGGGATAACCGAGCCGGATCCGCAGCATGAAGCGGTCGAGCTGGGCCTCCGGCAGGGCGAACGTGCCCTCGTACTCGATCGGGTTCTGCGTGGCGATGACGAGGAACGGGTCGGGCATCGCGTAGGTCGTGCCGTCGATCGTCGCCTGGCGCTCCTCCATGCACTCGAGGAGGCCGACTGGGTCTTCGGCGTCGCCCGGTTGATCTCGTCGGCGAGGACGACCTGGGCCATGATCGGCCCGGGGCGGAACTCGAACTCCTGGTTCTTCTGGTTGTAGATCGACAGGCCGGTGACGTCGGATGGCAGCAGGTCTGGCGTGAACTGGATCCGCCGGAAGCTGCAGCCGAGGCTCCGGGCGATCGCCTTGGCGAGGACGGTCTTGCCGGTGCCCGGCACGTCCTCGATCAGGAGGTGGCCGCGGCAAAGCAGCGCGACGAGAGCGAGCCGGACTTCGTGGTGCTTGCCGACGATCACGCGCTCGACGTTGGCGAGGACCTTCTCGCCCGTCTGCTCAAGGTTGGACATCAGGCTCCTCGGGGAATTGCGATGCCGCTGTCGGGCTCGCACGGGGGTGTCGCACTGATAGTACGCCGGAGACGCGAATTGGGTTCGGAACGTGACGGCTCGGTGCCAATGGCCGTCGCGCGAGCTCTGCGCCTTGGACCTCGGCGGATCGCCGGGCCGCATCGGCCCGCTCGTCACGCAGATCTCGATGCCTAGCCGCGGAGGAGCGTGATCCCGCCGACGACCAGCGTCATCATGCAGCCGACCAGGCCCATCGCGGCCGAGGAAGAACTCGCCGCCGACGAACGCGGCGACCGCCGACGGCGCGAACAGGAGCGCCATCACGACCGCGATGGCGGCCAGCCCGATTCGCTCGAGGGCCGGTCCGGCGCTCGCGCTCGACCGCCGCCGGGCCGACGTCCGTCAGGCGCTCGGCGTCGTCGCCGGCGTCGTCATCCGGCCGGTCCGCGATGGGCTCACCGCTGCGTCTGGTCGCTCATCTTCGGTGCCAGCGTATCGAAATATGCCGTCATGAGCGAGCCCGCGAGCGGCGCCGCCCGCTCCCCTCCCCGACCGCCGCGCTCGACGAGGACGGCGATCGCGATCTGCGGGTCTCGGCCGGCGCGAAGCCGATGAACCACGAGTGCGGCTCGCCTGCGCCACCAAGCTCCGCGGTGCCGGACTTGCCCGCGGTGGTGATGCCCGGGCACCTTCGCGCCGGCGCGTGAACTGGCGCCCGAGGTCGCCCTCGACCGCCTCGACCATCGCCGCCGTGATCGCGGCGGCGTCGGCGGCCGAGATGACCCGTTCGAGCGACTCGGGCCCGATCCGACGCGTCCCTTCCTTGCCGGTCAGCGCGGTCACGAGGCGCGGCCGCATCAGCTCGCCGTCGTTGGCCACCGTCGCCGCCACGAGGGCCATCTGGAGCGGCGTGACGAAGCGTCTCGCGCCTGGCCGTAGGAGGCGTTGGCGAGCTCCGTCGTCGTCCTCGAAGCCGCCCGGCGCCGAGCCGCCGCCGGACGGTGACCTGGGACGACGGCCGTCGGCAGGTCGAACGGCAGCGGGGCGCCGAAGCCCATGCTGCTCGGCGTACTCGACGAGGTTGTCGCCGCCGGTCTCGAGACCCGCGAGGGCGAACCAGATGTTCGACGACACCTCGGTCGCGCCGGCCAGGTCGAACGTCCGCGCCGGGACGCCCGCGTGCTCGTTGATCCGGAAGCCGTTGACGACCAAGCCAGTCCCGCTCGGCCTGGGCCTGCTTCTCGAAATGTCGTCGTCGGCGTCGATCGCGCCCGAGCCAAGGCCGGCGACGCGGTCACGATCTTGAACACCGAGCCGGGCACGTAGCGGCCCTGCGTCGGCCGCGTCGAGCAGCGGCTGGTCGGGGTCGTCGCGGACGGCGGCGAAGCCGTCGTCCTCGGTGGCCGGGTTGGCGATCGCCGAGGCGTCGTAGAACGGGGTCGAGGCGAGGGCGAGGACCTCGCCGGTCCGCGGATCGAGCATGACGACCGCGCCCTTGTCGTCGCCGAGCCCGCGGATCGCGGCCCGCTGGAGCGGCAGGGAGAGCGACGAGCGTCAGCGTCTGCGGGTCGTACGGGATCGGCCTGGAACTTCTTGAGCAGGTTCCGGATCGGGTCCGGGTCGTTCAGACCGGTCAGCGCCGCGCTGAACGAGCCGCTCCAGGCCCGGCGTCCCGTAGCGCCGGCTCGCGTACCCGACGACGGGCGCGATCGACCGGTCGAGCGTAGAGCGCGGTAGGGCTCGCCGTTGGCGTACGTCGCGGTTCATCGCGAGGACGTCCCGTCGCGGTCGATGATCTCGCCGCGGATCACGTTGCGGGCCGCCGCGATGACCGCGGGGTTGTCGGGCGCCGTCGCTCAGCTCCTCGGAGCGGAAGACCTGCCAGTAGCCGGCGCCGCCAGCGAGGATCGCGAACGCGAGCGTCAGCGCGATGACCGACATGGGCGATGCTCCGCGACACGGGCTGCAGCGGCGGACTGGCGGCTGCGGCGCAGTCGAGCCGCGCCCGGGCCGCGACCTGGTCACGCCGGCCATGCGGCGAGGCGCGTCCGGGCGGCTTCGGCGCCGGTGGCGGCTCGACGCCCTTGTCCGACAGGGCGAGCAGCAGGCCGACGACGATCCCGTTGACGAGCAGTCGACGAGCCGCCATAGCTGATGAACGGCAGCGTGATGCCGGTCAGGGGGATGAGCTTGAGATTGCCCGCTGCGATGATGAACGCCTGGACGCCGACGACGAGCGCCAGCCCGGCCGCGAGCAGCGACCGGAAGTCGTCGCCCGCCGCGGCGGCGATCCGCAGGCCGCGCTCGATCACGACGAGATACAGCCCGAGGATCGCCATGACCCCGATCAGCCCGAGCTCCTCGCCCAGCGCGGCGAACGGGAAGTCGGTGTGGACCTCGGGATCCGGCCGGCTGCCGCCGCCGATCGTCGGCAGGCCGCCGCCGAGCCCGGTCCCGAGCAGGCCGCCCCGCCCGAACGCGTAGAGCGCCTGGATGATCTGGTAGCCGCTGGTCTGCGGGCGTCGGCGAACGGGTCGATCCAGACGTCGACCCGCGTCTGGACGTGCGGCACGAGCTGGTACATGACGAACCCGCCCACGAGGAACAGCAGGATGCCCAGCACGACGTAGCCGAGCCGCGCCGGTCGCCGCGTAGAGTCAGCAGCAGGAACACGGCGAAGAAGAGGAGCGCCGCGCCGAGGTCGCGCTGGACGACGACGATGCCGAGGGCGATCGCCCACATCGCGACCATCGGCGCGAGGTACGGCAGCGGCGGGATCGCGAATGGGCCCGATCCGGGTCGATTCCTCGACGAGCAATGAGCGGTTCTCCGAGAGGTAGCCGGCGAGGAACACGACGAGGATCACCTTCAGCAGCTCGGACGGCTGGCCGCTGATCGGCCCGAACGAGAGCGTCAGGCGCTGGCCGTTGACCTCCGTCCCGAGCACGAACGTCAGCAGCAGCAGCGCGACGCCCGGCCGCGGCCCAGGTGTACTTGTAGTGGCGCAGCCAGAGATCGGATCGGACGACGATCGACGAGCGTCGCCGGCGAGGATGAGCGACAGGACAGCCAGACGAGCTGGACCTCGGCCAGCCCGAGCTCCGCGCCGAAGAAGCGCTGGACGACGAGATCCTGCGGCAGCCGCTCCATCAGCAGCAGGCTGATCCCGCCGAGCAGCCCGACCGCGGGCAGCAGGACCTGGTCGGTCCGCCGCCCGGTCAGGACCTGGGCGATGTGCAGCGCCGAACAGGACCCCGAGATAGATCGCGAGATGGAGCGGCTCGGCCGGCGAGAAACCGAGCTGGTCGCCGAGGTCCGGTCGCTGTGCCGGGCGAGTTCGAGCGAGACGCTGCCGACCAGGATCGCGACCGCGGCGATCGCGAGCAGCCGCGCCTCGCGCCACCGTGGGCGGGGCCGGAATCCTCGAAGATGCCGGGGAGTCCGGCGCGGCAGCGGTCACGAGCGATCGCTCGTCATCGGCGCGGCCGCTCCAGCCGCATCCGGACCTGGCCGAGCTGGAGCTCGTCGCCGTAGCCGAGCGGCGATGACGCCCTCGACCTGGACGCCGTTGACGAACGTCCCGTTCGTGCTCTTGAGGTCCTCGACGTACCAGGTCCGGCCCCGGAAGGTCAGGACGGCGTGCTGGGCGGACGCGAACTGGTCGTCGACGACGATCGCGTTGTTGACGTCGCGGCCGAGCGTGGTGATCGCGTCGAGGCCGATGCTCGTGCCCGGCGCGGGCTCGCCGGCGGGCGAGGCCACGACGACGAGCCGGCCGAGCTCCGTCGCCGGCTCGCGCGCGGCCTGCGCGAGGTCGCGGAGGAGCGCCCGGGCGACCCCGAAGAGGAACAGGTACAGCAGCGCGAGGAACAGGAGCCGGACGAGCCAGATCGTGAGGACGAACCCGTCCATCAGGCGTCCTCGAACGACTCGACGACCAGGATCGTGTCGCCGACCCGGATCCGGTCGCCCTCCCCGAGCGCCATCTCCTCGACGCGGCGGTCGTTGACCCACGAGCCGTTCGTGCTCCCGAGATCGGCCAGGAGGAGGGCGCCCGCGCCGGCCGTAGAGGCGGGCGTGGTGGCGCGAGGCCCGGCCGTCGCACGAGGACGAGCCCGTTGTCGGGGCCGCGACCGATCGTCAGCGGCCGGCCGTCGACGACGAAGGACCGCGTCGACCCGTCCGGCCGGACCTCGCGGAGCGGGCCCTCGGCGACTCCACGGTCGGGACGACGAAGACTGCGGTCTGGTCGACTCGCGGCCCGGCCTCAGCTCCGTCGTCGCCGCCGCGTGCGCCGGGCTCCGCCGCTTGGCCCGCGGCCTTGTCGGGGCGCGCCGGGCGAAGGCCTGGCCGCCGAATCGAGGCTGGCCGCAACGCGAACGTCGCCGGCTCGTATCGTCGAATCGGCGACGAGCGCGACCGTCGGCCGATCGGCGAGGCGGTAGCCGTGGCTGCGGGCAAATCTCGAGGGCGGCGTCGGCGAGATCCGCCGCGAGCGATGGATGGGCCTCCCGCAGGGCCGCGAGGTCAGGCGGCGGCGAGGTGGATGGCGAAGCGATGCGGCACGAGCGTCCTGTCGCCGTCGCGGACCCGCCGGACTCCATCGCCCGCTCGACCCGCCTCTGGAGCTGGATCGGCTGGAGCTTCGTCCGGAACAGGCGGGCCGACTGCCGTTCGAAGAGGCGCTCGAAGAACCGCTCGAGGGCGGCGAGGGGTCGCATGATCGGTGGCGGAGTCTAGCAGGATGTCTCGCACCCGTCGAGCGTACCGGGCCCGGCGGGGCGTACGATCGCGGGACCATCGTCCCTGATCTGTAGGTACCTGCGGTTGAGGCCGGTGAAGACGGCTGCGATATAGTCTGCGCCCGTTCGGTCGGCCCGTCCCGCACTGACGTGTCCACCGCATACCGGGGGCACGATGCCCGAGATCCTTACCGAGTCGTTCTGCGAACGCTGCGGCACCCGCTACACGTTCGAGTCCGCCGCGCCCACGCGGCGCGAAGAAGCTCGGTCGGTTCAAGACGATCTCGAAGGGCCTCAAGAACTACGTCATGAGCGACGACACGTCGCTCGACGAGGCCATGGCGGCCGCTCGGAGCGACGAAGAGCGCGAGGCTGACGTCGCAGCAGCTCGACGCGTTCCACGCGACCTTCAATTTCTGCATGAACTGCCGCCAGTACACGTGCGGCAACTGCTGGAACGAGGCCGAGGGCCAGCTGCCTGACGTGCGCGCCGCACCTCGGTCACGAGATCATGCCGGCGCCCTTCCCGGACCTGACCCCGATGCACGGCGAGCCAGTCCACGTCGACGCTACGGCCTGGCCGACGTCGGACCTGGCGAACGACTCGCCGGAGGTCCTGGCGCCCGCGCCGGATCTCGAGGAGATTCTCGCGATCAATCGGCTGGCCCGGATCTCCGAGCCGCAGCTTCCCGAGGCGGTCGCGTCCGAGATGGCGCCGACCGTCGAGCCCGAGGCCGACCCTGCCGGAGCTTGGCCGATCGCGACCGAGCCCGGGCTGGAAGCCGGCGCACCGCAGGAGGGCGTACCTGACACAGACGAGGCCGAGCTCGCTGAGGCCGAGACGTTCGCCGAATTGGTCGCCGACGCTGAGGACTGGCCGGTCGAGGCCGTCGCGGCGCAGCCCGCCTCGGAAGCGCTCCCCGCCGGCGTCGACGAGCGAGCCGCCGCAGCGTCCCTCCGCACGGCCGCGCTTCTTGCCAAGTTCCGCCCGGGACAGAACATCGACGCCGAACTGGCGGCCTACGAAGCGTCCGTCGGGGCCGGGCCGGCCGTGGACGCTCCGACGACCGAAGGGGTCGCCGAGCCGATCGAGGTGGCCGCTGAGCCGATTGCCGCCGACGAGCCTGACTGGGTCGAACCGGCGATTGTCGCCGCGGTACTGGCGGCTCCCGAGCCCGAACCCGAGCCCGAGCTCGTCGCCGCGTTCGACACCGTCGCGCCGGTCGCCGAGCCCGTGGCTGTGGAGGCTGCGGCGCCGGTCGAGGAGGTGCCAGCAGAGATCGCCACTGACGCGCCCGACGAGCGCGCGGCCGTAGCCGCCGCCCTTGCCGCCGCGGCATCTGCTGCCGCGCGCGCCGAGCCAGCGCCCGAGCCCAAGCGCGAGCCCGCGGCGCCGCCACCGGCACCAGAACCCGTCCGAGCCGACCGCGTCGAGCAGCCCACCTGGCGCATCGTCGCCCCCGATGTTCCGGCCGTACCAACAAACGGCCACGACCAAGCGGATCAGGGCCTGCCCGCTGCCGCATCGGCATCACCGCTCCCGCCGGCGCCGCCGAAGCCGGAGTGGCCCGCCAATCCTCAGTGGCCGGTCGCCGCGCCCAACGCCGCGCTCCTGGCAACTCGGCCTACATCCACTTCCGCTGCCAACGATGCCCTCTGGGCCGCCTCCGCGCGCGACGTCGTCGCCCATCCCCGAGGCACGCCGGGCGGAGGCGTCCAGTCCTGCAGTAGTTGCGGCCTGTCGCTGTCCGCCACCGCCCGTTTCTGCCGCCGCTGCGGCTCCCGCCAGGGCGGCTGACGCCGCCCGTACCCGGACGTCACGCGACGGCCACGGATCTCCTCGGCTCCAAGCATCCGTTCGCTGACCCATGCCGCGCCGATCAGCACGATCGTGTAGGTCAGACCGAGCCAGGTGAGTGCGACAAAGATGGCCCCAAGCGTCCCGTAGACGAAGTTCGCCCCTAACGCGAGCGGCGCGAGGATCGTGAAGAGCCGCGTGATCACCACGAGGCCGAAGCCGATCGCGATGGCTGGACGCCCGATTGCAGACAGCCCAGGGCGGACTGGCGGAAGGAACCGGTACATGAACCCGACGGCCAGAGAGCTGAGGGCGAGCGGCAGCACGAACAGGACGACGTCGACTAGCGCGCGAGTTGCCTCGCCACCGACGCCGGAAATGTCTGGCACGAGCGAAGAGGCCGAGGTCGCAACGACCGCCAGCGGCGATGATGGCAACGAGGATGATGATCGATAGGGCACGTCGCACGGTCTTGACCACGAGCCCGCGACGCGGCGCTCCCGAGAACATCGACTCGATACCCATCTCGAGCGAACCGAACAACCGCGTCGTCCCCCAGACCATCCCGAGGAAGCCGATGATCGAAAGTGACGGCGCGGCCGTCGCGAGGCCGTCGAGGACCTCGTCGACGACGCCCTCGAGCGGCGGCGCCCAATCGGTGAGCGCGTCCCTGACCTGTTCGAGCTGTGCCGGATCGGTGACGAAGAACCCGAGGACGCCGCTCGCGAACAGGGCCATCGGGATGAGCGCGAAGAGCGTGTTGTAGGCGATCCCGGACGCGATCAGCCCGCCTTCCGCGCTGTTGAAGCGGTCGATCACCGCCCGGGCGCGCATGACACGCCGGCTGCCGAAGACCCGGAGTGCGAGGGCCTGGAGGCGCTCGACCCATGCCGGCGGGCTGGCCCGGTCCGGCGGCACGGCGGTCAGCCTTGCAGTTCCTCGAACAGCGATGGCTGGAGCTCTTCGGCGCGGACGCGGCGCGGAGCGGCGACGAGCGCGCGGACCTCACCACGGCGGACGAACCGCCGGCCGCCGAGCTTGATGCTCTGCAATTTGCCCGTCCGAGCCCAGTGGCCGATCGTCGCCGGCCGGAAGCTGGATGTTCGCGGCCGCCAGGATCTCGCGAGGCCTCGGCGAGGGTGATCCAGTCGGTCGCTGCGGCGGGCATCGGGCGGGCTCAGTCCGACGACCCGGACGTCGTCGCCGAGCCGCCCGAGGAGGTGGCCTTCGGCCCGGCGTCCGTTTTCGAACCGGACTCCGATGCCGACCCGCCGGACGAGCCGTCCGAACCCGAGGTCGACCCGGCGTCGCGTCTTCGCGGTTGCATCCCCGCCCGCCCCGTCCTTCTCGTCCTTGGCCCGAGCTGCCCTGGCCGACGAACCGCGGTCCTTCTTCGCCCAGCCGCTGCCCTTGAAGTGAACGGCCGGGGCGACGAACGCCTTGGTCATCGTCCCGTCGGCTCCGCACTCGGGGCAGAACTTCGGGCCGTGGTCATTGATCCCGTGGATGACCTCCGTGACCCGCCGGCATTTCGAGCAGGTGTAGTCGTAGATCGGCATCCGTCGCTGCTCGCGCTCAGCCGCGGAGCAGCCGCATGCCGCACTTCGGGCAGTAGAAGGCCCGATCGTGGGCGGACGCGAACCCGCAATGCGCGCAGACGAGGCCGCCCCGTCCAGCCAGCCGGAACGGGGCGCTCGATGGCCGTCAGGCCGAGGGCGTACTGGTTCGCGAGGACATTGGTGAGGATCCCGGACACGAGCTTGGCGCCGATGCGGTCCGTGTCGCCCCGAACACCCTTGCCGCCCCAGCCGACGACCGCCCGGACGATCATGTCGCCGGTCGATTCATCCCAGTGGGACGCGACGCCGCCAACGACGGCGCTGTACTCGGGATAGCCGGAGGTATCGACTTCGCCGTCGAGGAGGGCGCAGACGAACGTGTCGAACGCGAGGTCGATCGCATCGATCGACTCGAGGACGACCAGCGCATGGCGCGTCACCGGGGAGTGGACGTGGTGGGCGTTCAGCCACTGCATCGCCTCGGACGGCCGGCTGATGACTGGGGTCGCCTGGCTGAACTCGATCGGCAGCGGCTCGACCATCTCGATCTCGCTCTTGGCGAGGCCGTGGAGCATCGACGGCAGCTCGGCCATGGCGTTCGGGCCGGTCCGCATCCGGACGCCCTCGCTGCTCTTGCCGGCGTAGTAGAGCTTGAGCTGGTACTCCTGCGCGACGACCTCTTCGGGCAGGGTGATCGAGGACGTCGACGGCTTGGCCGGCGCCGCGGGGGTCGGTTCGGCCGCATTCTTTCGCTTCAGGAACTCGAGCGGCACGGACGCCTCCGGATCGATCGGTGGGTGGGCCTTATCGTATCAGCGCCGCAACCGGCGGCCCGATGCCAACCGGCGGCCGAGGGCAGGACGCCGCTCAGCTGGCATTGAGGATGACGGCTTCATAGGGCCGGAGGGTCAACTCGTCGCCACCCACGACCCCCGCCTGGGCCGGCTCGTGCGTATCGAACAGGGTCTTCCAGCGCTTCGCGGTGCGAATCCGGAGACTTCGCGGCGTCGCCGAAAAGTTCACCGCAACGATGATGGTCTCGCCGTCGGTCGCGCGCTCGAAGGCGAAGACATCATCGGATCGGCTCGCAAGCCGGCGGTAGGCGCCAACCTGGAGCGCTGGGTGCCGCCGTCGCAGCCAGAGCAGCCTGCGATAGGCGTTGAGGACCGACGATGGATCAGCGTCCTGGTTCGCGACGGTCCGGGTATCAACGTCCGGCGCCATCCGGATCCACGGCCGGCCCGTCGAGAAGCCGCCGTTCGGGCCGCCGCCCCATGGCATCGGCGAGCGTGCCTGATCGCGGTTCCACCACGGTACGAGGCGCCGGATCAGCCGTCCCCCACGGCGTGCGGGCGGGTCGATGATCTCCTCCCACGGCACCGGAACGCTGCGAGCCCCGATCTCCTCGCCGTAATAGACGAATGGGGTACCGCGAAGGGTCAGCATCAGGGCACCGGCGGCGCGCGCCACGGCATCACTCGTCGCGGCGTCGGCGTCCGGGGCGAGGCGGCTTGCCTGTCGCGGCTGATCGTGATTCGACATGACGAGGGTCGGCCAGAGATCCGTCCCGAACGTCTGCTCGTGCCTCTCGCTCGCCTCGGCGAAGGCCTTGGCCTTCCAGGGCGGCCCCATGAGGTTCCAGTCGAAGACCATGTGGCCGGGGGCAGTCAGCCGCACAGCCTCCAGCGGGTCCGACGAGAAGAGTTCGCCGACGGACATTCGCTCCGGATACGAATCCAGCAGCGCCCGGAACTCGGCCAGGAACTCGATGAGCTCCGGCTGGTCCTTGTCGTAGAGGTGGACCTGCCGGTCGTACGGCCGGCGACCCCGCAGGCGGCGCGGGTTCGACAACAACTCGGCGTGCTTGAAGAACGCATTGAAGACGTCCAGGCGAAAGCCGTCGACGCCCCGATCGAGCCAGCCGCGAACCATCGTCAGCATCGCCTCGCGGACGGCTGGGTTGCGCCAGTTGAGGTCGGGCTGTTCCGGCAGGAACGTGTGCATGTAGAACTGGTCGCGGACCTCGTCCCACGTCCAGGCCGAACCGCCGAAGAACGATCGCCAGTTGTTCGGCGGGGCCCTTCGGCCGAAGCGGCCCGGCTTCCCGTCGCGCCACAGATACCAGTCGCCGAACGGACCGTTCGGATCGCGGCGCGACTCCTCGAACCAACGGTGGGCTGAGCTCGTGTGGTTCATGACGAGGTCGAGCATCACCCGGATCCCCCGCCGGTGAGCCTCCGCGATCAGCCGGTCGAAGTCGTCGAGGGTCCCGAAGACGGGATCGATCGCGTCGTAGTCGGAGACGTCGTAACCGACGTCGAACCCGGGCGAGGGATGGATCGGCGACAGCCAGATCGCATCGACGCCGAGGGACCGCTCCGTGCCGTCGTTGAGGTAGTCGAGTTTGTCGATCAGCCCGGGCAGGTCACCGACGCCGTCGCCGTTCGAATCGGCGAAGGACCGTGGATAGATCTGGTAGACGACGCCACGCTGCCACCAATCGGCGCCGAATGCCGGGTTGAGCACAGGATGCTTGCGCGGCGTCTGACGGACCCGCACGGGCGGGCTGGCCGAATCCGGGATTGCCTCCCGCTTGGCAGGGCGGCGTGCCTTCGTGGCGGACTTGGCTGCTTCCGGTGGCGTTGCGCTCGGCTCGGCGTTGTCGGACATCGAGGGCAGCCTACGGCATGGCCTCAACGTCCGTCCTACGACTCCGGGCGTGTGGAAGCGGCCGATATACTCCGCGGCGATGGCCTCCCCCGCCGAGCCCACGGCCGCGCCCGAGCGTGTGCGGGTCGCCATTCTCGGCCTCGGCGCGGTAGCCCAGGCCGTGCACCTGCCCCTCATCGACCGGCTCGCCGACCGCTATTCCATTGGCGCGATCGCCGACCTCTCGCCCAGCCTGATCGCGTCGATCGGCGATCGTTACCGGGTGCCCGAGCGCGCCCGCTTCGACGGACTCGATGCCCTGCTCTCTGCAGACGCCATCGACGCCCTGTTCGTCTTGACCTCCGGTTCGCACGGCTCGGCCGTCCTGGCCGGGCTGGATCGCGGTTGGCCGGTGTTCGCGGAGAAGCCGCTCGCCTGGACCCTCGCCGAGGCCGACGCGATCGCGGCCCGTCTCGCTGCGGACCCCGCCCGGAAACTACAGGTCGGCTACATGAAGCTCTATGACCCGGCGGTCGTGCGGGCCCTCGCAACCGCACGCGGCGACCGTCCCGAAGGCATGGACGGCACAGCCACCGGCTTCGGCCCGGTCCGATCGATCGAGGTCACCGTCCTCCACCCGAGCAGCGAGCGACAACTCGCGCACGCCCGGCTTCTGCCGCCTCCGACAGACGTGCCGATCGGGATCCTCGAGGCGATCCGGGCCGAGGAGGATCGTCTCCGAACCGTGGCTGTCGGGAGGGCTGACATCGGCCGCCTCTACTCTGACGTCGTCCTCGGCAGCATCGTCCACGATCTGGCCCTGGTTCGGGCATTCGCCGGCGACCCGACCGCCATCGATAGCGTCGATGCCTGGCCGGCGGCGACGTGGCCACCATCCGTGGCGATCGCCGGACGTCTGCCTGAAGATGGCCGGTTTTCGATTCGCTGGCACTTCCTGCCGGATTACGCGGCATATCGCGAGGAAGTCCGCGTCGTGTACGAGGCGGCGACCTTCGAACTCGAGTTCCCCTCGCCGTACCTGCTTCACGCCGCGACGCGGCTCAGGATCACGGAGGTCGAAGGCAACGCCCGCCGGGACCGACGCTACCTGTCCGTCGTCGAGGCCTTCGAGGCGGAGCTATTGGCGTTCCATGGCCTTGTCACTGCTGGGCGGCCACCCAGCGCGGGCATCCTTGAAGGCCGAGCGGACATCGTCACGTCGCAACGAATCGCCGCCCGCTACGCCACCCAGATGGAACTGGCGATTGGCGGAGAAGCATCCCGGATCAAGGGTTGACGGGAGCCTCCCGATCGGGGTACTAATACGCGTCACTAACGCGAGTTAGTTCCCCCAGCGGTCGCTCGGTGCGAGGCCCTGCTTGAGGGCCCCGAGACGACCCCGCCCGGTCTCGGAGCTGAATGGCGATCTCACGCAGGAGACCCACGAGTGCTGATGTGGCGGCTCGGGCGGGCGTATCGCGCACGACCGTGTCCTTCGTCCTCAACGACCGACCGGGGACGAACATCAGCGTGACGACGCGAGAGCGCGTGCTCGAGGCCGCGGCGGAGCTGGGCTATCACCCCCACGCGTCGGCTCGGGGTCTGGCCGGCGGCATGAGCCACATCCTGGGCTTCGTCCTCCGTCAGTCGGCGGAGCAGGTCGCTGGTGACGCCGCGCTGGCCGAGACGCTCAGTGGACTGGCATCGGCTGCCCGGACGGCCGGATTCCGGGTGATGGTCGAGCCGCTCGACCCCGTCCATGGCTCCTACGATTCGCTACTGCGAGCCCAGCACGCCGACGGGATCGTCGTATCCGGACCGCGTTTCGACGACCACGGACTGCTGAAGCTCGCTCATGACGGATTCCCGATCGTGCTCCAGGGCTGGCTGCCCGGGATCGAGGCACCGAGCGTCGATATCGACAACGTCGGGGGTGCAATGCGGGCCGTCGAGCACCTGATCGGCCTCGGTTGGCGGCGGATCGCCTGCATCACGAATGCCCCACTGACGTATACGGCCGCCCAGCAGCGCCTGGACGGATATCGTGCCGCCCTCAAGGCCGCGGGGCTGCCGTTCGACGAGCGGCTGGTCGCTCACGCCGCCTTCGATGCCGGCAGCGGCCACCGTGCGATGGCGTTGCTCCTCTCCCAGGGCGCGGTCGAGGCAGTGTTCGTTGCCAGCGACGTCGTCGCCTTCGGAGCCATCGCCGCGATCCGCGAAGCCGGCCTACGCGTACCGGATGACATATCGATCGTCGGCTTCGACGACATCGCGCTGGCCGCATTCTTCGATCCGCCACTCACGACCGTTCACCTGCCCGCCTACGACCTCGGTGTCGCGGCGGGTACGGCCCTGCTCGATCGGGTCGCAGGGCGGCCGGTCCCCGACCGGACCCTCCTGTCGACCGAGCTCATCGTGCGGTCCTCGACCGCCCCGGCGATCAAGAAGGAGGCACCAGGACCGGGGCCCTGACTGAATGATCCGATGTGGGGGGCATGGAGGAGATGGGTCGCGGCCAGAAACCGCGGTCCGGGAAAGGAGTCACGAATGGAGAAGCGGAACAGTCCCTGGCGCCGCGTCGCCGCGATCGCGGGTGCGGCGGCGATGGTATTCGCCGCCTGCGCGAGCCCGAGCGGTTCGGGCGGTACCGGCAAGAGCGTCACCGTCATCGGAACCTGGGGAGGCGACGAGGAGAAAGCCTTCAAGGCGATGGTCGCGCCCTGGGAGGCGCAGAACGGTGCCACCGTCAAGTACACGGGCACCCGCGACCTGAACGCGGTGCTGACGACCGGTGTCGCATCGGGCGTCCTGCCCGACATGGCCGGCCTGCCGGGACCGGGCCAGATGGCCGAATTCGCCAAGGGCGGTTCACTCAAGCCGCTCGACGATGTCCTCGACATCGCCAAGTACAAGGAAGAGACGGCGCCGGCGCTCGTCGAGCTCGGGACAGTCGATGGCAAGGTCACCGGCGTCTTCATCAAGGCCGCCGTAAAGGGCCTGATCTGGTACAACCCCAAGCTTCATGACTGGTCATCGGCGCCACCGAAGACGTGGGACGAGCTCCAGTCGCAGGCCACGGCCAACAAGGGCGACGCCAACGCGATCTGGTGCGTCGGCGTCGAGTCCGGCGCGGCATCCGGCTGGCCGGGCACGGACTGGATCGAGGACATCGTCCTTCGCCAGGCAGGACCCGAGAAGTACGACCAGTGGTGGCAGGGCACGCTCAAGTGGAGCTCGCCCGAGATCAAGGCCGCCTTCGAAACCTTCGGTGACGTCATCGAGAATGCCGACGGTGGCGCGAACACCGTCCTCACGACCAACTTCGAAGTTGGCGGCGATGGCCTGTTCAAGACCCCGCCCGGCTGCGTCTTCCACCACCAGGCCAGCTTCATCACCGGCCTCGGCGCCTTCAAGGCGGCGGCAGCCGGCACCGATTACAACTTCTTCCCGTTCCCCGACATCGACCCGCAGTTCACCGGCGCCGTCGAGGGCGCAGGCGACCTGTTCGGCATGTTCCACGACACCGCAGAAGCCAAGTCCCTCATGAAGTACCTGGTGACTGCGGAAGCGCAGGACATCTGGGTCAAGATCGGCGGCGCCCTGTCCGCCAACAAGAACGCCACGAGTTATCCGGACGACATCGCCAAGCGGTCCGCCGAGCTCCTGACGAACGCCAAGGTGTTCGCCTTCGACGCTTCGGACCTCATGCCGACGGCCATGAACCAGGCGTTCTGGACAGCGATCCTCGACTACGTCCAGGATCCGACGAAGCTCGACACGATCCTTGCCGAGCTCGACAAGGTGCAAACCGACTCGTATGCGCAGTGATCCGTAGCTGAAGGCGGGGAGCGGGCCGGCGGTCCGCTCCCCGCTCCCCGTTGCGCGCGTTTCTGGAGGAGAACGATGGATCCACGGCTCGGGACGGCGATCGTCGTGTTGGTCGGCGTGCCCGCGGTGCTCATCGGCTACATCTACGCGACCGAGCTCGTGCTCCGCTTCGTGCCGGATCGGCTCCGCGGCCGGATCCGACCGTGGCTCTGGCTTCTGCCAGCGCTTCTCTTCGTGGCGGTGTTCCTGGTCTTTCCGACAATCGGGACGGTCATCCGCGCATTCCAGGACAAGCTCGGGACTGAATTCGTCGGGTTCGACAACTTCGCCTGGTTCTTCGGCTCGTCGGAGAGCCTCATCGCGCTTCGGAACAACGCCATCTGGGTCGTCGTTCTGACGGTGCTGACCGTCGGCGTCGGCCTGATCATCGCGGTCCTCGTGGACCGGGTCCGCTACGAGACCGTGGCCAAATCCATCATCTTCGTCCCGCTCGCGATCAGCATGGTTGCCGCCGGCGTGATCTGGAAGTTCATGTACGAGTACCGGCCGCCCGGAGCCACCCAGACCGGGACGGTGAACGCGTTCCTCGGGCTGTTCGGGATCGGACCGATCCCGATTCTCCAGACAGACACCCTGGCGTTCAACACGATCGCCCTGATCGTCGTCATGGCCTGGATGTGGACGGGCTTCGCCATGGTCATCATCTCGGCCTCGCTGAAGGGGATCAGCGCCGAGCTGCTCGAAGCTGCTCGGGTCGACGGGGCGACCGAGTGGCAGGTGTTCAAGAAGATCGTCTTCCCGCTCCTCGTCCCGACCATCGCGGTCGTCGCCACGACGATCATCATCACGGCCCTCAAGGCCTTCGACATCGTCTACGTCATGACCGGCGGCCAATACGACACGACCGTCGTGGCCAAGCTCATGTACGACGAGATGTTCAGCTTCGGCGAGTTCGGGCGAGCGAGTGCCCTCGCCGTGATCCTCCTGCTCGCGATCATCCCGGTGATGCTCTTCAACGTCAGCCGCTTCCGCGCCCAGGAGGCCATCCGATGACCGCAGCGCAGGCAACCAGCGACGTCGTGGTCGGCGAGCGCGGCCGCCTGTCCAGGACATTCGGCCGGTTCGGCGTCCACATCGCCGTCATCCTGCTGATGATCGTCTGGCTGCTGCCGACGATCGGCCTGCTGGTCAACTCCTTCCGCTCCGCCCGCGATGTCGCGACGACCGGCTGGTGGGTTCCCTCGACGTACTCGCTCGACAACTACGTCGAGGTCTTGGGGACGAGCGGCATCGGCGACTCGTTCATCAACAGCCTGTTCATCACGATCCCGGCGACGATCATCCCGATCATGGTCGCCGCCTTCGCGGCGTACGCCTTCGCGTGGATGGACTTCCCGGGCCGCAACTTGCTCTTCGTGGCGGTCGTTGGCCTTCTCGTCGTCCCCCTCCAGACGACCCTGATCCCGATCCTGCGGCTGTTCGCGCAGTTCGGAATCAACGGGCAGTTCCTCGCGCTCTGGCTCGCCCACACGGGATACGGCTTGCCGTTCGCGATCTATCTCCTTCGGAACTTCATGGGCGGCCTGCCGCGCGAGGTCTTTGAATCCGCCTACATCGATGGCGCGAGCCCGGTGACGGCGTTCTTCCGCCTCGCCCTGCCGATGAGCGTTCCGGCGATCGCGGCGCTGGCGATCTTCCAATTCCTGTTCGTGTGGAACGACCTGCTCGTCGCGCTGATCTATATCGGCGCCACGAATCCGGAGAACCAGCCCATGCCGCTGGCGGTCTCCAACCTCGTCAACTCACTCGGCAGCGGCTGGCACCTTCTCGGTGCCGCGGCCTTCCTCTCGATGGCCCTGCCGCTTGTCGTGTTCTTCGCCCTTCAGCGCTACTTCGTCCGGGGGATCACCGGCGGAGCCGTCAAGGGCTAGCCGTGAATGGACGGGCGGATCCTTATGGGTCCGCCCGTCGTCGCGTGGCGAGTCAGCGACCGAGGCGCTCGCGCAACCGTTCGACCTGGTCGGCCAGTTCGGCTTCGCGGGTGCGTGCCCCGGCGACGACCTGAGGCGGAGCTTTGGACGTGAAGGCGTCGTTCGCGAGCCGGGCGCGGGCCGCGTCAAGGAAGCCCTCCGCGTCCGCGAGCTCCTTCTCGAGCCGCGCCCGATCCGCGCCGACCGATGCGCCCTTGTCGCCCGCGGCACCGATCAATGCCTCGATCTCCCCGGCGATCACCGCTAGGCCACCCTCCGACATCGCCCCCTGAAGCGCGTCCCGCGTCAGGTAGCGCTCGAGCGGGCGGGCGTGGGCGAGCCGCTCGATCGCAGGACGGAGCGCCTCGAAGGCAGGCCCAAGCGCCTCGGGCACGGCGACCCCGACGGGCAGCCAGCTCGACGGCTCGACACGAGCCTCGGCTCGGGCGTTGCGCAGCCCCCGAACCAGCTCGACGAGCGCGTCGACCTGGGCCTCAGCGGCGAGGTCGCGCTCGCCTACGCCTGGCCATCGGGCGACGATCAGCAGCTCCGGGTCCGAGGCACGGTGCGGCAACGCCCCCCAGAGCTGCTCGGTGACAAATGGCATGACCGGATGGAGCAGGCGCAGGTATGCGTCGAGCGCCTCGACGAGCGTCCACCACGTTGCCTCGCGGACCTCGGCCGGGAGCCCAGCGTCGGCGAGCCGGACCTTGGCGAGCTCGAGGCCCCAGTCGCAGAACTCGGACCAGATGCCTTCGTGGAGCGCGCGAGTCACCTCGGCGAAGGCGTAGTCGGCCATCGCCCGGTCGACCTCGGCCGTCGTCGCGGCAACCCGCGAGAGGATCCACCGCTCGGCGGCGCCGAGACGGGCAGGATCGGGCGAGAGGCGGGGCGAAGCTGGGTCGATCGTCGCCGGTCGCGCCCCGACGACGAAGCGGGTCGCGTTCCAGAGCTTGTTGGCGAAGTTCCTTGCGCTTTCGAGCTTCTGTGGGCCGAACTTCTGGTCAAGCCCCGGCGTCGCGCCGTGGATGAGCGCGAATCGGAGCGCATCGGCGCCCGACTCCTCCATGACCGAGAGCGGGTCCACGACGTTGCCCTTCGACTTCGACATTTTCAGGCCTTCGGCGTCGCGGATCAGGCCCGACAGGTAGACGGTGTGGAAGGGCTCGCGGTCGGTCAGGTGCAGTCCCAGCATCATCATCCGGGCGACCCAGAAGAAGAGGATCTCGTGGGCGGTCTCCATGACCGACGTCGGGTAGAAGCGCCGGTAGTCCGGCGTGGCGTCTGGCCAGCCCAGCGTCGAGAACGGCCACAGCCCGGAGCTGAACCAGGTGTCGAAGATATCGGGGTCCTGGGTCAGGTCCGACGCCGGCCGCCCGCAAACGTCGCAGGCCTCGGGCCCGCCCTCGGCCGCGGACACCGTCACGTGCCCGTCCGGACAGTACCAGGCCGGGATCCGGTGGCCCCACCAAAGCTGACGAGAGACGTTCCAATCGCGGATGTTCGTCAGCCAATGCTCCCAGACCTTCACGAACCGCTCGGGAAGGATCTGTGTGCGGCCGGTCCGAGTGGCCGCAAGTGCCCGCTCGGCGAGCGGCGGGGTCCGGATGAACCATTGCGTCTTGAGGCGCGGCTCGATGACGTCATTTGAGCGCTGGCAGCGCCCGATCAGCATCTCGTGCGGCCGCTCGCCAACGAGGTCGCCGCGCTCCTCGAGGTCCGCGAGGATCTGCTTCCGGGCCTCGTAGCGGTCCAGGCCGTCGTACGAGGGCCCGGTCCCGGCGACGGCAGCGGCGTCATCGAGGACCGTGATCATCGGCAGGTCATGGCGCCGGCCGATGGCGTAGTCGTCGTTGTCGTGGGCCGGGGTGATCTTCAACGCGCCGGTCCCGAACTCGCGCTCGACGGCCTCGTCGGTGATCACGGGCACGTCGCGTTCGACGAACGGGATCCGGACCTTGCGGCCGACGAGGTCGCGGTAGCGCGGGTCGTCCGGATGGACCGCGACCGCGGTGTCGCCGAGGATCGTCTCCGGGCGTGTCGTGGCGACGGCGATCGTCGCGTCGGCTTCGGGCTGCCCGGTCGAAATCGTCGATGAGGTGGTAGCGGATCGTCCAGATGGTGCCGGTCTCCGGGGTGGGAATCGACCTCGAGGTCCGACACGCTCGTTCGGCAGCCCGGGGCACCAGTTGACGAGGGCCTCGGTCCGGTAGGCCAGGCCGTCGCGGTGGAGGCGGAAGAAGGCTTCTCGGACCGCCCGGCCCGAGAACTCGTCCATCGTGAACCGGAGTCGCGACCAGTCGAACGAGCCGCCGACCCGCCGCTGCTGGCCGAGCATGACCTCGCGGGTCTCGTTGATGAACCGCCACATCCGCTCGAGGTACCGCTCGCGTCCAAGCGACTGGCGGGTCTCCCCTTCTGCCGCGATGATCCGGTCGAGGACATACTGCGCGGCGATCGAGGCGTGATCGAGGCCGGGCAGGAAGAGCGCGGGCCGGCCCAGCATCCGGGCGTGCCTGATCATCAGGTCCTCGACGGCGGTCCGCTGGGCGTGGCCGAGGTGGAGCGAGCCGGTGATGTTCGGGGGCGGCTGGATGATCGTGAAGGGTTCCGCGTCGGGGTCGGCCTGGGATCCCGCGCCGTCGGGCGCGAAGACGTCGGCCGCCAGCCACCGCTCGTAGATCGCAGCCTCGAAGTCGGCGGGCCGATAGGCCTTCGGCAGCCCGCTCGGTGTCGCCTCGGTCGCGTCGGTCGTGTCGGTCATCCTTCTCGGTCCCATGAATCAATGAGCCCGCTCGTCCAGCGGACGAACGGGTCGTGGTACCACCTGCTGGTTCGGCGCGCGGGGTCGTGCCGCTCATCGCAGCCGGCCGGTTCCAGCGCCCTCTCGGCGCGCTATCGGGCGCCAGGCGTCTCGGCTCGCGGGTGACGTTCACGCTGCCGGTCCCGCGCGGCTCACACCGTCCCGCGCTCGCTTCGTGGCCGTGGAGCGCTACTCCTACCGGTCGTCGCCGTGAGGCGGGGAGTGTAGCACGGGCCTCGACGCGGTCCAGGGTACCCATTCAAAACCGTCGCAGCGATTGGGTACTTCCTCGGATGCGGCGGTCGACCGCGCAGGCCTAGGGTCGTCTTGGCGACCGGGATCTCCTGGTCGCCTCCGACGACCAAACGGGAGGCTCGGCGTGAGCGCGATGACGGAGACGACCGAACGCGTGGAGACGCTGATCATCGGTCCGGACAGGCCGGCGACGATCTCACCCGGCGCCCGGTGCCGTGCCATCCACGCGGCCACGTTTAGGTTGGGCTCGACCCCCTCATCGGTCGGATAGCAATGACCGACGACGCCCCCGACGCCAACGTGCGTCAACGCTGCGGCGAGATCCGCCGCCGCGACATCGAGGAGGAACCCATATGGCGACGTTCATGGACATTCACAACGGCTTCGTCGGCGTCACGGGCCCGCAATTGAAGGAAGCCCACGACCGCGATCTCGCAATCGAGAAGGATGAGGGCGTCCACTTCGAACGAGCGTGGCTGGACCCGACGTCGGGCAAGGTCTTCTGCCTGGCGACCGGCCCGAGCCGCGAGAGTGTCATACGAATCCACGAACGGGCGGGGCACCCGACGGCCGAGGTGTACGAAGTTTCGATCGAGGTGGCCTGACATGACGACGTTGTCCAAACAGCGCGGCCTGCGAGGGCTCCTCGTGACCGCGGTCGCCCTGGCATCGCTATTTGCGGTGGCCGGATCGGCGATTGTGCTCGGGACCGGCCAGAGCTCGATCGCTGGGGTCCGCGCCGCGACCGCCCCCTATCACGATCTCGCCGTCGCAGAGGCGGCGGGCTACGGCGTGTTCTACATCTGCACCGACGAGAATAGCGGGGCCGGGGCCATGGGCCAGCACTACGTCAAGGGTCCCCTCGTCGGCGATCCCGCGATTGATGCGCTCGCTCCTGAGGCCCTGATCTACGAGCCGAAGCGGGATGGCGGCTACCGCCTCGTAGGCGTCGAGTACGTCACCTTCAAGGATGCGTGGGATGCGACGCACGGCGCGTCGCCCTCATTGTTCGGCCGAAACTTCGCGCTCGTGGGGGCGGGAAATCGCTACGGCTTGGATCCGTTCTATCAGCTCCACGTCTGGCTGTGGAAGCCGAACCCGAGCGGGATGTTCAACGACTGGAACCCGAAGGTCAGCTGCCGCGGTCAGGGCGATCCGGCCTGAGCCTCCTCGTTCTCCCGCAGCGTCGCGGCCGCTGGCACTTCGCTAGCGGCCGCGTAGATTGCCTCGAGAAAGCGGCTCGGGACGCTTCCGATCAGCCTCGTGCCGGCCAGGCCGACGGCAGACGCCATCGCCTCCCAGCGCCCGTACGAGAACGGGTGCGGGACCCACGAGTTGCCGCTGTCGTTGTCGTACTCGACCACGATGACCCGAGCCGCTGGCCGGAGGATTGGCAGGAGCCGATCGATGACGGCAGCCGGGTCGCGGACGAAGTGGAGCGCGTTTGCGGCAAGGAGCCCGTCGAACTGAGGCCCGTCGGTCGACATCGGCGCCGTGAAGTCCGCGTTCACCGTGCGGAGCCTCGTGGCAGGAAAGCGCGCGGCCATCGTCGATGTCAGCTGCCGGAGGTCGCCGGCGTTGCGATCGAGCGCGACGATCTCGCCACCAGGCCCCAGCAGGTCAGCGAGCGCGAGCGTGAACGCGCCCCGCCCGGCCCCGAGCTCCAGCCACCGCCGGCCGGTCCCTACGACGCCGGCGCGGATCAGGCGAACGTGGTCTTCATGGTCCATCGATCTGTGATTGTGGCTGGTTCCTGCCCTTAGCCGCGGTGATCGTCACTCCGGACGACGCTCGCCTGCGGTCGCCGCGAGACCACTGCGGCCACACCGAGCAAGGCCAGTGCCAGGCCGAAGCTGATCCGCAGCTGGGCGAAGTACCCCTCTGCATCGAGAAGAGCTGCCGTGTCGGTTGCCGGTAGCGCGATGTCCGTGACGGTGATCGTAAGGACCTCCGCCGCGCACAACCCGTACGGATCGCAGGACTCGACGCTGACGACGAACGTCCCGGTTTCCTGGGCTTCGCCTGACCACGTGCCATCGGCATTGAGCGTCAGGCCGGCGGGCAGGTCGCCGTCAACGAGGGTGTAGACCAGCGGATCCGTGTCGGGATCGATGGCGCTGAGGGCGCCAGGCGACTCGCCCCGGCTCAGTTGCACTTCGATCACAGGGCCGGCGACGAATGTCGGCGCGTGATTGACGGCACCAGTGGGCGGCGTTGGGATCGGGGTCGGCGTACCCGTCGGGGTCGGCGGTCCCGTCGGGGTCGTTGTTGGGGTCGCCGTTGGGGCGGCCGTCGGGGTCGCTGTTGGGGCGACCATCGGGGTCGCTGTTGGGGCGACCGTCGGGGTCGCTGTTGGCACCAGGGCGGGCGTCGGGGTCGGCGCAATCGTGGGGGTCGGCGTCGGCGTTAGGGTCGGAGTGGGCGTCGGCGTCGGGGTCGGGGCGAGGGTCGGCGTCGGGGTCGGGGCGAGGGTCGGCGTCGGGGTCGGCGCAATCGTGGGAGTCGGCGTCGGCCCAAGGGTCGGCGTCGGAGTCGGCGCCAGGGTCGGAGTGGGCGTGGGAGTCGGCGTCGGCCCAAGGGTCGGCGTCGGAGTCGGCGCCAGGGTCGGAGTGGGCGTCGGCCCAAGGGTCGGCGTCGGAGTCGGCGCCAGGGTCGGAGTGGGCGTCGGCGCAAGCGTCGGCGTAGGTGTCGGGGCGAGCGTCGGCGTCGGCGTCGGCGCAAGCGTCGGCGTAGGTGTCGGGGCGAGAGTCGGCGTCGGCGTCGGCACCAGGGTCGGAGTGGGCGTGGGCGCAAGGGTCGGCGTCGGCGGCGGCGCGATGGTTGGCGTCGGGGTCGGGGTCGGGGTGGGCGTGGGCGCAAGGGTCGGCGTCGGCGTCGGCGCGATGGTCGGCGTCGGCGTCGGCGCGATGGTCGGGGTCGGGGTCGGCGCGACTGTCGGGGTCGGCGTGGGGATCGGAGCCCCCGTTCCGAGCGTGATCTCGATCGTCGCTCCGGGCGGCATGTCGTCCTTGTTGATGACACTGAGGTTCGCGGCCTGGGAAGACCCGAAGACAAGGGTGACCAGCGTCGAGCCTGTAACGGTCGGCGATGCGACGGCGGTGACCGTCGAGATCGGAACCTGGAAGTCGACCCAGTACCCACCCGCTCCGTCAGATGCACTGCGGGCGCCGTAGGAAGGCGACGTGAACGGGGTGGTGTAGATGTGGGTCTCCGAGTCGCCGTTGGCGTCCGTGACATACACGACGTCCGTCGACGGCGACTTTCCGTCCAGCCCGAGGGCAGCTGCCATCGTCCCGCCAACGAAGACCTGGACGACATACGCCGTCGACTCGAAGCCGCCGGCGCTCGGCTTTGCCGGATCGGCGCCGACACGGAAGCGGAAGAACGCATTTGAACCGTCGGACGCCACATACACGCTCTGGAGCGACCCGCTCGGAGATCCGCTCGAGATGTCGACGTAGCCCGGGTTCTTGTCGCCCGTCGGGTCAGCGATCGCGGAGCCGTCTGCGTACGTGTACGCGGTCCAGCTGGATGGCCACACCGCGGCGACATCGCCACCTGGGCTCGAGCCCGCATAAACGATCGGCGCCAGGACCATGGCGAGGGCCGGCAGGATGAGAGCCGCCTTGACGGCCATGGCGTGTCGGCTCGTGGAGCGCGTAGTCACAAATGACCTCGATGACCCGGTACGTTGGTCGCCACCCCCTTTGTGCCGGGACGAGCAGCGAAGCCTGTTCTGGACGCTATGCGATCGTGGCGTCTCCCGGTCCTAGCCCAAAGTCATTAGGGAAATTGGGACTTCCGGCGGGCGGAAGGCGGATTTATGAGGGGGACGTTTGGCATCAAAGGTCGGGCCGGATCCGCCTGGTGCTTGCGCGCAACAGGTTGGCGGCAGCGATGACATCTGCCGCTGGCCGGCCGGTGCATCCGCGCGCCGGTCAGGTAGGCGCGACAGGCTGCGTCTCTCGATCGGGGGCATCGTTTCGGCTACTCTGCGTCAGGAGCGCGACCACTCGGCGCGGCGCGACGAGGCAGCGCTATGGCCACGCACAACCGGGGAGGATCCACTCTGTCGACCGTTGCAGTCACGGGGGCCGACGGCTTCATCGGCTCGCACCTCGTCGAGGCCCTCGTGGCTCGCGGCGACAGTGTTCGGGCGCTGGCCCAGTACAACTCGTTCGGGAGCTGGGGCTGGCTCGACCGCCTGTCGCGGGAGACCCTGGGTCGGGTCGACGTCGTCCTCGGCGACGTCCGCGACGCGGGATCCGTCCTCGACTTCCTGCGCGACGCGGAGGTCGTCTATCACCTCGCCGCGCTGATCGCGATCCCCTACTCCTACCGGGCACCGCGGTCGTACGTGGACACGAACGTCAGCGGCACGCTGAACGTCCTCGAAGCCGCGCGGACCCTCGGCAGCGGCCGCGTCGTCGTCACCTCGACGAGTGAGGTGTACGGCACGGCCCGATCCGTCCCGATCTCCGAGGAGCATCCGCTCCAGGGGCAGTCGCCCTACGCGGCATCCAAGATCGGCGCTGACAAGCTGGCCGAAAGCTACCACCTCAGTTTCGAGCTGCCGGTCGTGACCCTCCGCCCGTTCAACACGTTCGGGCCGCGCCAGTCGGCCCGAGCCGTCATCCCGACGATCATTACCCAGCTCGCGTCCGGGGAGCGCCGGGTCAACCTCGGCAATCTCGCCCCGACCCGCGACTTCTGCTACGTCCGGGATACCGTCGGGGCGTTCCTTGCCGTCGGAGCGGCCCCCGCGGGCGACGTCGTCGGACGGGTCCTGAATGCCGGGACAGGGATCGAGACGTCGATCGGCGATCTGGCCGAGACGATCGCCCGCTTGATGGACCGAGACATCGAGCTCAACCAGGAGGACCAGCGCTTCCGGCCCGATGCCTCGGAGGTGATGCGCCTCGTTTGCGACAATCGCGCCCTACGAGCTGCGACCGGCTGGAGCCCACAGTGGAGTCTCGAGGACGGGCTGCGGGAGACGATCGGCTGGTTCACCGATCCCACCAACCTCGCCGCGTACAAGTCGACTGAGTACAACGTCTGATGACAAATCCGCCCTCAAGCACACCGCCTGCGCAGGTCGCCCTGTGCATGCGGTGATCCTGGCGGGCGGTCGCGGGACGCGGCTTCGGCCCTACACGACCACGTTGCCCAAGCCACTCGTCCCGATCGGAGACGAGTTCTCGATCCTCGAGATCGTGCTCCGCCAGCTGGCCCAGCGTGGATTCCTGCGCGCGACGATCGCCATCGGATACCTGGGCTCGTTGATCCGAGCCTACGTGGGCGACGGTTCGCAGTGGGGCATCGCCGTCGATTACGTGACCGAGGAGGTGCCACTCGGGACGATGGGTCCGGTCGTGCTCAATCTCGACAAGCTGCCCGAGCATTTCCTGGTGATGAACGGCGACATCCTGACCGACCTCGACTTTGCCGACCTCCTCGGCCGACATTCGGCCGGCAGGGCGCCGCTGACCGTCGGGACCTACCGCCGCGACGTACTCGTCGATTTCGGAGTGCTCGAGGTCGCCGACGAGCAGATCGTCGCCTTCCGGGAGAAGCCCGTCCTGTCCTACTCGGTCAGCATGGGCATCTACGGTCTGTCGCGAACGACCCTTGAACGCTACGAACGCGGTCGACCGCTTGGCTTCGACGAGCTTGTCCTCGACCTGCTGGCCCGCGGCGAGCACCCCGCCGTATATGCGTTCAGCGGCCATTGGCTCGACATCGGCCGGCCCGAGGACTACGACCGTGCGAATAGCGACATCGACCTGATTCGCCCGACGTTCCTGCCCCCGGCGTGACTCCAGCCCGCCTCCTTGTCCTCGGCGCGGGCGGGTTCCTCGGAGCGCACGTCCGGGCCGCTTTGCGGTCTGCCGGATGGCACGACGTCGCCCTCGTGTCCCGATCGCCGGGCGACCGCACTGCGAGTCACCCGCACGAGCGGTGGCACCGGCTTGACCTGTCGACAGCCGACCGCGACAACCTTGCCGCGCTGCTCCGAGACGAACGGCCGGACGCCGTGATCAACTGCAGTGGCGTTACGGAGGGCAATGCCGTTGGGCTCGTCCGCGGCAACGTCGTGCTCGTCGCTGACCTGCTGGCGGCGATGGCCGACATCGTACCGGGCAGCCGGCTCGTGCAGGTCGGATCGTCGGCGGAGTATGGGGCGGTCCCGATCGGAACGCCGATCGCCGAGGAAGCCCCGCCCAACCCGGTCGGGATGTACGGGCTCACGAAACTCGCCGGTTCGGAGCTCGTTCTCGCTGCCGGCCGTGAGGAGGAGGTCGACGCGGTCGTACTGCGAGTCTTCAATCCGATCGGCACCGGAATTTCCGCCAACACGCTCCCGGGCCGGACGGTCGCCGCGCTGCGGGCCGCGCTGACCGCCGGCGAGCGCAGGATCTCGCTGGGCGCGCTTGACGATCACCGCGACTTCGTCGACGCCGACGATGTCGCGGACGCGATCTGCGCAGCGGCGACGGCGGCCGGACGCCTTGGCCCGCGGGTCCTCAATGTCGGCAGCGGCCGGGCGACCCAGGCGCGCGACCTGGTGACGGCGCTAGCCAGCGTGGCCGGGTTTGAGGGTGAGATCGCCGAGGATCGGCCGACGCCGACGCGCTCGACGGCGGTGCCCTGGCAGCAGGCCGACATCGCCGCGATCGCGGAGCTCCTTGATTGGCGGCCACGGAGGGAGCTAGCCCAATCGATCGATGCCCTGTGGCGGGGAGCGGAAGGCGACGGCGCGGAACACTCAGCCTGACGGACGAGGCCCCGGTTGCAACGTCTGGTAGGCGGCGATCAGCCGGGGCACTTCGTCTTCCCAGACGATGCCCGCCGCCCGGGCTCGGGCGCGGTCGGGGTCGTCCGGTCGTTCAGCCGCCCGGACAATCGCGGCCGCCAGCTCGTCGGTCGTCGGGTCGCGACTGACGATCTCGCCGACCTCCCCGTCCACCCACTCAAGCGCGCCCGGAATCGCGTTGACGACCGGAACGAGCCCTGCAGCGAAGGCGTCCATGAGGGCCGCGCTCGTCGCGTCGCTCGTCGGCGACGAGATCATGATTCGCGCCCGCAGCAGCGTTCGCTGGAGCTCGTCGTACGGGAGGACTCCGACGAACTCGATCGTGGGATCGTCAGCGGCGGCTTCGTGGACCCGCGCCGACTGGCTGCCCTCGTGGGTCACGACCAGCCGCCAGCCGTCGAGGACCGCCGGAGCCATCGCGCGAGCGTGGCGCCAGGCCGCGACGACGAGATCGACTCGCATGTCGGGCTCCATGCGACGGGTGCTCAGGGCAAGCCGCTCCGGCTGGCGGGGGCTTTCGAGGAGGTGTCGCTCCGGTCCCCAGACAAAGCGATGCGTCCGTGCCTTCGGCGCCAGACGCTCGACGACCTCCCGGAGGCTGGCGCTGTTGATCGTCACGAGATCGGCCCGGCGAAGCGTCAGTGTCGCCAGCCATTTCTTGATCCGCGACCGGCCGGGCGCGACAAGAAGATCCGAACCGAGGGCCGACTGGACGACGGGCGGGCGGACCCCGGTCGGCTGGACGAGCGTCGTGGCGAGCGCCGTCATGAGGCCGTAGCTCGAGACGAAGCTGGCATGAACGAGGCCGGGACGGGTGCGTCGGATCAGGCGGGCCAGGGCCGGGATCGCAAACAGGTAGCGCCGATCGCGGGCTGGCGGCATGCTCCCGAGGCGGTGTATCCGGACGCCCTGGATCGGACCTCCCTCGAAGCAGGCCAGGTCAACCCGAAGCCCCCGTTCAGCGAGCGCGGCCGCCAGGCGCCGAACGTGGATGTTCAGGCCGTCGCCAACGATCAGGACGTCCAGGTGCCCGCCGGCGAGCTTCGGCGGGTCGTCAGCGGGCCGTGCTCGTACCTCGTCGTTCGATTCCGGCGGCTCGTCCCCCGGGGCTGGACTGGCCTCCCCCACCTACGCCGTCTCGCCGCGCTCCGCGAGCCACTCTTCGTAGTTCGTCTCGTCGACGCCCTTGTCGACATCCGTCTTTGTCAGGAGGAGCGGCAGCCTGCCCTGGCGGATCGTCTCCTCGGTGATGATGCATTTCCGGATGTCGGTCCGCTCCGGGATGTCATACATGACCTCGAGAAGTGATTCCTCGACGATCGAGCGGAGCGCGCGGGCGCCGGTCTTGCGATCGAGCGCGACCTCCGCCGCGGCGCGCAACGCACCGGGCGTGAACGCGAGCTCGACCTTGTCGAGCGACAGGAACTTCTGGAATTGACGAGTCACCGCGTTCTTCGGCTCAGTGAGAACCCGGACCAGATCGTCGGCCGTGAGCGCCGACAGCGTCACGATCACCGGGAGCCGGCCGATGAACTCGGGGATGAGGCCGAACCTCAGGAGGTCCTCCGGCATCAGCCGCTCGAGGATCCGTGCCCGATCGGCCTTGACGATGGCGCCCTCCGACCCGAACCCGATCGACCGCCGGCCCACCCGCTCCTCGACGATCTTCTCGAGGCCGTCGAAGGCGCCGCCGCAAATGAAGAGGACGTTCGTCGTGTCGATCTGGATGAAGTCCTGGTGGGGATGCTTCCGGCCGCCCTGTGGCGGGACGTTGGCGATCGTCCCCTCGAGGATCTTCAGGAGGGCCTGCTGGACGCCCTCGCCGGATACGTCGCGGGTGATTGACGGGTTGTCGGCCTTGCGGGCGATCTTGTCGATCTCGTCGATGTAGATGATGCCGCGCTGGGCGCGGGCAACGTCGAAGTCGGCCGCCTGGATGAGCCGCAGGAGGATGTTCTCGACATCCTCGCCGACATAGCCGGCCTCGGTCAGCGAGGTCGCGTCGGCGATGCAAAACGGGACGTCAAGGACGCGGGCAAGGGTCTGGGCCAGGAGCGTCTTTCCGGAGCCGGTCGGCCCGACGAGCAGGACGTTCGACTTCTGGAGCTCGACCTCATCGACCGCGTGGCCGGCGTTGACCCGCTTGTAGTGGTTGTAGACCGCGACCGAGAGGACCTTCTTCGCCCGTTCCTGGCTGATGACGTACTGGTCGAGAGCGAACTTGATCTGTCGTGGATTCGGGAGCTTCGCCACCGAAGGCTTGGCCTTCGGCTGGTCGAGCATCTCCTCTTCGATGATCTCCTGGCACAGGTTGATGCACTCGTCACAGATGTACACGCCCTGGCCCGCGATCAACTTGCGGACCTGTTCCTGGCTCTTCCCGCAGAAAGAGCACCGATACGGGACCTTGGGTCCCTTGGAGCTGCTGCTCGACGTCACGTGCCCTGTCTCGTCCCTGGTCCTACGGCTCTTTTGACTTCTTGGCGGCGGGGTCGGCGGTCTCGGGGGTCTCGCCCGCGGCTGCTGCGGACCCTTCGCCACCGGACATTCCGGCGTCGTGGGCCTGGGCGATCAGAGAATCACCGGACAGCGAATACACCGCGTCGATGATGCCATAGTCCTTCGCATCCTCGGGAGCCATGAAATAGTCCCTATTTGTATCCTGCTGCACCTTTTCGAGCGGCTGGCCGGTGTGCTCGGCCAGGATCTCGTGGTTGCGCTGGACGAGGAACTCCCACTCCTTCATCTGGATGACGGCGTCCGGGGCGGCGCCTCGGAACCCGCCTGACCCCTGGTGGATCATGATTCGGCTGTTCGGGAGCGCGTACCGCTTGCCCTTCGCCCCGGCGGCCAGCAGCACCGCGGCCATCGACGCGGCCATGCCGATGCAGATCGTGCTGACCGGCGCCCGCAGGTACTGCATCGTGTCGTAGATCGCGAGCCCACTCGTCACCACGCCGCCCGGCGAGTTGATGTACAGGCTGATGTCCTTCTCCGGGTCCTCGGACTCGAGGAACAGGAGCTGGGCGATCACCAGGTTGGCGAGATGGTCCTCGATCTGATCGCCGAGGAAGATGATCCGTTCCCGCAGCAGCCGCGAGTAGATGTCATAGGCGCGCTCTCCACGGCTGGAGGATTCGATCACCATCGGCACGAGCATCTGGGGTCTCCCGAGTTCTGACGGCATGAAGAGAGTAGTGGACGGGGTCAGCCGGCGGGCGCCGGCTCGTGATGGTGGTGATGGTCGTGGTCGTGGTCCTGGCCGTCGCCACCGAGGGATTCCGGATCAGCGGCGTCGATCTCGGCCGATGCCTCCGCCGACGGGCTGTCGATGGCGCCGCTCGGCCCGTCCTCGACGTGGGGCAGGGCCGGGTGCTCGGGATGGGCGGCGAGCCACTGGTCGACGAGGTGCTCGACGGTCCGGCTGCGTCGCAGCGTCGAGCGAATGAAGCTCCGACCCCGCTCGGATTCGAAGTACTTGGCGAGCTTGGTGTCGCCGGCGTAGCGCTGCCGGCCCCGCTCGACCTCCGCATCGACGTCCGCGTCGGAGATCTCGACGCCCTCGGCTTCGGCGACCTTGGACAGGATCAGGAGGACCTTGACGCGCTTCTCCGCATCGGGCCGAAAATCCGCGTGAAGGTCGGCCTCCGACTTGCCCGTGACCTTGAGATAGGCCGATTCGTCGATGCCCTGGCGAAGGATCGATGTCCGGAACTCGTCGTGCATCACCTCGACCTCCTGGTCGAGGAGGATGTCGGGCAGGTCGAGCGTCGCGTTCGCGACCGCGTAGTCGATGATCTTGTCGGCGAACTGGTGGCGCGCCTTGTCCAGGGCATTCCGCTCCAGGCGTTCCTTGACCCCCGTGCGGAGTGCCGCCATGTCCGTGAAGTCGCCCATCGACCGCGCGAAGTCGTCGTCGGCATCGGGCAGGACCTTCTCTCGGAGCTCCCGGAGCTCGACGTCGAAGTGGGCCTCCTTGCCGGCGAGCGACTTCTCCATGTAGTCGTCGGGGAACGTGATCTCGAACGACTTCTTGTCGCCGACTGATAGACCGACGAGGTTGTCCTCGAACCCCGGAATGAGCCGGTCCTCGCCGATGATCAGCGGCATCCGCTCGGCCGTGCCACCTTCGAACGGGACGCCGTCCTGGCTACCCTCGAACTTGATCACCGCGTAGTCACCCTTCTGGGCACCACGGTCCTCGACAGGCGCCAGGGTTCCGTTCTGGTCGCGCAGCTCTTCGATGACCCGATCGACCTTCGGGTCATCGATCGTCTCGATCTCCGGCTTGAAGTTGAAGTTCTTGTAGTCGCCGAGCTCGACTTCCGGGCGGACCTGGACGGTCGCCTTGAAGATGAGCGGCTTGCCCTCCTCCGCCTGAACGATCTCGACGTCGGCGTTCGTGAGCGGCAGGATCGCCTCGCTCGATCAGCGCCTCGCGGTAGGCCCCCTGGACGAGGCGGTCGACGGCCTCGTCGAGCACGGCTCCGGGCCCGAGCACTCGCTCGAGGACGGGTCGCGGCGCCTTGCCGGGTCGGAAGCCGGCGACGCGGGTGCGGCGGCTGAGGGCGCGGACGGCCTCGTCGACGGCGCGGCTGAGGCGCTCGGCGGGGAGCTCGACCTCGAGAATGACGGAGCTCTTCGGGGCCGGGGTGGCTGTGACGTTCATCGCCGTGGAAGTATAGGGCGGGTCGCCGGGCGAGGCCCCTGCTCGCGGGTCAGTGGCGGCGGCCGTCGGGTAAGGTGCAGGTCAGCCTCGAGTGGGAGAAAACAGGTGAAACGGACACTCATCGCCTGGTGGCCGATCATCTTCCTAATCGCTCTCGCGATCTTCGTGTATTTCTACGTGGTCGTTTTGCCCAAGGTGGGCACGACGTAGCGGACATCACGAAGTGATCATTTTGGTAGGCGAGGTCGGGGTCGAACCGACACGCCGCTCACGCGGCACCGGCTCCTAAGGCCGGCGCGTCTGCCATTCCGCCACTCGCCCGCCGCCGAGTCTACCGTTCCGGGTCGGAACGCTGCTCCGTTTACTGGCAGCCGCGACTGGCCGTCAGATCCCCACGCCGCCCTTGGGGCCGCCCTCGTCATCAGAGCCCTCGCCCTGCTCGCCGCGGCGGGCGAGGATCCGCTCCATCTGTTCCTTGAACGCTGACGGATTCGGGTGGAGCGCCCGATCGGCGAGGTTCCAGCCGACGCGGGCCGCTGCCGGTCGAAGCGCGGTCACGGCGAGAGTCGCCGCCGCGGCCCTCAGGCCCTCCTGCTTCCGTTCCTTGTCGTGTTCCTTGAGATACTTCGTGAACTCCCGCTCGAGCGTGCCGCGAACCTGCTCGCCGTCCGACCCGAGCCTCCTGACTGCCTTCTCGATCTCATCTGGCAGCAGCGCCTCGGGGAGCGGCTCCTCCTTGCCCCAGACGGCGCGCTTGGCGCGCCGAAACAGCCGCCTCGGGCCACCGGCGGCGAGGAACGCGGCGCCGGCGACGACCCCGGCGGCCTTGACCGGCTGGCGCCGAACCTTGGCGGGGATATCGACAGCTACCCGGCCGGCGGCCTCGAGCCGGTCCAGCTCATCAGCGAAGTCGGCGCGGGCCGCTACGACCTGCGCAAGAGCGGCATCCGTTTTTGTACCCACTCGATCGTCTCCTTCGTCATGTCGATGGTCTTCTGGGGGGTGAACCGCTTCATGAGCTCTTCGCCGTCGACGCCGCGCCTCGCGACATCTGCGCCCACCACCGCGATCAAGACGGCCAGGCCGACGGCCAGGCCGACCGCCGCGCTGACTCGCGGCCCGAGAGCAAGCGCGGTCAGCACGGCCAGGAACGTGCCCAGGACGGTTCCGATCGCCAGCCCGGTGGTCAGCGCGTGGCCGGGACGCCAACCACTGAGGAGGACGAGGATCACGAGCGAGGCGACGAACCCGCCGACGCCGACCCCGATGATCGCGGGCTCCGGCCAGACCAGTCGTGTGCTGTAGGAGTAGATGAACGCCGAGAGCCAGCCGACGTAAATGGCGGTCGGAAGGGCGGCGGGCACACGCTCGCCCGCGGCCGGCGCCCGGAGTCCTGCCTCAGCGGCGGGCCGGCGGAGCGCCTGGACCAGGCTGATCAGACCGATGAGAACAGCGGCGGCCACCGGCAATACGACGAGTGCCGCGGCAAGGGGCCGGGGACCGGGGTCGCTGAGCGGCAACAGCGAATCGCCAACCAGCGCCCAGGCGCTGTTCGTCAGGCCCGCGCCGAGGACGAGCCCTACGAACACGCCGGCGATGAGTCCGACCGCGAAACCCCGGCCAACGGCAGCCGGTCCGCCATCGAGCGCCATCGTGATCGCCGCCACGGCGACCGCGGCGAAAACGAGCAGCCCATGCAGGAGCCCCCAACCGATCGAGCCAAAGATCCACTCGCCAAGGAACAAAGGCGTCCCGACGGTGACGAGAAGGCCGGCAGCAATCGCAGCGCCGATGGCGATCCCGCCGAGGATCGATACCCGCTTGACCTCCTCGAGGACCTCGCCAAGCTCGGCCTTCGCCAGCTCGACGTGGGCACCGACGAGACGAGCCGCAGAGTTCCCGGTCTCCCCGATCTGCGCGCGGAGGCCGAGTGGGTCGACGGGAGGCACGGCGGGGCCATGCCCCGGAATCGCGCCGCTCTCGGCCGGCGAGGGCTCGGACTCAGGCGAGGGCGTGGAGTCGGCGCGGGGTGCGGTCCGTTGCGACTCGTCCAGGGTGGGCTCCCGTGCGTCCTTCTGGGGTTGCGGCGATCATACCAGCGACGTCAGGCCGGCCCGCCGAATGCCCCCATTCCTAGCCGGTCGGCTGCATCGAAGAAGCCGTACGCGCGCCGAAACTCCGGATCCACGGGGTCCGGCGTCCTGCCGGTAGCCGTCCGCCAGAGCTGACGCTCGAGCTCGTCGAGCCGGCCGGCGAGCTCCGCCGGTCCCCGCGGGGCGGCGATATCGGCGTACGTGCGCCGGCCGGACGGGTAGCGGACCTCCTCGTCGGGGATCCGCGGGAGGAAGGCCAGCACGACGCGCGCGTGAGCGAGCGCGGCGAGGTTCCACGGCTCGGGGGTCTGCAGCGAGCGAGCGGGACGCCCGGCACGGAGCGAGAATGTTCGCTCCATGGCCTCCTCTGCGGCCGCCGCTCGTCGTTCGGGCTCGTCCAGGGCTGGCTCGACCCGGGTCGAGGCGACGCGGCTGAGCAGGAACCGGAGCTCGGCGATGCCCGCCGTATCCGCGCGGAGCCAGCCCAGGAAGCCCACCTGGACGCCCTCGACATGTGGAAGGGTCCGATCGGCCAGGTAGTCCGCGCCGCCGGCTGGGAGCCCGCCATCGTCGACCGCGGCGGCCAAGAGCTCGCGCGTCCGCCGGGCGAGGCCCAGCCAGCGATCGAACTCGAAAAACCCGCTCTGCTCGATCTCGCTCACTCGGCACCTCCGCCGGATCCGTCACGCGCCATCGTGCCGTTTCGCGAGCGTCGGTCGCCTGACGATCGTCCGGCACACTGCAAAGGTCGCATGTAGGTTCGTCCGATGGTACTGCCTGGATCGAGCGGCTCGACCATTGCCGCTGCGATACGCTGCGACGATGGTTCGGTCTCGACCGCTCTTGTCCGCGGAACTGCTGAGCATCGGCAGCGAGCTTATGGTCGGCGAGACCCGCGACACGAATGCCGGCGAGCTTGCACGAAGCCTGACCGCCCTCGGGATCACCGTTACGAGGATCCAGGCGCTGCCGGACGATCTCGATGCCGTCAGCCACGCGTTCGCCGAAGCGCTGAAGCGCGCCGATCTCGCAGTCTCGACGGGCGGCCTCGGCCCGACCCCCGACGACCTCACCCGCGAGGCGATTGCCACCGTCACGGGCGAGACGCCGGTCGTCGATCCCGAACTCGAATCCTGGCTTCGTGGCCTCTGGTCCAGGCGCGACATGGCGATGCCGGAGATCAACCTCAAACAGGCGTGGCTCATCCCGTCCGCGGAGGCCCTCCCGAATGCGAACGGAACGGCCCCCGCCTGGTGGGTCACCTGCCCGGGTGGGCGTCTTATCGTGGCACTACCCGGCCCCCCGCGCGAGATGCGTCCCATCTGGCTCGAGCAGGTGCTTCCGCGGCTCCGCGACCTCGGCGCGGGCGGCGACGCCGCGACGACGACTCTGCGACTGGCTGGAATCGGCGAATCGGCCGTTGCCGATCTCCTCGGGGACGCTCTCCTTCGGGCCCCCAACCCGATCGTCGCGACCTACGCCCGCGCGGAGGCGGTCGACGTCCGGATCTCAGCTCGTCCGGAAGGCGAGGCGGCCGGCCCAGGCGGCTCCGGGCCACGTTCCGCGAACGAGCTCGTCGAGGCGACCGCCGCGCACGTTCGAGAGCTCCTCGGAAGCCACATCTGGGCGGAGGGCGAGACCACGTGGGCGGATGCGATCGGGGCGGCGCTGACTAATCGGGGCTGGACGCTCTCGTGCGTCGAGGTCGCGACCGGTGGTTCCTTCGCGACGCTGCTCGGCGATCGCGACTGGCTCAGGCTCGCGGAGACGCTCGCGGCGGACGCACCGGCGGCCGCCAATCGTGCCGCATCGGTCGATGCCAGCAGCGATTCGCCAACCAGTCCGACGGATGGCCTCGAGGCGCTGGCTCACAACGGCAAGCTGGTCGGAGGGTCCGACGTCGGGATCGGGATCCGGGTCCGCGCACGTGGCGACGACACGGCCGTGACCGTCGTCGTCGTGCTGCCGGATCGCGTGCACCGAGAACGTCGGTTGGCGTTCCTCGGTGGACCCCAGGGCCGCCTCCGCGCGGCCCTCACTGCGGCCCAGATCCTCCTCACCGAGATTACGCGGGCCGCTCCGCCCTGACGTCAGCGGCGGGCCGTTCGAACGAGGCCGTCGTAGTCGAGGATGACGATGCTGTCCCGGTCGAGGCGGATCAGGCCGTCGTCGGTGAACATACCGAGAAGCTTGTTCACGCTCTGCCGGGTGCAGCCGATCATCGCCGCGAGGTCGCCCTGCGTCAGCGGCGCTCGCAGCCGGATCGTGCCATCCGCGAGCTGCTTCCCCGATTCCGTCGCCAGGCGTGCGAGACGCGAGGCGAGTCGGCCGGTGATATCGAGGAAGTGCAGCTCCTCGACGTGATTCGTGAGCCGGCGGAGTTCTGACGCGAGCGACACCAGCAGGGCATCGACGATCGCCGGCTCCGTTGCGAGCAGCTCGCGGAACTGGCCTCGCGGCAGGATCAGCGTCTCGGTCGGCTCCAGGGCCGCAGCCGTGGCGGATCGCGGCGCGCCGTCGAGCAGGGCGAGCTCGCCAAAGACGTCGCCCGGACGAAGCGTTGCAAGAATGGCCTCATCCCCGGCGTCGGAGGGAAGCATGATCTTGATCGCACCCGTCATGACGATGAACAGGGCGTCACCTGGGTCGCCGAGGTGGAAGATGACTTCGCCGCGGCGGAAGCGCCGGGTGCGCATCCCGCGTCCGACTCGCTCGAGCGTCGCCGCATCGAGGCCGGAGAAGAACGGGACGCCCGCCAACGTTTCGGCGAGCGGGCGAGCCTCGATCATGAGCGCCATCGTACAGCGGCCCGGACACGCCCAGACCCTCGATTTGTCGGATTGCCGACACCGCGACGCCGGTCCGGCCGTGCGACGATCTCGCGGATGGAAGGCTCGGCGTGCGTCGCGATGACTCGCGTCACGATCGTCGGCTCCGGGACATCGGCACCCGAGCCGGATGCGCCCGCATCAGGGATCCTCGTCGAGACAAGATCGACCGGGATCCTGATCGATTGCGGCCAGGGTGTGATCCGCGACGCTCATGCCGCTCCGTGACCCCGGGAGCCTCGACGCGGTCGTCGTCGGGCACCTTCACGCCGACCACTTCGTCGATCTTGTCTCGCTCCGGTACCTCCTGCCGTGGGCCGGCTACGGCGGCCGGAAGATCCCGATCCTGCTCCCGCCGGGCGGGCGCCAACGGATGGACGAACTCGCCGCGGCGATCAGCGAGCGCGAAGGGTTCTTCGATGACGCCTTCGAAATGCTCGAGTACGACCCGGCGACGACGGTGAGGATCGGCGACCTGTCGATCCGGTTCATCGCCGGGCGCCACTACGTGCCGGCCTGGGGCTGCTCGATCATGGACGCGGCCGGCCGGCGGATCGTGATCTCCGGCGACACGGGTCCGAACGAGCCGCTCGTCGAGGCGGCCCGCGGCGCCGACCTGTTCGTCGTGGAAGCCACGCTGCTTGCGGCCGAGGAAGACGACCCGATCCGCGCGGCACCTCACGGTCGATGAGGCCCTCGACATGGGCGAGCAGGCCGGTGTCGGCCAAACGGTGCTTGTCCACTACCGCGGTCAGGATCGCGAGGCGATCGAGGCGGCTGTGCCGGGAGCGAGCAGCGTCGGTGGCCAGGGCGGCCCGGGGATGGCCTCGAGCTCGATCCGGCCGCGGCCGAATGGAACGGACATTCAGACCGGTCGGCGAGACCCTCAGCGGCATCGCCTCGAGCACGGTTCGCGCCCGCTGACGGTAGGCCTCCGCCGCTTCACCCGCTCCCAGGAGGTCCGCAGCGGTCGTCCAGAACGAGGCCGCTTCCGCCGATGCGCCGACGGCGAGTGCCTCCTCGGCCGCCTCTGCCAGCATCGGAACGGCGCGCGCCCCGTCGCCGGCCGCAGCTCGGTGGCGAGCAACGGCACCGATCGCACGCGCGACCCGATTGCGCGTCGAGCAGATCCGCAACGCGCGCGTGAAGCCGCCGCCGGCTGCTCCCCAGCAGGCCGGAGTAGGCCGCGTCGTGGATAAGCGGGTGGGAGAACCGCCAGCCTCCCGCCAAATCGAGAGCGACGATCAGCGACGCTTCGCCGAGGCCCTCGTAGACGTCGCGCTCCACACGCTCACCGAAGATGTCGGCCACGATCGTCTCGCGGAACGTGACGCCGATCACCGAGGCTACTCGGAGGACCGTCCGTGCCTCCTCCGACAGGGCATCGATCCGAGCCCCGAGAAGGGCGCGGAGCGTTATCGGCAGGTCCTTCGCGGAGGCCCCGTCGCCCAAACCAAGGCGACCCGCCGGCGTCTTGGGCGGCGGGTCCTCGAGTAGCGCCCTGCACGGTCTCGGTGATGAATAAGGGATTGCCTGCGGTTCGCTCGTGAAGGCGCTTGGCATCGGACTCGTCGATCTGGCTCCCCGCGACGGCAGCGGCAAGCTCCTTCGTCTCGCCTTCGTCGAGGCCTTCCAGGTGGATGTGCTCGAGCGCTTCGATCGATGCGGGGGCGTGCGACTCGCCGGGACGCGTTCCGATGACGATCAACAGTGGCCTGGAATTGGTCATGCGGATCGATCTCGTCGAGCATCCCGGCACTCGAGGGGTCGAGCCAGTGGAGGTCGTCGATGAACGACGCCCGCGGGCCCGATACCTCGAGCAGACGCTCCATGTATCGCGTTGCCATGTCTCCTGATCGCCGTCGCGACCTGCGGCGGGTTCGACTGGTACGAGCGGCGCCTCCTCCTCCCAGCCGGAGAACGCGGCATCTCTGGCGATCGCGGCGACGGCGCCGGCCCAGAGGCGCGCCCGTTCCGGAGGGGCGTCGTCGGTAAACAGAAGGCGACGGGCGAGCGAGCCGGAGTCCGTCCCGTGCTCGTCGGCGATCGCCTGGGCGAGGGCGCGTCCGAACCGATACGGCTCCTGGGCGCCGTACGAGACGTTGTCCACCCAGGTACTCGCGAAGCCGGCCGATGGCGCCGTGCGCCGGCGAGCTCGGCCATGAGTCGAGACTTGCCCATCCCGGCCTCGCCCTCGACGACGATCGCAGCGCCGCGCTGCTGCGTCACGACGTCGAGCAGCGCGCGCAGGCGCGCCCGCTCGCGCTCGCGGCCGACGAGCAGTCCGACCGGCGGTCGCCACGGCTGGAATCCGGCATCGCCGATGAGTCGGGCGACCCGGATCGGCCGGGTCTGACCGCGCAGCAACTGCGGCCCGCGATCCTCGACCTCGAACCCTTTGCGGGTCGCCCGCAGCGTCGCCTCGTCGAGGAGGATCTCGCCGGGCTGGGCGATGGTCTGGATTCGCGCCGCAGTCGTGACCGCGGGACCTGTCAACGACCACTCGCCGGAGTCATCGCCGCGCGGCGCGGCGACCACTTCGCCCGTCGCAAGGCCGATCCGGACCTGCAGTGGCTCCTCCGAGCTTGAGACGGCGACACGGGCCAGCGCCTCGCGAATGGCCAGCGCACAGTGAGCCGCCCGCAAGGCGTCGTCGTCGTGACCGTTCGGCCAGCCGAAGACCGCGAACACTGCGTCGCCGATGAACTTCTCGCGCGTGCCACCGAAGGCCTCGATCGCCTCGACCATGGCCATCAGCGCGTGGTCGACCTGGCGGCGGACGTCTTCGGGATCGTGTTCGGCGACAAGCCGGACGTAGTCGACCAGGTCAGCGAAGAGCGCGGTGACGATGCGACGGTCGCCCGGCTCGACGTCAATGGCGGTTGGAGCGGCGCGGCGAACGGGGGTCCCGACGCCGCCTAGCTCCGAACCACACTGGTCGCAGAACTTGGCATCACGTCGAGTCGCGGCGCCACACGTCCGGCAGCGCACCCGGCGGTCTCCTCTCTCCTCCTCCCCCGAGAGCTCGCCCCCGCCGGAAGTACTATCGCCGATTGATCAGCTGATCGAGAGGACCGGCTGCTGGTCGGCTGCCGCGGCGCGGACGCTGACCCGCGCGGCGACGGCCCCGGCGACGGCCTTGAGTGCCTTCGCGGCCGGTCCCGGTTCGCGCTGGGCGACCGCGGGCACGCCCACATCCCCGCCCTGCCGGACCGTGATGTCGAGCGGCACGCCGCCAAGGAAGTCGATGCCGTGCTGGGCCGCGAACCGCTCTCCGCCGCCACGCCCGAAGATCTCGGTGGCCTCGCCGCAATGGGGGCAGATGAAGGCCGTCATGTTCTCGACGACGCCCAGGATCGGGACCGACAGGCGCTTGAACATCGCGAGCGCCTTGGTGACGTCCGACAGCGACACTTCCTGGGGCGTCGTCACGAGGACGGCGCCACCGAGCGGAACCGCCTGGGCCAGAGTCAGCTGGGCATCGGAGGTTCCGGGCGGCAGGTCGATGACGAGATAGTCGAGGTCGCCCCACTCCACGTCCCGCAGGAACTGCTGGATCGCCCCGCCGACGAGCGGGCCCCGCCACACGATCGGCTGTCCCTCCGGAACGAAGAACTGGATCGAGATGCATTTCACGCCGTGGCGTTCGAGCGGCGTGATCTTGTTGTTCGCGCTGGCCACCGGCTGGCCCTCGACGCCGAGCATCATCGGGATGTTCGGGCCGGTGATGTCTGCGTCGAGAAGGCCGACCGCCGCGCCCGACTGGGCGAGCGAGACGGCGAGATTGACGCTGATCGTGCTCTTGCCGACACCGCCCTTGCCCGAGGCGACCGCGATCACGTTCTTGACGCCCGGCAGAAGCTGCTGGGGCTGCTGGGGTGTCGCCCGGCGGACCATCGACCCCCACGTCACGGCGATCTTTTCGACCCCGATCTCGCGCAGGGCGACGTTCACGTTGCGCTCGATCTCGTCCTTGAGCGGACAGGCCGGCGTCGTCAGCTCGATCGTGAATGCGACGTCCGCGCCGTCGATCGCGATCTCCTTGACCATGTTCAGGGTGACGATGTCGCGCCCGAGCTCGGGCTCCTGGACATTGCGGAGAGCGTCGAAGATCGCGCCTTCGGTCAGGGTCGGCATCGGTCGTGGAAACCTCAGCGGTGGATATCGACGGCACCCGCGTCGATATCGCCATCCTACTCCCAGAACGCGCGGCAGGCCGCCGCCCCACCCTTGCTCCCCAAGTTGGCCAGATATTCGCTCCGGGAATACTCGGCCAGGATGGCCCGTCGAAACAGCGACCAGGTGCGCCGCGATTGAACATGGCGGCTGACAAATGGACGAATTGTGCCGGCAACTCGCTCGGATCCGACCTGGACACGGCCTTGCATCCCTCCCACGCACATTTGGCCGAGACGCGGAGCCCGGAGGAGCGATGAGACGACCGGGGCCGTCGGCGTACGAACTACCGGCCGATATCGGCCTTGCCGTGCGAATATCGCGCGGGAGCGGCGTTGTCGGCTCGCACCTCGGATTGTTGACACCCTCGACCGGGGACACCTATCCTCGGCGAGCCGACGGTGATCACGGGGTCCCCGCTCGACCGTGCCGTCCGGGGCACGCGCGGGCTGCTCCCCGTCGTCGGTGGCCATGGCAGGGTTTCGGGAGAGCCGTGAGTGTCTGAGGTCGAAGTCCGCCTCGTCGATGTGGTTAAGACATTCGGCGACGCTGTCGCCGTCGACCACATCAACCTCGAAGTGCGCGACGGCGAATTCTTCAGCCTGCTCGGGCCGTCTGGCTGCGGCAAGACGACGACGCTGCGCATGATCGGTGGCTTCGAGCAGCCGACCTCGGGCCTGATCGAACTGCAGGGCAGGGACGTCACCTGGCTGCCGCCCTACCAGCGGAACGTCAACACCGTCTTCCAGAGTTATGCGCTGTTCCCACACCTGACGATTTACGAGAACGTCGCGTTCGGCCTCCGCCGCAAGGGCGTCAAGGACAGCGAGATCAAGAGCCGCGTCTCCGACATGCTGCGCCTCGTCGAGATGCCCGGGTTCGAAAAGCGCAAGCCGAGCCAGATCTCTGGCGGCCAGGCCCAGCGCGTTGCCCTCGCCCGCGCCCTGATCAACCGGCCCGCCGTTCTTCTTCTTGACGAGCCGCTCGGTGCGCTCGATCTGAAGCTCCGCAAGCAGATGCAGGTCGAGCTGAAGCGCATCCAGCAGGAGGTAGGGATCACGTTCATCTACGTTACCCACGATCAGGAAGAAGCGATGACGATGTCCGATCGGATCGCCGTGATGCACGCCGGGCGCTACGAGCAGCTGGGCGACCCGGAGGGACTCTACGAGCGGCCGACGACGCGGTTCGTCGCTGGATTCCTCGGGATCAGTAACCTTCTGCCGGCGACGCTGGCCGGGACGACAGACGGCTACGCGATAGCCGCGCTTGCTGACGATGCCCGGGTCCGGGTTCCAAAGGCGCTCGTGAACGGCCAGCAGAACATCGAAGTCGGTGTCCGGCCGGAGAAGATCCGGATGTACAAGGAGGGTGCCGAGACGCCAGCCGGTTGCAATGAGATCGACGGAACGGTTCTCGACGCCTCCTACCTGGGGGTGTCGACTTCCTACGTCGTCGAGGCGCGCTCGGGGGCGCGCCTGACAGTCTACGAGCAGAACGTGGAGCGGACCGTCCATGGCTCGCTCCATAAGCCGGGGGACTCGGTTCGCCTGTCATGGTTGCCTGATCACAGCTTCGTGGTTCGGGCCGACCCTGTAGCCGACACATCCGGTCCCGAGTGACCGGTCGCATAGCCCCGGAACTGGAGGAGACATGAACGAGCACAGCCCCCGCATCCCCGATGTCACTCGCCGCCGATTCCTGCAAGGCTCGACCCTGGCCGGATTTAGCGCCTTCCTGGCAGCGTGCGGGACTAGTGGAACAGGCAGCACGGCGCCCTCGAGCGCGCCGGGCGGGTCGGCTCCGGCATCGACCGCGCCAACGGCGTCACCGTCCTCGGTCCCCCAGTCGCCATCGACTGAGCTGAACTTCGCCAACTGGCCGCTGTACATCGACACCGACGAGGAAGACGAGACAAAGCACAAGACCCTCGAGGACTTCAAGGCCAAGTACGGCACGACCGTCAAGTACTCCGAGGTGATCAACGACAACGACGAGTTCTTCGGGACGATCCAGCCGGCGCTCCAGGGCGGCCAGGACACGGGCTGGGACCTCGTTGTGCTGACCGACTGGATGGCCAGCCGGCTGATCCGGCTGGGCTGGGTCGAGCAGCTCGACCTCGCGAACATGCCGAACAAGGTCGCGAACATGCAGGACGTCTACAAGGGCGTCGACTTCGACCCGACCGACGACCATCACGCGCCGTGGCAGTCCGGCATGACCGGTCTGGGCTACGACACCCCGGTCACCGGTGAGCTGACGAGCCTCGCGTCGCTATGGGAAGCCGATGCCAAGTGGAAGGGCAAGGTCACGTTCCTCACGGAGATGCGCGACACAATCGGGCTAACGCTCCTTCACCTCGGCAAGGATCCGTCCCAGGCGACCCAGGCCGACGCCGACGCCGCCATCGCCGAGATCCAGAAAGCGATCGACGCTGGCATCATCCGTGCCTTCACGGGCAACGAGTACGCCGAGGACCTCGTCTCCGGCAACGTCGTCCTGGCGATGGCCTGGTCGGGTGACATCGTGGTCAAACAGGCAGAGAAGGAGACCCTCGCCTGGCAGCTCCCCGAAGAAGGTGGAATGCTCTGGACGGACAACATGCTGGTCCCGAAGGGTGCCCTGCACAAGTACACGGCCGAGCTCTTCATCGACTTCGTCTATGACCCGACGATCGCCGCGCAGATCGCCGCCTACGTTAACTACGTCACGCCGGTCAAGGGCGCCAAGGAGGCCATCGCGGCCGATGCCGATCCCGACGTGGCCGCACTGGCCGAGAGCCCGCTCATCTTCCCGCCGGACGATGTTCTGGCGAACGTCAAGATCTTCAAGACGCTGACCGAAGAGGACGAGTCCTACTTCAACGACAAGTTCTCGGCCGTCACCGGTAACTAAACCGGCCGGCGGGTCAACTCTGATCGATGAACGTGCGCAAGCGGCTGATCGGATTCACGCCCTATCTGCTGCTTGCGCCCGGGCTCCTCTGGCTGCTCGTCTTCTTTGTCTACCCGAGCTTCCAGATGTTCATCAGCTCGTTCTGGTCGGGGACGCTCGAGACCGGTTTCACCGCCTCACTCGACAACTGGACGACCTACACCGACGCCCTGGACCGGTACTCGACGCAGTTCATCCGCTCGCTCGTCTACGGCGCCGCGGCGACGATCATCTGCTTCCTCATCGCCTATCCGCTGGCCTACACGATCGCCTTCCGCGGCGGGCGATACAAGAACCTGCTCCTGTTCCTCGTCATCGCGCCGTTCTTCACGAGCTTCCTGCTCCGAACCCAGAGCTGGAAGATCATCCTGGGCGACGACGGGATCCTGTTCGGGCCGCTGAAGGACTTCGGCCTGCTGCCTCCGGAGTTCCGGGTGCTCGCGACGCCGGCGGCGGTGATCGCCGGTATCGCCTACAACTTCCTGCCGTTCATGACCCTGCCGATTTACGTCTCGCTCGAGAAGATCGACGGCCGGCTCGTCGAGGCGGCCAAGGATCTCTACGCGGGGCCGTGGCGGCCGGGTGGGACGGTAGCCGGCGCCGTCGCAGGTGCGCTCATCGGCGGCGGGCTGGCGGCGGCGCTCGAGCTATGACGTGGTCGTACTCGCCGGGCTCGGACTGCTCGTCGGCGTCGTCGTATGCACGTTCTTCATCTCGCAGTCATTCCTGCGCGTCGTTCTGCCACTCTCATTGCCGGGCGTCTTCGCCGGCTCACTGCTCACGTTCATCCCGGCGGTGGGCGACTTCGTCAACGCCGAGATCCTCGGCAACACGCAGACGCGGATGATCGGCAACGTCATCCAGAGCCGGTTCCTCGAGAACAACGACTACCCGACTGCGGCGGCCCTGAGCTTCATCCTGATGGCCGGCATCCTCGTGATGGTCGCGATCTATGCCCGTGTCCTGGGCACAGACGAGCTGACGAGCGCCCGATGAGCGAGAACATCACGACCAGCACCCCGGTCCGCCCATCGGCCGTCGTCCGGGCTGGACGGTTCATCCACCGGAACGTGCTCTACGTCTATCTGCTATTCGCGATCCTGTACCTGATGCTGCCGGTCGCGGTCATGGCCCTCTTCAGCTTCAACGACCCGCCCGGCAAGAGCAACGTGACGTGGCACGGTTTCAGCCTCGATGCGTGGCTCAACCCGTTCGGCGTGCCGGACCTGTTCGAAGTCGTCCGGACGAGCGTCGGGGTCGCGTTCATCGCGACGATCGTCGCGACCGCGCTCGGCACGCTGATCGCGCTTGCCCTCGTCCGCTATCGGTTCCGCGGCTCTGGGGCGACGAACACGTTGATCTTCCTGCCGATGGCCACGCCGGAGATCGTCATGGGGGCCTCGCTGTTGACGCTCTTTGTCGCGATCGGTGAGCCGCCGTTCTTCCCGACCAACTTCTTGACGATCGTGATCGCCCACATCATGTTCAACATCAGCTTCGTGGTCGTCACCGTTCGTGCCCGCCTGTACGGTTTCGACCGCCATCTCGAGGAAGCGGCGATGGACCTCGGGGCGAACGAGTTGACGACGTTCTGGAAGGTCACGTTCCCGATCATCCTGCCCGGGATCCTGGCGGCGGCGCTACTCGCGTTCAGCCTCTCGATCGACGACTACGTCATCACGAGCTTCACCGCCGGTCGGACGTCAACGTTCCCGATCTTCATCTGGGGGGCGGCCCGCGTCGGCGTGCCGGTCCAGGTCAACGTGATCGGGACCGCGTTCTTCCTGATCGCGGTCGGATTCGTCGCGATCACGACGTTCCTCCAGGGTCGGGCCAACCGGCCCGCCCCGCCGCCGAAGATCGCAAAAGGGGCAACACTGCCCGCGAGCGAACGCACCCTGGCACCCACGGAGGCCTGACGATGGTCGACACAGCAGCTCCCGGCGTCGGCACTTCCGGCGACAGGGTCGCCTCCCTCCCCGACCGGTCGGTCGTGCCGCCCGTCTGGGGCCGGATCACGAACCTCATCGTCGAACGGGGCGAAGGCTCGTGGCTCATCACGGCCGACGGCGACAGGTACCTCGACTACTCGTCGGGGATCGGGGTGACCAACACCGGTCATGCCCATCCGCGCGTGGTCGCGGCGATCCAGGAACAGGCCGCAAAGCTCCTCCACGGCCAGCAGAACATCATGTACCACGAGCCGGGGCTGCGGCTGTACGACCGGCTCTCGCGGCTCCTGCCCGGCGATGGCTGGGGCGCGTTCCTGTCGAACTCTGGCGCCGAGGCGATCGAGGCCGCGGTGAAGCTGGCGCGTTTCGCGACCGGGCGCCCGGTCATCCTCGCCTTCCGCTACGGCTACCACGGCCGGACGGCCCAGACGATGGCCCTGACGAGCGCCAAGGACGTCTACCGCGGTCACTTCGAGCCGCTGCCGGGGTCCGTGTATCACACCGCCTATCCCTATTGCTATCGGGCCTCGGGCGGTCCGCACTCACCGGACGCCTGCACCTGTGACTGGGAGGCCCAGCTCGATCTCACGTTCCACCAGCTCATCTACCCGGAGCACGTCGCCGCCTTGATCGTGGAACCCGTCCTCGGTGAGGGCGGCTACATCGTCCCGCCGCCGGGCTTCCTGCCGCGGCTCCGCGAGATCACGAAGCGGCACGGGATCCTGCTCATCGCCGACGAGGTCCAGACCGGCTTCGGGCGGACGGGCGAGATGTTCGCGGTGCGGCACTGGGACGTCGAGCCCGACATTACGGTCGTGGCCAAGGGCATCGCATCGGGCCTGCCCCTGTCGGGGATCATCGCCCAGCGCGTCCTCCTTGATCGGTTGCCGCCCGGGTCGCACGGCGGCACGTACGGCGGCAACGTCGTCGCGTGCGCCGCCGCCAACGCGACGCTGGACGTGATCGAGGACGAGGGACTCGTAGCGAACGCCCGGGATCGGGGCGCCCAATTCCTGTCGGGACTCCGGGCGCTGGCCCCGAAGTACCCCTCCATCGGCGACGTGAGGGGACTCGGGTTGATGCTGGCCCTCGAGTTCATCAAGCCCGGCGAAGGCGATGGCCGCGTTCCGAACCCCGACCTGGCGAAGCGAGTCCAGGCAGAGGCGCTCGCCCGGAAGCTGATCATCCTGACCGCTGGAACGTACGTCAACGTGGTTCGGATCATCCCTCCCCTGGTGACGAGCGCGGACGAAGTCGACCTCGGCCTGCGGACGCTCGACGAGGCTCTCGCCGCGGCCGGGGCATGAAGGGGGACGTCTCTGGAACCTGATCGCCTAGCCGCGATCGAGGTCGTCCCCGCGACTCCGGAGCGCTGGGCCGACGTCGTCACCGTCCTTGGCGGGAACGGCGACAAGGGCTGCTGGTGCCAGGCCCCGCGCGGCAGGGCGGTCGGCTACGGGTCGAGCGAGCCGGGCGCCCGGCGGGAGGCCTTGCGATCGCAGCTCGAGGAGGACCCGCCGCCCGGGATGCTGGCCTACATCGACGGCGAGATCGCCGGCTGGTGCGGGTTCGGGCCGCGGCCCAACGTGCCCCGACTCGAACGCTCGAGGACGATCCCGAAGATCGATGATCTGCCGGTCTGGTCGATCCTCTGCTTCAACGTCCGCGTCGGCTATCGACGGCGGGGCGTCGCCGCCGCGCTGCTCGACGGCGTCGTCGACTTCGCGCGTCGGTCCGGAGCACCTGGCGTTGAGGCCTATCCGATCGATCCCGAGGGCGGCCGCGTCGACGTCGGCTTCGGCTACGTCGGCGTCACCCCGATGTTCGAGAAGGCCGGGTTTCGGCGCGTCGTCGAAACCTCCGCCCACAGCGACGGCCGACCGCGGATCCTGATGCGGCTACTGTTCTGAGCTCGGCGCCGGCGGGAAGCGGATCTCCATCGTTCGCTGGATCGCCTGAAACTGGCGGAGGGCGGCAAGCCAGACGACCACCGTCAGGACGGCGAAGCCCACCAGACCGGCGACGATGGCGATCATCGAGCTCGCCCCGAGCAACAGCACGAACGCCGCAGCGAAGGCGCCGCCAACGGCCGCGGTGATCGTCCCGATCATGCCCGGCGTGGTCGTCAGACCGTGGGCAAAATTGCCAAAGAACGAGGCGGGCGACTGGTCCGGCGTCGCGCCGTAGATCGACACCACGCTGTCGAGGTCATCATGCGGGCTCGTGCTGAAGTACGGCTCGAGCGAGGGAACCATCTCCATGTAAGCGTGTCGCAACCGGTTCATGCCCTGCAGCGCCCGGATCTCCTCGCCGCTGGCGGCCGAGATCCGCCCGAGGGTGGCGAGCCCGATGAAGAGGTCGAATCCGAGCAAGACGGTCGCGAGAAGCAGGAACTCTCGCGTATAACCGCTGCCCTGCGAGACGAAGCCGAGGGCTACCACCGTGCCGGTCAGGAAGGTCAGGAACATCGCCGCCCGGGCAAACGCCTCGTTATAGACGAGGGACCGAGCCGTGAGGAGGCTCCAGTGCTCCGTCGTCAGGATCATCAGCGACCGCGGATCGGCCAGATGCGGCGGGCCTGTCGGCGCCGCTAGCTCGTCTGCCGCCTGAAATCGGGCGTTCGGAGACGCCTGGCTGACTGCTCCGCTCCTCCATCATGGGCCTGTACCTCCTTCGCGCAATCGTTCGAGAATGATGTCGTGTAGGAGACCGTTCGACACGATGAACGTGCCGCCGTCGATCTTCCGGTGCCCGTCGAAGTCGGTCGCCCGGCCGCCGGCCTCCTCGACGAGCACCATCGGCGCCGCCGCGTCCCACGAGGACAGGCCCTCTTCGACCATCGCCTCCGCGGCGCCTTCGGCCAGCAGGGCGTAGCCCCAGAAGTCGCCGAACCCGCGCTCGCGCCAGACATCAGCCAGCAGCGCCCGGAAGCCCGGCGCGAGGCCCGACGCCTCGATCTCGTGGGCCGAGCCATGGAGGACCTGGGCATCGGCCAGCGACGTGACGCGCGACACGTGGAGCCGTCGCGGCGCGGCATCGTCGCGGCCGCGAGCCCACGCTCCGCCGCCGCGTCGCGCCCACCACCGCTCGTGGAGCGCCGGAGCCGACAGGACCGCCGCCTGCAGCTCGCCATCCCGCTCGACCGCGAGCAGCGTCCCGAACAGCGGCACGCCACGGATGAAGTTGTGGGTGCCGTCGATCGGATCGATGTACCAGCGCGTCGGGGCGTCGCCGGACTCGGTTCCGTACTCTTCGCCGACGAGGCCGTGATCCGGGTGGGCGGCCGCGATGCGGGCGCGTATCGCCCGCTCGATCGCGGTGTCGGCCTGGGTCACGAACGTCCGATCGGGCTTGGTCGAGATCTCGAGGTCGCGCCGGAACGCTCCGCGGGCGAGCTCGTCGGCCTCGTCGCAGGCCGCATGCGCAACCGCGAGCCAGCCGTCGAGCTCCGCCTCGGACCCTCGCCGGAGACTCGCCGACCACTCCGCGCCGTACGAGGTCTCCTGCGTCATGAACGCAACCGCTTGCCGGCGGGATCCCAGAGCGGCTCCCTGACGACCTCGAAGCCGATCCACTCGCCGAAGACGTCGATCTCGCCCCGCGTCCCGGCCCCCGCCCCCGGCGGAAGGTAGGCATAGGCGATCGAGCGCTCGACGCTGAACCCATAGCCGCCCGATGTCACCCGCCCGGCGATCTCGCCATCGACGCGGACCGGCTCGTTGCCCAGGCAGACCGAGCGCGGATCGTCGAGGACAAGGCAGCGCAATCGCTTTCGTGGACCCGAAGCCTTCGCCGCGACCAGCGCATCCCGACCGACGAACTCGCCTTTGTCCAGCGTGACCGCGAACCCGAGACCCGCCTCGTACGGCGTCTCGTCCGGGGTGATGTCGCTCGACCAGGCCCGGTAGCCCTTCTCCAGGCGCAGCGCCTCGATCGCCCGGTAACCAGCGGCCACGAGGCCGTGCCCCTCGCCCGCTGCCCACAGGGTGTCCCACAGCGCCGCCCCGTACTCAGCCGGCGGGTAGAGCTCCCAGCCCAGCTCGCCGACGTACGTGACCCGCAGCGCCAGGAGCGGGACGTAGCCGATCGCGATCTCGCGCGCTGTGAGGTACGGGAACGCTTCGTTCGAGAGGTCGTCCTTCGTCTGGCCGGCGAGGATATCTCGCGCCCGCGGGCCCCAGATCCCGATGCAGGCCCGGGCCGACGTCATGTCGCGGACCTCGACCGAGCCGTCGTCTGGCAGGTGCTTCCGAATCCAGCCGAGGTCGTGGTTGCCGACGGCGGTCCCCGTCACGATCAGGAATCGGTCCGCGGCCAGGCGAGTGACGGTGAAGTCGGTCTCGATGCCGCCGCGCGTGTTCAGCATCTGGGTGTAGACGATCCGCCCAAGGTCGACATCGACGTCGTTGGCGCACAATCGCTGGAGAAACGCGCAGGCGCCTGGCCCACCGACCTCGAGCTTCGCGAACGAACTCTCGTCGAACAGCCCAGCGGTTCGACGGGTGGCGAGCGCTTCGGCACCGATCGCGGTCGACCAATGCTCGCCGGCCCAGCCGCGCGGGCGGACGGCCTCGAGCGCCGGGTCCTCGTTCGGGGCGAACCAGTTCGGGCGTTCCCAGCCCGACTTCTCGCCGAAGACGGCACCGAGCTCCGCCAGCCGCGAGTAGGCCGGCGACAGGCGCAGCGGCCGGCCTGCCTGGCGTTCCTCGTTGGGGTAGTGGATGTCGTAGTAGGTCGCGTAGACCTCCATCGTCCGGGCGAGGGTGAATGCCTGGCTCCCGTACTGGGCGCCGAACCGGCGGATGTCCATCTTCCAGAGATCGAGTTCCGGCTCCCCTTCGGTGATCCAGGAGGCCATCTGCCGGCCGATCCCGCCGGCCCCGGCGATCCCGTGGGCACAGAATCCGGCCGCGACGAAAAACCCGCGGACCTCGGATTCACCGAGGATGAACTCGTTGTCCGGGGTAAACCCCTCGGGGCCGTTGATCATCCGGCTCACCCCGGCATCCGCGATCGCTGGGACGCGACTTGATGGCACCGGCCATGATCTCCTCGAACCGCGGCCAATCTGGCGCAAGGAGCTTGCCGTTGAAATCCGGGGGGACGCCGTCCAGCGACCACGGAGCCGGCTTGCGCTCGTAGCCTCCCATGCACAACCCGCCGACCTCCTCGCGGAAGTAGACGAGGTTGTCCGGGTCGCGCAGCTGGGGCATGTCGGCGGCGACGCCGTCGAGCGCCTCGGTGAAGAGGTACTGGTGTGCCATCGGGATGATCGGGATCGTCACTCCCGCGAGCCGGCCTATCTCCGGCGCGAACATCCCACCGGCGTTGACGACGACGTCGGTGGCGATCGTCTCCCGCTCCCCGCGATGCTCGATCTCGACCCCGGTGACGTGGCCGCGGTCCGCGGTGATCGCCACGACCCGGGTGTGGGTCCGGATCCGGGCGCCACGCTTCCGTGCTCCCGCCGCCAGCGCCTGTGCCAGTCCGGACGGGTCGAGCCAGCCGTCGGTGGGCAGCCAGACCGCCCCGAGGACGCCGTCGGTCGACATGAGCGGGAAGCGGTCGCGGGCCTCCGCGGCAGAGATGAGCTCCAGCGGAAGCCCAAACGTCCGGGCCCAGCCGACCTGGCGCTGGAGCTCCTCGAAGCGGGCCGTGGACGACGCCAATCGGAGCGAGCCGACCTCGTGCCACGACGGATCCACGCCGGTCTCGTCACGGAGCCGCCGGTAGAGGTCGGCGCCGTACATCATCATCTTCGTCAGGGTCACGGAGCTGCGGAGCTGGCCGACGAGGCCGGCCGAATGAAACGTGGAGCCCGAGGTCAGCTCCGCCCGGTCGACCAGGACGATGTCCGTCCAGCCGAGCTCCGCGAGGTGGTAGGCGATCGACGTCCCGCCGACGCCGCCGCCGATGATCACCGCCCGGGCGTGCTCAACCATTGCGCCAGCCTATCGGGTTGCCGGGTCACTTCGCCGGCCTAGCGCGGCGCGTCGTCAGTGGCAGGGCGCGCTGCCCGAGTCCCGGAAGTCCCCCGTCGTGGGAATGAACTGCCACTCGTAGGTCGTCGGGTGGAGGGTGAACTTCAGAGACGCCGAAGATGCGGGCCGCCCGCAGTTCGCTGTTGGCGGCAAGCTCCTCGAACGGGCGAAGCGTGGTCCCTCCGGTTCCGACCACGAACTCCCGGATGCCCCTGACTCGATCCTCCACAGCATCCGGATCCTGCGGGGCGAATCGTTCGTAATCGTGGTCGTGACCGTTGACGATCACGTCTGCTCCGGCGTCGTAGAGGATCCGCCAGAAGTCATCGAGATCGTTGTCGTTTTGGTGAAAGCCGGAGCTGAACCGGGGCACATGCCACATCGCCATCGTGCACAACGCGTCCGAGGCCGCCAGGTCGGCCGTGAGCCACCGGCCCTGCTTGGAATCGGGCACACAGTCGTTCGTCTCTTCGCACTCTGAGTCGAGGGCGATGATGTGCCACTCACCGAGGTCGTACGAATACCAGGGGTCACCATCGGCATTGACGGCGGCCTTGCCGAAGTAGTCGAAATACGCGCTGGCGCCCTTCGTGTGGTAGTCGTGATTGCCAGGGAGCGGCCGCGTCCGCTGCTTGTGCCGGCCCCACGTCGGGTCGTAGCAGTCTTCGTACTGCGGCCGCCGATCCGTCGGGATAGGCGTTGTCGCCGAGCGCGAACACGGTCCCGGGGATGTCGTCCAGCAGCGCGGCCGTGGCTTCGTCGTTGTCCGTCTTGCAGTCGCCGATGTCGCCGGCGCCGACGAGAACCGGGTCATCTGCGCTTGGCGTGGCCGGCTCCGGGCTGGCCGTAGCCGATGCGCCCGGCGAATCCAGCGAGGCGGCCGGCGTCTCGGACGGCCCTGACGGCGCGAAAGAGACATCGTCCGACCTCGATGGCGCGATTGCCGCGGACGACGAGGACGAGTCCCGCGAGCAGGATCAGCGTCGCCACGAATGCGAGCACAATCAGGCCGGAGGTGCGGGCGACCGAACGGCGATCCTGCATCGCGCAAGCGTATCCGACGAGCGGATTTCTACCTTTCGACGGGCGGCGAAAGAGCCACCTGCCCTGGCGGGGCCGACCTCCCGAACACGATAATCACGGCATGACCGAGGACCCGCTCGAGCATCTTCGTCGACTGTGCCTCGCGCTGCCGGAGACGAGCGAACGTCTCAGCCACGGCGAGCCGACCTGGTTCGTGCGCGACAAGCGGACGTTCGTCACGTACGCCGACCACCACCACGACGATCGGCTTGCCTTCTGGTGCGCGGCGCCGAGCGGCGCCCAGGAGGCCTTCGTCGACTCCGCGCCCGACCGGTTCTTCGTGCCGCCGTACTTCGGCCACCGTGGCTGGCTAGGCGTCTGGTTGGACGTACCCGTCGACTGGGACGAGATCGCCGGCCTCGTTCGCGACGCCTACCTCGTCATCGCCCCACCATCCCTGGCAGCCAGGCTTGACGCCCCGCTTCGCGGCTGACGGGCGCTTGCCGACCGATCCATCGTCAGTCGCCCGCGGCCTCGCGCAGCGACCGTTCGAACGTCGGCGTCGTAGCGCCCTCCAGCAATCGGTCGAAGTGCTCGGCGGCGTACGCGACGAAGTCCACGTCGAGGGTGCTGATCCCCTGCTGCAGCACGCCCCACATGGCCTCCCGGAAGTCGGAGATCGTCCGCATCAGCGTGAGCCGGGCAATCCGATCCGGTCGGACCTCGCCCTCGTAGGCGGCCAGGAGCGCGTCGGTCCTCGTCCGCGCGTCAGGCCGTGGTTCGTCGAGAAGTTGCCGAGGTCGAAGAACGGGTCGCCCATCCCCGCGTACTCCCAGTCGACGATCCGGATCCGCTTCCCGTCATCGATGAAGTTCGCGTTGAGGAGGTCGTTGTGGCAGGGCCGCAGGGCGACTGGATTGGAGAGAAGCGCGAGCTCGATCCGCCGGGTGGCCGCCTGGGCGAGCTCGTACTCCGGCGGGATCGTCACGCCGCGCGCTGCGGCGAGCGCCCGGTAGGCCTCGACGATCCGGAAGGGCACGAACAGGCCCGGGATCGGCGGCCCCTCGTGGATCCGGCGGATCGAGTCGGCGACACGGGCGAGCGTATCGGGGCGATGGACGGCCTCGCTCGGAGACCGGTCGGCCGACGATGAACCGGGTGACGAGGTAGCCCTCGGGCCGGATGAAGGCGGTGACCTCGGGGCCGACGCCGACCCCGGCGGCCGCGACTGTCGCAGCGTGCTCGACCTCCCGACTGATCCCGAGCAGGTGCGTGTCGTTGCCGGCGAGGCGGATCACCCAGCGTTCCGCCGTGTCCGCGGCCTCCACGAGGAAGTTGCGGTTCGTGATGCCGCCGCGACAGGGCGCGCAGCGTGAGGTCGCGGCCCGCGAGCTCCGGGACGCGCTGCATGGCCGCGAACGAGCTCGTCGCGCAGCTCGCCGCGGAAGATCCCACCGACCGAAGGTGCGGTCACGTTCTCTCCTGACATACGAGAAGGCGGCGCGCCGATCCCTCGCCGCGCCGCCTCACCTCCTCCCCGCCAGTGTTCAGCCGATGATCGCCTCGCCCGTTGCGGTGTCGGCCTCGACGTCCGCTGCTCGTCCTCGAACCGAAACGGCGTAATAGATCGCGCCTGTGACGATCAGTGTCAGGACAAGCGTCTCGAAGATCGGCCACGCCGGCAACCCAGCGATCTCGTTGCCGAACGGTTTGATGAAGCCGTCGATCGTTGGATTCGTAATCGCCCGTCCGGCGCCACCGAAGTTGCCGAACAGGTTGGGGTCCTGCCAAAGGCGCGATGTTGATGAGCATCAGCCCGCCGTAGACGATCGCCGCGATGTTGATGGCCTTGCCCCACCGGCCGAGGTTGAACCAGGCGGGCTTGTGCGGCCAGCCACGGAAGCGTGCACCCAGGACGCCGAGGTTTGTCAACAGATAGCTGAGGTAGATCAGCCCGGTCGCAGCAATCGAGACGGAGAACCCGCCCAGCGGTCCAATGACGAGGATCGGGATCGCTGCCAACACGCCAACGGCGATCGCCGCGTTAGCCGGGGTCCTGAAGTTGCGGTTCACCCGACCCCACAACACGCCAAGGGGCAGATGCCGGTCGCGGCTCATCGAGAACATCATTCGGGTCGCCGCGCCTTGGATGGCCAGCGTGCAGACGAAGACCGACGCGAGGATGACGAACAGGTACACCTCGCCAACCGTGATCCCGGCGATGAGCTCAGCGGTCAGCGTGGCCTGGATCGTCGTCGCGATCGGGAACCCGAGCGCCTGACCCTCGGCGATCGCATCCGGCATGCTCGGGATGGCCAGGATCACCGCGATCAGGAAAATCGTCCCGACGATCCCGGAGATCGCCACCGACCAGAGGACGCCACGAGGCGCCTGCCGGCTGGCATCGACCGTCTCTTCGCCGAAGGTCCCGGCTGTGTCGAAGCCGTAGACGACGAATAGCGCCATGAACATCCCGAGCGCGAACGCCGGGAGGTAGTTGCCCCCGGTCGCCGCCTCCGTCCCGAACGAGTCGAAAAGGACGGCAGGTGACTGGTTGTTGGCGAAGAACAGCAGGATGAGGGCGAACACGACCATCCCGAGGATCTCGGTCGCGACGCCGATGTTGTTCAGGAGTCGACAAAAGCCGGACGCCAAAGGCGTTGATGAGCGTTGTGAGCAGGAGCGTGGCAAGGGAGATGAACGTGAACATCGTCGTCAGACCGGTCGGGTCCGGCGAGTCGAGGAACGGGACCTCACCCACCGGCCCGGCGTGGATGCCGTCGATGACGAAGGCGACGATGACAGCAACCGCTGTGACGGTGACGACCTGCGCCCAGAAGTAGAACCAGCCCGTGAACCAGCCGAGCGTTCGGTTCGACAGTCGCTTCGACCATTGGTAGATCGACCCCGCTACCGGAAAGTGGCTGGCCAGCTCCGCGAAAACGAGGGCGACGATGAACTGGCCGATGATCACGATTGGCCACGACCAGAAGAACGCCGGCCCGGCCTGTCCGATGCCGATCGAGAAGTTGCCGTACGAGCCGGTAGAGACGCTGATGAAGCTGAACGCGATCGCGAAGTTCGACAGGAACCCGAGCGTCCGTCTCAGCTCCGGCTTGATCCCCAACGAGCGCAGGTGGGCATCGTCGCGCTCCGACTGATCCTGGACAGATTCCGCCACGATCTCCTCCTCCTACCTCCGCGCCTGGCAGGCGCGAGACTGACCTCTGGAGTGGGACGCGAGGACGCAGGGCTGGCGGCGAGCCTCCCTCCGGGGCGCCGCGACTCGGCGAGGATAGGGCTCGGAATCGGCCGAGTCAACGAGCATTCCGAGCGCCGCCGCCGCGAGCCGTCAATCGATATCGATCCATTGACCGGCAGCGAGCCGACGGACCACCATTGGGCGACGCCGTACAGCGACAGATGGGGCTTCCGCGCGCGTGACATCGAGAGGGTGAAACCGATGATCTCGACCCCGGCACCGACTCGACGCGAGGCGTTCACGCGGCGCCTGACAGAATTCCACGAACGGCGGCTTCGACATCGCCGCGGCGTACCTCGGCTTGCGGCTGGGCTTATACCAGTCGCTGGCCGACGGCGGACCTGCGACGCCCGCCCAGCTCGCGGCCCGGACGGGCACGAACGAGCGGCTGATCCGCGAGTGGCTCGAACAGCAGGCCGCAACGGAGATCCTCGAGGCGACGCGCGACGGGCGGGACGGTGACGCCTGGCGTTTCAGCCTCCCAGATGACTACGCCGCCGTCCTTCTCGAGCCCGATGCAGTCGATGGGATGGGCGGCACGATCAGGGCCCAGATCGCCTGCTTCACGCTCCTGCCCCGGCTCGTCGAGGCGTACAGGAGCGGTCGCGGCATCCCGTTCGCCGACTACGGACCGGACATGATCGAGGGCCAGGCGGCTTCGACCCGGCCGGTCTACTCCGCGGAACTCGCAACATGGTTCGCGGCCATCCCGGAGGTCGCCACGCGGCTGGCCGGAGAGACGGCCCGGATCCTCGACATCGGCTGCGGCGAGGGCTGGTCGAGCGTGACGATGGCAAGAGCCTTTCCGAACGCCCGGATCGAAGGCGTCGACCTCGATCCGGCCTCGATCGAGGCTGCCACGGCAACCGCGGAGCGCGAGGCTGTCGCCGATCGCGTGAGCTTCGAGGTTCGTGACGCGGCCAGCCTCGCCGGGGCAGGCTTCGACGTGGCGACGATGTTCGAGATGCTGCACGATCTCTCGCACCCGGTCGAGGTCCTCCGGGCCGCCCGCGAGGCATTGGCGCCCGGCGGCCTCGTCCTGGTGGCCGACGAGATCACCGAGGACGAGTTTGCCGGCCCGGCGGGAGAGGGCGACCGCCGTCATTACGGTTGGAGCGTCCTCCATTGCCTCCCGGCGAGCATGACGGAGCCCGATTCGGCCGCGACGGGAACCGTGATCCGGCCGTCGACGGTTCGTGCCTACGCCGAACAGGCCGGCTTCTCCTCGGTCGAGATCCTGCCCGTCGAGAGTCTCGCCTTCCGCTTGTATCTGCTGCGAGGCTGACAAGGCTCGACTGGACATGCCAGTGCAATACTTCTGTTACGCCTTGCGATGCGCACGTATTGATCCGCGTGGGGTGTTCTGGCGAACCTAAGCTACGGGCCAATGGTTGAGAAGCGTTCCGTCACCGTCGTTGCCATCGCCCTGATACCCGGCATGATCATCGCTTTGGTCATGGCAACAGGGATCCGGTCGCCTGCGCTGCCCGGGTCGGGCGGCTCCGAGCCCGCGAAGATCTTGATCGACGGCGCCGCCGCAGCCGCGTCGTCGCTGCCATCCGCTGGAAGCGCGATCCCCGGCACTTCAGCGGCTCCCGCGGCCGGCGCGACTCCTGGACCCGGAGCGAGCGCGGGTGCGAGTGGAACGCAGCCGGGGCCAATCTCCAGCGCTACCACCGGCTCGGACAGCACGGGCACGTCGGGATCGGGGACACCAGGGCTGCTCGAAGAGCCCGCCGGCTCCGGGTCGCCCGGCGGGCCGATCTCGACCCTTGCGCCGACCCTTGCGCCGACCGCGGCGCCGTCGGCGACGGCGCCGACCGCGGCGCCGTCGGCGACGCCACGGCCGACTGCCTCGCCAGCACCCACGCCGACCCGAACGCCAACGCCCACGGCTGCGCCGACGCCGACGCAGAAACCGAAGCCGAAACCGAAGCCCACACCCGCGCCGACCGCCCGAACCTACGCCCGCGCCAACGCCTGAACCAACGCCCACTCCGACGCCGGCGCCGGAACCCACGCCGACACCGCTCATCTGCCTGCCGATCGTCGGCTGCATCTGAGGGCCGCGGCCGTCGTGGCCGCGCCGCTCGTCAACCGGCGGGCGTCGACTCGCGCAGCGTATCGGGCATCGGCCGGTGGATCTCGACGGGATGGACGTAGCCCTCGACCATCTCCAGCGAGCCATTCACGCCGAGCTCCGTGAAGAGGAAGGCGATCTTCCGGCGCTGGGCCGCGAGGATCTCCTCCTTCGTTGGCAGGTCCCAGAGCTCACGCTTGAACGGGCCGATCGCCTTCTTCCTCGTCGTGTAAACGAACTGCTGGTCCGTCTGGCCTTCCTTGCGCTCGTCGGCCGCGTTGCCGTAGCACCACGACTCCATGGCGCGATGAAGCTCTACCGGGAACGCCGGGTGCTCGAAGAGTGTGTTCTGGAAGCCCGTCGCGAGGTGGATCTCGGCTGTTTCGACCGCGGGAAAGCGGTGGAACAGCTCGTCGGGCAGGGTTGACGCGCCGTGCTGGACGGCGCCGGCCGAGCCGTATTCCCGGGCGACCTCGCCGAGCCGGCGGAGCACTTCGAAGTCCAGCTTCACCTCGGCCACCGTGCCGTCAGGCAGCGGCACGCCACCGTGCGAGGTGCCCGTCTGGACGCTGACCTTGGAGAGTCCCGGCGCCCCCGGCGCGCGGGCATCGAGCTCGCGACGATAGCCGTCGAGGTACGCCCGTAGCTCCTCCTCGGTCGAGTTCTTCTTGCCCACCTCGCCGATCTCGCCGCCGACGCTGATCGTGACGCCGTCAGTTTCGAGGGATCGGATGAGAGCCGTCAGTTCGGCCGCTCGGACGTAGTTCTCGCGCTGCTCCTCGTCGACGGTCGGCTTGGAGAGATCGACGAGCGTCGAGGAGTCGATGTCGATGTTGCGGTAGCCCGCCTCGATCGCCAGCCGGCACGCCCGCCGGATCTCCTCCGTGGTGCCTTCCGGGTCTTCGGCGTACTTCTTGGCGTTGAACTGGTAGTGGTCGCCCTGGATGAACACGGGGCCCACCCAGCCCGCCGCGATGGCCCCGGCTAGGACAGCCGTCGAGTAATCGATCGGGCGCTGGAATGTGTACGTCTGCTCGCTCCGGGCGAGCTCGAGGATCACTGCCCCGACGTCGGCCGAGGCCGCGGTCTCATACGTCGTCTTGGCCATGTCGAACACCTGTGCCCGCAGGTTCAGGGCGGGCACAGTGAACCCTTGCACCTCGCCGCGGGCTCGCGCCATGTACAGCTCGTGGATGCTCGCCGTTCGCGCCCCGAGCGTCTGGGCGGCCTCGTGGATCAGCCAGCGGGCGACGTCGACCGTCGGCCCTTCCTCGGCGAACGACGCCGTCCATGCCAGGTCTCGGATGACGTCGCCGCGGAAGGCCGCCGGGTCGTCGACCACGAGCCGCTCACCGTCGACGTGGGCTGAGCCGCCGAGTCGGGCGAGCAGGTCTGTCGGGGTCGCGGCGACGTGCGGCATCGGTCGAAAGTCTCCTGTCCGGGTCGGTCGTTCGCTCATGGTAGCCGCCGCGCCGCGGAGCAGACCGGTCCGTCAGAACTGAGGCTTGATCACCATCAGCAATACGATCAGGACGATCATGACCGCACTGAACATCCCGCCGAGCTGGACCCTCCGGATCAAGGCGAGCAACTCCGGCGGCGGTCCGGACGAGCCCGGCGGCGGCGGCGTCGAGGTCATCTCGATGATCTTCTTGACGGTCGGAGTCTGCACGAAGAAGTTGTAGCTGATCGTGATCAGGTATAGGGCGATCCCGATGAGGAGCCAGGGGGTCGCGAGGAGATTGATCCCGGTCACGAGGATCAACCCGACGCCGGTGATGCCCTGGAAGATCGCCAGCGGAAACACCCGTTGCTTGCTGATCGTGTCGCTGACGCGGGTCGCGAAGTTCGCGTGCTGCGGCTCCTTGCCGCCCATTGCCCCGATGATCGGGAAGGCGTAGACCGGCCCGAAGGCGACGATCGCCCCGAACACGTGCAGGAACAACAGCCACGGGAACAAGCTCATCGAGGATCTCCCTCTGACGCGGGCGATGGTCGCCGGCGAATCGGCTGATGCGCCCGCGATGCGACTCTACGACACCGCTCGGGTCCGGCGTGACACGAAGTCGACGAGGACGTACTCGCCGAGCCGCTCCGGCGTCGCGTAGAACGCACGACCCCGGTTCATCCGGGTCATGAGCGCGACGAACTCGGCGAGTGCCCGCGACCGCTCGAGCATGAACGTGTTGATCGTGATCCCGTCCCGCGTGCAGCGCTGGACCTCGCGCAGCGTCTCCTGGATCGTCCGGCGCGTCGGCGGGTAGCTGAACTCGACCTGGCCATCCTCGAAATGGGCCGTCGGTTCGCCGTCGGTGATGACCACGATCTGGCGGTCGCCGCCGTGGTGGCGGGCGAGGAACCGCCGGGCAAGCATCAGGCCGTGCTGGAGGTTCGTGCCGTATTCGTAGCCGTGCCAGGTGAGCTCGGCGAGGGCCTCCGGCCGCAGCTCGCGGGCGTAGTAGGCGAACCCGATGACAGCGAGGTCGTCATGCGGGAACTGGGTCCGGATCAGCGTGTCGAGCGCGACCGCGACCTTCTTCGCCGCAAGGAAGCAGCCGCGCAGGAGCATCGAGCGGCTCATGTCGACGAGGAGGACGGTCGACGTCCGGGTGAGCTGCTCGGTCCGGAAGACCTCGAAGTCGGTCGCCTCGAGGTCGACGCCGGCGGTCGGCCGGAGGCCCGGCGCATTCTCCGGCCGGCGAAGCGCGTTCTCGATCGTGCCGCGGATATCGAGATGGAACGGGTCGCCGAACTCGTACGGCTTCGTCGTCTCCTCGCGCTCCCCTCCTCGCCCGGCCCGGTCGATCCGATGGCCGCCGAACGCGTCGCGCGACAGCCGCGAGAACAGGTCGTCGAGGACCTTCTGGCCGATCCGCCGGCTGCCCCGCGGGGTCAGCTCGAGGCGATCGCCGCGTCGGCCGAGGTAGCCGGCCTGTTCCAGCTCGCGCGCGAGCTCGTCGAGCGCGTCGAGGTCACGAGCGGATTCGTCCCCGAGCAGCTCACGGACGCGCTCGCGGTCGAGATCCGCGAGGTCGCCCGGTCCCGCTACGTCGGCGAGTGAGTCCTCCAGCGCGTCGAGCGCCTGGAGCCGCCCGATCTGCTCGAGCGCAGGCTCCAGGCCGAGCCCCTCCTCGCCGCTGAAGTCGTAGCCCTCGCCCAGGCCGTCGGGCATCAGCTGGTCCATGTTCGCCGCGAGCCGGGCAAGGTCCCAGCGGAGCCGGTCGTCGCGCAGCAGCGCGTCCATCATCGATTGGAGCTCGGCGCGCTGCTGGGGGGTCATCGAGCGCAGGAGCGACTGCATCGCCGCCATCCGCTGGGTCAGCTGCTCGACGATGTCGTCGAGCGTCCGGGCGCCGGGAAAAAATCGGCCGTGCCTGGAGAGGAAGTCGTCGACCTCGTCCTGGCTCGGCTCGCGCCCCTCGAGCCGCTCCTCGAGGAGCGAGTTGAGGTCGCGGACCATCTCGCGGTTCGCCTGGAGCTCCTCCGGCGTCGTGCCCTGGATCGCCTCGGACAGGCCGTCGACGAAGCGGTCGAGCGTCTGGCGGCGGAGCCGATCGGTCAGGGCCTGGAACCGATCGCGCGCCGCCGGCTCCATGAAGTCGTACTCCTCGAGCGCCTGGATTCTGCCGCCGACGTCGCGCGGCAGCGCCTCGAGCTGGTCGAGCCGGCGGGCGGCCGCGTCGCGCAGCATCGCGCGCAGCGTCTGGTCCGACCGCGGCCCCGTCCGGCGGCGTGGCGGCGTCGTCGAGACGGCGCTCGATGCCGGCCCGCTCGTCGGCGACGATCTCCTCGAGCTCCTGCCGGACGTCGGCAAGCACGTCGGCGAGTTGATAGCGCTCCTGGAGCTCCTCGCGGCGGCGGCGAAGCCGCTCCCGCAGGTCGGCGAGGCCGTGCAGGTCGGAGCGCGTCGGGTCGCGGCCGCGCCAGCCGCGCTCCATCAGCCGCCTGAGCGCCTCGCCGAGGTCGCCCTCGGCCATCACGTCGTCGGCGAAGGCGTCCAGGATCTCGTCGGCGTCGAGCGCCGGGATCGACTGGGTGCCGTCCCAGCGCGCGTAGCGGGCAGCCCGGGCGAGCAGCGGATCGCGCGCAGATCCCGCGGCGGAGCCTGCCGTCGAGGTCGCGCCGGTCAGGGACGTACGACGTCATGGCCCTTGGCCGACGGCCGGCTGCCGGCGATCACCGCCGGTAGACCGTGGCGTCGCCGGACCGGTCCTTGTTGATCCGCCGCGACAGGTGGAGACCCTCGAGCAGGAACTCGACCGCGGACGCGACGACCGCCGGCTCCTCGGCCCCGTCGGTCACGTCGAACGCGCCGAGCCGCCGGACGGCTTCGTGGAGCCCGGGGATCTCGCGCATCCAGCCGACGTACTCGCGCGACGGGACGCCCTCGCCGGTCTCGACGACGAGGCCGTCCTCGAATGCGAGCACGACGTCGTCGAGATCGTCGATCTCGACCCGCCGGCCGAACGTCGCGTAGAGCGCCTTCGTGATGAGCCGCTCGACGACCCGCTCTTCGGGCGCCTCGTCGCCGACGGACTCCAGCTCGATCTTGCCGACGGTCGACGCGATGACCGCGCCGAGGTCGGAGACGCGCGGCGCGGCCACGGACTCGCCCAGCCGGACGGCGCGCCGCAGCGCGGCGGCTTCCATGACCTCAGCGTTGGCGACCGTGACGCGGACGCTGACGCCGGATCGCTGGCTGATCTCCGGCGAGCGTCGGGCGAGGTGGGTCAGCTCGGCGAGCAGCTCGTCCATGAACGCCGGGACGGCAATCGCCGGCTCGCCGTCGCGCGGCTCGAACCGCTGCTTCTCCTGGCGGACGATCGCGAGCTCGTGGTCGAGCGTCCGCGGGTAGTGCGTCCGGACCTGCGTCCCGAGGCGGTCCTTGAGCGGCGTGATGATCCGGCCGCGGCTCGTGTAGTCCTCCGGGTTGGCCGATGCGACGACGAAGAGGTCGAGCGGCAGGCGGACGTGTGAAGCCGCGGATCTGGACGTCGCGCTCCTCGAGGATGTTCAGCAGGCCGACCTGGATCCGCTCGGCGAGGTCGGGCAGCTCGTTGATCGCGAAGATGCCGCGGTTCGCCCGCGGGATGAGGCCGTAGTGGAGCGTCAGCTCGTCGCTAAGGTAGCGGCCCTCGGCGACGCGGATCGGGTCGACCTCGCCGATGAGGTCGGCGATCGTGATGTCGGGCGTCGCGAGCTTCTCGGCGTAGCGCCGGTCGCGCGGGCAGCCAGTCGATCGGGGTCGCGTCGCCGTGCTCGTCGACGCGGCCCGGCCGGCCGGGCTGATCGGGGCGTAGGGGTCGTCGTTGAGCTCGCCGCCGCGGACGACCGGCAGCCACTCGTCGAGCAGATCGACGAGCAGCCGCGCCATCCGGGTCTTGGCCTGGCCGCGCTCGCCGAGGAAGACGATGTCCTGGCCCGCGACGATCGCGTTCTCGATCGCCGGGACGACGCTCTCTTCGAAGCCGACGATGCCGGGCAGGATCCCGCGGCCCGGGCGCGAGGCGGTCGAGGAGGTTCGCCCGGAGCTCCTCCTTGACCGTCCGGCTCGTCCAGCCGGAGGCGCGCAACTCGCCGAGGGTCGCCGGCAGGGCGGCCGGTTCGAGCGGGGTGGCGGGTCACGGGCGCCGAGCGTACGACCGGCTTCGTCGGGCCGTCAAACGGCCGCGGTGCGGGCCGGCACCGCCGGCCGTGGGCCCACCATTCGACTCATTGGATGCGGCGGTGATGCGGCCCCAGCGCGGTGGCTGCAGCGCGGAGCTGAATCGCCCGTCGGACTGCGTCCACCTCCGTCGTGCCGGCGTCGACGAGCGCTTGCAGCAGCTGCGCCCGCTCCGCCTGGTCGAGCTCGAGGTCGCCCGCCTTTCGGCCGACCCGGATCGCCAGCTCCGGCATCACGCCCCAGGCGAAGTGCTCCAGAGCATCGGAGTCCGCATCCCTGGCTGCGACAACCGCTGGTGGCAGGCGCTGGACGTGGCCGTGCTCGTCCCGGCCGACGGGGCGCTCGTAGTGCGCAGCGACGACCCGGCGCCGGACGGCGCCGTCCGGTTCGCGCCATGCTCGCATGATCATGACCAATCCCAGGTACGACAGCTCGTCGTCGGTCAGACCGACTGGCAGTGCTTGGAGATCATCGTGGACCTCCTCGAGCCGGTCGGCGTGGATCGTCGCGCCGATCCCGTACCCGATCGTGGCCGCCCTGACCAGGGTTCGCGCCGCCTCCCCCCAGGTGTAGACCGGGAGGTGCTCGGACAGCTCCGCCGCGACGAGGTACGAGGTCGCGGGGCTGACGGGCGGCGAGCTCGCGACCGTCGGGCCGGTTGGTGGCCGGCCGAGCGCCGCCGCCTCCGGCAGCCAGGCGAAGTCCTCGGCCAGACCGGCGAGGTCGATCCGGCGCACCGACGCGGGGAGGAAATCGAGAAGGGCGTCGAGCAACGTCGACTTGCCGGCTCCCCGCGCAAGCCCGCCAACCACGACGGGGACTCGCGCCTCGATCAAGAGCCATGCCAGCGCCGCAAGCTTCGCGTCGAGGACGCCGTTGGCGATGAGCTCGACGATCGAGCGGCGCGGCGACGCCGGCCACGTATGAGCTCGCATCGCCTCGTCGTCCATTGCCGGGATCATGACAGGCGCTGACAGATCGATCGGCTAGGATGCGGCCGTGTCAACCCGTGACGGTGCCGCCGCGCTCGAGATCGTGCCTCTGACGCCGGATCGCTGGGACGACGTGGCCGCCCTGTTCGGCGAGGGCGGCGACCCGAAGACATGCTGGTGCATGTACTGGCGCATCCGCTCGAAGGACTGGTCGTTCGCCAACACGCGGGAGACGCGCAACGGATTCCAGCGACTGGTCGAGGAGGGGCGTGATCCGGCGCCCGGCCTCCTCGCCTATCGGGACGGCGAGGCTACGCCCGTGGGATGGGTCAGCGTCGCACCACGCGACGAATACGAGCGGCTGACGAATTCACGAGTGCGGCCGAAGATCGACGATCTCCCGGTCTGGTCGGTGGTGTGCTTCGTGGTCTCAAAACGCGAGCGCGGCCAGGGTCTGACGAGCCAACTTCTTGACGCGGCGATGGCGTATGCGGTCGATCACGGGGCGCCCGGCCTGGAGGCCTACCCGGTCGATGCGGGCGACGGCCACGTTCCCGCCGCTCTCGGCTACACCGGACTCCTGTCGACGTTCGAGGCGGCCGGCTTTCGGGTCGTCCACCAGATCAATTCGCCGCAATCGAAGGTGCGCCGGGTGATCGTCCGCCGCGAGCTATAACCGGTCAGTCGTGGATCGCCGATATGCGACACCGATGAGCACCCAGGTTACCGAATACAGGAGGAACAGGACGAGGCCGAAAGCCATCATCGCGAGGACGTTGGCGGTCCCAAGGCCAACCAGGAGCGCGACTAAAGCGATCGAAACGAAGGCGGGCAGGCCCTGCATGAGGAACCTCGCCCGGGACGAACGGCGCGGTCGCGAGCGGACTGGCCACGAACCCAACGGATCGACATTCGGGATCTCCACGGTCGGGCCGGGTCGTCGGAGCAGGTCATACCGTGCCCGCTTCGTTGGATCCATGAGCCACTCGCGGGCGATGTTTAACCGGGCGGTTCGGGCCGTCGCCGCGCGTTCATCGCCGGTCAGTGCCCGGTCGGGATGAACGGACCGAACGCCGGCGCGCCACGCCCGCTCGATCGCATCCGCGTCGGCGAAGGGCGAGACCTTGAGCTCGGCGTAGAGATCGAATTCCGGGATTGGGTCCAGCGGCCGCACCTGACGACTCCGTTCGATGGATCGCAGCATAGTGGCGCCCGCAGCAGTCACCACGTGTCGGTTTCCCGACACCGTCAGGCGTCAGGGTTGACACTCGCCTTCGGGCCGCGCGTAGACTCGCCGACCGGCGCGCAGATCGCCCGCCATGTCTAGCTCAGTGGAGGCGGCTCCGAATGACAGAGTTCTTCCGGACCCCGCGCAGGATGGCGCCACTCAGTGGCGACGCCATCGGGAGATTTGCGCCCATCTCGAGCTAGCCTGAGGCGGTAGAACCGCCAGACGCGAGCCACGAGCCGTGGGCCAGATCGGGCCCCCGGCTTTTTTGATGCCTTTCCTTGATTTGAGTGCATCGAGAGCCGCGAGGCCCACCCGACGCGAGAGCGTCAGCGGGGCCCGCGGCTCTTCCTTTGTCCGACCCGCAACCATCCAGTCACAGGCAACACGCATCGTACCAGGAGCGCGAAACGTGACCGCCACCTTGCTCCAGCCAACCGAATATCGCGAGGCCCGTCGACTCCGTCGGCGCGCTCGCCGGCCACGAAGCCGTTCCCGGCGCTCGTCATCGATCGGCGTCACGAAGCGGTTCACCGTCGGCCGCAAGCGCAAGCCCGTCACCGCGATCTCCAACGTGTCGCTCCGCCTCGAGCGCGGCGACATCGTACGGCATCCTCGGCGCGAACGGCTCCGGCAAGTCGACCCTCATCCGCCTGGTCAGCGGCCTGCTCACGCTCGACGAGGGCCGGGTCGAAGTCTTCGGCCACGACCTCGTCACGCGAGGAGATGGCCGTCAAGCGGCTGATCAACCGGGTCAGCGTCGACGCCGCCTTCTTCAAGAAGCTCAGCCCGATGGAGAACCTCCTGTTCGCGGCCCGTCTGTACGGGAAGAACGCCGGAGACGCCAAGCGGGAAGCGATCGAGATCCTCGGTCGCCTGGGCATCGCGGAGAAGCGCGTCGGCCGGCCGATCGAGCAGATGAGCCGAGGCATGCAGCAGAAGGTCGCGATCGCGCGGGCCCTGCTGACAAGCCCGTCGCTCCTCCTGCTCGACGAGCCGACAACCGGCCTCGACCCTCGCTCGAAGCTGGACGTCCAGTCGTTCATCGAGGAGCTCCGAGCGACGCACGACGCGACGATCGTCCTCACGACCCACGACCTCGCCGAGGCAGAGCGGCTGTGCGGCCGGATCACGATCCTCGACGGCGGCCGCGACCGTCGCCGAGGACACGCCTGCCGGCCTGATCGCCGCCGAGGCAGCCGACAACCGGGGCGGACGCAACGCTCCACGACGTGTTCATGACCTACACCGGCCGCTCCCTCGACGACGACGTCGACGAGACGAGTCCGACGACAACGACGAATGAAAGGAGGTGAGATAGCAATGGAGAACCGACCCCTGTATCCGCTGGCCCTGTTCCTGGCGAACGACGCGCGCGAGCGCGACATTCGCGCCGCGGCCGTGCCCGCCGGGTCGCCGCGCCAGCCCCGTCGATCCGTTCCGACAGGCCGTCGGGCAGTCCCTCGTCCGACGTTGGCGCGCGGCTGGCCGGCGAGCGACCCTGGAGCTGGCCCGATCCCGCTGAGGATCGGGCCGGCTCCCACTCGAAGGAGAACCACCATGTTCGGCGTCGCCCATGAGCTGAAGGCGTCGTACGCCTTCATCGAGCGCAACTTCTTCCTGACTCGCCGCTACTGGGGCTGGGAAATCGCCTTCCTGGTCTATTCCGTCGCGGGCGCGCTCTCGATCTCGCTCATCGGTGCAGACCAGGGCAGCCCTGAGCTGATCCTGACGCTGATGGTGGGCGCGATCTTCTGGAACTACCTGTCGGTCGTCTTCTCGTGGATCGCCGAGACGATCTCCGTCGAGCGCTGGGAAGGGCACCCTCGAGTACACGATGATGGCGCCGATCCGGCGCTCGTCGCAGCTGCTCGGCTCGGTCCTCTACGCGATGCTCTACGGCCTCGTCCACACGGCCGTGATCTTCGTCGTGCTCGTCCTGTTCTTCCGGGAGCTTGACTTCAGCGGCGCGAATCCGGCAACCGCGGCCGTCTTCATGCTGCTCGGCTCGTTCAGCTTCGTCGGGATCGGGATGATCGCCGCGATCCTGCCGCTGCTCTACGTCGAGCGCGGAGCGCAGATGACGTTCGTCCTCCAGTCGTGCCTGCTGCTCGTGTCGGGCGTCTACTACTCGGTCGACGTCCTGCCCGAGTGGATGCAGGTCCTGTCGCGGCTGTCGCCCGCGACGTACGTCCTGGACGGCGTCCGCCAGGGCCTGATCGACGGCGCGTCCGTCGGCGACCTGCTGCACGACGTCTGGCCGCTGATCGTCATGGGCGTCGTCCTCATCCCGTTCGGGCTGTGGGCGTTCGGCCGCGCCGAGCTGTACGCGAAGCGGACCGGGCAAGCTGAAGAGGGTCGGCTGATGACCGCGACGGTTATCCGGACCTCGTTGCCTTCGGCTGGACGGGCGACGTCGTCGACTGCATTCGCCACGCACGCCGCCGCCGGTTTCGAACCGGCGCGTGTCGTCGCGGAGGATCGCGGCTCGTACATCGTCCAGACCGCCGGCGGCGAGCGCCGGGCGGGCGTCGAGCGGCCGCTTTCGGTTCGATGCCGGCGACGATCCGGCTGCCTACCCTGCGGTCGGCGACTGGGTCGCGGTCGAGGCGCGCGAGGACGATGCATCCGTCCACGCGGTCCTGCCCCGACGGACGAGCGTCCTTCGGCACGCGCCCGGCGTGCGATCGGTCGCCCAGGTCGTTGCCGCGAACGTCGACGTCGTGTTCGTCGTCGCGTCCCTCAACCAGGAACTGAACCTGCGCCGTCTCGAGCGCTACCTCGCGCTGGCCTGGGAGAGTGGGGCTGAGCCGATCGTGGTCCTCTCGAAGGCCGACCTCGGCGATGACCTCGAGGCGTCGCTTTCCGAGGTCGAATCGATCGCTGTCGGCGTCACGATCATCGTCGTCAGCGCCATCGACGGTCGGGGAATCGACGAACTCCGGGCGCACATCCGGCCCGGCGCGACGGTCGCGTTCATCGGATCGTCCGGCGTCGGCAAGTCGACCCTGCTCAACACGCTCGCCGGCGACGAGGTGGCCGCGGTCCGCGAGATCCGCGAGGACGACGCCCGCGGTCGCCACACGACGAGCCGGCGCCAGCTCCACCGAATGCCCGACGGCGGCCTCGTCCTCGACACACCGGGGATGCGCGAGCTGGGCCTGTGGGACGCGGACGCGGGCCTCGAGCGCTCATTTGCGGACATCGACGCGCTCGCCGCGACCTGCCGGTTCTCCGACTGCGCCCATGACGGCGAGCCCGGCTGCGCGGTCGCCGCGGCGATCACGGACGGCGATCTCGACGTCAGCCGGTTCGAGGGCTGGAAGAAGCTCGAGCGCGAGGCCCGCCACCTCGAGCGGCGTGTCGACGCATTTCGCCCGCGCGGAGGAGCGCCGGCGCTGGAAACGATCCACAAGTCGGTCGGCAAGCAGATGGAAGCCAAGTACGGAAGGGAAGGTTGGTGATGGCGACGAAGACGTCGGTCGGCCTCGAGGTCCACCTGCCGGATGCTCCGCCGGTCGCCGGGCTGCGCTTCCGGTCGTTCGACATGGACCGCGACGTGGCGCCGCTCGCCGACCTGATCGTCGAGGCGGACCTCGCCGACCAGGACAACTACCTGCCATCGGTCGACGACCTTCGGAACGAGCTGGAGCACCAGGCCGGGTTCGACCCGGCTCGCGACATGCTCCTTGCCGAGATCGAGGGGGCGCTCGTCGGTGGCACGCTGCGCACGGTCCGGGTCCGGGCGGGCGTCGTCCAGCACGAGCTCGATGGCTGGGTTCGGCCAGAGCACCGTCGCCGGGGCATCGGCCGGGCCCTGCTCCACTGGACGGAAGCCCGCTCGCGCGAGGCAGCTGGCGAATGGGCCGGAACGGAGCCTCACGCCATCACCAGGTGGGTGAGTGACACGCAGGTGGGCGCCGTCGCCCTGGTCGAGTCGGAGGGCTACCGGCAGGTCCGCTACGGATTCATGATGGTCCGGCCGCTGTCGAGCCGATCCCCGACGCCCCCCTGCCCGACGGCCTCGAGGTCCGGCCGGTCGTGGAGGCCGACCACCGGCGGATCTGGGACGCGGACATGCGAGGCGTTCCGCGACCACTGGGACGCGGGCGAGCGGACCGAGGAGGACTTCGTCGGCTGGTTCACGATGCCGGGTCTCGAACCACGATGTGGCGCGTCGCGTGGGACGGCGACGAGGTCGCGGGCTCCGTCATGAGCATGATCTGGCGCCGAGGAGAACGAGAGACTCGGTGTCCAGCGGGGCTGGCTCGAGCACATCTCGGTCCGCCGGCCGTGGCGCAAGCGCGGCCTTGCCGCGGCGCTCATCGCGGATTCACTCCGGGTGCTCCGCGGCACGGGTCTCGACGAGGGCGCGCTCGGCGTCGACGCGGAGAACCCGTCGGGGGCGCTCCGGCTCTACGAGTCGCTCGGCTTCCGCCGGCACCGCACGGGAATCGCGCTACCGCAAGCCGCTCTGACGCGGCGATCGGTGCGCGCGGCACCGATCCGGGACCATCGGCCCAGTGGCCGCCGGCTCGCCGCCGTGGGCACGATCGGCTCATGTCCCGCCTGACTCCGTCCCGACCGCGCGGCCTCGCTGATCTTGCTCCTGGCGGCGGCCCTCGTTGCCGGGTCGGTCGGCGCGGTCGTCGCCCGCGAGGCGCCGACGGTAACCGGTCGCGGGTTCATCGGCAGCTGCCCGATCCTGCCGGCCACGAACGTGTGGAACCGGCGGGTCGACGCGCTCCCGGTCCGGCGCGACTCCGCGACGCTGATGAACCGGATGGGCCTGACCCGCTACCTCCATCCGGACTTCGGGTCGTACGCCGGCTACGGCATCCCGGTCAACCTCGTGACCGCCGCGACGCCGCGCAGCCCCGTGTCGTTCACGTGGCCGTCGCGAGTCGGACGCCGGGCCCCTACCCGATCCCGGCGTCGCCGAAGATCGAGGGCGCCGGCGCGGCGGGCGATCGCCACATCCTGATGCTCGACACGGAGGCCTGCCGGCTCTGGGAGCTGTTCGCGGCGTCGAAGAATGGCTCGGGCGGCTGGTCGGCCGGCTCCGGCGCGATCTTCGATCTCCGCTCGAACGCCCTCCGGCCGGACGGCTGGACGTCGGCCGACGCGGCGGGCCTGCCGATCTACCCGGGCCTCGCCCGCTACGACGAAGTCGCCGCCGGCGTGATCGCCCACGCCCTCCGGTTCACGGCGCCCGAGACCCGCAAGGCCCACATCTACCCGGCCCGCCACCACGCCAGCTCGCTGACCGGGGCGTCGTACCCGCCGATGGGCCTCCGGCTCCGCCTCAAGGCGAACGTCGACATCAGCGGCTTCGGGCCGCAGTCGCGGGTGATCCTCCTCGCGCTGAAGCGGTACGGGATGATCCTCGCCGACAACGGCTCGGCCTACTACATCACCGGCGCCCCGGATCCGCGATGGGACGACGACGACCTCCACGACCTCCACGCGATCAAGGGCTCGATGTTCGAGGTCGTCGACACGACCGGCTTCGTCAACGGCCCCTAGGCCGCTCAGGCCGAGCTAAGCGACAGCCGCCGCCGTCGCGGACCAGCTCCAGCCACGGCCGCTCCGCGCCGATCGTCGTCTCCTGGCCGTGGCCGGGCAGAACGGCCGTCTGGATCCTCAAGGTCGGCAGCCGGACCAGCGACTCGACCATGAGCGCTCCGGGTCGCCGCCGGGCAGGTCGGTCCGGCCCCAGCCGCCGGCGAACAGCGTGTCGCCGCTGAACAGGAGCCCCTCGTCGGCGGCGTAGAGGCAGACCGAGCCCTCGGTGTGGCCGGGCGTGTGGAGCACGCGTAGCCGGATCTCGCCGAACCGGATCTCGCCGCCCTCGGCGAGCTCGACCGCGGGCACGGACGGCGGGATCTCGAACGGGGCCCAGAGCGGCTGCGGGTGCTCGAGGCGGTGCCGGTCGAGCGGATGGACCGCGATGTCCGCGCCGGTGTGGGCCGCGACCGCGGCGTTGTCGCCCATGTGGTCCCAGTGGCCATGGGTCGAGACGATGAGCTTCAGCGTCCAGTCCCGCTGCGCCAGCTCGTCGGCGATCCAGGCGAGCGAGGGTGTCGCGGTGTCGATCGCGATCGCCTCGCGCGAGCGCGGATCGGCAAGGACGTGGACGTTCGTCGCGACCGGCCCGACGACGCGGAGGAGCCGTTCGAAGGTCAATCGACGCTCATGCCTCGAGCTTCGTCCGGATGCAGTCGAAGGTCTGGCCGATCATCTTGTTCGCGGTGCCCTCGATCAGCCGCGCCCCGACGCTCGCCAGCGTCCCGCCGATCAGCACGTCCGCCTCCCAGTCCATGACCGTGCCGCCGTCGGTCCCGTCGCGGAGGGCCATCGTCGCGGTCGCGTCGACCGCGCTGCCCGGCGCCTGGCCGTGGGCCTTGATCACCGCCCGGTCTGGCGGCTGCGCTCGGCGATCTCCATGTCGATGTTGAAGCGGGCGCTGATGAAGCCGATGCCGACCTTGGCCTTCGCCTTGAAGTGCGTCTCGTCGATCACCTCGATGCTCTCGACGCCCGGACCGCACGGCCCGACCTGGTTCGGGTCCATGAGGAACGCCCAGACGCGGTCGCGCGGTGCCTGGATCTCGACGGTGCCTTCGAACTTCATCGCGCCTCCATCGACTTGGGTGCCCGGGTCGACGACGTCGAAAGGAACGTTGCCGGCTCCCGGACGAACCGCGTGCGGCAGCCGATCCTGCAGAACGCGTAGACGTGCCTTCGTGCTCGGCGAGGTGCCGTGCGTGGTGCGCGGTCGACGGTCATCCCGCAGACCGGGTCGAGCATGACGATGTCGTCGGGGGCGGCGGTCACGGCGGGCCACGCCGCCCCGCCGTCGCCGGCGACCGTCGCCGGACCCGGCGAGGCGACGAAGTCGGCCCGACCGCGCCGGACCTGGACCAGCTCGGCGAGGATCGAGAGCGCGACCTCCTCGGGCGTCTCCGCGCCGAGGTCCATGCCGGCCGGGGCCCGCAGCGCCGCGAGCCGCTCTTCGGCGAGTCCGGTCTCCTCGCGGAGCCAGGCTCGGACCGCGGCGGCGCGCGTCGGCGACGCGACGAGCCCGACGTAGCGGGCGTCGCGTCGGAGCGCGCCGGCGAGCGCCTCCTCGTCCCATTGGCCCTGCGTCGCGACGACGACGTACGGGCTCGACTCGCGGTCGACCGCGACAAGGTTCGTGTCCGTCCGGACCTGCGCGGCGGCCGGAAACGCGCCGGCGTCGGCGATCGGGTCGAACAGCGTGACCCGGAAACCGGCCGCGGAGCCCAGCTCGACGAGGGCGCCGGCGATCGGCGTCGTGCCGGCGACCCAGAGGAGTGGCGTCGGGAGGTTCGGTTCCACGTAGATCTCCAGCGTTCCCGCCCGAGTGGCAGGTCATGACCAGCTCGATGATGCCGTCGGCGCGCCGGCCCTCGGCCGGCGCATCCTTCGACAGGCGGAGCAGCCGCGGCTGGCCGTCGGCGAGGGCGTGGAGCGCCTCGCGGACGACGACCGGCTGGGCGCACGAGCCGCCGACCCAGCCCTCGATCGATCCGTCGGGGTGGACGATGCCGTGCGCCCCGGGCCGCGCCGACGTCGGCCGGGCGACCGCGACGACGGTGGCGAAGGCGAAGGTCGCCCGGCCGCCGCGAGCTCGGCGGCGCGGGCGAACAGGTTGCGGTGGGTCACGCGCACGGAAACCCGGCGGTCGCAGTTACGCGAGCCGTACCAAGCAACGATTGGGACCCGCGCAGGTGGCCTCGATGACCCCCTCGCCGGCTCTCCGTTACGCGAGCTGTACCAAACGACGTGCCAGAGCCGGCTACGAGGCCGGGAGGCGTCTCTCGCCGGTCACTTGGTACGCCAGCCGTAACGCTCGGACGTTCCGCGGGACTCAGGCGGTGACTCCCTTCTCGCGGAGGATGCCCAGACCTTCTGCGGCGTGATCGGGATGTCGATGTTCCGGACGCCGAGGTGCCAGAGCGCGTCGACGACGGCGTTGGCGATCGCCGGCGGGGCGCCGACCGTGGCCGACTCCCCCACTCCCTTCGCGCCGATCGGGTGATGCGGCGACGGCGTCACGGTCTTGGCGACCTCCCAGGCCGGCGTCTCGACCGCCGTCGGCAGCAGGTAGTCCATGAACGTCCCGGCCTGGTTGTTGCCGTTCTCGTCGTAGGTGATCGCCTCGTACAGGGCCGGCGCGAGGCCCATCGTCAGCCCGCCGTGGATCTGGCCGTCGACGATCATCGGGTTGATGATGTTGCCGCAGTCGTCGACGGCCACGAAGCGGCGGACGTGGACCTGCGCCGGTGCCCTTGTCGATGTCGACGACGCAGATGTAGCTCCCGAACGGGAACGTCAGGTTCGGCGGGTCGTAGTAGTCGACCGCCTCGAGGCCGGCCTCCATCCCCTGCGGGTGGTTCGTGTAGGCCGCGAACGCGATCTCCTGGATCGTCTTCGACCGGTCCGGCGAGCCCTTGACGCTGAACTTGCCGTTCGTCCACTCGAGGTCGTCCTCGTTCGCCTCGAGGAGGTGGGCGGCGAGCTTGCGGGCCTTGTCCCTGATCTTGCGGGACGCCATCGCGGTCGCCGCGCCGGCGACCGGCGTCGACCGCGAGGCGTAGGTGCCCAGGCCGTACGGCGCGGTGTCGGTGTCGCCGTACTCGATCTTGATGTCGGCGACCGGGAAGCCGAGCTCCTCGGCGATGATCTGGGCGAACGTCGTCTCGTGGCCCTGGCCCTGGGTCTGGACGCCGATCCGGGCGAGGACCTTGCCGGTCGGGTGGACCCGGATCTCGCACGAGTCGAACATCTTGAGGCCGAGGATGTCGAAGTCGTGCGACGGCCCGGCCCCGACGATCTCGGTGAACGAGCTGATGCCGATGCCCATGAGCTCGCCGCGCTCGCGCTTCTCGGCCTGCTCCCGGCGGAGGCCGGCGTAGTCGATGATCTCCATCGCCTTCTTGAGGGCGCCGGGGTAGTTGCCGGAGTCGTACTCCCAGCCGGTCGGCGTCTTGTACGGGAACTGCTCGGGCTGGATGAAGTTCTCCATCCGGAGCTGGGCCGGGTCCTTGCCGATGTCGTGGGCGAGGATGTCGACCATCCGCTCGATCGCGTGGACGGCCTCCGTCACCCGGAACGAGCAGCGGTAGGCGACGCCGCCGGGCGGCTTGTTCGTGTAGACCCCGTCGACCTCGACGAACGCGTTGTCGAAGTCGTAGGAGCCGGTGATCACGTTGAACAGCCCGGCCGGGAACTTCGAGGGGTCCGCGGCGGCGTCGGAGTAGCCGTGGTCGGCGATCGTCTTGACCTTGAGGCCGGTGATCTTGCCGTTCCTTCGTCGCCGCCATCTCGGCGTGGATGTGGTAGTCGCGGGCGAACGAGTCGGCCTGGAGGTTCTCCGAGCGATCCTCGATCCACTTGACCGGCTTTCCGATCAGGAACGAGGCCGCGACGGCGAGGACGTAGCCCGGGTAAACCGGAACCTTGCCGCCGAAACCGCCGCCGATGTCGTGGGTCTTCACCCGGATGTTCTGCTCGGAGATCGGGAGCCCGGCCCCGGCCGCCACGAGCGCGAGGACCGTGCGGATAGCGTGGGGCGCCTGGCTGGTCATGTGCAGGGTGAGCTGCTGGCGGACCGGGTCCCAGTCGGCGATGCAGCCGCACGTCTCGATCGAGGCGACGTGGATCCGGGGGATGTAGATGTCCTCCTCGATCCGGACGTCCGCCGCCGCGAGGGCGGCATCGGCCTTTGCCCTGTCGCCCGATTCCCAGTGCCAGATGTGGTTGTTCTGCTTGTCGGCGGCGCGGTCCGGGCGAAGGACGAAGGCGTCCTTCTCGAGGGCCTTGTGCGGGTCGACGATGACCGGCAGCGGCTCGTAGTCGACGAGGACAGCGGCCACACCGTCGGCTGCGGCGTAGCGACTCGTCGCAATGACGGCCGCCACCTCCTGGCTCTGGTACATGACCGTGTCGGTCGGGAGCACCATCTGCATGTCGCCGGCGAGGGTCGGCATCCAGTGGAGCTCGTAGCCCTCCAGGTCCTTGCCGGTGACGACCGCGGCGACGCCCGGGACCTTCAGCGCCTCCGAGCTGTCGATCCACTTGATCTTCGCGTGGGCATACGGACTGCGGACGATGTCGAGCCAGAGCATCCCCGGCAGGACGAGGTCGTCGATGTACTGGCCGGCGCCGCGGATGAACCGCGGATCCTCCTTGCGCTTGACCGAGTGGCCCATGCCACCGACTTCGGGAGTGGTCTGGAGCGTTTGGCTTGCCATTTCGTCGCTCCCTCAGCTCGCCGGAGCCGCTTCGACGGTCGCGCCTGCCTCGACCGGCGCCGACTCACCCGTCGCCAGCTGGCCGGACGCCTGCTGGATCGCCTTGACGATGTTCACGTAGCCCGTGCAGCGACAGAGGTTGCCGCTGATCCCCTCCCGGATCTCCGCTTCGTTCGGTTTCTCGTTCTGATCGAGCAGCCAGGCAGCCTGCATGATCATTCCCGGCGTGCAGAAGCCGCACTGCAGCCCGTGCTGGTCCCAGAACGCCTGCTGCAGCGGATGGAGCGTGGCGCCGTCGGCCATGCCCTCGATGGTCTTGATCTCGGCGCCGTCCGCCTGGACGGCGAGCATCGTGCAGGACTTGGCGCTCTCGCCGTTGACGTGGACCGTGCACGCGCCGCAGTTGCTCGTGTCGCAGCCGATGTGCGTCCCAGTCAGCAGGAAGACGTCCCGCAGCAGGTGGACGAGCAGAAGCCGCGGCTCGACGTCGGCCTCGCGGACCTCGCCGTTGACGGTGACCGAGATGTGTTGAGTCGTCATCGTCTCGTGCCTCCCGTCAGCTGTTGGCCAGTGCCCGCTCGACCGCCGTGCGCAGCGATCGAACAGTCAGCTCGGCGACCATCGCCCGCTTGTAGTCGACCGGTCCGCGGGTATCCGCAGCAGGTTCGCTCATCGCCCCGGCCGCCTCCCCGGCCGCCCGGAACGCATCCTCCGACGGGCGTTTGCCCTGGAGTGCAGCTTCGGCGTCCGTCGCGGCAAACGGCGACGGCGAAACGCCCGTGACGCCGATCCCGGCCCACGTGATCGTGCCGCCGTCGTCGAGCAGGGCGACTGCCGCAGTCCCGACAGTGGCGAAGTCGCCGGCGCGGCGCTCGAGCTTCGTATAGGCGCCGCCCTGGCCGCGTGGCCTTCGCTTGAAGCGAACCTCGGTCAGGACCTCGGTCGGTTCGATCGCGGTCGTGAAGGTGTCGAGGAAGAAGTCGCGTGCCGCGACGACCCGTTCGCCGGCCTGCCCGCGGCAGACGATGCTCGCGTTCGCCGCGAGGAGCGCTGCTGGCCAATCCGATGCTGGGTCCGCATGGGCCACCGAGCCGCCGATCGTGCCCCAGTTCCGGACCTGAGGATCGCCGATTCCGCCGGACACGTCGTGCAGCAGCGGGTAGCGCGCGATGATCGAGTTCTCGTGGATCTGGCGGTGCGTTGCCTTCGCCCCGATCCGCAGGTCATCGTCGGTCTCGACGATGCCGTCGAGGCCGGTTACGTCGCGCAGATCGACAAGCAGGCCCGGCTCGGCCAGCCGGAGCTTCAGCAACGGGATGAGGCTGTAGCCACCGGCGAGGAGCTTCGCCTCTCCCTCGCGCTCGGTCAGAATCTTGAGCGCCTCGTCGAGATCAGCGGGACGCACGTAGTCAAACTGAGCCGGAATCATCGCGCGATCGTCCTCCTCACCCCTGAGCCTGGCGTTGCGCCCGCTCGCAAGCGGGCTCACGGCAGTGACGATCGGGCCGACGGCCGGGCCGGATTGGTGGTCCGGCCGGGGTCCGCTGCTGAGCGTCGAGTATGCGCTGGGGTCGTTTCGGCGTCAACGAGTTTGCAGCCCGGCAGCGTATGCTCGGCATGCTTCTGTAACGTCCAGGAGGCAGGAACGGATTGCTATGCGCGCAGTCGTCGCAGCGTTGGTCGTCGCGTTGACCTTGATCGGGGTAGCGGGTGCCCCGCGATCGTTGGCGTTCCACTAAGGCACGAGTTCCTGCACGTACAGCGCCGGAGTGGTTCGCCTGCGTCTCGCCAGCCACCATGTCGTGCAACTCTTCGCTCTCGAGGGGCGAATCGAATACGCCGACTCACCGACTACTCCTTCAAGAGTCGGTGCGACTCAGCGACCGTGACCAACACGGATGCGGTCCACCTCAGCGAGACCGTCACCGGCACGACGCGTTTCCAGCTCCGCCAGCACTTCGGCCGGCTGGGTCCAGGACGGTCGCGCGAAGCGACCGGCGTCAGCGAGATCGAGGTCTACCTCGGAACGGTCACCGACATCTGGTTGCTGGCCAGACCGGTTCGGGATGCCGTCACGATCGGCGCGGTTGGCCTGAACCTCAACGGCGACGACGATGCCGACCTCATTGGCTCGCAGGTCACCGAGATCACGGCGTTCCTGGACGACGGCAACGACTCGCTGACCGCCGAGGGCGGCCGCGGAACGGGCGCTCCCTGGGTCCCGCCGACCGACGGGTACCTGGTGGCCTACGGCGGGGACGGAAACGACCTGCTCCGCGGCTCAGGCGGGAACGACAGCCTCGACGGCGACTGGGACGACGACCGCGTCTACGGGCTCGGTGGCATCGACGACCTGCGCGGATCGACAGGCCACGACTTCGTCTCGGGCGGCAGCGGCGTCGACTACATCGATCCCGGATACGGCTACGACACGGTGTTCGCGGGACCCGGCAACGACCTCATCAGGGCCGCCGACTACACGACCGACACCATCGACGGCGGCAACGGCATCGACAGCGCCTTCGCCGACCGTGAGGATCGCGTCACCAACGTCGAGTCGGTGTCGCCCGGACCGTAGGGCGAGGCTGCCACTCAGCCGACTCGGCCGGGTCCGCCATCGGCGCGCCCGTTTCGACAAGCGTCTTGAGGCCGGGTACGAGTACACGATCCCGCCCTCGAACTCTTTGGCCAGCTTCGACGCGGCGACGAAGCCGATTTTCGTCACGCGTCAGCTTCGAACCGCCGTGTTGTGCCGGCTCAATCGCTCGGGTTTACCGCACGGGCCGGCGGCCTCGAGTCGCTAAGCCCTCGGACGGTTCGCTGCGGCGCGAGTCTCAAAAGGGCCGCGATTTGAGGAGGAATTTAAGGAGCTCCCCGATGCGCACGGGACTCCTCAGGACACAGGATCTGGCAAGACTCGACGCGGACCACCGCCGGCGGACCGGATGTCGGGCCCATGAGGAGACGTCATGACGCATCACGACCCGGCGACGGGCGCAAGAGGTCGAGTTCGGGTTGAGGCGACGCTGATCGCTGTCCTGGCCGTCTTCGCAATGACCGCCGCCCCGGCAGCCGGCAGCGGGACCTTCAGCGAGCGCTACGCGTTCAGCGTGTCCTTCGAGCATGAGGACTGCGGCTTTCCGATTAGCGCAACCTACGAGGAGCGTGGGCTCTATCAGGCCAAGGTTAGCGGACGCGAGATGAACAACTACGACTGGCGTCTGGTGGAGACGAACCCAGCGAATGGCAAGTGGTTCGAACGCGGAGGCAACGGGATCGGCCTGGACGTGAAGTTCACGCTCGTGGAGGGCACGATCTACCGATTCACGTCGATCGACGCGGGCAATTCGATCTCGATCTGGGACATGGACGGAAATCGGCTGTTCCACGACCGCGGGCTGCTCGAGGTCACGTATCTCCTGGACACCAAGGGCGATGCCGACCCGGACAACGACGAGGTCGTGGAAGGCACCTTCGAACTCACCGCCGATCGAGGCAAGCATCCAGCCAACGAGTACTTCGCGGAAAACGACTGGTGCGAGTTTGTCACCGACCTGATCGGCTAGGTGCCATTCGAAATCCTGCCGGGCGGCGATCAGCTCGCTGCCCGGCGGCGATCAGGTCGCTGCCCGGCGGCACAGTGGTCGAGGCCGGTTGGAGCGGTGTCCAACTGCCGTACCCGCGGTCGCCGGAGCCCTAGCAAGCGAAATCCTTGTCGGAATGAGCCGATGACCGGACAATGAGCCATCGCGCATCCGCCGGTCGAGGGATGATGGGGACACCGGAACAACCGGGCGAGCCCGCCCCGTCAGCCAGGGCACTCGGTAACCTGTCGTCCGCTAGCGACCAGACCGCTCGCAATCGGAGTCGGCTGCGCGCATCCGAGGAAGCGCTCACCAGCGGCGTTATCGAGTTCCAGTTGGCTCGCCGGCGGATCGGCATGGCCTCGGTCGGGGCCACCGAACCGCTGACCCCGCGCGAGCAGGAAGTCGCCCGTCTCGTCGCAGCCGGCCGGACCGACGGCGAAATCGCCGACGAGCTGTTCATCAGCAAGAAGACAGCTTCCGTCCATGTCGCCAATATCAAGGCAAAGGTGGGTGCCGCGACACGGGTCGAGATGGCGATGATCGTCAGCCATCTCGGCCTCGGGCACCCGGCCGCGGCGTCGATCTCGGAAGCGGGCGATCGGCAGGACGGCTCGCGACGCGCTGTGGTCTGCCCGTTCAAGGGGTTGGCAGCGTTCGACGTAGCGGACGCCGAGTTCTTCTTCGGTCGCGAGCGAATTGTTGCTGAGCTGATCGCGAAGCTGGCCGGGTCGACGTTCCTCGGCGTCGTCGGGCCGTCAGGCACTGGGAAGTCCTCGGTCGTGCGGGCGGGACTCATTCCGGCCCTGCACGATGGTGTCCTGCCTGGCAGCGAACACTGGCGCGTGGCTGTCATGCGTCCCGGAGAATCGCCAGCGCACGAAGTCGTTCATGTCATGAGCCGGGTGGTTCCTGAGGCTGCGGAGGGCGCCGCGCCTGACGCGGGATACGAGGAGCGCCTCGACCGGCTCCCGGACGGTGTGCGTCTCGTACTCGTCGTCGACCAGTTCGAAGAGCTGTTTACCATCTGTCGGGACGAGGCTGAACGGTCGAAGTTCATTCGGATGCTGGTCGACCTTGTCCGCGACCCGCCTGCCCGGGTGCTCGTCGTCCTGACGGTCCGGGCGGACTTCTACGGCCGGTGCGGCGAATACCGGGACCTGGCCGACATGCTCGGTTCCAGCAACGTCCTCGTCGGACCCCTTACGAGCGACGAGCTGTCGCGCGCCGTCGAGCTGCCGGCCCGAGCCGGAGGTCTGCGGGCTGAGCCCGAGCTCGTCTCCGCACTCGTACGCGACGTGCTTGATCAGCCAGGCGGTCTGCCGCTGCTCGCCACGACGCTCCTGGAACTCTGGCTGCGGCGTGATGGCCGGACTCTTCGGCTCGAGGCATATGCCCGGATCGGTGGGGTGGCCGGTGCGGTCGCGCGACTGTCGGAAGCTGCGTTCGGGCGATTGACGCCGGAGCAACAGCGGATCGCCCGCACCCTGTTCCTCCGATTGGCCACTAGGGGTGATGGGTCGGTGACGGTCCGCCGACGGGCGCCTATCCACGAACTCGATGCCGACCACGATCCGGCCATTCTCCCGGTCCTCGCCGTACTGACCGAGGCGCGGCTCCTGACCGTGGATGACGGGTTCGTGGAGCTCGCCCACGAGGCGCTGCTGGGCGAGTGGCCGCGAATGCGCGAGTGGCTGACCGACGACGCCGACGGGCATCGCATTCGAGAACACCTGAGCCACGCGGCCGAGGAGTGGGACGCGACGGGCCACGACCCGGGCGAGCTGTACCGCGGCGCCCGCTTGGTCGCAGCACTGGAATGGTCGGCTGGACACGACGACGAGGTGAACGCCCTCGAGCGACGGTACCTTGCCCAGAGCCGCGCAGCGACCGAACGCGAGATCACCGTTCAGCGACGGGCGAATCGCAGGCTGCGTGGCCTTCTCACCGCCGCGGCCGGTTTGCTCGTGGTAGCGACCGGCACGGGAGCGGTAGCCCTGAGCCAGGCGAACCTCGCGCGCGATCGGGCGGCCTTGGCGGCGCAGAACGAGGCCGAGGCCGAGATGGCCCGGCAGAACGCAGAGGCGGCAACGCAATTTGCCCGATCCCGCGAGCTGGCGGCATCGGCGGTCTCGGTGCTCGACGAGGATCCGGCGCTCAGCAAGCTGCTCGCCGTAGCCGCAGGGGATGTTGGACCCCTCGACCTCGTAATTGAGTCCGCGCTCCACCAGTCGTGGCTTGCGGACGCGACGATCGCCACTTACACCGCGCCGAGTGACGAGCCAATAGAGGGACTGGTGGCGGATCTGCACCCCGATGGCAGACTCGTCGTTACAACGGGGGGAGGCGCGGGGGGTGGCCCAGACACCCAACGGGGATCGTTGCGGGTGGTGGACATGGGCAGTGGGGCCGCCCTCTGGCAATACCGGCCCGAGCTGCCATCTGCAGCGGTGGGTCCGGCGTTCTTCTCGACGGACGGAACACGCGTGATTGCCGGCGTGTTTTGGGCACCCGACGAGGGCGATACAGCCGAGCGCCCGCCGCAAGGTGCCCTGGGTGTACTCATCTGGGACGCTCGGACAGGTCGCATCGTCGATCGCCTCGACACGGGGCCGTGCGGCTCGCGGATTGTCGGCGTCTCGGACACGGTGGCCCTGACCCTGCCGGTCCCGAGCGGCCCAAACGCAACGCCGGATTGTTACGCCGGCGATTCGGATGGCGCGATGGAGACGATCGATCTCGCCTCCGGTGCACGAATATCGCTATCCGGGCACAGCTTCGGCGATGGTGCCTTGAGCCGCGACGGGCGTTACGCCGGGTTCACCGATTTCGACACCGACCAGGTCGTCGTGCTCGAGATCGCATCTGGTCGACGGGTCATGGCATTTCCACCCAGTGCGTTTGTCCAGCGCGACAAATTCGTACGCGCGATGAGCGCGGACGGGTCCCTCCTGCTGTACGGGGACCGTCCCATTCTGGTAATCGAGGTGGCAACCGGCCGGGTGGTCGCCGAACTATCGGCCGGTGAGGGCGAAAGCTACGGGGCAGGGTTCGGCCCATCCGGAAGTCTCGCATACACCTCCGGGCGCGATGCGACGGTCCGCATCTGGGACGCCGAGAGCGGCGACTTGATGTTCGAGGCACCCGGCGTGGGCGGAGGACGGCCGTCTGCATCATTGGACGGGCGCGTCCTCGTGACCGACTTCGGCTCGAACACGGCAACGCTTGTCCATGCTCGGACCCGCGGAGAGCTCGGGACGGTCGAAACGTGCCGCGGATTCGTGCTCGCCGGTACGCTCGAGGTGGTCGAGGACGTGGCCGCCTTCACGAGCAACTGCGGCGACGAGCGGCCGTCATTCACGATCGACCTCCCGAGTCGGACCGTCATGACGACCACTCCCAATGCTGAGGGACAGGATCTCGCGATGTCGCCTGATGGTGCGAGGTTTGCTCGCCAGATCGCCATTGACGACGTCATGCGACCGTTGCAGATCCAGGACGTTGCCACGGGTCGGGTCCTCGTGGAGATGGAGGGTTTGTGCCGCTGGGATCTGGCATTGCCGCCGCCTCGGATCGAGCCCGGCCCCTGCAGGGCGTTTCCTCAGCCGCCGTTTGGCCTGTACAACATCTCCATCGAGTTCTCGCCGGACGCTCGACTCCTCGCGGCGGTCGATCACGCAGGTTACGAGGGCTATGTCGCGATCTGGGATGCCGCCACGGGTAAGCTGGTCAGCGCGCTGACGGAGATTCCGGCCGTGGCATGGGCCATCGCGTTCACTCCCGATGGGAGCGAGCTGATTATCTCCACCACAGACGGCGAGTTGATCGCCGTGTCCACTGAGTCCTGGCGCATCGACCGCCGTCAAATGCTGGACGCCTCGATCGAGGACCGCGGCCAAATGGGCCTTGCCGGATTCCTAGCGGATGGGGCCACGCTCATCGGCGTTAGCGGTTTCGCCGGCACCGGCGGCGGTTCGCTCCATCGGATCGATTTGGAGACATTGACCGTTCGGAACAGCAACCGCGCGCACGACGGTGCCCCGAAGTCACTCGCCATCAGCCCGAACGGGGCATTCGTTGCGACCGGATCCGCAGACGGGCAGGTCCGCGTCTGGGAAGGTCACACGGGGACGCTGCTCCACGAGTTCACCGTGACCGGCCAGGCGCAAGGTGTCGCGTTCATCGGGAACGACCAACTCGCGGTCACCCCACAATCGGGCGACATGCTGATCATCTCGATCGACACGCGCGTCCTCCTCGACGTCGTGCGCGACAGCCTGACGCGCTCGTTCACAGCCGAGGAATGCGAGCGGTTTGGCTTCGACGACGAGTGTCCGTCCCTGGAGGAGCTCCGAGTCCGCGAGGTCCCGTGATCGGTCGGGTCAGCCCACCTCGGCCGGGACCGCCATCGGCGAGCCCGTCTCGACGAACGTCTTGAGCCCCGACACGATGTAGACGATGCCGCCGCTGAACTCCTCGGCCATCTTCGAGCCTGCGACGAGGCCGGCCGTCGTGACCATCAGCTTCGTGCCGCCGTCGTCGGTCGCTTCGAGCGCCCAGGTCATCGTGACCGGCCCCGACGTGTCCTCGGGGTCCCACCGGTGCTGGAAGGTGATCGTCAGGAGCCGGCCGGGATCGATCTCGAGCACCTCACCGTCGGCCGCGACCCTGCCGTCGGGGTACTCGTACACGATTCGGCCGCCCTTCGACCAGTCGGAGTTCACGCGCGTGCCGTAGTAGTACTGCTCGGTTTCGACGCCATCGGTGATCGCCCGCCAGACCCGCTCGGGCGCGGCCTTGATGTAGACGGCGTAGACGTGATCGGGGCTGGACATCGTTTCGGCCTCCAGGTGGTTCTTCATTGCCGCCATCGCACCGACGACGGGCTCGGCGAACTTGCTGATCCAGCGATCGTGGACGAGCCGGATCGGGACCGGGTTCAGGAAGTGCCGCTTCTCGCGTCCTTCCCTGCGCGTAGTGACGAGATCCGCCTCCTTCAGCACGCCCAGGTGCCGCATGACCCCGAAACGGGTCATCGACGGCAGGTAGGCGCACAGCTCGCCGAGCGTCTGGCCATCGCGCTCGAAGAGCCGATCGAGGAGGAGCCGTCGGCTCGGGTCGCCAAGGGCCCGAAACGCCGGTGCCATCGAATCATCAACCACGTTCGCGACTATATGTGACTAATTAGTCACATGTCAAGGCGAAGAAAGAGGCGCGTGTTACTGATGGTCTTCGATGATGCGGACCGCAAAGTCGACCGCGTGGGCGTAGATAGTCGCGCGAGCGTCCATCGAGTCGGGATCGGCCACCGCATCTGCGACGATTCGAAACAGCAGCGCGCGCGCAAGCAGTTGGCCGAACTGGTCGATGTCGATGGCAGATGACAACTCCGATACGCTGGCCCCCTCCCAAACTAGCGCGTCAGCGACCACGATCGCAGTCGCGAACTCGACTGGCCGCCAGTAGGGCGAGAGATCGATCACCGCAGGCGGTAACGCATCCGCGAACAGGACGTTGCCAGTCAGATCGCCATGAATGACCTGGGACGGAGCCCGGACGGGCTCCAGGCGCCTCTCGAGCCGGGCGACGTGGGGCGCATGGCGATACGGGGCGAGCGAGATGTCTCCCCACGCAGCGCGGTCCGCCACTGCCCACTGATCCGCACGCGAGACCAGGAAGTCAGGGCGAGCGACCTCGGCCAGGGCTCGGTGGAATCGTCGGCCGACCGCGATGATGTCGAACCAGCGGCGGGGCTCGTGGCCGCCGATGCAGAACACCGAGGCGCTCCAACCACCGACGATAAAGGCGCCACCGATAGAACATTCAGGTCGGCTGACGCGAACGCTTTCCGTCGGGACGTGAGCAAGGACACGTGCCTGCCATGCGAGGATCTCTTCGCTGGTGTCGGCTGGCTTGAGCACCAGCTGGTCAGCGCGCCAAGATGAGCCGCGCCCGCCCTTCAGGGCAATCGGCGTTCCGCTCACCCCGAACGCAGCGAGGACAGCCTTAGACGGCGGCGAACCGACGTCGTCGTTGCTCGTCACGTGGACATCGTCGTGCTTGCGATGGTATCGGTCGAGCGCCACACTCATCCGATGAGCCTGCTCGAGACGTACCTTGCCCGAACGCCCGGCTCGCGGGCCCTCTTCGAGCGGGCGACAGCCTCGATTCCGGGCGGCTCGACCCGGACGACGGTCTTCAACCCGCCCTACCCGCCGTACATGGCCCGCGGCGAGGGGCTTCGGACGTGGGACGTCGACGGCAACGAGTACCGCGACTTCCTTGGCAACTACACCTCGCTGATCCTCGGCCACGCCCACCCCGACGTCGTCGCGGCCGTCGACGGCCCAGGTCCGGCGCGGCTCCGCGTTCGCCGCGCCGACCGAGGTCGAGATCGAGCTCGCCGAGGAGATCCGGCGGCCGGCTGCCTTCCGTCGAGCGGCTGCGGTTCACGAATTCCGGCACCGAGGCGACGATGTTCGCGATCCGAGCGGCCCGCGCGTTCACCGGCCGGCCGCTCCTCGCCCGTTCGATGGCGCCTACCACGGGACCCACGACACGGTGCTGGCCGGAACGCCCGGCGTGCCAGATGCGGTCTCCGGCCTCGTCGTCGACCTGCCGTGGGACGACGCCGACGGCGTGGAGCGCGCGCTGAATGGCCGCGAGCGCGACGTCGCCGCGATCATCATCGAGCCGGTACAGGGCGCCGGCGGCGATCCGCGCGGCCGACCCCGCGTTCCTGCGCTTCCTGCGCGAGCTACGCCGATCGGATCGGGGCCGTCCTGATCTTCGACGAGATCATCGCCTTCCGGATCGGCCCGAACGGGGCCCAGGGCGTGTTCGGCGTCCGACCGGACCTGACGACGCTCGGCAAGATCGTCGGCGGCGGCTATCGCCCTCGCCGCGTTCGGCGGCCGGGCCGAGATCATGGATCGCTTCGACGCCCGGCGACCAGGTGCGCTGAGCCACGGCGGGACGTTCAACGGCAACCCCGTCGCCGCGGCGGCCGGCCTCGCGACGCTGCGCGAGCTGACACCCGACCGATACGACCGCCTGGCCGACCTCGGGCGAGCGGCTCCGGGCCGGCTGGCGGACGCCTTCGTCGCCGGCGGCCTCGATGCCCGCGTCGACGGGATCGCCTCGCTGTTCCAGGTCTTCCGCGGGGCCGACGCTCCAGGCGAGAAGAGCAGCTGAGCGCGAACCAGACGCTGTTCCTCGGCCTGCTCATCGACGGCTTCCACCTCGCGCCGCGCGGGATGGGCGCGATCTCGACGCCGACGTACCGAAGCCGACGTCGACGCCCTCGCCGACGGCGATCGTCGCGTCGGGTCAGGGCGATGCAGCCGGCCGCCGTATCCGGTCAGCTAAGCAGGCCGATCCCGAGGGCGACGACACCGAGCGCGAGCGACACAGCTCCGACGTAGATCAGCACGATCAGCCGGTTCGGCTCCGTCACGCCGCGGCCGGCCGACGAGAAGAAGTAGCCGGCTGGGATGAGGATCGCGGCGAGCGGCACGCCGCTCCGGGCGAGGCTCGCGAGCGGGCCCTCGAGGGCTGATCGCGTCGGCGAAGATCTGGCAGATCAGGGCGAGGCTCACGAGGACGCCGGCGTGGGCGTGGCCGGCCCGGGCGAACGTCTTCTGGAACGGCGTCGCCTCCTGGCGGCCGGTGACGAGTTGGAGCACGTACCAGCCACCGAACTCGACGAGCAACGATCGTCAGGAGAAGAATGCCCGCGGTCGACTGGCTTGCGGACGAGAGGATCAGGGTCGGTTCCATTTCGGCTGGCCTCTGGGCGGTGAACTTGTCGGCGTCAAGATAGGCGGATGGCACGAACTTGTCAATGACAAGATACGGCCGCTACGCTTGCCCGCATGACCACAGCCCCGACTGACCGCCGATACCACCACGGCGACCTTCGCCGCGCCATCCTCGACGACGGCGCTCGCCGCAATCGGGCGCGACGGACGGGAGGCATCAGCCTCCGGGAGCTCGCCCGGCGGGCCGGCGTGTCGCATGCGGCGCCGGCGCATCACTTCGGCGACAAGATCGGGCCTGTTGACCGCGATTGCCGCCGAAGGCTTCGATCTCTTCGCCGACGAGCTCGACGCCGCCTTCGCGGCGACGGGCAGCTTCCTCGAGGTCGGCGTCGCGTATGTCGGCTTCGCCGTTCGGCATCCGGCGCATTTCGAGGTGATGTTCCGTCCCGAGCTGCTGCGCGATCGGCGATCCAGCGCTGGCCGCCGCCCGGCGCGCGATCGCGACAGGCGCTCTACGGCCGCGCTCGGGTCCGTCCCGCTGACCCCGGCGTGGACGCGCTGCGTGCCGGCGTCGCAGCATGGGCGCTCGTCCACGGCCTGGCCACGCTCTACCTCGGCGGCAACCTACCGCCTGCGCTGGGCGACGACCCGGAGGCGATCGCCCGCGAGATTGCCGGCTACCTCTTCCCAGCCTCGGTCGCCGCGAGGGCGGTTCAGGCGAAGGCGCCGACGAGCACGTGAGCGCGCGCACCCCAAGCGTGCGTGAGCGAGCGCGCGCAAGTCGGCAATGCACGCATGGACCGTCATCGCGGCGACCGCTAGTCGAAGTCGAAGATCGTGTTGCCGTCGTAGAACGGCGAGCACGAACTGAGCAGCGATCACAGATCAGCAACGTCACGCGATGGGCAGTCAGACCCCACGGCGCTGTCGAGCTTGCCTCGCTCCTGGCTGGAACGTGTTGTTGCCGCAGATCGGGCACATCGGCATGTTCCGGTCGCCGAGCGGCCTGCTCTTCGGTCATTTCGATTCTCCCTGGTTGGGGGCTCCCATGTGACCGATCCCGATCGGCGGCGCAGCCTGGCCGGCGAGGCCGACCCGTCGTCAGGGCCCTCGACGACCATCTCGACGAGCGCGGCGTTGAACCGCTGCTCCTTCTCGCCGCCTCCGCGATCCACAGCTGGCGGCGAAGGAACGTCGCGAGCTCCGCCTCGAACGAGTCGAATCGGTCGGGGCTCCCGCTCGACCCGTCGACCTCGGTGCTGGCCGGCCCTTGGCTCGGAGCAGCTCCACGAACTCCGGCAGCGCCGGCAGCGGGACGCGCGTCCATCGCCGTGGACGATCGGCCAGAACGGATCGGCCACTGACGCCGGGCTCTGCGTCGGTCAGCATGGCGACGCAGAGGCGCCGACGCGGACGCGCTCCATGGCGTCGACGAACGGCCCGATCGCCTCGATGTCGTAGCCGACGTGGGCGATGAGCGAGACGTCGCCACGGGCGGGTCGCCAAGTCGGCCGAGGGCGGCGGGCCATGCTCCGGCCGACGATCGGAGTGTTCGTAATGCCGTGCTCCTCCTTGCCGGTCCGGAGCGCGTTGCGCATCGAGCCGACGGCTCGACGGCGATGACCTCCGCGACGATGCGCGCGCGAGCGGCAGAGCGTAGCGGCCGGCTCCCGCCCCGATGTCGAGCCAGCGGTCACTCCGGTTCGGTCAGGTCGATCAGCGCGTCGAGCGCCTCCTCGCCGCGTCCGGTGCGGATCGGCCACGAACAGGCTGACGAGACCGGCGCGTAGAAGTCCGGTCCGGGACCTCGCGGACGCGGTCGACCTGCTCGCGGTTGGCGCGGACTCGTTCGGCCCAGGCCGCCTCGAGCTCGCCGCCGTCGCGGTCGTCATGACCTCACGATACGTCGCCGCCCGATCGGCGAGCTGCCTGCGAGATCGGGCGAGGTCGTCGAGCGTGTCGATGTCGGGGTTCGAGCCGCCGACCGGGACCTCGACGACGAGGTCGGGATCCGCGGCGAGGATCGGCCCGAGGCCGCGGTCGCCGACTCGCCTCGTCGACGAGCTCGAAGGCGTCGGCCTGCAGGAGAACGGGGTTCGCGCCGCCGCCGTCGGCGTAGCGCGGGACGACGACCGGCTGATCGCCGGTGCGGCCGGCCGCGATGAGCGCCCGGATCACCTCCGGTCGCGTCCGCGGCTGGTCGCCGAGGACGATGACGGCGGCCGGACCGGCGGGTCGATCTCGGCGCGGCGGCGATCCCGACCTGGAGCGAGCTCGACAGATGGCGCGGGTCCGGGATTGCGGACGCGCTGCTCCGTCGAGCCAGTCGATGCCGTCCTCGATCTCCTCGGCAGCGTGCCCGAGGACCACGACGACGTCCTCGATGCCCGGCCTCGCGGACGGCGTCGAGGACGTGCTCGAGGATCGGCCGGCCGTCGAGGCGCGCGAGCGCCTTGGGTGAGCCGAACCGGCTCGCCGCACCCGCCGCAAGGACGACGGCCGCGACTCTCACCCGGCGCCGGCCGTCGCGTGCGCGAGGCCCGCGGCCTTCTCGACCATCGGCCGGCCCGATCCCGCCGTAGCGCGATCGCGACGACCTCGGCCATGATCGCGAGCGCGGTCTCGGCCGGCGCCCGCCCGCCGAGGTCCAGCCCGACCGGACCGCGGAGCCGCGCCAGCTCGTCCTCGCTGACGCCGGCCGCGCGCAGGCGCTCCCGCCGGTCGCCCTGGGTCTTGCGGCTGCCGACCGCGCCCACGTAGCGGCAGCCCCGGCGGAGCGCCTCGACGATCGCCGGCTCGTCGAACTTGACGTCGTGGGTCAGGACCGCGACGGCGTCGTCCGGCCCGAGGCCGATCTCGTCGGCGACCTCGTCCGGCCAGCCGACGATGAGCCGGTCGACGAGGTCGGGCGGGAAGCGCTCCGGCGTCGCGAACGACTCGCGGCCGTCGATGACGATCGTCTCGTAGCCGAGCTCGCGGGCGATCCGGACGAGGGATCGGGCGACCTCGACGGCGCCGACGACGACGAGCCGCGGCTTGACCGGGAACGCCTCGACGAACACCGATCGGCCCTCGATCTCGACGGTCCGCGAGGTCCCGCGCAGGAGCGCCTCTCGGGCGGCGTCGACGAGCGCGGCGTCCGCTGAGCGGCGATCCGAGCGAGCCTTCGACGATGCCGTCGCTCCTGATGACGACCGGCGGCGGCGGCGGGCTCGCCATCGCCCGGCGGCGACGACCCGAACTCGGCGGCGGCGCGTCCGCGGGCAAGCGGGATCGCGACGGCGATGCCGCGGTCCCGCGGCACCCGGTCGACCGAGGCCGGCAAGGCCGGCTCGATGAGGACGTCGATCGTCCCGCCGCACGCCAGCCCGACGTCCCACGCCTCCTCGTCGCTGATCCCGTAGCGGATCACCCGGGCGTGGCCGTCGCGCCGGGCCCGCTCGATCTCCTCGGCCGCGGCGCCCTCGACGCAGCCGCCGCTGACGGAGCCCGCGATCCGGCCGTCGTCGGCGCGGAGCAGCACGGCGCCCTCGGGTCGCGGCGCGCTAGCCGAACGTCCGGACGACGACCGCCCGGCCGATGCCGACACCGTCGGCCTGCCACGCCTCAGCGCGGCAGGACTTCCTTCATCGAGCGGTCCTCCGGACGACGGCGGTTCGCTTCGGGTTCGGGGCGGCAGTCGCGCCACTCGGGCCGGTCGGCCAGGGCGCGGTCGGCTTCGCGGCCGGCGATCGTCGCGGCGGCCGCGGACTGGTCAACGGACGGCCTGGTCGGCGCGACCCGTCCCGCCCAGAGCGGCGTGAGCGGCAGGTCGCGGATCGTCTCCGGCGCGGGCGCCGGCATCGGCCGAGGCGGCCGCTTCCCCGCCCCGCGTGACGTCGCTCGTGCGGATCGCCGGCGAGGATCTCGCCGAGGCGCTCGAGGCTGGCGACGGTCCCGGCCGGCAGGAAGTCGTCGATGTACGGAAACGCCGCGCGCATCCCGCCGGCGAGCGGCTCGTAGCCACGGTGTCCCGGCGAGCGGGTTGAGCCAGACCAGCCGATGGCAGTTGCGGCGGAGGCGGGCCGTCTCGGTCGCGACGAGCATCGGGTCGCCGCGGTCCCAGCCGTCCGACACGACGATGACGATGCCGCTGGTCCGGAGCGTCCGACGCGCCCAGCGCAGGTTGAACTCGCGGAACGACTCGCCGATCCGCGTCCCGCCCGCCCAGTCGTTGACGGCGTCGGCGACGCGCGGCGAGCGCGCGATCGCGGTCGCGGTCGCGAAGCAGCCGCGTCACCCGGGTCAGCTTCGTCCCGAACACGAACGACTCCGTCTTGACCGCCGACGCCGCCGACAGCGCCTGGACGAACCGCAGCAGCAGCCGCGAATGGCGCTCCATCGAGCCCGAGATGTCGCACAGGACGACGATCTTGCGCGGCCGCTTGATCGTTCGCCGCCAGACCCATTCGGTGAACTGGCCGCCCGTCGCGAGGTTGCGCCGGAACATCGCCCGCGGGGCGAGCAGGCGGCCGTGGTGGTGGAGCTCGTATCGGCGCGTCCGGCGCAGCTCGAGTCGCGGCTCGAGCAGGTCGACGAGCCGCTCGGCGTCGCGCAGCTCGGCCGGGGTCATGCGGTCGAAGTCGCGATGGCGGAGCGCCTCCGCGGCGCTGTACGCGTCGGGCGCGGCGATGTGCCCGTCGATGTCGGCCTCGTCGACCGACTCGTCGCCGCCGGACATCGGCAGCGGGATGCCGTCGACGGTGCCCTCCTCGCCCGGCTCGCGCGTCGTCGGGTGCGGCAGAGCCGTCCCTCGGTTTCCTCGGCACCCGGCGGCGCCTCCTCGTGTGGTGCCGCCGGCAGCGGACGGCCGTCGTTCGGCGGCGCCGGCGCGCGCTGGCGCCACCAGCGGTCGAAGACCCGGTCGTAGACCTCGCGGTCGTCGCGGCGTCGGACGAAGACCGCGGCGCCGGCGGCGCGGACCGTCGTCTCGCTGGCCGAGTCGACGAGCGTCAGCGCCCGCGCGTAGTCGACGGCGGCGCCGAGATCGATCGACAGACCGGCGGCTCGGAGGGCCCGCCCGAACCCGACGGCCTCGGCGAGCAGCCGTCGCCCGTCGACCTCGTCGCCGCCGTCGGCGACCGGACGATCGCGGGATCGGGAGCGTGGCTCTGGCGCGGGGTCCGGTCAGGGCTGCCTCAGGCGTGCGACGCGGCCTCGGCGAGGTAGCGGCGCGACGTCTCGCCGCGGACCCGGCGGATGTCCTCCTCGTACTTGAGGACGACGCCGAGGGTCTCGTCGACGATCTCCGGCGCGAGCTCGCGGGCACCGAGCGACAGGAGCGCGGCGGCCCAGTCGAGCGTCTCGGCGATCCCGGGCACCTTCGTCAGGTCGGCCTCGCGCAGCCGGTGGACGAAGCCGACGACCTCGCGGGCGAGCCGCTCCGGCGCCTCGGGCACGCGCGCGGAGACGATCTCGAACTCCTTCTGGGCCGATGGATAGTCGATCCAGTGGTAGAGGCAGCGGCGCTTCAGCGCGTCGTGGACCTCGCGGGTGCGGTTCGAGGTGAGGATCACCCGCGGCGGGCGCTCGGCCTTGATCGTGCCGATCTCCGGTACGGTCACCTGGAAGTCGGACAGGATCTCGAGCAGGTACGCCTCGAACTCCTCGTCGGCGCGGTCGATCTCGTCGATGAGCAGGACCGGCGGCTCCTCGGCCGGGTCGGCCTCGAGGGCCTGGAGGAGTGGCCGGCGGATGAGGAAATCGGGCCCGAAGATGTCGTGGGCGTTCGCGCTCGTCGCCTCGCCGCGGGCCTCGAGGAGCCGGATCTCGAGCATCTGGCGCGGGTAGTTCCACTCGTAGACCGCGGCGTTGACGTCGAGGCCCTCGTAGCACTGAAGCCGGATCAGCCGCGCCCCGAGGCTCGCTGCCAGGACCTTCGCGAGCTCCGTCTTGCCGACTCCCGCCTCGCCCTCGAGGAGGAGCGGGCGGGCGAGCTGGAGGGCGAGGAAGGTCGCCGTCGCGAGCGATCGGTCGCAGACGTAGTCGCGGGCGAAGAACGCGTCCTGGATCCCCTCGATCGTGGCGAGGGCGGCCGCGCCGGTCGGGAGAGGCGTGCCGGGAGCGTCGAGCGGGTTGGGCATCTTCGGAATCTACACCGCGCACGGACCGTCAGCCGTCCGGAGCGTCGAGTTCGCGGGCGTAGCGGGGGAAGCGGAACCGCTGGTCGCGGGTCAGGAGGCCGCCGTGGCCCAGGCCAGCAACGAGCCTCGGGCCCGGGCGCTCCCCGGCGAGGAGGCGCGGCAGGACGAGGTCGGCGGCGGTGGCCTTCGAGTAGGCGCCGCAGGTCGGGAGGCCGAGAACAGCCGTCCGGCCGATCCGCGCGAGCCATAGCATCGAGCCGGGATGGGCCGGCACGCCATGGCGGACAACCTTGCCGCCGAGCCTATCGATCGCGACGTAGAAGGGGTCGACCGGGTCGGTGCTCCTGCCGCCGGCTGTCAGGATGACATCGGCCCCGGAGGCCGAGAGGCGTCCAGAGGCTTCGGCCATCGCCGACGTCACGGCATCCTCGTCATCGGCTACATATGCGATGCCCGTCAGTGTCGAGCCGAGTCCCTCGACCTTGGCCCGGACGCTCTTCTCGAACCTGTCGCGATCCGCGGCCCGCAGCGACTCCTTGACGACGGCCGCGACGCGCATCTGCCGGAAGGGGTCGACTTTGACTAGCGGCCTGCGCGCCGCACCCAGCCGCGCCAGTGCCTCCTCGACGACCGACTCCTCGACGACGTGGGGGGCGATCTTGACGCTTGCCACAAGAGCGCCGGCCTCGACCACCGACCCGTCGAACGCGGTGAAGACCTCGAGCGGATCGAGCCGATTGACGCGCTCCAGCGCCCCAACGCGAACGTGCAGCACGCCGGCATGGGCGGCGCGAAGGTCGACCCGACTCTGGACCGGCCCCCTCGTCTCGAGCCCCTGACCGGCGACCCCCGCCGCAAGGCGCAGGGCGGCATCGTCCTCGTGCATCTCTCCCGGGTCGAGCAGTAGGACGGTGGCGCTGCCCGCTGTGAGCTCGGCGCCATACGCGTCCAGGTCCGCGGCGGACAGCCGGCGACCCTTCGACCAGCGACGGCCACCGACGACGATGTCGGCGGTCAGGATCGCCCCGACCAGTCCGTCCTGAGGGCGACGACCAGCAACGATCTTCGCGAGTCGCACGCTCCGTGGATGAGCCCGGCCTCAGCGGCCGAGAGCGCCCTCGATGGCCCGCTTCGTGTAGACCACGGCCATCGCCGCGCGGTACGCGGCGTCGGCGTGGATGTCGCTGTTGATCTCGACCCCGTCGGTGACGTGGGCGGCCGCGGCGGCGATCGCGGCATCGCTGCCGTCCGTACCGATGAGCGCCGCCTCGACGTCCTCAGCTCTGTACGGATGCTCGTGGACTCCGGTGACGCCGATGCCGGCGTGCGAGATCTTGCCGCCGGTCATCGCAACGAGCGCAGCAACCCCGACGATCGAGTAACCGGACGCCGGCTGGGCAAGCTTGCGATAGGCGAAGCCGGCACCCTCGGGGACGGCCGGTCGGCGGATCGAGACAAGGATCTCGTCGTCCCCCATTCCGGTGGTAAACGGCCCCTCGAAGAAGCCATCCAACGGGACGACCCGCTCGCCACCGGGCCCGCGCAGGACGGCCGATCCGCCGTACGCCAGGGCGATCGCCGGCGCGTCGGACGCCGGATCCGCGTGGGCAATCGAACCGCCGATGGTGCCGCGGTTGCGGACCTGGACGTCGGCGATCAGGTCGATCGCCTCGGCCACGGCCGGGACGGTCGTCGCCGCCTGCCACTCGGCGTAGGTCGTCAGGGCCCCGATCTCGACTCCGCCATCTGGCAGCGACCGGTAGCCTTTCAGCTCCGCAATGCGACCGATATCGATGAGCCGGTCCGCTGCGGCGACCCGCAGCTTGAGCAACGGCAGGATGCTGTGACCCCCAGCGATCACCTTGCCGCCGCTTCCGAGAGCGGCGACGGCCTCGTCTAGGGAGGTGGGTCTGGTGTAATCGAACGCCGCCGGGATCATGCCGGGCCTCCCTTCCCGTTCGAGCCGTTCGAGCCGTTGCTGCGGTCGGCGGCGCCCTTCGCGCCGGCTTCACCCTTCGCGCCCTGGATTGCCCGCCAGACCGTTTGAGCCGTGTACGGCATGTCGAGGTGGCGGATGCCCAGCGGCGACAGTGCGTCGATCACGGCGTTGGCAACCGCTGCGGTGCTGGCGATCGCGCCGGCCTCGCCGACGCCCTTGACCCCGAGCGGATTGACCGGCGACGGGGTCACTGTCTGATCGAGCTCAAGATTCGGGAACCACGAGGCTCGGGGCATTGCGTAATCCATCATCGAGCCGCTCTGGAGCTGGCCATCGTCGCTGTAAATGGCTCCCTCCCACAGCGCCTGGCCGACGCCCTGGGCGATGCCGCCGTGGAGCTGGCCGTCGACGATCATCGGGTTGATCTTGTTGCCGACATCGTCGACCGCGACGTACCGGACGAGGTCGACCTTGCCGGTCTGCTCGTCGATCTCGACGATCGCGATGTGCGTCCCGAACGGGAACGTGCAATTCGGTGTGTCGTGGTAGGCGGTTTCGTCGAGATATGGCTCCATGCCGTCGGGGAGGCTGAAGCCGAGATCGATCGCGAACGCGATCTCCTGGAGCGTCTTGACCTTGTCCGGCGAACCCTTGACCGAGTAGTTGGCCCCGTCGACCTCGATGTCCTCGACGTTCGCCTCGAGCATGTGGGCGGCGTACCGCTTGGCCTTCTCGCGGACCTTGCCGGCCGCCTTCTGGGCCGCGGTGCTGCCGACCGATGACGTCCGGCTGCCGTACGACCCGTAGCCAAACGGCGTGCCCTGCGTGTCGGAGTGCTGGACGATCACGTCTTCCATCGGCACACCGAGCTCGCTGGAGATGATCTGGGCGTAGGTCGTCTCGTGGCCCTGGCCCTGCGGCTGGGTGCCCATCGTGAGGATGATCTTGCCCGTGAGATGGACCTTGAGGTTGGCCGACTCCCACATCGCCGCGCCCCAGCCCTCGCCGACGGCGCCGATCCATTTCGACGGTGCGACGCCGCAAATCTCGATGTACGTGCTGAGGCCGACGCCGAGGTACTTGCCGCGAGTCTTTGCCTCTGCCCGCTTCTCGTCGAGCAGGTAGTAGTCGACCATCGTCAGGGCCTTATCGAGCGCCGGCTCGTAGTTGCCGGAGTCGATGTAGACCTTCTCGCCGTTGACGGCCGTCCCGAGGCCCGACGGGTTGTCGTACGGGAAGGCGTCGTTCGGCAGGAAGTTCTTGCGCCGGATGGCCGCTGGGTCCATCCCGATCTCGTCGGCGAAGAGGTCCATCGCCCGCTCCACGACGTAGGTCGCCTCGGGGCGTCCGGCGCCGCGATAGGCGTCCACGAACGTCGTGTTCGTGTAGACGCCGATTACCTCGCAGTGGACATTCGGGAATTTGTACGGACCGGCGAGGACGCGGCCGTAGAGCGTCGTCGGGATGCCGGGGCCGACCGTCGAGAGGCGGCCGCCGAGATTGGCGTACGTCTTGACCCGGAGCCCGGTGATCTCGCCGTCGCGGGTACCGCCGATCTCCAGGTACGTGATGTGATCGCGGCCGTGGATCGTGCTCTGGTAGTTCTCGCGGCGACTCTCGACCCATTTAACGGGCCGCCCGCCGATCGCCTTGCTGGCGAACATCACGAGTGCCATGTCGGCGTAGCAGAAGATCTTCGAGCCGAACGCGCCACCGACGTCGGGGCTGATGCAGCGGATCTTGTGCTCCGGGATGCCCGTCACGAATGCCCCGAGCAGCAGCCGCTGGATGTGCGGCGTCTGGCTCGACATCCAGACGGTGTACTCGTCGGTGCCGGGGTTGTACCAGCCGATGTCGCCGCGAACCTCAATCGGGTTCGGGATCAGGCGCTGGTTGACGATGCGCTGGCGGACGACGACTTCGGCTTTGTCGATCGCGGCGTCCGTGCCCGCCTTGTCGCCGACCGTCCAGTCGAACACGATGTTGTTCGGGGCGTTCTCGTGGAGCTGCGGCGCGCCCGGCTGGGTCGCCTTCTCGGCGTCAACGACCGTCGGCAGCGGCTCATAGTCGACCTGGATTGCCTCCAGCGCGTCGACTGCCTGCTCCGGCGTCTCCGCGATGACCGCGGCCACGCCTTCGCCGGTCCACTTGACGTCGTCCGTCGCGAGGATCCTGGGCGTGTTGACATTGTTCTGGAGGCCGCTCGCGCCACCCGCCGGCCAGGCCATCGGCAGCGGGTTGTACGGGATGTCGGCGCCTGCGAAGACGGCCAGCACGCCGGGCATCGACTTCGCCGCCGACGTGTCGATCGACTTGATGTTGGCGTGGGCGTAGGGGCTCCGCAGGATGGACATGTGGACCATGCCCTGGAGCTTGATGTCGTCGAGGTAGCGGCCCTTGCCGGTAATGAACTTGGGATCCTCGGTTCGCTTGACCGGGGTTCCGAGGACGTCGGTCGCCATGGCTGTACCCTCCTCCTCGGCCCTTATGCCTGCGAGCTCGCAGGCGCGGGAGCTGTTGCGCCGGCCTGCATGGTCCTGGCCGCCTCCCGGATCGCCGCGACGATGTTCTGGTAGCCCGTACAGCGGCAGTAGTTGCCCTCGAGGGCGTGCCGGATCTCGTCGTCCGAGGGGTTGGCGTTCCGGGCGAGGAGATCTGCCGCGACCATGATCATTCCCGGTGTGCAGAACCCGCATTGGAGTCCGTGCTTCTCCCAGAAGCCCTGCTGGAGCGGGTGCAAGCCGTCGGCGGGGGCCATGCCCTCGATCGTCGTGACAGTGCTGCCGTCGGCCTGGACGGCCAGCATCGTGCAGGACTTGATCGCATGGCCGTCGACGTGGACAGTGCAGGCGCCGCACTGGCTCGTGTCGCAGCCGACGTGGGTGCCGGTGAGGTCGAAGTCCTCGCGGATCAGCTGAACCAGGAGGCGTCTGGGCTCGACGTCCGCCTCGCGTCGCTGCCCGTTGACCGTGAGCGCAACGTGCTCGGTCACCAGTGAGCCTCCTCTCCCCTATCGGACGCTGTTCCCGCGGACGGGTCGCCGAAATGCGGTGGCTGGCGCGGGTTGCCGTGTCGGCGCGGAAGACCCTGAATGCTGGCACTGCCCGGGTCCAGAATCAAGCGCAATCTCGCAACGGCGGAGCGCGGCGGAAATCACTCGCCTCCTACGGCGATGCCGTCGGTTGCATCCCGAGCGGGCCACGCGAGTCGCCGCTGTGCCGGATATGCAAACAACGGCATCGCAGAGCAGGTGTTGATTCTCGTTTCCGGACGTCCCGAAGCTGTCGCTGAGCCCGCTCAGGCGTTGTCGGCCGCCGGAGCCAGCCGGAAGTACACGCCGACAGCGGCGATGTGACGGTTCGCGGCGCGATAGACGAGGTTGCCAGGAAACGGCTGTTGAGTGCGGGTCGCCCGAATCACCGAATCGCGCTCCGGTCCGGGCGGGAGACGAACAACGGAGAACGTGTCGCCGCTGGCCGCCGGCGGCTCGATCCGGACGATGCCGGCCGCTTCGGCATTGCGGGTCCATCCACTGTCGCCATTCGGGTGGCCGATGTACCACTCCCCGCCCACGCCGAGGAGCGTGATCAGCGTGGAGCGATCCCGTCCGGATCGGCGACCGGGCACGTGGACGGCCACCACACCATCAAGGCCCCCGACGCCCGCCCGCAATCCCGATCGGATCAGCGGATCGACCAACCGGAGGAAGCGGTACATGACCCGCAGGGCGAGGCGCCAAGCGATGGACCCGCGAGCGCCCGTAGCGGTCACTTGCGCTTGGGCGTGTATCGCCCCAAGGCAGCAGACCGGATATCGACAGCCCGCGGATCGAGGGCGGCGGCCAGCTCCTCGGGCGATGCGGTCGCGGCAAGCCGGGCGGCCGCAGCGAGAGCCTGCACCTTCGCGAGGGCGCGCTCGCGAGGGAGGCCGGCGAGGCTCGAGGCATTGGCAAGTCCGACACGGACGAGGCCTCGGCCCTTGATCGACGCCGCGTAGTGGGCGGCCCAGATCAGGAGTTCCGGGCTGTCCAGTGCCTCCGCGGACGGGTCGAGCGCTCCACAGACGATCCCGCGATCGGCCGGCGCTTCGGCGATGAGCCGCCAATTCTCGGGACCCGCGATGAGATCGAACGCGTAACTCGAGAACGGCAAATCGTAAATCGTCGCCGCGCCGATCCCGTCGGCGTTGCCCCCAGTCAGTACGAGCGACAGGTGGACCTTGTCCCCGAGGCCCGCCGTCGCGGTCCGGATCGAAGCGCCGAATCGGCGTCGCTCGCCCGCGTCCTCGCCGACATCGACGGCGGCCGGCTCCTCGATCTCGATCATCGGACAGCCGGCGGCCGCAAGTGCCTCGATCGTCGCGCGAATCGATTCGGCGATTGCGGCGGAGGCGGCGCCATCGCCGGCAGCAAGGGAGTAGGGCCCGACAAGCACCTGCTTGACCGCTCGATCCGTCAACGAAGCCGCGTGCCGCCACGCGGCCACGATCCGCTCCGCGTCGTCGGGGCTCGCCGCTTGTTCCGCGCCGCGCCCGTCGCTGATCGGCTCCAACCCCGCGGCCGCGAGCTCCTCGACAACGTCGCGGACGGCCTCCTCTTCTTGCTGGGGTTCGCGGGCGGCCGGGTAGGCGCCGATCAGGGTGGCGAACACTGGGGCTCCTCGGCGGGGCCCTCGATCCTAGCGCATCGAGTAGTCTCGGCCGTATGCCAGCCCCCGGGGCCCTCCTCGCCGGCCGATATAGGATCGTCGCACCGCTCGGTTCGGGCGGAATGGCGACGGTCCACCGGGCCAGGGACGAGCGGCTCGACCGCGACGTCGCGGTGAAGATCCTGCTGCCGAATCATGCCGGGGATCCCGTTCTGGCCGGCCGTTTCGAGCGCGAGGCGCGGTCCCTTGCCGCGGCGGCGCATCCTGGCGTCGTCGCCGTCTTCGATGTCGATCCGGGCGATCCCGCGGCCGGCGTGGAGCCGTTCTTCGTCATGGAGCTGTGCCAGGGTGGGTCGCTCGCTGACCGGTTGGCCGGCGGCCGACGGCTCGCCCCCGACGACCTCATTCCGATCCTCATTTCGGTGACCGACGGACTGGCCGGCCTCCACGCCCGGGGCGTGGTTCACCGCGACGTCAAGCCATCGAACATCATGCTCACGACCGATCGAGCGAAGCTCGCCGACTTCGGGCTGGCGCGCTCCGACGACCCCGCGGAGGTGAGCGAGCTGACCGCGCCGGGTACGGCCGTCGGGACGATGGCCTACCTCGCTCCCGATGTCCTCGCCGGAGGCCCGGCGGGCGCGCCGAGCGACGTGTACGCCCTCGGCGCTGCCGCGTTCGCGGGGCTGACGGGCTCGATGCCGCGCCAGGCCAATTCCGTGGCGGATCTCGTGGCGGCGGGATCGCGCCCTGCGCCGCTCGTCTCCTCCGTCGCGCCGGACCTCGGCACCGCGTTCGACGAGCCGATCGCGGCGGCGCTGGACATCGATCCGGCGGGGCGGCCGGATGCGCTGTCGTTCGGCGGGTCGCTCGCCGCGGCTCTCGGCCGCTGGAGCCGGGCGCGACCCGCTGCCGGCGCAGTGGCCGGCTCAGTGGCATGGCGCGGATCCTCAGACCCGAACGCCACGACCGCGGCGGTGCCAATTGCGCCGATGCCCTCAATCTCGCCGGCCGCGGCTAGTCCCGTCACGCCGTCTGCGGTCCGGCCTGTCGCCCGCCCGTCCCAATTGGGTCGGAGCCTGGTCGCGGCGGCAGCCGTGGCCGGCCTGATCCTCGCCGGTCTCGCAATCGCCAGCGGACGCCTCGCCCTGACCGGCCCGCCAGGCGGGGCAGCCGCCAGCTCGAGCCCGTCTGCCCGTCCCAGCCCGTCGCCATCGGCGAGCCCCTCGCCCTCCCCATCTCCCTCGCCCTCGCCTTCGCCGGTTCCCACCGTGTCGGTCGCCGCACAGGCCCTCGCCGCCCTCGACGGGGTCGACGAAGCGATCCAGGCCGCTCGCGGCTCAGATGGTCTGAAGGGCAAGGACGCGAACGAGCTGGAACGCCACGCCGGCGACGTCCGCTCGGCGCTCGAGCAGGGTGATCTGGATGCGGCGAGCGAGGCCGCCGGCGCGCTCCGGGAGAAGGTCGACGACCTGGGCGATGAGATGGACGAGGACGCGGCGCGACGGCTCAAGAACGCGGTCACCGCCGTCATTGACATCCTTCGCGACCGCTGAAGCCCTACCGCCACCGGAGCCAAGTGCGGCAGGCGCTACCAGATCGACTGCCCGATCGACATCCCCCACGCCAGGCCTGCGATCAGGATGGCGAGCGCCCCGACGGTCGCCAGCGGCGATCCGATGAACCGCATCGCCACGCCCCGCGATGACACGCCGCCCGGCGGGAACGCAACGGCCATCAGGACGCCAGCCGCGAGGCCACCGAGGTGGGCGACGTTGTCGACGAACCCGAGCGAGAAGCCGATGAGGATGTTGATGACGATCAGCGAGCCCACCTGGCGGAGCAGCGCCATGCCGCGCCGATCGAGCATCGGGAGGTGGAGCCTGGAGGCGACGAAGAGCACGCCAAAGATCCCGAAGATCGCGCCGGACGCCCCGACGCCGCCCGCGGCATCCCCAAACGCGTACGAGGCGACGGATCCACCGAGCGCCGCGACCAGATAGAAGAGGACCATCCGGATCGGTCCGTAGATCTGCTCGACGAGAGGTCCGGTGAGGTAGAGCGCGTACATGTTGAAGCCGAGGTGCAGAAGCGCGAACAGTGGCTCGTCCACGTCGCCGCCGTGGACGAGCGTCACTGTCCAGAGCCGCCAGTATTCGCCGTCGGCCACGTCGCGTTTGTCCAGCGCCAGGGCGTCGTAGATCAACTGGCCGTCGCTCGATACGATCGCCGTAATCGAAACGGCGATCGTGATCCCGAGGATGACGTACGTCGCGAGGGGAAGGACGCTACCGCGCCCGCGGGCGAAGTACCGCCTCGAAGCCCGGACGTTGCCGGTCTCCTTTGCCAGCCAGCCGAGGCGATTCGCAATCTCGGGCTTGTCGGCGAGCGGCGCGCGGCGGTCGGCTTCGCGATATGCCGCGATCGCCCCCTGGAGATCGCCGTCGCGGACGCGCGCCGCGGCGATCTCGCGCCAGGCGTAGTAGGTCGCCGGCGTCTCGGGCAGCTCGAGGATCGCCTCCCAGGTCGCGACCGCCCCGGCCTCATCGTCCATCCGGAACCGGCTCTGGGCCGCCCCGAGGAGGGCCGCTGCGGTCACCTCCGGGTCGTCGAAGCCAATGACGCGCCGGTAGTGATTGAACGCTTCGGCGAATTCGCCCGCGGACAGGAGCTCCGCGCCCCGGTCGAGGAGCGCCCGTGCTTCCTCGCGGGTGAGAGGCCCATCGACGTCAAGGCCGCGCGGGCGGTCGGGGCTCGGAGGGCCGTCCATTGACCCGACGATACAGGACCGACGGCTAGACTTGCCCGCAATGTGTGGCCGCTTCACCCAGCAACGCCCCGCCTCCGAGCTCGCCGAGATCTTCGCCGCTGAGCCGCTCGACGACGATCCGGGTCCGCGGTTCAACGTGGCCCCGACGGACGATGCCCTCGTCATCGTCCAGCGCGATGACCGCCGCGCGATCAAGGCCTACCGCTGGGGCCTGATCCCGCACTGGTCAGAGAGCGCCAAGGTCGGGTCGCGGATGATCAACGCGCGAGCCGAGACGCTGACCTCGAGTCCCGCCTTCCGGGACGCGCTCCTGCGCAAGCGCTGCCTCGTGCCGGTCGAATCGTTCTACGAGTGGCGGCGCGAGGGGACGATCCGACAGCCATACGCGATCGGCCGCGCCGACGGCCGGCCGCTGGTCCTTGCCGGCCTCTGGTCGGGCTGGCGGGATCCCGTGCTCGACCAAGTTCGCCGCACGTTCACGATCGTGACGACGACACCGAACGAGACGATGGCGCCAATCCACAATCGGATGCCCGTGGTGCTGGCCGATGAGGAGTGGGCGACGTGGCTGGACCCCCGCCTAAGGGACACCGGCGAGCTGCTGGCCATGCTCGAGCCGCGCGACGACCTGGAGCTGGCCGTCCGCGCGGTAAGCCAGCTCGTCAACAACGTCCGCAACGACGGCCCGGAGCTTGTCGTCCCGCTCGGCGCCTGACGACTCAGTCCGCGGCGGCCGCCCAGCCGCCGGCCGCCGAAGCCGTGGCGAAGGCTTCGGCCGGTTCCTCGCCCCGGTCGAGCGCCGCCGCGTAGCCTCCGACGACCGACGCGAATGCGTCGTCGGGATCGCCCTCGGGGGCTTCGAGGATGGTGGCGTCCGGGATATCGACCGGATCTGCGCCATGGGGCAGGACGACGACGAGCGCCGCGCCGCTCCAGCGGCTCGCGGCGAGGACGACGTCGAGGGCCGCGGGGGCCAGCGGCTCGGCGACCACGAGCACGCGATAGTCGGGCAGATACCGGAGCGCGAGTTCGATGTCGGCCGGCTCGAGGGTAGGCCCTGGAGGAGGTTCCGTGGGCTGCGCGTCGCCTTCCAATTCCTCGAAAGGCTCCAGGTCACCTGCATCTGGGTCGGCCGTCTCGCGGGTCGGGCGGCTCGGATCGCGCAGGATCGCGACGTGGTCGATGCCCCGCCTGGCGAGGTCGAGCAGCACCACCTCGCCCGCCGGGTCGTCGCCGATCTTGCCGACGAGCTCGACGTCCGCCCCGGCCGTCGCCGCGGCCGCCCCAACGCCGACAGCCGTTCCGGCCGCCTCCTGCTTCAACGCGCGAAACCGGAGGTGCGGGCTGCCGATGACGACGATCACGTCCGCCAGCCTACCCCACGGCCCGCCGAATCAATGAGCCGGCCGCGGGTCGCGGCCGGCTGGGGTTTACGGCTGGGGGCCGATCAGGGCCGCGTCTGGAAGGCTCCGTTGGCGGCGATAGCGTCCCTCGCAGGGGCCGCGGGAGCTTTGACCGGCCAGAAGAGGTGCATCGGGTCGATGCCCACGAATGCGCCAATGGCGGCGCCGAAGACAAAGCCCATGACCGGCGGCGTTCCGGTGATCAGGCCGAGGAGGTTGAAACCCCATCCAGCGGCGACAAACCAGAGAGTGGCAGATGCGATTCGCTTGACCATGGACGGAGCATCGCCGAATCACGCGCGGCTGCACATCCGCTACAGGTACCGATCTCGCGCAGTCGTTCGTTCCGGCCTCGCCTCGCCGGCGCGGAGGCTACTCGACGAGACCCACCGCGCTGATCTCGGCGTCGACGCCCGTCTCTCTGAGGACGTTTATGGTGCCGCCGCTCCCGTTGATCTTGAACGTGTCGGCGATAACCTGGTCCATCGTGAAGACGCTGCTCGACCCGTTCACCATGACCTCGCCACCGGGTACGTAGACGATCCCGCGCACCTCGGCGGCTTGCGAGCTGCTGCCGTTCAGCGTCACCGTCAGGTTGACGGTCCGATCCTGGAAGATCACGAGGTCGATCGTCGTCGACCCGAACGGATATTGGTACGGCTGCAGGCTCAGGGTGGCGCCGCCGCCGCCGAGGCTGAAGGGACCCTCGGGGCTGCCGGGCAGCTTCGAGTTGTAGAGCAGCACGCCGCCACCGCCAACGCACGGCGGCGTCGCGCCGAGGGTGCAGACGGCCTTGCTCAGGTCGGTCTCGCTCTCGACGGAGATGACTGACGCGTCATTCTGCGTCGTGAACCCGCCGCCACCGATCCAGTAGATCCCTGGCAGGAGGTACGCGGTTACGCCGCCTCTGAGGTTGAGCCCCCCTGGGTAAAGCCCGGGACTGAGGATCCACATCCTGTTCGCCTGGCGCGCCGCCCTGGCCGAGGGTGCATTGGATCGGCGTGGTTTCGCTCGGCTCATGCGGGGCGACTGCGCCAGGACAGTCCTGAGGAACGTTCGCGGGACTGTCGACGAGGGTCGTGCCGATCATCTCTTTCATTGCGGCCGCGAGAGCCGGCTTCGCGGGCGCGGGGAGATCCTCCAGGGGATCCGGGAGCGCGAACGAGTTCTCCGAAGGGCGTACAGGTCATCGTCCCACTGCCCTGGTCCTGGATCAGACTGACGCTCCGGCAGGTGGCATCGGGCGCGGTGACGTTGAGGACGCCGGCGCCCGTTCGGCTGAAGCCGTAAGCCGGGACCGGTGCTGCAGCCGGAGCCGTCCGAGTTCGCCTGGACGTTGCCGGCGGAGTTGACGGTGCCGGTGCCCGAGATGTGGATCGCCTTGCATGCCGTTTCGTTGAGCGCGAGCATCCCGAAGCTGTACGTCACGCCGGGCTGGTTCGCCGCGACCGCCATGGTGCCGACGGCCCAATCGTCCCGACCCATGATGCGAAGCGAAGATCGGTGCACGGGTGGCTTCGATCTGCACTTGCACGAAGCCCGGGAACCCCGCGAATTCACCGTCAGCGGGCGGGATGTGGACGAATGACGTTCTCGCTGGCGGTCGTGTCATCGAAGTCGTTCTCCAGGGCGACCTCGCACGCGGCAGTCGCCGCCGGGTTGCCCGCTGCCGATGCGCAGGACCCGTTGTAGTTGGGCGATGTAAGCACGTAGCGGGCTCCCGCTAGCGCGGCAGCGTCCGCGGCATTCTGTTGATCGCGCCGCTCGAGGACGACCATTCCGATGTCAAATGCCAATGCGGCGGCGAGAAACAGGACAGCCAGTGCGACTGCAAAGAGGACGAGGATCTGACCGCGCTCCTCGGAACGCTCAGTTGTTGATGACAAGTCTCGACTCCGCTGTGATGGTGATCTGCGGGAAGGGGATCGGCGCCAGCGTCGAGTACGTGTATGCGGCGGTCACCTGCACCTCAGCCGTCCGTCCGTTGTTTCGGCCGAGTCCCACACAGGGGTGACGACGACGCTCGGTCCAAGTACGCCGAATGCCGCGTCCTTGACCCGCTGGACCACGTTCGCACCCGGCTCGTCGTAGCAGCCAGTGGGAGGGCTTATGCCTAGCGGCATCGGGCCGCTCGGACAAGAAGAATTCGAACCGTGAACGATCGCGTAGCGCGCGCCCTCCCGCGTCGCGTTGTTCAGCGCTTGATAGAAGAAGATGAAGCGGCCGCCCTCGATGATGGCAAAGAGGAGCAGGAAGAAGATCGGTGCCACGAGGGCGAACTCGACCAGTGCCTGCCCGATCGATCGGCGTTGTCGGCGTGCGCGTGCGGCTCCAGGGGCGCTCACGGCAGCATCAGGTCGGTCATAGCGAAGATGCTCGACCGCTCGAATGTGAGCGTGCTCGGCAGCCCCAGCGTCCTATCGAGGAACTGGATGTTGAGCGGGACTATGACGCGAAAGTCGTAACTGAGCGTCACCTTCAGCCAGCAGGGCGGTTCGCGCACCGGGTCGTCGCACCCAAGACCGGGGCTGTAGGGCACCCAGGTCGCGCCCTTGTCCAGGGACAGCTCGTACGAGAAGTCTGGATTGGTGCAGGTGTCGTCCGGGACCGACGTAGTCGGGCAGATTGCTCGAGGCAACGCAGGCGCGGCGGCGCATCGTCGGCCTCCGTGCCGCGACGGCACGGCGATGCGTCATTCCACTTCTGGGAACCGAAGGTCCCGAAGTCTGCAGCTTCACGTGCAGCCGACTCGATGCTGAGCATCGTCGTGAAGATGCGGGAGAAGTCGACGACTGCGAGCATCAGGAACACCAGGATCGGCAGCACGAGTGCGAACTCGACGACGCTCTGGCCGCGCTCGTGCCTCTTGTGAGGCACCGCATTGGTCCCAGTACTTCGTGGCGGCCGTATTCGGGGCAGATCAGAGAAGTGCATCGCGCGCCCTTGCGAGTTCTCCGATAACGGTATTAAGCCCCGGCGGTGACGATCGGATGGCCGACTATCGCAGCGTGACCTTGCAGCCCACCTTACGTCTAGTACTAGGATTCCCCCAGGACGATCTTCTGGTGCCCGTGGGCACCGTGGACGGACGATGATTCCGCCCGATCCCGATGCCGTCAACCCCTGCTTCTGGTCTGTTCGGCGCGCAGGCCCCTCAGCACCGGGAAAGTTGATCGCGACGATCACCAGGATGACCAGCGTGGCAGTTCCGCCACCGGCGAGCGCCAGCGGCGGCCCGAACCGTTCGGCGATCGCGCCGGCAAGGAGGTTCCCGAACGGGATCACGCCGAGCGAGGTCAGGATGTAGAGCGACAGCAACCGGCCCGCAACCCCGGCGAGACAAGGACCTGGATGAGGGTGTCGTCGTCGCGAGTACGCCACCTTATTCGCCCCGAGCGCCGCAAGGGCCACACACCGGTAGCCGGGCGACGCGAGCGCCGGAAAACGCCCGCCGGTGCCGGTCGCCTGGGCCGTAACTGAGCCCGCCTCGGGCTCGGAACTGGGTTCAGCGGTCGTCGTCGTCCTCGCTCGAGGTGTGCGGCTCGACCGGATCCCCGGAGCCCTCGGGCGTTGGTTCCTCGGCGCCCTCCGTCGGGCCCTGCGGGCCGGCGTCGACCGGGCCGATCGCCGCCGCGGCGCCGGCGTCCCGCCCTTCCTCGATCGGGCCCGCTGTCCCGCTCGAGGGTCACCGGGCCGAAGCCCGCCGCCTCGAGTCTCCGCCCCGAACGCATCGGCGTCGCCGACGAGGAGAATCGCCGGCGCGATCGGCTCGATCCGCGACCGCGCGGCTTCCAGCACGTCCTCGACCGTGACAGCCTCGATCGCCGGGCGGTAGCGCGCGAGCTCGTCTTCGGGCAGGTCGTGGACGACGAGCCCGGACAACGCCCCGACGATCGGGCCCGGCGTCTCGAAGCGAAGCGGGAAGACGCCGACGAGGAAGTCGCGGGCCGCCTGCGAGCTCCGACGTCGTCGACGGGCGCGTCGCGGATCCGGTCCAGCTCGGCGAGGAAGTCGGCGACGGCCGGGACCGTCACCTCCGTGTTCACCGCGGCGCGCGCCGCGAACGGCCCGGCGGCACGGCGGAGGTCGAAGCCCGCGCCCGCCCCGTACGTGTAGCCCTTCTCCTCGCGCAGCTTCATGTTGAGCCGCGAGTTGAACAGCCCGCCGAGGATCGCGCCCATGACCGACAGGGCGTGGAAGTCGTCGATCCGGCGCGGCACCCCGACATGGCCGATCCGGATCTCCGTCTGCACGGCACCCGGCCGGTGGAGGACGCGGACGAACCGATGGCGGACGGCGCCGGCGTCGACGATCTTGCCGGTGGCGCCGGCTCCGACCGCCGGGCCCCATTGCCCGAGGAGCCGCTCCGCCACGGCGCCGACGTCGATCCCGGCGAGGTCACCACCGACGATCAACGCCGCGCGGGCTGGATCGATGCCCCGCTCGTACGCCGCGCGGAGGCGGGCGGGAGTCAGCTCCAGCGACAGTCTCGTGCGTGCCGCCGGACGGGCGGTGGTAGGGCGACGCCGCCTCGTAGATCGTCGCCGCAAATGCCTCATCCGCGCGGCGCCGCGGATCGGCCTTTGCCTGGAGCAGGTCGTTCAGGCGCTCGTCCCGAAGCCGCTCGACCTCGGCAGCCGGGAACCTCGGCCGAAGCGCGATCTCCGCGAGCAGCTCGAGTGCGGGCTCGAAGCGCTGGCGGCGGGGACGTCGACGCTGACGCTCATCGCGTCCCAGCCGGCGTCGGCGTGGATCGATGCGCCAAGTCGCTCGCTCGCCTCGACGAGGGCGATCGCGTCGAAGTTCTGCGGTGCCCTCGGACATCGCCCGGGCCGCGAGGACGGTCGCGCCGGCATGCGCCGCCGGCTCGTCGGACGCGCCGTTGCGCAGGACGAGCGACGCCGAGACGAGCGGACGCCCGGGCAGGTTCGCGACGATGACCCGAAGGCCGTTTCCGAGGTGGAAGCGCTCGACTTCGGGGAAGTCGTAAGGACGCGGCGTTCCGGGCGTCGGGCGAGTCGGCGACGACGCCGCCCCGCTTCGGTCATGCCGCCGCCTCCGCCGCGTCGGCGGTCGGATCTCCGACGGCGGACGAGTCGGCCGGCGGCAGCTCTGGCAGATAGGTCAGGACGACCCGGTTGTCCTGCCGGAACACCGCCGACGCCACCGACTGGATGTCGTCGGGCGTGACCGCCAGGTAGCGCGGGAGCATCCGGTTGATCAGGTCCGGGTCGTCGAAGAGCGTCGCGTACATCGACAGGCGATCGGCGCGCTCCTCCACCCGCCCAAGCGCGCCCAGCTCATCGCTCTCGATCAGCGCCCGCGCTCGCTCCAGCTCGTCGTCCGAGACCGGCTCGCGCCCGATCCGCTCGAGCTCCTCGTGGAGCGCCGCCTCGACCCGTCCGACTTCGACGCCCGGCCGGACGGTCGCCCAGCCCGCCGTGATCGACGCGCCGCCGACGAAGCCGAGCGTGAACAGCGCGACGTCCTGGGCGATCCGCTCGTCGCGGACGAGCCGGCGATGGAGCCGGCTGCCCTTGCCGCCGGCCAGCACCTGCGCAGGCGATATCGAGCGCGTCGAGCCGCGTGTCGCCGAACAGCGGTGCGCGGTAGCGCGACGTAGACGCGCGGCAGCGGCACCTTGTCGTAGACCGTCTCGCGCCGCTCCTCGCCGAGGACGGGCGGCAGCGACAGGTCGCCGAGCGGCGGGATCGACGGGTTCGCCGGGATTCCGCCGAAGTAGCGCTCGACCCAGCCTCGGGCCGCCGCGGGGTCGACGTCGCCGCAACGATCGAGACCACGGCGTTGTTCGGCGCGTAGTAGGTCCGGAAGAACTCGCTCACGTCCTCGACCGACGCGGCGTCGAGGTCCTCCATCGAGCCGATCGTCGTGTGGTGGTAGGGATGCTCAGGCGGGAAGAGGTGGGCCTGGAGCTTCTCGTTCCACGAGCCGTAGGGCCGGTTGTCGTACGACCAGCGCTTCTCGTTCTTCACGACCTCGCGCTGGTTGTCGAGGTTCTCCTGGCTGAGCGCGTCGAGGAGCGTCCCCATCCGGTCGGCCTCGAGCCAGATGGCGAGCTCCAGCTGGTGCGACGGGACCGTCTCGAAGTAGTTCGTCCGGTCGAGCCAGGTCGTCCCGTTCATCGTCCCGCCCGCCGCCTGGACAGGGCGATGTGCTCGGCCTTCGCGACGTTCCGCGAGCCCTGGAACATCACGTGCTCGAACAGGTGGGCGAAGCCGGTCTTGCCCTCGACCTCGTGCTTCGAGCCGACGTTGTACCAGAGGTTCACCGCGACGACGGGGGCGAGGTGGTCCTCGGCGATGACCAGTCGGAGGCCGTTCGGGAGGCGCTCGTCGGTGAACGACACGGTCGGGATCGGCATGCGCGGAGGGCTCCTCGTCGACTCCGGGGCTGAGCCAGATTGTAGGCCCGGCGAGCCCGTCGAGCGCCTCGCAAACGAATTTCCGGTTCTTGACACGCGGCGCGCCGTGACGTTAGATTTCCATCTAACATCAGTTAGGAGATCACGAGCAGGCGATGGCAGCCCGACCGGCGACACGCCACACCCGCGAGCGGCAGCACCCGACCTCCAGGTGCGAGCTCCCGTGCGCGACCTCAATCGCGGGACAGGCCTCGTTCAGGATCGACTGGGACGTGCGTCCCGCGTACGACTTCGTGTTCAGCCTCTCGGGCGATGCCGGCTCGACCGATGACCTGCCGGCCGCCGATCGGACCTGGCTTGCCGAGGCCAAGGCCGGCGATGCCGGCCGACATCCGAGACGCCGCGACCCGCCTGTTCGAGTCCGAGGTCGCCATCCACGTTGCCGTCGTCGTCGTCGATCGGCCGGCGGTCCGTACGCGCCGACGATGTCGTGGGCGCAATCGCGAGCCTCGAACCGCGCGACGTCGTCCGGGCGATGTTCGACAAAACTCCATGGGAACCCGAGCTCGCCGGCCTCGTCGACCGCGCGATGGCCGGCGACAGCACCGCGTTGCCGGCTCTCGAGGAGACGATGCCGGAATACAAGCGCGAGGCGCGGCTCGAGATCCTGCGCGAGCCGGAGAAGACGGTCGCCGATCTCGTCGGCGGTGCTCGCGGCGTGGTCCGAAGCGGTTCACGCCGATCGAGTCCAGGGTCAGCGAGATCCTCGAGCGCGACTACGATGCCCGGGCTGCAGATCGGGCAACCCTGTCACCGACCGATCTCATCGAGCGCACGACGGGCGGCATCCGCTGGTTGCCGGAGGGCGGCGTCAGGCGAGTGATCCTCGCGCCGTCGTACTTCTCGCGTCCCTACAACTTCCTCATGTCGGCATCGGATTTGCGGCTCTTCTGCTATCCGGTCTCGGACGAGGCCCTCGAGTCGATCGACCCGCTCGCGGCGCCGCAGTCGGTCGTCCGACTCCACCGGGCGCTCGGGGACGAGACCCGGTTGCGGATCCTGAAGCTGCTGGCCGGGCGGGACCTCTACCTCACCGAGATCGCCCAGCAGCTCGAGCTGTCGAAGCCGACGATCAAGCACCACCTGGCCCTGCTCCGCTCGGCCGGCCTGGTGACGATCACCGAATCCGGGACCGTCATCTACTACTCGCTCCGCCGCAACCGTCTCGACGACGCGTCGGCGGACATCAAGCGGTTCCTCATCGGGTAGCGAGCCGCCAGCCAGCCGGCGGCGCAGGGTCGCGGTGGTTGCCGCGGCCCATTCACAGGGCCTCGAGTTAGATATCCACCTAACAGGGAGAAGCGGAACGATGGAAGACCTCCAGCAGATCATCGTGAACGAGCGCATCGACGACCTGCGCCGAGACGCAGAAGCGAGTCGGATGCGTGATGCCCACGGCGAAGACGATCGGGCCGGCGCCCCGCCGGGCGGCGCGTGGGCCGCGCGCGTCCGTCTGGGCAAGTGGCTGATTGGCGTCGGGACCGCGGTTGCCGGTTCCGGCGAGTGATCGGAGGGGTGGGACGGCCGACTCCGCCCTTTGACCCTACACTCCGGGCATGATTCCAAGACCACGAGGGCGCGGGGTTCGCGCGGCCGCGTTCGTCGTCGCGGTGCTGCTGGCGGCCTTCGCCATGCCGCTCGATCGCCCTGGCCCACGCGGAGCTCGAGTCGGCATCGCCGCCTGACGGCGCGGTCCTCGATTCCCCGCCGAGCGAGATCGTCCTCACCTTTACCGAGGCGCTCGACCCGGTGAAGAGCCACATGGAGCTCATCGGGCCCGAAGGCGCTCAGGTGGCGGCAGGCGTCGTCGACCCCGCCAACGACAAGGCGATGCGGATCGACCCACCGGAGCTCGAGTCGGGCGCGTACGAGATCCGATCGACCGCGTTTGCGGCCCATGACGGGGCCCTCAAGCGCGAAGTGCTGACGTTCACGATCAGCGCGCCCTCTCCCACCCCGACTGCAGACACCAACGGCGGCGCCATCGGCGAGCGCAGCCCCGTCACCGTCAGCATCGCCATCGGCGAGCCCCACGCCGGCGCCGTCTGCCGGTGGTCCGACGAGCGCATCGGGCACCGACGTCCTCCTGCCGATCGTCGCCGCGCTGATCGTCATCGGGCTGCTCGGGGCGATGCTGCTGCGCGGACGCTCGCGAGGCGGCGGACCCGAGTGAGCCGGCCACCGGCACTGCGCTCCGCAGTCTTAGCCGCGGTCACCGCCCTCTTCCTTGCCGGGCCAGCTGCCACCCTCGGCCACAGTCTCGACGCGACCTACCAGTCGCGGCTGCCGCTCGTCGTCTACCTCATCGGGGCGGCCATGGCGGTTGCCCTGTCGTTCGCGTTTCTCCTGCTCGCGGACGTTCGCGCCGACCCGCCGGCCGCCGCCGGTCCGGGCCGGCTGCCGCCGGCCTGGCTCCGGTACGGGCTGCGGGCGGTCGGGCTGATCGGCTGGTCGTGGATCATCGTCCAGGGCATCCTCGGCGGCGAGAGCGCGGGCGACGTCTCGACGCTCTTCCTGTGGGTCTACGGCTGGGTCGGCGTCGCGATCGTGTCGGCGTTCGTCTGCCCGATCTGGCACTGGCTCGACCCGTTCGCGACGCTGTACGACATCGGCGCGGCCGTCGCCGGCAGGCGTCGGCATCCATGGCTGGGATCCGGCGGAGTACCCGGCCCGCTTCGCTCGCTGGCCGGCCGTTATCGGCCTCGTGTTCTTCGTCTGGCTCGAGCTCGTCGGTGACGGCGGCGGACCGAACTCGCTGTTCATCGTCCTCGTCGGCTACACCGCCTTCACGCTGGCGATGATGGCCCAGTTCGGGCGCGACGCCTGGCGCCGCAACGGCGAGACCTTCTCCGTGTGGTTCCGGCTGCTTGAACCGTCTCGCGCCATTCGGGCTCGTCGACGACGAGGGCCACGTCCAGCGCCGATCGTTCGCGTCAGGCTTGCTCCTGCCCGGCTGGACGACCGCGGACATCATGATCGTCGCGGTCGGCATCGGATCGATCCTGTTCGACGGGCTGTCGCAGACGACCCCGTGGTTCTCCGTCTTCGGGGCGCCGGCGGTACCGATCGAAGACGCTCCAGCTGCTCGGGTTCCTGGGCATCATCGCCGCGGCCGCGCTGGCCGTCTCGCGTCTCGTGGGCACGGCCGCGACCGGGGCGGGACTGTTGCCGATCGCGGCCGGCTACCTGATCGCCCACTACTTCACGTACCTGCTCATCGACGGCCAGCGAATCATCGTCGCGATCGCCGACCCGCTTCAGCAGGGCTGGGATCTCGGCGGCTTCGGCTGGGCGTTCTTCGAACCGACGAGCGCCTTTCTCCCGCCCGGCTTCGTCTGGACGGTCCAGATCGCCGCGGTCGTCGGCGGCCACATGCTCGGCGCGTGGGCTGGCCACGTCGTCGCCGCGTGGCCGATCCTCGGGCAGCGGCCGCTCGCACCGGCGCGCGAGGTGCCGCTCGCGGTGATCATGGTCGCGCTGACGACGCTGACGCTGTGGTCGCTGGGCCAGACGCTCGTCGTCGAGGCCCCGGCGGCTGCCGGCGCCCAAGCCCCAGCGAATTCACACCCGGACGGCTAGATCCTCCGAAATCGAACGTCGCGCCAGACCACTTCCGTCCGCGCCGGTTATCCGAAATCGGAATCCGGAATCGAATTGACGCGCCGGACGGGAGTGACTTCCGCCGGCGTGCGATCTCGGACTATCGCTCGGCGGCGGCCTCAAGTAGCCCGGGCAGATCCCGCATGTCGGTCGAACACGACGGCTCCGGGCGCGGTCAGGCGCTCGGCCGGCGTGACGCCGCCGGCGTAGGCGAACGGCCGCATGCCGGCCGCGAGCGCCGCCGCGACGCCGTGGACGCTGTCCTCGACGACGGCGCAGCGGGCGGGCTCCGCGCCCATGTCCTGGCGGCGAAGCAGGAACAGGTCGGGTGCGGGCTTGCCGTGCTCGACGTCGGTCGCGCTGAAGATTCGCTCGCCGAAGTAGGCGGGCAGACCCGGTCAGCGCGAGGTTCCGCCGGATGTTCGTCGTGCTCGCCACTCGACGCGACGCAGCGCGGCGATCGCTGGATGACGTCGAGGGCCTCGCGCGATCCCGTCGACCGGCTCGAGCTCCCGGTCGAAGGTCTTGCGGTAGATCCGACCGAACTCCTCCTCACATCGGGCGGGATCGGACCGCCGATGTGCTCCTCGATCTCGGCCCGCATGTCGGCGTCGGATCGGCCGACCCAACGCTCGACGATCTCGTCCTCGGACATCGGCCAGCCAAGGCGCTCGAGGAAGATCGCGTCGATCCGGATCGAAAGGCGCTCGCTGTCGACGAGGACCCCGTCGCAGTCGAAGACGACAGCTCGAAGGCGTCGGTCACGCGCCGACGACCTCGGCAACCCGGACGACGGGCGGTCGGCCGCCGGGCACCCACTCGTCGAGGGATCGGACCTCGGACAGGCGGGCGGCGATCGCGGGATCCAGTGCCTCTGCCGCGGCGACAGCGGTCTCGATCGCCGTCAGGCAGAGGATCCCCTCGGCGGTCGCGGCGTGGCGGATCTCGGCAGCATCGCGGACGGCGCCGGAACGGGGCGTCGGCGTGTTGACGACGAGGCGGACGTCGCCGCTCGCGATGAGCGTCGAGGATTGCGACCTCGCCGGATCGCGGCGTCCGGCTCCTCGCCAAGCTTGGCGACCGGCGTGGCCTCGAAGCCGGCAGCTCGCCAGCGCCGTCCGCGTTCCGGGCGTCGCCGCGAGCCGATAGCCGGCCGCTGCCAGCGCCGCCCCGAGCCGCGGCAGCTCCGCTTTGTCTCGGTCCGCGATCGAGAGGAGCGCGAGGGCGCCCTCCTCTCCCGGACGCGGCGGCACGAGGGCCGCGCCGAGGAGCGCCTTCGCAAGCGCCACCCGCGGGTCCGTGTGGATGCCGATCACCTCGCCCGTCGACTGCATGCCGGGCCCAACGGACGGATCGACGCCCCGCAGCTTCGCCGTCGAGAACGCCGGCGCCTTGACGGCGACGAACGGCGGCGGCGGTAGCAGGCCATTCGGCCAGCCGAGCTCGGCGAGGGTCTCGCCGAGGGAGATCCGGACGGCAAGCTCGACCATCGGGACGCCGGTCACCTTGCTCATGAACGGCACGGTCCGCGAGGCCCGCGGGTTGACCTCGATCAGGTAGACACCGTCGTCGCGGACGATGAACTGGGCGTTGACGAGGCCCGTCGCGCCGAGGGCGAGGCCGATCCGCTCCATCGTCGTCACGATCAGCTCCTGGTCGCCATTCGCCGACCGAGCGCGGCGGAAACATGCCGACCGAGTCGCCGCTGTGGACGCCGGCCCGCTCGACGTGCTCGAGGAGGCCCGGGATCAGGACCCGCTCGCCGTCCGAAACCGCGTCGATGTCGACCTCGACGCCCTCGAGATAGCGGTCGATCCGGACGGGGCGATCGGGATCGACGACGGTCGCCGCGGCGAGCTGCCGGACGAGGTCGTCGCGCGAGTAGCAGAAGTCGATCGCCAGCCCGCCGATGACGAACGACGGCCGGACGATGACGGGGTAGCCGATCCGCTCGGCGAGGGTCACTGCCTCCTCGATGCTGTGGGCCATGCCGCCTTCGGGCTGGGGGATGCCGAGCCGGTCGAGGAGGGCCGAGAAGCGCGTCCGCTCTTCCGCCTGGTCGATCGCCTCGAGGTCGCTGCCGAGGAGTGGGACGCCGCCGGCGGCGAGCGGCGCGGCAAGGTTGAGCGGCGTCTGACCGCCGTACGCGACGACGGCGGGGAGGGACTCCGTCGCCGGGCGGCGTCTCGGCGTCGATGACGCTCCGGACGCTCTCCGCGTCGAGCGGCTCGAAGTACAGCCGCGACGACGCGTCGAAGTCCGTCGACACGGTCTCGGGGTTCGAATTGATCATCACCGCCTGCCAGCCCCGATCGCGGAGCGTCTGGGCCGCCTGGACCGCGCAGTAGTCGAACTCGATCCCCTGCCCGATCCGGACCGGGCCACTGCCGATGACGAGAGCGGCGGGCCGATCGACCGGCGGCGCCTCCGGCGCCGATCCAGCGGCTGCATACGTTGCATAGAAATACGGCGTCTCGGCCGCGAACTCCGCGGCGCACGTATCGACCATCGCGTAGCCGGGTCGCAGGCCGATCGCGAGCCGCGTCACCCGCAGCTCTTCCTCCCTCAGCCCGGCAATCGCGGCGAGCTCCCGGTCGCCGAAGCCCGCCCGCTTCGCGGTCGCCAGCAGCGTGGCCGCCTCGCCGCTCGGCTCCGCCGGGGCGTTGAGCAAGCCCGCGCCGACGCGCCGAACCTCCGCCTCGAGGGCGACGTTGCGGGCCATCTCGGCGAGGAACCACGGCGCGATCCCCGTCGCCTCCTGGATCGTCGCCTCCGGGACGCCGCGGCGTAGCAGGCCAAGCAGTCGCCACAGCCGCGAGTCGGACGGCGCGAGGAACCGGCGCAGGACGATCGGCGCGGCGGCGCGCTGGGCGTGGCGGGTGGATTCACATGCAGCGCCGGTCTCGTCGACCCAGCGGATCGGCTCGTCGTCGTCGCGCTCCGTGTCACGGTCAGCCCCGCCATAGACGGCGCCGAGGTAGTCGAACATCGGCGTCCAGCTGGGATCCTCGGCGAGCGGCCCGGCGCCTGCCTGCTCGAGGCCGCGGAGCGCCTTGTTCAGCGCGGCCCCGAACGTCCGATCGATCGCCATGACCTCGCCGGTCGCCTTCATCTGGCTGCCCAGGGTCCGGTCGGCGCCCGGAAACTTGTCGAACGGGAAGCGCGGCAGCTTGACGACGACGTAGTCGAGGGCCGGCTCGAACGCGGCCACGGTCGTGCCGGTGACGACGTTCGGGATCTCGGCCAGCCGCCGCCCGACGGCGATCTGGGCCGCGACCCGGGCGATCGGATAGCCGGTCGCCTTCGAGGCCAACGCAGAAGACCGCGACACCCGCGGGTTGACCTCGATGACCGCGTACTCGGTCGAGTCCGGGGAGAGAGCGAACTGGACGTTGCAGCCGCCCTCGACGCCGAGCGCCCGGATGATCGCGAGGGCCGCGCTCCGGAGCCGCTGGTGGACCGGATCGGGCAGCGTCTGGACCGGCGCGACGACGATCGAATCGCCGGTATGGACACCGAGCGGATCGACGTTCTCCATCGAGCAGACCGCGATGCACGTGTCGTCGGCGTCGCGCATCACCTCGTACTCGATCTCCTGCCAGCCGACGAGGCACTTCTCGACCATCACCTGGCCGATCGGGCTCGCACGCAGTCCGGCTCGAATCCGCTCACGATAGGCGTCCTCGGTTTCGACGATCCCGCCACCGGTGCCGCCAAGCGTGAATGCCGGGCGGACGATGGCAGGCAGACCGATGTCGGCCAGCGCCCGGTCGGCGGAAGTCGTGCGCTCGTCCGCGGTCGAACCCTCGACGATCGCCGAAGGCGCGTATGGCTGATCGATCCGATCGAGCAGGTCGCGGAAGCGCTCGCGATCCTCTGCCATCTCGATCGCCAGCAGCGGCGTGCCGAGGAGCTTGACGTCGTAGCGCTCGAGCGTGCCGCGCTCAGCGAGGGCCATCGCGAGGTTGAGGGCCGTCTGTCCGCCGAGCCCGGCCAACAGGCCCTCGGGCCGCTCCTTGGCTATCACGGCCTCGACGGCTTCGGGGGTGAGCGGCTCGAGATAGATCGCGTCCGCAACCTGGGGGTCGGTCATGATCGTCGCCGGGTTGCTGTTGACGAGGATCGTCCTGACGCCCTCGGCCCGGAGCGCGCGGCAGGCCTGCGTCCCGGCATAGTCGAACTCGGCCGCCTGGCCGATCACCACCGGCCCCGAGCCCAGGATCAGCACCGAGGCGGGCTTGCGCCCGTGCGTCACCGTCACGTGCTCTGCCTCGGAGTCGGCCAGATATCCACCCGGAGACTGTTAGGCCTGGTTCGCGGCCTCTCTGGAGTCCTTCTCGGTTCCCGGTTAGCCGCTGGCGGCTGATTCCGGTGCGAGACGGCTCGAGGTGCCCCCCCAGACCTGGCCTTGTAGTCCCATGATGGATGTTTGGCCATGTCAACTGGCCAGATTTGCACCCCGAGACGGTTGGCGGAGATCCAAGGCTGCTCGAGCGCCTTTTGCTGGTGTCGGTTAGCTGCCGGGGGCTGACTGCCTCGGACAAGGAGCCGGTCCTCGGTCATCAACCTCGGGCAACGGTCTCCCGGCGCTACTTTGGCCACGTTGCCGGCCACGAGCACGTGGCTCACCCGCGCCGGGCCTCCGCAGCAGCCACGAACCGGTCGAACACGGCAAGGGCATCCAGCGGGCCCGGCGCTCCTTCAGGGTGGTACTGGACCGTCTCGATCGGCTTCGTTGCGTGGCGTAGGCCCTCGACCGAACCGTCATTCAGGTTGACCTGGCTGACCCGGAAGCCCGACTCCCGCGGCACCGACTCACCGACGACCTGGACCTCGTGGTTCTGGGCAGTCACCTGGACCAACCCGAGGTCGACGTCGCGGACGGGGTGGTTCGCGCCGTGATGCCCGAAGCGCAAGCGGCGCGTCTCGGCGCCCGCTGCCCGCCCGACGATCTGGTGGCCGAGGCAAATCCCGAGCAGCGGCCGACCGTCATCGATGATCTCCCGCGCCAGCGCGACCGGCCCGTCGAGTCGAGCGGGATCGCCTGGTCCCGGAGACAGGATCAAACCGTCGATGTCGGGGGCGAGGGCGACGGCAGTCGAAATCGTGTGCGGCAGGATCCGAACCCGCGCGCCGCGACGCCGCATCCCTCGGACGATGTTTGACTTGAGTCCGAAATCCACGATCCCGATCAGCGGTCCGCCTTCGTCGTGGCTGCCAACATCCATGATCGATGCCGGCGAGACCTGGCCGACGAAATCCTGGTCCTCCCAGCGCGGAACAGCCCGCGCCCGATCGACCGCCGCGTCGCGGTCCACGAAGCCGGGCTCCGTGACGATGCCGCGGAGCGACCCGTTCGCCCGGAGATGACGGGCCAGCGCGCGGGTGTCGACGCCGGCAATCGCGGGGATGCCCTGGTCGCGCAGGAGCGCGGCGAGCTGGCGGACGTCATCGACAACGGCCGCGGTGGCGTTGGCAACCACCAGCGCGCGGAGCCACGGCTGGAGCGACTGGTCGTCGTCGATCAGCCGGCCGTAGTTGCCGATGAGCGGGTACGTCATGACGACAACCTGGCCGGCATATGACGGGTCGGTGCAGACCTCCTGGTATCCCGTCTGGCTCGTGTTCACGACGAGGTCCCCGCCCGCGGCGACCTCGGCCCCGAATGCGATCCCTGGGAAGATCGTCCCGTCCTCGAGGGCCAGAAGCGCGGGGCCGACATCACCGACCCTCGGATCGACGATCGAGCTCGGCCGTGGCAGCGGCGGAACGATCGTCGCGGTCACACCCTCGTCCCCGACATGAAAACGCCACCGGCCCTCGGGGCTCGGTGGGCGCGCGGACACAATCTGATCTGCCTCCTTTCCGGCCTCACGGAACCGGTTCGCCGGCCTCACAGGACCGGCCGTCAAGGACCCGCGAAGCGTAGCACCGAATCGGGCGCCGCCGTCCGCTGGTTGGAAGTTGCTTCGGTCAGCTCAGATAGCGCGACGGTCCTAAGCCCGCTGACTCAAATGGACTAGGCCATGGCTGACCATGGGGTCAACGAACTGCGGACCCCTCTAGTACAGAGTCCGTACTCAAGCCCCGGCAAACGGCTGCTCAGCGACGGGAACGTGGGATCCCCGCTGGTCGCAGACCACGTTTGGGCCACGAAGGCTCAAACCGTCACCACTACCGAGAGGGAAAACGGATGTTGGATCAGGACGCCACGAAGTCCGCGAGGCGAGCGCTCATGCCGAAGCGACTGCTGCTAACGATGTCGGTCGCTATCGGCCTCGTTGGCGCCATGGTCGGCGTCGCCGCCGGTCGCACGAGCCCGGCGACGGAGCACACGCAACTCGCTCCTGCCGCGGTTGCACCAACGTACGTCTACGTCCCAATCACCCCGAATCGCCTCGTCGACTCGCGCTTCAACGTCGGGCTCAGCGGCCCGCTGAAGAGCCGCGTCGCCCGGACGTTCCAGGTCACCAATCGCAACCCGAGCAACCCTGCGATCAACATCCCGAACGCGGCCGTCGGCGTGACCGGGAACCTCACGGTCGACAAGCAGACGGCCTACGGCTACCTCTCGCTGACGCCCGCTCCTACCAACGCCCCGACGACGTCGACTCTGAACTTCCCCCTCGGCGACACGCGTGCGAACTCTGTCCAGGGCAAGCTCGGGACGGGCGGCAAGCTGAGCGTGACGTATGTCGCGCGACTCGCCACCTCGACGACCCACGTCGTCTTTGACGTCACCGGATACTTCATCGAGGGCAGCGGCACCGGCGTTGCCGGGCCTGCCGGGCCTGCCGGGCGCCGGCCTGCGGGTCCTGCCGGTCCTGCGGGGCCTGCCGGGGCCACTGGGCCTGCCGGTCCTGCGGGCCCTGTCGGCCCGGCTGGGGCCACCGGTCCTGCCGGGGCTGTCGGTCCTGCCGGCGCAGCCGGTCCTGCGGGCCCTGTCGGGGCCGCAGGAGCCACCGGTCCCGCCGGGCTGTCGGTCTGGGGCCTGCCGGTCCCGCCGGCGCCGATGGCGCCGATGGGGCTGATGGCGCCGACGGCGCTGATGGGGCTACCGGGCCTGCCGGCGCCGATGGCGCCGATGGGGCTGATGGGGCTGATGGGGCTGATGGGGCCACGGGTCCTGCCGGCGCCGATGGAGCCGATGGAGCTGATGGGGCCACGGGTCCTGCCGGTGCCGACGGTCCTCCCGGTCCCGCGGGTCCCGCTGGCGCAGACGGCGCAGATGGCGCAGATGGAGCTGATGGGGCCACGGGTCCTGCCGGCGCCGATGGCGCCGATGGGGCCACCGGTCCCGCGGGTCCCGCCGGTCCTGTCGGTCCAGCCGGTCCTGCCGGACCCGTTGGTGCCGACGGCTTCACGAGCTACCGCGCCGGCAGCGTGACCCTGCGGTCCTCCGGCACTCCGACCGGGGAGACGATCGTAACGTTCTCGAGCGACATGCCGAGTGCCAATTACCGCGTCGCCTGGATGATCACCAGCGACACGGACTGGGGCGGCAACGCCAGCTGGGGTTACATCTTCGTCACGTCGAAGACGGTGAGCGGCTTCACCCTTCACCTGAACGACGACGGCGGGACTCCCAAGAACGCACCGGCCGACACGACGATCGACTGGATCGCCCTCCCGTCCAATTGAGCAACCGGCGAACCTCGCCGAAAAGCCAACGGCCCTCGGATCGCTCCGAGGGCCGTTTTCACGTCAGGTTGCTGGTGAGCCGGGGGAGACTCGAACTCCCAACCAACTGATTAAGAGTCAGTTGCTCTGCCATTGAGCTACCGGCCCAGCAGGATCACGCTCAGCAAGAGCATCTAACTGAGCAGCGCGGCCGAGTCTACCGTAGCCGGCGACATCGCGGCCCACGACGGCGCCCGCTAACAGGTGGCAGGAGATGGAAGAGTGGTCGTGTCCAACGTCGATACGCGCAGGCCCGACCAGTAGAGAGGGTTCGTCGAGATAAGCCGATCCCCGTCGTAGAACACGAGGAGCTCGGAGTAGAAGGGCGTGTTGTGGCCGTCGACGCCGCACACCTCAAGCACCTGGCCGCCGACGATCCAGGTGCCATCGGCCCTCTGGGTCGAGGCTATGACCCTCGTCCCGATGACCTTGGGCAGCGTTCTGGGCACGGACGTGAGGTCGACGTTTCTGAGATCGTGGGCGCAGGTCCCAGAGCCCAGCGTGCAAATCGAGAGAACGTCGCCGCGCTCGACGAGGTCAACCACGTTGGCGAAATAGGAAAGGGCTGCCTCCGACGTTGGCGTCCGTGGCGCCGTGTTTGCCGTCGGGGCACACCCGATCACCAGTGCAGCGATGACCCCGATGAGGGCACCGCCTCGCGTCACGGCATTGCTTGGTACGAGGCGCTCAGGGTCCAGATCGCGGACTTTCCGTTCAAGACGCTGATCACTTGGAGGTAGTCGATTTCACGCACGTTCGGATAGGGCTGACCGAAGGTCGGAGCACAGCCGCAGCTCCATTCCTGCTTGTAGTGTCCGGCATCTGCGTACTTGTACATGTTCCACCGCTCGCACATCAGCCCGGACGCCGAGAAGGACACACCGAGAGCCGACACGGATAGCGGCACCGTCTGGCAACTGCCTGACATCGTGCTCCGAGGGCTCCAGTCGATCCATGACATGGCGGAGCTGGACGGAGCCTTCACCGCGCCGAGTGAACCGGAGTAGATCTTTCCGAGGATCTTGGCGCCCTCGCTGCCGTACTGCTCCAACTTGTAGAAGTCTCGCGGGTCGCCCTCGTTCGTGAGCTTGTGGACCTGGTAGCAAGAGTCCAGCCAACCGAAGAAGTTCTGCAGCCGGGTGAAACACCCTCCGCTGATGTAGGACCACCCCGCCTGCACGAAGCCGCCGTCGGTGGCGATCCGGGAAGTGGAGGACGCCTGCCGACTGCCCACGTCGTATGACATCGAGACCGTCGTCATGCGCGAGGCTTCTGCTACCACATCGGACTTGAAGTGCTCGGGCCACTCGTCGCCGATCAGATAGTCCCCGGGTCCGAGCCGCCAGACTCTGAGGTCGTCAGCTTGCACGTGACGGCGTGATGACTGGCGCGCCGCGGCTTCCCTGGCGAGTTTGATCCCCGTCGCTGTGTTGGTGATCTCAACGGGGCCGGCGAACGGTGTGGCCGCGGCAAGGGCAGGCATGAACAGTGATGAGCCAGATAGCAAGATCACCAGAACGCCGATTTCGAGGGGCTCGCATCCCGTCACTCCAACTCGTGTGGCGGGTGCGGCGGTGCAGGAACCATACGGATTGCCGATTAGCTGCCACTTACCTGGGAGGCACCACCCACAGCTCATGCAGATAGGTCACCCCACCTAGTGCATGGCGACCCCAGACCCGGTTAACCTCGGCGTCCGGTCCGCCAGCCCCCCGGCGGACCACTTGGGATGGCGGAGCGCAAGGGCACACCAGCGCCGTCAGCTCAAACGCCCGGAGAGGTGGTTGCCCCCGCCCTCCGGGCGTCGTCTTTTTCGCCGATTGAGCTGGAGCTCTGATTCCCCTTCAGGCCTCTATTGGCGCCCGATCGGTGTGTCGGCGGCCCGGGTGCCTGGGGAGGCTCAGTCGAGCGGAACCCCTCGCCGACGACGCTGCCTCGCCTGGAGACTCCGATCCGCCGGCCCGAGTCGGCTCTTGGGCGGCCTGGGCACGGCTCAGTGCGACCCGGAGGTCGGAGGCGACTGCGTGTGCCAGGGCAAGCACGTCGCAGGCCCCTGCGGGCCGACCGCACGCTCGACAGTAGCGGCCATCCTCAGGATCCGGCCTGTGGCGCCGGATGATCCTGAGGGCGGCAGGCGAGAAGACCTTCTCGTCTGCCTGGTCGATGTTGTTCACTTCTCCCTCCACGGCCGCGCGCCGGAACGTGATCTTACGTGCCGATGCAAGCGTGTCCCGCCTGGTGGAAGCCCGAAAGGGGCCAAGAGTCACCTTTGCGAGTAGTCCTCGGTGGCGCCGATCAGGCGCTCGCCCCCGCGCCCGCGACCTCCGGCTCGTCGGATTCGCCTTCGACCGTGACGTGAGGCAGCCAATCGAGCCAGCGTGGCAGCCACCAGTTCCAGTCGCCCAGCAGGCGCATCGTAGCCGGCAGTAGCACGCTTCGAACGACCGTGGCGTCGAGGAACACGGCGACCGCAAGCCCGAGCCCCAGCTGCTTGATGATCGTCAGCTCGAGGGTCACGAACACGCCGAAGACGACGACCATGATCGCCGCCGCGCTCGTGACCGTACCCGATGTGATCGCAGATCCCCCGGGCAACCGCCTCATTCGATGGCAGCCCGCGGTCGCGCGCCTCCTTGATCCGGGTGAGGATGAAGACGTGGTAGTCCATCGACAGCCCGAACAGGATCGTGAAGATGAAGACCGGGATGAAGCCCTCGATCGGGCCCGGCTTGAAGCCGAGCAGGTCGGCACCGTTGCCGTCCTGGAAGACCCACACGAGGACGCCGAATGCCGCCCCGGTCGAGAGCAGGTTGAGAAGGATCGCCTTGATCGGGATGACGACCGAACGGAACGCGACAAGGAGCAGCAGGAACGACAGCGTCAGGACGAACGCCATGATCAGCGGCATGCCGCGGGCGTAGAAGTCGATGATGTCGAGGGTCTACGGCGGCATCGCCGGTCACGTACACCTCGGCGCTCGAGACGCCGCTGAACGCGGCCGGCACCACGGTCGAGCGGACCTCGCGGACGATGTCCTGATTGCGGATGTCGTTGCTGCCGCCAGCCATCACGTAGTTCACGAGCGCGACGTGCCCGTCCGTCGAGGTAAAGCTGGTGATCGGCTCGCTGATCCCGTCGATCGCGAGGACCGCCTGCGAGAGCTTCTCGATCGCCGCCTTCGTCGGCGCCTCGTCCGCGCGGGTGACGACGACGGTCGAGCTCCAGCTCCGATCCGCTGGGCCACTTCTCGTTCAGCATGTTGACGGCCTGGACGCCGTCGAGCGTGTCGGGGAACGACGAGAAGTCGGCCTGGCCCATGTGGAGCCGAAGGACAGGCGTCGCGAGCGCCAGCAGGAACATCGCCGTGCCGGCCGCAGCGATTACCGGCCGGCGCATGACCCTCCGAACGACGATCGCCCAGAAGCCGCTGCCTTCTTCACGGTCGCGGGCCAGGATCAGGGAAATGCTCAGCCGATTCACCCCGTCGCCGAGGATCGCCAGTGTCGCCGGGAGGAACGTCAGGGACCCGATGACCGCCACGAGCACGACCGAAATCGTGCCGATCGCCATCGACCGGAACAGCGGATCGTCGAGCAGGAACAGCCCGCCGATCGAGATCATCACCGCGAGGCCCGGAGAAGAAGACCGCCCGGCCGGCCGTGTTGCTCGCGACGTGGATCGCGGCGAGCTTGTCGCGGCCATGGCGCCGCTCGGTCCGGAAGCGAGTCAGCATGAACAGCGAGTAGTCGACCGCCACAGCCAGGCCGATCAGCACGACGAGCTGACTCGCGTAGGGACTGACGGGCGACACGAACTGGCTGTAGAGCCCGAGGATCCCGAACGCGGCGAGCAGCGAGGTCACTGCGAGGACGAGCGGGATGACCGCCGCGACGACCGCCCCGAACGCGATCAGCAGGATCGACGAACGTCAGCGGGATCGTGAGCCGAAGCGAGGCGTCGAGTCCGCCGTTGATGAGCTCCTGAATCTCGTCGTTCGTGAGCGTGTTCGTTCAGCGCATGGATCCGATAGCCCGGGTAGGCGGCCTTGATCTCGGCGACGACCGCAGGCACCGGTTCCAATCGTGCAGCGAGCTTCTCCCCGTCGCCCGGGACGCGCGCCACGATCCGGACGGTCGTCCGATCGGGGGACACGAGGCCCGCCGATGGCGGCGCGGTCGTCGGGTCGACGAGCTGCTCGAGGACCGGCCCGCGTCGTTCCTTCGACCGTCGTCTGGAGTGCCCCGAGCCGCGCCACGATGTCGGCGATCGCGGCCGCGAAGCCCGGATCGTCGACGGTCGCGTCAGGATTCGATGACGACCAGCAGGAACTGCTGCCGAGCGGCCCTCCTCCTCGCGCTCTGCGTGTTCGCGGCGTCCTAGACCACGATACGCCTTGCTCGACCTCGTACTTCGCCCGTTCATCGTTCGAGACCGCCTCGGCGGAGTCGGTGCCGCCGGCAGCCAGGCTGGCCACGAAGATGCCGATCGTGCCGACGAACCAGAGGACGAACACGAGCCAGCGGTGGCGGGCGCTCCAGCCCGCGACGCGGACCGTCCAGGGCACCGCGATCCGATGGGCGGCGGGGTTCGGGGCCTGGCGTGGCGCGGTCATCAGGCGAGTCTCCACAGGGTGTGACGGGACGGTGACGGGCGGCGACGGTCCTCGAAGGGACGGCGACGGACGGCCACGGCTAGGGTAGCCGACGATCCTGAACCCGGTGCCGCACCGCACCGAGTTGTCCATCACGACACGAGACTCCAGAGACACTTGGCGCGTAGGATCACGGGCCGCGCCGCCCGTCACGGCAACGCCGTCGGCGCCAGGGAAACTGGAGGGACAGATGGATCAAGTCGGCCCCGACCGAAAGGATCCTGATCCACATCCGGATTCCACGCCGTCAGGAGCGACGCCACCGCCGCCTGAGGCGCCGCCGGCGATCGATGCGGCGACCGAGGCGGACGCCACCCGGGCGTACGCCACGCCTGTCGACACCGATGCCGCCGTCCACACGGAGGCAGTCGAGCCACCGCCTGTTCGCGCGTTCGTCCCTGAGCAGGCCCCCGGGCGGCGTCGGGTCGGTGGCCGCCTGTCGGCGGTCATGGCGGTCTTCGGCGTGCTTGCGATCGGTGGCGCCGCAGCCCTGGGCTACTCGCTCAACCAGGATCTGACAGCGACTCGAGCCACGCTCGCATCAACCCAAGGCGATCTCGGAACCACGAAGTCGACCCTGGTCGACACGACCGGCACGCTCGACGCGACGAACACGACACTGGCCGGAGCCACGGAGGAGCGAACCAAGCTCGACTCCACGGTGGCCGAACTGGAGGCCCAGGTGTCGACCCAGACCAAATGCGTCGACCTCCAGACGTCGGCGCTGGAAGAACTCGTCGGGATCACCGAACTCCAGCGCATCAACAACAACCGGACGAAGGAGGAGTCGACCTGGGCAAAGTCGGACACGAAGCGAGCGAACGCGGCCGGCGACGCACTCAACGCGTACTACCAGGCCTACAGCAAGTCGTTCGATCGAGCCCTTGCGTCGGCGCGGTCGTGGGCCGCGAAGGGCAAGGAAGCTGTCGGTGTCGTCGCGATCCAGGCCAAGCAGCAGCTCGCCGAGTTCGACCTGATTGATCGGTCGGCGACGGACATCGCAGCCGCGATCAAGGCACTGGAACAGCAGCTGAAGGCGACCGAAGCGACCTGCGCGGACCTGGGCTCATGAATACCAACGCGAAGCGGTCCGGCATCGACCTCCGTATCGTGGCCATCGGCGTCATCGTCCTGCTGCTCGCCGCCGGCGGGGCGGCCGCCTGGGCGTACTCGACGAACACCGATCTGGAGCGGACCAGGCAGACCCTGGCCGCGACCGCCGCTGATCTCGATGTCACGAAGACGTCGTTGGCGGAGACCCAGGGCAAGGTGACCGACGCGAGCGCCAAGGTCGCCACGGAACAGAAATCGATCGCGAAAAACAAGTCTCGAACGAAGGTCCTCGAGTTCCAGATCAGCCGCAAGGCCGACTGCATCGAGGCGCAGGCGGCGAACCTGACCGAGATCCGCCGAATCCTGGCGATGCAGCGCGAAAGCTTCGACCGGACGACCAGCGGTTCCGCGTGGAACAAGGCCAACAACGCGCGGTACAAGGCATTTGATCTTGCCATCTCCTACATGGCCAAGGCGTACACGAGCGCGGCAGCCGGCAGTTACGCGACGGCCAATTCCTGGCTCAGCAAGTCGAACGCCCAGGTCAGGATCAGCAACAGGCAGGTCGATATCGGCAACAAGGAGGTGGCCGAGATCAACGCGGCGATCGAAGCCATCAGGAAGGCGAACGTCGCCTTCGCCGAAACGCTCGACAAGACCGAATCGACTTGCGGGAGCTGATCGGACTCGATCGGACTCGCTGATCGGCCATGGGCACGTGGACGCAGCCCCGTTTGCGCGCCTATCAGGCCTCCTCGATGGTCGCCGCGAGTCGCTTCGGGGCGGTCAATCGCCACGCTTGCCGAATGAGTCGTTCCAGCTCGGCGTCGTCGATCCTGTCCAGGTCGACGTAGATCCAGCCGAACCGGCCGACATAGGCCGCGGGTGCGAACGTCTTCGGGTCACGATCGACGAGGTCGGCCTGGACGAGCGGCGTGGCCTTGATCGACGCGTGATCGGCCCCGTCACCGCCCATCGCGAAGATCTTGCTCCGGACCCGGAAGGTGACGTCCGTCTCCCACGTGAGGATCTCCTCCGCTTCGGGGAGGGCCATGGAGATCCGCCGGACGTCGTCGAACGTCGCCACGCGGCTTATTGATTGTCGATCTGGGCGCGTTGCAGCCGGCCGCTGAAGTCGACGTAGATCGACTTCCACTCGGTGTAGGTGTCGAGGGCCGCGTGGCCGGCCTCGCGGTGGCCGTTGCCGGTCTCCTTCCAGCCGCCGAACGGGAGGTGGGTTTCGGCGCCCGTCGTTCCCGCGTTGACGTAGACGATGCCCGTCTCGAAGTCGCGCATCGCCCGGAAGGCGGTGTTCGCGTCACGGGTGTAGATCGACGACGACAGTCCGTAGCGCGTCTGGTTGAGCGCCGTGACCGCCGCATCGTACGAATCGACGGGAATGACCGAGAGGACCGGCCCGAAGATCTCTTCCTGGGCGATCCGGTCCATCGGCTTCACCTCGGAGAACACGGTCGGCGCGAAGAAGTGGCCGTGCGCCAGATCGCCATCGGTGTTCCGCTGCCCTCCGGTCACGAGCTCACCCTCAGACCGGCCGATCTCGACGTAGGACGCGACCTTGTCGACCGCCCCGGCGTTGATCAGCGGCCCGACGTCCGTGGCCGGGTCGCTCCCGGGTCCGAGCCGGAGGGCCCGAGCACGCGATTCCAGTCGGCCAAGCAGGTGATCGAGGACGGGTCGCTCAACGACGACGCGGCTCGCGGCGGTGCAGCGCTGGCCCGTCGTCCCGAACGCCGACCAAAGGATCCCGTCGGTCGCGAGATCGAGGTCGGCGTCGGCCATGACGACGATCCCGTTCTTGCCACCGAGCTCCAGGCTGACGCGCTTCAGACGGCGGGCGGCCCGCTCGGCGATGCGCTTCCCGGTCGCCGACGATCCCGTAAAGGAGATGACCGAGACGTCGGGCGAGTCGACGATCGCGTCGCCGACTTCGGCTCCCCCGCCGGTCACGAGATTGACCGTGCCGGCCGGGAACCCCGCTTCGGCCATCAGCTCGACGACGAGCGTCGCGCAATGGGGCGTATCGCTGGCCGGCTTGAACACCACGGTGTTACCGGTGACGAGCGCCGGCATCATCTTCCAGCACGGAATGGCGATCGGGAAGTTCCACGGCGTGATGATCCCGGCCACGCCGATCGGCTGGCGGATGCTCATCGCCCACTTGTCCGGGAGCTCCGATGGAACGGTTTCGCCGAACATCCGGCGACCCTCGCCAGCCATCAGGTAGGCGATGTCGATCCCCTCCTGGACGTCGCCCCGCGCCTCGGCGATGACCTTGCCCATCTCCCGGCTCATCGCCTGGGCGAGCCGCTCCTTGTTCTGGGCCATGAGCTCCGCGAAGCGGTAGAGGATCTCGCCGCGCTTGGGCGCGGGCGTCCGGTGCCAGAGCGGGAACGCCGTCTCGGCGGCGCGGGTCGCCATCGCGACGTCCGCCGCCGTTCCCTGCTGGAAGCGACCGACCACATCTCTCGTGTCGGCCGGGTTGTGACTCTCGAAGGTTCGGCCGCTTGTCGACTCGCACCACTCCCCGGCAATGAAGAGGCGGAACGTCGGCGGGGCGGTTCCGGATTCGGAGCGGGCGTCCTCGGCCGTCGTCGTCATGTCACTGGACCCGCTCGAACGCGGCCGCGACGGAGCCACCTCCGCCGAGGCACAACGTCGCGAGGCCGTACCGGCCCTCGCGCCGGTTGAGCTCGTGGAGAAGCGTGGCGACGACCCGCGCCCCGCTCGCCCCGATCGGGTGGCCGAGGGCGATCGCCCCGCCGTTCACGTTGACCTTGTCCCAGTCGAAACCGAGCTCTCGGCCGTCGGCAAGGACCTGGGCGGCGAACGCCTCGTTGATCTCGACGAGGTCGAAGGCCTCGATCGGCAGCTCGATCCGATCGAGGAGGCGTCGGACGCCCTGGATCGGAGCGAGGAACAGCCACTTCGGCTCGACCTCCGCCTGGGCATAGCCGACGATCCGGGCGAGGGGCTTCAAGCCCAGGCGCTCGACGGCGCGTTCGCTGGCGACGATGGTCGCGGCCGCTCCGTCAGTGATGCCCGGTGCGTTGCCGGCGGTAACGGTCCCGGTCGTCGCGTCGCCTCGGTCCGGGCCGTCCGGCAGGGCGAATGCGGGCTTGAGGCGGGCGAGGGCCTCCGCGGTCGAGTCGCGCCGCGGGTTCTCGTCGACCTCGACCGTCGTCTCGCGGCCCTTCGCGTCACGGACGGTGACGGGCACGAGTTCGTCGTCGAAGCGGCCGGCGTCGATCGCGGCGATGGCCCGCTGATGCGAGGCGAGCGCGAACGCGTCCTGGTCCTCGCGACTGACGTGGCTGCCGATCGCGACGCGCTCGGCGTGAGTGCCCATGTGGCAGTCCTCGACCGTGCACCACAGGCCGTCAGCGATTACCGCGTCGACCAGCTCGCTGTTGCCCAGGCGGTAGCCGAACCGCGCGTCGCGCAGGAGGTACGGGGCCTGGTTCATCGATTCCATGCCGCCGGCGACGGCGATCTCGGCGTCGCCGGCCCGAATCTCGGCGGCCGCGAGCATGATCGACTTGAGCCCTGAGCCGCATACGCGATTGATCGTCGTCGCGCTCGTTCCATCCGGGAGGCCCGCCCGCAATGCCGCCTGGCGAGCCGGCGCCTGGCCGACGCCGCCCTGGAGGACCTGGCCCATGAGGACCTCGTCGATCGGAGTCCCGTCCGGCAGGCCCGCCCGCTCGACCGCGGCCCGGATCGCCACGCCGCCGAGCTCCACCGCCGGCGTGCTCGCGAGCGCCCCGCCGAACTTCCCGATCGGCGTCCGCGCGGCGCTGACGATGTAGACGTGGCCGTTTCGGCCGTTCAACTGGTCGGTCATGGCTCAAATCTACACCGGTAAGCCCCAGATAAGGGTCGCAGGGCAGACTCCGCGCGTGGACGACATCCGCCTTGGGTCCGTGATCAAGACGCTCCGGTATCGCCGAGGCTGGACCCAGGTGCAGCTCGCCAGCGCAGCTCGCTTGTCGCCGGCGGCCATTTCGCGCCTCGAACATGGCCGCATCGACGCCACGACACTCGTCGTGTTGCGTCGGGTATTCAACGCCCTGGACGCGCGGATCGATCTCGTCCCCCGCTGGCGTGGCGGCGATCTCGACCGTCTCATCGATGCCCGACATGCCGGCATGGTCGAGACCCTTGTCCGGCGACTGGCCAGCCTGCCCGATTGGATCGTCCAGCCTGAGGTCACGTTCTCGATCTACGGCGAACGCGGCTCGATCGATGTCATCGCCTGGCATCCCGGCCGGCGCGCCTTCCTGATCATCGAGGTGAAGAGTGCAATCGGGGATGTCGGTGGCCTCGTCCGACAGGTCGACCGCTACCGGCGGCTCGCGCGAGACATCGCCCTGGATCGGCGTTGGTCGCCAGCGTTCGTTGGTGTATGGGTAATAGTCGCGGATGGCCGCACCGCTCGGCGCCGCTTCGCCGAACACGGAACCACGCTCAGGCGGGCCTTCCCGGCCGATGGCCACGCAATGGAGGGCTGGATCCATCGGCCGGAGCGCGATGTCAGCGGCCTCTCCTTCTTGCCATTTGCGCACCCGACGAAAGCTGGGCGGCGCGGGCGAGCTGCTGCCTGAGCGATCACGCTCGTCGCGGCGTCGAAGGCGGTCGATGAACTTGCCAATCTTCCGGTGTCGGAGAGTCTGACAAACACCGACGCGTCCAACTTTCGCCCCATGAACGATTGGCAGAGAGGCCGGCTAAATGGGGCCCAGCCGCTTGTAGAGCTCGTCGGCGACGATGAGGCGGTGGATCTGGTTCGTCCCCTCGTAGATCTGGGCGCCTTTCGCGTCTCGCATCAGGCGCTCGATGCCGGTTTCGCGCGAATAGCCAGCCCCACCGAACAGCTGGACGGCGTCCGTTGCGACCCGCATCGCGGTGTCGGAGGCCGTCCATTTCGCGAGTGACGACGCCTCGCCAATGGGTTCGCCGCGGTCCTTCGCCGCCGCCGCCTGGCGAGTCAGCGCCCGTGCCGCCTCCACGTCCCGTGCCATTTCGGCGAGCATGAACCGGAGGCCCTGCTGCTCGGCCAGTACGCCCCCGAACGCCTGCCGCTCCCCCAGGTAGCGAGCCGCCTGCTCGAGCGCCGAACGGGCCAGCCCCACGCACGCCGCCGCGATCGAGATCCGGCCCTCGGCCAATGCGGACAAGGCGATCCGATACCCGTCGCCCTCCTCCCCGAGGCGGTTCGCCAGCGGGCACCACCGCCCCATCGAAAACGAGCTCCGCCGCGGGACAGGATCGGATTCCCATCTTCCGCTCGTGGGCGCCGAAGCTGAAGCCGGCCATCCCCTTCTCCACGAGGAAAGCTGAGATCGCGTTCGGTCCCGCGGCGGGGTCCAGCGACGCAAATACGAGGTAGCGGTCGGCCTCCGGTGCGTTCGAGATCCAGATCTTCGTGCCCGTCAATCGGTATGCGTCGCCGTCGCGCTCGGCGCGTGTCCGGATCGCGCCGGCGTCGGATCCGGCGTGGGGCTCGGTCAGCGCGAACGCCCCGAGCGCCTCGCCCGCGATCATCGGGCCGAGCCAGCGCCGATGCTGCTCGTCAGTTCCCCAGGTAACGACCGGGTACTGCGAGAGGATGTGGACGGACAGCATTACCGCCGACGCCATGTCGGCGGCCCCGAGCTCCTCCATCACAAGCGTCCAGCCGACGTAGCTGAAGCCGCCACCACCGACCGACTCCGGGAGCGGCGCGCCGGTCAGCCCCAGCTCACCCATCCGGTCGAAGATCGACCGGTCGAAGCGCTCGCTCTCGTCCCGATCCGCGGCACTGGGCGCGACCTCGCGACTCGCGAACTCGCGGGCAGTGTCGCGGAGCAGTCGCTCCTCATCGGTCAGTGGCCAGCTCAGGGTATTTCCTCCGGGGCAACGGGCGAGGCTGGATACGAGTTCGACCGGAAGTGGAGCGTAGGATACCCGCGTGCCCAATCCCGACGACGCCCCGGAGCCCCACGCCCAGCGGCTCGACGCCGCGCTCATTCACGATCTCAACAACTCGCTCGCCGCGATCGCCGCGTTCAGCCACCTGATCCGGACCGATCCAAGCCTGCCCGAGGAACTCCGCCACCGCGCCGCGATGCTCGTCGAGGAAGCCGACCGAACCCGACAGATCGTGGCGAACCTCGTGGGCCCATCTGCGGCTCAGAGCGGCGCGGGCGCGGACCGTGTCGGCGACGCCGAACCGGACCCAGGGACGTCGCGACCGAGCCGCGTCCTCGTAGTCGACGACGAACCGGCCATCCGTGAGTTCATCGCCCGCATCCTGCGTCGCGGTGGTTACGAGGTGATGCTCGCCTCGGACGGCGCCGTCCGCCTTCGAGATCGTCCGGAACGATCCTCCGGACGCGATCCTGTGCGACCACCGAATGGTCGGCATGAGCGGGATCGCCTTCCACGAGGCCGTCGCGGCGATCGACCCGGGGCTCGCCCGCCGCTTCGTGTTCATGAGCGGCGACGTGCTGAACTCGGAGCTGCGCGCCTTCGCCATCGCCCGCGGCATCAGCCTCATGGCCAAGCCGTTCGACATCGAGAGTGTCGATCGGACGATCGGGGGACTCATGGGTCCGGTGCAGCCCGTCGGCTGAGGGCTAGCCGCTCTTCTCGTCGTAGCGGTGGAACCCGCGGCCGGTCTTCTGGCCGAGGTGGCCCGCCTCGACAAGGTCGAGAAGCACCTTCGGCGGCCGGAATTGTTCGCCGCCGAGGCCCTCGTGGAGCACGATCATGATCCCCTTGCAGACGTCGAGCCCGATGAAATCGGCGAGCGCGAGCGGGCCCATCGGGTGGTTCAGGCCGATCCTTGCGCCGGTGTCGATGTCCTCGGCGCTCCCGACGCCCTCCTCGAAGGCGCGCATCGCCTCGCCGAGGAACGGCATGAGCATCCGGTTCACGATGAACCCGGGCCGATCGGCCGACACGATGACACGCTTGCCGAGCTCGGCCGACAGATCCCGGATGGTCGTCGCAGTCTCGTCCGACGTCGCGGTCCCGCGGACGAGCTCGACGAGCGGCATGACCGGCACGGGGCTGAAGAAGTGCATCCCGACGAACATCGGCCGACGCGCCGGCTCGACGGCCGCCGCAAGTTCGTCGATCGAGATCGAGCTCGTGTTCGAGGCGAGGAGCGCGCCGGCTGGGGCGATCGCACCGACTTCGCCCCAGAAGCCGCGCTTGACGGCGAGGTCCTCGAAGATCGCCTCGACGACGAGGTCGGCCGAGGCCGCGGTCGCCGGGTCGTCGGTCGGCTCGATCCGGGCGAGGATCGCCTCCCGATCGTCCGGGCTCAGCTTGCCCTTGGCCACGGCCCGGTCGAGGTTGCCGGCGATCCGCTCCCGACCGGCGACGGCCCGGGCGAGGTCCGGCTCGTAGAGCGTCACGGCCTTGCCGATCGCGGCGTGGATCTGGGCGATGCCGTGGCCCATGAGCCCGGCACCAGCGACGAAGACGCGCTCGATTCCCATGCCAGGAGACTACTCGGTCGCGAGGCGGACGGGTCGCTCAAGGCTCTCCCGGCGAGCAACGAGAAGGCCGGCGGCGGTCGCGGCGAATCCGGCCGATACGAGGAACGTGACGCCGTAGTCGGTCGCCTCGGCGACGAACTTCAGGATCGCCGGCGCGAAACCGAAGACGAGATCGAGAAAGACCGTGGCCGTGCCGACGACGGTTCCCCGCTCGGTCGGCGGGACGCGGGACACCGCCAGCGCGAGCAATGCGGGCATCGTGAAGGCGACGCCGGAGGCGAACACGATCGTCCCCGCCATCAGCACCACAACGTTCGGGGCCAGGCCGATGATCGTCAGGCCGACGGCAGATACCGCGAGCGCCGCCCCCGAGAGGCGAGCGGCCCCGAACCGGTCAGGCCACGTCGCCCCCACGATCCGCAGACCCACGACGACGAGGGCGTATGCGGTCAGCGGCAGCCCGACGCCTTCCAGCCCGACTTCCGGGCCGTACAGCGGCAGAAACGTCAGGAACCCGGCCATTCCCCAGAGACCGAGGAGGATGACGATCCCGGGGAAGATGCCGGCGGGATGGATGAGCCGACCGCGCGGCGGACGCTCGCCCGAGGATGCGGCCAGGCCCGGAGCCGACTCCGGCACGAGCAACGTGAGCGCGACTGCGACCGCGGCGACGAGCGCGGCACCGATCCAGACCGCAGCGTACGAGCCCGCGGCGAAGATCGCCTCGGCGACCGGCGGACCGATCGCGATCCCGAGGTAGAGCGACAGCGACAGGAAGCTGATCGCCTCGCCGCGGCGCGCGTCCGGGGCGATGTCCGCGGCAGCCGCCAGAGCCGCCACAAAGAAGAAGCCCTCGGCGGCGCCGAGCAGGCCGCGCGCCGCGGTAAACACGAGCAGATCGTTCGCAACCAGGTGGAGGGCCAGCGCGACGACATTCGCAACTGCCCCGCCGATCAGCAGCGGCCGCCGCCCGAACCGGTCGCTCGCCCAGCCCACGATCGGCCGGAGGATGAGCGACACGACGCTGAACGAACCCATCGCGACCCCGAACCCCAGGGCATCCGCTTCGAGCGCGAGCTCCGCGAAGCGTGGTGCGATCGGCAGCACGATGCCCCCGGCGATGAAGAAGGCGAGTGTCGCTGCGGCCAGCGCGAGGAACGCGGGCGTGACGAGTCGCGGCTTCGTTGCCGAGCCGCGATCGGCGGTCACGACTTGCGGAGGAGGGGCGCGAGGAGCCGGTCCGCGGCGGCGTACGGATCGAGTCGATGATCCGCGACCGCGTCCAGGATTTCCTTCGTGTCGGCGGCACGCTCAGGAACGTGAAGCGCATCCCCGAGGCGATCGGCCAGGATCGCCCATACCTGCGCCTCGGCACGGGCCAGGCGGGCGCCGTCTGACAGGCCGTTGCGTCCGTCGTCTCGGTGGCGGTCGAGCGCGGCGAGGAGCTCGGGGACGCCGTCGCCCGTGGCCGCGGTCGTGATGAGGACCTCCGGCCGTTTCGGGCGCGGCCGACCGGGATCGACCTCGCCGCGACGCGGGCCAGGCGCCGCGGCGATGAGCATGGCCCTGAGCTGGGATGCCGTCCGCTGCGCGCCGGGCTTGTCGCCCTTGTTGACGACGACGAGGTCCGCGACCTCGAGCAGGCCGGCCTTGATCGCCTGGATCTCATCGCCCGTCTCCGGCGCTTCGAGAACGACGGTCGTGTCGGCCGACGCCGCGACCTCGACCTCGCTCTGCCCGGTCCCGACCGTTTCGACGAGCACGAGATCGAAGCCCGCGGCATCCAGGACGGCCGCGGCCGCAACGCTTGTCGATGCGAGACCGCCGGCATGGCCACGGGACGCCATCGACCGGATGAAGACGTCACCGTCCGAGGCGTACGCCTGCATCCGGACCCGATCGCCAAGCAAGGCGCCGCCGGTGATCGGCGACGACGGGTCGACGGCGATGACCGCCACCGACCGACCGGCGCGTCGGACCTCGCCGATGAGCGCCGCGACGAGTGTCGACTTGCCGGATCCCGGCGGCCCCGTGATCCCGACCAAGTGGGCGCGGCCGGCCAGCGGGTAGAGTCGCCGCATCGCCGCCTCCGCGATCGCGGTCCGGTTCTCGACAGCGGTCAGCAGCCTGGCGAGTGCCCGACGGTCTCCGGCGAGCGCGAGATCGGCGAGCGTCTCCGCTGAGGAATCCGCTCCGCCCCGCTGCCCCACCCTAATCGCGGGGGCGGGCGTTGGCCCGGAGGTATTCGGCAACCTCGGCGATCGTCGTTCCGGGCCCGAAGACACGGGCCACCCCCGCCTTCCGCAGCGCCTCGATGTCCGCGTCGGGGATGATGCCGCCGGCCGTGACGAGCACGTCGTCGAGGCCTCGCTCGCGCAGCAGCCCGGTGATCCTCGGAACGAGCGTCATGTGCGCGCCGGACAGGATCGAGAGGCCGACGACGTCGGCGTCCTCCTGGAGTGCGGCGCTGACGACCATCTCCGGCGTCTGGCGGAGGCCGGTGTATACGACCTCGAAGCCCTCGTCGCGGAGGCCGCGGGCGAGGACCTTCGCGCCCCGGTCGTGGCCGTCGAGTCCAGGCTTGGCGATGAGCACCTTGATCGGTCGGTCCGTCATGGCGCCGATTGTAGGCGCGGTCCGGCCCGCACGAACGGTCCGGATCCGTACAACGCGCGATCCACGGCCCCGGAATCGCGACTCGAGATAGTTCCGACCAAACGAAATCATTCCGCTTGATTGGAACCATCCCGAATCCGACTTGACGGGATGCCCGATCGATCTCCGACGAAAACGGAGGTATGCCGCCGGCGGCGGCGGGGCCGGCCGGCAGCGGGCCCGTCGGGACGCGGGCCCGCCGAGGTGGTCTAGGCGTTCGCCCGGCTGAAGGCCCGCGACGCGACCCACACCGCGAGCACGGCAAGCGCCGCGGTGAGGCCCACGCCGATGGCGATCTCCGAGTTGCCCCAGTCGCCGTTGAACAGCGCCCGGGCCGCGTCGACCGCGTGGGTGAGCGGGTTGATCGTGCTGAGGAACTGGAGCCAGTCCGGTGCCAGCGCCATCGGCAGCAGAATCCCCGACAGGAGGAGCAGCGGCATCACGATGCCCTGGACGAGCGGCGCGAACGCATCCTCACTCTTGAGCGCCAAGCCGGCGGCGTAGGACAGCGGCGCCATCACCAGGCCGATGAGCGCCAGCAAGCCGAGCGTCACGGCGACACCGGCGGCGTCGATGTGGAGGCCGAACGGGATCGCCAGCCCGATCATGATCAGTGCCTGCATCATCAACAGGACGACATCGCGCAGCGAACGCCCAAGGAGCATCGCGGTGCGGCTCATCGGGGTGACCCGCATCCGCTCCACAACGCCGTAACGCAACTCCGCGATCAACCCGAAGCCGACGAACGCGGATCCGAACAGGGCGACCTGGATCAGGAGGCCTGGCACGAACCAGTTATAGGCGCTGACGCCCGCTCCGGCCTGGCGGACCGCACCGTCGAGGAGCGGCCCGAACAGGACCAGGTAGAGGACCGGATACATGATCCCGAAGATGATCCACGTGGGCTGACGGATCGTTAGCACGAGGGAGCGGTGGAAGATCAGCCAGGTATCGCGGAGGGCTCGCATTCGAGGGTTCCTTTCGATGGTCGTGGTTGTCTGCTTGACGTTGGCGGCGGCCGTCCCGGCGGTCATGCTGCTTCCTCCCGGAGCGAGCGCCCCGTCTGGCGGAGGAAGACATCGTCGAGACTCGGCTTGTTGAGGGTGATCGAGGTCGGCTCGAACCCCGCCTGGTCGAGACTTCGAAGCAGATGCGGGATGGCGGTCTCACCGCGATCGACGTAGAGCCGGACCAGCCCGGCGTCGACGTCGTGCGAGGCCTCCCGGACGAATGGCATCGTCTCGACGAGGGTCAGCACAGATGCTCCCGAGCCGTTGACTCCAATCGTGACGACGTCCCCGGCGACCTTCTGCTTGAGCTGATCCGACGTCCCCTCGGCCACGATCTTGCCCTGATCGATGATCGCGAGTCGGTCGCACAGGGCGTCGGCCTCCTCCAGGTAGTGGGTGGTCAGGAAGACGGTCGTCCCCTGCTCCCGGAGGTTCCTGATCTCGTCCCACATCCGGGCGCGGGCCTGGGGGTCGAGACCCGTCGTGGGCTCGTCGAGGAACAGGACCTGTGGGCGGTGGACGATGCCGAGCCCGACGTCGAGCCGGCGCTTCATCCCGCCCGAGTAGGTGCCCGTCGCCCGATCTGCCGACACGGTGAGGTCGAGCTTTTCGAGGACCTCGGCTGCCCGCGCCGTGGCATCGGCCTTGGACATGCCGTACAGGCGACCCTGGATTACGAGCTCGCCTCGCCCGGTCTCGGCCGGATCGGTCGAGCCACCCTGGGGCACGTAGCCAATCCGACGCCGAACCTCCTGCGGCTCTCGCCGAAGGTCGACGCCGGCGACCGTCGCCTCACCGGACGTCGGCGTCAGGAGCGTTGCCAGCATCCGAAGCGTCGTCGTCTTGCCCGCCCCGTTCGGGCCGAGGAAGCCGAAGATCTCGCCCGCCCCGACCGTCAGGTCGACGCCTTGGACCGCTTCAACGCTGGTCTTTCGCGTCTTGAAGGTCCGCCGCAGGTCGGACGTCTGAATCATCACGTTGCGGATCGGCGTTGGTGCCGTCATGCCCCATCTCCTTGCCCGCTGTCCTATGCTGTCCGACGGCGCTACTTGCACTGTTCAGCAACATGGGTCATTATCTGAGCTGTGCAGATAGTTACCGACACAGGAGCCGATGTCAAGACATGACCCGCGACAACATCGATTCGGTGATTCGCGCCCTACGCCGCGTCAATATCCAGGGCTCGTTCTTCGGCCAGACCGTTGCGATCCGCTTCGGTCTTTCCGAGTCCGACATCGAGACCCTTGAATCCCTCATGGAGCTGGGAGCCACAACCGCCGGCCGGCTCTCCGAGCTGACCGGGCTGACGAGCGGCGCCGTCACCCGAGTCATCGACCGCCTCGAGCAGGCCGGCTACGTCCGGAGGGTCCCCGACCCTGCCGACCGGCGGCGGGTCATCGTCGAGGTCGTCCCCGAGAAGGTCGCCGCGATCCAGTCAACGCTCGGCCGGATTGGTGAGGCCGGGGCGGAGGAAATCGGGCGGTACACCGATGCCCAGCTCGAGCTAATCGGCGACTTCCTGACGCGCATGGAGCAGATCACGCGCGAAGAGGCGACGACGCTGCGCGAGCACCCCGAGGCCGGATCGGCGAGCGAGGGGTCGTCCGAGCACTCAGCGCCGTTGGGCGGCCTGACGACCGCTCGACTGCTCATCCGATCGGGGCTGTCGGAGGTCCGCCTGCGCCCCGGAGGGACGCCCGCGGAGCTGTATCGGGCGGAGTTTGAAGGAGCGACGCCGCAGGTTCGACTCCGCGACGGGCGCGTCATCGTCCAGTACCGGGGCCTCCCCTTCGACTGGCGCAAGCGAAAGGCGATGATCGCCCTCAACACGGCGATCCCCTGGACGATCGAGATCGTCGGTGGCGTTCAGCGCGTGGAGGCGGACCTGCGGGAAGTCGACGTGGCGCGGTTCGAGCTAACGGGCGGAATCGAGCGGATCCAGCTCGAGCTCGGGGCGCCCCGCGGTGAGGTCGGCGTCAGGCTCGTCGGCGGCGCGCGGACCGTCCGTCTCGAGCGGCCCGCGTCGGTGCCCGTTCGGCTGACGAGTGTCGGTGGGTCTGCGCAGACCACGCTCGACGGCACCAGGCTCGGCGCGCAGGGCGGCAGGACGACGGCCGAGTCGCCGGGCTGGGACGGGACAAAGGACCGATACGACGTCGAGATCATCGGCGGCGCCGAGACGATCGACGTCGTCGGCCGAGGCTGAGCGCGGCCGCGGCCTCCGCGGCGATCGCATGTTACGGCTCGCGTACCAAGCGGCCGCTGGGTTGCCTTAGGGCGGACCCGCCGGGCCGCTCGTTCGTCCGGTGGTTCGGCAGCCGTAACAATTGACGGCCGAGGCGGGCCGACTTGAGCTCACAACCGCCCGCCGTCGGTCCCTTGGTACGGCTGGCGTAACAGCCGGGCGAATTCCCGCCTCAGGCGCCGGGCGCGGCTCGGTCGAGGTGGGCGAAGAACTCGGCCCGCGTTCGGTCGCGGGAGCGGAAGAGCCCCAGGACCGACGACGTGGTCATGATCGTGCCTGGCTTGCGGACGCCGCGCATGACCGCACAGAGGTGGGTCGCCTCCATCACGACACCGACGCCCTGCGGCTCGAGTCGCGTCTGGAGGAAGTCGGCGATCTGCTGGGTCAGGCGCTCCTGGATCTGGAGCCGGCGGGCATACATCTCGACGACTCGGGGGATCTTCGAGAGCCCCAGGACTCGCCCGCGCGGGATGTAGGCGACTGCGGCGGTCCCGAAGAATGGGAGCAGGTGATGCTCGCAGAGCGAGTAGAACGGGATGTCCTTGACGACGACCATCTCGCTGTAGTCGACCTCGAAGATCGCCCTGTTGATCAGCCTGTCGGGATCGACGTGGTAGCCGGCCGTCAGCTCCGTGTACATCCGATGGACCCGTTCGGGCGTCCCGAGTAGGCCCTCCCGATCCGGATCGTCGCCGATCTCGAGGAGGATCTCCCGGACCGCCGACTCGACCTTGCCATTGCCCGCGCCACCATCGCGCGATACTTCGCCGGCGATGTCATCGGCCGCGAGGACGGTCTCGCCGATCTCATTCTCGATCTCATCGACGAGGCGGCGGACGTTGGCGGGCAGGTCCCTCGGGCTGGGCACGGTCGTTCACGATCTCCGATACGAGCCGCGATGGTACGCCGGATCGTCTCAGCGCCCCTCGGCGCCGCGCAGCCACCCAACCGCGTTGTCGCCGAGCGCCGGCCGGTAGTAGCCACCCTCCTGGAGGATGACGAGCCGGCGGCCCGTCGCGGCGACGCGCCGGCCCACCTCGTGATACACGGGCGTCGTCAGCGCGAAGTCGCCGATGGGGTCGCGGCCATAGGTGTCGAAGCCGAGCGAGACGACGATGATCGACCCCGGCCGGTCAAGGATCGCTTCGAGGGCTCGGTCGACGGCCGAGAGGAAGCCCTCGTCGGATAGGGCCACCGGCTGCGGGAGATTGAGTGTCTCGCCGGCGCCATCGCCCTCGCCTCGCTCGTTGGCGTAGCCGAGGAAGTACGGATACTGGCGAGCCGGATCGGCGTGGATGGAGGCATAGAACACATCGCCCCGGCGCCAGAAGATCTGCTGGCTGCCGTTGCCGTGGTGATAGTCGACGTCGAGGATTGAGACGCGTTCGCCCGTTGCCCGGACGATCGCCTCCGCGGCGATCGCCGCGTTGTTGAAGAAGCAGTAGCCGCCCGCCATCGATCGGGCCGCATGATGCCCCGGTGGGCGGCACAGGCCGTAGGCCGCTCGCTCGCCGCCAAGGACCAGGTCCGCGGTCGACAGGGCTACGTCGACGGCCGCGCGCGCTGCTCCGTATGTACCCTCGACCAACGGGTTCGCCGTGTCCAGGCCCCACCAACCGGCCCGCCCACCGACTGCCTCGGGCTCCGGCTGACCGGCGACGAACTCCGGGCTCATCCCCTCGAACATCCGGAACGTCGGGTAGGTATCGGCGACGAGGTACTGGAGGTCCAGCCGCTCGTGCGTCGACCCTCGACCAGGCCTCCTCGACGAAGCGAACGAGGCCGGGGTCGTGGACCGCGATGATTGGCGATTCGCCGTGCTCCGTCGGCTCGGCGAACGTGAACCCACCGTCGGCGTCGAGGTGTCTGCGGATGATCTCCGCCCGCTCCGCGACCTCGTTTGCCGGGATCTGTCGTCCGAAGGCGGTCTCGGTCGTGATGTCGTGGCCGAGGTGCGCGCGTGAATAGACGACCTGCAAATGATTGCCCTCCTCTGCCGAAGCCTACCCCGGCGCCCCACCGAGAATCGCGGCCGCCACGTCGTCGGGCCGGTAGCGCATGAGGTTGTGGCCCGTGGCGGGGAGGACGGCCATGTCCATCGGCGGCAGGCCCGCACCCGGCGGTGGCGAGGTCGCCGCCAGGGCCACGATCGGCGCGCGCACCGCGGACAGAACGGTTGCCGGACGGTAGTCGAACATGGCCTCGACGCAAGCGGCAAGGGCATGTGGCCGCGTCGCGGGTACGACCCGCCCCGCCGGCGTCTCGACCACCGTGGCCCGGGCCGCCGTTTCCTGGTCGGCATCCCAGGTCGCCGGGTCGAAGGCGGCCCGTTCGGCGAGAAAGGCCCGCATCGACCGAAGCACCTCCGGCGGCTCGTCGAGGCCGCGGAGGAACTCGTCGGGCTCCATCTCGGACGATGCTGCGATGTCCTCCCAGCCGCCGTCGACGAGGACCAATCGCCGGCACCGCTCGCCGAGCGCCGCCGCGGCCCAGGCGGCGACGATCCCGCCGAACCCATGGCCCGCGAGGACGACGCCCTGTGTGTCGAGCGCCCCGGATCCCTCCCCAACCGCGACGACGTCAGCCGCCAGGATCTCCGGTTCGTAGCGCTCGGTCGGAGCGTCCGACAAGCCGTGGCCGCGCAGATCCATCGCGACGACGCGCCGGTGTGCAGCGATCTGGCGCGCGACCGGGGCCCAGGCCCACGCAGTGTTGGACAGGCCGTGGATGAGCACCACGCCGGGCCTGCCCTCGCCGCCCCAATCGAGGAAATGGATTCGGTCCCCGGTGTCCGAGACGACGACGAAGCCCGCCGGCTCGATCGAGGGATCCACGACGCTAGGATAGGCGCCGATGCCGAAGCGCCGCCGCGGACCACGTCCCCGATCGAGGCCGCGCCCTCACGTCGGGTTCGATCGACTCGTCGAGCGGGCGCTGGCCGGCATTCCCTCGCCGTTCCGCGAGTCCCTGAGCGAAGTGGCGATCGTCATCGACGATGAGCCGACGCGCGACCAGCTGGCTGAGAACGATCTCGATCCGGAAGACACCCTCTACGGGCTGTACGAGGGCGTCCCCAGGACGGAGTACGGCGCTGACTGGCTCGTTGCCCCGAACCGGATCACGCTCTTTCGGCTACCGCTCGAGGAGGACTTCCCCGACCCGGACGACCTCGCCGAGGAGGTCCGCATCACGGTCATTCACGAGCTGGCTCATCACCTCGGCATCGACGACGACCGCCTCGGGGAGCTCGGAGTCGACTGACCCAGTGTCAGCTCAAATCCAGGACGCCGGCGAGGCCGACAAACGCGCCAAGCCCGATCGCGATGAGCATCGGGATGCTGATCCAGCGCACGGGCACAGGCGCACCCTCGGTCCGCCGCGACCGATCGAGGCCCGCGCCGTAGCCGGTCAGCCCGACGAACGCGACGACTTGGGGGGAATCCCGCAACGCCGTCAGCGTGAACGTCAGAGAACCGATAGCGAGCACGCCAGTCAGGACGACGAGTGTGAGAGCGATCGTTCCGCCCGGCGAGTCGAAACCGAGGTGCAGCATGCTGCCGAACCTCGTCAGGATGTCGACGCCCGCCCCGATCGCGAACAACTGGACATAGGCCATGATCGCCCCGACTGACGACACAGCGATCGCCAGCCGCCAGCGCGTCCGGGCCAGCCTCGTGGACCTGCGGACCGCTTCCCCGGCCCCCACGTCGCCAAGGACGATCCCCGTCACGATGTAGGCGAACGGAGCGGCCAGCAGCGCGCCGATACGCGGTCGCGATGACGGTCGGAGCTTCGGACGTCGCTTCGAACGCGGACTCGAGGAAGGCGTTGAGGACGAGATTCGGCACGACCAGCAAAAAGCCCACGAGGAGCGATGCGCCGACGATCCGCCAGAACACCTGGCGCGATCGGTGGAGGGCCTCCCGCAGGCTCATCGGCCGGCCGAGCGCCCGTCCCCCGAGGATCGCGGCGGCGATGATCTGGCTCTCGACGCCGATGACGAAGAAGCCGATGGCGGCCACGAACGCACTGACCACCAGGTACGTCCCGACGCTGTCGTCGACCGGCAGGAGGTCAGGCTCGATGCCGAGCATCATGTCCTCGAGCCAGCCGAAGCCGCCCTGCGAGGCGGCGAAGGCGAGGACGATGATGACGAACGGACCTACCAGCGCCAGCGTCAACAGGCCGATATAGACCGACGCCCCGCGAAGCTGGCGATTCGCCGACAGGCTCAGATCCAGGCCGCCGCCGAGGCTTGCCCACGCGCCCGGGATGGGCGCCGCCGGCAGCGGGGGCTCCGGAGTGGCTTCGACCGGGGATCCCGGCGCGGGCTCGAACGGCGCCGCTTCCGGCGGCACGCCGGCCGCCGGGAAACTCGGACCGTCCAGCGGCGATGGGGCGGTCTCGTCCTCGCTCATGCGCCTCCCGGAACGTCGGTGGACGACGACGTCGGGAGCGGCGCGGCGGCTGTGAGGAGCTCGCCCAGCCGGGAGATCTCGACGTTGCCGCCGGAGGCGACGACGCACACACGGTCGCCGTCACGCAGCGGAATGCGGCCGAAGAGGACCGCGGCCAGGGCAGCGGCGCCGGCGGGTTCGAGCACCTGCTTCATTCGCTCGGCCGCAAATCGCATTCCGGCAAGGATCGTCGGGTCGTCCAGCAGGACGATGCCGTCGAGGTAGCGCCGGGTCATCGCCAGCGTCCACACGCCGGCGAATGGAGCGCCGAGGCCGTCGGCGACGCTCTTCGGCTCGATGCGGACGACCTCGCCTGCCGCGATCGCAAGCTGCACGGCATTGGACTCGGTCGGCTCGACGCCGAAGACTCGGGTTGCCGGCCGCGATTCCTTGAGGGCAGCCGCGACCCCCGAGATCAACCCGCCGCCACCGACACCGACGACCACGACGTCGACGTCGGGCAGGTCCTCGAGGATCTCCAGCCCGATCGGACCGTGTCCGGCGATCACCTCGGGATCGTCGAAGGGGTGGACGAACGTCAGGCCGCGCTCGTCGCGGAGGCGCTCCATCTCGGCGAATGTCTCGACCGACGTGAGCGCCATGGAGAATGACCTCGGCCCCGTAATCGAGGGACGCCTCGACCTTCGACCGGACCGCTGCCTCCGGCATGACGACGGTGACCCCAACGCCTGCCGCCCGACCGGCCCAGGCATATGCCTGCCCGGCGTTGCCGGCCGAAAGGGTGATGACACCGGCACGGCGCTGGTTCTCGTTGAGCGTCAGGATCCTGTTCGTCAAGCCGCGGGGCTTGAAGGAGCCTGTGGCCTGAAGGTGCTCGGCCTTGACGTAGAGGCGGCCATCGGCGAGCGCGGGACCGCCGGCGTCGCGCAGCAGACGTGCGGCCGTCGACGACGAGAGCATCGGGGTCCGGTGGACGCGGTCGCCGATCCGGGCCCGGGCAGCCGCGATCTCGGCCAGGCCGACGGTCCGCTCGGTCGTTTCCATCGGCGGAGTATCGCAGAGGCCGCTGCGGCGTCGCGCCGCCCAGTAGTCAGCGAGTCAGCGGTACGAAGCGACGACCGCCCAAACGTCTCCGGAGCCGAGGTCGGTCACGTAGATCGTCCCGTCCGGGCCCTCGCCGAACGAGCTGATCGCGAGGTTCGTATCGGCCATCAGGACGGGTGATTGGGTTGCCGGCCCGTGGGCCCGGAGCGCCCAGACGCGACCCGAGCAGAAGTCCCCGAAGAGGTAGCCGCCGACCAGGCCGCGGTAGGCGAGGCCGCGATAAACGTAGCCGCCGGTCACCGAGCATCCCAGGCTGTGGCCGTAAACGGCCATCGGCGGCGTCTTGCCGGACGTGCTGCAGCCGCTCGACGGGTTGTAGCAAGCATTGCCCTCGAGGACGCGCCAGCCGTAGTTGAGCCCTTTGCCCGCGTCGACGCCGTTTACGGCCTTCGAGCGGTCGATCTCCTCGTAGCGGTTCTGCCCGACGTCGCCGATCCACAGGTCGCCAGTTCGGCCGTCGAACGAGAAACGCCACGGATTGCGAAGGCCGAACGACCAGATCTCGTCGAGCCCGGCCGTCGGCCCCGCATACGGATTCCCGGGCGGGATCGCGTAGTTCTTGCCCGGGGCCTTGTTGTCGACGTCGATGCGGAGGATCTTGCCGAGCAGCGTGTCGACCCGTTGGGCGCGATTGCCTGGGTCACCGGAGCTGCCGCCGTCGCCCATTCCGACGTAAAGGTATCGATCAGGCCCGAATGCGAGCATGCCGCCGTTGTGGTTCGAATACGGCTGATCGATCGCCAGGAAGGTCGTCCCGGTCGGGTTGGCAACGTTCGGATTCCCGGTCGAGCGGGTGTACTGGGCGATGACCGTGTCCCCGGCCGTGTTCGTGTAGTTCACGTAGAACTTGCCGTTGGCCGCGTACGACGGATGAAAAGCCAGCCCGAGCAGTCCCTGCTCACTGCCCGTCGACACCTTGGCCGAAATGTTGAGGAATGGCGTCGCGAGAACACTGCCGTTCCGCAGGATCTTGATCCGGCCGCCCTGCTCGACGATGAACAGCCGACCGCTGCCGTCACCAGCGTGGGTGACGAAGACAGGCTTTGAAAGGCTGCGAGCTACCCGCGAAAACGAGATCCGGATCTGCGTCGCGTCGAAGGCCTCGCCGGACGGCGGCCGGCCGCTGACCACGACCTCGCGGTCGCCGGCCAGGGTCAACTGGACTCCGATGACCGGAACCAGAACGAGGCCGAGGATGATCGTGCGGGCGGCGATCGACAGTCGAACCGATCGCAGGGTGATCTCCTTCGCCTTCGTCCACAGCGAGTCGCCCTCCAGGATGGAGGGCCTCGGGAAGCGGTGCGCGGACTACGATACAGCCGACACACCACCCCATCGAGGTCGACATGACCATCCGCCGGAGGTCGACGCGCCGGGCCGCCAGGGTCGCCCTAGCCGCAGCCGCGCTCGCGCTCCTGCCGCTCGTCGGCTCGCTCCAGGCCGCCGAATCCGTCACCGCCGGGGCTTCCCCCGACCGCCTGCCGGACCTCTCGATGAGCATGCCGACCGACCTTCGCATCCAGACGACGTCGGCGGGCACGCGACGCCTCCGGTTCACGGGAGTGATCGTCAACATCGGGTCGGGTCCGTTAGAGACGCGGGCCTCGCGCAGGACGACGTCGACCCCGATCATGCTGGTGAGTCAGCGCATCTACAACGCCGCCGGTGGAACGCGCGTGCATGACACGTCGGCGATCGCCCGCTACGCGGGGGACGGCCATGACCACTGGCACGTCCAGGCGGTCGCCGGGTACGCGTTGTTCGCGCCGACCGGCAAGGGCCCGGCCCTGCGCCGCGATGCCAAGGTCGGCTTCTGCTTCTTCGACACGAATCCGTATCGGCTGTCGCTGCCCGGTGCCCCGCCGAGCCGGCAGTACCAGCAGAGCGGTTGCGGGACTCGCTCATCGCTTTTCGTCAAGAACGGGATCAGCGTCGGCTGGTCCGATAGGTACCCATGGGACTTCGCCTGGCAGTGGATCGACATCACGAATCTGCCAGCCGGCGAGTACCTCCTCAAGGTGTCGGCCGATCCGAATGGCAACTTCGAGGAGGAGCGCGAGAAGAACAACTGCAACTGGACACGGATCCGGTTCAACGCCAGCGGGCCAGGCCTCACGATCCTGGAGTCCGGCTGGGGCTGCGCGCTTCCGGGGAGCGACGAACCGCCGCCGATCGGCCGGGTCGTGATCCCGCCGCGCGACGGGAGCTGAGATTCGGGACTTGCGTGTTTGCGCAAGTAGTGACATCATCAACGCATGTTGGAGACGACGACCCCGACGTCGAGCGAGTTCGATCGGCAACGGTATGCGGCCGTGGGTCGCGCCCTGGCGGACCCGAAGCGCCTCTGCGTCCTCGAGACGCTGGCCGGGGGCGAGTTGTCCGTGAGCGATCTCTCGACCACGGTCGGCTGCCAGGTTCCCAACATGAGTCAGCATCTCGCCGTCCTGCGGAGTGCCGGCCTCGTCCAGAGCCGGCGCGAAGGCAGCACCGTCTATTACCGCCTCGCGGACGTTCGGGTCCTCGAGGCATATCGGCTCATCCAGAGCCTCGCCCGGCAGGGCTGAGAATCCGCGCCACACAGCGGGAGAAAGGGACAACGTTCCAATGGTGGAGATCAAGCACGCAACAGATGCGACCTTCGAGGAGCTCGTGCTCAAGAGCGAGCGGCCGGTGGTCGTCGACTTTTGGGCGGCCTGGTGCGGCCCGTGCCGGATGGTTGCCCCGGAGCTCGAGAAGCTCGCCGAGAAGTACGACGGGGCGGTCGATGTCGTGAAGGTCGACGTCGACGCGAACCCGGCCCTTTCGCAGGCGTTCAACATCCTCAGCATCCCTACGATCGCCTTCTTCCAGCCCGGTAAGCAGCCGATGGGCGTTCAGGGCTTCAAGCCGCTCGAGCAGCTCGAGGTTCAGTTCGGCCTCGCCGAGTACGCGCTCGACGTTGCTGAGAGTGCTCCTACGAGCGAGACCGTCGCCTCCCCGGAGAGGTGAACGGCGATCGGACGCGGTACTCGCCGCGGTCACGACGCTGTCGAGACGGGGCCCTGATCAACTTTCGAGAAACGCGGCGATCGTAGGTCGCCTGGGGGCAATCCACGCGAACGCCGCTCTCCTCCCGGCGGCGGGACAACGCCACCTCCCGCGGCGAGTCCCGCCGCCGCTCCATGTCCCGAGCTCAGCCCTCGGCGTCTGCTCGCCGCCAGGCGCTCGCGAGCCACGCGGCGGCGCGGTCGATCGCGTGAGCATCGAGCTGCCGGGGTGCGAACGCGACCCAGTCCGGTCCTCGATCTGATGCCGTCGTATCGGGAGTCCTGAGGGCCGCCGCGACGACGGGCCGGGCGAGCCGGAACTCGGCGCGATCGCCGCTGACGACCGCGAAGACGGTGCCGCGCGTGGACCACTCAACCCCGCTGTTGACCGCCCGACGATCTACCGCCTCCAGGTCGGCGGCGGTCGCGTCGAGCAACGCGCCGATCCCGCCGGACGGGCTGCCGTCCGGCACGCTGGCCATCAGCCGGCCGCAGCGAGGATCGCTGCGAGATCGGCGCGGTGCTCCTCGTAGTGGTCCAGGGTGTCGTCCGCGAAGGTCCGCTGAACCTCGGCGTTTTTGATCCAGCGGGACTCTGGGACCACAGTCAGGAAGCCGCGCAGCTCCCCGGAGACCTGGCTGAACTCGTCGCGGACATCGGCCAGGGGCCTTGCGGCCCATTGAGCCTGGATTTCGGCGTTCACAACGTCGCCGCCGCGAGAGTCCCAGTCAGCGCTGACACGCGCGGCGGTCGGCGAACTCTCGCTCACGGCCAGCTCCTTGGCGATGTCGAGCGCGAGCAGTCTGCCAGGCGACCAGGTGGGCCATGAGATCGCGGCCCGACCAGCCGCCGGCCCCGCTCACCGCTACCTCGAGCTGTTCGTCCGACAACTCGAGCAGCGCTTCGAAAGGACGCCAGGCATCCCGCTCGTCCTCCAGGAACGACAGCGCGTCGAGGTACACGCCGCCATGGTAGCGGCGATCCACCATCCGGCTCGAACGGTCCAGCAGCTGCGCCGGGACCACTTCGGATCGGCGACGCCGACGAGACAGGGTTGGCATACGTTGACCGGCATGAAGGCCACGAAGACTTCGGCCCAGCTGTCGTTCCTCGAACATGCCGTGCGCTCCGTGGAACGCGGCCAAGCGCCTGCGGACGTGACGCCTCTCGACCCGGCGAAGACCGGCGTTGTATTTGTCCACGGCATCGGATCGCAGATGCCCGGGGAGACGCTCCTGCAGTGGTCCGCGCCGATCATCGAGGTACTGACCGCCTGGCGCGTCAACTCCGGTGCGACCGACGTGCCTATCGACCCCGTGGCACGGGCCGAAGTGAATTTTGGCGACGGCCTCTCGGCGATCGAGCTGCGCATACCGCCGGCAGCCGGCAGCAGCGAGGGGCGCCGGTGGATCCTGACCGAGGCGTGGTGGGCGTCGCACGTCGCACCGCCGAGCCTCGGGACGATGACCAGCTGGCTCGGACCGCAGGGTGCTTCCGGCCGGATCGTAGCCGGGATCCTTGGCAACCCCGAGGCTGGAGGGCCCGTGACGGGTGGGCTGATCAAGCTCGCTCAGATCCTGCTGGTGCCGTTCGTGTCGGTCCTCGTGGCACTCGTCCTCACGATATTCGCGCTCTTCCGCGGCGTCTCGGGCCTCGTTCCAATCGCCGCCGTCCGTGAATCGGCGATCCTGAAGACCTTCGACGCATTCCTGACGGGATGGTTCGGCGACATCCGGATTCTGCTCTACGACCCGGCCCAATCGGCCAACATCCGCGGCGGGCTCGCCAGGGCGGTCCGGGCGCTCAGGGCGCAGGGCTGCGGCAGGATGGTGATCGTGGCCCACTCCGGTGGCGTCATGGTCAGCTTCCTCACCCTGACCGACCCCGCTCTCGACGATGTCCAGGTCGACAAGCTCATCACGCTCGGTGAGGGCTGGAATCTCGCCCTCCGGCTGTCACCCAAGGAGCCACCGGACGGGTCGGGGATGGCCGACCGGCTTCGGACGGACATCACGCATACCCAGAAGAACCTAAGGTGGCGCGACTTCTGGGGAACGAACGACCCCGCCCCGGATGGGCCGCTGTTGCTCGACGAGATTGGCGTCTTGGAGCGGCCGGATGCGATCCGTACCGGGAAGGTCTGGAATTGCCGAAGCCTCGTCGATGACCACGGCACGTACTGGACGAACGACGAGGAATTCGTCATCCCGGTCGTCCGGGAGATCGACGTCCCGGACGGCTGGGGCGATCGCTCGATTTTCTATCCGCCTGACCCGCCGGCCGCGACCGAACGCCTGGCCGCCGGGGCCACGCCCGTCGGACCCGAAGGTGCGTCACCGCCCTCCGCCTGGCCGCCGGTCGGCGGTGTCGAGCCGGGTCCCCGCGCCGAACGACACCGCCAGCGGGTGGCGACCCTGGCAATGTGGCGGCAGACGGCGATCGCGGCGCCAGTCGCCGTCATCGCCATCGCCCTCGCGCTGTTTCCCGATCGGCTGGTTCAGATCGGACACGAGGCCGCTCGGCTGATCGGCATGATCCCGGGCGTATCGCACCTCAATGGGCTCATCGACTGGTTCGGGGCGCTCGATAGTCACCGGATCGAGATCGCCATCGGCCCCATCCAGTTCGATCTGATCGACGCGATGACCTACCTTGGCCTGGGGGCCCTCCAGGCGGTGGTCATCATTGGGATCATCCAATTGATCTGCTCGCCAGTTCGTGGCTACCAGGCATGGCCGAGGTCCGCCGCAACCTACTTCGCAGCCCTGCTGCTCGAGGTGATCCTCGGCGCTTTCCTGTTCGTCGGGCTCGTCATCGTGCTGACCGGCGAGAACCACGGGAAGCTGCTCGGTCGCGGCTGGGAGGCATGGAGTCCGGGGGTCATCGTGACCGCAGCCGTCGGGATCTTGGCCGTGGGAGGGTCACTCCTTGCTCGGGTGGTCGGCAGTCCCGCTACGACGCGCGCGTTCGGGTTCGCTGCCGCAGCGGCGTTCGTCGTGGCACTTGCCTGCACGATCGTGGCGATCTTCGGGCCCGACGGACTGCCGGACGCAGAAGTCGGCTACCTGGTGATCTGGGTGGCGTTCGCGGTCATCTACCGGCTCGGCAGGGCGAGGTGGCAGCATTGGGATCAACTCGAACGCCAGATTGCCTGCGAGACCGTTGCTCAGCGGGCGGTGAATTGGTGGCCTGCTTACCTCACCAGCCTCGCGCTGCTGCTCATGACCGCCGCCGTCTCGATCGCGATCCTCGGCTGGGACCATTGGTCGCGCTTTGTCATTGCCCTCGTCATTCTTGCCGTTGGCGTCTCGAGTGCTGGCTACATCATCGGAACCGCGGCCTCTCGGGGTCGGCGCGACCAGATCGCGGCCCCGGACCCGGTCGAGACGGCGACGACCACCTGGTAGGAGCGGCGGGTCGTCAGACCGCGACCGGCTCGCGGTACTCGCCGAAGACCTCGCGAAGGACTCCGCACTGCTCGCCGAGCGTTGCGTAGGCCGCCGCGCAGCGGATGAAGTGGGGCATCAGGTTGTCGTCGGATGAGCCGGCCCGGCGAGCAGCCTCGCCGAGGCCGGTGAGTGCCGACTCCACGGCCGCCGGATCGCGCTCGCGGCGGGTTCGGTCGAGTCGCGCCATCTGACGTTCGAAGGAGCCCGCAGGCACCTGAAGGACCGGAATCTCGGTCACCTCCGAGCGATCGACGAAGGCATTGACCCCCACGATCCGCCGCTCCCCAGCGTCATATTCGCGCTGGAAGCGGTACGCAGCGTCGGCGACCTCGTTCTGGGGATATCCCTGCTTCGTCGCCTCGACCATGCCACCGCGTCGGTCGATCTCGTCCAGGTACCGCCAGACGTCCCGCTCCGTCTCGTTCGTCAACGCCTCGACGAACCAGCTCCCCCCGAGCGGATCGACCGTGTTCGCGACCCCTGATTCCTCGGCGATGATCTGCTGCTGGCGAAGGGCGAGGAGCGCCGCTTCCGCCGTCGGCACCGCGAGCGCCTCGTCGTAGGCGTCGGTGTGGAGCGACTGAGTGCCGCCGAGGACGGCCGCCAGCGCCTGGAGGGCGACCCTGGTCAGGTTGTTGAGCGGCTGCTGGGATGTGAGGGATACGCCCGCGGTCTGGGTGTGGAACCGCATCCAGGCCGAGCGCTCGTTCTCAGCCCGGTAGCGCTCCGTCATGAGCTTGTACCAGATGCGGCGCGCCGCCCGGAACTTGGCGATCTCCTCGAAGAAATCGCTGTGCGAGTTGAAGAAGAAGCTGAGCCGCGGGGCGAAGTCGTCGACGCGAAGGCCGCGGGCCATCGCGTGCTCGACGTAGGCCATGCCATCGGCGATCGTGAACGCCAGCTCCTGGATCGCGGTCGAGCCGGCCTCGCGGATGTGATAGCCGCTGATCGAGATCGTGTTCCATCTGGGCATCTCGCGCGTCCCGAACTCGATCGTGTCGGTCACGAGGCGCATCGACGGCTCCGGCGGGAAGAGGAATTCTTTCTGGGCGATGAATTCCTTGAGGATGTCGTTCTGGAGCGTTCCCTCGAGGGCGGACCGCGGGAAACCCGCCTTCTCGGCGGCGACGATGTACATCGCCCAGATCGGAGCTGCGGGCGAGTTGATCGTCATCGAGGTCGAGACGCGGTCGAGCGGCAGATCGGCGAGGAGGACCTCCATGTCGGCCAGACTGCTGACACCGACGCCGCACGTCCCGAACTCGCCTTCGGCTTCCGGGTCGTCCGTGTCGTAGCCGTAGAGCGTCGGCATGTCGTAGGCGATCGATAGGCCGGTCTGGCCGGCCGTGAGCAGGGACTTGAACCGACTGTTCGTGTCCTCGGCGGCCCCGAACCCGGCGAACATCCGCATCGTCCAGAGGCGGCTTCGGTAGCCGGACGGATGGATGCCGCGGGTGAACGGCGGATCGCCCGGGAAGCCGATGTCGCGGAGCGGATCGAAGTCGTCCCATCGACCGGGCTCGCGTCGAAGCGGTTCGCCACGATGGTCGACTGCGGTCGGTCCTCCGCCGCCGACCGGATCGCCACCACCCTCAGGCTGCCACGACCAGGGCCCGTACAGTCGATCGACCTCGGTGTCGCTGATCGTGCTGAAGCGGATGCGTTGTTCCGGCGCGCGATCGAGAGCAGGCCCCAGGCGCTTCGCTTCCCAGGCCCGACGGCGTGCCGACCAGGTCATGGCGGCGACTCTAGCACGAGGACCCGTCGCACCCGGACGGCGCGTCGACCGGCGATCCGCGCCTCAACGACGCTTGACGGAGCGCGGCAGCGGCGGCGGCGGGGCCGTCCGCGAGTCCAAGGGCTCGTTGACCGGCATACGCTGCTTCCGAAGGCTGCGGACGATCCGGTACAGCTCGATCGCCGTCAGGATCGGCAACAGCCGGCGCGGCAGGAATTGAAGAAAGAGGCCGCGGGCGATCCAGCTATACATTCGTCAAGTGTGGGGCATTGACGCGTTCGGGCGAAACGCCGTGATGACGGCGGGACGAGTCGGGCGTCTTGCGATCGTCGCGCTCGCTTGAGGTTGCGAAGCAGCGATGGCGTCGGTGACGACCGTCTCATGGGCTTCCTTCGTCGAGATCTCTCGAATGAAGCTTGCGACGAGTGCGACGCGCACGCGATCGTCGTCGGGCCAGACGACAACGGTCTGGTACGACTCGCCGTTGAGGGCATCGATCCGAATGGCCGCCGTGCCGTCGGACAGTTGCATCGGGCCGGAGTTGACCGACTCCACGCGCCGCGCCGTCCGGGCCCCGGCCTCGAAGAATTCGGCCACCCAGGCGGCCTCGAGGCCTGGGGCGTCGAAGACCGCGAGCGTGACGCCGCTGTTCGATCCGAGATCCCAGATTCCACCGGCGAAGCGCAGCTCCGAGACGTCGTGGAGGGCCAGCGTCGCGAGGGCCGCGGTCGTGCAATTCCTGCCCGAATCCACGCGATCCGGGGCACGACCCTGGAAGGAACGCGGCACGACTGCCTCCAGCTCCGGGTAGGCGCCGGCCGCCCGCCCGTCCGAATTGCACGGCCCCGACGGGTCGAACGTTGCCCCGGCGCAGCCGCTCGCGAGCGCGCTCAGAACCACCAGACCCGCGACGGCGAACACGGCGCGCACACGGAACCTGGCGGCGATTCGAGGGGGCACGTCCTGATGATACGGGCCGGCGGCCGACGAGCCCGCCGGCAAGAATGCCGAGTCGCAGGTGGACATTTCATTCGCATTACATGCGGCGATGGTGCGTTTGCGCACCTGGTACCGGCGTCCCGGATTGGTGCATCAAAGCGTCGGACCATCGCCGGACGCGTTTCGGGACGGACGAACCATTGAGGTGCACGGGCGGTAGACCTAACGTGACACATGCGCCGTAACGCGACGATCGGGAACTACCTGGGGCGTCGGTCACGGATCAACGGTCGGCCTTCGGTTCACCTGATGACGGTTCAGATGCCGCGGATCCCGACCCAGATCACGAGCCGAGTAACTACGGATCATTCGGCCAGCAGGCCCGGTACGCGTTACGGCAGGGCTTATCGCTCGGATCATTCGCGCATCGACGGTCGCCTCCCGGTCATCGGGGGGCGACCGCTGCGTCTGGGTTCGGCGCCCGCCCGGCTTCGGCCTCGTGTGACGCAGGCCGGGCGGCCGGGGCTCAGGCCGAGCGGCCGGACGGAGCCCCTGGAGCGGCTCGCGCGCTCACTCGATCCCGTCTGGCAATCCCCCGCCGGTCGAGGTCCTCCTGGACTACCCTCGCGGCGGCCACGAGCTCGGGGTCGCGGGTGATCGTCCTCGCCAGCCAGTCGATGTAGGACGGCTCGAACGCCGCGACCTCGCCGAGGGTATGGCCGCGGAACCGTCCGAACTCGAGCTCGCGGACGACCGCGTCGTCCAAAGGTGGCGGCGGCGGACGCCTGAAGTCCCGAATCCGCCCCCGTTCGAGCGGGCCGGTCGGGTCGCTGGCGCGCGGGGGTTCGCGGTGTTGCGCGGCGAAACGGAGCGGAGCCTGGCCCCTGAGCGTCGTCGCGGCCCCCGCGCGGCCGTCGGCCCCATGAGTGCGAAGTGGCGCGTTACGCGGCCGGACGGTCCCTGACGTGTCGAGCCGTCCTGTTACCGGCCTCGTCGGTTTCGGTCGCGGCGGGCCGCCCCGTCGCGCTCCGCTGGACTTCTCGTCGAAGGTGGTGCCGCCCGCGCGGCCGGCCCCGCCCTGCCGAGCGGCGTCGCCCCGGGAGATCGCCGCATACGCCTCATTGATCTCGGCCATCTGGCGCGTCGCAACGCGTGACGCCTCGGGATCGTCGCCGATGAGATCCGGGTGGTGCTGCCTCGCGAGGCGGCGCCAGGCGGCCTTGACCTTCGGGGGCGGAGCGCCGGGTTCGACGCCGAGGACCTGGTACGGGTCACGTCTGGACACGCGCTGAGTGTATCCCGCCGTTCTCACGGCACCGACGCCCACGGTCGCCGGATGGCGACGCTTGACAGGTGCAATGCTCGTGCCGTCCTCTGTACCCGTGCCATCCATCCGTCGAGCGGGCTTCGCGGCCATTCTCGCCACCGCGCCGCTTGCGCTCGCCTATCGCTTCGCCCTCCTCTACCGCGGACGCGCAGGCTTCCCGCGCCCCCAACCGCCCCTGCTCACACCGACCGAGCTTGGGCTGCCGTTCGAGGACCTGACGGTTCCGTCGCCAGGCACGACGGGACTGCCCGCTTGGTTCATACCGGCCCGCGGTGGGGCTCCCGGCCCGGGCGTCGTGCTCGTTCACGGCTGGGAGTCGGCGAGGGATCGGACGCTGCCGATGGCGCAGTTCCTGACGGCAGCCGGCTTCCACTGCCTGACCGTCGACGTTCGCGGTCACGGTGGCAATCCCGCCGAGACACTGCCGGTCAGCGCGGGTGAGTTCGGAGCCGATGCGCTTGCCGCGTTCGAGGCGTTGATGGTTCGACCAGAGGTGACCGTTGGGGCGATCTCGGGTCACTCGATGGGCGCGATCGGGGCGATCCTCGCAGGCGCGGCCGATGAGCACGTGGCGGCAGTCGTCGCGACCTCGTCCCCGGCCGACCCCTATCGCCTGACCCGCCAGACCTTTCGGCTCGCCCACCTCCCGATCCCCGATCCAATCGCCTACCCACTCGCATGGCTGACGACGCGGGTGTATCTCCGGCCGCGCGGCCATCAGGTGGCGACGGTCAGCGCCGCGACCGCGCTCACTGCGCACGATCGCCCGATCCTTCTCGTCCATGGCGACGTCGACGACGTCGTGCCCATCGCCCACCTCGAGCGCCTGATCCGCACGGCAGCCAAGTCGGGCCGCCGCATCGAGTCGCTCGTCATCGCCGGCGGCCAGCACAGCTGGCTGTATGAGTTCGAGGAGTACCGGCGGGCGGTTGGGCGTTTCCTGGCGGAGGCGCTCGGAGGCCCCTACAGCCCCGCCGAGGCCGCCGATCGGGCCGCCGCCGTGCCCAGCGCACGGGTCCCCGCTGGCGAGGCGGCGTTCGAGGCGATCGCGGCCGAGCCCGGCGGGTTCCGGACGCTGGCGGGAGTCGCCCTTCCGAACCGCCGACCGGCACCGCCACCGGCCGCGACGGGTTCGACACAGCCGGATCTCTCCACGGAGGCGGCGTCGTGACCGAACCCACGATGTCCGTCTGGCGGGCGATCTCGACGAAGCGCGCGGTACGCAAGTTCGCCGACACAGCGCTCGAACCGGCCCAGATCGGCCGGATTCTTCGTGCTGGCCGCCGCTCTGGCAGCTCGAAGAACCTCCAGCGCTGGGAGTTCATCGTCTGTCGGGATCGAGCGCACCTGCGCGAGCTCGCCGCCGTCGGGCCGTGGGCCGGCCACCTCGCCGGCGCGGCCGTCGGGATCGCCCTGGTCACCCCGAATCCGGAAGCGGCGGACGCGCCGCTGTCGGTGATGTTCGATCTCGGTCAGGCCGCTGCATACATGATGCTCGCGGCCTGGGAGCTCGGCATCGGTAGCGTTCCGGCGACCGTCTACGAGCACGATCTCGCTCGTCGGCTGCTCGGCTACCCGGAGACCCATCATTGCGAGTACCTGCTGTCGTTCGGCTACCCGGCCGACGCCACGGAGCTGACCGCACCGAACCGCCCCGGCCACCGTCGCCCGCTCGGAGAGATCGTCCACGACGAGCGCTGGTAACAGCGGGACCGTAGTAGGCCCGCCCTACTGCCAGCGGAAGTAGCGAGCCGCTATACCGAAGCACACGACCAGCCAGCCGACGAGGACCGCGAAGCAGACCCACAGGGGCGAGAACGGCGTGCCGTTGACCATCACCTGGCGGAGGGCGTCGCCCAGGTAGGTGAGGGGCATCGCCCGGGCGACGGTTTGCAACGCGTCAGGCATCGCTTGGATCGGGAAAAACGTCCCGGACAGGAACATCAGCGGGAACTGCACGACGCTCGTCATCCCGTTCGCCGACTCCTCCGATGAGGCAAACGAAGCGATGACGTAGCCCAGCGCGATGAACGTCAGGGACCCCAACAGGACGAAGCCCCAGATGAGGAGCCAGCTCCCGGCGACCTGGACATCGAAGAACGCGGTGCCGACCCCGACGATGATCGCCGTCTGGACCACCGCGATGAGCAGCCGCATCAGGACGTTGCTGCCGACGAGCTGCCAGCGCCGAAGTGGCGTCGCCTGGAGCCGCTTCAGGATCAACTTCTCGCGGTCCGCTACGAGCGGTATCGCCGCGAACACCCCGAGCTGCATCAGCGACATCCCGAGGATTGACGGCACAAGGTAGGAGATGAACGAGAGATCCTGCGTCTGGACGGACTGCGGTGCGAGGGTAACGGCGGGTGGCTGCCCGCTGGCCGCCTGGTTGACCGCCGCCAATGCGCCCCCAACCAACTGGAAGGTGGCAGCCTGGGCGGCTGCCTGGCTGGGATCGGTGTAGACCGTGATCGTCGCGGGCCCGGCCTCGCTGTCGATGGCCGCACCATAGCCGGACGGCACGACCAGCACGGCCGACAGCTGCCCGTCCTTCATCTGGGCGACCAGCTCCTCCTCACTCCCCTCGATGAGCTTGATATTCGGCTGCGACTCGAAGATGGCTTTGAGCTCAGCCGAGTGGGCCGAGCGATCCTCGTCGGCGAAGCCGATCCTCTGCTCGTTGTTACCACCCGAGAAGATCGAGCCGAACAGGAAGACGAAGATCAGCGGGAACGCGAGGGTCCAGAAGAGCGCTGCGCGATCGCGGACGAAGCTCTTGATGTTGGCGACGGTCAGGAGGACGAGCGCATGCATTGATCGGGCTCTCAGTCGCGCAGCGCTCGGCCGGTGAGGTCGAGGAACACGTCCTCGAGCGTGGCCCGTCGGACCACGAGATTCGCGGGCTCGACGCCCAGTCGATCGGTCGCTGCCAGGACCGCCCCAATCGTCCCCGGCACATCGCCGGTGTAGAGCAGCACCGCGCTGCCCTCATGCTTGATCGAAGCGACGCCCGGGAACGCGGCGAGCTGCTCGTCGGCCAGCCCCTCGATCGAGTCGAACCGAACGGCACGCTCGTGGAAGCGGCGGCTGACGAGCTCGTCGACCGTGCCTGACTCGAGGATCCGGCCGTGATCCATGATCGCGAGCCGGTCGCACAGGACCTCCGCCTCCTCCATGTAGTGCGTCGTCAAGAGGACCGACCGGCCGCGCGCCTTGAGGCCCAGAACGACGTCCCACAGCGCCCGCCTGGCGGCCGGGTCCATGCCGGTCGTCGGCTCATCGAGGAAGACCAGCTCCGGATCGTTGACCAGGGCAAGTGCGACGGAGAGCCGCTGGCGCTGTCCGCCCGAGAGGTCCTGCGTCCGGGTCCGCCGCTTCTCGCCCAGGTCCATGAGCTCGACGAGCTCCTCGACCGGCCGGCCGCTCCGATAGAAACCGCGGAACAGCTCGAGGACCTCGACCACCGTGAGCTTCGGGTAGAGGGCGGCGGTCTGGAGCGAGACGCCGATCCGCGAGCGGAGGTCGTCGGGCCGCCGGATCGCGTCCACGCTCAGGACCGAGACCTCGCCCGAGTCGGGCTGGCGCAGGCCTTCGAGCACCTCGACAGTGGTCGTCTTGCCGGCGCCGTTCGGGCCCAGCAGGCCGAACACCTCACCTGCTTGGACCTCGAAGCTGATGCCGTCGACGGCGACGAGGTCGCCGTAGGTCTTGCGCAGGGCGTCGACGCGGATGACGGCCTCTGCGCCGGACGACGTCGAAGCTGTCACCACTCGATGGTGACACGATCCCCAGCCGTGCGGCGGGCGGCTCGGCTGGCCGGGCGCGACATCACGGGACCAGCGGGTCCTCAGCGCCGATCCGCTCCAGATCGAGCGCGACCGCGGGTTCGCTGTCGCTGGTCAGCATCTCCGGGGCCGGAGCGCCGAGGTAGATGTAGGCCTCCGTGGCGAGCTCGAGCCCGACGTCGAAGCCGGCTGCCTCCGACAGGTACCACTTCTGCTCGAGAACGTCGCAGTACGCCTGGACAAGGTCCCGGCCCCGGCCGACGGTCTCCGCGATCCGGCCCAGTGTCGGCCGGTAGACCTCGCGGAGCCAGCGCTCTGCCGCCGTTTCCGGTTCGACCGGCTGGCCCGACTGCCATTCGAGCCAAGCGTGGTACTCGTTGAGGTCGTTGAGGAGGAGCCGGGCCTGCCCTTCGAGGGCCCGGATCCTCGTCCGCCGCTCCATCTCGCGGGCGTGGAAGCGCCGCGTCGTCACGTTCATCCGGAGCCGGACGAGACCGTCGGCGCTCGTCGGATCGAGGGCAAGATCGACCGAATAGCCGAGGTCGTTGAGCCGGCGGATCCGCGCCCGGATCGCCTGCCGGTCGCCGGCTGGGAGGACGGGCTCATCGTGGAGCTCGGCCCACACCGCGCGGTAGTGATCCCGGACCCGTTCAGCGGCCTCGATCGCCTCTTCCGGATCGCCCGTCTCCTGCATCGCGGCCAAGTCGGCCAGCCCGAAGGCGACGTTCTCGACGAGGATCTCGGCGTCGTATTCGCGCTGCCCGTCGGACAGGCTCTCGTGGATCTCACTTGTCTCCGCGTCGACGAGATAGGCCTGGATCCGGTCGCCGTCGCGGCGGAACAGCGTATTGGCGAGCGAACAGTCGCCCCAGAAGACGCCGTTGCGGTGAAGGTCGACGAGGAGGAACGCCATCGCGTCGAGGAGGCGGTCGCGGTGGCGGCTCGGGCCAGGCGGCAGGCGCATGAGCAGCCGCCGGTACTGCAATGAGTGGCCCAGGTACTCGGTCGCGAGGATTGCCATGTCGCCCGCGGGTGCCTCTGCGATACCGGCGGGACTGACAGCGGGCAGGCCGGCCGCCTCGAGTCGCAGGAGGACGTCGTACTCGCGGCGGCCGACGCCCAGCGGGAGCTCCTTCAGGGCGTAGAGGACGCCGTCAACGGCGAGGAACCGGACAAGATGGCGAGACGGACCGACGGGGAGCTCACGGAAGGCGAGATAGTCAGCGGACCACGCCGCGAGGGGCTCTTCCCACGGCAGCTCGACCAGCGCGATGGCCGGGTCACGGAGCCGAAGGCGCGGGAAGGCCGACACGTTCGAGGTCGCGGGGATCGAACGGCCTAGAGGCGCTTGCGGAGGTAGGCGGCGACGGAGCCGTCGTACCCGAGCGCCTCGTACAGGTGCTGCGCATCGGGCCGGTGGCGGCCCGCCGTCACCTCGACGAATGCGGCCTCCAGCTCCCGGCCGATCCGCTCCGCCTCCTCCATCAGCAGGTGGCCGACGCCGCGCTCCCTGACGCCCGCGTCGACGACGAGTGCCATCACCCTGATGACCCGATCGGAATGTTCGAAACGCGGCAGGGCGTGGAGGGCGATGAACCCCAGGATCTCGCCCTCGTAGTCGGCCACGACGACCCGCGAATGGGGCGACCCGAACCGCCCGAGCCGCTCGACAATGTCGGATGGGCCGGCCGGATAGCCCTCATCGGTGAAAAGGGCTGCGATCCGATCGGCGTCGGCGTCGGTCGCGGTTCGGAGGGTGATGCTCTGGCGTTCGATCATCGTTCGATGGTACCCGCTGGACCAGCCACGAGGACGATGTGCGGCCCCGCAGCCGGGCCGCCCAACACCAGGGCCGAGGGCCCGAACGGGCCGTCATCGGCGCGCTTGATGGCGATCCCAGCGGCGGCGGCGCGGACCACGAGGCTCGACAAGCCATCGGTCGCGAGGATGTATTGCCCGGCCGGGCCCTCGCCGGACTGCGCGAGTGTCGCGGCGATTCGCCCTTCGGTCGTCGGCTCGAGGAATGCGATCGGCTCCCCTCCGAGCGGGTGAACGAGCCGGACGGCAGCGCCCAGCAGCCTGTCGTCGGGCAGTTCCTCTGCGGCGAGCCCGATACCGGCGAGGACACGGTCGACGTCGACCGTCGCCCAGATGATGGCCAGTACCCGCGGTTGGCTGCCAACCGGCAGCAGGCGCACGATGACGGCTTCAAGCGACGGCTGGAGCGTCATCGCAGGATGAGATCGGGAGCGGGACCACCGATCGGGACGAATCCCAGCCCCTCGTACATTCGCCTGGCGACGGGGTTGTCGGCGAACACACCGAGATACGTCCAGCGGCTGCCGGCCTCGACCGCATCGCGGAGGACGGCTTCGCTCACGAGCCGGCCCAAACCGAGGCCTCGGAAGCGGGACCGAGTGCCGATCGACGACAGGTAGCTGGCGTCGGCGAACGTCGTCCGCCTCGCGGCCGCGGCCGGTTCGCCCTCGACCCGGACGAGACAGGCGTTGAACTCTTCCCGGCCGAACAGGACGAGGGTCTCCTCCTCGATGGCGCCGACTCGGTCGGGCTCGACGGCGAAGGCGTCGGAGAGGACCTCGGCGATGGCGCGAGCGCCTTCGTCTGCGGCCGGGCCGGCCGTTCGGTGGAATCTCTCGATGCTGATGCCAGGGCCTGGATCGGCAACACCCGGCGGCGAGAGGCCCGGACCGGCCGGATCGAATGCCATGAGGATGCCCGGCCCGACGTCCTCGAAGCCATGAGACAGGAGCCGAGCGGTCAGATCGGCGGGCTCGTCAAATCCCGGCAGGGGCCAGACGTGGGGGGTCCTGTCGAGCGACCCGAAGAGGGCGATGATCTCGGCGAGGCGGCGATCGAACGCTCTGATCTCGTCCGGCCAGGCCATCCCCGCGACTCGATTCCAGAACGGCTCGCGGTCGACCGGGTCGTGGAGCATGACGGCGTCCCCGAGCTCCCTCACCTCCCGCCCCGCGAGCCCATGACAGCAGGCCTCGTGCCACGCCAACCAGCGCGTGTCGGCGGCAGTGAGGTCGGCGGGGCGGCCGGGCGGAGCGGGCGTTGGCACTCGCGCACGATACCCGGAGATCCATGCCCGCCCGAACGGGACGCCGCTAGGCCGGTCGGGCGGCCACGAACATGGACGCGGCCGACGGGAGCTCGACGACGCTGGGCGGCGGGATCCCAGCCTCGGCGAACATCTCGTCGAAGCCCTCGTGGGTATACATCCGGGTTCCCTGGTAAAGCTCGTCGATCTGGATTCCCCACATGAGCTCTGCCTGGAGGTTCTGCGAGTCCTCGAGCGACGACGGCAGGCACCATTCGAAGACAACGAGACGGCCGCCGGGGCGAACCGCCCTCCACGCAGCTTTCAACGAGGCGACGGGATCGGGCAGCTCGTGCAGCGCATCCTGCATGTAGACGAAGTCGAACTCCTCGACATACGGCATCGTGGGAATCTCGCGAGCCTCGATCCGGATCCGAACCTCTAGCCCCGCGTCGGTCACGTGACGCATCGCCCTGGCGACCGAGTCGGGCTCGAACTCGACCCCGACGAGCTCCGTCGCCGGGAACCGGGTGGCGACGGCGATGAGCCACTTGCCGCCGCCGCAAGCGACGTCGAGGACCCGGATGCCCGCGGCGAGCTGCCCCGCGAGATCGGGTAATGCCGCCAGCCCCTCCTGGAAGAAGACAGCGATGTCCTGGACTGTGACTGCCTCAATCGCACGATGGAACCGCGGCGGTCGCTCGTCGATCGGCCGACCGGTCTTGAAGAAGTCGGGAAGTCCCGGGTAGTCGAGGCTCGATACGACGGCGACGACGAACTGGCCACCGAGATACTCCGGTCGGGTTTCGTCGAGCAGGACCGACGCCGCGCCCTCGTCCATCCTCACTCGCGTCCCGTCGTATTCGAGGAGCTCGCTCGCGTGGGCGGCGCGGACCCATGCCTCGACGGGCTCTGGCGCGCAACCTGCAGACGCTGCGAGTTCGGCGGGCGAGATGCCCTCGCGCTCGGCGGCATGGATCAGCGCGAACAGGCCGAGGTGGAGGCCGAGGTAGATCACCCAGCTCCGGTAGAAGCCCCCGAGGCTCTGGGCGAGGTCGTCGAACCGGTCGTCGGGCGGCATCGTCGGCCGATTGTCGCATGGGCCGACGGTCCCAACCGGACACCGAAGCGCCGCCCCAATCGGGACGGCGCCTCGGCGGTAGGGGTAGCGTGCCGATCTGGGCGATCGGTACGCCGGGTGGGTTACTCGACGCCGACGCGCCGGCCCCCGACTGACTTGGCCGCGTCGGGCGACCGGGGAGCGAATCCCGGGTCGGCCTGGTAGGCGGGCTTGCTGGGGCTGGTGCCCAAGCTCGAACCGTGATCGTCGGCGTCCGGCGGCACAAGACCGCCGCTCGAGCCGGCCTGGCTCCAGCCGTGATCGATGACCGCGGGCGGCGCACCGGCGGCGGGTCCGGTGCTCGTCCCGGCCTGGCTCCAGCCGTGATCGATGACCGCGGGCGGCGCGCCGGCAGCCGGCGTGTCATCGGTCTTGGCCGCGCCCATTGACCCGAAGGCCACGAGGGCGGCGACGACGATTGCCACAGCGACGACGGCGAGCGCCGCGCCGATCTGGCCGAAACCCAGCGGCTGCTGGATCGTGCGAGTTGAAGCGGACATTCTGTCCCTCCTGCGCGCCGGCCGGCCCCGAATGGTTCGGTGCCTGTGAGCCGGTCGTCTCGATGGCCACATCCTCCCGGTGCCGGCCGGCGGCGCCATCGGGCGGATGCCCGACGCGATGCGAGCCACTGCCTCAAAGTCGCGGCCGCGGAGGCCTTACTCGCCTTATGGGCGCAACATGCAACCAACCGGGACCGCGTGGTGTTTCATAGGTCGATGGACGACGCGCTCCGCTCCGACGAGGCCCTCGCCGCCGGACTCGCCGCCGATCTCGACGGCTCATTCGAGGCGCTCGTCTCGGCTCACGCGGGCCGCTTGTTCTCCATCGCGCTGCGTTTCATCGGTGATCGGAGCGACGCGGAAGAGGCTGCCCAGGACGCGTTCGTCCGCGCGTATCAGGCCCTCGGCGGCTACGACGCAGGTCGAATTCGCCAGATCAGGCTGCGTCCCTGGCTGGCCACGATCGTTCTCAACGTCTGCCGCAACCGGGCGCGAGTAAAACGGGTTCGAACTGTCGAGCTCGCCTTCGAGCCGTCGGCCGAACCCACCGTGGATCCCCTCGCACGGGCCAACGAAAAGGAGACCTGGGAGTTGCTCCTGGCGACCTTGCCGCCCGCCCAGCGAGCCGCCGTCGTCCTTCGTCACGTCGACGGCCTGTCCTACACGCAGATGGCCGAGGCCCTCGGCCGACCCGAAGGAACTCTCAAGGCCCAGGTCCATCGCGGCCTGGCCGCCCTGCGCGATGCGCTCGTCGCCGCCGAACGGCGTGAGCGGGAGGAGATGACCGCATGAACCGCTCCGTCCCAGACCTCGACGCGATCGAGGCCGCCCTTGCCACGCTCGCCGAGCCTGCGCCGCCGAGCCTGGCCCATGGTGCCCTCGTTGCCGTCGGACTGGCCGACGATTACGCGCTCATCGAGTCGCCCATCGGCCCCCTGCGGGTGGCCTGGAACGGTCGGGGCGTGTCAGCCGTGGAGAGCGCCGCTGACGATCACGCGTTCGAGGTCAGGTTCCTCGCCCGCACCGGCCGTCGGGCGAAGCGCCTGGACGCTCTCCCGGCCGGCCTCGCCCGCGCGGTCGAGCGACGCCTCGGTGGCGATCGGCGAGCACGAATAGAGCTCGACCTCCGGGGCAGCTCAGCCTTCGAGCAGGCCGTCTGGCTGAAGGCGCTCGAGATCCCACGCGGCGAAGTCCGACCGTATGGCTGGGTGGCCGCGGAGATCGGGCGGCCGAAGGCGGTTCGGGCGGTCGGAACGGCGCTCGGTCACAACCCGGTGCCGCTGATCGTGCCCTGCCACCGGGTCGTGCGCAGCGACGGAACGATCGGCCAGTACTCGCTCGGCGGGCCGGGCAACAAGCGGACGATCCTGACCGCGGAAGGCCTCGATCCGGACGAGCTCGAAGGCCTTGCCCGGGCCGGGATCCGCTACATCGGCTCGGATACCACGTTGATCTACTGCCTGCCGTCGTGCCACAACGCGAAACGAATCACGCCCGCCCACCGAGTGCCTTTCCGCTCGGCTGGCGCATCGGAGACAGCCGGCTACCGGGCATGCCGCGAGTGCCGTCCACCCGGGGCTGCCGTCGCCGCCGCGTAGGCGCGAGCGCGCCGGCCGCCGACGCCGAGGCCGTCACGTCACGCCCGCGTCACGTCATAGGCGCCTTTCGGAGGGTCTGCTACACTCGCCGTACTTTGGACCATCCGACTATGCCAACGCTCATAGTGCCGTCACGGACGAGCCTGATCTGGGTTGGAATCGCGATCCTCTACGTGGTCTGGGGCTCGACGTACCTGGGGATCCGGATCGCGGTCGAGACGATCCCGCCGTTCCTCCTCGCGGGGGCGAGATTCGGGCTCGCAGGATTGGTCATTCTCGGCGTTGCCCTACTCCGCCGACGGGGCCGGATCCCATTCCCGACGCGACGGGAGTGGCGCGACATGACGATCATCGGCGCCGCGCTCATGGCCGGCGGGATGGGTCTGGTCGCCCTCGGCGAGCAGACGGTTCCATCCGGGATCGCCGCGTTGCTGATCGCCATGATGCCGCTGTGGGTCGCGGTGCTCGGTCGTGTCCTCTACGGCGAGCGCCTCCCCCGCGTCGCGATCGCCGGCGTCGCGATCGGCCTGGTTGGTGTGGGAATACTGGTCGGGCCGTCGGCCTCCGCCGCCGAGACGTTCGACCCGGGCGGCATCCTGGCGCTCCTCATCTCGCCCATCAGCTGGTCCATTGGCTCGCTCTATTCGTCCCACCGGGCGCACCTGCCGAAGGACCCGCTCGTCGCCACCGGTGGCCAGATGCTGGCCGGGTCGGCAATCCTCATCGTCCTCGCAGCGGTCAGGGGCGAATACGCCGGGTTCCGACCCGACGCCGTCTCGCCGGAGTCGCTCGCGGCGTTCGTCTACCTGACGGTCATCGGCAGCCTCGTCGCGTTCACCGCCTACGTCTGGCTCCTGCGGGTGGCGCCCCTCCCGCTCATCGCGACGTACGCGTATGTCAACCCGATCGTCGCGGTGGTCCTCGGTGCAATCGTCCTCCAGGAACCGATCACCCCGCGGACACTCGTTGCCGGAGCGGTGATCATCTTCGCGGTCGCCCTGATCATCACCGCCCGCGGCAGGCTGATGAGCGCCGCCCGGCGAAGGGCTCCCGTGGCTGAGCGTGAGACCGCGATCCGCGCCGATGGCGCCGAGACTGACGCCGCCGCCTGAGCCGCCCGTCCTAGGCGTCGGCGAGGATCGTCCGGCTCACCCGCCGCGCGAGGACCATGATCGTGATCATCGGGTTGACACCGAGGGCCGTCGGGAAGAGCGAGCCATCCGCCACGTAGAGCCCGGGGATGACGCGGTCATGGCGGTCATCGCGCCGAACGCGGCCCCAGGGGTCGCAGGGATGGTCACGTGGCTCCGCGCCCATCCTGACCGTCCCCATCTGGTGGGCGGAGAAGACGGTTCCGCGGTTGGGTCCGAAGTCGAATGACGCGAGTGCGGCCTCAAATTCGACGAAGGCCGCCGACTCGCCGCCGGGAGGGAAGCCGGATCGGCCATACCAGGCCGGGCGCGTCCCGACCGCGACGATCTCGGGAGCCCCCGCTGCCCGCGCCAGACGCGCCATCGACAGGAGTGCGTGCCGCAAGGTGGCAATTCCGGTGCCATCCAGCCGGTAATCCACCCGGACTGTGCCCCTTTTCGTGAGAGTCGTTCGACCCGTACCGCCGTCCCGTGTGACGGCGACGAGCGGCGCGATCCTGCGGGCGCGAAGCATGACGTCGGCGTGGGCGTCCGTGCCTTCCCAGGCCAAGGCGAGGGCGAAGAGACCGGGATGACCGGGCGCCGACTCGATCACGTAGCCGTTGTTGCCCGGGCCCGGCGCGACGAACTCGAGGGAGCGGGCAGCCTGCATCGTGCCTCGCCACATGTCGATCGGCTGCGGGAACAGCGCGGCAACCACAGGGACCGGCTGAAGCCGCAGGTTCCGGCCGATTGCAGGGTGTTCCAACGCCGACGCCTCCAGGATGGCGGGGGTTCGAAGGCCACCAGCGCTGAGGACGATCTTCGGCGCCCGGACGATCAGGCGCCGGGCCCGTCGATCGGCCGCGGACGCGCCTGTCTCCGGATCGGTCCATTGCACGATGGCTTCGACTCCGCTTGCGCCGCCCGCGCCGCTCCTGCGCCCGGGCGAGAGCAGGACACGGTTGACTCGAGCTCCGGGCACGATCCGCGCTCCAGCGGCGTAGGCCGAGGCGACGTGTGCACGGATTCCCGATTGCTTCGTTCCCTGCCGGCACCCGAACGGACAGCTGCCGCAGTCGCCGCAGTCGATGGCGTCCCGCCTGGTCCGGGCCACGTCCCAGCCGAGCGCGGCGGCGCCTCGGAGGAGCACCTCGTCCTTCGGCGGAATGAGCGTTGCCTCGCTGACCGCGACCTCCTCCTCGATCGCGCGCAGATCCGCGTCCCAGGTCTCGCCGGTCAGATCCTCGATGCCGTGATCGCGCGACCACTCGTCCCGGACCCAGGTCGGCGCCGGCAGGCACGTCATCCAGTTGATGAGCGTCCCACCCCCGACCGCGGCTCCGGCGAGCATCGTCACCGACCCGTCCCAGGTCGAGAGGAGGCCATGGTTCAAGTAGAGCCGGCCGTACGCGTCGAGCTCGTCGGTCGGCATCGAGGCCTCGTCGACCAGCGGCCCCGCCTCGAGGACGACGACGGAGCGACCCGCTCGGGCCAGCTCGGCAGCGACGACCCCGCCGCCAGCGCCCGAGCCGACGATCACGGCGTCCGCCTCCATCTCCATCGGCTCGTCCGCAGAGCCCGACTCGAACGGCGGCCGGGTGGCCCGGATCCTGGTTGCCTGCGCCGCGACCGGTCGGGCGTCCTGGACGTAGCCCATGGCGGTGAGTCGCGGGTTCGGGCGCTCGACGCCCGGATCGGCGTAGGCCAGGAAGGTCAGCAGCTTCCGGAAGCCCTGGAAGGCCGATCGGCGAAGCGGGACGCGGGAATTTGCCCACGACAGGAGGTACCGCTCACGGGTCGCCGGCGACATGGTTCGGAACGATCGGGCGCGACGGGTCAGCAGCAAGTTCACCAGCGGCGACTCGATGAGCCGCAGGACCAGCCGGAGCTGGCGGAGCTGCGAGGGATCGGCCGCACGCTCGAGCGCCTCGGTCGTGAGCCTCGTCCGTCGAATGCGCGTCACCCCGAACGAACGTCTCAGCGAGCTCGGCGAGTGTCGCGAGCTCACCGTCGGTCCAGCGAGCTCCCATTCCTGCCGGTCTCGCCCCGATGTCGCCGTCGCCCGCTATGGGACCACCGCCGTCGCCTCGATTTCGATGAGGAGTCCGTCTCCCTCCAGGCCACCGACCCGAACCCAGGTGGCTGCCGGTCCTTCCCGGGCTGGGAATGCCACGCGCAACGCATCGCTCACGCCGGACGTGTCCGACGGGTCGCCGACGATGTAGATGCGGAGCGCCGTCACGTTGCCCAGCTCGGCGCCTGCGGCGGCGAGCGCCCGCGCAACGTTGGCCATCGCCGCGGCAGCCTGTCCGGGGAGGTCCGTGGCCACGAGCCGTTCGCTAGCGTCCCAGGCGACCTGGCCAGAGACAAAGATGAGCCGTCCGGCGGGGACGCTGACGGCCTGGGCGAACCCGTACTTGCTCGCATCGAACAGGTCGTCAGGGTGGTGGCTGATCCGGCCAGCGTCCGTCGCCATCAGCTGCCGGCCGGCTGGCGTTCTCGGCCCTGGGCCGGCCACGGCTCGCAGCGGATCGGTCGATCCTCGCGATAGCCGAGCGCGTAGTCGGCCTGGATGAGGGTGTGGAGCTGGCTCGTGCCCTCGTAGATGACCGCGGCCTTCGAGTTGCGCAGGTAGCGCTCGACCGGAAACTCGTTCGAGTAGCCGTTCGCGCCGTGGATCTGGATCGCGTCGAGGGCGCTCTGGACCGCGTGGTCCGTGGCGTGCCACTTCGCGAGCGACGTCTCGCGGGTGTTGCGCCGCCCCTGGTTCTTCAGCCAGGCCGCCCGCCACACGAGCAGGCGGCCCATCTCGGTTCCCGCAGCCATCTTGGCAATCATCTGCTTGACCAGCTGATGCCGGCCGATCTCCTCACCGAACGTCTGCCGCTCGCGGGCGTACTTGACCGACGCGTCGAGGCACGCCTGGGCGAGTCCGACCGATCCCGCCGCGACCGTGAACCGGCCCTGGTCGATCGCGCTCATCGCCACGAGGAACCCCTCGCCCTCCTCGCCGATCCTGTTCTCGATCGGCACGGGCACGTCATCGAGGTTGATCAGGCCCGTGTTGCCGGCCCGGATACCGAGCTTGCCGTGGAGCGTCCCCGTCGTCAGCCCGGGCATGCCTCGCTCGAGCATGAACGCCGTCACGCCCTTGTGCTTCTTCGACCGATCCACCGATGCAAAGACCAGAAAGTGGTCGGCGATGTCGGCGAGGCTGATCCAGATCTTCTGCCCGTTGAGCCGATACGCCTCGCCGTCACGACGGGCGGTGGATGCCAGGTTGCCGGCGTCCGTTCCAACCCCCGGCTCGGTCAGCCCGAACGTCGCGAGCTTCTCGCCGCGTGCCTGGGGGACGAGCCAGCGCCCGCGCTGCTCGTCGGTCCCCCACTGGAGCAGCGCCAGCGAATTCAGGCCGACGTGGACGCTCTGGACGACCCGGAAGGCCGTGTCGGCGCGCTCGAGCTCCTCGCACAGGATCGCGAAGCTGACGTAGTCCATCCCGGAACCGCCGTACTCCTCGGGAATCGGGGCGCCGAGGAAGCCGAGCTCGGCCATCCGGCCGAACAGCTCGCGCGGGAAGCCGCCCTCCTCGTCCCAGCGCCGGATGTTCGGCAGGATTTCCGTCTCCGCGAAGGCGCGGGCGCTCTGCTGGACGAGGCGATTCTCGTCCGTGAGGGCAAAATCGACCATGCCCGAATGCTAGCCCCTCCCCTGCATTGCCGAGGGTCGCCCGAACCTATACTCCGCCGATGGAAGAACCTGTCACCGCCGTCGCCGACCTGGCCGCCGCGGCCACCCACCTGTCGCCGGTCCTGGGTCGGTACTTCGAGCGGAGCTGGAGTCATGGCGTCGGCCATCGCCTGTTCGACACTGCCGGCCGTGCCTACCTTGATTTCGCGAACGGCATCGCGGTCACTGCCCTTGGCCACGCCCATCCCCGCGTAACCGCGGCCATCCACGCCCAGGCGGACCGCCTGATCGGACCGACGGGCGCGATCGGCTACTCCGAGCCGGTTGTCACGCTCGCCCGGATGCTCGCCGACACGCTGCCCGACCCGATCGACACGATCATGTTCCTCAACTCCGGATCTGAGGCGATCGATGGGGCGCTCAAGCTGGCCCGGCGGGTGACCGGCCGGCCGGGCATTGTCGCGTTCCGCGGCGCCTTCCACGGTCGGACATTTGGTGCAGCTAGCGTCACGACCTCGAACATCAATTACCGCACCGGCTACGAGCCCCTGCTGCCGAGCGTCTACGTCGCGCCGTTCCCGGACGCTTATCACGATTTCGGCGGCGACGAGGACCGGGCGACGACGGAAAGCCTCGCGAGCCTCCGCTCAATATTCTCGGCCGTGATCGCCCCGAGCAACGTTGCCGCGATCATCATCGAGCCGGTCCAGGGTGAGGGCGGCTACACACCGGCACCGGCGGACTTCCTGCGCGGCCTGCGCACGATCTGCGACGAGTACGGCATTCTCCTGATCGCAGACGAGGTCCAGACGGGCTACGCGAGGACAGGACGGATGTGGGCCCTCGAGCGCGCGCAGATCGTCCCTGATGTGGTCGTGGTCGCGAAGGCGATCGCGAACGGCCTGCCGCTCTCGGCGATCGCCACACGGCGCGAGCTCCAGGAGCGTTGGGGCAAGAGCGCCCACGGCTCAACGTATGGTGGGAATCCTGTCGCCTGTGCAGCGGGTATTGCCGTCCTTGAGACGATCGGCGACGAGGATCTCGTCGCGAACGCCGAACGGCGCGGGAAAGAGCTGACCCAGGGATTGCTGCGGCTGATGGCCGAGGATGACCGTATCGGCGACGTGCGTGGCCCGGGACTCATGATCGGTGTCGAGCTCGTCCGGGACCGCGAGACCAGGGAGCCGGACGGCGATCTCGCCATCGACCTCATCGCGCGCTGCGCCGAGCTTGGCCTCCTGGTCCTGTCGTGCGGGCTGGCCCACCAGGTAGTCCGCTGGATCGCGCCGATCGATGCGACGGCCGCCGAAATCGCGGAAGGGGTCGAGATCTTCGGCGAGGCGCTGCGGACCGTTTGATCTTGCAGCGATTCTGCGAGCGCTAACCGGCGGCCGGCCCCACGGAAGTCCAAGGCGGAGATCTGTCGCCGCCATTGGCCGGAGTACAGGACGAAGCGCCCGCCAGGAGGTGACGGACGCTCCGAGAGCTAGCAGTCGTGTGAGGGCGCCCTCGTCGGGCGCCGAATGTCAGCGGTTCTGGGACAGGAACTTCATCACGTCGTCAAGTCGGAAGCGGCGATCGCCTCGCTTGCAGACGCGATAGAACGGCAGCTCGCCGCGGTCGCCGAGTCGCTTCACGGTGTTGACGTGGAGATGAAGCATGTCGGCCACTTCGGTGGCTGTGAGCATCGGTCCGAGTTCGTTGACGGCCATGGACCCCATGTGGCGCTTGCCTCGCTTAGAGCACTTCACGACAGGTCCGCCCCTCTGGGGTGGCCAGAGGTAGGGTGCGGCTCGCTGATGGGCGGAGCGTAGGGGTGGGGTGGTGGCCTCGCCAAGCCGTACTTTGGGATAATCGCGAGTACCAGACCGTTCGGGGACCGCCACGGCTCGGCTGCACAAAGACTCGGTTCCCGATGCCGCAACGTGGCGTTGATCCAATCCCGGGTTATCCTTCGCGCTGCCGGGCGCTGCGGGCAACGAGGGCGCCGCAGGGTAACGGTCGCTCCCGGATCGGGCCGACACGAAGGAGGGACGCACGAATGCCCGAAGCTGGTCGTGCGCTTCGCGACACATCGGACGAGCTGATTCGTGACCTCGAGGCGCTGTCGACACTCGAGGAGGAGAAGCGCCAGATCGCCCCTGATGATCCGCACTTCGTCGATCTCGCGACGCGGATCGAGAGCATCGCGATGCGGGTCCTCGAGGCAAGCGGACGCCAGCGGGAGCTCACCGAACAAGTGCACCGCATGGCGGACGAAGGATCGCCCACGGATGTCCCGGAGTCGATCGAGGCAACATCCCGCCCGATTTCGGCGATCCTCGCCGATTGGCGCGACGCCGAGCGTCGCCTCGAGGGCACGTCGGCCGGCTCCGCGGAGGAACGCGAAGTAGAGATCCTCGTAGAACGGCTGCGTGACGAGTACCGCGCGGCGCACGAAGCGGCCGTGCGCGAAAACCCTCTCTGAGCCATCGGCGTCTCTCGCCTGCCGCCTTCGCGACGGCCCTGGACCTCAGATTGAAGAAACGCCCGGGTTCCCTGCTCATACTTCCCGAGCGGCTCACGACGGGCCGCCGCCGATGGAGCTGACGCGGTGCAGAGAGACCTGGTGGAACGTGCAGGGCGCGGCGAGCACGAGGCATTCGACGCCCTCGCGCGCCTCGTCAGCGGGCGCCTGTTCGCCGTCGCGTATCGGATCCTTCGCGATCACTATCTCGCCGAGGACGCCGTCCAGCAGACCCTGATCACGATCTGGAACGAGCTGCCGAGGCTGCGCGATCCCGAGCGGTTCGACGCCTGGACCTACCGCCTCATCGTTCGCTCGAGCATCGCCGAGGCCCGTCGTGAACGTCGCGGCGGCGCATCCATCCAGCTACTGCCCGAGGACTCGGACGTGTCGCCGGCGCCCGACCAGTACCGGGCCGTCGCCGACCGCGACCAGCTCGAGCGCGGCTTCCGGCGCCTGACCCCGGAGCAGCGGGCAATTCTCGTGCTCCAGCACTACGCCGGCCAGTCACTGGCCGAGATCGCCGACGTTCTCGGCATCCCGGTCGGAACGGCGGGTTCCCGACTCCACTATGCGACCCGGGCCCTCCGGGCGGCTATCGAAGCCGACGGCCGCAACGTCGCGGCGGAAGGACGGCTGGCATGACGGCGCTGAACGACTTCGACCGGGTTCTCGGCGAGTGGCTCGACGAGGGACCGAACCGCGCGCCGGATCGGCCTGTCGAGCTCGCAATGGAGCACGCGCGCAGTCACCCCCGCCGGCGAGACCCGCTGCGTTTCCTGCGACCAGACCCGATGGCTCCGCGGTCCCGCGGCCTGGGCATGGGCCTGCGACCTGGGCTCGTACTCGCGGTCCTTGGGCTTCTGCTCGCCGCAGTCGCGATCGGCGTCGGCGGGTCGAGGCAGCCTGCGGTCGTCGTGCCGGACACTGGCCCGATCGCCTCCCCGAGCGCGAGTCCGACGCGCGAGCCCCTCGGGACCGGCCGCGGCCGGGATCCTCGTCGAGCTCGTCGTGGCCGCGGGCCAACCGCAGACTGTCGACGTCGTCGACGAATCCGGCACGCTCCTCGAGGCTACGTCGGGCTCACCGACGGGCGACGGTCAGAGTTTTCCATCCGATGACGTCGACGTGAGGAACATCGACGCGACGACCCTGCAGCTCGGGTGGGCCGGGTTCCCGTGCCGCACGGATCACGACCTGTTCATCGGGACGGACCCGCTGGTCATGACCCTCGTGCGGCAGCCATGCGAGGGCGTGACCGACGCGATCGGGGTCGACCGGATCTTGATTCTTCGCTTCTCGGAGCCGATCGTCGCCGCCGATGTGGACATCACCCTCGACCAGAGATAGGGCCGGGGTCAACCGTCCGCGTCGGGCCGGCCAGCGGCGTCGTCGCCGCGGCGAAACCAGGAGCCCATCAGCGCCGCTGAGCTTCGTGGCGGTACGGCGTTCGACGCGACCGGCGTCTCCACCGCCTGGGCCTTTGTCTCGGCGGGCTCGCCCGGCTCGTCATGCGGTTCCGCGTCGGCTTCGGCTTCGACGCTCGCAACCGGCTCGGTGTTCGCCGCGGTAGCCGGTTCGCCGTCCGCGATCGCATTAGTCGGGGCGTTCGAATCCATCACCCCGACCAGAGCGTCGTCCGCGGGCGGCGGTTCCTCGTGACTCGTTGCGTCAGCCTCGTCTGCCGGCCCGGTGGCGGCGCCTAGCGCAGCGGTGCCCGGCCCGGCCGTATCGAGGCCGGGGAACTGCGGGCGCCTCCCCGCCTCCCGTGCGATGGCGACCGGATCTGTTTCCGCATCGAGCCGGCTGAAATAGGCCTCGACCTCGGTTCGATAGGTCGCGATCACCGTCTCGACGGCGTCCACCTCGCGGCCGATCAGCAGGCGATGGTCCTCCAGCCGTTGCGCCAGTTCGCCGCGTCGGCTGGTGATCCGTCGCTCGCGTTCCGACTGGATACGCTCGATCTCGGTGTCGGCCCAGGTGTCGATCGCCTTGACGTCGCCCTCGGCGAGTACGCGCAGTTCCTCGGCTTCGGACGTCTCCCGCGCCCGGATGAGGTCGAGATGCGCCTTGCGGCGGCGCTCGCTGTCCTCGGCGATCCGAGTGCGCTCCGCGGCCGCCGCGGTCTGCATGACGCGGGTAAGGTCGGCCAGGAAGGCGGCGCTGTCATCGTCGGTCGAATTCGTCGTTGGATCGTCGGTGGAGGCCGCTGCGTCTTCGGCGTCCGCGCCCGAAGCCGGCGCGCTGCCGTTCGTGTCCCACGAACTGGCCGGTTCTTGGTCGCCATCCGTCACCGCAGGCTGGAACTCTGACTCGTTCTCGCGCATAGATGCCTCGACCTATCTCCCCGGTGGGTGCCAGATCGTACGTCCGGACGTGCCCGCGGGCAACAGTCGCATCTGGCTCGTCCCGGACGGGCGGGTGTCAATCGGGCAGGGAGAGCGTCTCCGGGGCCCAGGCGCGGTCGTCGTCGCCCTCGGGCGCGTCGAGAACCTTCCGTACCGCATCGATGAATTGGGTGAGGGTGAATGGCTTCTGAAGGAAGTGTGGCTCGGCGTCGGGGGAGCTCGTCCCCGAGGCCTCGAACTGGGCCGCATACCCCGAGACGTACAGAGCCCTCAGGCGTGGTCGCGTCCGCCGCAGGAGACGGACGACCTCAGGCCCGTGGCCATCCGGCAAGACTACGTCCGCGATGACGAGGTCCAGGCGGCTCCCCGGGTCAACGACGGACAGGGCCTCGGGGCCGCTCGAGGCGGCGAGGACGACGCAGCCCGCTCTCTGGAGGGCGCGGACCATGAGCTCGCGGACTTGGTCCTCGTCCTCAACGACAAGGACAGTCACCTCCGGACCGAGCCGTCGCCGCGTCGGGCCACCGGCTGCGCTGCGCTCGGCGGGTACCGCGGCGCTCAGCGGAAGGTAGATCCGGAACGTGGTCCCATAGTCGGGCTCTGATTCGACACTGACGTGACCGCCGGACTGCTGGACGGTCCCGTAGACCATCGCCAATCCCAGGCCGGTGCCCCTGCCCACGTCCTTCGTCGTGAAGAACGGCTCGAAGATCCGGGCCTGGGTGGCGGGGTCCATTCCGATCCCCGTATCGCTCACAACCAGCATCGCGTACAGCCCCGGCGTCACGCCCGGTCTGAGCTCGGCGTATGCGGCGTCGAGTTCAACGACCCCGGTCTCGATCGTCAGCGTCCCGCCGGCCGGCATCGCGTCGCGGGCGTTAACCGCGAGGTTCAGGATGACCTGCTCGAAGTGGGCGTCGTCGATGTCGACGACAACTTGCTCGTCGGGGGTATGGACAACGACCACGATGTCATCGAGCACGACTCGACTGAGCAGCGGGTGCAGGTCGGTGACGAGCCTGTTGAGATCGAACGGTTGCAGCCGGAGCGCCTGACGGCGACTGACCGACAGGAGCTGACCGGTCAGGCTCGCCGCGCGCGCCGTCGCCCGCTGGATCTCTTCTACGAGCTCGCGCCGGGCATCTGTCGTATCGAGCTCGTCGAGGAGCAGCGTCGAGAAACCGTCGATGACCGTCAGCATGTTGTTGAAGTCGTGGGCGACGCCACCCGCGAGCTGTCCGATCGCGTCCATTTTCTGCGCCTGGCGCAGGCTCTCCTCGAGGTGACGCTGGGCGGAGATATCCCGGACGTAGCCCGTGAACATCGGCGGGCCCGGCTGGTCGATCCGATTGATCGCGACCTCGACGGGGATCTGCTGTCCATCCGACCGCATGGCTCGCAGCTCGACACGTCGCCCCAGGATGGCCGCGTCTCCGGTGGCCAAGTACCGGGTGAGGCCGGTCCGATGGCGCTCCCGGAGTTCCGGCGGCACGAGGATCTCGGCCAGCTCCTGGCCGATGACGTCCTCGCGCCTGTGACCGAAAGTTCGCTCCGCGGCGGGGCTGAACTCGGTGATGCGACCGGAGTCATCCATGACGATGACGGCGTCGATGGCGGCCTCCAGCATTGCCCCCTTGCGCGCCTCGCTCGCGCGAAGAGCGTCTTCGGCCATTCGTCGTTCCGTGATGTCGAGAACGCTTCCCTCGTGCCAGCGCATGTCGCCGTCGCCATCCCGGATGCCCCGGGCCTCGACCACGACCCAGCGCACAGATCCGTCAGCGCCGTGGACCCGGGTCTCGAATTCCCGGACGACGCCGTCGCGCTCGATCGAGACCAGCCACCGCTCCCAATCGGCGGGTTCGACCCACAGCTCGCTCCAGCGCCTCTCGGTGAGGCTGTCCGCGTCCCGAAAGCCCAGCATCTCCGCAAGGGCGAGGTTGGCCTCCAGAAACTCGCCGTCGTGAGTGGTCCGGTAGAGCCCGATCGGAACCCGGTCGAAGAGCTCGCGGTAGCGGACCTGTGATTCCGCGACCGATCGCCGCTCTCGAATGTTCTGAACCGCTGCGCGGACCGCGGCCGGGAGTCGTGCGGCGCGGCGCGGCCCTTTACGGACGAAGTCGTCCAACCCAAGTCGCATCGCCTCTACTGCGATGGCTTCACTGCCTTTGCCCGTGAACATCACCACCGGCCGATCCGGCCAGCTGTCCTTTACGGCCCGGAGGACACCCAGACCGTCGCTCCAGCGCAGGTGATAGTCGGTGATGACCAGGTCGAAGTCGCCGCTGGCGAGGGCGGCGAGGAAGGAGGCCTCGTCTGTGACGTCGACCGCCTCGATTGCCGGGATCTCGCGCTGGATCGCAAGCTGGGCGAGGCGACGATGATCGGGATTGTCGTCCACGAAGAGGATCCGGAGCGGTCGCGCGGGCGCCTCATCCATGGCGCGCAACGTCGGCCAGGAATGGGGTGACGTGCTCGCGGATCGCATCGGGCGGGAAGTCGTGGGCGAGGCCGGGCACGATCACCGTCGTCGCGGTCTCGAGGCGCTCCCCGAGCTCGCGGGTGGCGGCGGCCGTGAACATTCGGTCATGCTGCGTGCCGATCACGAGCGTCGGGCATCGGACGCTCGAGACCAAATTCTCGGCGTCATATCGCTCCCATGCCGCGAGCTCGGCCAACACAAGGGTCGGATCTCCGGGGATCCCGATCAGCCGCGGACCCAGGACCCAGCCAAGCGCGGCCATGAGCGCCCGCCCGCGCGCAGACGTGGAGCCGATCGGCATCACCTCCGCGTAGGCGCGACGCCATCGCCCGGCCGCGGCGGCGCGGGACGCGGAGGCTGCCTTGTTCCGGCCGTCTTCACTCAGGCGCACGCCGGAAATCACGATCATGAGGCTGCGGACGAGCTCGGGCCGCGTGGCCGCCAGCTCGAGCGCGATGGCTCCTCCCGTCGATGCCCCCATGAGGTCGACCGGCCGCTGCATCTGCTCCACCGTGGCCGCGACATCCTCAGCCATCTCACGAAAGGTCGTACCCACCGGTCGGATCCGGCGACCGATGCGATAGATCGTGTAGCGATCGAGAAGAGGCTCCCAGCCGGAGATCGCCATCGTGCGCTCGCGGCCGGTGGGAAGGCCCGGATGCAAGGACAAGCCCGGCAGATAGACGAGGGGCTGCGGACCGCCACCGATCTTGAGCGTCGGCAGGCCGGGACCGAGCGTCGTCTCGCTGACTTCGGGCTGTGACAGCATCAAACCCCCACGAGCACGACATCGCTGGTTGTGGCGCCCCCGGCAGGATTCGAACCTGCGACCTTCCGCTTAGAAGGCGGTTGCTCTGTCCGCTGAGCTACGGGGACGCGCTCGGGAGCGCCCACCACTGTACGCGACTCACCCGTGGTGGGGCCTCGCGGGCTGCGATCGGGGCTTAAGGGTGTGTGACCTGATCGTTACGACGCGGCGAACTCCCGGAGACGGCGCCGGGCCAGATTGGCAGTCCAATCCCGCCCGCACAGGAGCCCATCCGATGAAGCAGCCGGTCCCGATCAGCTTCGTCCTCATCCTCAACGCCGCCCTCGTCGCCTGCAGCGCGCCAGTAGGCGCCCTCGGCGGCGCGGTCCCGCCGGTCGCCTCGGCCGAGCCGTCAGCCGAGCTAGGCAGCCCAAGTCTCACGCCTGCGCCGAGCCCGACGCCTCGGGCCAGTTCATCTCCCTGGTCGCCGGCCCCCGAACCGATCCCGTCCCCGGACGCGACGCCGGCACCATCGCCCGACGGCACGATCATTGTCCGGGCGTACTTCATCCTTGACGGTCCAGTCGGCAGCGCGGGACTCGTTCCCGTCCTCCGAGAGATTCCTGCGACGAAGGCCGTCGCGAGGGCTGCGATGACTGCCCTGCTGGACGGCCCTACTGCCGACGAGCGCGGCACCTCGCCCGCGATCTCCAGTACCGTCCCTGCCGGGACTGAGCTCCTCAACCTGTCGATCAAGGACGGCGTGGCGACCGTCGACCTGTCCAGCGAATTCGAGTCCGGAGGCGGCAGCGCGTCCTGTCTTGGTCGGCTCGGTCAAGTCGTCTATACGCTGACCCAGTTCGGGAGCGTCGACTCAGTCGCACTACGTGTCGATGGCCGGCCGGTCTCCGTGTTCGGCTGCGAGGGCATCGTGCTCGACGGACCAGTCGGTCGAGAAACCGATGCATTCGGCTACACGATGTTCGAGAGCGTCTTGCCCGCGGTCTTCGTCGATGGGCCGGCCTGGGGCGCGACCCTGGGCAATCCCGGTCGTGTCACGGGCACGGCGAATACCTACGAGGCATGGCTCCTGGTCAGCCTGTTCGACGCGTCAGGTCGTCAGCTCTACGAGAGTCACGCCATGGCGACGTGTGGCACCGGCTGCCGTGGGACGTTCGACATCACCGTCGCGTACGTTCTCTCGAACGCTCAATGGGGAACACTACGAGTCTTCGAAGGGGACGAGAGCGGCGCGACGGATGGAGTCAGTCGCGAGTACCAGGTGTGGCTCACCCCGGGAGCCACGGTAGAGCCCGGCGGCCCGTGCGGGTGCTGACACTCCGAGGCGCCAAAGCGACCTACCACGGGTGCTGCCCGCCGCACGGCCACAGAGGCGGCGCGGCGGGCGTCGCATGAGCCCGGGTGGCCTCTTCGCCGGAACCGGTCCGGACGGTGGGGACGGGCCCTCGTGCGCGCCGGATGTCACGAAGGTGCCGGAAATGACGCCTCAGTGACCTTCGACGCTGCGCGTGGTTCCGTACACAGCCTCGGGCTCGGGACCTAGCGTAACGCCGCGTCGCGACGCGGTCTACGGGCCAATTTCGAGCAATTCCGCGCGTGCTATGCTCCGCGCCCCTTCGACCGATCGAGGACCGTCGCGCCATGACCAGGATCGCGCCCGCCCGATGACCTCGCCACGAGTTCGCGACAGTCAGCTCGCCCTCGACCTCGCCCCGGATCTGCCCGTCCTTTCGGTCGCCCCCGAGTGGAAGGACCAGCAGCGGTTGTGGGGCCACTCGTTCCACCCGATGTGCTCGTATCTCGCGAGCTTTCCGGCGGCGCTCGCCCACGCCTTCATCGCGCGCTACTCGCGTCGAGGCGACGTGGTCCTCGATCCCTTTTCCGGACGCGGAACGACCCCCCTCCAGGCAGGCGCCGAGGGACGGATCGGGGTCGGCAACGACCTGAACCCCTTCGCCCACCTGCTGACGGCGTCCAAGGTCGATCCGGCTGCACCGGCCGAGGCACGGACGCGACTCGCGGCATTGCGCCTCGCGTGGGCGGCCGACTCCCAACCCTGGCAGGCACTCGCCAGCCGGGTCATCGACGACCCGTTTGGTGCGGCAAGCCTCGTCCCCGGGGCGGGTTCCGGAAGCCGGCCATCGGCAGGGACGGAGCGGGTGCCGGCGGAGGTGGTCGTGTGCTTCCACCGGCGGACCCTCGCTCAGCTCCTCCTCGTCCGGACGATGCTCGACCTCACGCGGCCGACGGACCGGTTCCTGGCCGCGGCGTTGACGGGCATCCTCCACGGCAAGAGTGCGTCCTACCTCTCGGAGATCATGCCGAACACCTTCAGCATGGCGCCGCGGTATGTCCGCGATTTCGCCGCGCGGACCGCCTTCAATTCACCGGATCGCGACGTTTTCGACTGCCTCGAGCGGAAGCTCTCCCGGTTGTACCGCCAGGCAGCCCCCCAGACCCTCGGCCTGGCCCTCCTCGGCGACGCGCGCGATGCCGGGCCACGGGCGAGAGCCGCGCTCCGCGAGCGGGGGCTGCCCGACCGCGCGCGGCTGGTCGTCACCTCGCCGCCGTACCTCCGCGTCGTCAAATACGGCTACTACAACTGGCTCCGGACGTGGCTGCTCGGCTTCGACGCCCGCGAGATCGATGCCAGTCTTGACGATGCCCATCACCGCGAGCCGTACCTCGTCTTCCTTCGCGACGTCCTGGCCGGGCTTCGGGGGGCACTCACCGATGACGCGATCGTCGTCCTCGTCATCGGCGACGTGGAGTTCGACCGCGGGCGACCGATCGCCGGCGCGGCGGGGCTTCGCCTGGCGGAGCGTGTCTGGGAGGCCGCCGCCGCCCCGGAGGGCTACCGACTCGCGGGCGTAGCCTTGGACGACGTTGCGGCCCATCGAAAAATGACGAAGTTGTGGGGGGCCGAAGCCGGTCGAGCGACGAAGACGGACCGGATCCTCGTCCTCGGAGCGACGGAAGCGGGGCGCCGACGCGCGCTCGCCGGGGCCGCTACGCCGGTCGACTGGGAGTGGCCGCCCCGCGGTCTCCGCGCCCTCTGAGGGACCGGCTACGTCCTCGGCCGTCATCGTTCGGGCTGACCTGCCGCCCGGGCTCGAGCACCTGCGGCAGTCGTCCGTTGCGGACGCCGTCGCCGGTGTGCCGGCCCACGTGACGTTGCTGTATCCGTTCGTCGATTGGGAAGAGCTCGATCCGTCCGTCGGTCGGAGAATCGCCTCGGTCGCGGCGAGGCACGCGGCCTTCGACTACACGATGACCGGCCCCCAACGATGGCCCGACACGATCTACGTGGCCGTCGAGCCGGCGGATCCGTTCGTCCGGCTCCAGGCCGATCTTGCCGCCACATTTCCCGACTACCCCATCTACGGCGAGGCCGGCGACTTCGAGTTCACCCCTCACATCACCGTCGCCGAAGGGCCGTCCGTGGACGACCCCGAGACCGTGGGTGACGCTGGATGGGCTGCCCTCCCAGTGGTTGCTCGGGCGGCGTGGCTAGACGTAATCGCCACCGACGGCCGGGGGTGGGACCTGATCTGGCGGGTCCGGCTCGGTCGCTCCGATCGGACCGCCATCGCTACAATCCGGCCATGAAGCAGATGTACCACCCGTCCGATCTCGCAGCGATGGATCCGCTGGTCCTGATGAAGAACCTCGACCACGTCCGGATGACGAGCCGGCGGCTGTCGTACGTCCTGCAGCAACAGGTCCACCTCTACACGCCCGAAGCGAACGAGGTCCGCGAGCAGATCGACCGCTATGTCGAGGCGGAGCGGCAGATCGAAGGAGAGATGGCCCGGCGCCACATCCGCGCCTGACTCGTGACTCAGTTCAGCAAGCAACTGCGTTCGTCGTGCATGGGCGTCGCTGGGAAGGCGCCGGGGAGCAGCGGAGCGAGCGGGCTTGAAGGCCCGTGAGCGAGCAGCGCGAGCCGGCAACGCGCCCAGCGGCGTCCAGGCGCGACAGCCGCCCCAAACGGAGAGGACCCCGGCCCTGACCGGCCGGGGTCCTCCGTTTCCGCCGATAACGGCGGGAAGAGATCTGGGACGCGTGGCGCCGTCGGTGACGGCGTCGGCTTCAGAAGCCAGCCGGCACGGCGACGAGCCTGACGTGCTTCTCTGATGGATCGGCCGCGACTTCCTCCTTTGCTACCTGTTCGATCGGCGCCGGGGCCTCCCCCGCTTCCGGCGCGACGTACCGTGCCCGGACGGCTTCGGCGCTGAGCCGGCGTCGCTCCTGATCTTCAGCGACGACCTGCTGGACGATCGTGGCCAGGGCCGGCATCTCGAACAGGGCGAATCCAATCCCAATTCGGCTCAGGTCCTCGGCGCAATACCCGTGATACAGGCCACGTCCGGCAACAGCGCACATCTCGTCGTAGAGCTCGGGCCAACCAACGTGGCGGCGCCGATAGCAGAAGCGTACGAAGTCGATCGCCTCCGGCTCATCCGGAGTGGGATCGGACGATGACGCACGCTCTTGTGCTGTTCCAGGATCCATCGATGGCGTGCCCTCCAGTCTCATGGCATGACGATATGGTCCCGAAGGTCGGCGGGATTGACTGACCCGCGGGCGCGTCCACGCTTGACGTTCGGTCGGGGTGGCTTCGCCCCTCTCCCGGAAGCGCTCGGCGACCGAGGTGCCATCGTAGGCCCGCCGCCCCAGCGCCGGAAGAGGGTTTGTCCACCAACTCGTCCACCAAGTTATCCACACGAACAGATGTTCGGTGAACACCCGTACGGATCGTGCCTGAACCCGTTGAAAGGCTCACTGTGCCGCCACCCGCCGGCTGACCCCGAGACCCGGGACCTCGCCGAGCCGCCATCGACAGTCCGGCCCGAGTTCCAGGCCCTCGAACGGATCTGCGTCGAGAAGCAGGTTGCCGTCGAGGTCGACCCAATCCGCGAGGGACGCCACAGCTGCCGACGCGGCAATGCCGACCGAAGTCTCCTCCATGCAGCCCAGGAACGTCCGGAAGCCCTAGCTCGCTCGCGCGGCTGAGCATCCGCATCGCGGGCCCCACGCCGCCGCATTTCGCCAGCTTGACGTTCACGCCGGCAACGACGCCGACGAGCCCTTCGAGCGCATCGATGGCGACTGCGCTCTCGTCAGCGACGATTGGCAGCGCCGATCGATCCTGGAGCCAGCGAAGCTGATCGAGACGATGGGCGGGAAACGGCTGTTCGATGAGCTCGACCCCGAGGCGTTCGAGATCCGGCAGCAGGGCGAGGGCAGCGTCCGGCGCCCAACCCGTATTGGCGTCGACGCGGATCGGGCCGCTGTAGACCGCCCGCACAGCCTCGAGCGTCTGCAGATCGGCGGGCCCGCCGAGCTTGATCTTGAGCGCGGGAAAATGCGCCGCGCGCACCGCGCGCTCCGCGACGATCTCCGGCCGGTCGATCCCGATCGTGAAGTCCGTCGGCGGGACGTCGGCGGACAACCCGAGGAAGCGGTGAAGGGGCAGGCCGGCGGCCTTGGCGGCTAGGTCGTGGAGGGCTATGTCGAGCGCACACTTGGCGGCTCCGTGATGGGCGATCGCGGCATCCATGGCAGCAGCCGCGTCCGCGAGGCCATCCGCGGTCATGTCAGGCTCCGCGACAGCATCAACCAGGAGAGGGAATCACCGCTTTCACCGTTTCCGATGTCTCGCCGTAGAACCGATCCGGGTAGCCCTCCCCCACCCCAACGAGTTCGGGGAAGCGATCGTCGCGCAGTTCCACGACGACGGTGGTCGAGGTCCGGCCGCTGCCATGCTCGGAACGGGCGATCACGAATGGGTCCCGAAGCGCGAGGGTCAGGACCTCGTGCTGGAGGGTCGAGAGCCATGTCAGACCCACGGCAGGGCCTCGACGCCGGCCTCGATCGCCGGCCACAGCCTCTCCGCTCCGAACCGGACCGGGTCGTCGCACGGCAGCCCCGTCTCGGCGGCAGTTCGAGCGATCTCGGCGCGGGCCTCGTCGTCGGAGGCGATCAGCGACGTGTTGAGGGCGACCGCGACCACCTTCGACGGCGCGACCAGCCCCGCGACCTGCTCGTGGAGTGCGATGAATGGCCGAAGCGGCTGTATCGGGAACGAGCGCTCGGGCAGGTGGTCGAAGTCGTGGTCGGTCAGTCCCGGCTTGTGGACGAGCACCATCGCGTGGGGCGTCGTGCCGTGGATCAGTCCGAGCGTCACCGAGGAGTACGCCGGGTGGTCGAGCGAGCCCTGGCCCTCGACGATGATCCAGTCGCCACGCGCTTCCGCCTCGTCCAGCAGCCACTCACATGTTCCCTGGACGAAGTCGCTGATCACCCGATCCACCGCGACGCCCCAGCCCTCGATCATCATCCCGGTCTGGCCGGTCGGTACGAAAACGGCGGATTGGCCGGCGGCGCACGGCCGACTTCCTGAGCTCGAGGGCGACCGACATCTTACCGATCGCACAGTCGCTACCGACGGTGAGGATCACCCGGCTCCCCGGGCGGTGCGGGCGGCCGACCGCCGTCTCCATGCGCTCCGGCGGCCGCCGATAGTCGACGATCGAGGTACCGGCCCGACGCGCGGCAGCGGCGAACTCGGGGTCATCGCCGAGGAACGAATGGAGGCCGGATAGCACGTCGAGTCCGGCCTCGATCGCCTCGAGGATCGTCGCCCGCCACGGCGGCGGCAACCGGCCGCCGGTCGGGGCGATGCCGATCAGAAGGGCGTCGGGCCGGGGTCGAGCGCGAGCGCCTCCGCGAGCGTCCCGACGGCGGGAATGTCATGGCCCGGCAGCCAGTCGGCAACGTTCCGGCCGGCGATCGTGGAGTCGAGAAGGGCGACGACCCGGTCGCTGCCGTAGCGGATCACGCCGGTTGCCGTCTTGGCGTTGTGAACGTGCCACTGGCCCTCGGTCAGGATTACGAGACGGCGCGGCTTGGAGGGGATCACCGGTCGCAGTCTACGGAAAATCGGAATATGCCCGGTCGCCGTTCCGGAACGGTAGATTCCGCCGGTGAACTTCGACGTCGCCGCGGAAGCGTACGACCGCTTCATGGGCAGATACTCGCTCCTGCTTTCGCCGCAACTGGCGGACCTCGCGGGCGTAGGCAACGGGCAGCGTGTCCTCGATGTCGGCTGCGGTCCCGGCGCCCTCACAGCCGAGCTGGTCGGGCGGCTGGGGCCCGCGGCGGTGGCGGCGGTCGACCCGTCGGAGCCGTTCGTCGCGGCTGCTCGAGCGCGCTACCCGGGCGTCGACGTGCAACGGGCGTCCGCAGAGCAGCTGCCGTTTCCCGGCCAGTCGTTCGACGCGGCCCTCGCCCAGCTCGTCGTCCACTTCATGTCCGATCCGGTCGCCGGACTGGCGGAGATGGCGCGGGTGACCCGGCGCGACGGCGTGGTCGTCGCCTGCGTCTGGGATCACGCCGGCGGCCGCGGCCCGCTCAGCCTGTTCTGGCAAGCGGCGCGTGAGATCGACCCCGGCGTCCACGACGAGTCACAGCTCGCGGGCGCCCGCGAGGGTCATCTGGGGGAGTTGTTCAAGGCAGCGGGGCTGCAGGAGATCGAGAGTCGACTCTGTCTGCCAGCCTCGAGCACGCGAACTTCGAAGAGTGGTGGGAGCCGTACACCCGCGGCGTCGGGCCGGCCGGGTCATACGTGGCCGGCCTTGACCCGGAACGGCAGTCCGAGCTGCGTGAACGCTGCCGCACGCTCCTCCCCGACGGGCCATTCGTGGTCACAGCCCGAGCGTGGGCAGCCCGCGGTGTCGCCTCGCCTGGCTGAGCCGCCCCTGCCCTACCGGCCGCGTTCGGAGTCGCCCGCCGGGAAGAGGACCTCGAGCTTTTCCTGCTGGCGCGTGACGCTACCGGCGGTCAGCAAGTAGAGAACCGCGAACACGAGCACACCGCCTCCGACGCCGATCCAGACCGGCAGCCCGCCGGCGACGCCCACGAGCAGGCTCAGCACCGCGGCGAGAACCCCGCCGACCATCGATGTGATCAGAGCGATCATGCCACCGGACGTCGTCAGCCCGTACAGGAGCAGCCCGACCCCGGTGCTTGACGGGCTGCCGTAGGCAGTGACGACGGACGCCATGTCGTCGTGGGTGGCCGACGTGAAGTACGGAGCCACGACCGGCGCGATCTCCGTGTACCCGTGGCGGATCCGCGCCATGCCGTAGACGGCGCGCAGGTCGTCCACGTTTGCACCATTGATCCGGCCGTAGGTCGTGACACCGATGACGAGGTCGAACGCGAGAAGGATGGCCGCGACCGACAGGAACTGATCGTCGAACGACATCGCCTGGGCGAGCAGCGCCAGTGCCACGAACGACATCGACAGGAACGCCAGGAACATCCCTCCCCGCGTGAAGGCCTCGTTGTAGGCGAGGGATCGGGACGCGAGCAGGCTCCAGTGCTCCGTGGCCAGGATCTGGACGGCGCGCGGATCGGGGAGCGACACGACCGGCTCCACTGCCGACGCGCCTGCGGGCTCCGGTGGCGGCATGGTTTTCCTCCAGTGATCTGTGGGTCACAACGGTGCTGGAGACACGATTAGACAGCAAGATGCCCCGATCCAGTACTGGATGGGGCCTCTTGTTCTCGTTTGGTACCGCATACCGGATGCTGGTCAGATCGTCACAAGCGGCCCATCAAGGTCACGTGCGACCACCGTGAGACACATGGGCGGCATGGGTCACTCGCCATAAGGGTTCAGGCAAGGGTTCAGGACATCCACGGCATCCGGCAGAAGACCTCGCCGAAGATGATCGTGACGATGCTCAGGACTGCGGGACGATGATCAGCGCATTGACGGCGAAAGCAAGGGCGCCGCTGCCCAAGTCCTGGAAGCTCAACGCGTGGGCGGGATGTCTGCTAGACGGATTCGAGGCGAAGGAACCCGGCCAGGTACTCGGGATGTGCTGCCAGCGCCACTCCAGAAGAGCCGGCCGCCTGTCTGAGTGTCTCCAGGGCCGAGTAGCTTGGACTCCCGTAGACCTCCCACCCCAAGGGCTCGATGTACTGGAATGCCGCTCGCGATCGCTCGTCGGAGCCCACGACGTGGAGGTCCATCGACTCGGCGTCCGCGAACGCGTGAAGGAAGCTGATCGTTGCGCCGTCCGCGTCAAGGTAGGACAGGAATAGCACGGTTCGAGGCTTCTCCGCCTGAAGCCGGGCCGCCGTCTCACTCGTGAGCTGCCTCACCAAGTCGAGCTGCCCTTCTTTGATGCGAAAGTGGCTCAGAAAGAAGATCGGCTCAGGCATCGGCATGCTCCTCTATCTCAGCGTCGAGAGGCAAATCGTCGAGCGATAGCGCGTACGCAGCGCCCTCATCGACTGACATCGCCTCTCCCTCGGCGAGCCGTTGCTCGAAGACAGCATCACCGATCGCCTGCCGCGCTGCACCTTCGGGGTCCGCAAGGCGATCTCTGATCGCCTGCACGATTCCCCCACCCGTCTCCCTGCGAATCGGAAGGCCTGCAGATGGCCGCGCATGTCCTGCTGCGACGAAGATCTGGCGCTCATCGGACACGACGGACGCGACGCGGCGAGTTCGCGCCTTCCCATCGCATGTTGGGTTAGTCTCGTCAGGTGGAGGCCAAGCTCGTCAGCTTCGGAGTGCTCGAGATCGAGGGACGCCGCTTCGACCGCGACGTCGTCCTCGAGGCCGGCCACGTGCGCCGTCGCAAGAAGAAGCCGTCGAAGGCCTACCGTGATCGATACGGTCACACGCCTCTGTCCGCCGCCGAGGAGATCCCTTGGTCGGCCCATAGGTTGATCGTGGGTACCGGCGCCAATGGCCAGCTTCCCATCATGCCGGAGCTGTACCGAGAGGCAGAGCGACGAGGCGTGGAGGTCGTTGCTGTCCCGACCGAGGAGGCCTGCCGGCTGTTGTCGGGGGTCGGCACGCGAGAAGCTGCGGCAGTACTTCACGTGACCTGCTAGGGCCCAACCGCGCTCGTGGCGAGGACGCGCAGGAGCTCGTCGTCGACCGTAAGGGTTCAGATAAGGGTTCGAACGAGTTTGGTACCCGCGTTCGCAGCGTCCCTATGGCGTGATGCCGAACAAAGCGAGGAACGCATGGTCATCCGGCTGGTCGATCCGGTAGCCGCCCGAGGTCCCTGAGCACGTCACGCTCGTGCCGAACGAGGTGACCGCTGTGACCACGTTCGTGCCTGCTACGAAGATCGGTCCGCCCAAATCACCGAAGCACGTGCCGCCGCGGTGCGGTTTGCCGGCGTTGCTCGAGAACTTCGCCGCGGTGCCCATGCCGGCCCCGAGGGCCCCCTCGAGGTTCACCAGGGCGAGGTCGGCCTTGAGGCGAGTGTCGCCGCCTTCGGCCGTGAAAGGCCCGGAGGCCTCGAGTCCGTAGCCGACCGCGGTATAGCGCTGGTCCCTGTTCGGATACAGCTCGTCGAGGAGGTTCAGGCTCGGGAGCGCGCCGTACTCGTCCATCACCACGGGCGAGGAGAGCTCCAGGACGCCGAGGTCGAACGAGAAGAACGCGGCGTCGTCGTACTGCGGGTGCGGGAAGGCAGAGGCTCGGTGCCAGTCCGCCGACGCGTTCAGCGCCGCCGACCACGCGGCATACCGCCCGGCATTGTTGTCGGGCACGAACGTGGAACTGGGCGGGAGGATGCTGAAGTCAGGCTCCTCCTCGAAGCTGATCCAGACGTCGTTGCCGCCCGACCCGGTGCCGCCGTTCTCTGTGGTCGACGCACCGTCGAGGCCGACGCCGAACGTGCAGTGGCCTGCTGTGACGACGACGGTCGCAGCTAACAAGGTGCCTGAGCAGGTGAACCAGGCACCGGGGTCGGTGAAGCGAGCATCAATGGCATCAGGAACGTAGAAGAGGAGCTCTCCCACGTATTGGTGTTCGCCATTGTCAGGCTGGCCGTACCTGATCGCAGCGACGGGGGCGGCCCAGACGAGCGCCAAGACAGTCCCGAGGACGATGCCGATCCGCTTCACCGTCGCGCCTCCTTGTGTGATGCGTACGTTGCCCACAATGTACTCGGCGCCATGGTGAGGCTCAAGGGCCCAGACGGTCCGCGCGACCGGCTTCCGGTGTATGTAGCGCCCTGGATTCGCAGGCTGAGACTTTCCGGCGCATCGAGCACCGCGCGGAGTTCACGGTGGCCACCGCGGGCAGCGGAATGGCACGATCTGAACTCAGATCGGGCCTGAAGGTGAGACTTGGTACCGCATACCGGATTCCCGGTGAAACGTCTCATGCGTCTCAGCCGCGTTCACGCAGTACCAAGAAGAGACGCGTGAGACGTATGAGACAAGATCGACAAGGGTCAGATAAGGGTCCGGCAGGGGCCTAGCCTAATCGTTACCGGCGGGCGATCTCCGCGCCCTGGAGATACCTCCTAACCCGGCTCGGGTTGGGCTCTTCGCGTCTGCGATCGCCTTCGGCTCCCCACGAGCTAACAGCACCGATCTAGGCTTGAGACTACGCGCTCGCGACCCGTCCCAAACAAACGCGTCCGAATGACCTTGCGGCCGCAGCGTGTCGAGCATCCGAGGGTAGCCAATGGACTCGTATTCGGGACAAACAGCCGGAACGGCCAGAACTCCGCCGACGGCACCTGGCAACCCGCTTCTCGGCAACCTTCGCGACATTGGACGCGACCCGCTCGCATTCTTGACGACGACCGCGCGAGCACACGGAGACGTGGTGCGGTACCGGTTGGCGATGTACGACTTCTACCTGGTCACTCATCCCGATGGCGTACAGCGCATTGTTGTGGACAACAACCGGAACTACATGCGGAGCGGTTCACCGATCTGGGACGCGCTGAAACCGGTGTTCGGCAGTCCACTCGTCATCAGCGACGGCGAGTCCTGGTTCTTCCGCCGCCGCGTGATGCAGCCGGTCTTTGTGCATCGCCACGTTGCCAAGTTCGCGGAGATCATGGTCGAGCGGACGGCGTCGATGCTCGACGGATGGGAGGGCGTGGCCGGGCCTGGTCAGCCCATAGATGTCGTGCCCGACGTCGGACGACTGACTCTGAGCATCCTGATGGCCTCGCTGTTTGGTGTTCAGAGCTCCGAAGTAACCAGAGACCTGGGCCAGGCGACGCTGATCCAGAACCGATACGCGATCATGCGTGCCCGACTGTTGCTCTATCCGCCGCTCTTCGTGCCCACTCCGCACAACCGTCGGCTGCGTGCAGCCAAGAAGGTCCTGGACCGCAACATCTATGCGCTGATCAACGAGCATCGCGCGCATCCGGACGCACACACGGACCTTCTCGCGCTCCTCATCCAGGCACGGGACGAGAAAACCGGCGACGGCCTCAACGACCAGCAGCTGCGCGACGAGCTGGCGTCGTTCTACTTCGCGGGATTCAGCAGTGCGTCAAACGCGTTGCTGTGGGCCTTCTACCTCGTGGCGCAGCACCCGGAGGTCTTCGACCGACTGTTGGCCGACATCGATGACGTCCTCGGCGATCGCCCGCCAACGGCCGAAGACCTGCCCAAGCTGCCATACGTTCAGCAGATTGTCTTCGAGACGATCCGTCTCTATCCGCCGATCTACGCCTCGGTGCGCAAGGTGGTCGCGGACGATGAGATCCTCGGCTACCGCATCCCCGCCGGCTCACACGTAACGATCAGCTCCCATGTCACGCATCGGAGCTCAGAGCTGTGGGATGAGCCGGAACGGTTCAACCCCGACCGTTTCCCGCCTGAGCGTTCGAAGGAACGTCCGCGGTACGCGTACTTTCCGTTTCTAGGCGGTCCCCATCAGTGCCTGGGCAGGGACTTCTTCCTCCTCGAGGCGCAGTTGGTGATCATCATGGTGGCACAGCGTTACCGGCTGGAGGTGGCGCCCGGCCACGTCGCGCAGGCGGAGCCGCTCATCACGCAGCGGATGCGCGGCGGCCTCCCGATGCTGATCCACAAGCGTTGAGCTACCAGCAGCAAAAGGCCACGAAAGTGCCTGCCGACGCTGCAGGCACGGAGGACATCCAAGCGACGCATGAGACAGGGTTGTCAGGGTCCAGATCGGGACCCTTGCCCCACGGGATCGAGGGCCTCTGGCGGGCTGTTGGCGTGCCCGTGGACGCGATGGTACGCTCGGCCGACAGCCAATGACCTACATACCGCGAGGGACCGATGCCGGAGAAATCGAGCTCGGGCATCTCGGACGATCCCGGCTCGGCCGACAACGAGCAGGCGGCGCGATCGCTCCTCGACGCGTTCGCTCGCTTCGACCTCGACGCATATGAGTCGCTGATCGCCGAGGACGCCGTCGAGCGGCGACCGCAGACCGGCGACCGCTTCGTGGGTCGCGCGAAGATCATCGGCATGTACCGTCACTATCCGGCCGATCCTCCAGTCGTGACGTGGGAGCGGATCCGTGGCAGCGGCACCGTCTTCGTTGCCGAGGGCACGATCGACTACGACGGCAGTGGCTCCGTCGAACGCCTCGTGGCAGTCGTCGAGATTCGCGACGGCCTCATGATCGCCAGCAACGTCTACTTCGCGAGCATCCTCGACCCTGTTCCGTACCACGGACCCTGGTCGAACCCCGACGGGCGACCAGCTGGATGACTACGCGGAAATCGGGTGCACGCCGTGGAACGTAGAAGCCGCCCCGGTACTCTGACGCGTCGGCTCCAAGCCCTTAAGGTGCGGGCGCTGGGAGCGACGGGCGTGGGGCATCGACGCGCGATAAGGTTCAGATAAGGGTCTAGCCGCGCGTCCACGCGCAACGAAGAGGTCCGATCTGAGCTCAGATTGGACCTGATGCTGAGACTTGGTACCGCACACCGGATTCCGAGTGAAACGTCTCATCTGTCTCAGCCGCGTTCAGCCAGTGCATCCAAGAGACGTATGAGACGCATGAGACAGGATCGATAAAGTTCAGATCAGGGTTCAGCTGGACCGGTTGACGCGTGAACTGATCCAGCGGCTTCGTCCGAAAACGGCGAGCAATCGGACAAGTTCGCGCCTAGGTTCGAGGCGGAGGCCACGACGCCTCTCGACGTTGATCTTCCGGACACCTCGGATCAAAGGAGAGTCTCATGCGTCGGATGTCGCTCGCTATCCTCGTTACTGCCTGCCTCGTCGCGGCGCTGCCGGCGGCCGCGTCGGCCGACCAGTTCCACGACCAGGGTCCCAATCCGAACCCGGCGTTATTCCAGCAGGATGCAAGCCCGTACGGTGTCGACATCGCAACGTGGGCGGAGCGGGCTACACAATGGATCTGGGGCACGCCGCTCGATCAGAGTCCGCTGTTCGACCCGACTGGCGCCAACTGTGCGGTGAACCAGCGGGGCCCGGTCTGGTACATCGCCCGGATCGCCGGACCGCCGGTGATGGTCGGCAATCGCGAGTGCACGATCCCGCACCAGAAGTCGATCTTCCTGTACATCGGGGCTGTCGTGGACTCGTGGCCGTGTCCGGCCATCCCAGGCTGGGATCCGGCGCCGGGTCAATCGCTCTACGACTTCCTGGCGGCCGACGCGAAGTTCTTCATGGACACGGTCGACTCGCTATCGGTGTCGCTGGACGGCGCGCCGATGCAGGACGTCTTCAGTTATCGCTACGTCTCGGATGATCTGTACCTGTTAACGGGCGATCCGAGCCTGACCGATGTCCTGGATCCGTGCATCACCGGTGAGCCGCTGAAGACCGTACAGGACGGCTATTTCATGATGTTCAAGCCGCTCGACCCGGGCGAGCACACAATCGTCGTGCACGGAACGAACACGTTCGGGCATGACAAGACGTTCATCTATGACCTGACGATCGTGTAGCAAGGCTATTCAGGAACGGAGCGACCGAGAGGATAAGCGAGCACCGCTGGTTCAGTTCTGCGCTGGACGGCCCGGGCCGCCGATGCGGCTCGGGCTTCCCTACGCCAGCGGCCAGACGCAGGCGTGGACGCAGAGCCAGCCCGCGGAGCGGCGCTCGTATGTGTCGACGTAGCGGTTGTGCTGGCCCGGCCGGCTCGACGTGCGAGCCGAGACGACCGCGACATCGCCGTCGACGTGGATGGCGAGTTGATCGATCTCCAGCGCCGGGTTCGGATGCCCGTCGAGGCTGGCGGTGTATCGGTCGGGGCTCCAGGCCTCGCCCGTGGCGCCGTTTAGGTAGCGGAACGACGGCGACAGGATGGGCTGGAGAAGCGGCCAGGAGCCCTCGCGGAAGGCCTCGATGAAGCGGTCGTTGAGGGCGGTCAGGAGCTCGACGTCGGTTGCGCTAGTCGGATCCTCCATCGGTCGGATCCTCCTCAGACGGCTCGATCAAGGACGGATCGCGACCAACCCCTTGCGACCGCCAGGTGAGTGAAGGCGAGTGCCCGCCAGGGCCGCCAGTTCACGGCGGCGTCGGCCGCTTCGCCTGGTTCGGCGAACCCGTCGAATGGTGGGCAGGCGTCGGGCTCGCCCAATCTATAGGCGATGCGTTGCGCTGTCGCCACGGTCAAGCCGTCGAGTGTGCTGATCGACGCAATCAATCGGTCGAGGCTGATGCTACGGTCGAGGCGAACGTCGCCGATGGCGACAGCCCGTGCGAACGCTCGAATACCTGTCTTCGTCGCGGGCGTGAGGCCGAGTCCACCGAGGTTGGCGCCCACGAGCTCCGATGGCGTCGGAAACACCTGCCGGAGGCCGAGCGACTCCAGGCCCGGCAGCGGCATCCCGTGTCGAGCGGCCAAGCGTCCGGTGAGGACGTTCACTGCGGGTCCGCCAAGCTCGTGCTCCTGCTGCACGATCGCGCGGATGCCGGCCTCGAATCCGTCCCAGGTTCCCGGTGGGCGCACGCCCGGCCTCGCTCGGATTAGCGGCCCGACGACTCCATCGGAGGCCAGTCGGCGGAGCGGCGTATCCATGTCGAGATCGAGGCTTGCGATTCGCCTGGCTCGTTCGACGACATGGATGAGCTCCTCCCAGTGGGGCAGGTGCGCTCGAAGGACCAGATGGTCGTGGCCGCCCGGCAACAACTCGAGCATGCCCGGATGCCCGCCAACGACGATCGTCCGACGGTAGGTCATGCCGGCGACGCACTCGACGTCGGGGATCGCCCGGGCGGCGAGCTGGTCGAACATCGCCGGCCAGTCGAGCGCTCCGAGGAATGGCAACCGCAGAAGCAATCCACCGTCGGCGACGAGACGGTCGGTCTTCCGCCGTTTGGCCCGCAGGTCACGCGGCGGCGCCCGGAAGACGTCGCGGCACGCGCGGTTGAACTGGCGCAGGCTGCCGAAACCGGCCGCGAAGGCGATTTCGGTGATCGTGAGGTCGGTATCGTCCAGCAGCCGCCGGGCGAAGTGTGCCCGCGCCGAGCGGGCCAGGCCGTCCGGGGTGACGCCCAGGTGGCTCGTGAACAGGCGGCGGAGGTGCCGCCCCGACACGTCCAGCCGGCGGCCGAGGTCGCATTCCGTCCCGCCGTCGAGCGCGCCGTCGAGGATGAGACTCACGGCGCGGCAGACGAGCTCGGGATCGGTCCAGCTCACCGGCTCGGGGAGCCGGTAGGGCCGGCAGCGCATGCAGGCTCGGTAGCCCGCCGCCTCGGCGGCTGCCGCGAGCGGGAAACGCCGGACGTGACTCGCCAGCGGCTGGGCGCCGCAACTTGGCTGGCAGTAGATGCCCGTCGTCGTGACCCCCGCGAAACCGCTCATCGCCACAGGTATACGACCGGTCAGGGTGCGTGACTAGCCGGATCCGGACACGCCCGCGTCCGCTGCGTTAGCACTGGGCCGGGCCGCGGATCAGGCGGTCTCCTCCGACATCCCATGCCGGGGTCGGGGTGGCTGCGACCGACATCCGGTTGCGGCCGCAGATCACGATCGTCTGCCCGGTGCTCCCGGTCGTCGCCGCTGGAGCCTCCGCAGCAGCCACAAGATGTTGTGGTCGTGCCGGAAAGAGCACAAGATGTTGTGGTTTGGAGCTGGTACCGCATACCGGATTCCCAGTGACCCGTCTCATGTGTCTCAGCCGCGTTCACGGAGTACATCCAAGAGACACATGAGACACAAGACACAGGATCGATAAGGGTTCAGACAAGGGTTCAGTTCCGGCGCGGAGGGATGGCCCGGACGCGTCCGGGACGCCGGCGCCTATGGCATCCGCGCGCTCAAATCCTGTCAAAACGCACGCCCCTGCCTGATGCCTTTCGCTGACACACTCGGGTCGGACGTCCTGATGTGGGTCGAGGACGGTCATCCGGCTAAGTAGAAGAGCCTCAGATGCCGAGCTCGTCGATCGACGCCTGCAGCTCGTCGGCGCCCCGGTAGACGCGGAATGCGCCAGCACCGAGCAGCTCGTCCTCGCCGTAGCCGCCCGTGAGCACACCCACGCTGAGCATCCCCGCTCGCCGCGCCGCGAGGAGGTCCCAAACCGCGTCTCCGACGACGTAGCAGTCCCGGATCGCGACGCCCAGGCGCTCCTGGCAGGCGAGGAAGAGATCGGGCTCGGGCTTGGCCCGGACGACGTCGCCGCGGTCGACGACGACCATCTCCGGCGGGACGCCAAGTGCATCCAGCGAGGTGTCGATCTCGGGTCGGCGGCCCGACGTCGCGATCCCGTGCGGGATGCCCTCGGTGCGTAGGAAGGCCAGCAGTTCGACGGCTCCCGGCAGCGGACGCCGCTCGGGCAGGAGCTCGCGGAAGATCGCGCCGTGGCGCTGCTGGATCGACTCGGCCTCGCCGTCGCTCAGCGGACGGCCGGCCTCGCGCGCGACGGCGCGCGTGAACAGCCCACCGCTCATCCCGATCCGCCGATGGATGCGCCAGCCTTCGATCGGCAGGCCCGCCTCGGCAAGCGCTTGTTGCCAGGCGAAGACATGAGCGTAGACCGTGTCGATCAGCGTTCCATCGAGGTCGAAGATCAGCGCTCGCATCGATCATGCTCCACGGCGGGTTCCAAGCAACCCAGGGCCTTGAGGACTCATCCTTTGACGGCGGGCTAGTCGCCTGTCCTCGCCGTCAGCATGCCTGTCATCGTCGGATGGGCGTCGCAGATAAAGCTGGAGGTGCCTGGCATGTGGCCCCCCTAGGTTCGTACGCGTTTCGGTTCCTGTGAACGTTTCGCGCCGAAAGACTGGGTCGCCACCGGATGTCGATGGATCGCGACGTTGTCGCGAGTTCACCGAACGATGAATAGAGGCTGAGCCCGAAGGTGATCGGGTGTCCGTAGTCGGTCATGGCGCGCGCTCGCCGCTTCAGTCGACGTAGGGGCCGTTGTAGATGGGATCCTCGCCGTACGGCTTGCCGGCCATCAGCATGAACCGCGTCCCGGCGACGGCGTTGGTGACGCTCAGTCCGTCCCCTGGGCCAAGCACGGCGAGCTGGGAGCGGCGGGCGGTCCGCCCGTTGGCACCGACGCTCGCTTCGCCCTCGAGCATCCACACGAACGCGTTGAACTCGGCGGGGATCGCCGTGTCGAACGAGCCGCCATCGGGCAGCTCGACGCGAGGGATCAGCCCCGGGGTCCCGAGCTCGACCGGCGAGCCTGGCCCGACGAGGGTCCGAACGATCGCGCCGTCTTCGGTCCTGTTCGGGAGCTCGTTCGGGGCCACAACCTGGGCGGTCGGTTCGGCCTGCTTGTCCTTGCGGGCGAGGTTGACCCAGAACAGAACGCTCCGGAACTCGCCGGTCTTGCCCTCGGCCAGCTGGTCGGCGCCGATGCTCTCGGCGTGGTAGACGCCTCGCCCGGTCCGGATCTTCAGGAGGCCGCCGGTTCCCAGCCGGGCCCGCTCGAACGCCCCGCCGGGCCCCGTGCTGTGGCCCGTGCTCGCGTCGCCCGACAGGATGTACCAGAGGTTGTCGAAGCCGCGATGGGGGTGGGTGGTGTCGAGCTTGGCCCGTCGGGGTTGATCGGCACCGTCGCCTCGTGGACGAGGATGAATGGGTCCGAGAGCTCGTACGGGACGTTCCGGGCAGGGACCGGCTCCAACACCTCGATGCCCATCATCGGCCGGACATGCGCGTCCTCGACGAGGACTGCGTCTCGCTTAACGGTCGCTGTCGTGGTTTCCATGACTGGTACCTCTTCTCGCCGAGCTAGAAGCCGAGGACCTCGTCGACGAGGACGACGGTGATGCGCCCCGGGACGATCTCTCGGTTGATGATCAGGACCTTGTTGACGCCGCTGTGGATGCCGTATGCCTCAAGCGCTCTGGCGTCCTCGAGCGGAAAGGCGTACTCGTTGATCCGCTGCAGACCCTCCTCGACATCCGCCACGATCTTCTGCGTGCCGACGACGAGGATCACCCGGCCGGCGCCTGCGGCATAGGGAGCCAGCTGACTGCCGCTGCTCGAGGCGGCCATGAGGGAACCGCCCTCGGTGACCGCGTGGATGCTGCCGAGCATCACGTCCGGGGCGGCGGTCTCGCGCCGGATTTCGTCGCCTTTCGTGGCGCGGTCCATGCCCCGGATTCGTGGGCCGATCGGTTCGTATCGGCCGGACATGTCGAGCTCCTGGGCGATCCCGGTGACCTCGAGGGTCTTTGATGCACCGTGGTGGACCTTCGTCCCCTCGGGGATCATCTCCAGGACGATGCGGTTTGCCTCGGCTGCGTCCCTTGCGCGGAGCACGCTGAAGCCGTTCGCCTCGAGAGCGGTGGCCACCAGCCGCACCTGGAATTCGCCGGCCGGGATCCCGAACCGATCGCGGGCTGTTGTCTCGGCTCGACGGGTTGCTGTGATCATTCCGGTTGTTCCTTCGGGGCTGTGCCCATATACTTGCGACTGCAAACACCATACGCCAATGTAGGTGCACATGCAAGTACCTTCAACAACCGATCCCGCCGCCGTTCTGGACCGCCTCGTCAAGGACGCACTTCCAGATGAGCGGGGCCTGGGAGCCTGGCGCTCGTTGCTGCGCGCGCACGCCTCCCTCATGCGGGAGCTATCGACGGATCTGGCGATGAAGACGCGCCTACCGTTGGGCGACTTCGATGTGCTCGCTCAGCTGGCCCTCGCCGCAGGCGAGCTCCGCATGACCGAGCTGGCGACCAAGGCGTTCAGCTCACGATCTGCCATGACTCGCCGCGTCGAGCGCCTGGTCGAGGAAGGGCTCGTCCGACGGACGAGCTCCGATGCCGACGGCCGCGGGGTCATCGTCGGGCTGACGGAGGCTGGCCTGGCGCGCCTCGCGGAGGCGGTGCCCGTCCATCTCACAGGCGTGTCGAAGCTGTTCCTCGAGCGACTTGACGACCAGGAGCTTGCCGTTCTTGAGCACGCGCTCGACAAGGTGAGCGTGGACTGCTCATTCGGCTGATCGCCAGATTGGAAGCTGCCACCACGTAGCGGAATGGTCGACCAGACCCGTCACCAGGTTCAGGCACGAGGAGGATCGTGGGCAACGGCCAGATCGGCGACGGTGAAGGAGGCGAAGTTGTTGCCGCGTTGGATCACGAACCCGGCCGGCATCCCCGCGAATCCCTCGGTGCCTGGACTAAATTCCCGCGGATCAGCCCGGAAGTGCTCCGGCTCGGGACAGGTATCGTGCAACCCGAGGGGCGAACATGCGCCGCGCTCATAGGTGCCAGCCGGCTCGAGCGTCAATTCCCGCCGTCGTCGTCGAGCGCACGCCAGAAACTCAGCCAGTTTCCATGCGGATCCGCCACCGTGAATTCGCGTTGGCCCCATGGTCGGTCGGCGATCGGGTCAACGATCTCGATCCCACCCTTCTCCAGGCGGTCGAAATGGGCATCCAGGTCGGGCGACTCGATGTATATGGCCGTTGGCCCCGGAGCTCCCATCCGTTCGGCAATCGCTTCGTTATATGACGCTGAGTAGTAATCGGTGGGCACGCTGTCGAGCATGATCCGGGCGTCCCCGAACGAGAGCGCCACATTGCCGTCATCGGGACCGCCTCGCTCGACGGTGAAGCCGAGCCGATCTCGGTAGAACTCGATCGCGGCGGCCATATCCGGGACTCGGATGGCCGGGACCAGACTCAATTCGCTCACCCGACCCTCCTCCATCGTTGAAGCCCGTTGCGGATCCGCTGGCCCCTCAGGGCCCAGCCCGAATCTTAGGCCGTGCACTGGAAAGCAGCGGCAGACGAAGAGAGTTCGCCCTTCGCCCCGCATCGGAGGCCAGCGTTGACTCGCGAATATTGGTGGGGTCGAACCGCAAAGCCTGAGCGCGACCCCGGTCTCGCTGGCGGCGGATCGACTCGCGGTCTAGGGTGGACGCGATGCGCAGAGCGGTCGCGGTCATGGACCTCCACCGGGTCGACGTAGGCGACCCTACGGCGGCCGTGAACGTGCGGTACCGACCCACGATACCGGCGACGATCCCGACCGAGAGCGTCGGGTAGCAGACCCCGCTTGGGGCCGAGCCCGACCTGGCCGCGATCTCGTGCGGGGCGTGAAGTGACCGTTCTCATGCGACTCCTCCGATCTGGCTTTCGGTTCGGTCGTGGGCGGAGTCGGCGGTCGGGACATCCGCCCTGAGGCGGGCGGCCACGGCTGCGACGAGGCCGAGCTGGATCGCCGTTGCGGCGAGCAGTCGGACGCTCAGCCCTTCCATGTCGGGGTAGAAGCAGAGAGCTAGAGCCGCCGCGGCAGCCCCGATGCACGCGGCGGCCCAGCCACGCCGCCCTTCACCGGCAAACCGTCGCGCGAACACGAAGCACGCCGCGGTCGCCGACAGCATCGCCACGATGAACCCGAGCTCGTGGAGGGCGCCGTGCCAGCTGATCTCCGGTGCCCCGCTCGGCGCGCCCGGTGGAAAGCCGGCACCAGCATCGGCCACGAAGACTCCGGCGGTGATCAACCCCACTCCGAGGGCGCCGATGAGTCGCGGGCCCCAAGTGGCGCCACGGCCGGAACCCATGACCCGGCGCATGCCGACTGCGCAGGTCACGTACAGCACGCCGGTGATGACGAACGTGGCGACCTGCAGCAATCCGAGGTCGCCGAGGCTGAGCAGGCTGATCGGGTGACGAGCCAGGTCGAACCCTGCACGGGTAAACGCCTGGATCAATGTGGCCGCGAGAAACAGCGGCCCGGCGACGATGCCGCAGGCCAGGAGCCGTCTGGCCTCCCACGTCGCGGAACCGAGCTCGATACGTCCTGACATCTGACCTTCTCCTCTGATGGCACCACACTGGTGCGTTCATCAGAGACGTCGTGGCGACGGGCCGAGACCGGACATCAGTCCTCGCCGCCCAGGCGGGCAGCCTGGGCATTGAGGTAGCGCTGGTGCGGAAGGCTCAAGGTCCGGTGGGCCGCCGCGAGGTACGACGCTCGCGCCGCCGGCCGATCGCCGGCCATCTCCAACAGGTGCCCCCGGACGGCGTGCAGCCGGTGGTCGTTGGCGATCCGCTCGTCCGCCTCGAGCTCGCCGATGAGGGCGAGCCCGACGAGAGGGCCGCGGACCATGGAGACGGCGACCGCGCGGTTGAGCGCCACGACCGGGTTGTCCGAGGTCTGGATCAGCAGGTCGTACAACGCCACGATCTGCGGCCAGTCGGTCGCCTCGGCGCTCGGCGTCTCGTCGTGGATCGCGGCGATCGCGGCCTGGAGCTGGTAAGGGCCGGTCGGTCCCCGCGGCAGGGCGTCGGTCACTAGTGCGACGCCCTCGGCGATGAGATCGCCGTTCCACAGGGTTCGATCCTGCTCGGCCATCGGGATCAAGGCGCCGTTCGGCCCGCTGCGTGCCGGCCGCCGCGCGTCGGTGAGCAACATGAGCGCGAGCAACGCCGTGACCTCGCCGTCCTCGGGCAGGAGCTCGTGGACCATGCGGGCCAGGCGGATGGCCTCGGTGGACAGCTCGACCCGCTGCAGGCTCGGCCCCGAGGTGCTCGCATATCCCTCATTGAAGATCAAGTAGAGAACGTGGAGCACCGATGCGATCCGCGCGGCCCGGTCGGACCCGCCGGGCATAGCGAACGCGATGCCACTCTCCTTGATCGCCTGCTTGGCTCGGCTGATCCGCCGCGTCATCGTCGCTTCGGGTACGAGGAACGCACGCGCGATCTCGCCGGTCGTTAGGCCGCCGACCGCGCGCAGCGTCAGCGCGATCTGCGACGCAGGCGACAGGGATGGGTGGCAACACATGAGCAGCACGATGAGCGTGTCGTCGGCGTCTGGGCGAGCGTCCGCGGCGCGAGCGATCCACCCCTCCGGCAGGGTCCAATGGGCGACGGTGTCCTCCCGCCGCCGGCGGGCCCCTTCGCTCCGCAGGAGATCGGTCAGCCGACGCGAGGCGACGGTGATCAGCCATGCGCGGGGATCCTTCGGCACGCCGTCGTCGGGCCACTGATTGGCGGCGGCGATCAGGGCCTCCTGAACGGCGTCCTCGGCGGTGTCGAAATGTCCGTAGCGCCGGACCACTGCGCCCAGGACCTGCGGCGCCAGCCGGCGCCACAGGTCCTCGACGTCGTCGTCGTTGGTCATTGAAGGGTCACACGTCCGGGCCGCCACCGCTCTCGTCGATCGGTCGCACGTCGATGATGAATTCACCAGGCGCACCGGCCGGGTATGGGCAGTTCGAGACGCGGGCAGCGATCTCAGTCGCCCGATCGAAGCTGTCGCAATCCACGATCGTGTAGCCCGCCAGCACCTCCTCGGTCTCGGCGTATGGCCCATCCGTCACGACCGGTGCGCCATTCACCAGCTGGATCCTCCGAGTGTGGACGGGGGCGGCCAGGCCTCGAGCGTCGACGAACTCGCCGGACTCGACCAAGTCGTTGTTCCACGCCTGCATGAAAGCGAACACCGGCGCGAAGTCCTCTGGCGAGACCTCGCTCCTGCCGGTCGCGACGCCGGCCATGGCGTCGTAGCCCTCCTGTGAGCCGTACAGCATGATCATGTACTTCACCGACTTCTCCTTTCTGTGGTCACCGCTCAACGGTGCCATCTACCAGAGACGTCGGGGCCCACAGGCAGAACCGGACATCACCGACTTCGTCCGGATTATCGCCACTCCCCAACACATTAGACCGCTGCGAAATGTCGCTTTGCCGCGCCTGGATTCGACTATCCGGTAGAGGCGGCCGTCCTGGCTCCTCGGATACACAGGACCTCGAATGATGAACGACCTACAAGACCGACCGTCCAGGGCCGCCGGCGCAGCGACCCGCGAACCACCGGCCGACGCACGAGCGACCTACCGGCAACTCCGAGCCGCGGGATTTGAGCATGCCGAAGCCGGCAACCTGACCGCTTACCTGGCGGGCCTCGCGCCGGTCGAAAGCGGATGGGAGATCGCCGAGATCGACCGATTGCTGTTCGTCCGCTACATGGCGGTGCGCGGCCGGCTCCAGGGTTGAGCTGACGTGGGCAAACGCATCTTCCATATGACGGTTTAGCTCGACGGGTTCGTGGCCTGGCCACGTGACGACTTCGATCGACTCTTTCGCCGCAAGCCACATCTACGATCGTGTTCGAGTCGCGGGCACCTCCTACTTGGCGCGATGCGACTCCGCGTAGGTGGCACCCCGCTCGACCCAGCGAGCGAGGTCCTCATCCGAGGCGATTCCGTCGACGCCGACGTACACCATGCCCTTGCTCGGACGGTGAGTGAAGTCCATGACGCGCGCGTGTGGCTCGGCCAGCGCTGACTCGAAGTCGTTTGATCCAACGCGGACCATCAACTCGTCGTGGATGACCCCGCAGGCCATGTTGCCGCCGACCATGAACGCGATGCCGCCGAACATCCTGCGCTCGCTCACGTTGCCATGCGGTCGGAGGATCCGGCGAATCCGCTCGGCGAGCTCGGTGTCGTAGGCCACGGCGAGACCTCCTTCTCAGCTTTTTGGGGGCTCAGGCACGTCTACGGCTCCCCGAGCACGGCAATGATGTCCCGGGCGCCAGTTATCCAGCCAGGTCGGCGAGCGCGGAGGTCCGATCTGGGTAGTCCTGGATAAGCACGACGCGGTCGCCACGGAACGTGAAGGCCTGGTGGAGGGGAAATGGGAGCGGTGGATCAGGCTGCGGATCGACCACGATCGTGTCTCCCTCTTCGGCCAGAACAACCGGGTATCCGGTCCCGCCGCTCGACAGGAATTGTTCGAAGACCGAGCGGACCTCAGCGCGATTGACGCACATCGGCGGTTGGTCGTCATGGCTGTCGTCGGGATCGTGGTCGTCGGTGACGGCATCGTGCTCATGGTCGGCGTTATGCTCGACTGGTAGGCCGCGCCAGACAACCCTCTCGTCGAGCAAGGCGACGAACTGGTCCAGATCTCGCGAGTCGAAGGCCGCCTGGAGGCTCGCTTCATGGCTGGGCATGGCAGTCCTCATCTCTGGTCAAGGCGCTAGTTGTTCGTCGTGGTCGCGGCCGCGTCCACGAGGTCCGACAGGCTCAACTGCCTGCTGGCACGGCTGGTCAATCGCCACGCCACGGGCGCAGCCTGGGCAGCCACGCGGGGACGGCAGCCCGATAGTCCAGGTACTGGCGCCCGTACAGGCGAGTCAAGGTTGGCTCCTCGTAGAGGCGCACGAACACCGCGACTGCCAGCCAGACGAGCAGGCCGTAGATGACAAGGCTCACCGACCCGAAGAGCAGCGCCTGACCGGCGATCATCGCCAGGACGGCCACGTACATCGGGTTGCGCACGTAGCGGTACTCACCGGTGACGATCAGCTTCTCGGTCGGCGCGAAGGGGGCCGGGGTGCCTCGCCCCTCGACGGCGAAGCGGGCGAAGGCTCGGACGAGCACCACCAAGCCGCCCACGATGAGCGCCAGCCCGACGACGCGCAGGAGTTCCCAGCTCGCCGGTATCGGGGTGAGCTCCCAACCGGTGAGCAGCCAGGGCACGAGAACGGCAACCACGCCTGGGGCGACGATGAGGAAGGCCAGGCTACCGACGGCCGCGTTCCGCTCGCTCATGGATTGGTCAGATGATAGTGACGATCTAGCCGCGGGCAGGGCGATGCAGCTCCGCGCATCTCCAGTCGATCGGCCACCTCACGGGACGACCCCATCGTGATCACGCCTGGCCTCGCCGTCAGGCGTCGAGGCCGCCGAGGTCAATGTGGGTCAGTCGTTCGGGGTCGGCGATGATGTCGATCTCGGCGATCCGCCGCCCCGTGACCGTGAATGCCATCACCGCGGAGGGCTTGCCACCCCGCGCAGCAACGATGCCCGGCGTCCCGTTGACGATGGCCGGGCGCCCGTATCGGGTGTACTGCGCATAGGGCAGGATCTGCTCGATGACCGCTCGCGCGCCGCGCACTTCGCTCGATCCGCCGCGCGGCCCGAGATCGACCCGGACCACGACATCGGGGTCGAGGACATCGAGGAGCCGATCCATGTCGCCGCCCTGGGCAGCCGCCAGGAACGCGGCGACGACCTCGCGCTGGCTCCGCAGGTCTCCCTCCGGGATCGGTGCCCCCCGCACTCGCCGACGTGCTCGACTGGCCAGCTGACGAGCCGCGACCGGGGTCTTGCCCAGCACCGCGGCGATCTCCTCGAAGGGCAATCCAAAGACGTCGTGGAGCACGAACGCAAGTCGCTCTGACGGTTCCAGCCGATCGAGCACGACCTGCAGGGCGAGGCCGATGTCCTCGCCCAGCATGGCTGCCGCCTCCGGGTCCATCGGCCCGTCGCGCACGACGAGGGGTTCAGGCAGGCGATTCGACTCGTGGGGTCGCGCCCGCCTCGCCCGCAGGAGATCGAGGCAGCTCCTGGCGACTGCCGTGACGAGCCAGCCCTCGAGGTCCCGGATCGCCGATGCATCGGCTCGCGCGAGCCGGAACCACGAGTCCTGGACCGCGTCCTCGGCCTCGCTGACGGAACCCAGCATCCGGTATGCGACCGCGGCAAGGTGCGGGCGGTAACCCTCGAAGCGTTCAGCCAGCTCGGGATCCGTCATGCGGCCGCGTACTCCGGCTACTTCGTGATGTCGACGTTCCAGGTGATCCCAAAGCGATCAGTCACCCAGCCGGCCGTTCCCCATGGTGCCTCGGTCAGCGGCATCCCGATCGACCCGCCGTCGGCCAGCGCCTCGAACGCCTTGGTCAACGCAGCATTGTCCGGGCCGGCGAGGGTGATCGCGATGGTGTCGCCGGGCGTGGCCGGGTAGTCAGGGTTCCCGTCGGAGCCGAAGACACGAAACCCGTCGGCCTCGAGCCGACCGTAGCCGATTGGATCCGACGCGCCCGCCGACTTGACCTTGCCGCTCGAAATCGAACGCGAACAGCGAGAGTTGTCCGCCCAGGATCTGGTGGTAGAACTCCATTGCCTCGCGCGCGCGGCCCTGGAAGTTGACGTACGGCGCGGTGTACTGCGTTCCCATCTCTATCTCCGATCGCAGAACAGTGTGCTCCGGGCGGCACCACCGGCCGATCACAGGCTTGCTTCGTGAATCGGCGCCTGGCGATGAGCTCCGGAGCGTGAGTCCAACACCGACTGGTCGAAAGGCGAGGCAGACATGTGACAACCCGCGTTAATCAATTGAAGTAGGCGTCCTCTTCCGCGGGACGGAGCGAACCTACATCCAAGCGTCGCGCCAGCTTGAGCCGCCACGGCCAACTCCGTGGCCTCACGCTCATGGTCCGGATGCCACTGCCGCGCTCAGGCGCCTCCGGATCCGGGAGTGGGGCGTGAAAAACAGCCGGATCTCTGAACTGGATCCAGCGCGATCGCCCGCTGAATGGCACCAGCTCTGCGGTTGGCTGGGTCCATCGGTACTCTCCTTGATCGTGTACAGCGAGTAGCATCGCTCAATGGCCAAGCTGCCAACCGTTGACGAGTTCATGGCCGCCCTCGATCACCCATACAAGGCCGAAGTCCAAGCCGTCCGCGAGATCATCATCGGTATCCATCCGGACATAAGCGAACAGGTCAAGTGGAACGCGCCGTCATTCAGCTACCGGGGTTACCTCGCAACGTTCACGCTCCACCGCCGCGACTACGCGATGCTGATCTTCCACGATGGGGCGATCCTCGACGACCAGGACGGCCTGCTCGAGGGCGATTACCCCGACCGCCGGATGGTCTATTTCCACTCGCTCGACGACGTGACGGCAAAGCGGCCGCGCCTCGAAGCCGCGATCCGCGAGTGGATCGAGATCCAGGACCGTCGTCAATAGGTCGCACGGTGACCAATGTGAGTTACGGCTTCAGCCGTTCGCGGAGGGCGCACCCGAGCTGATCGCCGCTACGCTCGCGACGTGGACTGGCGCGAGGACGTCTGGCAGCGGTTCCGAAAGGATCTCCCCGGGCTCGTCTTTGTCTGGGTCGCGCTGACGGTGATCGCCATCGCGATCGAAGTGCTCGGCGGCGACCGTCGGAGCACGAACCCGCTGGCGACCGGGCTGGGCGTGCTGGTCTTCGGCGTCGCCCTGACTCCGCTCATCTGGATCCGCCATGAGATCCCGCTCATCCGCGGCCGGCAGGGGGCGGTACTGCGCGGGTTCGCGGTGGTTGGGCTGCCTGTGGTCGATCGTCGCGCTCGTGGTCAGGGTCTGCTGCGCTCGTGTGCTCGTCGGCTCATCTTGCCGCCTGCGCTGCGATGCGTCGGCCGCCCGTCCGAGTCCCCGTGGAAGGAGACGAGCGCGAGTCGACCGTCCACGCTGTTGAACATCTCCGGGGGGAACCCCCGCAGGAGCAAAGAGTGTCTCGGTGATCGGGACCAGCCGTCGCGCCGGGAACGGAAGCGAACCACCAGCGAACCCCTGGGAGATGCGCTCCTGGCTTGCGTCGAGCGGCTCGTACGTGACCACCTCCTCCAGCTGACCGTCTCGCGCTGTGACGTCGATCCTGAGCTGATTCGACCGATAGGTGCCCTCGTACCGGGCCTCCTTGCATACCGCCTTGCTTGGTCGCACGTGAGCCCGATGAGGCACTCGTCACCCCGCATCTTCCCGCGAGGGCGCTGCCAAGTATTCAGGCTTGACTTATATAAGTCCAATCTTCTATTCTGGGTGGTATGCACGCGTTCGATGTCCTCGGGGACCCCGTCCGTCGTCGGATCCTGGAACTGCTCGCCGACGGCGAGTTGACTTCGGGCGCGGTCACCGCGGTCGTCCAGGCGGAGTTCGGGATCTCGCAGCCAGCCGTCTCGCAACACCTCCGGGTGCTCCGCGACAGCGGCTTCGCGACCGTCCGACCCGAGGGCGCCCGCCGCCTCTATGCCGTCGACGCCGGCGGGTTCCGCGAGCTCGACGAGTGGCTGGAGCACTTCCGGCGGTTCTGGAACCAGCGCCTCGACTCGCTTACCACCGAGCTCGCGCGCAGCAAGCGCCGCCGCCGGGCTGCCGAAACCGACAAGTCGAAAGGAGAATCGACGCCATGATCGACGTAGTCCGCGAGATCGAAGCGGTGCAGCGAGAGGTTAGCCGCGGCCCGATCGCCCCGGGCGAGGCCCGGACGCTGCGCCTGCGCCGCACCTACGACGCCCCGATCGAGGACGTCTGGGACGCGCTCACCAACCCGGCGCGGATCGGCCGCTGGTTCCTGCCGATCAGCGGCGACTACCGTATTGGCGGCCGCTACCAGTTGGAGGGCAATGCCGGCGGCGAGATCGTCTCGTGCGACCGTCCCAATAGCCTCAAGGTGACGTGGGCATACGGCGAGATGGGCAACCCGGCCGACGTCTCCGACGTGGAGGTCCGGCTCACGTCCGCGGGCAACGAGGGCACCACCCTGGAGCTCGAGCACACAGCGGTAGTGCCCGATGAGATGTGGGACCAGTTCGGCCCCGGCGCGGTCGGTGTGGGCTGGGAGCAAGGCGCCCTCGGGCTCGCGCTGCACCTGCGCGGCGGATTGGTCGGGGATCCCACGGCCTGGCAGTTGTCCGACGAGGGCCGAGACCACGCGGCGCGCAGTTGCGAGGGCTGGGGCGAGGCGAACCGAGCCGCCGGCGCTGACACCGAGGTGGTGGCCCGGAACGTGGCCGCGACGACCGCGTTCTACACGACCGACCCGAACGCGGCGTCGTGACGCCACGGGAGCCTTGACACGAACTCGACGTCCGTCTTCCCCGTGTCCCATCTGGCCACCTGACTCCGGCTCCACGATGATCCCTAGGTCATGGAGTTCGAGCTCGCGTGTCCGGGCGCCGCGGCGGCCGTCTGGCATCCACCCGGGTACGGGCCCTACAATTCGATCGGCGACGACAGGGCGATCCGCGTAAAGCCGTCCTCCGACCATCCCTCGCTGCCGACGCCGTGGTGGACCGTGAACAGACCGATGGGGTCGTACCTCCGTTTAACCGCCGCCAATCGCGGGTAGTTCGTGCCCCAGAACGCGTCCTGCCAGTCCTCGATGAAGAAGTCGCTTTCCGACACATACGAGGCGGGACGGGACACGAGCCGCATAACCTCGTCGCTCGCCCGCTGGACGGCCGCGGCGTTGCGCCGTGCGGCGTCGGGGTCAGGACCGGGACCGGGCATTTCCCGATAGGCCGGTGGTCCCTCCGAGGCGATCACCGCGAGCGCGAACGCCTCAACCACGGCCGGGTTGGTTGCCGTATCGAAAGCCGCCTCGCGGTCCGCCTGCGACGCGCCGGCGAGTCCCTTGTTGGCGTGCAGCGAGATCCGCCAATGGCGACTTCCCGCATGCAGCGCGTCCACGAGCCTATCCCGTTGATCGGGCGCCAGCAGCGACTCCGGTAGCCATATCGACGAGTAGGCATGGAAGAACTGGCCGGCCTCGTTGACATTGCCGGCCCACAGGAACCGTTCGACGGGGGCGCCGGGGCGGTCGATCACAATCCGCTCTGGCACATGCTCGGTCAGGTACGCAGGGTCCCAGTGCGACCGACCGGGGAACTCCTCGATAGTCAACGGGACGACCCAGCGGACCTCGTCGCTGGCCTCGACCCAGTCGAGGAACGGCTGCCATGTGTCGACCGCGTCCGCCCGGCTCAAGCCCTGAAATACCATCCCGAAACTGACGGTGTTGTCGGGTGCGAACGCGATCTGCTCGCCCCAATGCGGGTTGCACAGCCGCTCGCCGTAGAACGCGACAATGCGAGTCACGAGTCGTTTCAGCGCTTCGTCCGAGCCCGCCACCACGGTGCCAGACGCGACGCCCATGGTGCTCGGCAGCTCGCGGGTTCGAAGCGTGAGCCGCGTGACGACGCCGAACGTGCCACCACCACCGCCCTTGAGCGCCCAGAACAAGTCGGGGTCCGATCGGGCGTTGACAGTTCGGACCACACCATCGGCGCAGACCACCTCCGCCTCGAGGAGGCCCGCTGCGGCCAGCCCGAAGGCTTTCGAGAAGCTCCCGAAGCCACCGCTCTGGATGAGCCCCGCCACCCCAACCGTCGTGCAGCCGCCGCCCTGTACGTAGCGACCCCCCCGCGTCGTGACGGCGTCGTAGACCTGGATCCACATCGCACCGGCGCCGACGGACACCGCGGGCTGTGGGGCGACGACGCCGTCACAGCCCGCCGGAACGAAGGCGTCATGGAGGACGATCTCGTTCATCGCCCGCGTCCAGACGAGCAGCAAATCCGGCGAGTTCGACGTGCCGTGGTAGCTGTGTCCACCCCCCTTCACGACAAGGCGAACGGAATGTTCACGGGCAAAGTCCACCGCGGCGGCGACATCGTCAGTTGTCCTTGCCCCGACGGCGTATGCGCTGGGGATCGACGACCAGCCGTCGAGCCAGCCCGACGCCTGGGTCATCGCTGGCTCGTCCCCGAGCCAGTACGGGTTCTTGAGCTGTCCGATCGCTTCTCTGCACGCGGCGCTGTCGGGCTCGGCACGACAGGTGGCCAGCGGCGATGCGAGCTCCATCAGGCGACCGCCAACTCGCGCGCGAAGCGCGTCCCACGCGGATGAAGACGGCCAAGACACATCCCCAGGGCGCACTCGGCTAGACCGCACGCGACGGATCACCCACTCGTGCAGTCGTCGCCGTGGACGTCGTTGCGCGGTTTACCGGCAAGCAGCGCGCCTCCACCCATTTGACGAGAGTAACGCCCTTGACCTTGATCTCATAAGAACAATTCGAACTCGAAGATCCCCTGTTCCACGCCTGGTGCGGTGTGGCTGCGCTGGACCACCCCGGCGGCCGTCCGCCAGACCTGGGAAGTCCTGCACGCTGTTGTCACGCATGCATTTAAGCGACGGCAACGAGCGCGTCGGTTGCGTCGAAGCCCCCCGCGGACGGCTGGGCGCTGCGAGCGGCTGACGTTGGGTCCGAGCCACACGGGCGTGGCGCTCATCACCTACTGGCCCGCCGGCTTCATGGCGGACAGGGCCAGAGACTCCACGGCTACGGCGTCTGCCTGTCTTGGCCAGCCTGTCCGGGCCGACCAGGCGTTGGCAGCTCCTTGTTTGGAGCGTCCTGTTCGATCCAGCTACAGACGAGGCGGGCCCAGCCGGATCCGCTCACGCAGCGTCTTGACAGACTGGTCGGCCTCCCACCGACTCTCGATGAACCACGTCGCTCCGGCGTCGGCGAGCGGCTCGAGCTTCGATCGGCAGCGGGATCGGCACCCGAAGTGATGCCCTCGGCGATGACGTCAAACGGGCCCGATGAGGCACGATTCGCCCGCATCCAGGCTGTGACACCCGCGACGGCCGCCGGTGGGGTCTCCTCGTCTTTGCTGCCCTGGGACATGTCGGAGACGATGACTCCGTCCCAGCGTGCCGCGCGCCGCAACGATTTCGGGTACGGCCAGGCGCCCACCGGCCAGACCGGGATGCGCGGACGCTGCACCGGACGCGGGTCGAAAATGGAGGTCTTCCATCTGGTAGTGCGTGCCCTGGTAGCCCACCGTGTCACCCGACCAGGCGAGCTCCAGGATCTCGAGACACTCGTCGAGCTTCTCGGCGCGCACCCGGCGCGACGGATCCTCCGTGTTAACCCGCGAGTAGCCTCCGTCCCAAGTCCCGCCCAGGCCGACCGGCAGTACGAACCGGCCGTTGGCAAGATGGTCGATGGTGATCGCGAGCTTCGATGGTGTTCGGCGCCGACCGACGGACGTCGCGCGCCGGCGGTGTTGAGGCCAGGGTGCGACTCTGAAGGCGCACCCGCGAGCCGAACGTTCGACGACGTTGGTGCTACTTGCGCCGGGGGATCCGGAGCGTCGTCTCGAGCCGGTCGCGGACGAGTGGATCGACAGTAGCGACATCGGGAGCCGTGAGCCGGCCGGCCACATCGATCACCGTTCGGAACTGATCGAGGGCTACTCTGCAGCCGACGCATCCTGCGAGGTGCTGGTCGATGCGGCGCCGATGGTCTTCGTCCACCGCGCCGTCGAGGTAGGCGGTCACGGCATCAACAAACTCGACGCAGCGTAGATCCGCTTCGGCCCGCTGACGATCGCTCAAGGCGTCGGCTCCGTTTCCTCGAAGTATCGCTCAAGGCGTGCGCGCACCTGACCGCGCGCTTGGTGCAGAAGGTCGCGCTCCCGCTCCGGGCCGAGATCCAAGGCTCGGCGCACCTCGCTCGGCGACCGTCCCTCGACGTCGCGGAGGACCATGACCTTTCGGAGCTCCGTCGGCATGTCGGCGATCGCCACCCGGACCTGTTCGAGCGCCTCGGGGCTGTCGACGGGGAGGTCGGACCCGACCCATGTTGCAGGAGGATTCGCCCAGTGGCCGGGCCAGCTCGGGTCATCGGGCGAGAGGAATCGGTCGGGCGAGAACGCCGGCTGGACGGCCGACGCCCGCGCCGCGGCCACGGCGGCTTCGGCGAGGCCGGCCTCCTCGAGCGCTGGGCGTGTCCGCGGGAGCACGACGAGCATGAGCACGGCCGTCGACACGCCGAGGGCCACGAACAGCAACGCGCCACGGTCCAGCCCGGCGGACTCGCTGATCACCCCGAAGCTGAGCGCAAACGGCACGAAGGCCAGCCATGTCAGCGTGCCAACGCCCGACGCGACGCCGGCGCGGATGGTCGACGGCACGGCGTCATGCAACCGTCGCGTCACCGGGATGCTGACCGCCACGACGAGCAACGTCAGCGCGATCTGGACGCCTATCACGAGCCCGGCATGGTCGCTCACGACCAGAACGACGCAGCAGGCCACGACCGCGACCGCGAGGATTCGGACCGTCCAGACGCGCGTAAACCATGCCCTTCCACCGAGGAGCCCGCCGAACCCGAGGGCCGAGGTGAGGCCGGCCCAGTGCGGACCGTAGAGGAACGGAGGCACGAGCAGCGCGACCAACCACAGAGGACCGAACTCGAGCATCCCCTGCATGAGGAGGGCACCGACGACGGTCAGGGCGACGATCGCCCGCATCTGACCGCCGGACAGGATCGTCCGGAAGGTCGCTCCGATCTGGGCGCGCAATGACTCCTTCTCCTCGGTCTTGTGGAGCTGCGGCTCCCGAAACCTGAGCAGGATCAGTGCGGAAAGGACGAGCAGCGGAGCCGTCACGAAGTACGTCACCCGCAGCGGGGCGAACTGGGCGAGCAGACCACCGGCCAGTGCGCTCGCCACCAGTGCGACGCTCTCGATGATTCGGACCTGCCCGATCGTGCGCTCGAACGCATCGCTATCGCCGGTTTCCTCGAGCACCGTGTCGTAAACGACCGACTCGAGCGTCCCGGACTGGAGCGCGAAGTACACGCCCAGAAACACGGCGGCGATCAGGTAGACGGTCACGTTCTGGCTGAAGCCGCCGATGAGGACGCTGACGAGGACCGCGAGCGTGCCGAGGATCAGGACGCCACGACGGCTCCAGCGGTCGGCGAGCACGCCGGACGGAACCTCCAGGATGGGCACCACCACCGCGTACACGGCGGCCATCATGCCGACCGTTGCCGGACGTAAACCCGATCTCGGTCATGAAGAGCTTCTCGATCGGCACCCACAGCGCGAGGCCGCCGAGGAAGGAGGCGAGGTAGAGCGGAGCGAGCCGCCTACCGAGCGCGTTCCGGAAGGTCATGACGATGTGTAGACCTCATCAGAGGCCCGACTTCATCGCATCCACCGTCGTCGATGAGCGGCCCGGCCACCTGGAGGCGTCGTTGTCCGTGGTTACGTTCGGTCAGGGGCCATCCGCTGCCCGCGTGAACGCGCCGACCCAGTGCGACGACGACGTGCCGTACTCGACACCGGTCCGGACGATCACGACGCAATTCTGGGGCGACACGTAGATGTATTGGCCATGATCGCCTGCGGCGTAGAAGTCGGGCGGGCCGGATGCTCGCTCGACGCCCCACCACATCAGGCCATATGTCCGACCCGGCGGCGCTCCTCGGGCCCGATCGGTCGGATCGACGCCGGTCGCGGTGGCCACCCACTCCGGGGAGACGATGCGCGTTCCGTCCCACTCGCCGTCGTGCAGGAACAGCCGGCCGAGCTTGGCGAAGTCGATGGCCCGGGCATTGAGTCCGGCCTCCATCTTCTCGAACCCGGCAGCCTCCGAGTCGAGCGTCCAGGCGCCGTCGAACTCCATGCCGAGCGGGTCCCACAGGCGCGACTGGGTCCAGGCCGTGACCGACATGCCGGTCGTCCGCTCGAGGATCATGCCGAGCAACTGCGGGTGGTACTTGTTGTAGCGAAAGCTCTCGCCCGGCGGCCCGAGGATTCGGGTGTTGGCGAGCGCCAGCGCCCGCTGGTCGGGGTGGTAGGTGGTGAGCGGGTCATCGCCGTTGAAGAGGAACCAGCCCGATTCCTGGTAGTCCATGCCGGACGACATCAGGAGGAGGTGCCGGATCGTGATCTCAGTAAACTGGGGATCGCGCTGCGCGATCTCGGGCAGGTACTCCGTGATCGGGTCGTCCAGGCTGCCGATGGCTCCCTCCTCGATGGCGATCCCCACCAGCGTCGACACGAACGACTTGGCGACCGAGAAGGACGTCACCATCGAGTCGCGCCGCCAGCCGTTCGCATAACGCTCGAAGACGACGTTGTCGTCGACGACGACGATGAGCGACTGCGTCTGGGTGTCAGCCAGGAACGCGTCCACATCGGGGACGGCGAGCGCCGACGCGAGGACGCCTTCGACGCGATCCTCGTCCAGGGCGACCGGGAAGGGGCGAGGATTGCGCGACGCGGTGAGCGGTCGCTTGGGGAAATTCGCCAGGTAATCGCTGACATCGGACTCGCCCCATGCGATCACCCGCGCCACGTACCCCGGTGTGTACAGCACGCTGGCGGCCAGGAGCCACGCCCCGCCCGCAAGGATGGGGATCAGGACGATGACCGCCGCCACGCGGAGGACACGCCGACGGGTCACCGGTCAATCCTCGACGGCGGATCTGCGCGGTACAACGCCTGAGGACGCGGTCGACTCATGACGACGACTTAGTGATCTTCCCCCGCGCAAATGAGACTGGCCACGGTGCTTTCCGAGGAGTGCGCGGATGTCGGAGGTCGCTTCTACGCTCGACCCTGAGGATGGGCACAGCTGGCATCCGCGGAGCGCCCGGCCGCCAGTGACCACGCCGGGCAGTCGCGACATCCTCAGCCCGCGGCCTTCTTGACCAGCTCGGCGATCCGCTTCTCGCCCGCTGCCGTCAGGCTCGTGAGGGCGAAGGCGGTCGGCCACATCTCCGTTTCGTCCAGCCTCGCGTCGGGTTGGAAGCCGAACGTCGCGTAGCGCACCTTGAACTTCGACTTCGCTTGGAAGAAGCAGATCACCTTGCCGTCCTTGGCGTAGGCCGGCATCCCGTAAAACGTCCGGGCCGCGAGGTCCGGGGCGGTCGCGAGGACGAGCTCGTGGATGCGCGCTGCCATCGCCCGATCGTCGTCGGACAACTCGGCGATCGCGGCCTGCACGTCGGCCTCGCCCGCGGCGCGCGCCTCCTCGGGGGTGAGGCGGGCGGCCTTCTTGCGCTCCCGCACCGTCGCCTGCATCGCGGCGCGCTCTTCCTCGCTCAAGACGTTGCGGGACGTCCTCGCCGAGCTGCTTTGCTTCGTGGATGTCTTGGCGTCCGTCATGACAGTCGGCCCTTTCGCTCTACGCGCCGCCGAAGGGGCGTGATGGTGCGCGCTACCTCCTTGGAGTCGACCCATACCCTAGCGACTAGGCCCACGATGCGCTTCTCCGAACCTGCTCTCGCGGTAGCCGTCTCATTTGCACCCGGGAAGATCACTTTGACCGCCGTGGAAGCCGGCGAACGCAGTCCCGGCGGCGGTCTCATGAGTGCGGTCCGCCCGGAGTCGGAAGTCGGACGCGGTATCGCTCCCGAGTCACGGCGGCTCGCCGGCATCTTGCTCATCCTCGTTCCGGCCGTCGCGTTCGGCGGTGCCAGCCTGCTTTCGATGATCGTCGGAGAGACACCCGGGTATCTGGACAATGCGGTCCGCCAGGACCTCTTGCGGGCCGGTCACGCCCACGGGGGCGTCCTGCTGGTCCTCGCATTGGTGATGCTCAGATACGTCGACGAGGCGCGGCTCTCAGGTCCCTGGCTGTGGCTTGCTAGGCTCGGCGTGCCGATTGCAGCGATCCTCATGCCAGCCGGCTTCTTCCTGTCTGTCGTGAGACCGGAGGACACCGAGCCGAGCGCGCTGATCGTCCTCGTGCCAGTCGGAGGCCTGTTCCTCGTCGGAGGCGTGCTGTCACTCGGGATCGGCTTGCTCCGCGGCGGGCGTCCCGTAACTAGCGTGGATCCGGCTGCTCGCTGACTACGTGATCGCGTCACCGCGAGTCGCGCCGACGCCCCAGCGACGATCGCGACTAAGGACCGAAGGTTCCCATTCGATTCGGCGGGATCGTGCCAGGTGAGGTGAGTCGGCCGACCGCCAGACAGCTGGAATAAGGTTCGCGATCGCGCTGTCGGACAAGCAGCGGAGCTCATCGCCGAGCTGTTCGATACACCCAGGGCGGCCGGCGCGCCAGCGGTCATCGCGCAGGCCGGATGGTCGACGCGATGCTGTTCATCGACCGGATCAACATGCAACTGGATCCAGACACGCTCGAGCCACCGCCCGGCGCGACGCTCGACGTCGTCGTAGCCCGCGCGAGATAGCGAAGTCGCACCGGATCGGAGCAAACATCGCACCGACGATCGAGCTGCTACCGCCGTGGGTCCCGACGCCACCTCCACGTAGGTTGACGCACCCCGGCGGCGCCAGCCTCGGAGGAAGAGCAGCGTGGTCGCGCTTCGGCGGGCCTGACGCGAGCCGCGACGCCGATTGTCACCTGACTGCCGGCTCCAACAACGACAACGTCCGGCCATCGGCGTCCACCTCGGCGCGCACGCCGAGGGGCATCGGAACGTTGGGCGGGTTGTGGCCGATGTCGACGTTGGCGAGCACCGGGATGTCTCGATCGGCGAGGACGTCGAGGACGATTTCGCGCAGCTCGTCGGGGCCGCCCGGCGATGGGCTGACGTCGGTCTGCGTCCCGACCACCATGCCCGAGATCCGGTCGAGCAGGCCTTCATACCGGAGCACGTGCAGCCAGTTCCAGATCGTCGCGAACGAGGTGGCGAGCTCCTCCCAGAACAGGATCGCGCCATCGAAGCGGTAGGGGGCCAGCGCGTACGGCGTCGCCTGGACCGCGATCAGGCGATTGAGCATTCCGCCGAGCAACGGACCCTGCGCTCGCCCAGAGCGCCAGCTTTCCCACGTTCCGCCGGGCGCCAGGATCCCGGGCGCAACGGTGCTGGTGAGGACGCGGCGGTACATGTCCTTTAACTCCGCTCGGCGGTCCGCCTCCGCTTCGGGCCACAGGCCGAGGCCGTGGGAGGCCATGTCGCCGTGCACCGACACGAGCCCCGTCTTCGAATGCAGCGCCAGGTGGAGCGCGTCGATGTCGCTGAAACCGATCAAGGGCTTCGGGTCTGCCCGAACCGCGTCGTAGTCGACCAGGTCGAGATAGCTCAGCGTCGTCCGCCCGCCGGTCAGTGCGACGATCGCGCGGACTTCAGGATCTCGGAGGAGACGGTTCAGCTCGTCGCCGATCTCACGCGGACGCGCCGCCGACCACCACCAATGCCGATCGAGCTCGATCAGGGGCGAGACCCTGACCTGGAACCCCATCGAGCGGATCGTCTCGAGACCGGCCTCGTACAGCGCGGCCTCGCTCAATTCGAGGCCGCTGGACAAAGCCGCCACAGTCACGAGGTCCCCCGGACGCAGCGCTTTCGGTCGCAGGATCGACTCCGCGACCGGACTGTAGCGGTCTCCGTACTCGGGGGTCGTGCTGTGGGACATCTAGCAAACCCTGGCACGCAACCAGCGCGTGCCCCACCTCTGTATGCAGCCTTGACCTTCAGTCTCCCCCGGGCTCCAGGTACTGCTCGAGCTTGCTGAGGCTGTCGCGGGCGCCTTCCGCTCGCTGCTCGTTGGAGTCGAGCCCGTCGAGGAACGCGCCCTGTTCGGTCAGCACCAGTCTCGTCCCACCGGCGATCTCGTGAAACTCCACCGTCAGCAGGGACACCGAATACCGTCGTCCACCGATACGCACGTCGTACGAAGCGATGATCCGACGGTTCTCCAGGATCTCCTGGTAGATCGCCTCATATCCGAACAGTCGACCCCCCGGCATTGTCCCTTCGAGGATTTCGCGGCCTCCGACCCGGAAGTCGAGCTCATAGCGGGTCGTCGGGGTCAGGAAGTCGTCGCCTTCACCGAACCAGGCATTCTTCGCGTCGCGGCGCGCCCACGCGGCGAACACGCCCGCCGGAGCTTTCGGGTACGTGCGCTCGACACTGAACGAACCGTGGGTCACGGACGTGGCGGTCCCCTGCGTCGCGGCGGTCATCTTCATTCCTCCTTTGTCGTCGGGGAGCGGGAGGCAGTCGTCGTGCCGTCCGCCGCCAAGGCGTCACCAAGCCGATCGAGACGGTGCTCCCAGGTCCGGCGCCGAGTGGCGATCCAGTCCTGGACCATGTCCAGTCGCTCCATGTCGAGGCGACACGTTCGTACACGCCCAACCTTCACCGACGCGACCAGGCCAGAGGCTTCGAGGACCTGCAGGTGCTGCACGACTGCCGGGAGTGACATCGGCAGCGGCGCTGCCAGGGCAGTCACGCTCGCGGGGCCGATGCCGAGCTGTTCGACGATCCGCCTTCGCGTCGGATCGGCCAACGCCTGCAGCACTCGGTCGACATCCTCGATTTGATTAGGCATCCGCTTAAGTATGAGATGCCCGCGCGGGAAAAGTCAAGTGATGACTTAAGCGTGTGCTGCCCGCCTGAACGACCCGCACAACTCGGACGTCGTTGTCAGCTGACCTCGACCTCGCCGAACTCAGGCCGCCCGGTCGGTCGGTAGACCAGAGATCGTCACACCTGATCCGGTGATGGTGGACTCCTCGAGTGCTAGTCCGGTCGCGATGCCGCTGTCTGGGAAGAGGCGCTGTCCGGCTCCGACGATCACCCGGAACACCAACAGGTTCAGCCGGTGACAAGGTCGTTCTCGAGCAGAAACCGAACGAGCTGACCGCTGCCGTGGACCTGGAGCTCGCCCGTTTCGCTCCTTGAGCTCGCGCACGGCGGACGCCAGGTCTCCTTCCAGCACGCTCGCGTTCGTCCACGCATCTTCGACTAGCGACCGATGACTTTCGCGTCGATCTGACTCTGAATGAGTAGCGCAAAGAACGGCAATGAGGTCACGAGAGATGACGCGAACGGCGAGCACGATCGATACTGTTGCTTCCGCTGATGGCACGAGGATCACGTTCGAGCGGACGGGCACCGGGCCGACGCTGGTGATCGTCGATGGGGCGATGTGTTCGATGGCCTTCGGGCCGAGCGAGGCCACGGCCGTGGCGCTGAGCGGGGACTTCACGGTCTACCGATATGATCGCCGTGGCCGTGGAGACAGTACCGACACGAAGCCCTATGCGGTCGCGCGCGAGATCGAGGACCTTAGCGCGGTCATCGCCGCAGCCGGCGGGTCGGCCTTCGTGTACGGCATCTCATCAGGCGCTGGTCTCGCGCTCGAGGCGGCCGCGAGCGGCGCCCCGATCACCAGGCTCGTGCTGTTCGAGCCGCCGTACACCGCGGAGGGCGGCGACGCGACGCAGCAGCGGGAGGACACGCGACGGATGGACGCGCTCCTGCGCGCCGGACGCAACGGCCAGGCCGTGGAGCTGTTCTTCAGCTGGGTCGGGATGCCCGACGAGGCGGTGGCGCAGATGCGGAGCTCTCCGTTGTGGCCGGCGCTGGAGGCGGTCGCCCCGACGATCGCCTACGACAACGCCGTCATGGGCGACGGCACGGTGCCACACGTGAGGGCAGGGCGGATCGGCATCCCGACGCTCGTCATCGGCGGCAGCCTGAGTCCCGAGGGGCTCCGTCACGCGGCGCAGTCCGTGGCAACGGCGATCCCCCGAGCGCGCTACCGCGACCTCGAGGGCCAGTCCCACGCGGCGTCGCCGGAGGTGCTGGCGCCGCTGCTCAAGGAGTTCCTGCTCTGATCCGCGCGGAGCGCCTGAAGGAACCGGCGCCGGTGGCAGTGCGGACCGCGGATGATGCGACGTTCGCGGACCTGCTGGAACGCTACCGACGCCAGCTTCACGTGCACTGCTATCGGATGCTCGGCTCGGTCGAGGACGCCGACGACCTCGTCCAGGAGACGTTCCTGGGCGCGTGGCGAGCACGGGAGCGATTCGAGGGCCGCTCGTCATTCCGGACGTGGCTGTATCGGATCGCGACAAACGCGTGCCTGAGGGCCCTCCGGCGCTCGCCGCGACGGATGACCGTGCCGGAGATCGAGGAGCCGGTCACCGTCGACTCGGACTGGAGCGACCCGCCATCCGGGCCTCCGCCGGCACCCGAGGGCGTCAGGTGGCTCGGTCCGTATCCCGACCGGCTGCTCGAGCCGGCGGCACCGCGCGGGGACGAGCCGGAGGAGGTCGTGGTCGCACGCGAGACTATCGAGCTCACCTACATGGCGGCGATCCAGCACTTGCCGCCGCGACAGCGCGCGGTCCTGATCCTGTGCCACACGCTCGGTTGGTCGGCGAAGGAGGCCTCCGCCGTGCTGGACATGAGCGTCGCGGCCGTCAATAGTGCGCTGCAGCGAGCGCGCGCCACGCTCCAGGCACGACTTCCCGGACCGCGCCACGACTGGGCTCCCCAGCGAACGCCGACCGAAGAGGAGTCGTACCTGCTTCAACGCTTCATGGCCGCCTGGGAGCGAGCCGACGCCGCCGCACTCGTGGCGATGATGCGGGAGGACGTCCGCTGGGCGATGCCGCCTGCGCCGCTGTGGTTCGACGGCCGCGACGCGATCGCGAAGCTGTTCCTTGCGTTCCCGATCGGCTGGAACGGCGAGCTGCGGGTGGCCCCATCGGCGGCGAACCGCCAGCCGGCGATGGCGACCTACATCCGACCGCACGGCGGATCCGCGTTCGACCTGGCGGGCCTCACAGTCTTACGCATCGAGGGAGATCGCATCGCGGAGCTCACGAATTTTGCGCCGGACCTCCTCCGCGGCTTCGGGCTTGCCCAACGACTGGATGAGCGTTCGCGCATCGAGTGGGGTCCGCCTAGTTAGGAGGGCATCAGGACTGCTGCGCCGTGCGTAACCTGATAATCTGGTTACGTGATTGACGCCGGCGTGCTCGAGCTGCACCACCCCGACGGACAGGTCTTCACGTTCGAGCCGGGAAGCCTCGCCATGGCCTTCTCGGTGACCGGGCCGGGTACCAGCGATGGACCGCTAACCCATTTCCAGACCCTCAGGCGGCCGTCCGATCTCGAGCGCTGGGCTGCGGAAGTCGCCGGGGTGACTGGGCTACAGGCGACCGATGATGATCTCGAGCTGGCGGTCCGGCTGCAGGCGGCGATCTGGAGCGTGGCCGATGCGCTCATCGACGGCCGGCCTATCCCGGCGCGCGACCGCGAGGTCCTGAATGAGCTGGCGTCGCGGCCGTGCCTGGTTCCGCGCCTGCTGCCCGGTCCGACCCGGACGTGGCTGGTTACCCAGGGCCCGCAAAGCGTCCTGTCTTTGGTCGCGCGAGACGCCATCGACGTTCTCGGCGGGCCGCGCGGTGCCCGACTCAAACGGTGCGAGGGATCGCGGTGCGCGCTGCTGTTCGTCGACACGTCGCGGTCCGGACGCCGGCGCTGGTGCTCCATGGAGCGCTGCGGCAATCGTTCAAAGGTGGCGGCCCATCGCCGCCGCAGGAAGGAGACTGAGTCATGACGACGCGAGCCTCGACGGCCACGGGCGGTCGCGTGGAATTCCTCAACCCCGATGGCCTGAACCGGAACCCGGCGTTCAGCAACGTCGCGGTGGTCTCGGGCAGCGTCCGGACGATCTACATCGGCGGCCAGGATGCGATCGCCGCCGACGGGCACATCGTGGGCATCGGCGACATCACCGCGCAGACCGAGCAGGTCCTGCGGAACCTGTCCACGGCCCTGTCGGCCGCCGGTGCCGGGCCCGAGGACGTCGTGAAGTGGAACGTCTTCATCGTCGACGGCCAGGACTTCCGTGCCGGCTACGCGGCGTTCCAGCGCGTCTGGGGTGACCGACCGAATCCTCCGGTCATCACGGCCGCCGTGGTCAAAGGCCTCGCCCATCCCGACTTCCTCGTCGAGATGGACGCGATCGCGGTCGTTCCTGCCTGATGGGCGACCTTTGTACATCCCATGCTCGGAGCCACATCGGCGGAGTTCTCACGTCGATCGTACGCCGGAGGCAGCGCGGACGCTCGCGAGCGGTGACGCTCTTCGGGATGATGAAATTCTGCAGCGGTCAAGGATCGGCGCCGGTGGCCCGAGCGGCGGATCTGCCCGACGGTCCCGGCCGGGGACCGGATTCTGTCCAGCGGTCACGTCGGCGCCTCCTACGGGGTCATGTGTATGGGCGCGAGACGCGTCGCGATGCAAAGGAGGCGTAGAAACGTGACGGCAGCACACAAGTGACCGATGGGATCGCCGGCGGCGCTCGCATCCCGCTGTGGATCAGGCTTGTCGCGCCGGTATTCGAGTTGTGGTTGGCCGCTGGCCTGTGGGCGGGGCCCAATGGACTCATCATTATTCGCGGCCGCACGAGCGGCCGCCCTCGCACGAACGGCGTGGCGATCGTCGAGATCTCGGGCAGGCGCCGGGTCTGGTGCCCCTGGGGTGAGCCTCAGTGGGTGCACAATCTGCGCGCGGCCCAGCGCGCAACCATTACCAAAGGTCGCCGGAATGTGGAGGTCACCGCGACTGAGCTCGACCCAAGCGAGCGCGTCGCATTCCATCGCGACTTCCTCGGTCCAAAGGTTCGGAGCATCCCGTTCGGTCGCACGTTCATTCGCATAGTCGACGGGGTCGACGTCAATCGGCCGCCGGAGGAAGCGGCCAAGGGTCGGCCTGTCTTCGAGCTCCATCCTATTTGACGAGGGCCGGTCTCGAGCGCCCACCTGATTGCGCCGTCGAGCCGCTCGGCCTGTCGTAACCCGCGGTTTTGGTTGCGTTTTTGGCGAGGATAAGTTCGCCCGCCTGTGCGCGGGCGCGGAGGCGCACAATGGAACTGGATCCTTGGCTCCATTTCGCTCACATCGCGGGCGCGATGGTCTGGCTCGGCGGGGGCCTGATCCTCAGCCTGATTGCGCTGCGGGTGCGTCGTACTAACGAGTTGGCCGTGATGACGGAGTTCGCCAGCGTCCAGCGGTTCCTGGGCCTCGCCGTCTTCGCGCCGGCGGTGCTCGTGGTGTTCGTTGCCGGCGTCTGGCTGGTGTTCGACGAGTTCGGCGGTGACTTCACGCAAACATGGATAGTGCTCGGGGTCGATCGCGCTCGCGCTCGCCTTTCTCGTCGGGGCCGTCTACCTCAGTCGAAACGCGATCGGGATGGAGCGCTTGGCTCGGGAGGGCGACCTCGCCGGCGCCAAGGTGGCGCTCGGGCGTTGGCTTGCCGGCTATTTGCTGGTGCTCGTCGTCCTCGTCTTCGCCACCTGGGACATGGTCTTCAAGCCGGCGCTGTGATGTCGGTCGCGATACCCGTCAGTCGGCTGTGTCGTATGACGCCAGGCGCTCGATGTCGCCGACGAACTCCGGGAGTCGCGGATGTCCCAGGATCTGGCGGATGGCCAGGATCTCGCCGATGTGGAACCAATAGTGATACGTGACTCGGCGGAGAGCATCGCCAACCGAGCGACGCCGACCTGCGCCGCCGAGCAGCCCGACGACCTCATCCTCGCCGAGTGAGTCGAGCCACGGATCGGCGGCGCTCGTCACCTGCCGCCAGGCCATGAGCATGTCGCGCAAGGGCGGCGTCGTGGCCGGGCCTCCGCTCGCCGCGACCTCGTCGAGGACCGGGATCGGCGTGTCGTCCTGCGCTCGGGTGAGCCAGTACCGCTGCTCCTGCCATGCCAGGTGACCAACGATCCAACCGACGCTGTTCATCGGCTCAAGTCGCCGCGCGGCGTCGTCCTCGGGCATCCCGCGGAGGGCTCGTAGCCATTCGGATCGGGTGAACCGCAGCTGGATCACAAGCGGATGGGTCATCTCGACCTTCCATCTATCCGATGCTTCTCACGACGCCAACCGGAGATCCCAGGAGTGTCGCACCGATCCCAGGCAGGGGGTGTCAGGTACTGTCACCCCGGCGCGCGAGGCGGGCCGCCGAGTAGCGCCATCGATCGTGTGGATCTCGGAACGTGATGTGAACCTTAGAGGCGCCGATCGTCCCGCCGACGGGGCAGCGAGGCGGCCGCGCTCGTGTCGAACCCTCGAGCGCTTCGGCGATCTCGCCCAGGATCAGGCTCGCGGTTTCGTGCCGCTCGCGGGGGCAGGCGCCGAGGAGCTCCCTGTTCGCGACTCCAGCGTTGTTGTTCGGGAAGTGGTACCGCATACCGGATTCCCAGTGAAACGTCTCATGCGTCTCAGCCGCGTACACCCAGTACTACCAAGAGACACATGAGACGCAAGAAACAGGATCGATAGGGGTCCAAATAAGGGTCCAAGGCCCCCGGTCGGAGCAGCCGCCGGAGCCGGCTGTCTAGGCAATGGCTTGCTGAATATCGCGCACGCCGTCGCCAAGCTCGGACGCTGGCGCCGCCTGAGCCGCTGCTTCGAGGGCACGGCCGCGAGCGCCCGGGCCTTCTCGAGGTGGCCTGCCTGGGCTATCTGTTCAGTCGCCTCTAGCCGGGCTGCCACAGCCCGGCAGGCCGTCGGCCGCGGCATCCATCTCGCCGATCACGCGCCTAGGTCGTCCTGCAGCCCGTCATAGCCGGTCCGGAGGTCCTGGTCGAGCGGGCCCCAACGAGGATCACGGTACCCGAGGTCCTGCCAGGGCGCGTTCATCAGCCGGCCGAGCATCCCATCGAGAGCTCGACCGTCGCGGGTTGATCGCCACGATCCGCACGGCTCAGCCTTTTCAACGGTCCGATCAGCCCGGCGAAGAGCGGGTGAACCCGTCCACGTGGCGCGGCTTGAAGGTAAACGGAACCCCGGCTTCAATGAGGGGCTTGTCCATCTCCGACGCCCGCTCGCCAGGGGCCCCGAAGACCTCGGCCCGCACGAGCTCGATGAATTGGAACACGTCGGTTAGCTCCTCTGCGAGTTGGCCCATCGTCTTGGCGAGCACCTGCATGTGGGCGTCCATGGACTCGGCATCCGGATGCAGCTGGATGCTGGTCATCTCGGTGCCGTCCTCGTTGGCAAAGGTATGGATGGCGATGATTCTGGGCTCACTCTCCTCGATCCCCTTCAGAAGCGCGGCCAAGAACCGCTGGTAATCCTGGAACTTGCCCTCCTTGATCCTGAACGTGGTCACGTAGGCGACTGGCTCGGCCACGGTGTCCTCCTTCTCGCACAGGAGGCTACGCTCCGGCGCCCAGCGCGTCCATCTCGTCGATCACAGCCTGCAGCTCAAGCTGGCAAGGCGTCGCACCCGTGGCGGAGATCGGGACGATCGAGAGCTCCAACATCGCCTGCCGGGCTCGACTGACAGCGCCCCAATCGATCACGTCTTCCCGTTCGGACACGATACGGGCAAGACCGAGCACGAACCTCAGACCAAGCGCTCGAAGCCAACATCACCATGCGTTTCCGCCAGCGGGTCCGCCGAAGTTCGTCGCCGACCCGTTGCGCATGAGCCCTCCTCCATCCGTCGCCCTCGTGAAGAACGGATGGCCCGGCGTGGTCTCGATCTCCACGCCGTCGACGGTCAGGGTCAGCACCACCGGATCGGTGTGAACTGATCGAGCGGCCGCGCAGTCACGAGGGGCCCAGATCGCCGCGCTCGACGAGGTGGCGCAGGAATAACAGGCGCTCGATGTCGCCCACGGTCCAGCCGCCCTTGACGGGCGGGAGGCCATGCAGATAGGCCGTCAGGTTCCCCGCCTCGTCGGAGCGGAAACCCCTCGACCCGAGCAGGCGGTAGGTGACCGCAGGCCGTTCGGGCTCACCGCCCCGGGCCGTCGACCCCGTGCCGCCTCGTGTGGTGGTCGCTGCGTTCATTTCAAATCTCCTGCTGATTGGCGGGGATGGTCCCGCCCTCCGTTGCTGGCCGCTGACCGCACGCTCATCCACGGAGCGGGTTGCTGGGCGGGAACAGCGTCCTGATCGAGTCGGCGGCGGCGCGGGTGAGCCCGCTCGGGCTGCCGTACTTGCTGAGTAGGTCAACCCAGATCAGGCCGACGATCGCGACCTCGATCCCCTTGGCAACCCAGCCAAGGACGATGTAGGGGCCCGTTAGCAGGTACGCGCCGATCGTCACAAGCGCGTACGCGGCGAGCGCGACCCGAGGTAGCCAGCCGAAGCGCTGGACGATCTGGATCGGTGCGACGGAACCGAGCGCATACACGAGTCCGAGGACCACATAACCGACGGCGTTGAGCAGGAACAGCGTCCCGCCGAGGCTGAAGTGGATGTAGGCCGTGGCTGCGGTCAGCTCGAGGATGACTGCCGTGAGGAGCGCGCCGCCGGCGCCCCGGGAAGTGAAGACGTGCGCGGACATGTGGTGAACTCCTTGCAAGCTAGGTCCTGGTTGTGCCAGCACGCTACGAAGGGGCGGGCCACGCGTCGTCACTCGGAAGTGGCGTCTGGGGGTGGAATCCTCAAGCGCCGGCAGGCCCGGATTTTGGCCGGGAGTCGGCGAGTGGCATCGCGTGGTAGCGATGGGTACCGCGCCTTCGGGGCCAGAGGCGGGCGACATACAATGTCCGCCCGCCCCGCGGCCGCACCCGGGAGCCCGGGTACGAGTGAGGCCCGCGCGCGATGTCTCGACCGCCCGGAACGACTTCCCGGCCAGCGTCCGGGGCCCCGAACGGCGTGCTCGCCACCAAACTTTTCGTTCCGCCCCGCCAGCCAGGCTTCGTCGCACGCCCGCGGCTCGTGGAGCAGCTCAACAAGGGCTTGGGGCGAGCGCTCATCCTCGTCTGCGCCCCGGCGGGGTTCGGGAAGACGGCCCTGCTCGCTGACTGGAGCCGGGGGCACGGGGTCGTAGCGTGGCTGTCTATAGATGCGGCCGATAACGATCCGGTGCGGTTCTGGCGCCACGTCCTCGCGGCCCTTGACCGCACCAGGCCTGGCATCGCCGAATGGATCGGCCCCTTGCTTGGTCCGCCCGCTCCCCCGTCGTTCGATGGGCTTTTGGCGGCCCTGATCAACGAGTTGACCACCCGGCCCGGAGACGACGCCATCCTGCTCGTGCTCGACGACTATCACCTCGTCGACGCCGACGCGGTCCACCGGTCGTTGACGTTCCTGATCGAACACGTGCCGCCGGAGGTCCACGTGGTGGTGTCGAGCCGCGCCGACCCGCCACTCCCGCTGGCACGTTTGCGAGGCCGCAGACAGCTGGTCGAACTGCGCGCCGCGGAGCTGCGCTTCACGGTGGACGAGGCAGCCGACCTGTTGCGCGACGCGGTCGGGCCCGACGTGCCGTTACCCGACACTGCATTCGCTGCCCTGACTGACCGGACCGAGGGGTGGGCGGCGGGCCTGCAGCTTGCCGGCCTGTCGCTTCGCGGTCGCCCCGACGTCGATGCGTTCATCGAGGCGTTCTCTGGCAGCCACCGCTACGTCCTCGACTATCTGACCGAGGAAGTCCTCGAACGCCAGCCGGAGACGCTACGCGCCTTCCTCCTGGAAACGTCGGTCCTGGACCGGATGTCGGGGCCGCTTTGCGACGCCGTGACCGGCCGTAGCGACGGTCAGGCGATGCTGGAGGAGATCGAGCGGGCGAATCTGTTTCTGGTGCCGCTCGACGACGTGCGTGGCTGGTGGCGCTACCACCATCTGTTTGCCGACCTCCTGCGCGCGCGCCTGCAGCAGGAGTCACCTCAGCGGGTGACCGACCTCCACCGCCACGCGGCCTCATGGTTCGACGAGCGCGGGCTGGCAGATGACGCCGTGCATCACGCGCAGGCCGCGGGAGACGTTCGGTGGGCGGCCAACCTGATTGAGCGCTTCCTCGACGCGACCGTTCTGCGCAGCGGGGAGGCGACCGTGCGGACATGGCTTGCGGCGCTGCCCACCGAACTGATCGATTCGCGCCCGCGGCTGCTGCTGGCGCAGGCCATGCTGGGCATCCTCGACGGCGAGCTAGAAGGGGTCGAAGGCCTCCTTGATGCTGCGGCGCGTGTGTCCTCGAACGCTGGAGATGAGCCCTACGAGCCGTCCGTCGGCGCGTCGGCGAGCGTGCTCGTGAACGTCCCGGCCATGATCGCGCTCGTGCGTTCCACCCTTGCCGAGCTCCGGGGCGACGCGGAAGGCACACGGGCGTTTGCTGAGCTCGCGCTGGCGGAAATCGGTGACGAAGCGCCCATGCTTGGTGCCATCGCGCGGCTCCAGCTTGGCGTCGCCGCGTGGCTCCGCGGTCGCCTCGACGAGGCGGAACGGGCGTTTGCTCTGCACATCGACGATCTGGAGGACACGCAGCCCACGGTGGCCGCCTGGGCCTCCCACGAGTTGGGCCGGATGCTGTGCGACCAGGGACGACTCGGCGACGCGCTGGCAGCCTATCGGCGGACACTCGAGTTCACTGCACAGCCTGGCCGCCCGATCCTGCCCGCGGCGGGGATCGCCCACGCCGGCCTGGCCGAGATCGACTTCGAGCTGAACGAGCTCGGCGCCGCCGAGCGACACGCCATCGAGGGCATCGCGCTGTGCCGCCAGATCACCGACGCCAAACCGCTCGCCATCGGCCTAGCTACCCTTGCACGGATCCGGTGGGCAAGAGGCGACCCGGCGGGGGCGCAGGCGGCGATGGGCGAGGCGTTGGCCGTCGCGCCTGGTTCTGACGTGGTCAATCTGTTGAACCCCGTCCCTGCGCTCGGCGCGCATCTGCGGCTGGTCCAGGGCGACGTCGCGGCAGCAGCCGATTGGGCCGAGGAACGCAACCTCGGCGTCGATGACGAGCCGGGCTACCCGAGGCAGGGCGAGTACCTGGTGCTGGCCCGCGTGCTGATCGCGCAGGACCGCCCCGAACAGGCCTCGAGGCTCCTGGATCGGCTGCTGGGGACAGCGACCGAGCAGGGCCGCTTCGGCAATGCCATCGAGATCCATGTCCTTCGGGCTTTGGCGCGAGCGGCGCGCGGCGAGGAGGACGGCGCGCTCGACGCCCTGGCCGAGGCGGTGACGCTCGCCGCCGCGCAGGGATGGCTACGGGTGTTCGTCGACGAGGGGCAACCGATGGCCACCCTGCTCGCCCGGCTCGTCGCCACGCGCGGTCGGGACTTGACGAGGGCGGGCGTGTCGCTGGGCTACCTCAGCCGCCTGGGCGCCGCGATGGAGCCGGAGTCAGCGCGTGGCGCCGCGCCCGGGGACCGGCTCGTCGATTCACGCTCCGCGACGATCCCGGGCCTCATCGAGGCGCTCAGCGAGCGTGAACTTGAGGTGCTCCAGCTCCTCGCGGCCGGCAAGTCGAATCGCGAGATCGCCGATGAGCTGTTCGTCACGCTCGACACGGTCAAGAAGCACACTACCCACATCCTGGGCAAGCTGGGCGCGACGAACCGCACCGAGGCCGCCGCCCACGCTCGCGAGCTTGGACTGATTCCGTAGCCGAACCACCGTGACATTTCCACCGCTCGCGTCCACCTTCGGGTGACGACCGCGGCCACCGCCGGCTCGTAGCGTCTTCGAGAACGCGCGGCAGCCGCCGCCTTGATCGAGGAGACCATGTGAGCGAGAGCAGCCTCGGGAACGATGGACGGAGTCGCTGGGCAGCCGGCTGGCGATTGCCGTCGGACGTCCCAACCAGCACATTTGCAGGGAATCCGCCGCAGAACCGGCCCACGATCCTCGTCGTCGAGGACGATCGAAGCGCCCGTGACGTCTTGGAGCACTGCCTCAACAGGCGGTACGGGACCGACTACGACGTCCTGTCCCTGCCGGGACCAGCTGCCGCGTTCGGTGAGCTGTTGCGACTGCGGGACAAGGCCGCCGATGTCGCTCTGATCGTCGCAGGTCAATGGATGAACCCAGAGACCGGAACCGCCTTCCTGGCCCGGACGCGGGACGTCTTTCCTACCGCGCGACGACTGCTCGTCACCGCGTGGTCCGACCTCTCGGCCATGGACCCGGTCGCCCGGGCATCGACGCTCGGTGAGATCGACCACCACGCAACGCTGCCTTGGAACGACACGGATGAGCAGTTCCTGGCCTTGACCGGCGAGATCCTCGCCGAGTGGGCCCGCGAGCACGGCCGCTACGCCTCCGGGATCACCATCGTTGCTGAGCGATGGGATGCCGAGGCGCAAACGCTCGCTGACGTCCTGGAACGCTGGGGAGGCTCCCCGGTGGGGTTCCTCGATGCCGAAACGCCCGAAGCGCTGCGCCTCGTCACCGCGCATGGAATGGATGGGCAATTGCCGATCACCTTCCTGCCCGACGGTCGGGCGCTTGCGCATCCGTCGGTAGCTGAGGTGGCCGAGGCGTTCGGAGCTAACGCCGACTCGCTGTCGACGCCTGTGGACGTCGCGATCGTTGGATCGGGGCCGGCGGGCCTGTCGGCCGCGGTGAATCTCGGCTCAGAGAGGCTTGCGCGTGCTGCTCGTCGAACCGAGCATCGGCCAGGCGAGCTCCAGCCCGATGATCCGGAACTACCTGGGGTTCCCCGACGGAGTGAGTGGCGCGGAGCTCGTCCGGCGAGCCTGGCGACAGGCCTGGATGTTCGGCGTCCAGGCACGGATGGGCCGGGGTGTGCAAAGGATCCGCGCCGACGGCGACGAGCGCATCCTCGTGCTCGACGACGGTTCGGAAGCCCGTGCCCGGGCCATCGTCCTCGCGACGGGAGCGTCGTATCGGCGGATCGGGATTCCGAGCGTCGAAGGCCTCGTCGGCCGCGGCGTGTTCTACGGCTCGGGGGCGACGGAGGCCCGCGCGATGGCCGGTGAGCCGGTCGCGGTCGTGGGCGGCGGAAATTCGGCCGCCCAATCGGCGATCCACCTCGCCCGCTACGCCCGAATGGTCACGGTCCTCGTGCGAGGCCCCTCGCTTGCCGGGACCGTGTCGGAGTACCTGCTCGAGCAGCTGAACGACCTGCCCAACGTCGAGGTGCGTCGTCCGCAGCGAGATCGCCGAGGCGAGGGACCACCAGCGATTGCGCTCGCTCGTGATCCGCGACAACGCCGCTGGGACGATCGATGAACGCGACGCGACGGGCCTGTTCCTGCTGATCGGCGCCGAGCCACGAACAGAGTGGCTGCCGGCAGCGATCGCCCGCGACGAGCGAGGCTTCGTCCTGACGGGCGACGACGTGCCGTCGGCTGACGGGCACACCCGGCTGCCTCTCGAAACGACGATGCCCGGCGTCTTCGCGGCGGGCGACGTGCGCCATGGCTCGATCAAACGTGTCGCCGCTGCCGTGGGCGAGGGTGCCGCGGCGAGCCAGCAGGTTCAGCGATACCGCTCCGCGGCGTCATCGACCTGAGAGGGCGCGACGAAGGAGACGGGACCGACGCCGGCAAGGACCGCGGATGAGGCCGTGCGATGCGGTTGGACTCGTCACGGGCATGTGCCGCTGATGGGCTACGAGATCCGGGTCGAAGGGATCCTCGACGAGCGCTGGTCATCCTGGTTCGACGGGCTCGATGTCCGGAGCGCTGGCCAGAACGAGACGATCATCGTAGGTCCGGTCTTGGACCAGGCGGCGCTGCATGGACTGCTGTCGAGGGTCAACGACCTCGGCCTGGTCCTGATCTCGGTACGCCGAATTGAGGACGACCGCGTCCGAGCGTGGTGAGGTCGGAGCCCCCGGGCCCTGAGCGTCGACCGGCACTCGCCCGCCTCCCGGCCGTCGCGCCAGCCAGACGGCCAGACCCGAGCCCGCCACCCCACTGGGGTGACGCTAGTCGATCCCCCGAGCTCGCCTCCTAAGGATTCCACCTGCGCTATCCACCTTCGGGTGACGACCGCGGCGGGTCCGGCTCCTAGCCTCAGGAAGCAAGTTCAGATAACCCATAGGAGCCTTCCAATGATGAGGCTGCTCGCCTCCCTACTCCTCCCGATTGCTGCGCTGGCCGCCTGTACAGGCGGCTCGGCCATCCCGACCGCTCAGCCGTCGGTCGGTCCGGACGCCCTGACGATCGAGGCCAATGGCCTCGCATTCTCGACGACCTCGTTGACCGCCCCGGCCGACAAGCCCTTCCAGATCGTCTTCGACAACCAGGAAGCCGCCCTCCACAACGTCGCGATCTACCGGGACGCGTCGGCGGCCGAGAAGGTCCTCGTCGAGGACCCGTTCAGCGGCCCCGCTGTCGTCGTCTACGACGTACCGGCCTTGGGATCGGGCACCTACTTCTTCCGCTGCGACGTCCATCCGGACATGAGCGGCAGCCTGACCGTCGGGTAGCCGCAGAGATCGGACGAGACGATGACCACGATCAATCGGACACACCAATCTGGCCTCCGATCGGGCGCGTATGCACGGCTCGGCCTGCGGCCGGGCGCTTCGCCCGCGGAGATCAAGGTCGCCTACCGACGGCTCGCGAAGCGATTCCATCCCGATCGCGCGGGCGACCAAGGCCTGGCCACATTTCTGTCCATCCAGGCGGCCTACGAGGCTCTTCTCACTCGAGCTCCGTCGGCGACGCCGATCGTCCGCCACCGGCCCGCAGCCTCCGCCCCGATGGCTCGGCCCGTCCGCCGCGCTCATCGCAACCCGACGTGGACCTATGTGGCTCGGCCGCCCGAAGGGCAGCCCGCATGGGAAGGCGCTCGCTGGTACTGGGAGGGCGTGCGCGCGAACGCATCGAAGCGGTCGACCGCAACGGGCCGCACCACAAGCCGTAGCCAAACCTCGCAGTAGGGAAGGAGGCGCCTCACCATGGCGCAGAACGTGCAGGACGGGCGCAGCCCCGATGCGCTCAATGGTCGTCTACATCTACCGATCACCGGCACTCCGTCGTGGCCGGCATTCGACCAGGCGCTGATTGCCGAGATCGATCTGGAGCGTGCTCGCTGGGCTGAGATCACGGCACTCACCGAGATGTTGACACCCGGCGAGCGACTCGCCCCCGGGTACTTCGTGGATCCCGACTGGAGTGCGAAGGACCTCATAGCTCACCTCTGGATGTGGTTCACCGAAGCGGAGACGCAGCTGATCAACATCGCGGCCAACTCGTACGAGCCGCACGAGTTCGAGGCCGACCGCCGAAACGCCGCTACTTTGACGGCCCTCAAGGACCAGCCCTGGGACGTCGTGTGGACGCACGCCACCGGCGCCCGGATCTGGATGCTCCAGGCGTGGTTCGCTCTCCGCGAACCGCCCGATGCCGCCATCCAATGGGTCCGCAAGGCAGGCGCGGAGCACTACGGCGAGCACCTCGATCGACTCCGAGCCTGGGTCGCCGAGCTGATCGAACTGCGCATGCGGCCACCGGTTGACGAGCGAGACCCGTGAGCACCCGGGCGGCCGACGTGTCGAATCGGAGGACTGAGATCAGGGCCCGTCGGGGGGTCGCGATCGTATGAGAGAGGACGCGGCGCTCCAAGCTGCAATGCTCCAGCGGGATCCGCGACTTGAGGGGAGCGGCTCCGGCAGGACAACCTGATGTATGGCGGCCTGATCGCGGGAGGCGTTGCCTTGGTCCAGCCGTTCCTGACTGCGGCGTCCCTCGATCCTCCGGCGACGATCAGCGTCGTCGCGTTCTCGGTAGCGATCCCGCTGCTTGCGGCACTTCTCTTAGTGAATTAACAGGAAACATTTCGACGCCGTGCGAGCCGGTCACGCGTCGTCACCCTGGCGAAGGTCATCGCGCAGAACCTCTGCGTCCTTGGAGTCGCTGCCGCGTTCTGGCACATCGTGTGGATCGCCGGAGTCGGGATCCTGGCGAGCGGGCTCGTCGCGGTGGCGGTACATACGGCCGGCTATGCCCGACTGGAAACGGGGCCGGAACCACCGTCCCAGCGGACATAGGCGTCCTCGGCCGCGACGATGATCTCGAAGTTCATCCCGATCCATCGGCCGTCGCTGCGTCTCGAACCACCCGACCGGCCCGAGCCCGGTCACGCACGATTCCACTTGGGCTGTCCACCTTCGGGTGACGACCGTGGCGATGCCGGGCCGGTAGCTTCGGGGAGTCGGTTCGCATCGACCCGAAGGAGCCGGGCATGAACACCACGAGTCGAGGAGAAGAGATGCCGAGCGAGTGGGCCGCCGGTCTCGGTGGCCACCGGAGCCGCGCCCAGCCACTTCGACGGATGATCGATCCCGGTGAGTTGCTGCAGCTGGTCAGAGAGCTAGTGGCGGCCGGAGCGCCCGGGGCCGCGGCGCGGATCGAGGATGAGCGCGGCGTCGAGCAGGTCGCGAGCGGCGTCGCTGACCTACGAACCGGCCGTGCCATGCAGCCTCACCTGCGCTTCCGGGCGGGCAGCGTGACGAAGTCGTTTGTCGCAACCGTCGTGCTCCAGCTGGTCGCGGACGGCAAGCTGTCGCTGTCGGACCCGGTGGATCGGTGGTTGCCCGGGGTCCTGTCCTACGGCGACCAGATCAACATCAGGCAGCTGCTCAACCACACGAGTGGCGTGCCCCACAACGCGCCGATGCTCTGGCGGTCGCTGTATGGGTCCCCGGACGGCCGATTTCGCACCTGGACCCCACGAGCGCAGATCGCACTCGTTGCCGATCTCCCGCCGCTCTTCCCGGCGGGCACCGCCTGGGCCTACACCAACGTCGGCTACACCCTGCTCGGGCTCATCATCGAGGCGGCGACTGGCACGAGGCTCGGCACGCAGCTAGCCCGGCGGATCCTCAAGCCGCTCGGACTCCGCGACACGTCCTTTCCTGTCACAGGCACCGGCATCCCGAGCCCGATGTCGCGTGGGTACAGCCTGCCACTGAGTACGCAGCTGGACGAGGTGGAGGGCGGCCCGCTGATCGATTTCACGGCCCAGAATCCCTCATACGCCTGGGCAGCGGGCGCTCTCATCTCGAATCTTCAGGATCTCGAGCGATTCTTTGGGGCCCTACTCGGTGGCGAACTGCTCCCGTCGCAGCTGGTATCAGAGATGCTGACCAGCGTCGCCGTGCCACGTGCCTCCCTCCCGTTGCCCCTGTTTGACCGAAAGGGCTTGGGGATCATCGAGACCGACACACCCGCCGGGCCACTGGTCGGCGCCGCCGGCGGGATCCCCGGCTTCCTGACGATGATCCTCAGCACGCCGGATGGCCGTCGACGGCTGGGCGTCATGATCAACATCGGTGACCGTGCCCCGGGTTCCGTGGTGCAGGCGTTCCTTCGAACGCTTCGAGTACTCGGGCTGCGGCTCCGCTCCTAGGCCCGCCGACACGAGTCGGAGGCACGGCCGGCCCCGTGTGGGCTATCCGCCCCGACTAGCCCACTCGGGCATCCGATGCGACACGCGCACACCGCGCGCGGTGCTCAAACGGGTCGGAGGCCTTGCGACCCAGCCTCGACGTCCCGGGACACTGGCCGCTCCGGACCTCCCTGTCGATGGGCGATGAGCGGGCGCGATGGTTGGACCGTCAGCACCGAGTGGGTTACTAGCCACCAAGCTCTTCACGCCGCGCCCTCAGGTCGGTTTCGTGTCCCGCCCTCGCCTTCCGCAGGGAATCGAGGCTGCCTGAGCGCAGCGCCTCGCGCTCGGGCGCTGCAGCCATCCCTGGCCTGATCGAGGCCCTCAGCGAGCGCGAGCTGGAGGTCCTACGACTTGTCGCGGCGGGGAAGGCGAACCGTGAGATCGCCGCCGAGCTCTTCGTCACGCTCGACACGGTCAAGAAGCACAACACCCACATCCTGGGCAAGCTGGGCGCGAGCAATCGCACGGAAGCCGTCGCTCGCGCCCGCGAGCTCGACCTATTTCGCTGATCGAGCTACGCGACCACGGCATCAACTTGTCAGCTCGGGCGTGCTGGTGCCCAGCCAGAATTCCACCCTGCTACTGCACTTCCGAGTGACGACTCGCGATTCTCCTGCAACGTACGGTCGTGGCCGGAGTACGGATCCGGACTGCGCTGGCGACGCCAACGGCCGGATCCACACGTGCCCGATCGGGCCAGGAGGATTCGAGATGCGTCGTTGGATGATTGTCGCCGGGGTCGCGGCGCTGGTGCTGGTGCTAGGCGTCGGTGCAGTGGCCGTCGTCGTCTATGGAAATGTGCTGGGCGAGAACGCGGCCGGTGATGTTCGGCCAGGCCCGGGCGGACAGGGCGCCACGCAGATCGTCATGGAGGACGACACGTTCCAGCCGGGGAGCGTCCAGGTCGGCGCGGGAGTCCCGGCAACGTTCGAGCTGCGCAACGCCGGGCAGTCGAACCACAACTTCACGAGCAACGACCTGAATGTCAGTACCGGCCCGATGGAGCCCGGGGACATCGTGACGGTCACGGCCACCGTGCCAGTGGGAACAACACAGTTCGTCTGCACATGGCACCCCGGCATGGTGATCGAGGTCATCGGGGAGTAGTCGTGCATGCGAGTTCGCCGAACCCACCAGACCGAAGAGGAGTAGATCCACATGTCGAAGTCCAGCATCACCCGGCTGTTCGCCGGTGCCATCGCCGCGGTTGTTGTGGGGTTGACCATCGGGATCGCTGGCGTCGTGGCAGCGCTCGCAAATGGCGCGGTCGTGATCGACGGCTCCGAGGTCGTGACCCTGAACGGCGGACCGTTCGCCTGGGCGATCGCCGGCTCTCATCGTCGCCTCGCTCGTCCTGGCGGCGGGCACGCTGGCCGCGATCGCCTCGTGGGTCGGTGCGCTGCTCAACACGTCCCGACTCGATGACAAGACCTGGTTCGTCGTGCTGCTCGTCCTGGGGCTCGTCAGCCTTGGCTGGGTCGCGATGATCGCCTACGTCTTCGCGGGCCCCGACAGCACTGCCCCGGATTCGACGCCATCCGCTCGCGCGGGCGTTGTCGGGAACTGAGGCCCTGTGGACGTGACACCTGATGCGAGATCGAAGTGGTCCTTCGAGGAGGTTCGGAGATGCTGAGAACCATTGCGCGCACGACCGACGTCGAGCCGGGGCATGTGCGGGCGTTCGAGATCCGTGAGCACGGCGCCGAAGCGGTCGGCCGGAGCCGGATCCCGCTCCTGAGGACGATCGGGGTCGGTCGCTCCAGGGGAACGCGGGTCACCCTCGCGAACGTGGCAGGGACGCTCTTTGCCATCGACGACACGTGCACCCACAGGGGTTGCTCCCTGGGTGATGGGAAGCTCGACGGGTCCACGGTCCAGTGTGCCTGCCACGGAAGCCGCTTCGACGTCACGAGCGGTGCGGTCGTGCGCGGTCCGGCCGAGGACCCCGTGCGCAGCTACCCCGTCCACGTCGCGAACGGGGAGGTTCAGGTCGACCTGTAGCCGGCCAGTCCTCTGCGGCGACGGTCCCAGCCGCCGTCGTCGCGCCCTACCTTGGAGCAAAGGACAAGGCGGATCGCGGTCCTCGGTGGGCCTCGGCCCTGCATCGGTCGGTGCAAGAGACCGACGCGGTCGAGGAAGTGGCTGATGGACGTTTCGCAACGCAAATCCGGCGCCCCGCTCAGCGCCATGCGCCGGACCCGCTCCAGGACTCGCTCGGTAACCGCTGGGTCGAGCACGTTGACCGGGTCGAGCCCTACGAATGGCTCGTCCATGAGGATCACGTCGGGAGGCCGTCCTCTCGGCCATCATATAGGGTGAGACATGGCCGTCGACCCGATGGAACGCTAAGCAGACGCCTGCTTCGCGCTCGTGGACTGGCGCAGCCAGTCATCGAAACGGGTCTCGCCGAGGATCGCGTCATCGCCGGGAACGAGCGAGCGCTCGCTCAGTTCGGCACCGAAGTAGCGTGCGTGGGGGTCGGAGATCACCTCGCGCGGGTCGTTCCGGGCGCTCAGGACTCGTCGAATGAGCATGTCGAGGTGGAACTGTTCAGGCCCGGCGATCTCGACAATGCCGTTCACGGGCGACTCCTCGGCGATCCGACCCACCGCCATCGCGACATCATCTGGCGCCATCGGCTGGACGAGCACCGGTGCTACACGAATGGCTTTGCCGTCGGTGGCAGCCTCAACGACGCTCTTGACGGAGTCGAAGAACGGCGAGGCATGGACGATCGAGTAAGGGATCGGCGACGCCTTGATCAGCGTTTCCTGGGCGATCTTCGCCCGGAAATAGCCGCTCTCGGACAACTGTTCCGCTCCCACTGCCGACAGTGCCACGTGATGTCCAACGCCGGCGGCCTCTTCCGCGGCCCGGAGATTGCGCGTCGACGTCTCGAAGAATTCGAGTGCTGCGGCGGACTCGTACGAGGGCGAGTTCGACACGTCGACGACGACCGCGCTGCCATCCAGGGCTGTCGCAAGTCCCTCGCCAGTGATGGTGTTGATCCCGAGGCGCGGTGATGCGGCGACCGCCTCGTGTCCGCGCTCGCTGAGCTTCATCACGAGCTTTGATCCGATGAGCCCGCTGCCACCGATAACGACGATCTTCATGGTGCTCAGGCGTCCTCGATCAGGAAGACCGGGGTGCGCGGCGTCAGCGCTTGCGCCTCCTCTAGCGTGCCCGTCGGCTCCTTGAGGCCGAGATAGCGGCGCCCCTGGCCTGGGTACTTCGCCACGTACCAACGTAGGTACTCGGCGGTCTCCGCCGGGCTGAGTTCCGGGAGGCGAACGGCGCGCGCCCGGCCACCGCGAACGAGCCGCACCGACCGCCCGGCGCGGACGTCGCGCACCCAGGGCGTGATGCCAAAGAGGCCCACCACGTAGTCGATGTCGTCTCGGGGCCAGATCATGATCGGGATTCGACGTGTAGCGCGCGCTCCGTCGACCTCGAGTACGGCACCCGGCCCGCGGACACGTGCAAGCAGGACTCGCGCCAGCGGATCACCGATATGCCGCCGGAACCAGCCACGCGGCTTCCGATACTCGGGGGTTGGGATGCTCGTCGACGCGCTCATCTGGCGCCTCCATACGCTTTGCTGCACTGCGCAGCCATGTGATAGTGAAGTTGCAACTGCAAACACCTTACCCCAAGCTGGTTGCACATGCAAGTACTGTCCGAACCATGACGTCGCCGCCCAGCAGTTGGGCGGGGCGGCTTCTCTGTTGGTCAAACCCCGACCGCAATCTCATCGACGGGCTCCGCGAACTGCGTCCGATGCAACCGCGCGTACAGCCCGTCCCGCGCCAGCAGCTCTTCCTGGGTGCCCAGCTCGACGAGCCAGCCGTCGTCTAGCACGGCGATCCGATCCGCAGCACGGATCGTTGACAGCCGGTGGGCAACGATGATCGTCGTACGGCCGACCTTGAGCCGGTCCAGCGCTTCCTGGACCAATCGCTCGGACTCGTTGTCGAGCGAGCTCGTCGCCTCGTCGAGCAGCAGGATCGGCGGGTCCTTGAGGATCGCCCGGGCGATCGCCACCCGCTGGCGCTGACCGCCGGATAGCCGCATGCCGCGGTCGCCGACGACCGTGTCGTAGCCGTCGGGGAGCACGCTGATGAAGTCGTGGGCGTTTGCCGCCACGGCCGCGGCGACCATCTCCTCGTCGGTGGCCTCGAGACGGCCGTACAGGATGTTCTCGCGCACCGTCCCGCCGAATAGCGTCGCTTCCTGCGCCACGAGCCCGATCTGGCCCCGCAGGCTCGCCACCGTTACCCCTCGGATGTCGACCCCGTCCACCCGGATCGCGCCCGCCGTCACCTCCCACAACCGCGGGATCAAGCCGACGAGCGTCGTCTTGCCGGAGCCGGACGGCCCGACCAAGGCGAGGGTCTCCCCTGCCGGGACCGTCAGCGAGACGTCGCGCACGACCGGTCGATCCGGCAGATACTCGAACGAGACCCCATCGAGCTCGATCCGGCCGGCGACGCGCCCCAGCGGCCTGGCGTCGGGCGCGTCGAGGATCGTCGGTCGGGTGTCGATGATCTCGAATACGCGCTCGATGGCCCCGGTCCCCTCCCGGAACTGCCCGTACAGGCTGGCGAGGGACCCCAGGCTCGCCCCGATGGCGACGCCATAGAGCAGGAACCCGGTCAGGGTCCCGATGCCGAGCGTCCCATCGATCACCTGATGGCCGGTATACCACAGCAGCGCCGCGATAGCGCCGAAGCCGAGGAAGCCCAGCAGCGCACCGAATCCCGCCCGCCACAGCGCGAGGCGCGATCCAGTCGCGACGACTGTCCGGAGGTCCTTGTCGTAGCGCTCGAGCTCCCAGTCCTCGCGGACGTAGCTCTTCACGACGCGGATCCCCGACAGCGCTTCTTCCGCGGTGGTCGTGCTGCGGGCGATCGTGTCCTGGACCTGCGTGCTGACCCGTTGGAGGGGTCGACCGAAGACGATCGCCACGGCGATCAACGCCGGCGCGAGCAGCAGGACGACGAGCAGGAGCGTCGGGCTCAGCATGAACAGGATCACCACCGACCCCACGAGCCCGATGACCGAGGACAGCAGGCCCGTGACGGTCTGGGTGAGCATCGTGCGCACGAGCGTCACGTCGTTCGACAGGCGCGAGATCAGCTCGCCGACGCGGTGGCTCGCATGGAAGTCGAGCGACAGCGTGATGAGCCGTCCGTAGAGCTCGCCCCGAATCTGGGCCACCACCCGCTCCCCCACCACGCCCAGCAGGTACGTCTGCAGGAAGCCACCGAGTGCCTGCATGAGGAACAGCCCGACGAAGAGCAACGATGAGGCGATCGAGCCCAGCCGCATCGCCACCGGCGACGACCTCCGTCGTGATCCCCGCGATGATGAGCGGAAACGCGAGGCCGACGGCCGATGACACGACGAGGCCGACGAGCGCGATGGCGAAGGGTCGCCAGTGCGGTCGAAGGTAGCCGAACAATCGGGCCCACGGCACGCCCCCAAAACCGCGGACCTCGCGGACCACGGCCCCGGCGTCAGTCGGGATGCGTGCGAACTGCTGGCTCATGTCACGGGCCTCCCGCGACCGCCTGGGCACGGGCGAGATGCTCGAGGGAGCTGCCGACCATGTAGGCTCAAAGCGGCCGCGTCCTCAGCCATCCGGCGGTCGGAAGGGCGAGCGCTGCCCGACGACCCGCGGAATTGTGAGTTCGCCGACCTGCCCTTCGACGTCCGGTTCGGACCGGGATCCGAATATATCTGGCAAAGGTAGTGCGCTCTCGGAAGGCGCATGCTCATCCGGACGACGGCCGAAATGGCGACCGCTCGTAGACCACTCGCGGGATCGTGCCTTGCTGCAGAGCAGCTTCGACCCGTTCGTCGACAAGGTCGGGATGTGAGTTCCGGATCCTCGCCAGGAGTTGGCGGACGCCGACGACACCGTCGTACCGCATATCGTCGAGGTAGAACGTGGGCGTTCCTCTGACGCCGCTGCGGACGCCGCTGCGGAAGTCCTCGCCGACGCGGTCGGCGTGCGAGTGCAGCTCGAGGGCTGCACCGAACCGCGCGGTGTCCAGGCCGAGTTCGGCGGCGTACTGCAGCAGATCCTGATCCTCGAGCGCCGTCTGGTGCTCGAAGAGGGCGGCATGCATCTCGAAGAACTTCCCCTGCGAGGCGGCGGCTTCGGCCGCTTCGGCGGCCCGGCGGGCGTGAGGATGCACATTCTCGAGTGGGAAATGGCGGAAGACGAACCGCAGCTGGTCGGGCAGGACCCGCTGGAGCTCCTCCACGGTGGCGACCGCCGCGCGGCAGTAGGGACATTCGTAATCGCCGTACTCGACCAGCGTCACCAAAGCGGTCGCCGGCCCCCGAACGTGGTCGCGCTGGCCGACGGGAACGGCCAGGCGAGCCATCTCGTCCTGTCGCATGCCTCGAGTCATGACAACACGCCTCCCAGGCTGGCCGGATCACGCGGTCCGTGATACCGAACGCCGTCGATGAACAGGCTGGGTGTGCCATCCACCCCGCTGCGGGCACCGCTCTCCACGTCTCGTTCGACCCGAGCCGCGACGGCTGGATCAAGTAGCCCCAATTCGAAGCGCGTCAGATTGAGGCCGAGCCGCTCGGCGTAGCGACGGAGGTCGGCCGCCTCGAGGTGGCGCTGGCTGCGAAACAGCACGTCGTGCATCTCCCAGAACCGTCCCTGACGGGCCGCCGCCTCCGAGGCCCTGGCGGCCGCCTCCGCATGAGGATGGATGCTGCGGAGCGGAAAATGGCGAAACACGAGCTCGAAGGCGACACCCGATTCGACCAGCCCGCCGATGCTCCGCATCGCCTCTGCGGTATAAGGGCACTCGAAATCGCCATACACGACGAGCTGACGACCGCCACCGCCGCGAACGTGATCCGCGGCGTCGACTGGATCTGCCAGGGCCGGTTCGACGGTCACCGGTTCAGACTCCACGGCCGCCGCGGGGGCCGCAGGGGCAGCTCGGCCGGTTCAAGGGCCCGGCGATCCCAGCCGCCCAGGTTGGCGCCCGCCTCGTAGGTCGAATGCAGGAACTCAAGGGCGGCCGCGTCCGGATTGGCCGCCGTGCGGACCGCGTCGTAGGGCAGCAGGAACTCGCCGAAGCGATCGTCGAAGAACGCATCTGCCGGTCGGACGGCCGCACGCCGGAAGCCCTCGGGCTGTGGGTAGGTGTACGCGTAGAAGGCCGGGCCGGTGTCGCTCAGCGGCCACCAGCCCGCCGTGACGTTCTGGTGCGACTCGGCTTCCTCCATGACCCAGTCCGGACAGTTCGGGATGCCGCCCGGATGGCGCGGCGCCGGTCGGCCCGAGTAGCGCGTCGTCGTCAGATCGAACCCGCCCCAGAAGAAGTGGACCGGGCTGGCCTTGCCGACGAAGCCGGTCTGGAAGTCCTTCAACACGCGGTCGACCTGGCGCATCGCCCGCCACAGGAGTTCCGCGTGGCGCGGGTCGTACGAGCGCATGCCCCTCGTCCTGGTCGAACGGAATGGCGTCAGCGACCTCGACCGGATGGGGCGAGATGGCGACGTCGATGCCGCGGCGTCGAAGCCCGGCCATGAACTCGCGGTAGAACCGCGCGACGGACCGCGGCTCGAGGACCATCGTGAAGGCGCCGGGGTCGCCGTCGGTGACGTGCAGACGGTGCTCGACGAAGTCGAAATCCACCTCGAACGCTCGGTCGCCGTACGGGATCGGCGAGGTCGTCAGGCCGCGGGCGGTCACGTACAGCGCCACGTGCCACCAGTGGTTGAGCGGCGGCGCCAACGCGAGCCGGACCTTGCCGACGATCTGGACCCACCTGTGCAGGGTCGAGATGGTCGGCTCCCAGTCCCGCCAGGGCAGCTCGGGCCACCCGGCGGTCGTCGCGCCCGCGACGCCCGCGGAGGTTCGGCCTTCGCTGGGCACCGGAGTGATCGTCGGCTCGCTCATCGGGTCGCGAACTCCCCCTCGAGCGGGAGCCCGGCGTCTTCCCAGTCGAGCAGGCCGCCCGAGTAGCGGCGGACATTCCGGTAGCCGCGCCGGACGAGATCGCGGTACAGGGCGACGCTCGACAGGCAATCGACGTGGGAGCAGTAGACCACCACCTCGTCGCCGGGGTGGACCGCAGCGTAGAGCTCGTCGGGCGTGTCGAAATGGATGGAGCCCGGGATGTGCTTGGCGTCGAACGCCCAGCGATTGAGCGCCATGATCAGCTTGACTTCGTCGCCGCGGTCGAGCTTGTCCTCGAGCTCCGCGCGGCCGATCGTCCGGATCGGCTCCGTTCCGAGGGCTGCGTTCCGGCGTGGCTGGTCACGATCGACGAATCATCGCGCTGCTGACCAATTTTCTGATCGCCTCGCTCCTCCCCTGGCATGGACGTGTCCTTTCCGCTCGTCAGTGGAGGTGGCGCTGCCAGTCCCGGGGCACCCGACCCGCGGGTCCCGGCACCGGCTGGTCGAGCGGATGGTGGTGTGGCGCGGCGAGGGCCGGGCCCTCGAGGTACTGCTCGGCAGCGTAGTCCCAGAACCAGTCCTCGCCTGGCTCGTAGCTCTGGACGATCGGATGGCCGGTCTCGGCGGCGTGTCCGGCTCGCGTGCCGCGATGGCGACGAGTCGCAGCAACCGACATGGCCGCAGTGTGCGCAGCGGCGAAGGTGGAACCACCAACCATCCGAGGCCAGACACTCGGCGCACCCCGTGCCACTTGGTGGGGCGACGGGGTCGAACGGAGGACCGCCCAACATGGCTGACTAGCCCTCCGCCATGCCGGCGGCTGCCGGTGTGGCCCGCCGGTCGCGCACGCGCTCTCGAACGGCCGGGACGACCTCGCGAGCGAATCTCTCCAGCTGTGAGAGCGGCGCGCTGGTCGGCCAGAAGATGAACGTGTCGAAGCCGAGGTCCAACGCCCAGTCCGTGAGGGTGTCGACCCACGACTCAACATCGCCGCTCAGCCCGGAACCGACGGTCAGCGGGCCGATCGTTCCGACGACGTTGTAGATCCGGCGGACATCGGTCGGGGCACGTCCAGCCGAACGCGCGGCCTCGTCGATCACCTGCTGTCGCGCGGGCACCGCCGCGGGCTGCACGTAGACGCTCAGCGGCGAGACCCAGCCGTCGCTCGAGCGTCCGGTCACCTCCAGCATCCGAGGGCCATTGGCGCCGAGCCAGAGCGGGATCGGGGCGGCGGGTATCGGCCCCGCCTCGTAGCCCTCGACGGCGTGTTGATCGCTCCGAAGGTCGACGCCGCCGCCACGAAGGGCGAGGCGCATGATGCCGAGCGCCTCCTCGGTGAACTCGACCATCTCGCGCCCCGACCGCCGCGGGCCGCCCATCGCGGCGATGCCGTCGGCCGACGCACCACCCCCCACCCCGAGGACGATCCGCCCACCGCTCAGCACACTGAGTGAGGCGGCCGCCTTGGCCAGGATCGTCGGTGGTCGCAGCTGGAGGTCGAGGACGTCGGGGACGAAGGTGATGCGCTCCGTCTCGGCGGCCAGGTAGCTGATGAGCGTCCACGTGTCCAGGAACTCGGGGTTGTAGGCGTGGTCCTGGATGGCGAGGTAGTCGAGGCCCGCGTCGTCGGCCAGGCTCGCCAGCCGCATCGTCGTCGCGAGCTCATCGACGGATGGATAGAGGCTGAGCCCGAAGCTGATCGGGTGTCCGTAGTCGGTCATGGCACGTCACTCGCGGCCTTCAGTCGACGTAGGGACCGTTGTAGATGGGATCCTCGCCGTACGGCTTGCCGGCCATCAGCATGAACCGCGTCCCGGCGACGGCGTTCGTGACGCTCAGTCCGCCCCCTGGGCCGAGCACCGCGATCTGGGAGCGGCGGGCGCTCCGCCCGTTGGCACCGACGCTCGCTTCGCCCTCGAGCATCCACACGAACGCATTGAACTCGGCGGGGATCGCCGTGTCGAACGAGCCGCCCTCGGGCAGCTCGACGTCGAGGATCAGCCCCGGCGTCCCGAGCTCGACCGGCGAGCCTGGCCCGACGAGGGTCCGGACGATCACGCCGCCTTCGGTCCTGCTCGGGAGCTCGTCCGGCGCCACGCACCTGGGCGGTCGGTTCGGCCTGCTTGTCCTTGCGGGCGAGGTTGACCCAGAACAGCACGCTGCGGAACTCGCCGGTCTTGCCCTCGCGCCAGCTGGTCCGCGCCGATGCTCTCGGCGTGGTAGACGCCCCGCCCGGTCCGGATCTTCAGGAGGCCGCCGGTCCCCAGCTGGGCCCGCTCGAACGTCCCGCCGGGCCCGGTGCTGTGGCCGGTGCTCGCGTCGCCCGACAGGATGTACCAGAGGTTGTCGAACCCGCGATGCGGGTGGGTGGTGTCGAGCTTCGCCCGTTCCGGGTTGATCGGCACCGTCGCCTCGTGGACGAGGATGTATGGGTCCGAGAGCTCGTACGGGACGTTCCGGGCGGGGACCGGCTCCAACACCTCGATGCCCATCATCGGCCGGACGTGCGCGTCCTCGACGAGGACTGCGTCTCGCTCAACGGTTGCTGTCGTGGTTTCCATGACTGGTACCTCTTCTCGCGGTCAGAAGCCGAGGACCTCGTCGACGAGGACGACGGTGATGCGCCCTGGGACGATCTCTCGGTTGATGATCAGGACCTTGTTGACGCCGCTGTGGATGCCGTATGCCTCCAGCGCTCGGGCGTCCTCGAGCGGGAAGGCGTACTCGTTGATCCGCTGCAGACCCTCCTCGAGGTCCGCCACGATCTTCTGCGTGCCGACGACGAGGATCACCCGGCCGGCGCCTGCGGCATAGGGAGCCGAGCTGACTGCCGCTGCATCGAGGCGGCCATGAGGGAACCGCCCTCGGTGACCGCGTGGACGCTGCCGAGCATCACGTCCGGGGCGGCGGTCTCGCGCCGGATTTCGTCGCCCTGCGTCGCGCGGTCCATGCCCCGGATTCGTGGGCCGATCGGTTCGTATCGGCCGGACGTGTCGAGCTCCTGGGCGATCCCGGTGACCTCGAGGGTCTGCGATGCACCGTGGTGGACCTTCGTCCCCTCGGGGATCATCTCCAGGACGATGCGCTTTGCCTCGGCTGCGTCCCTTGCGCGGAGCACGCTGAAGCCGTTCGCCTCGAGAGCGGTGGCCACCAGCCGCACCTGGAATTCGCCGGCCGGGATCCCGAACCGATCGCGGGCTGTTGTCTCGGCTCGACGGGTTGCTGTGATCATTCCTGGTTGTTCCTTCGGGGCTGTGCCCATATACTTGCGACTGCAAACACCATACGCCAATGTAGGTGCACATGCAAGTACCTTCGACAACCGATCCCGCGGCCGTTCTGGACCGCCTCGTCAGGGATGCACTTCCAGATGAGCGGGGCCTGGGAGCCTGGCGCTCCTTGCTGCGCGCGCACGCCTCGCTCATGCGGGAGCTATCGACGGATCTGGCGATGAAGACGCGCCTACCGTTGGGCGACTTCGATGTGCTCGCTCAGCTGGCCCTCGCCGGAGGCGAGCTCCGCATGACCGAGCTGGCGACCAAGGCGTTCAGCTCGCGATCTGCCATGACTCGCCGCGTCGAGCGCCTGGTCGAGGAAGGGCTCGTCCGACGGACGAGCTCCGATGCGGACGGCCGTGGGGTCGTCGTCGCGCTGACGGAGGCTGGCCTGGCGCGGCTCGCGGAGGCGGTCCCCGTCCATCTCACAGGCGTGTCGAAGCTGTTCCTCGAGCGACTTGACGACCAGGAGCTCGCGGTTCTTGAGCACGCGCTCGACAAGGTGAGCGTGCACTGCTCATTTGGCTGATCGCGACATCTCGGTGCCGTCGAGGGAAGCCCGTCAGATCGCGGTCGCGGTGGTACGGCCAGCCAGCGGTCTCATCGGCCAAATCGGCGACGTCCGCGAGCGGGCGGGCGGCGCGGATTCACGCAGCGATCGAGCTGATCCGTTACGGGCAGGTTCGATCGCCCCAGCACATGCGGCGAGTGACGACCCAGTGCCTTTCCGCTCCGTGTTCCGGAGTTGAGAAGGGCGCCTGACGCTGGGATCAGGCGCTGTCTCCACATCTTTCAGCCAGTCGGCCGCCTTCGATAGAGAATGCGCGTTGACCCTGGATGGGTACACGCACGCGCTACTCCTGTCAGGCACACGCCCTGACGGATCCGACTTTCTGTGACCTGGGCCTCGAGGTCGAGCGATGCTCGCCTTCCACGCCCGTTGGGCAATGACCACCCGTCGGGGACGCGATTCCTGTGATCGACCAAGGTAAAGAGGGGCCGCTGCAGGGCGAGGGATCGCCACGGCGGCAAGACAACCGCCCGGGGCTGTCATGCCGGCGGCCCCGCATCGGACTGGGTCGGCCGCATCGGGATCCCGGTATCGCACCAGTGTAGAGAGCTCAGATGCCAAGCTCGTCGATCGAGGCATGTAGCTCATCGGCGCCGCGGTAGACGCGGAACGCCCCGGCGGCGAGCAATTCGTCCTCGCCATAGCCGCCGGTCAGCAGGCCCACGCTGAGCATTCCGGCCCGACGTGCAGCAAGTAGGTCCCACACGGCGTCACCGACGACGTAGCAGTCCCGGATCGCCACGCCAAGCCGCTCCTGGCAGGCCAGGAAGAGATCGGGCTCCGGTTTGGCGCGGAGGACGTCGCCCCGGTCAACAACCACGGTGTCGGCTGGGACGCCGAGCGCATCCAGCGAGGCGTCGATCTCGGGTCGGCGACCCGAAGTCGCGATCCCATGCGGGATGCCCTCGGTGCGCAGGAACGCCAGCAGGTCGACGGCTCCAGGCAGCGGGCGACGTTCGGGCAGGAGCTCGCGGAACAGCAGTCCGTGTCGCCGCTGGATCGATTCTGCCTCGTCGTCGCTCAGCGGACGACCGGCCTCGCGAGCGACGGCTCGCGTGAAGAGGCCGCCGCTCATGCCGATCCGCCGGTGGATGCGCCAGCCATCTATGGGCAAGCCTGCTTCGGCGAGGGCTCGTTGCCAGGCGAAGACGTGGGCGTAGACCGTGTCGACGAGCGTCCCGTCGAGGTCGAAGATCAGGGCTCGCATCGACGTGCTCCTAAGCTGCAGGGCCTGCGTTGGTCGACCTTATTCCCCGTTCCCCGGGCAATTTCCCGGGCCTTGCACCGGACCTACCGAATGGTGACCAGGCAGGAAATCCACGGTCAGGTGGTCACGCGACCCGGCCATCGCCGGCGAGCTCCTCGCGATGATCGACACCGTCGACGAGATGTCGAATGCAACCAGCGGGCCGGAGAAGACGGGCGCGCGACGTCGACTGCCCACACGGCGAGGCGCCAGGATCCGATTTCCCTCCTCCACCGAAGTGGTACCGCACTGAGGCTCGCCGACGTGCGCTCTGGTGACCACAAGATGCTGTAGTGGCGGCGCAGTCGAACCACAAGATGTTGTGGTTGGAAGATGGTACCGCATACCGGATGCTTGTCGGCTTGTCGCATGCGGCCACGGAGGTCACTTTGGATGTCCTGGAACACCATGGGCAGCATGGATCAACCGCAAAAGGGTTCGGACAATTGTTCAGACCTCACGCCCGTTGAGCCCTGGGGCATCAGCGTTGGGCACATGACTACGTCTCCGGTGTCGGTGGCGCACGTCTTTCGCGACGCCTTCAACTGCCGATTCGCTTTGCAACCTCCAATCGGTCTTGCGCACTCGACTCCTGTACAGCGCGCCAGTTCAGATGTTCTATTTCGCTGGTCGCCGTCGACCCCCGCGGCGCGACGAATCAGCGGCGTCCCACGGCCGCCGACCCCGTAGCTGGGACCGACAAACGGGCTTCGCCAACCAGGCATGCCGCCCACGATCCACCGCCGGGCGTTGGTTTCCGCGAGGCGGGGAGGGTTGCGGCGCTCTATGGTTCTCGCGTCATGCCGGATGCAGCATCCGAAGGGGCGATCGCGAGTGCGCCGGGGGAACGCCGGCCCGTCCACCGCCGAGCCGTCGGGCGATCGTGGGTCGTGCGCTTGTGCTCGTCGGTCTCCTCGTGTTCGTGTTCGCGGTCGTGCTGCCACGAGTGGTCGACTACGACGCCGTTCGCGCCGCGCTCGCGGCGCTGACTCCCGGGCAAATCGCGCTTCTCGGCGCCGCGAGCGCAGTCGCCTACGTCGCCAACGCGGGCCCTACCCGGGTCCTCGTGCCCGGGCTCTCCTGGCCGCACGCGGTCGGGTCGGACCTGGCGGCGCGCGCGGTCGTCAGCACCGTGCCCGGGCCGACCGACTTCGCCACTCGGCTCATGCTCTACCGCCAGTGGTCGACTCCCACCACGGTCGCGAGCGCCGGGATCGTCCTCGCGGCCCTGTTCGAGACGTTCTCCTACTTCGCCCTGCCGCTGATCGCAATCGTCGGCGTGCTCGTCACCGGTCACCCGACCCAGTCGCGTGCGCTCCTGCTCGCCCTGATCGGCCTCATCGTGCTGGTCGCCGCGGCGGTCCTGTTGGTCTCCATCGTGCGCTCGGAGAGCCTCGCGCGAAGGCTGGGCGGCGGGCTGGACCGGATGGCCCAGCGGATCTGGAAGCTGTTCCGGAAGTCGTCGCCAACGGGCATCGTCGCGGGGATGCTGGACCTGCGCGAACGGTCGAAGGTCATGCTCACGCGGCACGGCCTGCTGGGGTTCGTCGCAGCGGTGGTCGCGAAGCTCGCCTGGTTCGTCGTACTCGAGGTCGCCCTTTGGTGCGTCGGGATCGGCCCGGATGTCCTCCCGCCGTCGGCCGTCCTGGCGGCGATGGCGGTCGTCGGGATGGTGTCGCTGGTCCCCATCACGCCGGGAGGTGTCGGAGTCACCGAGGTCGCCTACATCGGCGTCCTGTCGAGCGTGGCCGGGTCGGGGCTGACCGAGCAGCTCACCGCTGCCGTGATGCTCTTTCGGATCGCCCAGTGGTTCATGCCAATCCCAATCGGGTGGGTCCTCCTGCTCGTGATGCGGCGGGGCCACTGGGGCGAGCTGCTCGGGCGCCCCGACATGTCTCCGACGACGTCCTCGAGCTGACGGAGCGCGCACGACGTGGGGGCGACGACCAACGCACCCCCGGCGCCTGTTCGTCGCGATCACCCTTCCGCGATCGACGGATGAGCCCACGGTCATCAAGATCCACCGGCTTGCTCGCTGGGCGGCCAGCCTGGACGAGCAGAACGATCGCAGGTGAATTGGCCGGATCGGACGACGGCTGCTCATCCGGTCATGGCGGACCCTCGGGGTCGTGATCATCGTCGACTGAAGGGATGGAACGCCGTGACCGTACTCCCAACGCATCACCCGGTCGTCAAACGACTCGACGCCGAGCTGGCCGTCAACTTCCAGCTCCGAATCGCTGACCGCATCACTTCGTTCGCCGGTTCGATGCCGTTCGTGTTCTGGATGGTCGTGCTCGAGCAGAGTCCATGGCCGAGGCTGACGCTGGCGGTCTCGCTCGAGGCGATCTTCCTATCGTGCTTCGTGATGATCGGGCAAAACCGCCAAGCGGCGTTCCAACAGGCGAAGGCCGATCACGAATTCCTCGAGGGGGAGCAGGAGTTGAGGCTCAACACCGAACGAGCAGCCGCGGAGTGAGCGAAGCCGGACCCTTCTGTGACTCTTCTAGGGGTGTTCGCCTGACACGCAGGGTCCAATTCTGGCATCCGCGCGCTCAACTCCTGTCGGGCGCGCTGGAGCCTCAGGCGCCTAGGACCCTAAGCTCGCTCGCCTCGAGTCGCCGCGCCAGCCCGTCGAGCAGGAGATCGAGCCCGAACGTGAAGTCGAGCGGGACTCGACCCTCCTTCCCGACCATCGTCGCCATCGCGATCAGGTTCGGATAGCGCTCCGGGTCGAGGCCCGCGGCGAGTTCGGTCGCGACCTCGGCGTACTCGTCGACGCCGAACGGCCAACTCGCGACCTGCATCGTGAAGCCGTAAAGGTGGCTGTCCAGCGCGCCGAAGGCGTGCGCGACATCCTGGAGCGAGAAGCCCGCGTCGTGCAGCACGCCGACGACGACATCGAGATAGGCGAGGCGTGCCGGGCCTGGATCGAAGTCCGACTCCAGCAGCGGCCCGGCCCACGGGTGGCGGGACAGGACGGCGTATGCGGCGATCGAGCTCGCGCGGATCGCCATGCGCCATTCGACGTCGCGAGACGGGAGCTCGAACTCGGACGCGACCCGGTCGGCGATGCCCGCCAGGACATCGGCCTTGTCGGCGACGTGCTTGTACAGCGACATCGCCTCCACGCCGAGCTGCTGCCCGAGCCGCCGCATCGTGACCGCCCCGAGCCCCTCTCGGTCGGCCACCTCGACCGCGGCGTCGATGATCCGCTCGCGGCTCAGCGGGACCCGACGGGGCTTCGTCTTGGACATCGTCCTCCTTCGGGGTTGACAGGCTTACAACGTAATCCTAAGATGCTCTTCGTTACAAGCTTACCTTGTAAGCCTCACAGGGAGCCGCCGATGCACCCGATCTTCGCCTTCCTCCTCGCCGCCGCCGGCGTCCTCGTCACCGGTGCCGTGCTGTTCGTCTTCGGGATGCGCACGAAATCGCCCATCGTGCAGGGCGCCCTGATCGCCGTCAGCAAGCGGGTGATGAACCCACGCCAGATGCGGACCGCGGGACGCCCCGGCGCCTACGCCGGCATCGTCCGCCACCGCGGGCGCGCGACCCGGCAGGCCTACGCGACGCCGGTCGGCATCATCGCCGTGCCAGACGGCTTCCTCATCGCCCTGCCGTACGGGACGAGGACCCAGTGGCTGCGCAACGTCCTCGCCGCGGGTCGCGCGGAGATCGTCGTCGAGGGCGAGACGCACCAGGTCGACCGACCCGAGCTCGTGCCGACCGCCAGCTACGCGACGGCGTTCTCCCCGACCGACCAGCGGCTGTTCCGCTGGCTCGCGGTGAACGAGTGCCTGCGCCTGCGGGTCGCCGCGGGCGTGGAGAAGCCCTCGGGGGCCTCGAGCCCGCCCGGGTCGGCGGCGCAAGCGGCTTAGCTCGTAGGCTCTTGACTCCGGCATCGCATTGATAGACCCCCAGCCCGGTGGTCCCGTGGGACGGCGAGGCTCTTGAGCGGAGATCACTACGCGCTTCGCAGCCCGTCGACCTCCCACTCAGCCGTTTCCTCGATCGGGATCGCCTTGGTTCCGGGTGGGGTGCGCGCATGCCCGAATCCTTTCGGGCGTTCACACCTTCTCGAACTTGGCGAGCGGGCCAGCATCCGATGGCTATGGGCCCGGGTTGGTACCGCACAGGGGCTCGCTGTCGTGCGGTTCGGTGATCACCACAACATGCAATGTGGCGGTCAGCAGAAACCTACTAGATGTGGTGGTTTGGAGCTGGTACCGCATACCGGATTCCCAGCGAAATGTCTCATGCGTCTCAGCCGCGTTCACGGAGTACATTGGAGAGACGCATGAGACGCACGAGACAGGATTGATAAGGGTTCAGATAGGGATCCACCAAGGCGCCACGGGATCGACCGCCTCCAGGCGGGCTGTTGGCGTGCTCGGCGGACAGCGATGGTACGCTCGGCCGACATCCAGCGACCTGCATATCGCGAGGGACCGATGCCGGAGACATCGAGCCCGGGCACGTCGGACCATCCCGGCTCGGCCGACAACGAGCAGGCGGCGCGATCGCTCCTCGACGCGTTCGCTCGCTTCGACCTCGACGCATATGAGTCGCTGATCGCCGAGGACGCCGTCGAGCGGCGACCGCAGACCGGCGACCGCTTCGTGGGTCGCGCGAAGATCATCGGCATTTACCGTCACTATCCGGCCGATCCTCCAGTGGTGACGTGGGAGCGGATCCGTGGCAGCCGCACCGTCTTCGTTGCCGAGGGCACGATCGACTACGACGGCAGTGGCTCCGTCGAACGCCTCGTGGCAGTCGTCGAGTTTCGCGACGGCCTCATGATCGCCAGCAACGTCTACTTCGCGAGCATCCTCGACCCTGTTCCGTACCACGGACCCTGGTCGAACCCCGACGGGCGACCAGCCGGATGACTAGACTCGTAATCAGGTTCGCGCCGATCACGCTCGTCCTGCCGACGGCCGCCATCGGTCGAGGTCGTCCGCACCGACCGATCGGCCTTCGGCTCATGCGTCTCAGTCGCACTCACCCGGCACACCGCAGAGACGCGTGAGACGCGTGAAACAGGATCCACAAGCGTTCAGATAAAGGGTCCAGGATCTCGGCGTCACTGGCCCGCCGGAGTCCCTAGCCACGATCAGGCACGCGCTGCAACCTGCCACCGGGATGCCGCGCCCGGCGCGTCCGTCTGGTCTCGGGCCGGCTGCCTGCCTCGCGGCCAATCCGGCGCCGGGTTGCGATGGTCGCCTAGGCGGGGCTGGGCGGCGCTTCCGCGGTGACCTCCTCGACCGCCGACCGAGCGGCCGTCTCGCGGCGGCGTTGGCGAACCGCGAACAAGACCAGCACAACGATGGTGGCGAGGTAGGGCAGCATCGCCACGAACTGGGGTGGGAACGCGCCACCCTGGAGCCGCAGCGTCAGTGCGTACATGAACCCGAACAGCACGCTCGCGCCGAGCACGCCCAAGGGGTGCGCGCGCCCGAACATGACGGCCACCAGCGCGATGAACCCGCGGCCGGCCGTCATGCCGATCACGAATTGGGTGACGATCGACAGTGACAGCTGGGCGCCGGCCAGGCCGCACAGGATGCCAGTGCCGATGAGAGCGAGGTAGCGCGTCCGTCGCACCGAGATCCCGACCGACTCGGCCGCGGCCGGCGACTCTCCCACCGCCCGCAGCCGGATCCCGCCCGGGCTCCGGAACAGCCAGACCTGCATGGCGAGCGCGAGGCCGAACGCGAGGTAGACAAGCGGCGAGTAGCCCGACAGCACCTGGCCCAGGATCGGCACGTTCTCGATCCCGAAGATGTAAACGTCGGGCAGGCCGACCATGGCCGGGTCGTAGAAGCTGCCCTGGACGCCGAACACGGGCCGGATCAGGTACGTCGTCAGCCCGAGAGCGAGCAAGTTGATCGCGAGCCCGGCCACGATCGCGTCGCCGCCCAGGTCGACGACGACGATGGCAAAGATGATCGACAGCACCACCGCCGCCAACACCGCCATCGCCAGCCCCGCCCACGGGTTGTCGGTCCAGTACGTGCCCGCGACCGCGAAGAACGCGCCGCCGAGCATCAGCCCCTCGAGGCCGACGTTGAAGATCCCGACCCGCTCGCTCAGGATTCCGCCAAGGGCGGCCAGCAGGATCGGCGAGACGAGCCGGATCGTCGAGGCCAACAGCGCGACATCGAGGACGGTGAACAGGGCGTCCATCAGGCGCTCCCGGCGCCCAGGGCGCGCCGGACCCAGAGCCTGATCGCCACGCGGATGGCGACGACGAGGATGATCGTCGCCTGGACGACGTCGACCAGCTGGAGCGGCACGTCGGTCGTCCGGGCCATCCCGGCGGCGCCCACCTCCAGACCGCCGAGGAACAGCCCGGCGAACAGCGTCGCCACGGGATTGGCGGCGGTCAGGATCGCGGCCGTGAACCCCGACCACGCCCAGCCGGACAGTGTGAAGACGCCGTCGATGAAGCGGTGGTTGACGCCGAGCACGACGAGCGCGCCGGCGAGGCCGCAGATCGCGCCGCTCAGCAGCGTCGCCGCGAGGACCCGGCGGCCAGCATCGATACCGCCGTAGCCGGCGAAGGCGCGGTTGTGGCCGACCATCCGGAACTCGTAGCCGGCCACGGTCCGGGCGAGGAACCAGCGGACGACGAACGGCAGGATGACGATCGCGGCGACGCCGAGATTGAGGCGCGTGCCCGGCAGCCCGGGCAGCCATGCTGCGTCGGGGATCACCTCCGTCTGGGCGATGCCGCCGGCGGCCACGTCGCGCAGCGGATAGGTGACGACCCACGCCGCGAACAGCGCCCCGACGTAGTTGAGCAGCAGGCTCGTGATCAGCAGCGGCACGCCGAGGCGGACGTCGAGAAGGCCCGGCAGGAACACCCACGCAGCGCCGCCGACGAGGCCCGCGACGAGGGCGATCAGCGTCGCCAGCGGGAACGGTACGCCCGGCAGCGCCAGGGCGACGACCGCCGCCGCCAGCCCGCCCAGGATCATCTGTCCCTCCGCGCCCAGGTTCAAAGCGCCAGCCCGGAACGCGAGCCCGATGCCGATCCCCGCGATGACGATCGGGATGCTCCGGACGATCGTGGCCGACAGGTTCTGGGGCGTGCCGATCGCACCGCGGACGAGCTCGCCGTAGGCGGTCAGCACGTCCTCGCCGGCGATCAGGATCGCGGCGCCGCCCAGGGCGATGGCGAGGCCGATAGCAACGAGCGGCGTGGCGATCGCCACGCCAAGCTCACGTGGGTCGAACCGGCGGCGGGTGGTCGTCGGCGCGTCAGCGACCACCGGCAGCTCCCACCGCGTCCGCGTCGGTCCGGCCGGCCATCAGAAGCCCCAAGCGCGTCTCGTCGGCCTCGGCGGCCGGCATCTCGCCTACGATCCGGCCGCCGTACAGGACCGCGATCCGGTCCGCCAGCATCCGGATCTCCGCGAGGTCGGAGCAGATGAGGAGCACCCCGCTGCCGGTCGAGCGGCGGTCGAGGAGTGCCCGGCGGACGAACTCGGTGGCGGCCACGTCCAGCCCGCGGGTGGGCTGGTGGGCGAGGGTGAACGGATGCGGGTCGGCCAGCTCGCGCGCGAGGACGACGCGCTGCGCGTTGCCGCCGGACAGCGTCCGGACCGGCGCGTCGAGGTTGCGGGCGGGAATCTGGAATGCGGGCACGACCCGCTCGCAGCGGCGATCGATCCCGTCGTGGTCGAGCATCTGCCGTCGCGCGCCGGGCTTGCCGGCGTGCCGACCGATAGCCAGGTTGTCGCGGATGCTCGCCTCGATCGCGAGGCCGAGCCGGTAGCGGTCCTCGGGGACGTAGCAGAGGCCGGCGTCCCGCCGGTCGGCGACGCGCGCGCCTGACACGTCGATGCCGTCGATGACGACCCGCCCCGCCTTCGCTGGCACCAGCCCCGAGATGACGTCGGCGAGCTCACCCTGGCCGTTACCGGCTACACCGGCGACGCCGACGATCTCGCCCGACCGGACGACGAGGTCGATGGGGCCCAGCCCGTCGGCACGCAGGCCGGCGAGTTCGAGTACGGGCCGGCCGACCTCGACGGCGGGCCGCTCGACGTCGATGACGACGTCCCGCCCGACCATCGCCCGGGCGAGGGCCCGGATGTCGGTCGCGGCGGCCGGTAGGTCCGCCGTGACGCGGCCGTCGCGGAGGACAGTGATCTGTTCGGCGTGGTCGAGGACCTCGTCCAGATGGTGGCTGACGAAGACGATCGTGCGACCCTCCGTGGCCAGCCTGCGGATGGTCTCGAAGAGCCGGCCGGCCTCCTGGGGCGAGAGGACGGCGGTCGGCTCGTCGAGGATGAGGATGGCCGCGTGGCGGTACAGGGCGCGCAGGATCTCGACGCGCTGGAGCGCGCCGACGGAGAGCCCGCCGACGCGCGCGTCGGGGTCGACGCCGAGACCGAACCGGGTGGAGAGGTCCGCGACGATCGCCCGGGCCGTCTCGCGGTCGAACAGCCCGCGCCGCCGCGGCTCCCGCCCGATCGTCAGGTTCTCGGCGACGGTCAGTGACGGGAACAGCATGAAGTGCTGGTGGACCATCGAGATCCCGAGACGGTGTGCGTCGCGGACGCCACCGATCGTCACCTCGAGGTCGTCGACGAGGATCCGGCCCGCGTCGCGCGCGACGTGGCCGGCCAGGATCTGCATGAGCGTCGTCTTGCCGGCACCGTTCTCGCCGACGACGGCATGGACGCGTCCGGGCCGCAGCTCGAGGTCGACGCCGTCCAGGGCCCGGACGCGGTCGTAGCGCTTGGCGATCCCGAGCATGGAAACGGTCGGGGCGACGCGCTCGGTCGTCGCCCCGATCATGGGGGATGTCAACCCGGAGCGAGGAAGTCGGTGACGACGATCTCGCCCGAGATGATCTGATCCGCCAAGTCGCTGACCTGGTCCTGGACCTCCTGCGGCAGTGTCGAGGGCGGGTCGACGGGATCGAGAGCGATGAACGCCGGGCCGACGCCGTTCTCAGCCAGGCCGTACTCGGCGATGCCGCCGCTGAAGTCCCCGCCGGCCAGGTCGCAGACGCCTTCCTTCACGCCGACATCGGTCCGCTTCACCATCGACTCGATGATGTGGTCCGGGTCGATGACTCGCTGGTCCGTGTCGACGCCGCTCGTGAAGAAGTCACGCTCCGCGGCGGCCTCGAAGATGCCCGTGTTGCCGGCGGCCGAGAAGGCGAAGACATACTCCGCGCCCGCGTCGTTCTGCGCGAGGGCGAGCTCCTTGCTGGTCGCCGGATCGTTGAAGCCGGTCGCCCAGCCGAGGTCGAGCGTGACGCCCGGGTTGACCTTCCTGGCGCCCTCCTCGAAGCCGACGTACCAGCGCCGGATGAACGGCGCGTCGACGGCGCCGACGGCGCCGATCCGGGCCGACTCCGGGAAGCCCTCGTGGTCGCCGGTGGCGAGGAGGCCGAAGGTCGCGCCGAGCAGGTACGTGCCCTCGTGCTCCTTGAAGACGATGCCGCGGACATTGGGGCTGTCGACGGTCGAGTCGACGATGGCCCAGTTCTGGTCGGGGTTCTCGCCGGACAGCCGGGTCACGGCGTCGACCGAGTCGAACGAGTTGGCAACGATCAGGTCGTAGCCCTCGTCGATCGCGGCCTGGAGGTTGTCCTCCATTGTCGGGATGTCGGCGGATTCGACGACCTCGGTCTCGACGCCGCACTCCGTTCCACCTGTGGTGAGGCCCTCGGCGATGAGCTCGAGGAACGGGTTCTGGCCGATCGGGCCAGTGCTGACATAGACAGCCTTGAGACCGGTCGCCGACGCGGCCGGCGAACCTGCCGGCTCACTGGCGGGTGGCGCGGATGAAGCCGCAACTGAGCCTGCCGCGGTCGGCGATTGGCCCGGGCCCGTGCCGCAGGCCGCGAGCAGCAGCATGACGGCGCCGAGGGCGCCGGTTCTGCTGGCTGCGCGCGTTCGAGTCTCGTTCACCTGGCTTCCTCCTCCTGGCCTGGCGCGTCCTTCGACGCGAGCCGCTTGATGGCGTCGAGTCCCACCTCGATCATCCGTTCCTTGCCCTCGCGAACCACGTCGCGATGGGGGTTGTAGATGCGGGCGTCCTCGGGGTCGCCCTCCGCTGGATTGCCGTCGACGGCGAAGATCCCGCCGGCCCGGATGCCCCGTAGGGCGGCCACGATGAGCAGCGCGGCGAGCTCCATCTCGTAACCAACGAGCGGTGTCCTGGACCAGACCGCGCGCTCGTCCGGCATGGCCCCCGGGTAGAACGCGGCCTTGGTCATCATGACGCCGGTCCTGAAGCGGACGCCGCCCGGGTAGGCCGTCGCAGCATCGATCAGCGCCTGGGTAACTGCGAGGTCGGCGATCGCCGGGTACGACATGGGCAGCAGCTGCTGGCTGACGCCGTCCTCGCGGATGGCGCCGGTGGCGATGAGCAGGTCGCCGGAACGGATGTCGTGGAGCGCCGAGCCCGAGGTGCCGAGCCGGATGATCGTCTTCGCCCCGCCGAGCGCGAGCTCCTCGAAGGCGACCGCCGCCCCGGCCCCACCGACGCCGTGGGAGGTGACGGTCACGTCGATGCCGTCCCAGCGGCCCTGCCAGGTGACGTACTCGCGATAGCGGCCCAGTTCGTGGCCGCCGTCGAGCCGTCGCCCGATGTCGACGGCTCGGTCCGGGTCGCCGACGGTCAGCACATATGGTGAGATCGACCCTTTCGGAACGAGGAGGCAGGGCAGGAGCGCAGGCGCTGCCGGGGTGACGTCGGTCGTCGTCATCAGTCGTCCAGCCAGACCCGGTCCTGGTTGTCCGGGTCGTCGATCGGCGACGAGATGAACAGCACCTGGGGCGCGTCCTCGAACGTGCCGCCGTGCGGCGTGTTCGCCGGGATGACCCAGACATCGCCCTTCTTGACCGGCCGGGTCACGCCGCCCACCGTCACGGAGCCCGTGCCGGCAAGGACGTAGCCGATCTCGTCGTGAGTTTCGTGGACGTGCGTCCTGAAGGGCCCCGCATGCCCCTGGAACACGAACACGCTCGACTGCGATCCGTGTCCCAGGTACGTCCGCTTGAAGACGTCGGCATCTGTCAGCTTGTCCGCTTCGACCGCGGCGGCGACGTCCACGACGTCGATCTTCGTGAGGTGGCTGAGGTCCGCGGCGTGGTCCTTGGTGTGGTGGCTCACGTGGGCTCCTCCTTGTGGCGATGTTGGCGATCGTGTCGGGCGACCGTGGCCTCGAACAGGAAGTGGTAGACCTCCGTGTGGCGCTTGGCCTCCATCACGTCATCGCCCCAGATGTAGGCGCCATGATCGGCGACCACGATGGCGAAAGCCTGCTCGTACCGCGGATCGTCGAGGACGCGCTGGATCTGCTCGACCAGCTCCGACTCGCGGGGCGTGTTGCGGATCACCGGCAGACGGTGCACATCGCGGTTGCCGACCCCACGGATGCCCTTGAGCATCTCGAGATCGCGGATCTCGACGTGATCGGCGTCGCCCGCGAGGTCGCCCGCGAGGATCGCCGACAGCGCGTGCGAGTGGACAACGCTGCGGGCGCCGCGCTCGCGGACGGCGAGGCAGAAGATCGAGTTGCATTCGCTGGGGCGGAGGCTGTCGTCCGGGGGCGCGACGAGGACTCGGCCGTCCGCCGGATCGACCGTGAAGAAGTCGTCGACGCCGACGCGCTCCTTGTGGACCCCAGTCGGGGCGAGGAGGAGGCGCCCGCCGTCGGCCGGTCCGCAGATCCCGCCGCCCGTGCCGGAAACCCAGTTGCGCTGGTAGAAGTTGCGAAGCAGTTCCGTGAGGAGCTGGCGCGTCTCCCGTTCCGTCGTCATCGGAGGGCGTCGCGGATCGTCCGCTCGTACGGCGGCTCGATGATGCCGGCGTCGGTGACGAACGCATCGATGAGCTCCGCCGGGGTGACGTCGAAGGCCGGATTCCAGACCTCGGCGTCGGGCGGGGCCACGGGGCGCTCGCCGAAGGCGCGGACCTCGTCGGCCGGCCGCTCTTCGACGACGATTGCGTCGCCGTCCGGGGTCTGGAGATCGAACGACGAGCGCGGGCCTGCGACGTAGAACGGGATGCCGTGGCGGCGGGCCAGCACCGCGAGCGAGTAGGTGCCGATCTTGTTAGCCGTGTCGCCGTTGGCCGCCACGCGATCGCAGCCGACGATCACCGCTTCGACTAGGCCGCGCGCCATCGCCAGGCCGGCGGCGCCGTCGACGATGAGGCGGATCGGGACGCCAGCCGCCGCGAGCTCCCACGCGGTGAGGCGGCCGCCCTGAAGCAGCGGCCTCGCCTCGGTGGCGATGACTTCGTCGAGCTCGCCGGCCGCGTGCTTGGCGTAGATCGCGGCAAGGGCCGTGCCGTCGCCGCCGGTCGCGAGCCGGCCGGTATTGCAGTGGGTCAGGATCCGTCGTCGACCCTCGAGCAATCGGCGGCCGTGCTCACCGATCGCAGCGCAGGCCAGCCGATCCTCCTCCTGGATCGCGATCGCCTCAGCCAGAGCCGTGTCGCGCATGGTCCGAACTCCGGGCGCGCCGCGGGCGGCTTTGGCCACGCGGCGGACGGCCCACGATAGGTTGACGGCGGTCGGGCGAGCGCCGCCGATCCGCTCGACGAGCTGATCGAGGACACCGTTCGCCTCGTCCCGCGTCGCGGGGCCAACCTCGTCCAGCCCGACGACGATCCCGTAGGCGCCCGTGATCCCGATCGCCGGCGCGCCGCGCACCGCCAGGGTCCGAATGGCCGCGACCAGCTCGTCGACGGTCGTCAAGCGCCAGTGGACCAGGGCTTCCGGCAATCGGCGCTGGTCGATGATGACCGGCGCGCGGCCGTCCCAGCGAACGCTGGCGATCGCCTGGGCGGTTGTTGCGGGTCGTGCTTGTGTCACGAAGACCTCGGGGGATTGGGTCGAGGCCCAGTGCGGAATGCCGCCGCCTCGGCCTGGAATCGAGGCCGGGAGGTGCGGGTTAGACGGCGGGCTTGCCCCGCGCCTTGGACGTTCCCTCCCGGCCAGGCATGAAACATGAGCAACCAGCAGCAGCAGCAGCAGCACATGTCGGTCCCGAAACGGATCGTCATCAGCACGACCGCATCCTAGGTGATGATGCGCGACCCTGTCGAGGGTGCGATTCAGTTACTGGCACAGTTCCGGGACACCCCGAGCCAGAACGAATTCGACATCGCCATCGACGTCACCGGCAGCCCGGCGCCCGACTTCTTCGTGGTCGGCGTCGACCTCGGAGCGGTGTCATGTTCATCATCGCCGTCGTCGTGCTCCTCGCCGGCGCATTAGACGGGCGGTACGGTTCGTTCGTGTTCAACGCGAATGGCGACGTCGTGGACGCCTTCTTCGCGGAAGCGCCGATGAACGGGTCGACGGCCCTATTGCCGGTCGCCGCGAGCAGCCTCGGCCTCGACGAGATCGAGCACAACAAGTTCCGCTACGACACGACGGGGTCCTCGGTGCTCGGCCCCGAGTTCGACGTCGTGCCCGGGAACCCGCGGTTCCGGCCTGCTAGTCGTGCGCAGCGGCACGCACCCAGATTCAGCTCAGTCGGCGATCAGGGTCCAAATTGGGCTTCAGGCCCTCGGCTTCGGTACGCCGATCAGTGCGTATCTCGCCGAGCCTCTCGAGCCACACCTATGTCGGCCCGAAAGTGTCCAAGAAGGTTGACGCGGGACACCTGCCAAGTTCCTAACTCAAGACACGGGCAAGACTGTGTCGCCTTTGGCCTAGACCCTGAGGAACGGCGTATCGGTCGCGTCTAGGCACTATCGAGCCCGCTCGAAGGGAGCACCGGGCGATATCCGCCAGGGCGGGCATCCCTGGTCAAGCCAGTCGTCCAACGTTACCCCGATCTGTTCGAGGTGGGCACGGGCGACCTCGACGTGATCGGAAGGGAGGCACGGGACTCGCAGCTGCCCGCTGACGATCCGCCGCCGTTGGTCCTCGATGAGCGGCCGAACGTCGTCGAGGAAGCCCCCCTCGTACGAGATGTCCACGAAGCCCGACCGCAGGTCGTAGGCCTTGACCGGCGGAAGCCAGTCGCCGGAAGCCACGGTCTGCAGGGCTTCGTAGACGGCCAGGTCGTATCGCTTGCGGGCTGAGGTCAGGACGTGCGAACGCCATGCGCCGGGGCTGATGGTCCCCAGGTTGTGGCTGAGATCTTCGTACCAGTCGGTATCGACACCCATCGCCCACAGGTGGCGGCCCATTGAGCCCGACAGGGCGGCTGCAGCGCTCACGACCCCCATGCCCGCAGGTCCCGCTGCCGCGAGGATGACGTCGGCACCGTCCGCGAACATCTGCCGTGCGAGCTCCTCATTCCGATCCAGGTCGAAGAACCCCTGGGGGTCGGGCCACTCGCCGGCGTACGCCGTGATCATGCGAACGCCACGATTCGTGGCGCGCACGCCTGCCTGGTACCCGGCCAAGAATCCCCAGATCGGAATCGCGTCCCAGCCGCCGATGAATCCAACGATCCCGGTCTGTGACGTCAGCGCTGCTGCCACGCCGGCCAGGAACGATGCCTCGCACTCCCGGAAATGGATATAGGACACGTTGGGCTCACTGCCAACGTAATCGAAGATCAGGTAGTGCGTGCCAGGGTAGTCGTGCGCTATGGCGTCGATGTTGTGGAAGCTGATGGAGACGATGAGCGCGGGCGCCTGCTCTGACAGCTCTCGCACGATGAGCGACCAGTCGCGGTGCGCCAGCTCGTTCACGTTCTCCTTCCGGGGTACCAGCGAGAAGTCGCTGACCGCCCGGTCGAAGCCCCGCTCCACCCCGAGCCGGTCCCCGCCGACCCCCGCGCCCTCGCCCGCCAGTGTCACCCTGACGTTGGGTCCGGCGAGCGAGCCCTTCCCGAGCGACGGGTCGTGCGCAAGGATCCGGTCGTACAACGCTCGGATGCTCGGCGACGGATCGACTCCGAACTCATCAGTAAGCTGTGTCCGTAGGGCGTGGAACGACCGCAGGGCATCCGCGTGACGGCCGGATCGGTAGAGCGCAAGCATCATCAGCTCGCGTGCTCGCTCTCTGAGGGGATCGTCCTGGATGGCCGCCGTCAGCAGGTCCAGTGCTTCCGTGATCCTTCCGGCCTCGAGACTCGCCGCCGCATACGCCTCCACGGCGGTCAAGCGTTCCTCGGTCAGCCGTCGGGCAACGGGCTGGGCGAACTCCTCGTACGGAAAGTCCGCGAGGGGCGGGCCGCTCCACAGGCCGAGCGCCTCGCGAATCTTCGCGCGGCCTGCCTCCTGGTCTCCGTCCTCGAGGAGCCGCGTCCCTTCCTTCACGAGGCGTTCGAACCTCCACGCGTCGACGGAGTCCGGGTCCAGGTCGAGGACGTACCCGGGCTGCCGCGTCACGAGTAGGTCCGATCCGCCCAGCGGCTCGAACGCGCGGCGGAGGTCCGATACGTAGATCTGAATCGAGTGGTCTGCGGTGCGCGGAGCGGCCGCGCCCCACAGCAGCTCGATGAGCCGCTCCAATGGCACGGTCTCGCCGATGCGGGTCAGCAGAATCGCGAGGAGCGCGCGCTGCTTCGGTGGGCCGAGCGCAGCGACGCTGCCGTTGCCGACGACGGACAGCGAGCCAAGGATCCTGAACTGCAAGGTCTCCACCATTCCGGCCCACGATGCCGCAGGCCCTAAAGATGGGTCAAGGATTGTCGGAAGTCTGGCCGGGTCTGGGGCAGTCAGCTCCGGCAGCGGCCACGACCTTCGGCCATCTCGAAACGGCGGCCACATCGCGGCCGCCGTCGAGTGGCTGGTCGGGGGCCTACCGGGAGCTCAGTCCCCGCTGTCGAAGCGGCTCGGGCCGGCGAGACCGCCATGGAACGGATAGCCGAGCCCGTAGCGAGCGGCCGGGTCGACCGCCGACAGGAGTCGGCTCGGGCCGGCGAGACCGCCATGGAGCGGATAGCCGGCCCCGTAGTGACGGGCCAGGTCGACCGTCGACACCTGGCCAACGCGGCTCGGTCCAGCGAGGCCGCCGTGAAGCGGGTAGCCCATGCCGTACGCCTGGCTGTCGGTGGTGACGTCACGGATGGAACCCGCCTGGCTCCAGACGCCGACGCCGATGACCGCCACGGCAATGACGGCGAGGATTGCGACCTCGAGGACGCCGAGACGCGGTGCGGGCCGGGTGCGAGGGGTGGTTGCGGTGATCTGCGTTGCCACGATCGTGCTCCTTGATCTGGCCTCTCGCTGCCGCGTCTGCGGCGCGTTGGCAAGGGCACGATCCGGGATGGAGATCGACGCGTCGTCGACGCCGGCTCTATGTCCCCTCTATGCGCTCAGCGGGCTCGAGACGCACGACACGGCCTCATGTGCGGGATCGAAGGTCCGGTGCTGTGGCTCGATCAGGAGTCAGACGCCGCGTTCGCCGCGGCCGCTGGAGCCGATGAGGGACCAGATACGGAACCACGCCGCGGTCAGCAGACAGCGAAACGGCCCGATCCAAGCGTCGATCGGGCCGATGAGGGAGGAAGTTGGTACCGCATACCGGATTTCCAGTGAACCGTCTCATGCGTCTCAGCCGCGTTCACCCAGTACCAAGAAGAGACGCATGAGACACAAGAGACAGGATCGATAAGGGTTCAGATAAGGGCTCAAGCTCGACACGTCACCGTCGTGGGTGACTCGCCGTTGCTGTGACGCGCCTGGCCGGCTTGCGGCGGCGTGGAGGAAGGGTGTAGATGGGGACCCCGACCCATGATGGCGCCGATGATGAGCTGGATTACCCGTAGAAGTCGGCCTGGACTCGCGGGTCGCCGCTGAACCACGCTTCATTGATCTGCCCGTCGCGCACGTGGAACACGTACACGACGCGGTCCGCCAGCGAGCGGCCTTTGCGTTCGGCCCGGGTGATATGCAGGGCGACGGTGTGATCGTCATTGGCCAGGACGTCATGCAGCTCCCAACGGAGCGTGCCGTTCGTCATCTCGCGCAGCTGCCAGATCATCCGCGCGATGCTCTCTGCCCCGACAACTTCGACTCCTTCGCCCCCGTGCAGAACCGCATCCGGGGCGAACGCGGCGGCGAAGCCAGCCATGTCATCGCGGTCGAGGGCCTCGTACGCGCCACGGACGACTAGCTCGTGCGGGTGCGCCATACGCGTATGGTTGCCCAGCAGCCAGGTGAGCGCAAGATTCGCTCGGGCCGGCTGCGGGGCAAGAAGAAGCCCGATCCGAGCGTGGCTCGGGCCGAAATGGGCGTTGGTACCGCATACCGGATTCCGGGTGAATCGTCTCATGTGTCTCAGCCGCGTTCACCGAGTACCTCCAAGAGACACATGAGACACAAGACACAGAATTGATAAGGGTTCAGACAAGGGTTCAAGGACGGCTCGGAGGTGGGGCTCGACCTATCCCCGCCGCGGTCGGTTCTCACCTCTCCAGCCCATTCGGCCACCACCCATTTCCGCCCGAAAGTGTCCAAGAAGTTGACGCGGGACAGTTTGGCGCGACCCGGGCCGGAGCCGGACCATTGACCAGGTTAGGTCGTTACCCTTCGCAGTCGACGGGGACAATCGTGTCCTGGGGGACCACACCGTCAGGCCAGATGGAAGCTCGATCGACTTGAGCGTCATCGCGATCGTCATGGCGTTCACCTTGGTGACGATCCAGTCAACAAACGTGACATCGGTCGCTCCTAGTCGATGATGTTCGCGGAGACCTTGTCATCGAACTCCAGCGATCGCTGCTGGGTACTTTGAAGACCGTTGATGGAGCCACACATTGTCTCGACCGCATTGCCCGCCGTGCATCCTTGCGGCCCAGGGATCCCGAGGTCAATGAGATGAATGGCGTGCCCGATCTCGTGCACAAGGACATCTCCGACTCGGATATTTGGTTCTTCACAGCCGCCTCGGGACACCCGACGTTCACGTAGGTCGCTCGGTTCAGCGCAGGGCGGCCCGTCAAGCGCTTGTTGACGCCACCTGACCTCGCACGCTTGCCGCCCGTCAGCCGCGTACCGTTCAGCGATGGGTCGCCGGATCCGTTGTGGAGCGGTCGACGACCCGCTGGCGGAACTCCCACCCGAGCATGGCTTCGCGGACCAGGCGCACCTCACGCGCGAGTCCAAGCCCCTGACAAGAGGCGGGCCTTGTTGTCGGCTTGGCGGGCCTGCGCTCGGGATGTCGATTACCGCAGGAGCGCCTCGACGTGCTCGATGTCGGCGGCGAGGCCAGCTCGCTCCTCGTCGCTGAGCGGAAGCGTCGCGATCTCGTCCAGCGACGCCCGGGCGAGCGACCGCCGATCGAGCCGTACGGCGAGGTCGGCGCGGTACGCAAGAGCGCGCGCCCGCTCGATGGCCGGTGCGTCCGTGTGCTTCGCCAACATGCGCTCGAGCGTCGCCAGGCCCCCGGCGTCGTCGCCGTGTGAGTCGGCAAGCCGCGCGGCGACGTCGATGCCCCTCGCCAACCCGGCTTCCGACTCCGCGTCCGGATCCTCGGAGTCGCCGAGGCGGGAGATCCGCAGCCAGTTCCCGCCAACGTCGACGAGGCTGAAGCCGTAGACGGTCCCCCAGCGCTTGCGCGGCCGCATCACGCGCGGGATGCCCGCCACCGGCACGCGACCGTAGGCCGCCCGCAATCCGTCCGCGAACGCGCGGTACAGCGCATCCGGGTCGGGAACGACGATGATGACGCTGGCGTACGACTGCTCCGGGTCGAAGCCGTCGATCCCGGCCAGATGCACCCCGAGCTCACCGTACGTGACGACCGCAGACGGGTTGGGCCGGACCTGGCGATACGTGCGCTCGAAGCCGAGCGCCTCGTAGAAGGCGATCGCCTCGTCGATGTCGCCGCATGGCAGGATCGGGTACATGCGCGCACCCGCCGTCACGATCGCGTCTTGCCCATCGGTCAGCTCAGCCATGGCCTTCCAGCCTGACAGGTCGGGCACCAGTACGTCGTCCGCTGGAACTCGCCGCGGGGCGGCGTTCCATGCTCGCTTCGGACCGGCCTTCGAGCGGGAAGTGGCTTGAGGTCACGCGATCGACCGATGGTCTCGTGACCCACCCGAGCGCAAAGTCACAGAAGTCACGGGATTTGTGACTTCGCCACTGGGAGGTGGTACCGCACAGGGGCTCACCAACGTGCAATTCGGTGAGGACCACAATATGCTGTGCCTAGGCCCTTGTTCCCACAACATGTTGTGGTAGAGGGCTGGTACCGCATACCGGATGCCCAGTGAACCGTCTCATGCGTCTCAGCCGCGCTCACCCAGTACCAGAATGAGGCGCATGAGACACAAGAAGCAGGATCGATAGGGGTCCAGATAAGGGACCGGGCCCGACGCGCCCGCCGACCCTCCCAGCTCCTAGCCAGCTTGCGGGTTTCGGTGCGGCTGCGGCGGTTGGCAGCGGATCCGGCCGTTGTACCAGCGGGTTCGTGGGGATCAGCCGGATGCGGGTGGCGGCGAGCCCGGTCTCCGCCTCGAGCTGCGTTGCGCTCACGGTGCCGAGGGCGTGCCGGCGGCCCGCCGCAGCCTCTCCGCTGGCTCAGGGATATGTGAGCTCAGCGGGCCTCGTGCCGTGCAGCCCGGACACGTTCCGCGCTTTCGAACCGTCACAGAGCCCCTTCAGCGTCTCCCGCCGATGGCGACGACCTTACCGAGCGTCGTCCCGACGATGACCCGTCCATTGACCACGACGGGTAGCGTCGGTGCGCCGACGACCGAGATGACCCAGCGCAGGGTTCCGTCCGTGACGTCGATCGCCCGTACGGTCCCAGCCGTGCTCGCAACGTATAGCGTCTCGTCGACGATCGAGGCGAGGCTCCCGATGTCTCCTTCCGTCGCATGGGTCCACGCGAGGGTCCCGGTCGCTCGATCGAGCGCATACACGTTGCCATCCTCGGACACGCCGTAGACGAAGCGCTCGCCGATGGCGCCGGCATGGACCTGCAAGCCGGACGGGGCGGCAAAGGACCAGACCTTTCTGCCGGTCGCCCTGTCCAGGGCGACGAGATCGTGCGTCGAACTCGCCGCCTCGATCCCCCTGCCGAGGTAGACCAGGTCTCCTGCTACGGCCGGCGTCCCGACCTCGCCCGCGCCTAGCTCGACCGTCCAGATCGCGGCCCGTCCGGCCACGTCCACCGCCGAGAAATGCCCGCCCTCCGTGCCGACGTACAGGATGCCGTCCGCGAATGCCGGGCCGCGCGTGACAGGGCCATCGAGCTCCAGGGTCCAGCGCTCCCGTCCCGTCGTCGGGTCCACTGCCAGGAGCAGCCCTTCCTCCGAGCCAACGTACAACGTCGCATCCGCGATCAACAGCGATGCCGACACGACGCCACCGACAGCCAGCTGCCACACCTGCTCGCCGTCGGCGACGCGAAGGGCCGTCACCTCGCCGCCGTCGGAGCCCACGATCAGCAGGTCGTCCCACAGGACGGGAGAGCTTCGGATCGGCCACCCGACGCTGGCGGTCCACACGGTCAAACCGTCGGCCTCGGTGAGGGCGACCACGCTCCCGCTGTCGGCCGGGACGAAGACCCGCTCGTCGGCGACGACCGGCATGACCGTGAAGGGAACGGCGCCATCGAGCTCGGCGGTCCACTGCACGACGGGATCGCCAAGTGGCCCGGGTCCAGGCATGACACCGGTTCGCGCGGCGTCACCGTGGTACATCGTGATCGGGCGTGGCAGGGGCGACGGCCGAGCGAGGATCGCAACGACGACCGCGCAAGCAAGAAGAGCCAGGAGAACGAGGAAGACAAGCGAGCCGGCCGGCACCGGCGCCCAGCCGGATGACAGGAACCTGGGCCCGGGCCGACGCTGGGGTGTCGCGAGGATGGCTCGGTAGATGTCGTCGCCGAGGTCTAGTGGGGCCGCAACTCGCTGTGCAGGCGAGATCGCCATCCGGATGAGGTCGCGATCGTCGGTGGTCATCGCCTCTCCACCTCCAGCGCGCGATGGAGGGCGCGCCGCGCATTTGACAGACGCCACTTGATCGTCCCGACCGGGGCACCCAGGATCCGTGCGATCTCGGCCAGCGGGCGTTCCTCCATGTAGTGCATCGCGAGCAGGGCTCTCACGGCGGGATCGAGCCGCTCGAACGCCCGCCGGATCGCCTCGACCTCGGCGACCTTCTCGCCGTGACCACCGGTCGAGAACGCGGCTTCCTTGGCATCGTGCGAGTCGCGATCGACGGCGATCTCCCGGATCCGCACCCGCTTCTGCCGACGCAACAGGACGCGACAGGCGTTGACCAGGATCTGCGAGAGCCATGAGTCGAATTCGGTCTCGATCCCGGAGGCGGGGAAGCTCACGCCACGCGGAAATGCACGCCTCCTGGACGGCGTCGCGCGCGTCGGTCTCCTCGCGCGTGATCGCGAGCGCCATCCGAAAGAGGCGGTCGAGGCGTGGACGGATCAGGGCGTCGAATGCCTCGGCGTCGCCCCGTGCCGCACGCAGCAGCAGCCCATCGTCCGCGACAAGCGCTGCCGACTGCTGCCTGGCGCTGATCACATGGTCATCCGGGGTTCGTCGCTGTCACTCGGTCGGAAGGTCGTAGGCGGCGAGGTAGTGCTGCCCACCGAACGAGGCATACAGCCGGCTCCCACTCGCGTCGAGAGCAAAGTCGGAGACGGCCATGCCATCCCAGCGATGGAGGAGCCTGCCGTCCGCGTCCAGCTCCATCAGCTTGTCCGCGGTTTCAAAGCGCCCATTCTCGGCAACGCTGCTGATCCAGAGGTGCCCGTCGGAAGCGACGACCACGTCGGCGACCCGCGGGTTGGACACGAGCCCGGCGAGGTCCACCGAACGAATGGCGGCGCCATCGGGACCGTATTCGACGAGGTCCGTCCCGCGCTCCACGGCGAGTACGTGGCCGTCCTCGGAAACGGCCGCAAAGGGCATGCTGTCCTGGGCAACTGCTCGAACGAACGTGCCGTCCGCGGTGAACATCTTGGTGACCGCCAATTCGTCGTCGTGGACGTAGACGTTGTCGGCGCCGTCGATCGCAATGGCATTCGGTACCAGGAACTGGTCCTCCGCGGTCCCGAACGATCCCCACGTCTTGACCGACTTCCGATCCTTGTCGAACTTCTGCACCCGACGATTGCCGCTCTCGGAGACGTAGAAGCCCCCGTCGCTCGCGAAGGCGATCCCGCCGAAGATGTCCGCGCCGTGCCGGAAGTTGAGCTGCCCGGGCCCGCTTCCGCCCGTGCCCCACGTTTCCAGCAGCCGGCCAGCCCGGTCGAAAATGGCGAACGCATTCTCGCCGGCCTTGATCGCCCAGATGCGACCGTCACGATCGACGGCCGGCTGGACGGGGGTCGCGTCGTCTCCGAGATCGCCCTTCCAGGCGAGGGATAGCGGCGATTCCGGGGCGACGTCACCAGGGTCTATGCCAACGGGCTCGGGATCAATGGACGCGGGCGCCGTCGGGGAAGGTTCGTTCGTCGCCGACGAACCCGCCGGTGTGGCGGCGCCCGGCGACCCAGCCGCAGCCGGCGTTGACGGGCCAGCTCCACCACGAGGGCCGCAGGCGAGAAGCAGCACGACGACTGCCCAGAGGGCGACCGAGCGCCGTATCCGAACCGCGAACTCATGCGACACGGGTCGTTCCTCCATCCATACCGCGGGGCCTGATCATGAGATGCCCACCGGCCGGCTGCGGTTGGTGGTATTTCCGCACCGAACGTCAGGATCCCTCCCCGATGGCTACGAGCAAGCCACGGCTCGTGCCGACGAGGACGAGCCCGTCGACTACAACGGGCGCGTACGGCTTCCCCTTGATCTCCACTTGCCAGAGGTGCTTGCCGTCGTTGGCGCTCAGAGCCTGGAGCGACCCGCCGTGGGTGGCCACGTAGACGACGCCGTCTGCAACGGAGGCGAGGGCGTCATTCGGGGCGCCGGTCGATGTCGACCAGAGCGGCACACCTGACGTCGCCTCGAGGGCGACGACCGACATGTCCTTGCCAACGATATACGCCCGCCCATCGACGATGGCCGGCGTGTACACGTACTCGTGGTCGTGGCTCGCGTATCGCCAGCGCACCTCGCCCGTGGCGGCGTCGACAGCGACCACCCCGATCGACTCGAGGTCGTCCGTCGCCAGCCCCGTGGCGGCGAACACGAGGCCGTCGGCCGTGGTCGGCGTGCCGACGTCGCCCGAATCGGCGAGCTTCGTCTCCCAGTCGATCGACCCGTCCTCGATCCGAACCGCCACGAGCGACCCGCCGGAGGTGCCGAAGTACGCCGCCTCGGGGGTGACGGCGACGGACCGGCTGACGCCCCCCGGGAGCGCGGTACGCCATCGAAGCTCGCCCGTGTCCCTCGCGACGGCGTAGGCCGAGCCCAGGGTCGTGGCGGCGACGATGAGATCGCCGGCCGAACCTGCCGCACCGGCGATCGGGCCGTCCGTTCGAAGGACCCAGCGCTGCTCGCCAGTCGATGCGTCCAGGGCGTGCAGGACACCATCAAGATCGCCGACCACCGCGGCTCCGCCGATCACCAGCGGGGATGCCGCACCCGCGTCGGCGCCGAGCGACGCATTCCAGGCCTCGGCGCCAGTTCGCAGATCGAGCGCGTGGACCATGCCATCCTCGGAGGTCAGGAACACGGTCCTGTTGACGACGGCCGGGGATGATCCGATCGGGCCGGCGGCCTGGAAGCTCCACAGGATCGACGGATGGCGCGCCGGGCCCGGACCAGGCATAGCGCCCGTGCGCGCCGAGTCGCCTCGATACGTTGTGACGTCGTGACCGGGCGCCGACTCACTCGGGTTGTTCGAGCCGGTGGCACAAGCGCCGGAGACCAGGAGTATCGCCAGGACGGCCATTGCTCGCATCTCGATCACTCTGTCTGCTGGTTCGGACGTGAGTGAGATGTCGCCGGACGCGGCGCGGTTGGCACGTTCCGCCAGACACCGTCGGCGGGGAACGAAGAGGCCCGACCCGAACTCAGGTGGGGCCGATGAAGGCGAAGCTGCTGCCGCATACCGCATGCCTGTCAGATTTTCCAAATGCGCCCACAGAGCCCGAGGTCTCGCGGCAGACCGTCAGCGCAATCGCAGCCACGCGAAAATCGCCCGGAGCGGTCGCGAGGAGCGCTCCGGGCTGATTGGGGACGATGACTATCCGGCGCCGAGGGCGGCGCAGACTCCCGCGACGAACCCGTCGAAGTCCTCGAGGATGTCCTTCTGGCCTCGGTAGTCGGCGATCACCTCGTTCTCGAGGCCGGGCTCGTACTCGGTCCAGCCCGTCTCGCGAGCGATCACGCCGCCCTCGGACGACTTGACGATGATCGACGCGCCGGTCTGGCGCAGCACCCGGCTGTCGCGGTCGCCCGGCACGAGGTAGTCGAAGTGATTCGTGAACCGGTAGTGCAGCGAGACACTCGGGTCCGCCATCCCCGGATCGAAGCTGAAGACATCGTTGAACTCGATGGCGACGATCGTCTTCGTGGCGTTCCCGTCGGCGTCGTGCCAGCGGGTGATCTGCTGTCGCTCCCGGCCCGAGACGTAGAACGTCTGGCCGTCGCAGTCGAACCAGTCCATGGGGTCCGGACCATAGGAGCCCTGGATCTCGCCCTCGCAGATCGCACCGCCGCCGGTGGCCCAGCAGTCGTACGGGGCGAAGCGCGGGTTGAGCGCCGGCGACAGCGAATCGGGATCCACCGTGTGCGGCGACGCGGCCTGCGCGCCGCCGAGCGGGACCACGAGTGCGAGCAGGCCGATGACCAGGGCGCGTCCGCGTTTTGAGATTGGCATCTCCAGGCCTCCAATGGCGCCCGACACCCGGGCGGTATCAGTGGTTGGATGCCAGCGGGGGTCCCGAAGTTGGCGCGAAATGTCCGAGCCGAGGTCCGTCCCGACGAACACGCGGCCGCCGACGACGGCGGCCGTCGTCGGCTTGCAGGTGACGTTGACGCGACAGAGGTCTCGCTCGGACCCGAGTCGAGAGGGCGGTCCGCCCGATCCTCGCTCCTGACGTAAGGGTTCAGCCGGGTCGCATCTGGACCCGGGCTGAGCGTAGAGGACCGAGTTTGGTACCGCATACCGGATTCCTGGTGAAATGTCTCATGCGTCTCAGCCGCGTTCACCCAGTACCAAGAAGAGACGCATGAGACGCATGAGACAGGATCGATAAGGGTCCAGATAAGGGTCCCTGCCCTGCTGGCGCATCGCCTTGCCGGTGGTCCGCTCGCTCATTTGATGCCATCCCGTCAAGCGGGACCGACGGCATGTGCAGCTCAGTTGACGTCAATGCGCGGTGATCGCGCTGGTGTCGGGCTTGATATGGGCGAACATGCTGCGGCCGTTCCACGTCGGGAAGCCCCGCACGAGCCACGACGGGCCATCCAGCTGGATTCGCGAGTCGCGGAGTGCCTCCGCCCACGAGAGCCGGCCGGCGTGCCACTTCACGAATGCCTCGGCGTCGGCGGTGACGAAGAGGTCCTCGTCGAGGCCGTCATACGTCTTGCAGAGCTCGACCTCGCCGCGCTCGAGCAGCAGCCAGTAACGCTCGTGCGGCCGGTAGCCGGTGAAGTCGAGCCGTACGACCACCCGTCGGTCAGGCAGTCGATCCGGGCGGAGCGCATTGCACATCGACCACAGCGCGACGTACGGGTCGAGGTCCTCCGGGGCGATCTCGAGCCAGCGAGCGCCCCACTCGCCGAGGGTCTCGCAGACGCGGAACAGGTCGTGACCCGAGCTCGTCAAGCGGTGACGCTGACCACGTCCGTGCGCCTTCGGCGCCGACTCGACGATGCCGAGGCGCTCAAGCTCCCTGAGGCGCTGCGCGAGGAGCGTCCGAGAGAGGCCGGGCGCGCCGTCGAGGATCTCGCCGAAGGTCTCGCAGCCCAGGTGGAGGTTGCGGATGATCAGCGGCGTCCAGCGCTCGGCGAAGATCTCCGCGCCACGGGCGATCGGGCAGTACTGGCCGTAGGTCCGCACGAGCCTAGTGTCCCGCGCCCCCGGCCGCCTGTGAAGTCCAAATTCTTTCCATCCAAGTCCAGATCGCTGACTTCCGGCCGACGCCGCCCGGTGGTGCGATGACGCCTCCACGAAGGAGGCGGACCGATGTCAGCACTGGCCACGATGCAGATCCCCGGATTCCGGGGTGACCTCATCAGCCCCGACGACCCCGACTACGACGCCGCCCGTGCGATCTGGAACGGCAATGTCGATCGGCACCCGCGACTGATCGCCCGCTGCCGTGGCACGGCCGACGTCGCTACAGCGGTGCGCTTCGCCCGCGACCGCGACCTCGAGATCGCCGTGCGGGGCGGAGGGCCATAACGTCGCCGGCACCGCACTCTGCGACGACGGGATCGTGATCGACCTCTCGGCGATGCGCGCCGTGACCGTCGACCCCGTCAATCGCACCGCCCTCGTCCAGGGCGGTGCGCTGTGGGGGGACGTCGACCACGAGACCCAGGCACATGGCCTGGCCACCACGGGCGGCATCGTCAGCCACACGGGCGTCGGCGGGGTCAGCCTCGGCGGCGGCATCGGTTGGCTCATGCGCAAATACGGACTCACCGTCGACAATGTCGTGGAGGCCGAGGTGGTCACGGCCGAGGGCGACATCATCCGCGCGTCCGCGGCCGAGCACCCCGATCTGTTCTGGGCGCTGCGGGGCGGCGGCGGCAACTTCGGCGTCGTCAGCTCGTTCCGGTTCAGGTTGCACCCCGTCGGTCCCACCGTCGTGGCCGGACCGGTGTTCTGGGCGGCGGAAGACACCGCCGACGTCATGCGCTTCTACCGGGACTTCGTCACCGATGCGCCGGACGAGCTCGGCAACATCGTGCGGCTGGGCACGATCCCGCCGTGGCCGAACATCGACCAGGCGCTGCACTTCCGGCCGGCCATCGCCGTGGCAAGCTGCTACGCCGGACCCCTCGACGATGGGAAGGCTGCGGTGCGTCCGCTCCGCGAGTTCGGGACGCCGCTCGTGGACCTCGTCGGCCCGACCCCGTACGTCGACCATCAGCGGGGCATCGACGACACCGTCCCGCACGGCTGGCACTACTACTGGAAGTCCGCGAACCTCACGGGTCTGTCGGATGAAGTTATCGACATCGTGGCCGAGCACGCTTACGAAGCCACCTCGCCGCGGTCGATGGTCGTGATGTTCCATATGGGTGGCGCGGTGGCCAGGATTCCCGGCGAGGCCGCCGCCTACAACGGTCGCGATGCGGAGTACAACATCGTGATCGAAGGCGTGTGGCTTCCCGAGCAGAACAACGACGTTGCCGCTGCCGAGACGGCGTGGGCACGGACCTTCCTCGCCGCGCTCCAACCCCACCGCGCCGGCGTCTACGTGAACTTCCTCGACGCCGACGACGACAGGGGCCGCATCCGCGAGGCCTATGGCGACGAGACCTACCGGCGCCTCGCCGGGGTCAAAGCGAAATATGACCCGGGCAACGTGTTCCACAACAACAAGAACGTCCGGCCCACGAAGAGCTAGCCATGTTCGCCTGCTGGCCATCTCTGGCGCCCACAACCGCGCTTTCGATGCGGTCTGTGACGTGCTCGAACGCGAGCTTCACGCGGAGCGGGCGGTCCTTCCCGGCTCCGGCCATAGCGTGCAGCGCCTCGGGCCGCTCTTCATCCGCGGTGCAGGCGATAACGTCGCCGGCTACCGTGGGCGGCGGCCGCTCGCGATGAGCGCCGGAGCCGGGAACGCCACTCGGCCTGCGGCATCGGCGTAGGTGGCGAGTCGAATCCGTGCCTCCGATCGGAGGCGCTCGAACTGTCCGTCGTCGATGGCATCGGCCAAGGTCCATCCGCGGATTTCGGTGTAGACCCAGTCGTCAATCGACCCGAAGCGCGCCAACCCGTCGACCTGCTCCACCACTACGTCGCCGAACGACGGAGCGAGGAGCTCCTCCAGGGCGCGGGCGTCGCCGAGTGCGTACGGCGCCCGCAATGCGGCGGCGGCGGCAGGCCCGACGAGCTCGTCGAGGAGCGCCACCATTGCCGCGTACCCAGGCGTCAGCTCGAGCGCTGCCCAGACCGCGATCGCCGTCGTGCCGCCCGGGCGCAGGACGCGCGCGAGCTCGGTCACCGCAGTAGGTCGGTCGGTGAAGAACATCAGCGCGAACTGGCTGACGACGCGATCGACTGAGGCGTCCGCGACGGGAAGAGCCTCGGCCGCTCCAACCTGCCAGCCGATCGACTCGACCGAACGACGGGCGACGGCCAGCATGGCCTCGTTCGGATCGAGGCCGATCACCTGGCCCGCCGCGCCCACCCGTCGCGCGGCGGCACGTGTCAGCACCCCCGTCCCGCAGCCGACGTCGAGGACCCGATCACCGGGCCCAACGCCCGCAGCATCCAGGACTCGCTCTGGCCACTGGTCGAAGAGGGCGGGGAGAAAGAATGTCTCGTAGATCTCCGCGGCCGCGGTGTTCACCTTGCCGCGGGCCGCGTCCGTCAGTGCGTCCGTCATGGCCGTCAGCCTGCCGCGCCGCCGGCGCTTGACGCCATACCTAAATTCGAACCAAACTCCGCCCCACGGAGGAGCCGACGTGCGCACCTATCGCCAGTACTGCCCCATCGCCCGCGCCTCGGAGATTCTCGCTGAGCGCTGGACGCCGCTCATCGTGCGGAACCTGATGTTCGGAGCGGACACGTTCACCCAGATCGCCAATGGCGTCCCCGCCATGTCGCGCTCGGTCCTCGCAACCCGCCTCGCCCAGCTCGAGCGGGCGGGGGTGATCGACAAGCTGCGGGTGGGGGCCGGCGTCCGTTACCGGCTCACGGAGGCGGGGCGCGACCTCGTGGGCATCATCGAGGGCCTCGCTAGCTGGGGCGAGCGCTGGATCGAGGTCACCACCGAGCGCTCCGATCCCGGCTTCGCGCTCTGGGCGTGGTGTCAGGCGCAGCTCAACCGGAAGGCGCTCCCGACGGCGCGCACGGTGGTCGCCTTCACCTTCCCCCAGGAGCCGCCGACGAACCGACAGTACTGGCTCCTCGTCGAGGGCGGCGACGCGGAGCTCTGCTACTCCGACCCGGGTGACGATCCTGCCGCGGAGGTGGTCGCGGACTCGCTCGCGTTCGTCGACTGGCACCGCGGCGCGCTCCGCTGGGCCGATGCGCTCCGCAGTGGGCGGATCGAGGTCACCGGGGATCGCAGGACGGTGCGCGCGCTCCCGTCTTGGAACTTGCGGCGTTCGAGCTTCAGGTAGAGCCCACGTCGCCGGACAGAGCGACCAGGCCGGCCGGGGACGCTGCGGCGACGGCCGACCGACGCGATACACCGCTTATCAATGTGGTCGTGGAGTAGTCAGTCCGGTGCCCACCGACGTGCGATTGGTGAGCACCAGATGCGGTATCCCGCAGGCGATCAGGCACCACAAGATCTTGTGGCAGAAGGGTGGTACCGCATACCGGATTCCAAGTGAAACGTCTCATTCGTCTCAACCGCGTTCACGGAGTACCTCCAAGAGACACATGAGACACAAGACACAGGATCGATAAGGGTTCACATAAGGGTTCAGGTCCGGCGCCGAGGGATGGCTCGGACGAGTCCGGGGCGCCGGTGCCGTCGGCGGTCGAGAGATCAGCCTTGTCGCTGAGGCGATAAGAAGGTGGGCGATCAACTCGGAGTTCCGAGGCGGAGTCTCGTCGGGCTGCGTGTGGGCCTCCGGGGAGTTCCCAGCCCGCCGTCGAACGCGGCGTCCCCGAACGGGTCGCTCGCGGGATCGATCGGTATGGGCCCGCTCAATTCCGGTGGGCGCGCCTTGTATACCGCGCGCCGACCGCCAGCGTCGGCGGGCAAGGCCGGTCGACTCAAGGTCGGTCGGCTTTTCGAGCGTTCCGCGCGGCGAATGTTCTGGTCGGCGTCGTCGAGTCGTTCTCGTCATCGCATTGCCATGACACGTCCGGCATGCAATACGCTGCACCACACATCGCTCATGAGATCGCAATGCCTGCCAGCTGATGTCACTGCAGAACGCTGGAAGGGGTGGCCGCACCATGGCTCCTGAGATTCGAGGACCGGTTGTCTCGCTGATGCTGGCCGTGCCAGACGCCGCTACTGCGGTCGAATGGTACAAATCGGCCCTCGGGGCTACGGAGGTGTGGAATCTCGGGTCGGTCGTCGGATTGGATATCGATGGCGCGCCGTTCTTCCTGGCAGAACCAGCAAACAACGGCTGGGACAGTCCTGCTGCAGTCGGCACAACGACGGTCCGCGTTGAGGTCTTCGTCGATGACCCAGACGGGTTCGTCGAGCGGGCCATCAAGCTTGGTGCCGACGGCGCGACCGACCCCGTACGAGACCATGACGTGCCGTGGGGGAAGCATCGCCAAGGGGGCTTCTTCGATCCATTCGGTCACCTCTGGCTGGTCGGCGACCGCTCGCCGTTGCGCCGCAACCCCACCTAGCTTGAAGAGCCTTCGCGGCTCGTCCGTGTCCCGCGGACGCGGCGGTTGAAGGATCGGTCCCGGGTCAATGAACGCTCCAGGTCGACGGACCTCGTGCGAGCCTCAATTCACTGTCGCGGTGTTCGGAACCGAGCCCCGGCGGGCGCCGGTCACGAGCACTCGGCAGTGCCTCAGGACTGGTTACCGACCAATCCATTCGCGTGGCTGTGAGCCAGTTGTTAGAAGGCCATCGATCTCGACTGACATGGCAGCACCGGGCCGTCGCCGGGCCTCCTTTGAAAACCCTCACACCCGAACCGCATCTGCGATCAACGCGGCGAGATCGGCCGGCCGCTCGAGGAGGACGAAATGGCTGCCTGCGATCGTCGCGACGGACACGAGCGGGTTCTCGCGCGCGATCTCTCGGAAACCCTCGAGAGCGGCCCCGCGCCACGCGCGCATCGCATCGAACGGGTGGTCCGGATCCGGAGGGCTCGTGGAATCCGTTGCCGCGACAACGAGGCAGGGGCGACGCACGCTGCGGGTCAGATTGAACACGTCGACGTCGGCCACGACGCGTGCGACTGTCGCTTCGGGTTCTGTCTCGGGCACAAGCCCCCGCATCTCGTCGATGAGGGAGACGACCGCGCCGTAAGCGTCTCGATCTCGGCGTAGCGAGGCGGGTATCGACACGCCGACCTCGTCGACGTTCACGACCGGCGCCTCGCCCAGGCGGCGCGCCGCGTGAGCGGTGGCGACGATCCCGCCGATCGAATGCCCGACCACGATCGGATCGGACGAGCCGAGCTCCCCGGCGAGTCGGTCGATGTCGTCGATCGCGCTGTCGATGTCGAACAGCACGTCTCGACGCGATGCGTGGCCGGGCAGGTCGGGCGCGACAACGTGAAAGCGCCGCGCCAGCTCGCGCGCGCAAGGGTCCCAGTCCTGTCGATCCCTGCCCCCGCCGTGGAGGAGGAACATCAGCCGCCCGCTCCCACCGTGGTCCGTATATCGCTCTGAAGCCACTGCGGCGAACCTCATCCGCATCGTCTGCGGATCCGCTTGTATGCGACTGCGAGCTACTCCCCACTCGCCGCCTTGACCAAGTCTTGGGACCACCAGCTCGATGCGCTTCAGGACCATCTCGACGCCGTCGAGGCTACTCCTCGATGACGAGGATCCCATCCCACGCTTCTGGTGCGATGTCTGCGAGCGTCTCCGAGAACGTCTAGCGGTGGCCGGGAAGATCGTCTGCGGTGTACTGGCGTTCGCCATATTCCCAGTCGGTGGGCTCCACAGGATCCTGCCCCAGGTTCTCGGCCTCGCCGGTTATGCGTCTGGGCGTCGGTGATCCGCACGACCACGGAGTGGGTCGCCTCCCCCGCTCGTGGCGGAACGTGGTCGTGGCGCACGTCGGCCACGAGGGCATGGCTTGTTGCGAGGCGCTTCATCGCTGAGAGCCTTGAAGATCCGACGATCGTCAATGGCCTCACCGTGATCCACGCTGAGTTCAGCCAGGTCGCCGGATCCCCACAATCGCGCTTGTATGCTGCCTTGGCGATGCAGATCGGGCCGGGATACGACTGGGGGCAGCGAACACCCCGGTGGGCGGGTATCACCAGCAGGGTCATCGACATCGGTGGTACCCGCGTTCACTACCTGCGGGCCGCCGCCGAGGTCAACGGTCCAACCCATCTGCTCGTCCACCCGATGAGCACGGGCGCCTGGTCATGGATGGACGTGATCGGCCCGCTCTCGGGGAAGGGGCTGGTGATCGCACCCGACCTGCCGGGGTCGGGACGGAGCCGCCCGCTCCGCCGTGGCCCTGCCGACACCCTCGCAGGCGCGCAGTTCCTGGATGACTTCACGATGGCCCTCGGGATCGAGCGCATGGTCGTGCACGGGCATTCGATGGGCGGCCTCGTCGGTGGCCTGTTCGCCGGGCGGGTCCCCGATCGCGTCGAACGCCTCGTGCTCACGTCCGCGCCCCTGCCCGGCCTCCCCGACCCACCGCGGTTCCCTGGCGCATGGCGCGTCGGGCTTCGCGTCGCGCGGCCGGTTGCTGATGTCGTTGTTGGCGCCGGTCTCCGCCTGAAGGCCGACGCGTGGCGTCGCCGGGTAGCTGATCGGGACCCTCGCCTCGGGACGGAGGTGTCCCGGATGTCGCCCGAGCTGCTGTCGCTCGCGGCAGAGGAGGTCGGGCGCCTCGTCCTCCCATGGCGCGTCGAGGGAGCCGTAGACGCTGCCATCTCGGTCCTCCGCGCGCTGACCGTCGATGAAGCCAGGACTCGCGAGGCGCTCGACTCGATCATGGCCCCGACGTTGCTGCTCTGGGGTGCCGACGACCGGGTGATCCCGCAGCGTCTCATCGACGACGTCGAGGCGGCGCATCCCTGCTGGAGCTCCCGCACGATCGATGGCGTCGGGCACCTACTGCCCTGGGAGTCTCCAGAGTTGTACGTCGAGCTGGCCGGATGACGGCCCGCCGGACACTTCAGCGAGGCTCCAGGCCCGGCACCACCAACCATCCCTCCGCCCGTCCTCGGTAGATAACGCCGCGAGGACGTCGACCTGGCGCGCGGTCGGCGCCGCCTTCCAGCCGACCGCCGCCGACCCGCCGAACCGGTTGAGGAGCGCCTGGCGGAGGTGGTGTCACTCGCCTGCGAACCACCGCAACGGGCGAGCTTCACCGCCCGCCGCAGGAGCAGCACGACCGGGACCCGGCGGGCGGCCTCGGCGAACCGGCCCGCCCAGACGATAGTCACGAGGAGTAGGAACCGGTAGTCCAGAAGGCGCCGAGATGCGCGCGATAGAGGTGGACGGGCAGTTCGGGTGGCGGTTATCCCAGCGCCCACGTACCCTGGGCCGGGCGGTGCTGTCGTCGGCCACGCACCACGAGCCGCTAATGGACCTAGTGTCCAAGCGTCGGCGAGGAAGTACAGCTCGGGCAGCCGTCCTCAGCCGCTCCGACCACAGCGTCCGCAGCCTCGCAACATGGCCCGTCGAGGACCGCGATGGTCCGGCGCGGGCGTGCGAGATGCCCGAACAGGCCGGCGAGTCGGGCGTCAAGGGCCTGCAGCCCAGCGATCCGGTCCGCGATCTCCAGGCGCCGCTCCTCGATCATCCGGGGCAGCTCGGCGGTCGTGTCTCCGCAGTGGCCCGAATGGCACCAGCCTGCGATCCTGGCAGCATCCTCGAGTGGCAGATCGAGGCGGCGCAGGTCGATGATCAGGCGCAGGTGCTCGACGTCCGCGGGGCCGTACTCCCGGTACGCGTTGTCACGTCGGCTCGCCCGCGGCAGCCATCCGGAGCGCTCGTAGAAGCGCACCGTGTCGGTCGAGACGCCGACCGCATCAGCGAGTTCGCCGATCCTCATCCGGCCAGCATCCTTGGAGTGGCTCCGACGTCAAGACTGGTCCCCCGACGGGCCGTCGGGCGGCTGTGCTTCGAGCCGCTCCTTGAGGCGAACCAGCTCCGCGGCCTCACCCGCCCGGATCTCGCCCGCGAACAGCGGCTCGACGAGTCGCATGAGTCCGGTCAGACCCAGGGATCCTGCCCAGACCACCCTGGTGCTCTCCGGTCCGATGGCCTCGAGGTCCATCGCCACATCGCCGCGCATCGGGCCCGAGAGGACACGGTACGCGAGCCGACGTCCGGGGTCTGCCTCGGCGACTTCGAACTCGACGGTCTGTCGTCGTGGGCCGATCTTGACGTTCTCATGCGCTCGGGCGCCGACCTCGGTCGACTGCCCGTGGACGATGCGTGCGTCGAGCACGCTCATCCAGGTCGGATGGCGGTCGATGTCCGCGGCGTACTCCCAGACCTCCATCGCCGATCGATCAATCGTCTGCTCGCTCCGGAACGGGATCACCTCGCGACCTCCCTCTATTCAACGACCGGCAGGGCGCCGGCGACGACCGTTGCAAGGCGCGCGTATGCGGCCTCCTTGTCGACCCGCAACGACTCGACCGCGTCAGCGTCCGCGGATCTCCGCCCATGTAGCCCCAGCGAAGCCGGAGCCGCGTCCCGCTCTCGATCGGATCGAGGTCCGCCGTGGCCGCGACCGGGCCGAGCCCCGGCACGGCGAGCCGCCAGGCGACGCGGTCGTAGGGGTGCCAGTCGACGATCTCCTCGAGGGTCGCCAGCCGGCCGGTCACGCACTGGGCCGTGGTTCCGACGCCGCGGCGGCCAGCCGGCCGATGACTCCGCGATGACGAGCGGGCCTTCCCAACGCGTCCGCAGTGCCGGTGAGGTGAGATGTGCCCAGACGACCGACGGCTCGGCGGCCAGTGTCGCCTCGATGTCGAACGCGAGTGTCCGCTTCGGCGATGTCGAGGCGTCGCTCGCCGGCTCTCGGCCTGCCATCGTGCCTCGAGATCCAGGGTGAATGTCTCGACCCGGCCGAGGTGCTCGATGTCCTCCGCGCCGGCTCGCAGCTGCAGGGCATCGGCGTCGAGACCGAGCGCGTCGACAGCGGCGGCCGTGAACAGCGCGAACCCGTTGCCTCGCGACTCGGCGGCGCCCGTGCCTTTCAGCAGCCGGTGGACGACGATGACGTCGGACCCGGCCAGTTCGTCTCGGCCGGCGATGCGGCTCCAGACGAATGCGCCGTGGTGGACGAAGACCTTGAGGTCGAGCTTCGGCGCCAGCCGGCACGAGTTGCAATCGCAGGTCGTCGCCTGGTCGATGCTGCGCAGTCGGCGCCGGAAGGCGAGGTATGCGGCCTCGATCGCGTCGAGGAGGAGGGAGCCGTCAGCCCGGCCATCTTCGACGAACAGGAACGCGGCGTCGCCTTCGAACTTCGCCAGCCGGAACGGCGGGTCCAGCCGTCCGACGATCGTCTCAAGGAGGTCGCCAGCGATGGCCGGCGCGTGCTCGATCTCGCTCCCCGACAGATACGCGGTGTAGCCGGTCAGGTCGGCGAGGACCAAGAAGCCGGTCTCGGGTGTCGTTGCCATGGCGCGAACCATAGACCTTGGAGTCGGTCCAATGTCAATGCCCAAATCCGTCTCGAGACCAGGTCGGGTGCCGTCCCGCGTGGATCCACAGCCGTTCGGGGTTGACATCTATACTCAGGTACAGGGTTACCGTCGCCTCGGAGCCATCGAAATCGGTGTCCGCGAGATGGAGGATGTGATGACCGTCCTGAGCCATGTCGACCCAACTGCCGAGGTCGCCTGCACACTGCCGGTCCGGGAGGCCGGCGAGCGCCTGAACGCGTTCGGAGACCTCGTCTGCGATCGCCTCGAGGACGTTGCGCGCCGCGGCGACCGACTGCGAATCCGCATCCGCCGCGATCGCGAGCCCGATCTCGAGGCCAAGGCCAGTGCGTGGGCGGTCGAGGAGAAGGGCTGCTGCGCGTTCCTCGGCTTCGAGATCGAGTCGGATCCCGACTCGGTCGTGCTCGACATCATCGCACCGGAGGGCGCGGGCGCCACCCTCGAGGGCATCGAGTGGATCGCCCGGGCCGCGGTCGGCCGGCGTGACTGACGGCTTGCGGATCGGCGAGGTCGCGCGGTCGGCCGGGGTCAACATCCAGACCCTGCGCTATTACGAGCGCCGGGGCTCGTGGTCCCTCCCTTCCGCCGCCACTCCGGTCAGCGCGAGTACGACGCGGAGGACGTCGGCGCGTCCGGATCATCAGGGCCGCCCAGCGGCTCGGGTCCACCCTCGCCGAGATCCAGGAGATGTTCGACCTCTCCGCTCACCGGCGAGCCACCGGGGAACTCCACGCCGAGCCCAGGCGAAGGTTGTCGAGATCGACGCTCGCATCGCCTCGTTGCAGGCCATGCGCGCCGACCTGAAAGCGGTCGTGGACGCTGAATGCGACTCACTGACCGACTGCTCCTGCGGGCTCGGCTGCCCGCTCCCATTCGTGGAGTTGAATGTTGTCCAAGACTGATCGGACCACGATGGCGGTGGTCGCAGGCGCCTGCGTCGTGTGCTGCCTGACGCTCATCGTCGCTACCGGACCCGTGGTCGCGGCTGCCTCAAGGACGAGGAGCACGGGCAGGACGCTGGTGAGCGCGGCTGCAGCCCCGATCCCGGCAGAAGGGTAGGCGTCGGCCCGGGTGCGGCGCCCCTCGTCATCTCCGCAACGCTCACCCCCCATGCCGGCGGGTTCGGTCGATCCAGAGATCGACACGTGGTGGCAGCATCCAGCGGTCGGGGACGACGCCCATCACGGCCCCGAGAGGAAGGCGAGGATGAGATTGACCTCACCCATAGAGTCCCCGCGGACTTGACGGCGCGGACGTACCCGACGGGGAGCCGGAGTCGGTGTGGATGTGACCAGCGCGCCGTCATGGCCCCGATCGTCGGGCGCCGGAGCGCAGTTTCTTGTCGGCCGATTGGGCCACGCCCTCAGGTTCCGGATGAGGAGCCGCTATTCGCTGATGCTGAAAATAGCCGATTGACCTTGGAGCGGCTCCAGGGTCTAGCCTGACGGTGACAGCGGCGGCGATTCGCAGCACGGAGGGATGTACGAGATGGATGACGAGGGACGCGATCAGCTGGCGGCTGGCCTGCGAGGACAGCTGCTCCTGCCCGGGGAGGCGGACTTCGACACAGCGCGCCGCGTCTGGAACGGCACCGTGGATCGGATGCCGGCCGCGATCATCGCCTGTCAGGGCGTCGCCGACGTGATCGACGCCGTGCGCTTCGCCGAACGGGAGGGACTCGGCGTCTCCATCCGCGGAGGAGGCCATCACGTGGCCGGGGGTGCGGTCCTGGACGGTGGGCTCGTCATCGACCTTTCGACGATGCGCTCCGTCCGGGTCGACCCGGACGCCGGGACCGTCCGGGCGGAGGGAGGTGCCCTCATCGCCGACGTGGACCGGGAGGGCTCGGCCTTCGGCCTCTTCGCGCCGCTCGGGTTGTATTCCTTGACCGGCATCGGCGGCTTCACCCTTGCCGGAGGGCTAGGCTGGATGCGCCGGTCAGCCGGGATGGCCTGCGACAACCTCGTGTCCGCGGACGTCGTCACCGCGGACGGTCGCCTGCTCACCGCCAGCCCGACCCAGCACGAGGACCTCTTCTGGGCCCTGCGCGGCGGAGGCTGGGACCTCGGCGTCGTGACGTCCTTCGAGTACCGCGCGCAACGCATCGACCCCGAGGTGTTCTTCCTGTTCGTGGCGTACCCGCTCGACGAGGCGGAGCGCATCCTGGCGGCCCTGAACGGCTTCATGGCCACGGCGCCCGACGGGGCCAATCCCGTCGCCGTCCTGTGGACCTTCCCGACGCATGGCGACGCCTATCCACCGGAGGTCCACGGCAAGCAGTTCATCGCCATCGTCGGGCCCTACATCGGCACAGCGGAGGAGGGCGAGCGCGTCTATCGGCCGCTGCGGGAGCTGGGTGATCCGCTGCTCGACGGCAGCGGTGCCATCCCGTACCTCGCCGTGCAGCACTCGTTCGACGGCGAGTACCCGGTCGGCCGTCGCTACTACTGGAAGTCGGTCTACCTGCCCGGTCTTCCCGACGAGGTGATCCAGATCCTGGTCGCACATGGGCGGCAGCGACCGTCAGCCCTATCGAGCATCGATGTCTGGCCGCTGGGCGGGGCGATGGCCCGCGTGCCGGTGGACGCGACACCGATCGCCCAGCGGGACGCCGCGTACCTCATCGGCATCGAGGCCAACTGGGACGACCCGGCGGACGACGAGGCGAACCGCGGCTGGGCGCGGGACGTGGCCACGGCCCTCACCCCGTACTCCACCGGTGCGTCGTACCTGAACTTCGAGGATGTCATCGAGGCCGGGACGGCCCGCGCCACCCACGGCCCGAACTACGACCGGCTCGTCGCCACCAAGCGCCGCTACGACCCGGAGGACCGCTTCCGCTCGCGGCGCAGCCTTGTGAGCTGACAGGCGGCTAGTGCCTCGATCCTCTTGCCTGAGGCTTGCGCTGGCCGCGATCCATTCGACGTGGCGAGCCGGTCCCAGGCCCGACTGGCGGCTATCCGGGCACGAGGCCATCGTGCATCCGACCACTAGTCGCCAGCGATGAACCCGATGCCCGAGCGAAGACTGACCGCCTGACTATTCGTCCGTCCGGGCCATGCCATCGGGCTCGGGCAGCCGCTTCACAGTGCGCCAGCAACCAGGCGGTGGGCGGCTGCCTTCGCTGACCCGGCAGCCAGCAGCGCTGCGACCACGCCGACCTCACGGTCCGTGGTCGGCCCTCGACGCGTGGAGGCCCGGGCTCGACGACGTCGCGCCCGGGCAAGAAGCGGACGGCCGCTACCCGCGGTCGCGGCCGCGCATCAGCCGTTCGGGAGGATCGGACAGCGGAAGTCCGCCGCCTCATCACGGACGATCGTGAGCCGGCCTTGTGCCACGTAGCCGGCAAGGGTCTCGTAGTCGGTAACGAGGATTTCGGTGTCTTCCGCGTTCGTCCACGTCGCGTGATGGACAGCCCAGCGCCCACCGTGCGCACCCGGCCCGGGTGCAAATCGGGCGACCGACAGCTGATCCGGGTTCGTCGAGTTCTCGAACGTATAGATGGGGTCGGTACCGGTCCCAGGATCGACCCGAGCCGGGTTACCGAACGTTCGGAAGAGCTCGCCCTCCGCGTAGAGCATCCCGAACGACTTCGCGCCGACCGGTGCCGCAACTAGAGTGAGAACCACGAGTGCGGCGAGTACCGCAGCCAGCGAACGGCGCATGCGGTTACCTCCTTCGTGTGTCGGACGTGGCCCACCTCAAGGGACCATCACGCAGAGGCTGGCATCGTCGCATTGCAGTTGGATGACCGAACGATGACGGACCGGCGATGCAGGGCAGCTCGGAAGCCCTCGACCGATCCTCCAACCCGTCGACCTCGTCGAGGACGGGGCCAAGTGGACCTCGGCCGCCGCTTCTGCGCGTACGACTGATGACTTGACGCCGCCGGCGTCGTCACACGGCTGACGCACTCGAGGACGATGCTCGAGGACGCCACGGGTTCGCGATAGCGCCCGCTGAACGACGGAGAGCACATGGAGATCCTGGGCGACCTGGAGCGCGCTTTCGCTTCGGCCATCTATCCGAACCGGGACTGGTCGCGATCGTCGCCGTCGTCCTCGTCGCAGGGCTGGCCTACGTCGCCTGGCGGCGTCGATGGGCTCCGCCGCTCGACGCCACCCGCGCGGGGCCATTGCCGGCCTGCTCATCGCGATCGCGATCCTCGGCCCGCTTGGGTGGATCTGGGCTCGCCACTCGTCCTGTCGAGGACGATCGACGAGCCGCCGCCAGTCGCGGCAGCGGCAAGCCCGACGCCCAGCACCGCGCCGACGACGCCCGAACCGGTGGCCACACCGTCGCCGACCGAGCGAGCATCGTCCGCACCGGCTCTGGGAGAGCGGTCAGGGTCGTTTCCGGCGCCGACGAGTTTCACTTCGGGGGCGGGACCGCCCGGCTCATCGAGACGGCGCCCGGCGTGTTCACCATCCGCCTCGAGGACTTCCCGGTTCGGGCCCCGACTTGTTCGTGTACCTGTCGCCATCGGCCGACGGCTACGCGGATGGCGCCATCGAACTCGGCAGCCTTAAAGCCGACCGTGGAAACCAGAACACCATGTGCCGGTCGAGATCGAGTGAGTTCCGCCGGGAGCGTCGTGATCTGGTGCAAGCAGTTCGCTGTGCTCTTCGCGACGACGCCGCTCGACTAGGGACATGGCGATTGCTCTCGCCGCTGATGGTCGCGGGAGGCAAGGCCGGGCCGGAGCGTGAGCTGCGTCGTCTCACGGAGAATGTCCGAAGGATGCCGGCTCACCTTCGGCAACGGCCTGAGAGTCGAGGTTCACAACATGCTG
>CAVRFC010000002.1:0-1283664 GCA_963720315.1 uncultured Chloroflexia bacterium
AGCCAGCAACTCCGACTGACAGCATGCTTGGCGACCACAGGATCGCGGAATGTCACATGACGAACATGCCGGAATACAGGCAGGTGCCGACCGTCGTTAGCTGTCGTCGTCTTCGAAATCCGGCCAGGCCGCGATGTCGACGCCATGGTTGTCGGGCGAGGCGAGCGTCCACCAGTGGGGCGCGTGTGTCTCATCGGCGAGACGTCCGCCCGCCGCGAGCGCCGCCGCGACTCTTGCCTCCGCCTGATCCTGCGGGCACGCTGACGTCGATGTGCGTACGGCCGCGGCCCGGCTTGGGCGGGTGCAGGCGTTGGAACGAGACGTGTGGATTGCGCCTGTGTCGATCGACGACGTCCTGATCCGCGCGCCTGAGGCTCTCGTACCCGAGGACGGCGACCCAGAATGGACCGGCATCGCTGCCGGCATCCTGCGCCACAGCGATTTCGACTGACCTGGACCTGGCAGGGGTCTGGTTCGACCGGCTACCTGTGAGTTTCTCCACCGAGATCCGGCGGGCCAGGCTCGACATCACGCTGGCTCAAGGCCCCGTACGCTCCGGAGGCCGTGCGGACCGTCACGCCCTCCTGCTGCAGGTCGACGTCCGGGTAGTGGCCAACGACCTCGGCAACCTCGGCGATGGCCGACACGAACCTGGCGCCCTGCTGGAACGACCTGACCCGGAAGTAGGCGGTGCGCCCGAGAACAGGACCCGCTAGTTCCTCGAGTTCTGCTTCAGCGTCGTGGAAGGCTCGAGCCGTCGTTCGCTTCTCGTTCATCGAGAAGACCATAGCTCGGACGGCGTGAGTGATCCCGTCGGGGGTGGAGGGGGCGGACACACTCGCAAGGTTGGCGGTGGTGGTTTTTCACTCGGGGGTGGCGCCTGGCAGGGGCCGCCCGCGACTGGGTCGCCTGGCAGCACACGGTGTTCTGGTCCGATATCGGACTGGCTAGCCAGTGGCGGACAACTCGGTCATCATGCCTCGCCTAGTTCATCCGATCATGGACCCGCCTTGGCCTGCCAACAGCACAGCAGGAGACAGGGATGTCAAAGGCCACCGCGTCGCCCAAGGTCATCGCACGATCCGGCTGCAGGACGGGCGACGGCTGGCGTACTGCGAGTGGGGAGCCCTTGACGGGGGGCCGCAATAGTCCTCCTCCACGGCGCCCCGGGCTCCCGTGTGTTCTGCCCTGACGAGGAAGCGACCGAGGCAGCAGGCGTGCGTCTCCTCACCATCGACCGCCCCGGATACGGACGATCGGACCCTCGACCGGCGCGCACGCTCCCTGGACTGGCCCGCCGACTACATCGAACTGGCAGACCAGCTCGGCCTCCCGCCGTGCCCTGTCGTGGGATGGTCAGCCAGCAGCAAATATGCCCTGGCCCTCGGCTTCGGCGGCCCGGATCGAGTCACCGCCATCGGCCTCGCGGGAAGCGCTGGGCCAATGGATCAGGTTCCGGGCGCCCTCGATGAGCTTTCGCCAGGAAGATCAGGCCGCGGTCCAAGTGCTGGCCCGGGACCGCGCCGCCGGTCTGGCGGCCATCGGCAAGATCTGCGCCTGGTACGCGGACGACGGCTGGAAGACGCCATTTGCCGAGAGCTGGGGCGATGCGGACAACCGGCTCCTGGCACAGCCAGACGTTCTCGACGCGATGAAGGCGTTGCTGCGGGAAGGCACCGACAAGGTTCGACCGGGTTCGCGAGTGACGAAGTCGTCGCGTTGACGCCCTGGGCCTTCTCGAGTAGACATCCGCCAGCCAGTGCATGTAGGGGCTGGGAGAAACGGAACTTCCAGGTCGGTCGGTCTCACGCGGACTATCTCGCCGCGTCGATCCCTCGAGCGACCCTCGTCATCGTTCCCCGGCGCGGGCCACCTCTTCCCGATCAGCCACTGGGGCGAGATGCTTTGCCGCCTTGCTCTGACGGTCGGGCGGTGCCGATGCGCTGGCAGCAAATCCATTGCGGGGGTCACATGAGACCTGAGGCGCCCTAGGCTCTCGTATCTTTTGGCCGAGTCCCTCAGATGACATCTGACCAGTACGGTACGGCGCTGCAGGGTCGCAACGTGTCCAGGACGCGGGCGTCTCAATTCGCAGCGACAGTTGGGCCACGAGGATTCTCGACATGCGTTCGTCGTCCGTCTCCTCGCGTTGATCGTTGCTCGGTCCTCATTGGCGCATGTGTATCCTCGCTTGCCCCCGCTTCGGTCGGCTCCGCCATCGCGTCCACGCGCCATCGCCGCCACCGCCGTCCCCTCCAACCCCCGAGCCGTCGTCGACGCCATCGCCATCGCCGCGCCCGACCGGGTCCAATCCCCCAGTGCCGAAGCCCACGAACCCGTCGTCGGCACCGTCGTAATGACCCTCGCAGACGATGGGCTTCGGGTCCGTTCGAGCCCGGCGTCAGCGACGACTCGCGATGTTGGAGCCGCTGCTACCGATCGGGACTCAGCTGTACGTCCTGCAGGGACCGGTGTCGGCCTCGGGCTATAACTGGTACGAGGTCGTCCCGCTCATTCGCGGAAGCTGCCGAGTGGCTGGGTCGCCAGCGCCGACCGGAACGGCGAGCCATGGATCGCGGCCGATGACTTCGACTGTCCGCCGGTGCCTACCGACTTCCGATCCCTGGCAGCGCTGCCGGCCGGCGTCGGGTTGGCCTGCTTCCCGCGGGTGCCGATCACGGTCGAGGCTCGGCTGATCTCGTGAACTGCAACGTCGATGGTCCTGGTACACGCCGCGCTGGTTTTTCCTGGGGAGCGGCAGTCCCGATCTGCTCGTGGAGCCTGACGTGACACTGTGCCACCGGACTTCGGCGACTGGTTCGTCCTCAACCTCGACCCAAGCGGTGAACATCCCGACGTGCTTCCGATCGGTCAGATCGTCGAAGTGACCGGCATCTTCGATCATCCCGCCGCATCGAGCTGCGCGCGAACCGAGATGGACGGCGAGCCCGTTCCCAGCCAGGGTTGTCGGCTCGAGTTCGCCGTCACGCGGCTGCTCGTATCTAGGGCCGTAGCCCGGGTCTCGTCCGCATGAGTCCCGGAGTAGCGATGAGCCGACGTTCACGGCCCCTGAGGGAAGACTCCGCTGCTACCGTCGGCGAAGCCAGTCGTCCAGGCGCGTCGGGGCGATGCGGGCGCCTGTTCCGGGGTCAGCGTCGCATCGTCGATGGTGGGCACCGAAGTACTTGACGGCATCGTCGGTGACGACCGGCCGCGGGTCGCCGGTCGCGGACAGGACCCGGCGGACCAGCTCGTCCAATCCGACGGCCTCAGGGCCGGCCACCTCGACCACGGCGTCGGCCGGCGATCCCTCGGCACGTCGGCCACGGCGATCGCCAGGTCACCGGCAGCGATGGGCTGGAGGTGAACCGACGGCAGTCGAACGGTGCCGTCGGTCGTGTTGGAGTCGGCGATCGCGCCAAGGAATTCGAAGAACTGGGTGGCCCGGATGATGGTGTACGGGACGCCGCCGTTCGCCACCAGCTGTTCCTGCGCGACCTTGGCCCGCATGTAGCCGCTGTCCGGCTGGCGATCCGCCCCGACGATCGACAGCACCACATGGTGCTCGTCCCGGCGGTCCGCTCGGCCGCCAGCAGGGTGCCGGTCGAGGTCCGGAAGAATTGGAGGGCCGCCGCGTCCTCGAACGACGGCGAGTTGGACACGTCGACGACGACCTGCGCCGCCCGTCAGGCCTTGGACCACCCCGGCACCGGACATCGTGTCAAAGCCCGTGCTCGGTGCGCGGCCACCGCTTCGTGCCCTCGGCCCTGCAGCTCGGCCACGACCTGCGATCCCAGTCGCCCGGTCCCACCCACCACCACGATCTTCATGACGCTCCTCTCCACTAGAGACTACTGTATCCGAGTACGGTCGACCAATGGACGTGCCCGGGCGGATGACGGATCATGGCAGACTGGCCCGGTTGCGAGAAAAGCTAGGCGCGCTGCCGGGTGATCGTCAGCCCGACGATCCGGGAGATGACCAGGGCGACGTAGATGCAGGCCCGCGACCTGCTCGATCATGACCCACGACCGGGCCTGGGGCAGGACCGGCATGATGTCGGACAGACCGACGCTGGTCAGGTTCGTGAACGACAGGAAGAGCATCTCGAACCACGTCCGGGAGCCTCCGGGGCCGATGCCGATGAACGACCCGGGCCAGATGACCTGGACGGCCATGAAGGTGTAGGCGAAGGCCCAGGCCACGACGGTGAACGTCGCCCCGGTCGCCCACAGCTCGTCGGTCGTCACGAAGCGGTCGAGGAACATGTAGCGCAGCAGCGCGAAGCTCGTGTAGAAGTAGAAGACCGCGTGCAGGACCGACGACCACAGGATGACCTGCGTGTTCAGCGGGTCGACGACCTCGAGGATGGTCAGGACGACGATGGGCACGCCGAGCAGCACGGAGACCCACAGTCAGCGCGGGCGTGGCCCGCACGGCCCGGACGGCCAGGAAGAGAACGACCAAACCGAACGATCGAGAGCACCGCCCGACCGATGGGCGACTCGTCCAAGAACGGGTAGAGGAGGACGCCGATCAGCTGGACGGCGAGCAGCACTGCCGAGGGTTGCCGCCAGAGCCGCCGAAGCCAGCGAGTCATCGCCCCAGTCTACGGGCGGCGTCCGACGGGCGCCCGCACCTGGCCGATGAGTTTCTCCTCCCGATCATGTCTCATAGACACTCGTCGGAGACCAAGGAGCCAGACCATGGACCAGACGAACCTCGACATCTATGGCCATCCGCCGATTCCCTGGTCGCGCGCGGAGAAGCAGCTGGAGACGCCGAGCGACCCGAACACGACCCATTTCCTGGCGACGGTTCGGCCCGACGGACGGCCGCACGTCGCGGGTGTCGGCGCCCTGTGGGTCGACGGCAAGTTCTACATCGTGAGCGGCCCCGGGACACGCAAGAGCCGAAACCTTGCCGAACGGGCCGACTGCGTCATTTCGGTCAAGTTGGCCGACCTCGATCTCGTCGTCGAGGGCGATGCCACGAAAGTGACCGACGACGCGACGCTCCAGCGCCTCGCCGAGCGTACGACGCGCAGGGCTGGCCGGCGACCGTCAAGGACGGCGCGTTCACCGCGCCCTACAGCGCACCAAGCGCCGGGCCGCCACCGTGGGACCTCTACGAATTCACGCCAAGGACGGCGTTCGGCGTGGCGACAGCCGAGCCGTACGGCGCGATGCGCTGGGACTTCGGGGCCTGACAAGCGAGCGCTCGCGCTGCGTCCGCATCCGAGGTGGGATGATCCGCGTAGGAACGTCGCTCACGGGAAGGAGGCGGGTATGGCCGGACCAACGAGCGTGGCCGAATACCTGGCCGCCCTGACGGACGAGCGGCGCGCCGGGGTCGAGGAGCTTCGGCGGACGATCAACGCGGCCGCTCCCGACGCGACCGAAACGATCGCGTACGGGATGCCGGCGTTGCGGAGTCACGGCGGTCAGTTCCTCGTCTCCTACGCCGCGTACAAGAAGCACTACAGCCTCTTCCCCGCAAGCGAGGCGGTCGTCGAGGCGCTCGGCGCGAAACTGATGCCCTTTCTCGCGGGCAAGGGGACGATCCAGTTTCCGGCGGACAGCCGATCCCCACGGCGGTCGTGACAAAGATCGTCAAGGTTCGGTTCGCCGAGAACAAAGCGCATGCTCGGAAATAGCCGCGTCCATCCGGGCCCTGGCAACAACCTCGCCCTGGCTCGCGAGTTCATCACGACCAGTCGGGTGGAGATCAACGCCGAGAACCGAGGACAGGTTCGAGTTGCGCGCGGCGGCGGCACGAAGCTGGCCGTCTCAAAGAGTACGCGGCACTGCCGAAGCCAGCCGCAGATGGCTGGGGTCGACGCTTCGCGCCGAGCTCGAGGCCAGGGCGCGCGGGGTGACCGTCGAAGACCACGCTGCCCGGGCTGAGGCCGAGCACGGGATCGCCGACTGGGCTCCGCCTGGATGGCATCGATCGTCGACCCGGGCAAGAACGCCCCCGCCGTCATCCAGCCGAAGGGCTTATCGGTTAGGGTTGCCGAAGTCGGCCTCCTTGACCAGCCGACCGCGACGATCGACGTTCGCCAGGCGCCGATCTGCTTGTCTTTGTCGAACGCGCCGGTCCGCGGACGCTGCCGTCGCTCCGGTACCACTCCCACGCCCGTGCATCTCGCCGTCGAGGTGGTAGCCCTCATCTTTACCGCGCCGCCCGGGTAGTGCTCGTTCTCGGGGAACGGTCCGACGGCTTTTGGCCGCGCTGTCAGTGCTGCTCGAACCGCCGGGACGCCAGTTGTCCGCGACTGACGTACCGCCGGTTAGACCATGAGGACGTATCCTCCGCCCCACTGTACTCTCACAACCCACTTCCCTCCTCCTCTATTCGTTTATCCCCCCCTGAAGCCGTCGGTCCCCGTTCCGCGGAGCGAACCGTCGATGTGCGCGCGCGCCAGCCTCGCCGGGCGATGCCCTGCGGTCGCGAAGCACTGGACGCGGATGCCCTGGAGTCGCCGATCCTTCGGTCGGATGCCAAGAGTCGTACTCGAGGACATGGCGCTGGCGAGGCCGCCGGGCGATGCCGGGCGGTTTTACGGTCAATCGGCTGCGGCCAGGTAGACGTGGCCGCGCGGCGGACGCGGACGGCGGGACCCCTCCCCCCCCCCCCATCCATGTCGCCGTCGACGAGGCCCGAAGCCCGCACCAGGTATCCCGCAAATGCCACCGGCAGACCCCCCGCCGCTGACCGTCACTCGCCAGTCATCCGAGCTCGGATCCGTCCGAGATGGCCGATGCTCCTCCCTCTGAACGGGAGTTGAGTCAGCCTGCGAGGACGTTCGAGATCCCGCCGACCAGGCCTCCGACCACCGCGAGGATCGTGATCGACGCGGCAAGGCCGCGGACGGACTGACGCGATGGCCCATCGCGCGCCAGCAGCACGACGATCGAGCCGAGGAGGATCACCAGCGCGAACTTGACGACCACGAGGATGGGCAGCCCGTAGGCATCGAACCCCTGGGCAACGAGCGGGTTCATTTCGGCCGCAATCCCATGCCGGCCGATCATGAGCGTGAACGTGCCGAAATCGAACAGCTGGGCGGCCAGCAGCGCCGCGAGGCGGAACCGGAGAATCGCCCCAGACGGCCGGACTATCGTCGGGACCAATGCGGGAATCATGGCCGCCGCGACGACGGGTCCTCGACCGCTCAAACGCCCGGGGCCCGGCATCATCGCGCGCTCCTCCGCGATGACGGGTCGGGTTCGCCAGTAGCTCTTCTCGGTCCTGGCGGCCAGGAACTTCAGACCGAGCGTCGTCGCTTCACCGTCGTTGCTCGGATCATGCGCCTAACGCATCTCCGTGGCAACTCGATTCCTTCCGGCGCGCGTAGCGAACTGCCTGCGGTTGGCCCAGAATCCCGTCCCATGCGACCGTTCACGTTCCTCGTCGACGACTACACCGCGACGAACGCCGCCGAACTGCGCGAGCGCGCCCGCCGGGCCGAAGCGCTGGGCGCGACGACGTTCGTCATCCCCGACCATCTCGTCCCGATGATGGCGCCGATCCCGTACCTGGCGACAATCGCCGCGGCGACAGAACGGCTGCGGATCGCCGCCTTCGTCCACAACAACGACCTGCGTCATCCGGTCATCCTCGCCAAGGACCTCGCGACGCTCGACGTCCTGTCCGGCGGCCGGCTCGACGTCGCCATCGGGGCGGGCTGGAACAAGCCCGAATACGATGCGATCGGCCTGCCGTTCGACCCGGTCGGCGTTCGGGTCAGCCGCCTCACGGAGGCGGTCGCAATCATCAAGGGCTGCTTCGGCGAGGATTCGTTCAGCTTCGCCGGCGAGCACTACACGATCACCGACTACGACGGTCAACCGAAGCCGGTCCAGCTACCCCATCCGCCGATCTTCATTGGCGGCGGAGGCAGGCGGACACTGACGCTGGCGGCTCGCGAGGCGGACATCGTCGGACTCGCGCCGAGGCTCCTGAGCGAGCAGCGGCCCGACCCGCGCAGCATCACGTGGGCCGCCACAGAAGAGAAGCTCGCCTGGGTTCGCGAGATCGCCGGCGATCGATTTGATGACCTGACCTTCAACGTCTACCCGTCTCAATGGCCGATCACCGTGACTGACGACCTGCGCGGCGAAGCCCGGAAGGTCATCGCGCGGATGAAGGAAAGGGCCGGAATTGAACTGACCGAGGAGGAGGTCATCGCGTCACCGCACGTCTTCATCGGCTCGATCGAGCGGTTCGTCGAGAAGTTCCAGGAGCTGCGCGAGCGGCTCGGGATCAGCTCGTTCATGGTCGGCTCGCTCGACGAGCTCGGTCCGGTCGTGGAGCGCCTGGCAGGGAGCTGACACCCGTTGCGAGACTCCTGCGAGGCGGGCCAACGCGCGACCTACGGACGGCTGAAGTCCCGGCTGCGATAGGCTCTCAGGGGGGCATGATCCGGCCGACTCCGGCATCCTTCGCCCATGCCCACCCACCCTGCCGACCACTCGGGACTCTGGTCGCCCGGCCGGCGAGCCCTGACGACGGGCCTCGTCTTGACCGTCACGCTCGTTGCCTCCGAGTCCCTCGCTGTATCCAACATCATGCCGATCGTCGTTCGCGACCTCGGCGCGGCCAACAGCGATCTGTATGGCTGGGTCTTCTCCGGGTTCTTCCTCGGCAACCTCATCGGCATCGTCGTCGCCGGTCTGCTGATCGACCGGGGTAGCCTTGTTCGCGCGTTCGTCCTGGGCCTCAGCCTGTTCTCCATCGGTCTGCTCGTCGGCGGACTTGCGCCGTCGATGCCGGTCCTCGTCGTCGCGCGGTTCGTCCAGGGCCTCGGCTCCGGGGCGATCCCGCCGGTCGCCTATGTATCGATCGGCCGCGCCCTGCCGGAAGCCCTGCGGCCGCGGATGTTCGCGACGCTGTCGACCGCCTGGGTCTTGCCTGGAATCATCGGTCCGGCGCTCGCCGGGTTCATCGCCGACACGTTCCACTGGCGGCTCGTCTTTCTCGGGCTGCTGCCGCTCATTGGTGTCGCCGCGCTCATGACCCTGCCGGCGATCGCGGCGGTCGGGCCGGCGGCGATGGGCGCAGACGAGGATCCGGGTCGAGAAGATCGCGGGCGCCGGCTGCCGTATGCGCTGATGCTCGCCGCCGGCGCCGCGATGGTTGTCGCCGGTTTGACCGACGCTCGCCCGATCCCGGGTCTGCCGCTGGTCATCGGCGGGAGTCGTGCTCGGCGTGCCGGCGTTCCGGCACCTCGACGCCGGCCGGCACCCTGCGAGCCGCTCGCGGCCTACCAACCGCGGTCCTGCTGCGGGGAGTCCTCACCTTCGCCTTCTTCACGGCCGACGTCTACGTCGCGCTCGCCCTCCAGGGTTGGCGCGGCACGAGCGCGACCGTAGCAGGCCTGGCGCTCACCGCCGCGACGCTGAGCTGGACCGCCGGCGCGTGGACCCAGGCGCACTACATCGGGCGGTACGGTGCGCGGCCGTTCATCCGCACCGGGTTCGCGGTACTCGCGCTTGGCATCCTCGGGTTCATGGCGATCCTCTCGCCGGCCGTGCCGCTCCCGTTCGGCGTCGCGGCGTGGGCGGTCGCCGGACTCGGCATGGGGTTCGCCTACTCGCCGCTGTCGCTGACCGTGCTGCGCGAAGCGCCTCCGGAGAGCCAGGGCGCGGCGACGGCCGGCCTCCAACTATCCGACGTCCTGGGGACAGCGCTCGGCAGCGGCGTCGGCGGCGCACTTATCGCCTACGGCCACCGCGAAGGTGCAGAGCCCTGGGTCGGGCTCGCGTGGGCGTTCGGCATCGGGGTCGTTGTCGCGGTTCTCGGCGTCGTGCTCGCCGGTCGGCTGACCGCGCGTCGTCCCGCTCCCACTCCCGCCGCGGCGATTCTGCTGGATGCCACGCCGGCCGTGAGCGGCCAGCAAACCGACCCGACGCGGTAGACTGTGCGCCGGCCAGCGGGCGGGATGCCCAAACGCTCGCTCGGCTACCGAGAATCGACGCAGGTGGAGGTCCCCAGACCGATGTCAGCCGAGGAGCTGCGCCATCGAATCCGCGAGATTCCGGACTTCCCGAAGCCGGGAATCCTCTTCTACGACATCACGACCCTGCTCAAGGACGGGGAGGCCTTCAAAGAGGCAATCGATCTCATGCTCGAGCCCTATGAGGGCGAGAAGATCGACATCGTCGTCGGTATGGAGTCCCGCGGCTTCATCTTCAGCTCGCCGATGGCGTACCAACTCGGAGCGGGGCTGGTGCCGGTCCGCAAGCTCGGCAAGCTGCCGGCCGAGACGATCACGGTCGAGTACGCCCTCGAATACGGCTCGAACACCCTCGAAATCCATCGCGATGCGATCCAGCCCGGCCAGAAGGTCCTCATCGTCGACGACCTCCTCGCCACCGGCGGCACCGTTAAGGGGACAATCGAGCTCGTCGAGCGGCTGAAGGGCGAGGTCGTCGGACTCGCGTTCCTCGTCGAACTGGACTTCCTCAAGGGCCGCGACCGTCTCGAAGGCCGTCGCGTCACCAGCGTCATCAAGTACTGACCACCCTGAGCCGCGTGTCGGCCAACCCGACCGCTTCCGAGGGCCAGCCATTGGCCGATCCGATCGCCAGACCCGAGCCGACCGACGCCGCTGAATCTGGCGACGCCGACGGAGTGGTGACGGGCCGCGGCGACGTCGCGCCGCCGCCGCCGGTCCCCGTCGAAGGCGGCGCCGACCTCGGCCGACGCCGATTCTTTCGCCAGTTCGCCGGTGATCTCGCGAACACCGCCGCGACGATGGTCGGTGCCGCCCAGGCCCTCCAGCGCACGTCGGCGGAGATGGCGAGCGCAATCCTCGACCCCACGCGGGCCGCACTCGAGGAGGGCGCCGAGGCCGAGGCAGCCGCCGACGGCGCCGGGCCCGCGTTCCGGACCGCGTTCCGCGTCGACGGCCGGTTCATCCGGTTCGTCGACCAGCGAGCGCTGCCGACGCGCGTCGTCGAGCACTCCGCGGATTCGGCCGCCTCGGTGGTGTGGGCGATCCGCAATGGCGTGGTTGAGGGCGGGCCGGCGATCGGGCAGGCGGCCGCGATCGGGCTCACGCTCTCGGCGGACCGCGTCATCGGCACGCGGCCGTACGCCCGGCGTGCGACGCTTCGCGGCGCGGCCAACGCCATGACGAACCTGTCGCCGACCCACGCCAGTCTCGGTTGGGCCGTCGGGCGGGTGATGGACGCCTATCGAGCCGTCGGTGAACTCGAGGACGATGGCCCCGCGATCGCCGCGGCCATGCACGAGGAGGCCGACCGGATCGTCGCGGAGGCAACCGACGACCACGGGCGGCTCGTCGACGCGGGCCTCGCCGCGGTGGACGCTCTGCCGCGATCGGGTGACGCGCCGCTCCGGCTCCTCGTTCACGGCCCGTCCGGGACGCTCGCCGGCGGCCAGTTCGGGACGGCCCTCGCGGTCGCGATCGCCGCTCATCACGCCGAGCGCGAGGTCCGGGTCGTCGTGCCGGAGGCACGGCCGGGGTTCAGCGGCTCCCGGATCACGTGCTGGGAGCTCGCCGCCGCTGGTGTGCCCCACGTTCTCGTGGCCGATACGGCAGTCGCGTCGCTGATCGCCGCCGGCGAGGTCGACGCGGTCCTCGTCCCAGCCGATAGGGTCGCCGCGAACGGCGACGTCGCCGCGATCGTCGGCACGTACCCGATCGCGGTCGTCGCCGCTCGCCATCGCGTGCCGGTCCTCGTGTGCGCTCCGGTCAGCTCGATTGATCCCGCGACGGCGGACGGCGCATCGATCGAGATCGGACTGCGGCCCGAAGGCGAACTCGAGCAAGTCGGCAACGTCACGCTCGCGCCGCGGGGGACGGAGGTCCGGGTCCCGGCCCACGACGTGACTCCCGCAGAGCTCGTGACGGCCTGGATCACGGGCGCAGGGCCGCGCCGCCCGCCGTTCGCGGCTGAGGAAGCCTGATGGCCAGCGTCGCCATCTCCGGCCGCCGTGCCCGCGGCGCGCTGACGGTCCAGACGACCCGGGATCGGGACCTCCTCCGAGGCTTCCTCGAACGGAACCGGCTGTTCGCGGCGTACGCCCTGTGCGACCTGGAGGATCGCGAGTTCTCCCGGACCCGCTGGGGCGCCGCACTCGACGGCGACGAGATGATCGCGGTCGCGCTCGAGTACTCGGGCATGACGCCGCAGCCGATGTTCGTCATGGGCCGCGACGACGGTATCGAGGCGATTCTCCGCGACGTCGTCCGGCCCAGGGCGGCGTACGTCGCCGCGCTCACGGAGTCCCTGCCGGCCGTCCAGACCCTGTACAAGGTGGATCCGGGTCCGCCGATGGTCCGGATGTGGGTCGACAAGGCCCGCTTCCGGCCCTACCCCGCGGACGTCCGACGCCTGCTGCCGATCGAGATCGGTGAGCTGAACCGGCTCTACCAGCTCGGTTTCGCGTCGTGGCTCCCCTCATCGTCGATCGCCGAGGGCGTCTACTACGGGATCCGCGTTGGCGGGCGCCTCGTGGCCGCGGCGGGCACGCACGTCATCAGCCCGCAGGCGCGCCTCGCCGTCGTCGGCAACGTCCTGACCCATATCGACTATCGTGGCCGCGGCTACGCGACCGCAGTCACCGGCGCGGTGACCGCAGATCTGCTGCGGACCTGCGACCAGGTGGCGCTCAACGTTCGCTCTGACAACCCGCCCGCCCTCCAGGCCTACCGGCGGCTCGGCTACGCCGAGCATGTCCGCTTCGAGGAACGGCTCGTCCACCGGCTGGGGTCGCCCTGGCCGGATCTCGCGGCGCCGATCAGGCGCCTCCTCAGCCGCAGGGAGCATGACCGCCGATGACCACCTCCTCCAGCCCCGCCGGTGCCGGGGCCGACGCCCTGAGCGGCAGCGCCGACCGCAGCCCGCTGCCCGCCCACGACGTGACCGATCTAGGCCTCGCGGCGGAAGGTGTCCGGCGGATCGAATGGGCGGAGCGGGAGATGCCGGTCCTGCGCCTGATCCGCGAGCGCTTCGAGAAGGAGCGGCCGCTCCACGGGCTGCGGATCGGCGCCTGCCTCCACGTCACGACGGAGACCGCGAACCTCATGCGGACGCTCGCCGCCGGGGGTGCCGAGGTCTACCTCGCGGCCTCGAATCCGCTGTCGACGAAGGACGACGTCGCGGCCGCGCTCGTCGCCGAGTACGGGATCGCCACGTTCGCCCGCCGCGGCGAGGATCGCGACACCTACTACCAGCACCTCAACCAGGTCGCGGACACGCGGCCGCAGATCACGATGGACGACGGCTGCGACCTCGTATCGCTGCTCCACAGCGAGCGACCCGACCAGGTCCGGGAGGTCCTCGCCGGAACGGAGGAGACGACGACCGGCGTCATCCGGCTCAAGGCCATGGCCGCCGACGGCGCACTCGGCTTCCCGGTCGTTGCCGTCAACGAGGCCCAGACGAAGCATCTCTTCGACAACCGCTACGGCACGGGCCAGTCGACGGTCGACGGCATCCTCCGGGCGACGAACGTGCTTCTCGCCGGCCGCAAGGTCGTCATCGCGGGCTACGGCTGGGTCGGTCGCGGGATCGCGTCGCGGATGTCCGGGATGGGTTCCCATGTCGCGATCGTCGAGGTCGACCCGGTGCGGGCGCTGGAGGCGCTGATGGACGGCTTCCAGGTCATGACCGCCGCCGACGCAGCTCCGTGGGGAGAGCTCTTCATCACGGCGACCGGCAACGTCAACGTTTTCCGCCGCGAGCATTTTTCAACCATGCGCGACGGCGCGATCATGGCCAACAGCGGCCACTTCGACGCGGAGCTCGACCTGAGCGCCCTGCGCGAGATGGCCGAGGGCCACATCCGCGAGGTCCGCGAGAACGTCCAGGAGTTCGATCTCGGCGGCAAGCGGGTCAATCTCGTCGCCGAGGGCCGGCTCGTGAACCTGGGAGCCGCGGAAGGCCACCCGGCCGCGGTCATGGACATGAGCTTCGCCAACCAGGCGCTCTCGGCGGAGTATGTGGCTCAGCATCATGCGGAGCTCACGCCGCAGGTCTACGTCGTGCCGGAGGCGATCGATGCCGAGGTGGCCCGACTGAAGCTCGCGGCGCTCGGGATCACCCTCGATCCGATGACGCCCGAGCAGCTCGAGTACGTCTCGTCCTGGAAGCACGGGACGTAGGCCGGGTTCCGAGCAGGAAGAGCCAGTACTCCGACATCGCACGTCGCTGGAACCCACTTCCGTCCCACCAACCAATCCGATTCTGGACTCCGAATTCGGATCGACGGACGCGGGACAGGTGACTTCGCGAGGCGTACGAAACCGGACGATGGGCTCATCGGCGTCCACCAATACACTGCCCTGATGACGAAGCCGACCATCGCGCCGTATGGCGAGTGGGACTCGCCGTTTCCGATCTCTCTCCTGACGGCGGGCATCGTCACGCTCGGCGAGATTCGGGCGCGCGACGGGGTGCGCTGGTGGCTCGAGGGGCGATCGGGCGAGAAGGGCCGCCAGGTCCTCGTGCGCCGGAACGCCGACGGGTTGGAGACGCGCCTGACCCCGGAGGGGTTCAACGCCCGCACTCGAGTCCATGAGTACGGCGGTGGCGCCTATGTCGTCGACAGCGATCTAACAATCGTCTCCGATTTCGACACCGGACGGCTGAACCGGATTGGTACGGCCGGGGATCTGACACCGTTGACACCCGAGCAGGCCTGGCGCTTCGCCGACCTGGTCGTCGATCGTCAGCGCAACCGGCTCCTCGCGATTCGCGAGGATCACGAACCCGAGACGCTCGAGCGGCACGGCGAGGCCGAGAACAGCCTCGTAGCCATTGACCTCGATAGCGGCGAGGTCACGGTCCTTGTCTCCGGCGCCGATTTCATCGCCGCGCCGCGCCCGTCGCCGGCCGGCGGTCAGCTCGCGTGGCTCGAGTGGTCGCACCCAAACCTGCCGTGGGACGGGACGGCGCTGCGGCTGGCCGAGGTCGCCGCCGACGGATCCGTCGGCGAGGCGACAACGGTCGCCGGCAGCGCGACCGACTGGATCGCCCAGCCGCGCTGGTCGCCGGACGGAGTCCTCCATTTCGTCGCCGAGCCGGACGGCTGGATGAACATCCAGCGGCTCGTCGATGGGCGCTCCGAACACGTGGCCGAGCTCGAGGCGGAGTTCGCCCCGCCCGACTGGCTGTTCGGCTGGTCGAGCTTCGCCTTCCTGCCCGACGGGTCGATCGTCGCGATCGGCCGGAGCGGCGGCCAGGACAGGCTCTACCGGCTGGGACCGAAGCTCGGGATCGCCGATGTCATCGACGGCCCCTTCACCGAGATGGCAAGCCTCGCCGTCGACGGCGAGAAGGTGATCCTCCGCGGCGCCTCGCCGACCAGTCCGCCGGCGATCGTCGAACTGGATCCCGCGACCGGTGTCACCAGCATGCTTCGTGAGTCGATGTCGACAACGTTCGACCCCGCCGACATCGCCGTGGCGAGGACCGTCGAGTTTCCGACGACGGGCGACAGGACGGCGTTCGGGCTCTTCTATCCACCGCACAACACCGCGTTTCGAGGTCCCGACGGAGATCTGCCGCCCCTCGTCGTAACGAGCCACGGCGGGCCGACTGCCTCCGCCACGGCTGCGTTCCAGGTCACCACCCAGCTGTTCACGAGCCGCGGATTCGCCGTCCTCGACGTCGACTACGGTGGGAGCACCGGCTACGGTCGCGACTACCGCAAGCGGCTTGAGGGAGAGTGGGGCGTCGTCGATCTCGACGACTGCGTCAACGGCGCGCGCGGCCTCGTCGCCGAGGGCCTCGTCGACGGGGAGCGGCTTGCGATCCGGGGCGGTAGCGCGAGCGGCTACACGACGCTCTGTGCCGTCACGTTCAGCGAGACGTTCCAGGCCGGCACGAGCTACTTCGGGATCGGCGACCTCGAGACGTTCATCGCCCAGACTCACAAGTTCGAATCCCGCTACCTCGACCGGCTCGTCGGGCCGTATCCGGAGCGCAAGGATCTGTATCGCGACCGCTCGCCGCTCAATTTCGCCGGTCAGATCTCGTGCCCGGTGCTGATCCTCCAGGGGGCCGAAGACAGGATCGTGCCGCCGGCCCAGGCCGAGCAGATCGTCGACGCCCTCTGGGAGAAGAAGCTCCCCCACGCATATTTGCTGTTCCCGGGCGAGGACCACGGCTTCCGCGCGGCCGAGACGATCGTCCGCTCGTTCGAGGCCGAGCTCTCGTTCTACGGCCAGATCTTCGGCTTCCACCCGGCGGACAAGATCGAGCCGATCGTCGTCGAGTTCCTGAAGCCCGCGAGCTAGATGGAGCCAGCCGCCGCGGCCGCCGAGTCGCCTGTCGGGGCGATCGAGGCGGTCCTGCTCCTGCTCCTCGCGGCGACCGCGCTCGCGATCGCGGCTCGCCGGATCGGCATCCCGTACCCCATCCTCCTCGTGCTCGGTGGCCTGGCCCTCGGCTTCGTGCCGGGGCTGCCGCGGATCGAGCTCGAGCCGGACATCGTCTTCCTGCTGTTCCTGCCGCCGATCCTGTTCGGGGCCGGCTACTTCACCTCGATCCGCGACTTCAAGGCGAACCTGCGAGCGATCGGCCTCCTCTCGATCGGCCTTGTCCTGACGACGATCGTCATCGTCGCGGTCGTCGCCCAGACGCTCATTCCGGGCATCGGCTGGCCGGCCGCGTTCGCCCTGGGCGCGATCGTGGCACCGCCGGACGCCGTGGCCGCGACCGCAATCTTCCAGCGGCTGGGCGTGCCGCGACGGGTCGTCACGATCCTCGAGGGCGAAAGCCTAGTCAACGACGCGACCGCTCTCGTCGCGTATCGGTTCGCGATCGCCGCGGCGGTGACCGGGGTCTTCTCGCTGACCGAGGCGAGCATCTCGTTCGTCCTCGTCGCGGCCGGCGGCGTCGCCCTCGGCCTCCTCATCGGGATGGCGGCGGCCGCGATCCTGCGTCGGATTGACGATCCCGTGTTCTCGGTCGTGCTGACGTTCCTCTTCCCGGTCGCGGCCTACCTCCCGGCCGAGATCTTTGGCTTGTCCGGCGTCCTATCGACGGTCGCCGCGGGGATCTACGTCGGCCGGAACGCGCCGCGCTCGATGAGCTCGTCCGTCCGGATCGCCGGCACGTCCGCCTGGCAGGTCCTGCTCTTTCTCATCAACGGGACGGTGTTCATCCTCATCGGTGTCCAGCTGCCCTCGGTGCTGGAGAATCTCCGGGGCCGGACGCCGCTCGAGCTCATCGCGCTGGCCGCGGCCATCTCTCTGACGGTCATCCTCGTCCGCATCCTCTGGGTCTTTCCTGCGACCTACCTGCCGCGACGTCTCATCGCCGGCATCCGGAACCGCGAGCCGCGGCCGGCGCCGCGCAACGTCTTCATCGTGTCTTGGGCCGGCATGCGCGGCGTCGTGTCGCTGGCTGCGGCACTCGCCCTGCCGACGACGCTCCCTGACGGACAGCCCTTTCCGGAGCGGGACCTGCTGATCTTCCTCACCTTCGCGGTGATCCTTGCGACACTTGTTGGCCAGGGCCTGACACTGCCGCTCGTCATCCGGGGGCTTGGGATCGCCGCGGACGGCGGCGAAGGACACGAGGAGATGCACGCTCGTCAGGCCGCCGCGGAGGCGGCCGTAAGCCGGATCGAGGAGCTTGCAACGGAATGGCCCGGCCACCTCGAGTTGATCGACGCGCTGCGGGCGCAGTACGGCCACCGGGCAAGCCACATCGACCAGCACCACGGCGAGGCGGCCACAGACGAGGCGGAGCAGGAGCTGCTCGAGCATCGGCTCATCAGGGGGTCCGTCATCGAGGCCGAACGGGAGGCGCTCCTCCGCCTGCATGAGACCGGCGGCCTCAGCGACGACGTGTTCCGCCGCGTCGAGCGTGACCTCGACCTCGAGGAGCTGCGGATGGAGGCGTAGTCAGGCCTACGCCCAGGTTCGCGGTTCGCGCCGTACAGCGAAGCAGGCCGGCCCGATCACCGCGAGGTCACGAGACCAGCTGCTCTAGTGCGCCGATGCCGGCCTCCACGTCGCGAAAACGCGTCGTCAACGGCGACAGGCCGAAGCGGACCGAATCGGGTTCGCGGAAATCGGGAATGACGCCACGGGCGATCAGTTCCGCCGTCAGCCGCCGCGCGTCGCGGTGCCGGATGGCGACGTGGGCTCCCCGGCGGGCCGGATCTCGCGGACTGCCGAGGGCGAAGCCCAGCCCGGCGAGCCTCGCGTCGAAGGACGCGATCGCGTACTCCGTCAGGTCGATGCCCTTCGCCCGGATCCGGTCGATGCCCGCCTCCGCGACCAGGCTGATGCCCTCTTCGGCGGCGGCGAGGCCGATGATCGCGGGCGTCCCGACAAGCCACGATCGAATGCCCGGCTCCGGATCGTAGCCCTGACCCATCGCGAACTGGTCGTGCTGGCCGAACCAGCCCTGGATCGGGTTCCGGAGCTGCCCCTGCAGCGACCGCCGGACATAGAGCCACGCGGGCGCGCCGGGTCCGCCGTTGAGGTACTTGTACGTACAGCCAACGGCCAGGTCCGCGCCCGCTCCCTCGAGGTCGACCACGATCGAGCCGGCCGAATGGCTGAGGTCCCAGATCGTCAGAGCGCCGGCGTCGTGGGCCAGCGCCGTGATCGCGCTCATATCGGCGATCGCGGCGGAACGGTAGTTGACGTGGCTGAGGGTGACGAGCGCGACATCGCCCGGATGGTCGGCGAGGACAGCCTCGAGATCGGCCGGTTGCGGACCCTCGATTTCGTCCGGTTCGAGCCAGGCGATCTCCAGATCACGCGACCGGGCGAGCCCCTCGAGGACATACCGGTCGGTCGGGAAGTTCGGCCGGTCGGTCACCACGACGCGCCGTCCTGGCCGTGCTTCAAGGGCCGCGAGGGCCGCCTTGTAGAAGTTGACCGACGTCGAGTCGCTCACGACGACCTCGCCCGGGCCCGCGCCGAGGACCGCCTCCGCCAGCCTGTCGCCGACGCGCAGCGGCTCGTCGAGCCATCGATCCCAGCCGCGAATCAGGTCGCCACCCCACTCCTCGACGACCACGCCATTGAGCCGATCCGCCGTCGCGGCCGGCAGCCGGCCGAGAGAATTGCCGTCGAGATAGACGAGCTCTGGGTCGGCGATGACGAACCGCTCCCGGAACCGGGCGAGCGGGTCAGCCGCATCGAGGGGCGCGGGATCGAGAGAGGCGACGGCGCGATCGGCCACGTCGTCGAGTCTAGCGCCGGGCGTCGGCTACCTCGTCGGCGCGACCGCCCCAACGGTGGAGAGAGGAGCCACGATCACGTAGAGCCCTTCCCACGGGACGGATCGCTGTGACTCGTGGTAGCGGGTGAAGCGGGATGAAAGCTGGCTCACGGTGAGGTACCGCTTCGGCCACGGGTCGGACGGCGACCCGAGCGGTCCGACGACGTAGAAGCCGAGGACAGTCGTCGAGTTCGGGACGCCCGGCGTCTCGCGAACGCTGAAGCCGACGACGGTCCAGGCGTGGCCGCCTTCGTCGACGACGATCCCGACCGGACGACGGGTTCGGTCCATGGCCTTCACGATCGCCAGGTAGGCCGCCGAGCGTGACGAGAAGCTCATGTCGGCGTAGCCCATCCCGGCCGGCAGCCGCGCCGTCAGGACGCGAGCCCAGCCCCGAACGTCGTTGCCGCGGGTGCTGTAGCGGTACAGGTTGGCCTGCCGCAGCTCGGTGTAGAGCCGCGACTGTGTCGCGTAGCTTCGGTCGGAGCGGCCGGTGGCGAGGTTGATCATCGTCTGAACTGCCGCGGGCACGCACCAGTACGAGGTGTACTGGGTCACCGCCGCGCCGGACCGAAACAGGTCGACGGTTCGGGTCTGCTCGGCCGATGCCGTCACCTGGGTGGCGGTCGCAACGCTCGATACGCGGGAGGGATCGGCCGCGAAGGCGGCTGGCCCGGTCCACGTGAGCAGGCCCGCCACGAGCGCGACAGCGATCGTCACGCGGAGGCGCATTCGCCTCTTCATCGCCCAAGATTCGCCGATCATGGTCCGATAGTCAGGTCCACCCGGCGGGGCAGGCATCCCCCGATGGTCACTGGCCGACCGATCGTGCGTCCCGGTGCCGCATGGCACCGCCGGCTTTCCGCCGCCCCGGCTCCTCCGCCGCCCGCCCCGGCCGCCCTCCGCCGCCCGGCCCGTCCGCCTAGCCCCTCCGCGCTGGACCGCCGCGGTCCTCCGTCGACGAACACCCTCTCCGAACTTGATGACCGTAGTGCGCATATCTGCGGCCTCGAAGGGCGGCGTTCCGCGGGACGGCCCGATGCGAACGATGGTCATCTTGATGCGAACGACGGTCATCAAGGTTGAGGGGGTGATTCGCGGCGCCGCGCCGCCGCGCGCCGAGGACGGCATCTAGGCTCCCACGAAGCGCGTGGTACCCTCCGCCGGGAACCTCGCAGGGGAGCAGCATGACCAGCATTGTCGCAGCGGCGCAGTACCTCTTCACCTCGGAATCGGTCACCGAGGGCCATCCGGACAAGATGTGCGACCAGGTCTCGGACGCCATCCTCGACGCGATCATCAAGGACGATCCCAACGCCCGCGTAGCGTGCGAAACGGCGACGACGACGGGCCTCGTGGTGGTCCTCGGCGAGATATCGACAACGACGTACGTCGACTTCCAATCGGTCGTCCGGGACACGGTCCGCGAAATCGGCTACACGAAGGCCGAGTACGGCTTCGACTACATGACCTGCGGCACGATCGTGTCCGTCCACGAGCAGTCGCCCGACATCGCCCAGGGTGTCGACGCAGCGCTCGAGGTCCGCGAGGACGCCGCCGCAACGGAGCTCGGTGCGGGCGACCAGGGGATGATGTTCGGCTTCGCCTGCCGCGAGACGCCAGAGCTCATGCCGCTGCCGATCGCGCTTGCGCATCGGATGGCCCGACGCCTCGCCGAGGTCCGCAAGTCCGGCCAGCTCCCGTATCTCCGGCCCGACGGGAAGACGCAGGTCACGATCGAGTACGAGCACGGCGTCGCCAAACGGGTTCGGACCGTCGTCGTTTCTGCCCAGCACGACCCCGACGTCCGCGCCGAGCGGCTCCGCCAGGACATCGTCGAGACCGTCATCCTGCCGACGATCCCGAGCGAGCTCCGCGGATCGGATCCGATCATGCACGTCAACCCGACCGGGCGCTTCGTCACCGGCGGCCCGATGGGCGATTCGGGGCTGACTGGCCGCAAGATCATCGTCGACAGCTACGGCGGGATGGCCCGCCACGGCGGTGGCGCGTTCTCCGGCAAGGACCCGACGAAGGTCGACCGGTCGGCCGCGTACGCCGCCCGCTGGGTCGCCAAGAACGTCGTCGCCGCTGGCATCGCCGACCGCTTCGAAATCGAGCTTGCCTACGGCATCGGCATCGCCCACCCGATCTCGGTCTCGGTCGAGTCGTTCGGGACGGCCAGGATCCCGGACTCCGATATCCAGGCAATGATCGAGCGGCACTTCGACCTCCGCCCGGCATCGATCATCTCGGCCCTCGACCTGCGACGGCCGATCTACCGCCAGACCGCGGCGTACGGGCACTTCGGGCGGCCGGACCTCGATCTGCCGTGGGAGCGCACCGACAAGGCGGAGCTCCTCGCGTCCGAGGCCGGCGTGCGCCAGCCGGAGGCGATCCCCGCGGGCTAGGTTTTCGTGCGGCGCGAGTCTGCGACGACGTTGTCGATCGCTAACTGCTCCTCGCGGGCGTCACCCGCGCTCCGCGATGATCTCGGTCGCCGATCTGCCGCATGACCGGAGCGAGCGGTTCGCCGATTCAGCTCTCCGACGGGTCGGCGACGATCCCGGCCAGTCCGGACGCGGCGCCCCGCCGGCGGCTCTGCCAGCGCAACAGCATCTGACCGACGATGAGCACCGAGAGCGTGAAGACCAACATCATCGTCGCGACCGCGTTCGTCTCGGGCGTGACGCCGCGCTTTACCTGGCCGAAGATGAAGATAGGCAGCGTCGATGACCCCGGTCCTGAGTTGAACGAGGTGATCACGTAGTCGTCGAAGCTGAACGTAAATGCCAGCAAGAAGCCGGCGACGATTGCAGGGAGAAGAGCCGGCAGTGTGATCTGCTGGAACGTCCGCCACGGGGTGGCGAACAGGTCCGACGAGGCCTCGACGAGCGTCCGATCCATCCCGGACAGGCGTGCCCGGACGAGGAGCAGGACCAGGCTCGTATTGAACAGCACGTGGGCGGCGATGATCGTTGCATGTCCGAACCGGAGGTTGAGGCCGAACAGCGAATCGGCCGCATCGAAGCCCGTTGCGAACAGGACCAGGGTCGCCAGGGCGATCACGATCTCGGGGACGATGATGCTGGTGTAGGTGAGTCCGTCGAAGATCAGCCTCATCTTCTTGCCAACTCGCTGCAGGCCCAGCGCGGCCATCGTCCCGAACAGCGTCGCGAGGATTGCGTTCGGGACCGCGACAATGAAGCTGTTGAGGAGCGCCCGATGGACCACCTCGTCGTTTAGGGCGACCTCGAACCAGCGCACCGAGAAGCCGACCCACTGCGCCGATCGCCGGTTCGTGTCATTGAACGCGAAGAGGATGACGATAAAGATCGGGATGTACAGGAAGAGGTAGACCAAGATCGAGTGCGATCGAAGCCAGCCATCCACTACCCCGGCCCAGCGGTCGGTCGCCCTGGTCCTGGCTCGTCCGGGCGCGGCGCGCGCGGCCGGAACAGCGGGCGAAGTCACAGGACGCTCACCTCGCGGGTCCGCCGTCCCCGGTTCACGAACCACAAGTAGAACGTGATCGTGACGAACATGATGATCATCAGCCCGACAGCCCGGGCCGCCCCGTTTGGCCAGTTTCGATTCTGCAGGAAGTCACTGACGAGAGCGTTTCCCATCAGGTACGTCTGGCCGTAGCCAAGGATGTCCGGGATGACGTACTCACCCATCATCGGAATGAAGACGAGGATGCTCCCGGTCACCAGGCCGGGCAAGGCTATGGGCAGCGTGACCTGGCGAAAGGTTGCCCACCGGCCCGCGCCAAGGTCCTTGGACGCCTCGAGCAACGTGCGATCCATCCGCTCAAGGGTCACGTACAAGGGAAACACCATCAGCGGCAGGTAGCCGTATATCAGCCCCAGAAGAACGGCATAAGGCGTTCCGAGGATTCGGAAGTCGTCGTTACCTGTCAGGTCCTTGATCCAGCCGACGACCCCGAGGTCTGGACCAAGGATGATGAGCCACGAATAGGTCCGGATCAGGAAGCTCGTCCAGAAGGGGATGACGAGCAGGAGGATGAGGAGACCCTTCCGACTACCGCCCCGCGTCGCGATGAAGTAGGCCAGCGGCAGGCCGACGAGCAGACACCCGATCGTACCGAAGACGGCCATCTGGATGCTCGATATGAACGGCTCCGGGCGGCTTAGGGCACGAATGTAGTTGTCGAGCACGAACGCGGGTTCGTAGCCGCCGTTCCGCGCACGGACCCCGAACGAGAAGATGACGATGATGATCAGCGGAGCGACGAGCAGAACGACGTACCAGAAGGCCGCCGGGAACAGCAGCGCCCCTGTCAGGGCACGCGTGCCCCAGCTGCGCGGCGGCGGATTCGCCGGAGCCTGACTCGCCGGAGCCGGACCCGTCGCCGCCGCCATCGCTCTCTCCGGTCTCGCTGCGACCTTGTCAGCCGCCGACGGCCTGCTTGAACTCCTCCAGGATGTCGGACCGCTGGGGCGTCCCGGCCAGATCGCGAGCGCTCTCTAGACTGGCGACGAGCTCGTCAGGCGGGAAAATCGCCGGGTTGTTCAGGATTTCTGGATCGACGAACTCCTTGGCGGCGTCGTTGCATGTGGCATAGAGGTTGTAGTTCGTCTCCTCGGCCTGGATCTCGGGCTCCTGGATGAAGTTCAGCCAGGCGTAACCGGCCTCCGGGTGCGGCGCGTCAGCCAGGAGCACCCACGCATCCATCCAATAGAGCGTGCCTTCGGACGGGTTGACGAAACCGGCCTTGCCCTCCTCGACGAGGTCTGCCAGCTCCTGCCCAAGAGGGCCGGTCCAGCCGAGGGTCAAGGACGCCTCGCCGGCGGCCATCTTGTCGCCGTACGTATCGGAATCGAGGGCAAGGATGTGCGGGGCGCACTCGAGCAGGATCCCGCGAGCTTCGTCCAATTCCGCCTTGTCCTCGGTGTTGATCGAGTAACCGAGCATTTTGAGGGGGAACGTGAAGACGTCCGCCGACGATGTCACGAAAACAGTCTTCTGCGACGCCTCAGTCTTGAGCATGTCGTAGAAGTCGCGCCAGGAGGCAGGCACCTTCGAGAGTAGGTCGCTGCGGTACAGGATGCCGGTTGTGCCGAAGTCTTTCGGAACCTGGTACTCGTCATTGGGATCCCACCAGACCTTCTTGAAGGCCGGATTGATGTGCTTGATGTTCGGGATCCGGGACGTATCGAGCTTCACGATGAAGCCTTCCTCGGCCATCCCGAGGACATACTCGGCCGTCGGCGCCGCGATGTCATAGCCACCGCCGCCACCCTGGAGGGTGGCCAGGAGGACGTCATTGTCCGCGTAGATGTCGTACTGGAACGTGCCGATCCCGTACCGCTCCTTGAAGGTGTCGATGTTGGTCGGCGAGATGTAGTCGGACCAGTTGTACATGAACAGGTCGCCCTCGACCGCGTAGCTCGGGGCGGGCGCCTCGGAGGGTGCGTCGGACGGGGCAAGGCTGGGAGCGCCGGCGCTGGGCGCGCTGCTTGGTGGCGCGCTAGAGCCCGAGCCGGTGGTGCAGGCCGCGAGCCCGGCCGCCGTGGCCGATGCGCCCATCATCGAGAGGAAGCCCCGACGATTGATGGGCTTCGTCAGGTACTTTGCGAGTCGCTCCTGATCAGTCACGTTCTCCTCCTCCAGTTGGCCACCCTCGGCGGTCTTTGCTCCACCCGCTCCGGGGCGATCGTGATTTAGGACAACAACACCAGATTTGCGTCATCCCTCCAACGGACTACGACCGGGTCCCCCGGACCCACGCCCGACACGCTTCCGACTCCCGATGTGTTCTGTCGCCGGGCGATCATCTCGCCGGCGTGGCTCGTCGTGATCCGGTACTCAGTCTGGTCGCCCAGGTATGTCCCTTGGTGGATCCGGCCATTGACGCTCGTCCATCCTTCAGCGCCATCGACGCTTCCGTCGGCTGGGCCGACGCTCAGGCGCTCGGGACGGATCACGACGGTCACCTCGTCGCCCACCGTCGGCCGAGCGGTCGGATCGGTCACGCTGCCGAGCAGCTTCAATCCGGAGTCCAATTCGACCCGGGCGCGGTGGCTGGTGGCGTCGAACTCCACGATCCTGCCGCGGATTGGGTTTGAAACGCCGATGAAGTTAGCCACGAACCGGTTGATCGGCCGCTCGTAAAGGTCCGTCGGGGACCCTTTCTGCTGGATCTTGCCGTCCTGCATGACGACGATCAGGTCCGACATAGTCAGAGCCTCTTCTTGGTCGTGGGTCACGTAGACGAACGTGATCCCGACCTCCTGCTGGAGGGCCTTGAGCTCCAACTGCATCTCCTTGCGGAGCTTCAGGTCAAGGGCACCGAGCGGCTCGTCGAGGAGGAGCACCGTGGGGTGGTTCACGAGGGCGCGGGCGAGGGCGACGCGCTGCTGTTGGCCGCCGGAGAGCTCCCAGGTACGGCGTCGCTCGTAGCCGGCCAGGCGGACGAGCCCGAGAGCCTCGGTTGCCCGCCGTCGCTCCTCGTCGCGACCAACCTTCTTCTGGCGCAGGCCGTAGCCGACGTTCTGGGCGACGTCCATGTGCGGGAACAGCGCGTAGTGCTGGAAGACCGTGTTCACGTTCCGGTGATAGGGCGGGACGCCGGCGATCGGTCGCCCGTCGAGCAGGATCTCGCCCTCGGTCGGCTGCTCGAAGCCGGCGATCATCCGCAGCGTCGTCGTCTTGCCGCAGCCGGACGGGCCGAGGAGGCTCGTGAACGAGCTCCGCGGAATGTCCAGGGTCATCCGGTCGACCGCGACGACCTCCCCGAACCGCTTTGTAACGTCGATGAGCTCGACATCGGGCGCGTCACGGCCGGCTCTGGCGGACTGCGGCGATGTACCCCCGTCTGGTCGGCGATTAGGCGGGGTCTCGGTGACGGTCACGGGCCCTCTTCTTCGCGGGACGGATCGTGCACGTTGGGAATGTAGCGTTGCTACAGGCTGGCCGATGGTACGCGGAGCGATCCCGCATCGTCAACGCGTGATGCGTGCGATATTCGAATCCTCATCGCCGCGATAGGAGGGAGATTCCCGGTTCACTGAAGCTATACTTCACTTTCTCGGCGATTTTCGGGAGGCAGCATCCGCCGCGATGACGACCAGTTCTGCGCCCGCATCGGCATCCGCGCCCACGGAGTTCCAGCTCGGCCCGCGGATCCGTGCGCTCAGGCAGGCACGCAACGTCACGCTTCGCGAGCTTGCCCAACGAGCCGGCGTCACCGAGAGCTTCCTGTCGCAGGTCGAGCGCGAGGTCACGAGCCCATCGATCGCGTCCGTGCAGCGGATCGCTCGCGCGCTCGACCTCGCGATCGCCGAGCTCTTCACCGAGGAGGCTCCCCGTGGGCGCGTCGTCCGACGGGCCGAGCGCCGGCGGATCGTCTATCCGGGCCTCCAGGCGATCGACGAGTTCCTCACGTCCGACATGACCGCCCGGCTCCAGGTGATCCTGTCGACGATCGAGCCAGGCGGTGGCACTGGCGAAGAGCCATATGCCCACGACTCCGACGAGGAGGTCGTAATCGTCCTGTCGGGCCAGCTCGAGCTGTGGGTCGCCGACGAGCATCATCTGCTCGAGGAGGGTGATTCGATCACCTATTCCTCGCGTCTTCCGCATCGGAACGTCAACAGTTCCGATCGGCAGGCCCTCGTCCTCTTCTGCCTGACGCCGCCGAGCTTCTGAGGGCCGACGCTCGCGAACGTCTCCGGGACGGCTCCGCCGCACCGCTCGGCCCGACTAGAATGACCGCCCATGTATGCCGTGATCCTGGCCGGTGGTGGCGGGACCCGGCTCTGGCCGCTCAGCCGACCCGAGCGACCGAAGCCCTTCCTCCCGCTTCTCGGCGACGAGTCTCTCCTTCAGCGGACTGTGAGCCGGATCGCACCGCTCGTCCGTGAGGGCGACGTCTACTGCGTGACGGAGCGTCGCTACGGCCAGCTCGTCCGCGATCAGGTCCCGGACGTCCGGCTCATCGTCGAGCCCGGCGGCAGGAACACCGCGGCGGCGATCGCCCTCGCCACGGCCCTCATCGACCGGCCCGATGGCGAGGTGATGCTCGTCCTCCCGGCCGACCAGTGGATCGAGCGCGAGGACGAGTTCCGCGACATCGTGTCGGTCGCCGTCGGGCGCCTCGCGACGGGCGTCTTCGACATCGACGAGCCGCTCGTAACGCTGGGCATCCACCCCTCCCATCCCTCGACCGACTACGGCTACCTGCGGCCCGACACGATGCGCGGCGAGAAGGTCGAGGGCGTCCGCACCTTCCCGCTCCTTTCCTTCGAGGAGAAGCCGACCGAAGCCCGCGCGCGCGAGCTGATCAACATGCCCGGCGTCGCGTGGAACGCCGGCATGTTCGCCTGGCGACGGGGCGCGATCCGTTGGGCGATCGAGAAGTACACCCCGCTGATGATGCTGATCGAGCCGGCGGCGGGCTCGGAGCTGGCCCTCGCCGCGGCCTACGACCGGATTCATCCGATCTCGATCGATCACGCGGTCATGGAGGGCGCGGCGGGCGATCACCGGGTCGTGATGGGGTCAATGGATGTCGGGTGGAGTGATCTCGGTAGCTGGTCGTCGCTCCTGGCCGGCCTCGCCGGCCGCGCAGGCCTCACGCCGGACGACGCGGGTGGCATGAGCGGTCGCGTGATCCAGTCGGGCGAGGCGGTCGACGTCGGCCCCGATGACCTACTAGTTCGGTCCAAGGAGGGTCGACTCTCAGTCGAGGCCCCGACCGGCGAAAGGTTCCTGTCGGACGGCGTCTCCGCCCACCTCGCCGGCGCCCGCGAACTACATACCGAGGTGCGGGCGCTCCTCGACCGCGTGGCACACCAGGAGGAGCGAGTTTGACGAACATCGCCGAGGCGGCGAGCCCGACGACGATCGTCTTCGGCACCGACGGCTGGCGCGCGAAGATCGCCGACGATTACACGTTCGCCAACGTCCGCCGCTGCGCCGACGGAGTCGCCCGCTACGTCGTCGACCGGGGCGAGCAGGCCAAGGGCGTCGTCGTCGCCTACGACCGGCGGTTCGCCTCGGAGCACTTCGCGGCGTCGGCGGCGGAGGTCCTGCTCGCCCATGACATCCCGGTGGCGTTCGCCGTCCACGCCGTTCCGACCCAGATGTCGAGCTACGAGGTCCTGGAGCGGGGAGCGGCCGCCGGCATCGTCATCACCGCCAGCCACAATCCCTGGACCGACAACGGCTTCAAGGTCAAGGCGCCCACCGGTGCCGCGGCCGGCCCCGAGATCCTCACGACGATCGAGGCGCAGATCGCCCGCAACGGCGGGACCGCGATCGAGCGACGGCCGTTCGCCGACGCCGAGGCGGCCGGCCTCGTTGAGCGCTTCGACCCGTTCCCGGGATACGAAACGTTCCTCCGCCGCTCGCTCGACCTCGACTCGCTCAAGGCGGCTGACCTGACGGTCCTCGTCGACCCGATGTACGGCGCGGGCGCGGGCTGGATCCCGCGGCTGCTGGCCGGCGGCAGGATCCGGGTAACGGAGATCCACCAGGAGCGAAACCCCTATTTCGGTGGCATCAACCCGGAGCCCATCCGGCCGCACATCGACGAGGCGCTCGGGATCCTGGCGAAGGGCGGCTACGACCTTGGCCTGCTGCTCGACGGCGATGCGGACCGCGCCGGGGCGGCCGATGAGAAGGGCACGTTCATCCACCAGCTCCAGGTCACCGGCCTGTTGATGTACTACCTCGCGGAGCACCGCGGCCTGCGCCAGCCGGTCGTCGTCAGCGTCAACAACACCTCGACCGCCGCCAGGCTCGGCGAGCGCTACGGAATCGAGACGCACGAGACCCCGGTTGGCTTCAAGTTCATCGGGCCGCGGATGATCGAGACCGGGGCGATGATGGGCGCGGAGGAATCGGGCGGTTACGGCTTCGGGATGCATCTGCCCGAGCGCGACGGCATCTACGCCGACCTCATGCTGCTCGACCTCTTCCTCCGCGAGAAGGCCGCCGGCCGCTGGCCGGTGTCGATGGCGATCGAGCACTTCCACGAGATCGCGGGACCGTCGTTCTACCGGCGGATCGACGTCCACGTGCCGCGCGACGAGTACCCCGAGGTCAAACGGCGCCTCCTCGTCGACCTCGTCGCCAACGCCCCGATCGAGCTGGCCGGCCGGCCCGTGAACCGGACGCAGTCGCTCGAGACGAAGGACGGGTTCAAGTTCTTCCTCGACGACGGCTCGTGGCTGCTCGTCCGGGCGTCCGGCACGGAGCCGCTCGTCCGGGTCTACACGGAGGCGACCTCGGAGGCCATCCGCGAATCGATGCTCGATGCCGGCGAGCGCCTCGTCCGCGGCTCATGACTGAGACGTCGGGATCGGCGGAAGGCGTCTCGCGGCGCGTCGACAAGCCCTGGGGCCACGAGCTGATCTGGGCTCACACGGAGCAGTACGTTGGCAAGATCCTCGTCATCGAGACGGGCCGGCGCCTGTCGCTTCAGCGCCACCTCGTCAAGGACGAGTCGATCTACGTGCTGTCCGGTCGGCTCCTCCTGACCCTCGAGGACGATCGGGGCGAGGTGCGGACGGAGGAGCTCGGCCCGGGCGCCCACCGCCGCGTCCGCACCGGCCGGATCCACCGTTACGAGGCCGCGGAGCGCTGCGAGATCCTCGAGGTCTCGACGCCGGAGCTCGACGATGTCGTCCGGCTCGAGGACGACTTCGGTCGCGAGGGCACGTCCGCCCCGTAGGCTCGGCAACGTCAGCGACCGCCGGGCAATCGCCCATCGAGGTCCCGAGGCTGAGCTCCGCGAAGCCATCTGCCCGAGGTCTTCGTGGCCCGCAGGTCCGGGGCGAGATTGGACGAATCGGGGGGTGACCGGACGGGCTGTCGGGTGTATCGTGGCGGCACACGACCGCTCCACCGGTCGGATGGTGCATCGACCGGGCGCGGCCACGTGAACGCCCTCACGGGGCGACGGAGGTATGCCGCGATGCACAGTTCCCTGATCGGCAAAGTCGAGAAGGCGAATCGCTACGCGCGTGAGCTCGATCGCATCACGATCGACCGGCTCTCGCTCACATTCCGTGGCGACAACGACACTCATCACGTCAGTCTCGACGCCGGTCAGTGGCACTGCACCTGCCACTATTTCGAGAGTTGGGCCTCGTGCGTCCACCTCCTGACACTGCAGAAGATCATGGGCGTCATGCTGCCCGAAGAGGCCCAGGTCTCGATCTTCGCCGCGCAGATGCCAGCCTCCGCCTGACCGACCCGGCAGCGCCTCATTCGACGATGAGGTGCCAGTAGTACGCCCCGCTCCCGAGCCCCTGGCCGTAGGTGATCGTCACCGAGACGACCCAATCGCCGGACCCTGGGGCAGTGAACGCGGCAGCGGGGCCGACGCCCGAGGCCAGGCCGGCGACCGCGTCCGCCGTGACGTCGGCCGCGGTAGCGATCCGCGCGGTCCAGTCCTTGATCGTGGCGCGCTCATCCAGCTCGACCCGCAGTTTTGTCCCGTCCCGGACCTGGACTGTGTCGAGCGCCGTCGCGGGTAGCCAGGGAGCGCTGTCGCTGAGCCGCCCGAAGGTGAAGCCACCGACCTCACCCGGGTGGCGCTGTGCGCCGACGACGAGGATGGCGAGTGGTGCGTCGCTCACGGCCGGCGTGCCGGCGTCGCCTGCGGCGGACTCCCGACCGTCTCGCTCGCCGAGTCAGCGGGTGTGGCGGCGGCGGTGACAGCCGGGGCGCTGGGCGTCGGCGACGCCGGGCCGGCGCTCGGCGGTTGCGTCGCCGAGCACGCGCTGGCGACGATGCCGACGACGCCGATCGCCACGACCACCACCCCGCCGACTCGAAGAGCGTTCGTCATTGCGCGTCCTCCTGCGTCATTGCTGAACCGGGGACTGAGGGCATTGGGGCGTCGGACAGCCCGAGACCGTGACCGTGAACGGCGCCGACGAGCTTGCTCGTAGGCCTTCGTCGGCGGGCTTCAGGAAGTAGCCCCGCCACTCGTACGTGGCGCTCGGGGTGACCCTGAGCTGATACGTCCCCGAGAACACCGCCGACGCCGGCATCGTTGCGACCGTCGTCCAGGACGAGGAACCTGGCGAGCGCCGCTCCAGCACGACCTTCCGCTCCGAGACGAAATTCGCTCGGAGCCGTTCGTATCCGGCGAGATCCTTGACGCGGACCGTCGCGGTGAATGTCACCGTGTCGCCGATCCGGATCGAGGTGTCCGTGACCGCCAGCGAGAGCGCCGTCGCCACGTCGAGGCACGTCGAGTACTTCCGGGCGGAGTTGACCATGTCGTAGCGAAGCTGGAGCTTTGCCGCGTCGCATCGGCCGAATTTGTCGGCATCCCAGCCGGCCTTCGGCCGCGCCCTGCTGATCGTCTGGACAACCGCATCGAGGTAGTCGGACTCGTCGGCGAAGTTGACGTGGTGGCCGAGCCCGAGGACGTGGCCGAACTCGTCGAGCGCGACGTTCTCCACGTCGTAACAACCGTTTGTGATCGTCGATTGGAGCTGGCACCACTGGAGGCGGCCCCAATCGAACTGCCAGCCATGGGTTCGAAATGCGACGCGGAAGCTGTCCGGCGCATTCCAGCCGTCCGCGCACGCCAGCCCATTCACGCCGCAGAACACGTTCGCGCCGTACTCGACGGTCGACGCCCCACCCGCCGCGTACGCGATCGTCGGCGCACGGGACGCGACCGAGGCCGCCGCCCCCGCGGCGGCCGCGACCACCGCCTCGCGCATCTTGAGGGGCGGGACCTCGCCTTCCTTCCAGCGGAACTGGAGGACGTCATCTGCCGCGAAGAGCGGCCACGCGATTGGCGGGTCGGGGGAGTGAGCGGTGGCGAGTGACACGGCCTGGAGAGCCAGCGACCCGGCTAGGACCGCCGAGGCCGCGCGACGAAGAACATGGCGCGTGGTCATCGGACGACCTCCGCGGCGGTGAGTCGCCGACCGTCGGCGAGCTTGATGAACGTGGCGGGCAGGAGGGCACGCGACGGACGGCTGCCCCGGGAGAGCGCGATTACCCCGGCCGGGAGCTCGATTGCGGCCAGCGCCCGATCAGCGCCGGGAACGAGCCGCAGCCCCTTCTCGAGCGGCATCGTCCGAAGGGCAGTTCCGTCGAGGCGAACTACACGAAGGTGGCCACGCGCGGTGTAGTCCTCGAAGGCGACGACGCCGGCCCTCTCAACGAACGACGTCACGGCAAGACCCGCGAGGGTGGCGATGCCCCGGACACGGCCCGTCCGCAGGTCCATTGCAACGATGTCGCACGGCAGACCCGGACAGCCGCCGTAGGCCACGAGGTCGTCGCCGACCAGGCCGATGACCTCCCCGATCCGCTGATCGTCAACCGTCGCGACCCGGCCACTGGCCCGATCGAGAATCCGGACGAGGCAGGCCGCCTCGCCGCACGAGGTCACCACCAGTCGCCGTCCGTCTGTGCTCCATGACAGCCCGGTGGCGAAGACGCGGCCAATTCGGTCATTCGGGACGAGCGGCTCGAGCAGCCGCGTCGGCTTCGTGCCGTCCGCTCGACCTGCTCCAGACGCCGAGGTCCGCTCGGGTCGCGCGGTCGAGGCGGAACTCGACGATCCCGCCGCCCTCGGCATCGAAGACCGCGCGCCTGATCAGCTCGCGACCCTCGTGGACGACGGCCGCGCATCGCCGGTCTACATCGATGATCCGGACCAGGGATCGCCGGCCGTCGTCGCTGCCGACGAGGATTCGCCCGCCGGATGGCCCCGATGCGAACGACTCGACACGGAGGGGCAATTCGAAGCCGCCCCGGCGTCCCACCTGGCCAACGACCAGGAGCTGGCCGTCGAGATCGCCCGCGGCGTCCAGGATCGGGTCGAGCCGATACCACGTGGCCCCTCGCAGCCTCGCGCCCTCGCCGACCTCGGCCTGCGCACCCGGGCGACACGTCGGGAGCGCTGCTGTGCCCGGTGCAGAGCGGATCGGCGCGCGGCCGACCATGTGCGATCGGGCGGCGGGCCCGGCAAGGGCCGGGGCAACGATGACGATGACGGCGGCAGCGGCGAGCAACGGCGGACCCAGGGTGTCGATCCTGCGGCGCAGGCTCATGCGGACTACCTCCTCCGGCGGGCACGTGCTTGGCGGGAGGAGGGCGAGGCCGCCATGGTCGCAGTCGGCCCTTATCCGCGGCTTATCTGAGCGTCACGAAGCGCCCGACGCTGACCTCCGGATGGGCTGTGCTACGCTCCGGCGATAACGAACGACGCCGCGTGGTCGCGAAGCCGGTGCAATTCCGGCACAGTCCCGCTACGGTGATCGCCGCTCCTCCGGGAGTTGCGTAAGTCCGGTCGCCGGCCCCGCGGTTGATGCTCACCTTCGAGAGAAAGGGCAGGCAACCATGCGACTGACCGGCTGACGAGCACCCTCCTTCGATGTCGAAGCGAGGGGCTCGCGATTCTTCCGCCCTCGCGCCCTCACCCGATACCACCGGAGTGACCCTTGGACGCATCGTTCGTTCCCCAATCCGTACGCCGGCACGGCCAACGCGGCCGTCTCAGCGCCGGCCTGGCCGTCATCTCGCTTGCGGTCGCCGCCTGCTCCGGCGGGCCCGGCGCAACACCGACCATCCCGCCGGACGCCACCGGGTCTACCCAGCCCGCGACGACGGCGACTCCGATGCCGTCGGCCTCCGCGGCGACGTTCCCCGTCAGCCTGACCGACGACGAAGGCACGAAGGTCGAGCTCCCCGCCGAGCCGACGAAGATCGTGTCGCTGACCCCGGCCGCGACCGAGACGCTGTTCGCCCTCGGTGTCGGCGACAGGATCGTCGGCAAGGTCGAGGATCTCAGCCTCTATCCGCCCGAGGCCGCCGCCATTCCCGACGTCGCGAAATTCGGCGAGGTCGATGTCGAGAAGATCGTCAGCCTCGAAGCGGACCTCGTCATCGCCGGCGGCAACAACTTCAACCCACCCGACAAGATCGCTCAGCTTCGTGAGCTCGAGCGTCCCGGTCATCGTCCTGTATGCGCCCGACATCGAGACCGTGTTCAACGACATCGAGCTCATGGGCGTCGCGGTCGGGCGCCTGGACGAGGCGAAGGACCTGACCACCTCGATGCGGGCCGGCTTCGACCAGGTGGCGGCGGCGACAAGCACACTCGCGAAGCCGCGGGTCTTCTACGAGCTTGACGCGACCCGCGAGATCTATACCGCGGCCGACGACTCGTTCCTGGCCAAGATGATCGAGCTCGCCGGCGGGCAGCCGATCACGACCGGCAGCACGACGAGCTTCGAGATTCCGCTCGAAACGCTCGTGACCGCCGACCCGGAGGTCATTCTCCTGGGCGACGCGGCTTACGGCGTCACGGCCGACGCCGTTGGGGCGCGACCGGGCTGGAACGTCATGACCGCAGTCAAGGACGGGCAGATCCGGCCCGTCGATGATGTCGTCATCACGCGACCCGGCCCGCGTCTCGTCGAGGGCCTCAAGCTGCTCGCCGTGGCAATCCATCCCGAGGCCGATATCCCGGGCGCGCCGTCGTCGGCTGAGTCGCCGTCCCCGGCGGCGTCGGCTGCGCCGTAGTCGCCGGCGGATGACGACCGACGGCGCACTCGCGTCCCGGCGACCAACGGTCGCCTGGATCGGGCGCGCCCGTCGGCGTCCCTTACTCCTCGGGGTCGGGGGGATCGTCGCCCTCGGGGTCGCGCTGGTGCTCGGCGTCGGGCTGGGCACCGTCGCGATCTCGCCCGCGGACACGATCGGAATCCTCGCCGAGCGGCTGCTCGGGATCCAGGTCGAACGTGCCTGGTCCCCGGCGACGGAGACGATCGTCTGGGACCTCCGCCTGCCGCGGGTCCTCACCTCGATGGTGGTCGGGGCGGGGCTCGCGGTCGCCGGGACCACCTTCCAGGGCCTGCTGCGCAACCCGCTCGCCGATCCCTACGTGCTCGGGACCGCGTCCGGCGCGGCACTCGGGGCGGCCATCGCGGTCGTGATCCCGATTCGCCTGGCGTTCCTCGGCTTCGGGCTCGTCCACGTTCTGGCCTTCGTCGGCGCCCTTGTTGCCGTGTTCACCGTCTACCGTCTGTCGCGGATCAATGGCCTGTCGCCGCTGACCTCGCTCCTGCTCACGGGCTACGCGGTCGGTTCGCTGCTGGCCGCCGGCCTCGCAATGGCGATGTACCTCTCCGGCGCGGCGCTCCGCCAGATCTTCTCGTATCTGCTCGGCGGCTTCGACACGTCGTCCTGGAGCCAGCTCGCCGGCGCGGTGCCGCTGGTCGCGATCGGTTCTGTCCTCATCCTCTTCCGGGCTCGCGCGCTCAACGGGCTCCTGCTCGGCGAGGAGGCAGCCGTCCATCTCGGCGTCGACGTCCGGCGGGAGCGGGTGATCCTCCTCTCCCTCGCCTCGCTCGTCACCGCCGCAGCCGTCGCCGTCAGCGGACTGATCGGCTTCGTGGGGCTGGTGGTGCCGCACGTCGTACGGCTCATCGTCGGCCCGAATGCCCGCGTCGTCCTGCCGCTGTCTGCGCTCGGCGGAGCAGGGCTCCTTGCGTTCGCGGACCTCGCCGCTCGGCTCCTTGGCGAGATCCCGGTCGGGGTCGTGACCGCGGTCATCGGCGCCCCGTTCTTCCTGTTCCTCCTGCGCCGATCGCGGAGCGGGTACGAGCTGTGATCGAGCTGCGCGACGTCACCGTCGAGTACCGCGGCCGGGCCGTGGTCCGCGGCGTCGATCTCGACATCGCGGCGGGGGAGCGGGTCGCCCTCATCGGCCCGAACGGTGCCGGCAAGTCGACGCTCCTGCGCGTCCTGACGGGGCTGGTGGAGCCTTCCGCCGGTCGGGCATCGCTCGGCGGCATCGCCATCGACGAGTTGGATCGCGGGGCGATCGCCCGTCGGCTGGCGGTGGTTCCGCAGCAAGCGACGTTGCCGTTCGCGACGCGGGTCGAGGAGGTCGTCGCGCTCGGCCGGCTGCCGCACGAGGATCCGTTCCGGGGCGCCAGACCGGCCGATCGGGCCGCCATCGCGGCGGCGATCGAGCGAGTCGGGGTGGGGCACCTCCTCGGGCGCGACGCCCGCGAGCTGTCGCTTGGGGAACGACAGCTCGTCCTGCTCGCGCTGGCCGTCGCCCAGGCCGCTCCGGTGCTCGTCCTCGACGAGCCGACGGTCCACCTCGACCTCCGCCACCAGGTCGGAACCATGGAGCTGCTCGTCGATCTCAACGTGCGCGACGGCACAACGATCCTCGCGGTCCTTCACGACCTGGGGCTGGCGGCGATCTTCTTCCCGCGGCTCGTCCTCATCGACGCCGGCAGGATCGTCGCGGACGGGTCGCCGGCGGAGGTCCTCACGCCCGACCGGATCCGGGACGTCTTCGGGGTCGACCCATCGATCGTCAGGCTGCCGGCCGCGATCACCGAACGTCAAAGCTGACGACGAGGCCCGCCGACCGCTACCCTGCCCAGATGCGTCTGCCCCGATTTGCTTCCCCGCTCATCTGCGCACTCATGGCCGCAGTCCTCGTCGGTTGCCTTCCCGAGTCCCGTCCGTCGGCCACTCCCGAGGAACCGACCGGAACCCCCGGATCGAGCCCCACCGAGTCCGTCCCCATGCCGGAACCTTCTCTCCCGGCCGAGTCGAGCGACGAGCCACTGGCGACGCCGACGCCGTCGTCGAGCGTCGATCCGTCGCCCTCAGCATCCGCCGGCTCGGGCGCAGCCGCGGATTGCTCAGGGTCGGACGACAACCGGCTGTTCTTCGCCGATGCCGCCGTAGTGCTCGACTGGACGGTCTACTGTGCCGTTCTCCCGTCGGGCTGGTTCGTCGACACCGGTGGTTACCGACGGGCCGGCGAGGGCCGGCTGGAGATCGCCTACCGCGGCCCAGGCGGGGCCCGTCTCGAGCTCCGGGAGGGCGGCTTCTGCACGGATGGCAGCGGCTGCGTGCCGAGCGGTACGGAATCCGGGGATGCGCCATTCGGCGACAGGACGGGGACGCTCATCGCCACCGACGACGGCGGCTGGGCTGTCGTAGTCGACCGCGGCGCGGCGATCAGCTGGCTCGCCGTCGGCTCCGGGATCGACGAGGATGCGTTCCGCGCGATCACCGCTGCACTCGCCGCCGTCGACGGCTGACGTACACGCCTGAACCGGTCCGACACATCGACCCATGCGGATCGCCGACTTCGCCCTCGAGCGCTACTTCGCCCGCTGGGAGTTCGCCGTTGGGCACCTCCTTTGCGCGTCGGATGTCGAGGGCTACGGCATGGCCGACCTCCTTGCCCTCGCCGATGATGAAACCCGCGGGTTGTGGGAGGACCTCCGGCTCGGCTACACGGAGTCGACCGGTCATCCGCTCCTCCGGGCCGAGATCGCGGAGCTGTACCGCGGGATCGAGCCGGACGACGTTCTCACCTTCGCCGGCGCCGAGGAGGCGATCTTCTGCCTATCGAACGTGCTCCTCGGGCCCGGCGACCACGCCGTCGTTACGTGGCCCGGCTACCAGAGCCTGTACGAGGTCGGTCGCGCCGCCGGAGCTGAGGTCACGCTCCACGAGCTGCGCGAGGACCAGCGCTGGGGCCTCGACGTCGAGCGGCTGATCGGCGCCCTGCGGCCGGAGACGCGCCTCGTCGTCGTCAACGCGCCCCACAACCCAACGGGAATGCTGCCGACTCACGCCCAGTGGGCACGGCTCTCCGATGCCCTGGCCGACCGCAAGATCCACCTCCTCGCCGACGAGGTCTACCGCTTCCTGGAGCTCGACGAAGCAGACAGGCTGGTCGCCGGCGCGGATGCGTTCCCGCGCGGCATCTCGCTTGGCGTCATGTCGAAGTCGTTCGCGATGGCCGGGCTGCGCATCGGCTGGCTCGCGACGAAGGACCGCGACCTCCTCGCCCGCTGCGCGGCGTTCAAGGACTACACGACGATCTGCTCGGCCGCGCCGTCGGAGATCCTCGCTCTCATCGGCCTGCGGGCGCGCGAGCAGGTCCTCGGCCGATCGCTCCGGATCGTCGCCGACAACCTTGGCCTCCTCGACGACTTCTTCCGGCGGCACGCCGAGCGCTTCGCCTGGGTCCGCCCGCGGGGCGGCTCTGTCGCGTTCCCGCGGCTGCTCGACGCGACCCCGATCGACGACTTCGCCGCGCAGCTGGTCGAGGCGGAGGGAGTCCTCCTGCTGCCGGGATCGCAGTTCGGCTACCCAGGAAACCACTTCCGGATCGGCTTCGGGCGAAAGAACCTGCCGGAGGCGCTCGCGCGGCTGGACGCGTACCTCCGCGGCCGGCCTGACTCTCAGTCAACAGCCAGCGGCTGAATCTGAGACCGCGGGCTCGAGGATCGATACTCGCGCCAAGATCGTGACCCAGGGTCCCAGGACCTTGCCCGAAGACACAACGTTCGGGACGTTCCGCACTGTTCTGTTGACTCCGGCGCACGTTGGGAGCGTTCGGGCTGGCGCCCGATGGCTGCAGACCGATACTCTCTGCCGCATGCCCGAATGGATCTACTTCATCCATCCGCCCCGAGAGAACTTCGCGGCAACGATGACCGACGAGGAGAACGCGATCTGGGCCCTCCACTTCGAGCGATTCCAGCGGCTGCTTGCGGAGGGCACGCTCATCCTGGTTGGCCCGACCCTCGGGCCGACGAACACCGGGATCACGATCCTCGAGGCCCCTGACGAGGATTCGGCTCGGCGGATCATGGAGGAGGACCCGGTCATTGCCGGCGGCTACGCCCGCGGCGAGCTGCGGCCATTCCGTGTCTCGCTCATGCGCGGCCGCGACGACGGCTAGACGCGCGTATTGCGGCGGGCCATGATGATCCCGTGCCGGCGCCGCCGAGCCATTGAGGGATTCGTGGACGATGGACATCCAGCTTGGGTCGGAGCGGATCTTCGCGCTCGAGGATCGACTGGGCGCTGAAGAGGTCCGGCAGCGCGCCATGGATAGGCGCTCGCACGCGTTCGGCAGCGGTCTCGGCTCGCTCCTGCAGCGTCCCAAGGCCGACGACATCGAGCTCCTTGGCAGTCAGCGCCGGCTTGAGCCGTTCTGGCATGTCGCTTGTCGCGGCACATACGTCTATGAGCGGACGCGCGACTACGCGGTCAAGGCGAGCGCGCCGGAGGTGCGAGAGGTCACGATCCTCGGGACGAACTACCCGGTTGCCGAAACCGGTCCCGCGGCCCGGACGTTCACGATCTCGGCGCTGGAGCACTGTCGCGATGAGTTTGTCCACGAGACGCACGCCGATGGCGCGACCGGTGCCCGCGTTGCCGACGCCGCCGCCGCGATGAGCGGCGCGAAGCACGAGGTCACCGATCCGGCCACGCTCACCTCCGAGGGCACGATCGTCGTCCCGCCCCAGCACCGAGCCTCATATGTCGTCCGGCAGGTGCTGGCTGAGATGATGAAGCCGGTCCAGGCGGATCGGATGATCGAGGAATCCCTCGTCCTCGAGAACACCGACCTCTACTACCGGCCGATCTGGGCGTTCGAGTTCCACTGGCGACCGAAGGACAAACGCGGCGTGGTGGAGATCGACGCGCTCACCGGCGAGGTGCGCCAGGGCGACTCGCTCATGCCGCAACTCTCGAAGATGATCACCCGCGACGCGCTCTTCGATATCGGTGCCGACACCGTCGGCCTGCTCGTCCCCGGCGGGAGCATTGCGGTCAAGGTCGCCCGCGCAGCCCTCGACAAGTCCTACTGAGGGCGCGGCGCGCCCGATGAACCGGCCAGGTCGTCTCGCGGTCGCCGCCGTCGTCGCGGCGACGGCGATCGGCTGCAGCGTCGCGGCGAGTGGTCCGCCGCCAGATACGACAATGCCGCCTCCGTCCGAATCGGACGCTGGGCCATCGCCGTCTCCATCCGCGTCCCTGGGGTCGCCTTCCGCGTCCGCCACGGCCGTTGCCGGACCCGAGGCTCCGATCGCCGCGGCGTCCTGGCTTCTCGATCAGTCGTCCGCCCGGTTCGACGTCAGCGTCGATCTGTTCAAGCCCGGGCTCCCGGACGAGACGACGGCCCTGGGATCGGGCACTGTCGACCCGGCCGGCGATCGGGGGACGATGCGCTGGGACCTCTTTCCGGAAGACAGCCGCCTGACGTTCGAGCCGTTCGACATCGCCTGGGATCCGGACGACTACTGGGTGGCGACTGAGCCCGACGGAGGCAAGCGGACGTGGCGGCACACGACGCGCGACGCGGCACCCGAAATGGCAACGATCGGCCGGGTCAATGAGGAGCCCCTGGCGCTCCTGCGACTCGCCGCCGCGGCCGAACCCGCGACGATCCAGCGGCTGCCGGATAGCGTCCTCGACGGCGTCCCCTCCCCGCCGAACGCTGGCTGATTCCCGTGCCGGCAGACCGGGCGCGCGAGGCGTGGGTCCCGCCGGACACCTATCTCGGGTTCGAGACGATCTTCGGCCTCGATGAGCTTCCGATCGAGGTCTGGCTCGTCGATGGGCGGATCGCCCGAGTCGGATATGTCCTAGAGCGGGAGAAGGCACCGTACGGCGGCCCGGATCGCAACGAGACCTGGTATGCCTGGTCGGCTTTCGGGGAGCCGATCCAACTCGCGATCCCGCCGCAGGGGACGATCGAAGAGGTCGGGAGCTGAGTCAGCCCCGTTTGCGCTCCAGGTCGAGGAACGGGAGCGCGACGACGGTCCCGGCGACGCGGCCACGGCGTCCCTCGACCGTCCACTCGACGTCGACGCGGGAACCCAGCGGTTCGTGGGACGGCGGGACGGACGCGAGGGCGATCGCCTGCTTGAGGATCGGGCTCCAGCCGACGCTCGTGGCGCGACCGACCTGACGTCCGCCGACGAGGACCGGACGCGGCGACCGATCCACGACCGGCGAGATCGCCGGCGGCAGACCCTGGGCGCTGAACAGGCCCTCGATGTCGTACCAGTCGAGCTCCAGACCGACAAGCCGCCGCCTCGGACCGCCGTTCCGCCGCTCGCGCTCGAGCGCGAGCCGCCCGACGAAATCGGCCTTGTCGAAGCTGACGAGCCGCCCGAGGCCGATCTCGCCCGGGCTGTAGTTCTGGTCCGGGTTCATCGCATGGCGGGCCGACGTGTAGTCGACCTCCAGAAGAATGAGTCCCGCCTCGAGCCGGACGACGTCGAGGGCGAGCATCCCGGCCGGCCGGATCCCGTAGTCGCTGCCGGCGTTCATGAGCGATTCCCAGAGCGCGACCGCGTGCTCCGCCGGCACCCAGAGTTCATACCCGAGATCGCCCGTGTAGCCGGTCCGCGAGACGTCGATCGCCACCTTCCTGCGGCCGGCCTTGAACGTGGCGGCGCGGCGACGGAAGTAGCGCAGGTCGCCGAACGATCCGCCGGTGGCCGCCTCGAGCACCTCCCGCGAGAGAGGACCCTGGATTGCGAGTGCCGCGATCTCCTCGGAGACGTCGTCGACCGTCACATCGAGGCCGGCGGAGTTCTGCCGGAGCCAGCGGAGCTGCGGGTCCGCCGCCGTCCAGCGGAACGTGCCGTCGTCGAGGTGGTGGACCGTTCCGTCGTCGATCACCTTGCCGTGCTCGTCGCACCACGGCGTGTAGTAGACCTGACCTTGCTTCAGCTTCGTCGCGTCGCGGGTGATGACCCGGTCGACGAGACGACGCGCATCCGGGCCGCCAACGCTGTACTTGTAAAGCGGGCTGACGTCGATCAGCGCGGCCGCCTCCCGGATCGCGTTGTACTCGATGTCGTGGGCGTCGGCGTAGACCGACGACGCGTAGTAGCCGCTCCACTCCCGCCATTGCTGCTTGCGGTTGAGCGGAGCCGTCGCGGGATGAAACGCAGTACCGACGCTCACGTGTTCAGGAACCTCCCGAGGCTGGCGTGGCGAACCGCCAGTATGCAGGAATCTATGCAGTGTGGATGGTCCTTACGGGTCCGCGTCGCTGCGATCGCGCCAGGCTAATCGTCTGCCCCCGATCGATGCCGTTGGTCGCATCACTTGGCGTCGGGGATGCACCCGCGAATATGCAACCAACGGCATCGCGGACGGACCGAATTGATTCTGGTGGCTACGGGCGAAGAAGGAGGAAGGCAGCTCGACCAGCTTAGCCGGGGGCCGCGCGCGCAACCTGCGACTCCGCGACGGTGCGGGCGCAACGAAGGATCGCCTCGATCGAGATGTCGGCGTCGCTTTCGGTCGTGCTCCAGTTCGACACGGAGATCCGCATCGCGGCCATGCCGTGCCACGTGGTCCCGCCCAGCCAGCACGTCCCGTCAGCCTGGACGGCCGCGATGACGGCGCGGGTGAAGGCGTCGGTGGCCGCAGCGTCGCCGCCGGCGGAGCCCCGCGGCTCGAACCGGACGAGGACCTGGTTGAGGACGACGTCGTTGAGGATCGTGACGCCCTCGGTGCCGCGCAGCCCATCGGCCATCCGGCGGGCGAGCGAGCAGGAGCGCTCGAGGAGGTCGGCGAGGCCCGTCCGTCCCAGGGATCGCAGGGCGGCGTAGACGGCGAACCCTCGGGCGCGGCGCGACGACTCCGGCACCCAGTTGTACGGGTCGCGCTCGCCGCCCTCGGTCTCGACGTAGTACGCGGCACCCAGCGTCATCGCCGCATGGTGCGCAGCCGCGTCCCGGACGACGACGATCCCCGAGTCGTACGGCACGTTGAGCCACTTGTGGGCGTCGGTCGTCCACGAGTCGGCACCGTCCAGGCCGGCGATCCGGTCGCGGAGCCCGGGCGCCGCTGCTGCCCAGAGCCCGAAGGCGCCGTCGACGTGAAGCCAGGCGTTCGGTCGCTCGCGCACGGCGGCGACGATCTCCGGCAGCGGATCGAAGGCGCCGGTGTTCACGTTGCCGGCCTGGGCGCAGACGATTGTCGGGCCGTCGAGGCGTGCCAGCGTCTCGCGCAACGCGTCCGGGCGCATCCGGCCCTGCTCGTCGGCCGGGATGCGGTGGACCCGCGCCCGCCCGAGGCCGAGCATCTGGAGCGAGACGAAGATCGTGACGTGGGCTTCGTCGCCGACGACGACCGCGATCGGCGGCGCGCCGATGAGTCCGTCCTCCTCGTGGTTCCAGCCAGCCGCCTCGAGGACACGATGGCGAGCCGCGGCGATCGCGGTGAAGTTCGCCATCGTCGCCCCGGTCACGAATCCCGACGCTCGATCCCGCCGGCAGCCCGAACAGTTCGATGAGCCAGCTCGCCGCGACCTCCTCGACGACGGACGCCGCCGGGGACAGCGCATACAGCCCGGCGTTCTGGTCCCAGGCGCTCGTCAGCCAGTCGGCGGCCAGCGCGGCAGGGACGCCGCCTCCGACAACGAACCCGAAAAAGCGGGGCCCGGCCGAAGCGACGATTCCAGGGTCGGCAGCGACCGCGAGGTTGCCGACGACCTCGCCCGACGTCTCAGCCTGCTCGGGTAATGGGCCTCCGAGGCTGGCCCGCAGCTCCTCGAGCGAGCCGGTTGCGCGAACAGGTCGCTGTCCGACGCCGTCGAGGAAGTCGGCTGCGATGTCCGCGGTTTGCCGCAGGAGAGCCCGTCGATCCTTCACGTTCATCCGCTAACGATGCCACGACTGCCACTAGTCCGAGCGGGCTGACGCGAACACCTGCTCGGACACGGTGGCGACCGTCCAGTCGATCCAGTCGTCGTGGGACCAGCCGAAGTCCTGAACGAGGATGCGATAGACCTCGCCGACGTACAACAACAGCAGCTCGGTCGCGCGTTCCGGGGAGACACCATCGCGAAGGGCGAACTTCGCGCGGAGGATCTCGAGCATCGAGCGGTATCCCTCCGCTCGCCATCGCTCGTGGAATGCGCGGATTCGCGCCGCATCGGGGTCGCTCACCGCGCTTGCGCGGACGACGGTGTCGAGAGGCATGGCCCGGGCGAGGATTGCGCCGATCCCGGCCACCATGTGCCGAAGGGCGTCAGCCAGCTCCGGCTCGGCCGTCATCTGCGCATACCAGGGCTGCATCTCGGGTGGCAGAGGTTCGTCCTCCCCGAGTACCGCGAAGTCGTACGTGCGACTGAGCAGCTCGCCCTTCGTGTGAAACACGAAGTAGACCGTCTGCACCGCGACTCCGGCGGCGTCCGCGACGTCGGCCATCGTCGTACCGGAATAGCCTCGCTCGCAGAAGAGGGTGTAGGCGGCCTTTGTGATCCGCAGTCGCGTGGCCCGCGCCCGCTCACTGCGGGTCGGCTTGTTGGCGATCGGTCCCTTGACAGTCGTCATCGGCACGAGCATATTACCGGAGTTAGTCACTAGTGTCAGTCACTAGTGATACGGTCCAGTCAAACCCGAGGAGCGTTGAACAATGATCCGAGTGGAGAAGAGCGGAATCATCGAGCGGTCGGTCGAGGAAGTCTTTGCCTACATCGGGGACCAGACCAACGCGCCGGCGTGGCAATCAGGTGTCGTCGAGGTGAGACGAACGACCGAGGGCCCGATTGGCGTCGGAACGAAGCACACATTCGTCCGCATGTTCATGCGCCGTCGGTTGGAGGCGGACAACGAGTACATCGCCTTCGAACCAAACAGGCGAATCGCATTCAAGACGACGTCGGGTCCCGTTCCGTGTGGAAGCGTCGTACGTCTTCGAGGCGGTTGCCGAGGGCACAAGGGTCACCTCGACGGTCGAGATGGACGCCTCGGGCTTCCTGAGCCTTGCGGAACCGCTGATCGCAGCCGGCCTGAGGCGGGAGATGAACGCAGCAATCCGGGTCCTGAAGGACCTGCTGGAGAATCAGAAGGTCGCGATCGCGCCTCGCCCGGCAACGCCGTAGCTCCTCGTCCGCCGCCGGGGCGCGGTCACAGCGCAGAACGCTCCAGCCCAGGGCGAAGGCCTCGGCTACCCTCTCCGACATCAACTGACTGTCGCTTGGGGAGGGTTCGTGGCCGAGCACTACGACGCGGTCATCATCGGCGGTGGCCACAACGGTCTCGTAAGCGCGGCCTACCTCGCCAGGGCAGGGATGAAGACCCTCGTCCTCGAGCAGCGCCACGTCCTTGGTGGCGCCGCGGTCACCGAGGAGATCTTCCCGGGCTTCCGCTTCTCGGTCTTCTCGTACGTCGTGTCGTTGCTCCGCCCCGAGATCATTCGCGAGCTGCAGCTGCCCCGGCACGGGCTCGACATCCTGCCGCTGGACGGGACGTTCACTCCGCTTCACGACGATTATCTGTGGCGGGTGAACGACCACGGCCGAACGATCCGCGAGCTGCGGCGCTGGTCGAAGACCGACGCCGAGGCCTACGAGGAATACGGCCAGCTCATGGTCGAGATGGCCCGCTTCATCAAGCCGATCCTGGCGATCACCCCGCCCGATCTCACCTCGCTCGACCCGCGGCCACTCATGCCGCTCGCGGGGCTTGCCCGGACGTTCCAGCAGCTCCCCGAGCGCCAGCAGGCGGTGTTCGTTCAGCTCATGACGATGAGCGCGGCCGACTTCCTCGATCAATGGTTCGAAACTGATCCGCTCAAGGCGACGATGGCGGCGTCGGGGATCATCGGGACGTACCAGGGCGTTCGATCGCCGGGCACCGCCTACGTCCTGCTCCACCACTACATGGGCGAGATCGACGGCGCATTCCGGGCGTGGGGCATCCCGAAAGGCGGGACGGGCGGCGTGTCGAACGCGATCGCCTCTGCCGCGCGGGGGCTCGGTGCCGAGATCCGGACCGAAGCCCCAGTCGCCCGGATCATCGTCAAGAACGGCCGGGCGACCGGCGTGGCCCTCGAAAACGGCGAGGAGATCGAGGCCGGCGACGTCCTGTCGTCGGTGGACTCCCGCCGGACGTTCCTCGGCCTCGTTGAGCCCGGGACGCTCGACCCCGAATTCGAGGAAGACGTCCGCCGCTTCAAGTTCCGCGGCTCATCGGGCAAGGTCAACCTGGCGGTCGATCGGCTGCCCGACTTCACCTGCCTGCCCGGCGAAGGCGAGCATCTCCGCGGCGCGATCTCCTTTTCGCCAAGCCTCGACGACATGGAGCGCGCCTACGACGACGCGAAGTACGGCCAGTTCTCGAAGAAGCCGTATATCGACATGATCATCCCGACCCTCGTCGATCCATCGATGGCGCCGCCCGGCAAGCACGTCATCAGCTGTTTCGTCCAGTACGCGCCGTACAAGCTCGCGCCCGAGCTCGGGACCTGGGACGACCAGCGCGAGGCGTTCGGCGATGCCGTGATCGATCGGATCGCGGAGTTCGCCCCGAACATCCGCGACATCATCCTTCACCGCAACGTCCAGACGCCGCTCGATATCGAGCGGACAACGGGCCTCAGCGAAGGCAACATCTTCCAGGGCGAGCTTTCCCTCGAACAGCTCTTCTTCAACCGCCCCGTGCCGGGCTACGCCCGCTTCCGGACCCCGATCCGCGACCTCTGGCTCTGCGGCTCGGCGACCCACCCGGGCGGCGGGATCATGGGCGCGAACGGCCGGATCGCCGCGATGGAGGTCCTCCGGGCCCGCGGCCGAAAGGCTGCCTGAACGATGGCGAACGAGTACGACGTCGTCGTCATCGGCGGCGGGCACAACGCTCTCGTCACGGCCGCGTACCTCGCGAGGGCGGGCCGGCGGACACTCGTCCTCGAGCGGCGTGGGGCCGTCGGCGGCGCAGCCGAGACCGCGACGCTCGACGGCGCCCGGGTGCCGCGGCTGGCGCATACAGTCGGTCGGCTGCGGCCGTCGGTCGTCCGGGATCTCGACCTGCGCTCCCATGGCCTGCGGCTCGTCGCACCGGACGTCCGTCTGTTCGCTCCCCAGCCCGATGGCCGGGCGGTCACGCTCTGGGCGGACCAGGCACGGACTGTGGATGGGCTGCGCGGCTGGTCGGCGCGCGATGCCGATCGCTATTCGGACTTCGATCGGCTCGTCCGATCGCTGGGGCGGTTTCTCGGCGAGATCGCCGGCCAGACACCGCCCGACATCAAGTCGCCTGGCCTGGGTGATGCGCTCGCCGGTCTGAAGCTGGGTCGGACGTTCCGCGGCCTCGGCAAGCGGGATGCCCACACGATCCTGCGGGTCCTCCCGATGGCGATCGCGGACTTCGTCGCCGAGGCGTTCGAAACCGACGCCGTTCAGGCGGCGATCGCCTGGCGCGGGGTCCAGTACTGCTCGGTAGGGCCGTGGTCTGCCGGCACGACCGCGATCCTGCTCGGCGATTCCGCCGGCAATGACGGTGGAGCGGCCGGCCAGACAGTGTTCGCCGTGGGTGGCCCCGGCGCCCTCTCCAATGCGCTTGCGGCGGCGGCCCAGGCGGCGGGTGCGGAGATCCGCTGCGGCGCCGACGTCGCGGCGATCGCGTCCCAGGACGGCGCGGTGACCGGTGTCACGCTCGCCTCAGGCGAGGAGATCGCCGCTTCCACGGTCGTATCGGGGGTTGACCCGAAATCGACCCTGACCAGGCTGTGCGATCCCATCGCGATCGGGCCGTCGATGCTCTGGCGGGCCGGCAACTACCGGACGCCTGGCGTGGTGTCGAAGGTCAATCTCGTCCTCGGTGGATTGCCAAGCTTCACCGCGGCGGCGGGCGACGACGCAACGTTGCTCCGCGGCCGGATCGTCGTGGCGCCCGGGATCGACGCGATCGAGCGGGCATTCGATGCCTCGAAGTACGGCCGGGTCTCCGAGTCGCCCGTCATGGAGGCGACGATCCCGTCCCTCGTCGACCCGTCGCTCGTCGACGACGCGCCAGCCGGGACGCACGTCATGAGCGTGATCGTCCAGTACACGCCGTACTCCCTGCGGGAGGGATCGTGGGACGATGTCGACCGGCGCGAGGCCCTCGGAGACGCGGTCGTCGCGACGTTCGATGCCCTCGCGCCCGGGTTCAGCGGGCTCGTCCGCGCTCGGGAGGTCCTGACCCCCCTCGATCTCGAGCGAGACTACGGCCTCACTGGCGGGCACCCGCTTCACGGCGAGCCTGGGCTCGACCAGTTCTTCCTGTGGCGGCCGTTTCTCGGCCACGCCCGCTACCGCCTGCCGCTTGACGGCCTCTATCTCGCCGGTTCGGGCGCGCATCCGGGCGGGGGAGTGACCGGCCAGCCCGGCCAGAACGCGGCGCGCGAGATCCTCGCCGACCTCAAGCGCCGTCGCTGAGCGCCGCCACGCGCGCGCCGGCATCGCGTTCGACCGCCGTGACGCGCCCTTTCGACGTGACCCGTAGCCGCCCCGCGTGGCTGTGCGCCAGGCCTCAGCGGCCGCCGCCAAGGATTCCGCCGAGGCCGCCACCAAGAATCCCGCCGAGCAGGTCGCCGATCTCGGCCTGGTTGTCTGCCGGGCCGCCCTGGGGAACCTGCCCGTCCGGCGTTAGTTGGTCGATGATCATCGGCAGGAAGGCCGCCAGGAGCGGCAGAAGCGTTTCCACCGACAGGCCCGTCTTCGCGGACAGCTGGCTCACGGTTTCGGGCCCAAGCGCCGCTCCGAGCTGCTCTGGCTCGACGGGCTGGTTGCTGCCGGTCGAGATCCACGAGTCGACGACGCCGCCCAGGCCGCCGGCCCGGAGGGATGACGTCAGGCCCTCGACGCCGCCCTTCGACGCGAAGACCTCTTGCACGCCGCTGATCAGGCGATTCGGATCGACTTGGGCTCCTTCGGCTCCAAGCCCGCCAATCAGGTTCGACAGATCCATCCCGTTCTCCTTTTGAGCGTCCGTGCCACGGCCTTCGACTTACCGCCGCTCGACGGATTCCTCTTCGGCGAGCCGAGCCTCCTGGTCCACCTCCGCCAGCTGATCGTCGCCGGGCGGCTTCGTCGTCCCGCGTTTCGCGGGCGGCGCGTCCTTCGGGAGTTCCCATTCCCATGTCTTCAGGCGCCGTAGCAGGCGGCGACCGGTGAGATCGAGGTGAATCGGCGTGATCGAGATCTTGCGGTTGACGATCGCGTGGAAATCGGTCCCTTCGACTGCGAGGCCGGAGGGCGGTGGCCCGCCGATCCAGAAGTAGGGAATGCCGCGTGGATCGACGCGCTCGATCAACTGATCCTGGTAGACCCGGCGCCCGAGTCGGGTCACCTCGAACCCCTGGAATTCGCCCGGCGAGATGCCCGGCACGTTGACGTTGATCAGCTCGCCGCGCGACAGGCCATGCTCGAGGATGTTGCGGGCGACGGTCGCGGCGGCCATCGCTGCGAGCGTGAAGTCGGGATGCTCGTAGTACTCCTGCGAGATCGCGAAACCGGGGCAGTTGTTGATCACGGCCTCCATCGCCGCGCTCACAGTCCCGGAGTAGGTGATGTCGTCGCCGAGGTTCGCGCCGTAATTGATCCCCGCGGCGACCAGGTCGAATCCGTGCCCGAAGAAGCCGAGGAATGCGATGCTGACCGCGTCGGTCGGGGAGCCGTCGACCGAGTAGGCCAGTGAGCCGTCGCCGAGCGTCCGCTCCCGGACGCGGAGCGGTCGCATGAGCGTCTTCTGGTGGCCGACCGCGCTCTGATTCGTGTCGGGCGCGACGACAGTGGTGTCGCCAATCTGCTCGAGCGCCTGCTTAAGAGCCAGCAGTCCCCGCGACTCGACGCCATCGTCGTTCGTGATGAGGATCCTCGGCCGGGTCGACCAGTCGTGGAGGGGTTTGGCCATGGAGCGGAGGGCACGCGGCCCGCCCCGGGCCGTGCCGCCGGCGACCGGCTCGCCACGCTCCTTGTCGAGGTCACGCCGTTCGGTCCGGGCACGCTCCCGGGTCATGTCCGGCTGCTCCTCCGGCCGAGCGTCAGTTGGGTCGCTGCGGCGAGGCCGGCCGGCGTCCTCCTCGGTCACGTCGAGACGTCCGGGTCGATTCCGGGCGCGGGTTCGCGGGGCACCCGGACCGGCCGTCCTTCCCGTTGCTCGACCCGTTTCGCCGCCCTGGTCGCGACCGGCGACGGTTCCCGGCTAATTGCGAGGAAGTGGAAAAAGAAGGCCGAGATGACGGCCGCGATCGGGATGCCGAAGATCGCCCCCGTCACGCCCGCGATCTTGGAGCCTATGAGGACCGAGCCGAGGACCACGATCGGGTGGATGCCGACCGACTCCTGCATGAGCCGCGGCTGCAGGAGGTTCATGACGAGCAGCCAGCCGACGCCCATGAGGATGAAGGCGGGAATCGTGGCGCTCGGCACCGCGAGCAGCGCCACGATGACCGGTGGCGCCCATGCGATGAATGGTCCGAAGAAGGGGATCGCCATGAGGGCGCCGGCGAGCACCGTCGTCACGGCGAGATAGGGAAGGCCGAGGACCGCACTCGTCACGGCGGCAACCGCTGCATAGACGACACCGAGGATCGCCTGGCCGCGCAGGAACCCGCCGAAGGAGCGGGCGACGCTCGTTTCGAGGAGACGGGCCTCCTCCTTGTAGCTGGGCGGTACGAGCCGGAAGAGGAACGACAGGATGTCGTTCCGGTCGATGACCATGTAGAGCGACAGGATCAGGACGATGAGGAGATTGCCCATCGCGCCGAGGCTCGCGACCGCAAGCTGCTGCACCGGACCTGCCAGCTGGATCGCATAGACGGCGATGTTGTCGAGGAAGCTGATCGCCTGGTCTGCCAGGCGGACCTGGTTGAGCCCGAGCGCGTCGAGCCGCTCCTGCCACGGCTGCATGAGTCCCGGCAGGTCGTCGCGGAGCGTCGGCACGCTTGCGACGAAGTCGGCGATCGACTGGGCGAGCGCCCCGGCAATCAGGACGACGACGAGCACCATGGCGCCGACCATCGCCGCGTAGACGAGTACGACCGCGCCGACTCGCGGCAGGACCGGGATGAGGCGGGTGAGGCCCGCAACGACCGGGCTGAGGATGAACGCGAGGAGCCAGGCCAGGAAAAAGACGAGGACGATGTCGCCGAACGCGAAGAAGATCGACGCGATGAGGCTCACCAAGACGAGGCCGAGGGTGAGTGTCCCGAGGACGAGAACGGCCGTCACCCAGCGGCGCTGCCGTTCGGTCACCACTGTCATCGTCGGGCGCACCTCGCGCGGCGGGCTGGCCGCCTGGGCGGGAGGGGGCGGTGCCCCATCCCTTCGGCGCCATGGTAGTCCGCCCCGATCACCAGCCGCTAACCAGCCGATCTCCGGCCGATCTAGCGCAGACCCATTCGGCGGCGGACTTCGTCCATCGTCGCCTCAGCCTTCGGCCGCAGCCTGTCGGCGCCCCCCTCGAGTGCTCCGTCGATCCGCTCCGGGTGGTCGAGCAGCTCCAGGTAGCGCTCGCGGGCCGGGGCGTAGTGGGCAATGATCCGCTCCGCGAGCAGGCGCTTCGTGTCGACGCAGCCGGTCCGGGCGGTGCGCTCGCCGTCCCAGATCTCCTCGTAGTCGGGCCCGAAGAAGCGGTGCAGCTGGCAGACGTTGCAGACCTCAGGCCGGCCCGGATCGGTTCGCAGGATGCGCTGCGTGTCGGTGACCATCGACATGACCTGACTGCGGATAACTTCCGGCTCGGCGAGGACTTCGATCGTGTTGCCGACCGACTTGCTCATCTTCTTCACGCCATCGGTTCCCAGGACCGTCGGGGCCTCCGTATAGACGGCCTCCGGCTCGAGGAAGGTCACGCCATAGCGGTTGTTGAACGCGCGGACGATCTCGCGGCTGAGCTCGAGGTGGGCGGCCTGGTCCCGGCCGACGGGAACCCGGTCGGCGTGGTAGATGACGATGTCGGCGGCCTGCAGGATCGGGTACGTGAGGAGGGCGTGGTTGACGTCGTCCGGCTGCTGGAGCTTCTTCTCCTTGTAGGACGGCGTTCGCTCGACCCAGCTGACGGGAGTGACGGTCGCCAGTAGCCAGGCGAGCTCCGTGTGTTCCGGACGGTGGCTCTGGACGAAGAGCGTGCACTGGTCGGGATCGAGCCCGAGGGCGAGGAGCGACGCGGCCATGTCGCGCGTCCGTGAGCGCAGCGCGTCGGGATCGTGGAGGCTCGTCAGCGCGTGGTAGTCGACGATGCAGTAGATCGCCTCGAACTGGCTCTGGAGCGCGACATAGTTGCGGATCGCCCCGAGGTCGTTGCCGAGGTGGACGACGCCGGACGGCTGGATCCCGCTGAAGATCCGGTGCCTGGGCAAGGCTGCTTCGGCCGGCGCAGGGGCGGGTTCGAGGGCAGTCGTCATGGCTGGCGAGTGTAGCGGAGCGCGGACCGCGCGCTCGGCTACCATCAGCAGGAGATGTGCCCACAGTCTTGTCGCGCCCCGATGAGCCGAATCGGATGAGCACCGCCCAGTTTCGCGTGGCCGTGCTCGGTGCGGGGACCGTCGGTCGTGAGGTGGTCCGCGCCTTCGAGCAGTGGCCCGATCGCCTGGGAAATGATGGCGGCCCCCGGCTCGAGCTCGTCGGGATCGCGGTCCGGGACGTCGACGGCGCTCGGCGCCGCGGCCTGCCGCCCGGCCTGCTGACGGACGCCCCGGCCCATCTCGTCGCCGACCCCGACACGGATGTCATCGTCGAGCTGATGGGCGGCGCCGAGCCGGCGCACACCCTCATCGCGGCGGCCCTCGGCTCGGGAAAGGCGGTCGTCACCGCGAACAAGCACGTCATCGCCCATCACGGGCCAGAGCTGGAGGCGGTCGCCCGGCGATCCGGCGCCGCGCTCCGCTTCGAGGCCGCGGTCGGCGGTGGAATCCCGGTTCTCGGGCCGCTCGCAGCCGAGCTCGCGGGAAACCGCGTCGTCGCCGTTCGGGGCATCGTCAACGGCACGACGAATTACATCCTGACCGCGATGACCGACGAGGGCCGCGGCTACGAGGAAGTCCTGGCTGCCGCTCAGGCCGCGGGTTACGCGGAGGCCGATCCGGCCGGCGATGTCGAGGGCCACGATGCCGTCAACAAGCTCGTCATACTCGCCCGCCTCGCGTTCGGGGTCTGGATCGATCCGGCCGACGTATCGACGATCGCGCCCGCAGCAGGTCCGGGAAGCGGCCGGCCGGGCATCACCGGGGTGACGTCGGACGACATCGCGGCAGCGGCGGGCGACGGCAAGGTGATCAAGCTCCTTGCCTTCGCCGAGCGGTCGGGCGACGGTGTCACGGCCTCGGTCGTGCCGACGCTCCTCGCGAGGGACTCCGCCCTCGGCCGAACAGGGGGCGTCCTGAACCGGATCGAGATCGAGGCGGAGCCGGTTGGGACGGTGGCGTTCAGTGGCCCCGGCGCGGGCGGCGCGGCGACGTCGAGTGCGGTTCTCGGGGACCTGCTGGCGATCGCGCGCGAGGCCGGCAGCACCTGGGCGGGCCTGCCGATCGCGGGCCGACTGGCCCCTGCCGACGGCCGCATGGCACCTATGGCTCGATGAGTCGGAACGCGGCAATGCAATCGGCTCGGCCCAGCCTCGTGTCGCGCTACCAGGCTCACCTGCCGATCACGGACGCGACGCCGGAACTGACGCTCGGCGAAGGTTTCACGCCGCTCGTCCGGCTCGGTCGCATCGGCGAGCGGATCGGCCTTTCGAATCTCTACGCCAAGGTCGAGGGCCAGAACCCGACCGGCTCGTTCAAGGACCGCGGCATGGTCGTCGCGGTGGCGAAGGCGCTCGAGGAAGGGGCGCAGGCGATCATCTGCGCGTCGACCGGCAACACATCGGCGTCCGCGGCAGCGTACGGTGCCCACGCGGGCCTCGAGGTCGTCGTCGTCCTGCCCCGTGGCCAGATCGCGACCGGCAAGCTCCTCCAGGCGGTCATCGCCGGCGCCCGCGTCGTCGCCATCGATGCCAACTTCGACGCGGCCCTCGGCGTCGTCCGTGCGCTTGCCGAGCAGGACCACCATCCGGTCACGATCGTCAACTCGATCAATCCGTTCCGGATCGCGGGCCAGAAGACAGGCGCGTTCGAGATCTGCGACGACCTTGGGCCGGGCGCCCGACATCCTGGCGATCCCGGTCGGCAATGCCGGCAACATCAGCGCCTACTGGGCGGGTTTCCGCGAGTACGCCGCCGCTGGCGTCGTCGAGACGCGACCGCGGATGTTCGGCTTCCAGGCCGCGGGCGCGGCACCCCTCGTCCTCGGCCGGCCGGTCGAGAAGCCCGACACGGTCGCGACGGCGATCCGGATCGGCAATCCGGCGTCATGGTCCAGCGCGATCGAGGCGCGCGACGAGAGCGGCGGGATGATCGAGGCGGTTTCGGACGACGAGATCCTCGACGCGTACCGCCGCCTCGCGACCGACGAGGGGATCTTCTGCGAGCCGTCGTCGGCGACGAGCGTCGCGGGCATCGCGAAGGTGGCCGCGCGGGGCGGTATTCCCCGGGATGCGCTCGTCGTGTGCGTCCTTACCGGCAGCGGCCTGAAGGATCCCGCCACAGCGGAGTCGTCGGCGGCGACCGGCGCCATCCTCGAAGCCGAACCGACGGTCGGCTCGGTCGCGGTGGCGCTCGGATGGTGACGAACTGGCTGGCCGAGCTCGACGGGCGGCGGGTGACCGTCGAGGTCCCGGCGTCGAGCGCGAACCTCGGCGCGGGCTACGACTGCCTGGCCGTGGCGCTCGGGCTGACGAACCGGGTCGAGGTGGAGGTTCGCGGCTGGAGCCGCGGCGAGATCGAGCTCGCGGTCGAGGGCGAGGGCGAGGACGAGCTGACCGAGGACCGCGAGAACCGCTGCGTCCAGGGCATTGAGGCCGCGCTGCGCGCGGTCCGCGGCGAGATGCCCGAGGGCGTCGGCTGGCGGATCGAGATGCACAACGAGATCCCGCTCGCCCGGGGCCTGGGTTCGTCGGCGGCGGCGACGATCGCGGGCCTCGTGGCCGGGAACGCCCTTCTCGGCGAGCCGCTGACGAGCCCGGACCTGCTGCGCCTCGCGAACGAGATCGAGGGCCATCCGGACAACGCCGCGGCCGCGCTCCACGGCGGGTTCGTGGTCAGCGCCGCAATCGACGGCACGGTTGAGGCGCTCCGCTTCGACGCGCCGCGCGATCTTCGTGCCGTCTTGTTCATCCCGGACCTTCGTCTGTCCACCGCCGAGATGCGATCCGTGCTTCCGGACAAGGTCCCGCGGGAGGACGCGGTCTCCAATCTGACGCGCCTGGCGATCGGCGTTGCCGGGATGTCAATCGGGCGGTTCGACCTGCTACGCGTTCTCACGGTCGATCGACTCCACGAGCAGTACCGGGCGGCGGCCTTCCCGCAGCTCCCGCGACTCATCCAGTCGGCCCTGGATGCCGGCGCGATCGGGGCCTGCCTGTCTGGCGCCGGCTCGACCGTGATTGCGTTTTCCGATTCGGTTCGCACGATCACCCGGATCGAGGGTGCCTTCACCGCGGCTTCGGTCGACACCGACTTGCCGGGCAGGAACGTCGTCGTCTCGCCTCGCAACCAGGGAGCGCAGGTCATCGACCGGCGCTGAGGCCGTTCTCTCCGCTGAGGGGGCGCTCCGATCGACCTAGGTGTGGGCGCGGATGAACCCGAGAACCTCGGCCCAGGACTGTTCGGATTCCTGCTTGAACGCGGCGGCCTTGCGGTCGAAGAAGCTGTGCGGAGCATTCGGATAGGTGATGAGCTGGTGCTCGACGCCGGCCCGCTCGAGGGCCGTGTCGAACGCTTCGATCGCTGACGGCGGGATGCTCTCGTCGGCGCCGCCGAAGAGGCCGAGGATAGGCGACGCGATCCGATCCGCGACGTCAGCCGGCGCCGGCGATCCGGCCCGGCCCGGTCCGACGGGCGGTCCGTAGAAGCCGATCGCGCCGGCCAGCTCCAGCCCGAGCGTGGGCGACAGGAACGACATCCGGCCGCCGAAGCAGAACCCAATCGTAAACAGCGACGCGGCACGCTCGGGACCGAACGACCGGGCGTGGCTGGCGCCGGCGGTGATGTCCGCCATAACGCCCGGCCATGTCGTCTGGTTGACGTGCGGCATGTAGTCGAAGCCGTCCTCCCGCCGCCCGAGCCCAGCCGTTCGCCCGAACCAGTCGATCGCGACCGCGTCGATGCCGTTCTCGGCGAATCGCAGCGCGAGCTCGTAGTAGTAGGCGTGCAGCCCGCGGACGTCGGGCAGGATGAGGATCGAGGCGCCTGACGGGTCGGCGGCCTTCGCCTCGAACGCCGTCAGGCGGTTGCCATCGGCCGCCGTCAGCGTTACCTCGCGCGAGTCGAGCGCGCCGCCGGCGATCGGCCGGATCGGCGGCCGCGAGTCATGGTCGAAGCACATCGGGATGTCTCCTGGCAATTCGGATGTGATCGGACACGCCCGGGCTCTCCCGGGGCGGCTGAACGTGCGGGGTAGAATGCGTCGATGCCTGCCCCGCTCGTCGTCCAGAAGTTCGGCGGGTCGAGCCTCGCCGACGCCGATCGGATCCGGCGCGTTGCCCGGCGGATCGCCCGCGAACGCGCCGCCGGCGCCGACCTCGTCGTGGTCGTCTCGGCGATGGGCGACACGACGGACGAGCTGCTCAGCCTGGCCGCGGCGATCACCGACACGCCCGACGAGCGCGAGCTCGACATGCTCCTCGCGACCGGCGAGCACCAGAGCGCGACGCTCGTCTCGATGGCCCTCCACGCCCTCGGGCGTCAAGGCGATCAGCCTGAGCGGGCCGCAGGCCGGCATCACCACCGACGGCCGCCACGGCAAGGCCCGGATCGCCAGCATCGAACCGGCTCGCATCCGTCGCGAGCTCGACGAGCCGGCAAGGTCGTGATCGTCGCCGGCTTCCAGGGCCGGACGCGAAGGAGACGACGATCCACGCCTCAGACATCACGACGCTCGGCCGGGGCGGCTGCGACACGACCGCGATCGCCCTGGCCGCCCGCCTCGGCGCGGACCGCTGCCAGATCTTCACCGACGTCCGCGGCATCTACACTGCCGATCCGCGCCTCGTCCCGATGGCCCGCCAGCTCGACATCATCGGCTACGAGGAGATGCTCGAGCTCGCCCACCAGGGCGCCCAGGTCATGCAGACCCGGGCAGTCGAGCTCGGCTGGGTCAACGACGTCGTCATCGAGGTCCTCAGCTCGTTCGAGGACGCCCCCGGCACGCTCATCAAGGAGGACCCGCTCGTGGAGCAGCGGAACAAGGTTCGCGGCCTGGCCCACGACCGCAACGTCGCCAAGGTCACGCTCGTCGAGGTGCCGGACCAGCCTGGCGTGGCGGCGTCGGTCTTCGCAGCCGCTCGCGGACGCCGGTATCAACGTCGACATGATCGTCCAGAACATCGGCCACGGCGGCGCGACGGACCTGAGCTTCACGATCCCGCAGGTCGAGCTGGCCAAGGCGAAGCGGATCCTCGATCCCGTCGCCCGCGAGCTCGGTTTCCGCGAGCTGACGACCGATTCGTCGGTCGCGAAGGTCTCGATCGTCGGCGCCGGGATCCAGAACGCACCCGGCTACGCCGCTCGGATGTTCGACGCCCTCGCCGACGCCGGCGTCAACATCGAGATGATCTCGACCTCGGAGATCCGGATCACGACGATCATCGCCGAGGACGCCCTGGAAACTGCGGTTCGGGCACTCCACGCAGGCGTTCGAGCTCGAGCGTCCGGAGACGATCGAAGCCGCCGCGGCCAGGCTGACGATGACCGAGGCGCCGCCGTTCATCGCCCGCCAGGAGCGATTCGCCGTCGTCGGCTCGACGAACGACGTCGTCCGCGGCTGGCTGGCCGACGGCGAGCCCGGAGGTCTGCCTCGCCGTCGCCGACGAGCAGATCGGCGGGTCGCGGGCGGGAGGGCCGGACGTGGACGGCGCCGCGGGGTCACGCACTGCTGCTGTCGCTCGGCTTCCGGCCGACATGGCTCGGCGCCAGAGCGGCGTCTGGCGGCTGGCCGCGGTGGCCAGTCTCGCGATGGCCGATGCGGCTGAGGCCGTCGCCGCGCTGCCGCCGGGCACGATCCGCCTGAAGTGGCCGAACGACCTCGTGGTCGAGCGACGACGGCGCCGCCCGTAAGCTGGCCGGGGTGCTCGGTGAGACCGACGGTCTCGGGACCGACGATCCGCGGGCCGTCGTCGGGATCGGGGTGAACGCGGACTGGGCCGGCCGATGAATTCCCGGCTGAGCTCGCCGGACGCATGACGTCGCTGCGGGCGATCGGCGACGGGCGGCCGGATCGACACCGTGGCGCTGCTCGAGGCGTTCACCTGGACGCTCGAGACGATGGTCGGGCGCTCCGCGTGGCAGTCTTCGACGCGGCCGGCTGGGCCGACACGCCAGCTGACGAACGGGCGCCTCGTCCGGCTCGATCGGACATGACGGTCGCGAGCGACGTCGTCCGGGCGCTCCGCGTCGACCCGGCCACGGGCGCGCTCATCGTCGTGGACCCGGCCGGCACCGGTGCCGGACGCGCGAGCGTCGTCTGCGGCGAGATCCGCCACCTCCGCCTCGACGGGCGAGCGTGTAACAGCATGGCTCGTCCGGTGTTTGGAAGGATCGAGACCGGCAGAGGAGAGACGGCTCGCCCCGCGTCAGCCCACCTCGATCGGGACCGCGCGCTCGTCGAGCGAGCCCGCGAGGACCCGCCCTCGTTCGACGCCCTCTATCGACAGGTACCTGGCCCAGGTGTACAGCTACGCGTTCTACGAGCTCGGCGACCATCACGAAGCCGAGGACGCCACCGAGCGCACGTTCCTCGCCGCCCTCGCGAACCTCGACCGCTTCGAGGAGCGTGCCCGGCCGGCCGACGGCGACGGCGCCTCGACGTTCCGCGTCTGGCTCTTCCGGATCGCCCGCAACGTCGTCGCGAACCAGCGGCGGACGCGCCGGCGCCGTCCGGCAGGCGCCGATCGAGGCCGCCGCGCTCGTCGCCGACCCGCTCGACGTCGAGGGCGGCGCGGCGATCCGCGACGAGGCCGCCGCGGCGTGGCGCGCCGTCGGCCGCCTTCCCGCCGACCGCCGCCGGGCCATCGTCCTGCGCTTCGTCGAGGAGATGTCGACCGCGGAGATCGCCGGTGTCCTCGGCAGTCGGAGGGCGCGGTTCGCGTGCTCATCCATCGCGCGCTTCGGACCGTCGCTCGCGACCTCGACGTGGCGCCGCCGCTGAGCGACGGCCGGTGATCGGCGATGACCCCGTTCGAACGCGACGGCATCCGAGGTCGAGGCGCTCCTGACCGATCTCTACCTCGAGCGCGTCCTCGCCCGGGCCGGGACCGACCTCGGGCCGGCCGACGCCGACGCTCGATCCCGGCCCTCCGGCTCGCCTCCGACCGGCTGCGCCGGGACCTCGACCCGCGTCCATCCGTCGTTCCGATTCGAGGAGCGGCTCGCCGTCCGTCTCGCCGAGGCGGCGGCAGCGCCTCAGGCTGCCGGCCGCGGTCGGCGCCGAGGCGAGCGTCGTCTCGTTGGTCGACGCCGCGCCGCGGCTGCCGACGCCTTCGATCCGTCTCGCCGTTGACGACCCGACGGACGAGCGACGCGAGATCCCCGGCCGCTGCTGATCGGCGGCGCGCTCACGTCGGCCGCGCTCTCGCTGGCCGGCGCCGCGTTCGTCGCCTGGCGCTGGACGCCGCCCGGGCGCGCGTCCGCAGCCCGATGGTCCGCGCGGCCCGCGCCGTCCGCGTGGCTCGCGCCGCGCAGCGGCGCCATCGGCCCGAGGTCTCGACTGATGCCGATCAAGCTGCCGTCGTTCCGGCCCCGGCGCGACGCCTACCCGCCCGATCTCTGGACGAAGTGCCCCTCGTGCGAGGAGATGCTGTTCAACAAGCAGCTCGACAAGGTCCAGCGCGTCTGCCCGTCGTGCGGCCACCACTTCCGGCTGTCGGCCGACGCTCGGCTCGCGCACTCTCCTCGACCACGGCACGTTCGTCGAGCGGGACGCCGGGTCTGCAGTCGGTCGACCCGCTCGGCTTCGTCGACCAGAAGGCGTACCCGGACCGGATCGCGGCCGCCCAGCTCGCGACCGGGATGCGCGACGCGGCGGTCTGGGGCACCGGCACGATCGACGGCCGGCCGGTCGCGATCTGCGTCATGGACTTCGGGTTCATGGGCGGCTCGATGGGCGCCGTCGTCGGCGAGAAGGTGACCCGGGCCGCGGAGCATGCGCTCGATCCAGCGCCTGCCGCTCATCGTCGTCTCGGCGTCAGGCGGGGCGCGGATGCAGGAGGGAACGCTGGCCCTGATGCAGCTCGCGAAGACCGGTCGCGGCGCTCGAGCGGCTGCGGGCCGCCGGCGTGCCGTTCATCAGCGTCCTGTCCGACCCGACGACCGGCGGCGTCTTCGCCTCGTTCGCGGTCCTCGGCGACATCAACATCGCCGAGCCGAACGCGCTCATCGGCTTCGCCGGCGCGCGGGTCACGTCCGGGACGATCGCCCAGGAGCTGCCGGCCGGGCTTCCAGCGCTCGGAGTTCCTGTTCGAGCACGGGTTCCTCGACCGGGTCGTCCATCGCTCCGAGCTGCGATCGGAGCTCTCCGTGCCTCCTCGGCTACCTCGTGCCGGCCGCCGGCGCGAACGGCACGCGGACGACGCCGGAGCCGCTCGGGCTGCCGTCGTTCCGGCCGCTGTCGTTCCTGTCGAACCTCGCCGAGCGGGTCATGCCGAGCGAGCCGTGAGCCGCCGCCGCCGACCAACGGCGCCGGCGACACGCGATCGTCGCCGCCGAAGGCGCCCGTCGCCACCACGTCGCCCGCCGAGACCACCCGAGCCGAGCCGTGCCCGCGGACGCGCCCGCGCCTGCCGAGGCCGGCGGAGCCCCGACGCGCCGATCCGACGGCGTCGCCGCGACGACCCGCCGACGGAGGCGCCCCGTGGTTGACCGGATCCTCGGGCCGCGGCCGAGGCGAGCGGCCGCGACGCCGACCGCCGCCGCCGCCGACGTCGCCGCCGACCCGCGCGACGCCGTCTGGGCGCGCGTCCAGCAGGCCCGCAACCTGCGCCGGCCGCGGACCCTCGAGCTCGTCGCGGAGCTGGCCGAGGACTTCATCGAGATCCACGGCGACCGGCTCTTCGGCGACGACGAGGCGATCGTCACCGGGTTCGCCCGGATCGACGGCCGGCGGGTCGTCGTCGTCGGCCAGCAGAAGGGCGCCGACACCGACGAGAACATCCGGCGCAACTTCGGGATGCCGCACCCCGAGGGCTACCGCAAGGCGATGCGGGCGATGGAGCTCGCCGAGCGGTTCGGGATGCCGGTCGTCACGTTCGTCGACGTCCCGGGCGCCCATCCCGGCGCCGAATCGGAGGAGCGCGGCATCGCCGAGGCGATCGCCCGCTCGATCGGGCTGATGAGCCGCCTGCGGACGCCGATCGTCACGGTCATCACCGGCGAAGGCGGCTCGGGCGGCGCGCTGGCGATCGCCGTCGCCGACGTCGTCGATCGCGCTCGAGAACGCCGTCTACTCGGTGATCAGCCCCGAGGGCTGCGCGTCGATCCTGTGGCGGACGGCCGACGAGGCGCCGACCGCGGCGGTCGCGATGCGGATGACGGCGGCCGAGCAGCAGGCGCTCGGCGTCGTCGACATCGTCGTGACGGAGCCCGGCGAGGGCGCCCACACCGACCACGCCGAGACGGCCCGCCGACTGAAGCCGATCATCGTCGCCGAGCTCGACGCGCCTGTCGCGGCTCCCGCTCGATGAGCTCGTCGAAGCCCGGTACCAGCGCTTCCGCGGCACTCGGGCCGTACACCGAGCTCGCGACGCCGACCGGTCGTCGCCGGTCGAGCGGCCGGGCCTCGCCGATCGCCTCCGCAACCTGTTCGATCCGGGCCGCTGGCCGGCCAGCCCGGGCCGCGACGAGCCGCCGGCGCGCGACGAGGTCTGACGGCGATGCACGACGACCGCGCCCGTCAGCAGCCCGCCGCGACCGGACGGCGACGAAGGCGCGCGCCGCCGACCACGCCGCGATCGACCGCCTCGCCGACGAGCTGCTGCCGGCCCTGGTCGCGAAGCTGTCGGCGACGGGCCTCGGCGAGATCGAGGTCCGCGAGGGCCCGTGGCGGGTTCGGATCCGCCGGCCCGCGGATGCGAGGCCCGACGCTCAGCTCAGGCGCGCGACCGATCGGCCGTCGCGAGCCCAGCCGGGTCATGCCGGCCACGGCCACGCGCCCGCGGCCTTCGAGGGCCATCGGTCGGCCGCGAGGCAGGAGCCGCGGCCCGGCTCCGCACTCGACGAACGGATCGTCGCCGCCGCCGCTGACCGCGGTCGGGCCCGGGCCGGATGGCGCGGATCGCCGGTCGACGCGCCCTCGCGGCCAGGAGCCGCCGGCCCGGTCGGACGGTCGCGACGTCGCCCGCCGTCGGCGTCTACCAGCCCCGGCGGACGCGACGCCGGGCACGCGGGTCCGGGCGGGCGACCGGCTCGGCGCGGTCGACATGCTCGGCGTCGCCCAGGAGGTCGTCGCGCCCGGTCGACGGGCTGATCGGGGCGAGCCTCGTCGAAGCCGGCGCAGGCCGTCGAGTACGGCCAGGAGCTCGTCGTGATCGAGCTCGCGGCGATCGGACGGGACCGGCGCCGCCGCGGGCGAGGCCTGAGGTGTTCCGCAAGGTCCTCATCGCGAACCGCGGCGAGATCGCGCTGCGCATCCTGCGCGCCTGCCGGACGCTCGGGATCGAGGCCGTCGTCGCCTACAGCGAGGCCGATCGCGACTCGCTGCCCGTCCAGCTCGCGGACGAGGCGATCTGCATCGGCCCGGCCGACGCGAAGCGGTCGTACCTGTCGGCGCCGGCGATGATCAGCGCCGCGCTCGTCACCGGCTGCGACGCGATCCATCCCGGCTACGGCTTCCTGTCCGAGGACGAGGGATTCGCCGAGGTCGTCCGGGCCCACGACCTGACGTTCATCGGCCCGCCGGCCGAGCGTGCTGGAGCGGTTCGCCTCGAAGGAGGCGACGCGGCGGCTGCTCGCGAACCACGGCCTGCCGACGATCCCCGGCTCGAACGGCATCCTCCGCGACGACGCCCACGCCCTCGAGGAGGGCGAGCGGATCGGCTATCCGCTGCTGATCAAGCCGGCTGCCGGCGGCGGCGGCAAGGGCATGCGGATGGTCCGGACGCCGCGCGAGCTCGAGGCGTCGCTCGAGGTCTGCCGCTCCGAGGCGCGGGCGGCGTTCGGCGACGACTCGCTCTACCTCGAGACGGTGGCTCGACGAGAACCGCCACGTCGAGGTCCAGGTCGCGGTCGACCGCTACGGCCCCGGCGTCCACCTCGGCGAGCGCGACTGCTCAGTCCAGCGCCGCCACCAGAAGATCCTCGAGGAAGCCCCGACGCCGGCGCTCTCGGAGGCGGCCCGCGCGGACCTCGCAGCCCGGGCGATCCGGGCCGTCGTCGAGGCCGGCTACGAGAACGTCGGGACGCTCGAGTTCCTCGTCGACAACGCCGGCAACTTCTACTTCATCGAGATCAACTGCCGGATCCAGGTCGAGCATCCGGTGACCGAGGCGCTGACCGGGATCGACCTCGTCGCGACCCAGATCCGGATCGCGGCGGGGGAGCCGCTCGGCTTCAGCCAGGCCGACGTCGAGTTCCGCGGCCACGCGATCGAGTTCCGGATCAACGCCGAGGACCCGGAGCACGAGTTCCGGCCCGGCGCCGGCGTCGTCGAGCGCTACCTTCCGCCGGGCGGTCCCGGCGTCCGGATGGACTCGCACCTCTATGCCGGCTACGAGGTCCCGCCGTTCTACGACTCGCTGCTCGGCAAGCTGATCGTCTGGGGCCCGACGCGCGAGGCCGCCATCGCCCGATCGCGTCGTCGCGCTCGACGAGCTGCTCGTCGAGGGCATCGTCACGAACGTCTCGATCCACAAGGCGCTGCTCGCCTCGGAGACATTCCTCGAAGGGAAGATGACGACCAATCTGCTCGATCGGGTCGGTGGCGCGGCGATCCTGGCCGCGGCGGCGCGCGCGATGAGCGTTTGACCTCGTCGCGTCCGCCGCTTGGTCCGCCAGCGCCGGCGGACGCACGGCGGCGCCCGCGCTCGCCCGTGCGTACCTGCAACCACCGCGCCGCGTGGGGACCGCGCGTCGGGGCACACTGGAATCCATGACCTGGAGTTGCCTGTGACCGAAACGACCGCGCCGCCGAAGCTCGAAACGATCCACTCTACCGGCGAGATCGAGGCGCTGATCCCGCACCGCTGGCCGTTCCTCCTCGTCGACCGGATCGTGGAGTACGACCCCGAGGCGAAGCGGATCGTCGGGATCAAGGGCGTCGCCGCGACAGAGTGGTTCTTCCAGGGCCACTTCCCGGGCCTGCCGGTCATGCCCGGCGTCCTCCAGGTCGAGGCGCTTGCCCAGACGATGGCGGTCTACGTCGCGAAGCAGCCCGGCTTCGGCGACCGGATCGGGCTGTTCGCGGGCATCGACGACTCCCGCTTCAAGCGGATCGTCGTGCCGGGCGACGTCCTCCGGCTCGAGATCACGATGGAGAAGCTCGGCGGCCGGTTCGGGCGGGGCCGCGGCGTCGCGAGCGTCGACGGCGAGGTCGCCTGCGAGGCGACGCTGAGCTTCATCATCCCGAGCGAAGGCGCGCTGCGATGACCGCGCGGGTCGCGGTCCTGTCGGACGTCCACGGCAACGCGGCCGCGCTCGAGGCCGTCCGCAAGGCGATGAGGAAGGAGAGGCCGGACGCCGTGATCGTCGCCGGCGACCTCGTCCTGAACGGCCCGGAGCCCTCGGCCGCGGTCGACGGCTCCGCGAGATGGAGGCCGAGGGCGCGACGTCGTCCAGGGCAACACCGACGTCGCCGTCGCCGACTTCGACTACTCGGCCGCGTTCCCGTGGCTCACCGACGGCGTCCCGGACACCTTTCGCGCCGCCGCGGAGTGGGCCCACGACGAGCTCGGCGACGAGCGGCTGGGCTGGCTCCGGCGGCTGCCATCCGAGCGGCGCCTCAGGCTCGACGACACGATGGTCCTCGCCTGCCACGCCTCGCCCGGCTGCCAGACGCAGGGCTTCGACCAGGCGCTCGACCCGTCGGTCATCCTCGAGCGCGTCTCACGGACCGACGCCCGCGTCATCTGCTGCGGCCACACCCACCTGCCCGAGGTCCGCGACCTCGGCTGGAAGGTGATCGTCAACGACGGCTCCGCGGGCTACATCTTCGACGGCGACCCGACGGCCTCATGGGCCCTGGTCGTCGTCGACGGCGACGACGTCACCGCCGAGATCCGCCGGACCGAGTTCGACACGATGGCCGTCTCCAACGCGATCTCCGCCCGCGGCCTGCCGGGCGACGTCTACCGCGCGGCGACGGTCCGGACCGGGAAGCTCGTCCGATGACGCGCGGCACCTGGCCGGCCGAGCCGCGGCGTGTCGTCGTGACCGGGATGGGCATGGTCACGGCGCTCGGCAACGACGTCGCGTCCTCGTGGGCGGGCCTCGCCGCCGGTCGGTCGGGGGTCACGACGATCACGACCGTTCGATCCGTCGCGTCTGACGGCGCAGATCGCGGGCGAGGTCCGGGATTTCGACGCCAGCCACGTCCTCGACCGCAAGGAGATCCGGCGGACGGATCGCTACATCCAGTTCGGGCTCGTCGCGACACGCGAGGCGATGGACCAGGCCGGCCTGCCGGCCCGGCTGGAAGGCGAGGAGGCGGAGCGGACCGGCGTCATCCTCGGGACCGGCCTCGGCGGCATTGGCACGCTCGTCGACGGGATCTCGATGAACGCCCTGCGCGGCCCGGACCGGATCAGCCCGTTCTTCATCCCGATGGGCATCCCGAACGTCGGCGCCGGGCAGATCGCGATCAACTTCGGGATGATCGGGCCGAACTTCACGACCGTGTCGGCCTGCGCGACCGGCGGCCACGCGATCGGCGAGGCATAGGAGACGATCCGCCGCGGCGACGCCGACATCATGATCGCCGGCGGCAGCGAGGCCGGCATCTACGAGCCGCTCGTCGGCGGGTTCGCCGCGATGCGGGCGCTCTCGACGCGGAACGACGACCCCGAGGGCGCCTCGCGGCCGTTCGACAAGGGACGTGACGGCTTCGTGCCGGGCGAGGGCGCCGGTGTCCTCGTCCTCGAGGAGCTCGAGCACGCCCGGGCTCGCGGCGCGCCGATCCTGGCCGAGCTGATCGGCTACGGCGCGACCGCCGACGCGTCGCACATCACGCTGCCGGCGCCGGGCGGGATCGGGGCGGTCCGGGCCGCGCGCCGGGCGATCGATAAGGCCGGCATCGCGGTGGACGAGATCGACCACGTGAACGCCCACGCCACCTCGACGCCGGAAGGCGACAAGGCCGAACTCCAGTCGATCCGCACGATCTTCGGCGAGCGGGCCGGCGAGGTCCCGATCACGGCCAACAAGTCGATGCTGGGGCATTCGCTCGGCGCTGCCGGTGCCATCGAGGCGATCGTGACGATCCAGACGATCCGTGAGTCTTGCGTCCCGCCGACGATCAACCTCGACGATCCGGACGATGCCGCCGAGGGCCTGAACCTCACGCCAAACACCGCCCAGGCGCAGGACATCCGGACCGCGATGTCGAATTCCTTCGGCTTCGGCGGCCAGAACACGGCCCTGATCTTCCGGCGGTGGGAGGAATGACCGACGAGCTCGAGCGGCTGCCCGACGCCGTCGCCGAGCCGCTGCCGCCGCCGAGCCTGCTGCCGCCGCCGAGCCGGACCCGGCGCCGGACGAGCCCGTATCCATCCAAGCCGTCGCCGCCGTCCCGTCGCCACCGCCCGTGCCAGCCGATATCGGCGACGCATCCCTCCTGGCCCTCATCGATCGGCTCGGCGGCATGCTCCAGCGGAGCGACCTGACCGAGCTCGAGGTCGAGGTCGGCGGAACCGCGTTGATCCTGCGCAAACCAGTAGCGATCGCCCAGCCGATTGCGGTCGGGGGCGTCGGGGACGCCCAGGCAACGGCGGCGCCCGTGCCCGCCTCGACGCCATCGGCCGCGCCGACCGGCGAAGAGCGCGCCGCCCCCTCGCGCCCGAGCATCAAGGCCCCGCTGACCGGGATCTGGTACGGCTCGCCGGCCCCCGGCTCCGCCCCGTTCGTCGAGGTCGGCCGCGAGGTCGCGATCGGCCAGGTCGTCGGGCTCATCGAGGCGATGAAGCTCTTCAACGAGATCAAGTCCGAGCTCGCCGGACGCGTCGTCCGGGTCGTGCCCGAAAGCGGCACGCTCGTCAAGGCGAAGCAGCCGCTCATCGAGGTGGATCCGCTGTGAACCCGCCCGTCCGTCACGCGCACGTCACCGGCTGGGGGCGATATGCGCCGTCCCAGGTCCTCACCAACGCCGACCTCGAACGGATGGTCGACACCTCCGACGAATGGATTCAAAGCCGAACGGGGATCCGCGAGCGCCGGGTCGCCGCCGCTCACGAGACGACCGCCTCGATGGGCGCCGTCGCCGGCCTGCGCGCGATCCGGACTGCGGGCATCGAGCCAGACGACATCGATCTGATCCTGCTCGGGACACTCACACCGGACTACTGGATGCCGTCGACCGCCGCCCTGGTCAAGGAGGCGATCGGCAACACGAGGGCAGCCGCGTTCGACGTCATGGCCGCCTGCTCGGGCTTCGTTTACGGCTTCGCGACCGCCCAGGCCTACATCACCGCCGGCCTCGCGAAGCACGTCCTCGTCATCGGCGCGGAGCTCCTGACCCGCTTCCTCGATTACACCGACCGGAGCACCTGCATCCTGTTCGGTGACGGGGCGGGCGCCGTCGTCCTGTCGGCCAGCGAGGAGCCCGGCGGCGCGCTCGGCGTCGAGATGACGACCGATCCGCAGGGCGCGTACATGATCTGGCTTCCCGCGGGCGGAGCGAAGAGCCCACCGTCGGCGGAGACGATCGCGCGCGGCGAGCACTACGTCCGGATGGAGGGCAAGGAGACCTACCGCTTCGCGACGAAGACAATGGCGACGACCGCGCTGGAGTCGATCCGGCGATCCGGACTCCAACCGTCCGACATCGACCTTTTCATCCCGCACCAGGCCAACATCCGGATCGTGGAGGCCGTCGCCAAGGGCCTCGACCTGCCGATGGACAAGATGTTCGTCAACCTCGACAAGTACGGCAACACCTCGGCTGCGTCCGTCCCGATCGCGCTCGCCGAAGCGGTCAACGAGGGGCGCGTGAAGGTCGGCGACAACGTCGTGATCGTCGCCTTTGGCGCCGGCTTCACAAGCGGCGCAGTGACGATCAACTGGACGGCCGATCCGGCCCGGGGCATCGCTGGCGACGCCGCGGTACAGCCGGAGGACGTCAAGGTCCGGCTGCCGGTCGACTGGGACTCGGTCGACCCGATCCCCGACGCGCTCGCGGAGGTCATGGCCCGGCCCGGCTCGATCGACGTGCCGCTCGACGACGTCGTCCCGGGCGAGCCCGAGCACGCCCGCCAGCCTGTCGGTTGAGTAGCCCCTCGCCCCATTTGGAGGTCCGTTCGTGATCGACCTGAGCGGCAAGAGTGCCGTCGTGACCGGCGGCTCGCGCGGGATCGGGCGGGCGATCGCACTTCGCCTCGCGACCCAGGGCGCCGACGTCGCGTTCAGCTACCGCGGCAACGAGGCGGCGGCCAAGGAGGCGACCGCGGCGATCGAGGGCCTCGGCCGCAAGGCCCTTGCCGTCCAGGCCGACGTTACGGAGCCCGCCGCAGCCGACGCCCTCGTCAAGGCCGCGCTCGACGCCTTCGAGAAGATCGACATCCTCGTCAACAACGCCGGCATCACCCGCGACGACCTGCTCATGCGGATGACCGTCGAGGCGTTCCGGGAGGTCCTCGAAACGAACCTGTTCGGCGCGTTCTACACGACCAAGGCGGTCACCCGACCGATGCTCAGGGCCAAGAGCGGCCGGATCATCAACATCACCTCGGTCTCCGGCCAGGCGGGCCAGATGGGCCAGGCCAACTACTCCGCCGCGAAGGCCGGCCTCATCGGCCTGACGAAGGCGACGGCCCGTGAGCTCGCGTCACGCGGGATCACCTGCAACGCCGTCGCGCCGGGCTTCGTCCTCACGGAGCTGACGAAGGACCTGCCGGAGGCGCTCCAGGCCGAGATCACGGCCCGAACGCCGCTCGGGCGGTTCGGGACGACCGAGGAGGTCGCCAACGCCGTCGCGTTCCTTGCGAGCGACGAGGCTGCGTTCATCACGGGGCAGGTGCTCGCCGTCGACGGCGGCCTGGTGATGATGTAGGTCCAATGATGGTGACCGTCTGAACCTTCACTCGCCGGGCGGCGAGAGCCTGTCGACCTGGCGAGCCCCGCTCAACGGACCGCTTCTTCTCCTGGTTTCGCTGGCCCTGGTGACCGGCGTGGCAGTCCTCAGGCTGGCTACGGGCGGCTGGGACGCGATGCTGGCGGATCACAGCCGCTACGTGTTCTCCGGCATGTCTTTGCTCGACGGCCGGGGCTACTTGGGCGAGGCCGGTGAGACCTTCTACGTTCGATCGCCGGCGTATCCGGTGATGGTCGGCGGGGGTTTCGTGGTTGCCGGGAGCGACGGCGCCCACCTGGTGGCGTGGGGTCTCGGCCTGGTCGGCCTCTTGCTGGCCGTCTGGCTGGCGGCGCGGCTCAGCGGTCCGGTGGCGGCGCTCGCGACCGCGGCGGCGGTTATCGCGGTTCCGCAGTTCTGGGAGCAGATCGTCTCGCTCGGGATCGACCTTCCCCACGCGGCCTTCTATCTTGGGGCCATCGCCCTTCTGTGGCACCCGAGGCTGGGTCATTGGCTCGCCGCGGGCGGCCTGCTGGGCCTGACGCTGCTGGTCAAGGAGACGGTCGCCCCGGCCGTAGTCCTGCTCCCGATCGCCTGGTTGCCCGCGTGGTCCGGCCTGGGCTGGCGGACGTGGGCCCGGCTCGCGCTCGTGTTCCTGCTTGCCATAGCCGTCGTCGCCGGGTGGTGGTGGTTTCTCGTCTGGAGGGAAACCGGACTCCTGTTCCCCCTCAACTCGCTCAGGGCAATCGTGCCGGATGAGGCAGAGCTCACGCTCGATCCGACCAGAACGAGCGCCGTGGCCTGGCTGGCTGCCGCGGCGGCCTGGGCGTATCTCCTCGTCACGCGCTTCCGGGATGCCGGCGTACGACTGCTGGCCTTGGCCGCCCTTGCCCTGGCCCCGGCAGTCACCGCGACGGTCCTGCTCTCGCAGCCGGAACGGAACCTCACGGTCCTGGTCGTCCTGAGCTGCATTGCCGCAGGCGTCGCCGTGGCCGACCTCTCGCGGGCGACAGCGCCCCGTCTGCCAGGCTGGGCGAGACTCGCAGCCACCGCGGCAGTCGCTGTCGCGCTCGTCGCGGGTCCGGTGATGGGCCAGTGGATGGTCGGCAGCCCGACCCGCGACCCATTGCCGGCAGATGCCGCGGCCCTCATCCGCCCTTCCCTTCGACCGGGCCAGGAGGTCATCTCGTCGTTCCGCGGCCGCTCACCGCTCGGCGTCGAACTGTTCGACTTGCACGTTCAGGTCCGGCTGGCTCCGGTTTCGGCTGTCCAGCGCCCAGCGGACCCGTCCCAGTACCTCTGGCTGGGCGAGCGCCGCGGAACCCTGTTCGGGATCACGCGGGACAGCTGGCAACGGCGGTTGAGCTCGGACAATGCGGCCTACCTGGTGCTGATTGCCCCGCACACGCTGACCCCGGTGGATCTGCTCCCTGCCCTGCGATCGGTTGATGGCGGGCCGAACGGATTGACGTTCGTCGAGACACTCACCAGCCCGTTGGGCTCGGCGGACATTTTCCGGATAACGCCCGGCCGTATCGACCGAGCGACAGGGGTCCGCCTGCACGCCGAGCCTGGCGCGCTCACCCACTGGCTGGACATGGCCGAAGCGTCCGGCATGTCGAACGCGAGGCAAAGCCTTCTCGCGGCTCGTCCAGTGGTGCTTGCTCGCGCTGCGAATCTGAAAAGCCTCGCGGGGCGCCTCGGCGCTCTGGCTTGCTTCCGACCGATGCGAGAGGACGGCCAGCCCGTCCTGTCGATCGAGCCCGCTGCGGGTCAGAGCGACTGCAAGAGCGGGATGGCGGTCGAAGCCAAGCCGTGACGCAGCTCCCTGGATGTCACACTGAGCCGCAATGGTGCCAACGTGACTTCGCCATCGCAGCCCGTCATTGCCGTCGTCATTCCCGCCCTGAATGAGGCCGGGAAGATCGGGCGCGTGCTCGACAAGTTCCCTCGGGACCCACGATTCGAGGCCATCGTCGTCGACGATGGCTCAACAGATGGCACAGGCGACGAGGCCCGGGCGCATGGCGCGGCCGTCGTCATTCGCCATGATGTGCGAGGCGGTGTCGGTGCCGCGATTCGCGACGGCTGGTTCCGCGGCATCGAGCGAGAACGCCCCTATCTCGCACTCCTGTCTGGGGACGACCAGCACGAACCGTCCGAGCTCGTCGGCGCCTTCGAGGCGCTCAAAGCGGCCGGCGCCGACTATGTCCAGGGATCTCGATGGCGGGCCGGCGGCAGGGTCGTCGGAGCCACCGGCGGTCGGGGCCTCGGGACGCAGATCTATTCGCTCGCCTTCAGTGTCCTCAGCGGCCGTCGGGTCTCGGACGCGACCAATGGATTCAGGATCTTCCGGGCGTCGATCCTGACCGATCCTCGGCTCGACATCGAACAACCATGGCTGGACAGCTACGACCTCGAGCCGTACGTGCTGTACAAAGCCATTCGCGGCGGCTACCAGGTCATCGAGCATCCGTGTACGGTGATCTACCACGAGAAGGAGGGCTACACGAAGATGCGCGGGATCCGTGACTGGTGGCGCCTGTTCCGGCCGGCGCTGTTGCTCAGGGCCGGGGTCAAGCGATGATTGGTGCGCCAGAGCGGTCGTTCGGCGGACGGCGGATCCTGGTGACCGGCGGAGCAGGGTTCGTGGGCGGTGCCCTGACCCGGAAGCTGGTCGATGCCGGGGCCCGCGTGACCGTGCTCGACGACCTCTTCACGGGACGGCCCGAAACGATCCCGACCGGCGCCGAATTTGTGCAGGGCTCCGTTACCGACGCCGGCCTCGTCGACGAGCTGGTCGCGGCAACCAGCCTCGTGTTTCACATGGCGGCTCGAAACATCATCGCCTCGACCGCGAACCCTCGGGACGATTTCGCAACCAACATCGGTGGCACCCTGAATGTCCTGCTGGCCGCCCGAGCCAACAAGGTCGACCGGGTCGTGTACACCTCATCCGCCTCGGTCTACGGCAACCCGCGCTCGATTCCCGATCAACGAGGACGACGGGGTCGTCATGCTCTCGCCGTACGCTGTCAGCAAGCTGGGCGGCGAGAACTACTGCCAGGCGTTCTACGAGAGCTACGGACTGCCCACTGCGTCCGTTCGCTACAGCAACGTATACGGCCCGGGCCAGCGACCGGACAACCCCTATTGCGGCGTCGTCTCCAAGTTCCTCGTCGACGCCCACGCCGGTCGACCGTTGTCCGTCCACGGCGATGGTGAGCAGACGCGGGACTACACCTACGTCGACGACGCCGTGGACGCGACATTGCTCGCGGCCATTCGGCCCCGAGCCGAGGGCGAGATCTTCAACGTCGGAACCGGGATCGAGACTTCGGTCAATAAGCTCGGCTTCGAAGTCGGCCGGGCCCTCGACGTCGCCGTCGAGCTTCAGCACATCGATCGGCGCGACATCGACAACATCCGGCGCCGGGTCGTGAACATCGAGAAGGCCCGACGGATGCTCCATTGGACGCCCCAGGTCACGCTGGAGACGGGACTCAAGCGCACGGCGGACTGGTTCATCGCGTCGCCCTTTGCCGAGAGACAGGACGCCGTCAGCAGCATCACGCCAGGGGCTCGCTGACTTCGAGTTCACGTCGCCCCCGCCTCCCTCGACTAGACTCCTTCGGACGTGAGCATCGATTCAGAGCGATTGCGATCGCACTGGCACCCGTCGCGCTCGCCGGCGATCGCAGCGTTCCTGTCATTTGTCTGGCCGGGGCTCGGCCAGTGGTATGCCGGCCGGCCTCGGGCCGCGCTGTTGTTCGCGGTGCCCGTCGCAGCGGTCCTGCTCCTGCTGCTCATCTGGATCGCGGGCGGCCTCGATCGCGCCCTCGTCGATCTCCTCCTGCCCGCCGTGGCGGTCACATTCATCGTTCTCATCATCGCCGAGGGCGCGTGGCGGATCGCCGCGCTCGTCCATGCGGCGTGGCTGACCGGCGGAAGGCCCGCCTTCCGCGAGCCGCCGGTCGGGGGAGCAGTCGTCGCGCTGACGTTCCTCGTCGTCGTCAGCCACATCTGGGCGGCGTCGGTCGCCTGGTCGCTGTATCAGGCGTCCGGTCGGGTGTTCGATCCGCCTGTGGCCGGGCCCGTGGCGTCCGGCGGGCCGACGCCCAGCGACGGATTCCAGGCAACGCCCCAGGCGACCCCGGAGACCAAGGAGTCGCGGATCAACATCCTGCTCACGGGGATCGACTCGTCCGAGCTTCGACACCATGCCCTGACGGACACCCTCATCGTGGTCAGCGTCGACCCGCTGACCGGCGACGTCGCGATGGTCAGCTTCCCGCGCGACATCGCGCGGTTCACGATGTCGAACGGGGAGCTATTTCCGCGCAAGATCAACTCGCTGATGCAGGAGGCCGACAAGGACCCCGTGAAATACCCGGACGGCGGGCTCCCGACGCTGATCCGAGAGCTCGGCTACCTCCTCGGCGTTCCGATCCACTACTACGCGGCGGTCGACCTGGACGGCTTCCGCAAGCTGGTCGACACCGTCGGTGGTGTCACCGTCGACAACCCCAGGGCCATCAACGACCCGACGTACGGCGGCTGGCTCGACGGCCACATCGGGTTCAGGCTCACGAAGGGCGTCCATCATCTCGACGGCGAGACGGCACTCGCGTACGCTCGCTCCCGCCGAGGCTCCGGCGACAATGATTTCACCAGGGCCAGGCGTCAGCAGCAGCTTCTCCTCGCCCTCCGGGCCCGCCTGACCGATCCAACGCTGCTGCCGCAGCTGCCGGCGATCATCGAGGCCGGCTCCAATACCCTCCGGACGAACTTCCCGCGCGACCGTCTCCAGGAGATGCTCGCAGTCGGCCAGGCAATCGAGAGCGACGATGGGATTCGGCGGGTGGTCCTCGGGCCGCCGTACGCGAAGAACGCCCCGGCCGGAACGCCCGGCGGCTACCAGCTGATCATCGACCTGGACCGCCTCGCCAAGCTCTCGATCGAGCTGTTCGGGGCCGACAGCCGGTACGCGACGGCGACGCCGTGAGGCGGGCCTGCGAGAGCGCCCCGGGGTGACGTCGCCCGGAGCCCCGGTCTCCGCGAAGACTCAATGGACCGTCTCCAAACGAATCGACGGGCCGCTCGTGCTCGATATCGCGGCGCTGGCGGCGTTCCCGATCGTCCGAACAGTCGGCGACAACATGTTGATCGGGGTCTGGACCGTCGCAGTTCTTCTCCTCGCGATGCGCTGGCCCGCGTCCGGCCTGGGGCTCGCAGCCGCGATCATGGTCTTCCCGCAATCGACGAGGATCGGCGTCGACCCGAGCGTTGCGCTCATCGCGGCAAGCTCGATCGGATTGGCAATCGACCTTGCCCGGCATGGTCATCCAGGCGAGCCGATGCGGCACCGGATGGCGATTGTCGTCGGGGGAGTGACTGCCCTGGCGGCGGCAACTGGTGTGGCTCTCGTGCGCTCGCTCGTCAGGCTCGACGCCGACGCCGCCGTGGAGGCCACCCGTCGTTGGATCGAGTTTGGCGCGGGCCTCGCATTCTTCCTGATGCTGATCCGTGTGTTCTCAACGGGATCGATACGCCCCCTCGTCGTCGGCGTCATCGGGATCTCAGCTGCCGTGGGCATCAGCCTGCTTGAGTTGTTCGCGCCGGGCCTGCTGCCGTCGATCGGGATGGCCTGGCTGGTTCCAGGAGCGGAAGAATTGAGTCGAGCGACTGGCCCATTCGTGAGCCCTAATCGGCTCGGGATCGTCGCCGGCGTTCTCGGGATCGTGGGCGTGTGCCAGGCGTTGACGTCGGACCGATGGCGCTGGCTCTGGGTGGCCGTCACCGTGTTGTCCACGATCGTCCTGATCGCCAGCTTCAGTCGGAGTGCGCTGCTGGGCATTGCCGTTGCCGGAGCGGCCGTCCTGGTCACGCGGTCGCGCCGCCTCGCCGCCCGATATGTCGTTGCGGTCACGGTCGCCGCCGTGCTCGTGGTGCCGATCTTCGTCGGGGCGAGGCTGGCCGGCCAGAGCGGAACGCTCGAGATCCTGCTCGGTAACGACCAGGGCCGGTTCGATGCATGGTTGGCGGGCATCCGGATGATCCTGGTGGAGCCGATCTCCGGTCACGGGTTCCATTCCTTTCGAATGCTCGGCGAGAGCTATGGCGCCACGGACGGGCTCCGGACAGCCCACAACGAGCTCATCGGCCTGTGGGCCGAGAGTGGGATCGTGGCCCTCTTGGCGTTATTGGTGACCGCAGGCGGGATCGTCGCCACTGCCGTCGAGCGTCGCGGTGATCCCTGGGCGATGGCGTCGATCGCAGTGTTGACCCTCTTCCTGGTCGCCACATCGTTCAACATCCAGTCCAAACAGCTGGCCGTCATGGGCCCGGTCTGGCTCGCCATTGCGTATGGGATCGCTCGACCGCTCAGCCCTGCCCCAATCGAGCGCTCGCCTCCACCGCGGCTGGCATGAACCCGCCCCGCAGTCACGACGGCGTTCCGCGCTCGGGTTACCGGCCTGCCCTCGACGGGATCCGGGCCGTCGCGGTCCTTGCCGTTGTCGGCTACCACCTGGACAATCCATGGCTTCGCCTGCAAGGTGCCATCGCTAGCCGCGATGGCCTGTTGTGCGCGGGGTCGTCGGGTGCGTGGCTCGCCGATGTGATCGATGCGGAGCTCGCCAGGGCTATCTCCAGGTCCACAATTCCATAGATTCGGAGGTTCATCATCCACGCCGTTACGAGACCTCGGCTGCCACGAGACTCCGCGATGGCGGACGGACGGACGCGGCTGCTCGACGAGTTACCGAAGGCGCCCGTTACGACGACAATCTCGAGGCCACGCAAGTCTCTGATCGCTCGGAGTCGACGATGCCGCAACGTTCTGTGAGCACGCTCAGGCGCAGGGAGCGTCGCCTTGCCGAGGGTCATCCAGCACTAGCCGAGACCCACCTCGACGCCTATCTGGGCATGCTTGAGGCGCGTCCAGACGAATCACCGCGGGTCGACCGCCTGTTCACGCTCCTCGACAGGGTGGTCGATCTTGGGCCGCCGAAGGATCTCATCGTCCTGGGCTGTGGCCCAAGACCACGACTGATCAAGACCCTCATCGAGCGCGGCCATAGGGTCGTCGGGGTCGAGCCCGTTCCTTCCTTCGTGACCGCGGCGAACGAGTACCTGCCCCCAGGAAACGAGGTTCTCGCCGGCGCGGCGGAGGCACTGCCGGTGGAGTCCTCCAGCCAGGACGTCATCCTGTGTGAAAGCGTGCTGGAACATGTCGACTCGCCGCGGGCAGCGCTCGATGAGATGTATCGGGCGCTACGACCTGGCGGCATTGTCTACATCTATACGACGAATCGGCTGCGCCTCAACCTGCGCGGACAGAACGGCGAGTTCAACGTCCCATTCTTCAACTGGTTTCCGCGCCTCGTGCGCGAGTCATACGTGTTCCGTCATCTGCATTACAAGCCCGACCTTGCGAACTACAGCCTTCGGCCGGCGGTTCATTGGTTCACCTTCGACCAGTTGTGCGAGCTCGGCCGCGATAGCGGCTTCGGGCAGTTCTACTCGGTCGTGGACCTCGTCAGGCTCAGCGACGCCACCGTATCGAGCAGCTGGCGGCGGGTACTCCTTGGCCCACTCCAACGCAGCGCTTGGCTCCGGGCGCTGGCGCTAACCCAGGTCGGCAACAGCATCATCATGCTCAAGCGGCCCGACGCGCCGTAGCCGGCGGCAGCTCGTTGACCAATTGCGCCGCCGACGGTAGGCCTAGAAATGGGACGACGGACGTACCCTACACTCCGTCGGACGTCATCAGCCCACGGGAGATATGCCCGATCGCCACGCTCGCGGCCGACACGCCGCGCTGCCCGTGTTGACCCCACGGTCGTCGGCTGCCGACGCCGCGGTGGGTCCACAGCCACAGCCGATCACAGCCTCGCCGCCCAAACTCAAGCTGCGCGTCTGGGGGGAGGTCGCCGTCGGCCTCCTTCCGTTCCTTGCGTGGCTCGTCGCGGGGATCAGCGATACTCCGCGATTGGCAGTGGCCGCGTACATCGTGATCGCCATCATGCTCGCGCTCCGGCCGCAGCTCGGCTATCTCGCCCTGCTGCCGATGCTCACGTTCAATCACCCGCAGGGGTTTCCGCCTCACGGTCCGATTTTTCTCCTGGCCGGAATTGGCTTGGCATCCGTCCTCTTTCGTTGGTCGATCGGCCTTGTCCATGTCCCCCGATCCGTGCGTCCGGCTCTCTGGTGCTCGCTGGCATTTCTGGCCGTGACGGCGTTCCAGCTCTTTCTCGGCGTCAGTGAGTTCGGCGGGACGCTTCCGCTCCGCGCAGTGAGCCAATACGACCAGGTCTTCATCATCCTGTCTGTATTTGCCATGGGACTTGCCGTGTTACCAGGAAGGGCACGGTGGCCCTACCACGTCGCCTTCCTGGCGTCATTTGCCGTTGTCGCGGGCGTGGCGATCCTGCATTTCGTCTGGCCTGGGACGTTGGAGGTCCTCAGTCTGGACTGGATGGTCCATCCGAGCGCCTCCGTATACCGCGCCTCGGGCGTGATCGCCAATCCCAACTTCCTCGGGCTCGCCCTCGCCTGTGGACTGTCCTGGATCGTGGTCACAGCCATCTGGCAGGGGGCTCAAGGGCGCCCCGAGGTGACTACGTGGCTCGCTCCAATCATTACTGCGGCTGGCATCGCACTGATCCTGACGTTCTCCCGAGCGGCCATCGTCGCCCTTGGGGTTGGGATGATCGCTGCGCTCGCCAGACGTTCGCTTCGGGCCGCCGGTGGGTTGGCCGCCGCCACAGCAATCGCAGCGCTTCTCATCTATCCGCTCTTTGTTCAGGTTCGGCTCGGGCAAACGTTCGGTGAGGCCTCGCCGGCCGGCGAGGCCGCATTTGCCGAGAGCGATCGGCTTCGGGCCCAGATCGCAGAGTCAGCTGTCATGGCGTTCCTCGACGCGCCCATCGCGGGACACGGCTTTGCGACGTTCCGCGAGATCAGCCCGACATACTCCGGCCAGTCGATACTGACCTCAGCCCATGATCTGTATCTGAAGGTCGCCGCCGAGCAGGGGCTAATCGGACTCGCTCTGCTCGGTGCCTTTCTCTTCTCGATCGTGATGCCGATGTGGCGTGCGGGCCCGGGTCCGTGGATGGCATCTCTGGCGGTCGCTTTTGCATTCATGGCGTTCTCTCTGACCGCCGACACCCTCGGGAGTGCGCAGGCAATGGCCGGCGCCTTCTATCTGATGGCGGCCGGGGTCGCACAGGCGGGTTTCACGACAGAATGGGTCCTGGCGAGCGAGCGTCAAGCCAGGGCCGCGCATCGGGCTGCCGATGCCGATCCCTCCGTTGGCCGAACGATGCAGTAGTGTTGGGCCCGCACATGAACAGGCATGCACCAGGCGGGCCGCCCACGCGACTGCCCGCCCTCCGGTCGGAGCGGTGCAGCGTCTCTGCGGCGATCTAGGCCATGTGTGGAATTGCGGGTATCGCAGATCCGCGGGGTCTGCGACCGGACGACGCCCAGCTGGCGGACTACATGCTCAGGACGCTCGCCCACCGGGGTCCTGACGACCACGTCATTCGGGAAGAGCCTGGGGCGGTCCTCGGCACGCGCCGTCTGTCAATCATCGATCTCGCCGGCGGAAAGCAGCCGTTGGGGAACGAGGATGACACCGTCGTCGCATCCCAGAACGGCGAGATCTACAACTATGTGGAGCTGCGAGATCATCTGATCGCGGGCGGCCATTCCCTGCGATCTGACGGCGACACGGAGACCATCGTCCATCTCTACGAGGACCACCTGGAGCAGTTCGTCGAGCATCTTCGCGGCATGTTCGCAATCGCCCTATGGGACGTGTCGCGCCAGCGGCTGATCCTGGCCCGTGATCGACTCGGCAAGAAGCCGCTGTACTGGCGCCTCGACAAGGGCCGCTTGAGCTACGGGTCAGAGTTGAAGGCGCTCCTCGCGGACCCGTCCGTCGACCGCGCGGTCGACCGAGATGCCCTCGCTATCTATCTCGGTTACCAGTACGTCCCCGCACCGCTCTCGATCCTGACCGGCATCCACAAGCTACCGCCCGCCAGCATCCTGGTTTGGGATGGTGGAGAGCCGCGCATCGAGCGGTACTGGGAGCCCCGATACGAACCGAAGACACATCGATCGGTCGAAGACGATCGGGACGCTTGTCTCGAGGTCCTGACAGAGGCGGTCCGCATCCGGCTTCGGAGCGACGTCCCGGTGGGTTGCTTCCTGAGCGGCGGGATGGATTCGAGTGTCGTCACGGGCCTGATGGCGAAGCTGTCGGCGGAGCCCGTCCGTACCTTCTCCATCGGCTTCGATGTACCTCGGCTCGACGAGACTCGGTACGCCCAGGCTGTAGCCGACCACTTCTCTACCCGGCATACCACCGAGGTCGTAAGCCTCGACGTCATGGCGCTCTTGCCGGGCCTCGCCTACGCCTATGACGAGCCATTCGGCGATTCATCAGCCATTCCGACGTTCCGCGTTGCTCAGCTCGCTGCGCAGGACGTCAAAGTCGTCCTCACCGGCGATGGCGGGGACGAGGCCTTCGGCGGATATCTCCGCTACGTTGCTGACGAGCGGCTGCGCGGGCTCGACCTTCTGCCAGGTGTACTGGCTCGAGCCGGCTCGGCGAGCATTGACGCCCTGCTCGGCGTCGTGGCCCCTCGATCGAGGCTTCGGCGGCGCCTTCGGCTGGCCGGGGAACTGGTCGGCATGGATCGGGATGAGCGCTACGACCGGCAGATGCGAATGATGTCGTCCGAGCTGGAGCTTGCCCTGTTGAACGGTCGCTCCGTGGCGACTTCGTCCGGCCATCTCAGCAACTCGATGGCGACGGCACCCTCCGATCCGCTTCGATCGCCTTCTCTGGACCGACACCCTCAACTATCTGCCGGAGGACCTGCTCGTCAAGATGGACCGGGCGACGATGGCGAATTCTCTCGAGGCGCGATCGCCGCTGCTGGATCAGGAGGTCGTTCAGTTCGCCGCGCGACTGCCGAGCGAGCGGAAACTGCATCGCGGCCGCTCGAAGCTCGTGCTGCGCGAAGTGGCCAAGGACGCTCCTGCCCGCCGAGCTCGTCGAGCGGCCCGAAGATGGGCTTCGCGTGTCCCGATCGGCGAGTCGTTCCTCGGTCGCTCGGTGATCAGTATCGAGAGCTTGCTCTGGCACCCGACGCGTTCGTGCGCGACGTCGTCGATCAGGACGTGGCGCGACGGCTCCTCGAGGAGCACACTCGCCGGTTCGCACGAGCACGGGCGGCGTCTGTGGCAGCTATTCACCCTCGAACTGTGGGGCAGGACCTGGGCGCGCCAACCGGTCCGCATCGGGTGAAAGCGCTCGTCACAGGTGGAGCCGGGTTCATCGGCCACCATCTTGTCCGCGGCTCCTTGAAGAGGGATGGGCGGTCGTCGTTCTCGACGATCTGTCGACAGGCGACGCCGCTCGGCTGACGCCCGTCGGCGGATCGAATCGACTTCATCCAGGGCGACATCCGGGATGCGGCAGCCATCGACAAGGCGATTGCCGGCGTCGACATCATCTTTCACGAGGCCGCGTTGCCGTCGGTCGCGAGATCAGTGGTGGACCCGCGGCTGACAAACGACATCAATTCCAACGGAACAATCGAGGTGATGCTCGGCGCCGCCCGGGCTGGCGTCCGACGCGTCGTCTACGCGGCGTCGTCCTCGATCTACGGGAGCGGCCCAGAACTTCCACGACGAGAAAGCCAGCGCCCAGATCCTCAGTCGCCGTATGCCGCGAGCAAGCTGGCAGCCGAGTACTACCTCCACTCGCTCGGGGCGCTTCACGGTATCGAGACGGTGGCGCTCCGCTACTTCAACATCTTCGGGCCAGGCCAGGACCCAGCCTCGGAATACGCGGCCGTCGTGCCAAGGTTCATCGTCGCCGGCCTGAAGGGCGAGTCGCCGGCGATTTACGGCGACGGCCACCAGACGCGGGACTTCACCTACATCGACAACGTCGTCGCGGCCAATCTTGCCGCCGCCATCCGCCCCGGCATCAGCAGGTTGACGTGCAACGTCGGGTGCGGCGGCCGGTTCAGCCTGCTCGAGCTACTGGCCCGGGTCGGGGACGCGCTGGGCGTGGACCTGACACCGACCTTCGGGCCGGCGCGTGCGGGCGACGTGCCCCACTCGCAGGCCGACATCGCACTGGCCGTCGAGCGACTAGGTTACGAGCCTGCGGTTGGCTTCGACGACGGCGTCCGACGAACAGTCGAGTGGTTTCGGGAGCACCATGACGCGGCGCCGGTCCGGAGACCTCCGATGGAGCCGTCAAGTCAGCCGGCGTGACTGAGCCGGGTCGCGAGCCGGACGCGACGCAGCCACGTCGACGGTCGTCGATCGGGCCCACCCGGGGCGGATCCTCGGCCAAGTGGGCGGGTCGACTGCACTTCTGACCGCCGCCGCGTTGGGAGGCCAGGCGGCCTCGCTGCTCCGCGCGATTTTTGTAGCCGCCCAGATCGGCCCGACGGCCTCGCTGGACGCGCTGCTAGTGGCGCTCGTTCTTCCAGTACTGGTCTCCGGCCTGCTGACGAGCGGGATCCGGGCCGCGCTCATCCCGGCCCACGCCGAGATCGCCGCCGCCGGCGGCTCGGCCGCGGCTCGGCGCTTCGTCGGGGCGATCACTACCTGGACGACGATCGCCGCCATCCTGATCAGCGGTGTGATGCTGATGCAGCCCGAAATCTGGATCGGGCTTGCCGGGCCCGGCCTCGCGCCGGAACCACGGGCCTCCGCCATCTACTATTTCCCGCTTCTCCTTCCTCTCGTGGTGCTCGGCACACTCAGCCAGTTACTAGCGGCAATCTGCCAGATCGCCGGACGCTTCGGACCCATCGCGTTGGCCTGGTTGATCGGGCCCGCCGTATCGCTCGTGTTCGCCGTGTCTGCCTGGGATCGACTCGGTCTGTCGGCGGTCGCGATCGGGATGAGTCTCGGGTCGGCGGTGGGTGTCGGCTTGATGGTGATCGCGGCGGCTCGGATCGGAGTGCTACCGCCGCTGGCGCTGCTTGCCCCGCGCCGGGAGATCGTCGGCTTCCTGCGCCATGCTGGACCATTCGCGGCGGGTTCAGGCTTCCTCCAGTTCAATCTCCTGGTCGACCGAGCGATCGCGTCGCTGCTGTCCGTCGGCGCGGTGAGTGTCCTCAAGTTCGGCCAGCAACTCGTGACGGAACCACTCGCGTCGCTCTCGACAGCGTGGACCACGTCACTGTATCCCTCTCTGGTTCGGTCCAGCGTTGTGGGTCAGGAGCGGTCGCTCGGCGCGCTTTCTTCGGTTGCCCTTCGCTACACGCTAGCGATCTTCGTCCCCGTCTCCTTCGGCGTCGCCGCCCTTGCGCCGCTGCTCGTGGACGTGGTCTACCGACGGGGGGCGTTCGATGCCGCAGCGGCCGCCGACACCACTCTCGTTGTCGCCGCGTTCTCGCCCATGCTCGCGCTCACGATGATCCTGCCGATCCTGACGGGCGCTCACAACGCACGCCGGAACGGCACGTTGCTGGCCGTCACGGCTGTCTCGAATGCGGTGCTCAACCTGCTGCTCAACCTTGTGTTCGGCCGACTGTTCGGGGTGACAGGTGTCGCCCTGTCGACCTCCATCACGATGGCGATCCTGCTTGTCTTTCTCGCCTGGAGACTGGCCCGCTCCGAGGTCGACTTCGACCAGCGCGCTGTCCTACACGTCGGCAAGCGCGTGCTCCTCGCCAGCGCCGTCCCTGCGATCATCGTCGGAACGATCTCCTGGAACTTGCTCGGATCATCCCTCGAGACCCCGGGCAATCTGGCTGCCGTCGTCCTGCTCGCGATTGTCGGCGCGATCGGCTACTTCGGGATGGCCGTCATCCTCGGAATTCGGGAGCCGACAGAGGTCCTGGGCCGCTCGATCGGCTCAATCCGCGCGATCCGTTCGCGGGGGAGGCGATGACCCGCACTCGGGGTCGCTCCGATGGTCCTATCCGGATCGCGTACCTCAATGGCTCGCTCGAGACCGGCGGCTCGGAGCGGCAGATGGTGGAGTTGGCGCGGAGGTTGCCGCGCGATCGGTTCGCCCCCGAATTCGTGCTCCTGACTGACCGCGGACCCCTTGCCGATCTGGCCGAGTCGAGCGGCGTACCGGTTAGTTTGCTGAACTGGGCGCGGCCCGGCGAGTCGTGGCGGCGCGTTCGGAGGATCGGCGATATCGCCCGCTACGTGGCGACAATGCGTCGTGGTCGCTTTGACATCATCGATGCATGGCTCTTCCATGCGTACGCCGTCGCCGCCGCAATGCGTTCGTGGACCGGCGCCGAAGCGATCATCGCCGGGCGGCGCAGCCTGGGCGACTTCAAGCGGGCAGGCCACCCGATTAATCGAATCCTGGACGGGATCGCCCGGCGGCGTGTGGATGCGATCGTCGCCAACAGCGAGGGTGTCATGCAGGATGCGGTGCTCCGCGAAGGGATCGCCCCGGATCGTATTCGTGTCATCCGGAACGGAGCCGAACTTCCGACACCGCTCACGGACGAGGCTCGCGATTCGATCCGACGGAAATGGGGCGCCGGACCAGAGGACATTGTCATCGGCTGTGTCGCGAACTACAGGCAGACGAAGGGGTTGGACACGGTCGTGGCGGTTGCATCCGTCGCAGCGGTCGCCGTTCCGCGAGCGCTCTTCGTGCTCATCGGAGAGGGCCCATACCGAGCCGAACTAGAGCATGCGATCGAAGCCGCCGGCCTGGGCGATCGCGTGCGACTGCAAGGGCCGGTGCCGGACGCCAGGCAGATCGTCGGGGCGTTCGACATTGCCCTCCAGGCATCGCGCTCGGAAGGCCTTCCGAATGCAATCCTCGAAGCGGCGGCAGCAGGTGTGCCGGTGGTCGCGACGAATGTCGGCGGGACTGCAGAGGTCGTGGCCGATGGATCGACCGGCCGCCTCGTCGCGCCGGGCGATGTCGACGCGATGGCCGAAGCCATCCTCTGGCTGGCCAGCGGCCGCGATCACCGGGTGACGGTCGGAGCGGCCGGACGCCACCTCGTCGCAGAGCGGTTCGGGATGGATCGTTTCGTCGCGGAGACGGCCGCCCTCTACGAGCAAGTGCTCGCGAGTCGAGCTTCGCGAAGGGCGAGGCATGGTTGATCAATTGCTCTCAACGGAGGGGCCCTCGCGCCGGCCGAGTTGGTATGCTGCGGCGGTTGTGATTGCCGTCACGTCCGATCTCTGCCTGGTCGATCGCGAGGCAACCAACGGATCCGCATGGTGGGGCTGGTCAGACGGGAGTCGGCCCTGCGCTGGGGTGATCTGTCCCTCCTGTGCCCGCAATGCCGGGCGCCACTCGAACTGGAAGGGTTTGATCGATTCGACTGTTCGCGGCGCCACACCTACCCGATCGTCGGCGGGATTCCGCGATTTGTTTCGGCCGAGTCGTACGCCGAATCGTTCGGGTTTGAGTGGACGCGCCATCGCCAGACCCAGGTCGACTCCAAGAGTGGCCGAACCAGATTCCCGCATCTCGTTCGCGCAGAAAGTAGGCCTCGGCCCGGCCGAGCTCGACGGCAGACTGGTCCTTGACGTGGGCGTCGGGTCGGGCCGATTCGCCGAGATCGCCGCGAATCACGGCGCCCGCGTCGTTGGGATCGACCTCAGCCGCGCTGTCGATGCCGCCGCGGGCAATCTCGGCGATCGAGCGCTGGTCGCTCAGGCGGACCTGTTCAACCTTCCATTCGCCGACGGAACATTCGACGTCGTCTATTCGATCGGTGTGCTTCATCACACGCCCGACACGGCGTCCGCAGTCCGCGCGCTCGCCCCGATCGTCAAGCCTGGGGGCACACTCGCAATCTGGGTCTACCGGCGCGCCGCCTGGTATCGGATGGCCGACCTATACCGGCACTTGACCACTCGAATGAGCGACCGGTCGTTGTACCGGTTAAGCCGGGTCCTCGCCCGCCTCTATCCGCTTCAAAAACTCCCTGTCGTCGGCCGCCCATTGCGGTTCTTGGTGCCGGTGTCCGGCCAAGCCGATCTTGAGTGGCGCGTACTCGACACCTTCGATTGGTACGCGCCGCGATACCAGTGGAAGCACACCAAGGCCGAGGTCGTCGGCTGGTTCCGCGAGCTCGGGTTCGAGTCGATTGAGGTCCTCGACTTCCCGGTTGCCGTCCGAGGGCGCCGGCCCGTTGACAAGTAGAGCGACGACACGGCTGGGGCCCACGATGGACTGGCAGCCCCGCCGGGCGAATTAGGCGCCGTGTCTGAGCGGCCTCCGTTGCGCCTGGCTTTGTTGTCGCATCACTCGAAATCGGTGGGAGCGAGGGTCAGATGGTCCAACTCGCGGAGCGGCTGCCCCGCGACCGATTCGTCGTCGAGTTCGTACTGTTGACGGGCCGGGGCCGCTTGCCGATCGAGTGGAAGGTACAGGCGGTCGGATCCACGTGCTGAACTGGCGACGCGGCCGATCGATTGTCCGGAGCCTTCCTGACCTGTGGCGCGTGGTTCGCACGCTGCGGCGTGGTCGGTTCGACATCGTCGACGCGTGGCTGTTCCATGCATACGCCATCACAAGCGTGACGCGGCCGGTGACCCGGATCCCTGTACTCATCGCGGGTCGCCGGAGCTTGAGCCACCACAAGCATGGGTTCAGCCAAGTCGAGCGGTTGCTGGACCGGGTCGCTCGTCGGAGCGTCGACGCTGTCGTCGCCAACTCGGATGCCGTTCGGGCCGAGGTGGCGCGCTTTGAGGGGATCGATCCAGGTCGGATTCGGGTTATTCACAATGGGGTCTCCATCCCGGCCCCCGTCGATCCCGTGACCCGCGAAGCAATGCGAGTGGCATGGCGCATTCGCCCCGACGACGTGCTCGTTGGATGCATCGGCAATTACAAGTCTGGCAAAGGACAGGAGACGCTCATTCGCGCCATTGCGCGGGCCCTTCCTACGACCACTGGGCTCCGCCTCATCCTCGTCGGCGAGGGCCCGCAACGCCCCGAGCTCCAGCGGCTCGTCGACGAGCTTGGGCTGCATGACGTCGTCCGGCTCCACGGCACCGAGCCGGACGCGCGACAGATCATCGGGGCGTTCGACATCGCCGCCCAGGCGTCCGTGTCCGAGGGGCTGCCGAACGCCGTCCTCGAGGCCGCCGCAGCCGGTCTACCGATCGTCGCGACCGATACCGGCGGGACGGCCGAGATCCTCGACGGCGGACGGACGGGCATCCTGGTGCCGATCGGCGACGAGGCAGCGATGGCAGAGGCGATCGGTCGGCTCGCCGCAGATCCCGACCTACGATGCAGTCTCGGCGACAGCGCCCGAAGCTTCGTCCAGTCGGCCTTCGGCGTGGACCGCTTCGTCGCCGAAACGGCCGCGCTCTACGAAGAGCTGGCGGCTGCAAAGGGAATCAGATGAGGCGCCCGCGGGTGCTCCGGATCATCACGCGGATGAACATTGGGGGCCCGGCGACTCACGTGGTCGTGGCCGACAGCGGCCTCGCCGACCGCGGCTGGGAGACGCTCCTCCTGTTCGGGACGGTGGAGCCAGACGAAGCCGAGGTGGACCTACACGCGACCGGCGTTTCGATGGAGCGCATTGCGACCTTGGCCAGGCCGATCCGCCCGATCGCCGACGCGAGGACGGCCGTCGCCATCGCTCGCGTCATTCGACGGTATCGGCCGGACCTCATCCACACCCATCTCTCGAAAGCCGGCCTCCTCGGTCGAGCAGTCGCAATCGCGACATCCCGCGCCGTCCGAGTCCACACCTTCCATGGGACGGTGTTCGGCGGCTACTTCGGGTCTACCGCGAGCGGCGGCATCGTCCGGGCGGAGCAATTCCTGGGGGCCCGCACTGATGCAATCGTCGCGTTGAGCGATCGACAGCGTGATGAGCTGATCGACAATGGGATCGCGCCAGCGGCGAAGATACGGATCGTCCCGCTCGGATTGAACCTGGAGCGTTTCGCGTCGCGACGAGAGGAGGCGGCACGAACGATGGCTCGCCGCTCCCTGGGGATTCCCGCTGAGGCGTTCGTGATCGTTGCGATCGGCCGGCTCGTGCCGATCAAGCGGCTCGACAGGCTTGTCGACGCATTCGCTCTTGTGGCCTCGCGGGTGCCCGCGTCCCTCCTGTATCTGGTGGGCGACGGGTCCGAGCGGGAGGTCCTTCGGGCTCGGGTGGCGGCTGCAGGCTTGCTCGATCGCGTGGCCTTCGTCGGGTGGTCCGGGTCGACGCCGGATTGGTATGCTGGTACAGATGTGGTTGCCCTTACATCAGACCGCGAAGGGACCCCCCTCGCCCTGATCGAAGCGGCGGCAGCGGGACGGCCGGTGGTCGCGACCGACGTTGGGGGAGTCGCGGACGTGGTGGCTGACGGATCGACCGGCTTCGTCGTTCCGACCACCAGCGTGGGTGCCCTGGCCGACCGCCTGACACAGCTCGCGCTCGATCCCGAGCTGCGGCGCGCGATGGGCCGGGAGGCACCCGCTCACTCGACGAGATACAGCGCCGATCGTCTGGTGGCAGATCTCGACGGCCTCTACCGCGACCTGCTCTCTCAGCAGCGGCGCCTATGAGCTCCTCCATCCTTGCCTACGCGGCGGCGTTCCTGGTCGCGATGCTGCTGGTGCCCGTCGTTTCGACGTATGCGCGGCGACTGGGCGCGGTCGCCACACCGCGCTCCGATCGCTGGAACGAGCGAGCGGTACCCACCCTGGGCGGTCTGGCCATAGCCGGCGGCGTCCTCGTCGGGATTCTCTTTCTCCCCGCCAGCACGTTCGATCGGGTCGCGTTGCTCGGCGGAATGGCGATCATGGTCATGCTCGGCCTGGTCGACGACTTGGCATCGATCGGACCCCTGCGCCGGCTCCTCGTCGAGGCCGCGACCGCCGGGACGTTTGCATGGCTCGTGACGCCCGAGCTGGAAGGCCCGATCAGGATCGCCGCGGTGACGGTCGCGACGGTCTGCGTGCCCGTGGCGATCAACGCCGTGAACCTCGTCGACAACGCCGACGGACTCGCCTCACTTCTTTCGATTGTCACCGCCCTCACCCTCGCCGCCATTGTCGCGGCGGTAGGTTTTCCGAGCGAGGCTGTCGCCTTCGCCCTCGTCATCGCGGCGGCCTGTCTCGGATTCCTGTTCCACAACCGCCCGCCTGCCCGCGTGTTCATGGGGGACTCCGGGAGTCTCATGATCGGTTTTGGCTTGGCTGGCTGCTCCGTCCTGATCGTCCGCGACGCCGTCCTCATGCCGGGCGCCTCACACGCCGCGGCCGCCATGGCCGTGCCGCTCGCATGGGCCGTCCAGTTCGGTGATCTCGGTATGGTCTTCGTGACCCGACTTCGGCGGCGCACGTCGCCGTTCCGAGGTGGCGTGGACCACACGTCCCACCGACTCATCTCAGGAGGCCTCGGTCCCGTCAGCGTCCTGGTGGCGCTGAGCGCGCTCGGAGCCATCGTTGGCGCCGCGGCCGTTTGGCTGGCCGCATGGGCGGGCGATTTCCGCTTGGTCGCGGTGGCCGCCGTCGCCCTTGCAGTCGTGGTCGCCGCGTTCGAGACGGTTGTGGCATGGCGTCTTCCGTTCGGCCACAAGAGGAAGGCCGCAAGCGTGCAGCCGGGGCTCCCCGATGAGGGGGACGGCGTCGCGGTCAAGACCGGAGTCATTGGCAGGGGTGGGTAATGCGGGTTCTGATCACCGGAGGCGCCGGATTCATCGGCTCCCACCTCGTGGATCGCCATCTTGCGAGCGGTGACGAGGTAGTCGTCGTCGACGACTTCTCGACCGGGTCGGACCTCAACCTGTCCCATCACGAGACCTCGAATCTGACCGTAATCGAGGGGAAGGCGGAGGATCGCGGGGTCCTGGACGAGGCATTCGTCAATGTGGACCTCGTCTACCATCTCGCCGCAGCTGTCGGCGTCTTCGAGATCCTTCGCCGCCCGCTCGAGTGCCTGCGGACCAACCTCGATGCAACCGAAGCCGTATTCGAGCGCGCGACACGGGATGGCGTGCGAACGGTGTTCACGTCTACGAGCGAGGTCTACGGGAAGAACGGCAAGGCCAGGCTGGCGGAGACGGACGACTCGATCTACGGGCCTACAACCGCGAACCGCTGGCTCTACGCCGTCTCGAAGGCCACGGACGAGTTCCTCGCGCTTGCGACCCACCGGGAATATGGCCTGCCCGTCACCATCGTGCGGCTGTTCAACACCATCGGCCCACGCCAGACGGGGGCCTACGGAATGGTCGTCCCCCGCCTGATCCAGCAAGCCCTCACCGGGTCGCCGATGACGGTATTCGGTGACGGACGCCAGACGCGCTGTTTCACGAACGTTCTCGACGTTGTCGAAGCGCTCGTCCGCGTTGCCAGTTCACCGGCGGCTATCGGTCGCGTCGTGAACATCGGCCAGCCGAGCGAGATCTCGATCCGTGACCTTGCGGAGGTGATCCACGGCATCACTGGTAGCAGCTCGCCCATCGAGCTCGTGCCATATGACATCGCATATGAGCCGGGATTCGAAGACATGCGCCGACGAGCGCCCGACGTTGCTCTTCTGCGAGAGCTCACCGGTTACGTGCCCGACACGCCGCTCGAGGCAACGATCCAGCAGATCGTTGCCACCTTCGAGCCTGAGCTAGTACCGTCGCTCGGCCGGGCGCTCCGTCCGTAGACCTATCCGGGCGCGGGACCTTCGTAAGGGGGTCTTGTGCGGTCCGGGGTGGTAGGGTCGGGTCGTGGAAACGCAGGACGTGGCCGCTCCCGGCCGCCAATTCCCGCCCAACGTCTCGCGTCGGGTGGCGCTGATCTCGGCCGCGATTGCCGTAGGTCTCGTCGTGTCGATCGTGGGGGCCCTGCTCCTGGTGAACCGGCCGCAACCTGCGCCGGTCGCCGCAGCGCCGACCGCGGCGCCGACGCCGAGCCCGTCACCCACCCCGTCACCCTCGCCGACGCCGACGCCCACGCCGAAGCCGTCGCCGAGCGCCACCCCCGCTCCACCGATCGGGCCGGATCCGGTGCTGGGCTCGGATGGGCGCCTGACCGTCCTGCTGCTCGGGTCCGACGCTCGTCGGGGCCTGTCGGGCAACCGGACCGACGTGATGATGGTCGTCTCGCTCGACCCTACGACCGGCGCCGTTGCAGCGGCGAGCATCCCGCGCGATACGGCGAACTTCCCGACGTCCTCGAAACAGCGGTATGGGCCCAAGGTCAACGGCCTGTACCAATCGCTCATCGGGAGGCTCGGCCAGCCCAAAGCCGCCAGCGAGATGAAGCGGATCTTCGGTAGTGGGATCGGCGTTGAGATCGACTCGTATGCAGTCATCGGATTCGAGGGCGTGCGCCAGCTCGTCAATGCGGTCGGCGGCGTGGACGTTGTCCTCACCAAGTCGGTCAGTGACCCCTATTACTGGGTGACCCCGAGCAAGCGCGGCGTGCACTTTCCGGCCGGCCGGAACCACCTCACCGGCGACCGGGCGCTGATCTTCGCGCGGACCCGGAAGGGCGACAATGACTTCGAGCGCGCGCGCCGCCAGCAGATCCTCGTCGCCGGTGCGGTGCAGGCGGTACGCGATCGGGGCTTGAAGAACCTGGTCAAGCTCGTTGGCGTTGCCAATCGCTTCATCAAGACGGACCTGCCCCTCAATGCCGCCCCGATCATCTTCGACATGATGTCGAGCGCGAAGCTGGCCGAGGCTCAGAGAGTCGTCTTCGGCCCCACCAAGTGGGCGGTGGGGGGCTCGGGCTCATCCTTCAGTCTCAGGCTCGACGTGGTCCGCACCTGGACAGCCGAGTGGATGGCGCCGGTCACGACCCTTCCCACGCCGGCGCCACGCGCCACACCATTGCCCCCTGGAGTGGCGCGGTAGCCAGCTCCTCGCCGATGCCCGCGAGAGCTACCGGCTGACGACTACCTCGCCGACGTTGCTCACCATGAGGGACTTCGCCACGTCCCAGAGCGCCGGGTTGCGGGAAAAGTCGCTTGTGTAGAGCGGATTTTTCCACGTGTAGAAGGCGATGCCCGCGGCCCCGAGATAGCGAAAGCCATCGCTAACCTGGCGCCTGAGCTCCGCGGCGGTGGGTTTGCGTTGGTCACCGGCTGGATAGGCGTGTCCTTGGACCATCAGCCAGATCGGCGTACCGGGTGTAGTCGCCGCGACGTAGTTGCGAATCTTCGGGAAGTTCACCGACGCTTGCCCGATGTAGCCGCGGCTGTAGGTGACGGGATACCAGTCGACCCAGAGGACGTTCGCAACGCCCGTAGCCCACGGATTCGCACTCGAGCCGAAATGGGGCGTGTCACCGAGCAGCGCGACCACCGGGTGGCCTGGGTCGACGCTCTTGTAGGCCTGGTAGAGCGAGCGCATCTCGGCCAGCGAGATCCCGTTCCACGACGGTTCCTTTACCGACAGGTAGCCGTAGAGCGCCGGATGGTTCTTGACCTTCGCGACCCAGCCCGGAATGACCGATGTCTTGATCGTCCCAGCGGAGTAGTTGACGGTGTCTACGAAGTAGAGCAGGACCCTCTGGCGATACTTCGCGGCTTCGTCGAGGTAACGAATGACCGGGGCGGGCGTCTGCGTCGACGGGCTAAAGGCCTTGACCAGGAGCGTCGGTCGCGGCGATCCCAGCACGGCGATGTCCATGACGGGGACCTCCCAGGCGGCATAAGCCGGCCCGGGCCTCGGCAGGACGCCGGGAGCGGCCGCCGCCGTGAGCGGGAACGGGACCACGGCGACTGCGAGGACGGCGGTGATCGCGAACGGCTTGCGCATCATCCGGATCCTCTCGACTCGTGATGGGACCTCGCAATAGCGAGGATGGATGGAGCAGCTACGTCCAATGGAGGCCCACGCCCTGCCCAGTGTCACGGGATCTTCGGCAGCTGCGCGGCAATGTACGGTGCCAGTCCCCGGGCGAATGCCGTCGCGATGTGGCCGCTGTCGCGATAGACGAGCCACCGACCGATGACCGGCGGGCACGGGTCCGTCGGGCAGATCCACGGCGTCGGGTCGATGAACGTCGCACCCGTCTTGGCAGCGACCTCAGCCTCGACGGCCATGCGCACCGGCGCCGTCGACTCCTCCGACGAGGACGCGCAAGCCAGGATGTCGTCGAGGTTCGCCGACAGGCAGACGGGCGGATCGGCCTTCGGATTTGGCGTGTCGCCGATAAGGACGATCTTGCCGGCCGACTTGTTGAGCGTACGCAGCATCCGCCTGAGAGCGGGCCCCCAGATCTCGTCGTGTGTTTGCGAGATGACGGACGTTTCACCGTCGATCATGAGCCGGGCGATTCGGGAGTTCGACACGACGACGAGGGCTGGGTCTTCAGCGCTGATCCGCGCGAGGACGTTCGCCCGCCACTGGTCGCACTCCACGTAGAGGCGCTTGAGGCTGGGGCTCCAGACGGACACGTCGGCAGCAGGGCACGACGCCTTCGTGAACGACACGAGGCGCCAGTTGCGCTCCTTGGCCAGACGCTCGAGCGCCGGGAACCACTGCGCTGCGTGGGAATCGCCGAAGAGCGCGACCGTCGTCGGCGAGTCGACTGCGGCGTAGGCGCATTCGGCGGACTTGGTGTCCGGCGCCTGGAGGTGGCAGCCGTCGCGGTGGATGGCCGGGACATCGGAGCGTGCCTCTCGTAGCGGCGGAATGAGGTCGTCCGGCACGGGACCGCCCGCTGTCGGCGGGAGCGACGGCCGAGCGGTCGGCTGCGGCGAGGCGCTCTGGCCGGCGCCCGGCGACGGGCGGACCCTGGCGCTCGAGGTCGGCAGGACGAGTTCGGGTGTCGGGCCGCCGTTACCACCGAGCGCGGTCCCGGCCAGCGGTCCGGTCTGGCCGAGCCCGAGCGCGATCACGGCCACGCCGACACTCGTGGCTCCGGCCAGGGCGAGTGTCCGGTGCGTCCGCAGGCCGGTGATGCGGCCGCGCCGGATCGGCTCCTCGACGAAACGCTGGCTCAATGCCGCGATCGGGAAGGTCAGGAGGGCAAGGCCCAGTCGCGCCGGTGCCGGCAGCTCCTCGCCGAGGGCCGCGACCGGCAGAACGAGGATCGGCCAGTGCCAGAGATAGAGCGAGTAGGAGATCCGGCCGATCCATCGAGCAGGCGCCGTGGCGAGGAGGCGCGAGGGCGCCGTGAGCGGCGCCTTCAACCCGGCGACGACGACGAGTGCCGCTCCGAGGGTCGGCAGGAGCGCAGCGAGGCCGGGGAACGGCGTGGCGGCGTTGATGACTAGCCCGGCCGCGACGATCATCCCGAGGCCGCCTACCGCGACTAGAAGCGCGACCCTGTCCGGGATCCGCGCCAGCTGCGTCGCCCCGAGAAAGACGAGCGCCCCGAGCGCGAGCTCCCAGGCCCGCGTCGGCAGCAGGAAGAATGCGAGCGGGGCGTTCGAATCGGTGAGTGCGAGCGAGAGTCCAAGCGACAAAACGCCCACGGTCGCGACCACCGCACCCATCCATAGCGAGCCGGCGCCTCGCAGCCGCGTCATCACCAAGAGGAGCGCCGGCCAGAACAGATAGAACTGCTCTTCGACGCCGAGCGACCAGTAGTGGAGCAGCGGCGACGGGTCCAGTTCGGCCTGGAGATAGTCCGTCGCGAGGAGCGCGAAACGGATATTCCCGACGTAGAGAGCGGATGCGGCGCCGTCCAGCGCCACGTCCGGCAGGCGCAAGGGCGGCAGCATGATCGCCGACGCGGCGACCGTGACAAGGATGGCGAGCAAGGCCGCGGGCAGCAGCCGGCGGGCACGGCGGGCATAGAACGCAGGCAGCGATATCGTGCCCGTTTGGCGGACCTCGCGGACGATCAGGCCCGTGATGAGAACCCCGACAGGACGAAGAACACGTCGACGCCGACGAAGCCGCCGGTCAGGAAGGGGAGCCGGGCGTGGTAGCCGAGGACCAGCAGGACGGCTACCGCACGGAGTCCCTCGATGTCGGGTCGGAACGTGGGACTCCCGGGACCGCTCTCGATCGGAGCGAGGCCGCTCATGGCTGGTGAGGCTGCGGCACTACCGGATCAATCCGTCCATCGGCGGCCAAGTCTACCGACTGATCCCACCGGGTGGTCGCGATCCACCAGCCCGTCGCGACCGCGAGCGTGAGGAGGAGGCCGTTCAGGCTCGTCGCGTAGGAGCGGGCGATTGCTACGGAGACGAGCGCCGCGAAGGCCAGGCTGGTCGGTCCGGAGGGCAGGCCGGCCAGCCGTCGGCCGATCGCTTGCGCCAGGACCCCGAGCGCAATCATCATCGAGATTGCCAGGATCGGGCCGCCGTTCGCCCAGGCTTCGCCCACCACGCCGGGGGCGGCGAATCCTCCGGACTGGCCGGGGAATAGCCGCTCGTAGATCCAGTAGCCAAGGGCCGGCCGTTCCTCCTGGCCCAGCAGGGTCGAAATTCGTCGGACATATGTCGCCCCGCCGAAATAGGGTTCGCGGGCCGGGATCTCGGTGGCGACAAGTTCGAGCGTGAGCGGGTGGATCAGAAGGACTCGGTCGATCGTCCTTCGGACCGCGAAGTCCGCGATGTCCGCCGGACCGCTGAAGCCGCCCTCCGGACCAACCCGGAGGAGCTGGACGCCGACAAACAGGACGAGGGCCGCGGCCGCCAGGCTCCCTGCTGCCCGCGCGGATAGGCGCCGCCCCGCCCACCAGGCAATGAGCAGTGCCTCGATCGCGAGCTCCAGCGGCAGGGCGCGCGAGGCGAGCGCAATCTCCAGCCCGCCGACTCCCGCCAGGGCCGCGGCCGCGATCCATCGATCGCGTGCCCGTCCGGTCGACAGGGCGACCGCGAAGGCAACAAGCGCGGCCGGCGGCACGAGCCAGCGAAACAGGTCGAAGAGCGGGCCTGCGAATCCGGGTCGGCTGACCTGCGGGTCGCCGGCGAGGAGTGGGATGCCGTGCTGCGCGACAAGGATCGCGAGGGCGGCCAGCCCGGCAGCCGCCAGTCCGACGACGACCCACGCCCGGTAGGTCCGATTGATCGCCGCGGCCACGGTCATGCTGCCGCGAGCCCTCGGCGGCGTCTCGCCGAGGAACCGCGCCGCCAGCCAGGCGCCGACCCCGAATGCCATCAACCCGGCCCCCGCGAGGAGCGGCCCTGGACCGTCGCTCCGGCCGGTCGCGAGCAGGATGAGCGAGCCGAGGCCGTAGAACGCGAGGTATGCGAGAACGGTCAGCCGGACCGGCGTCGATGGGTCACGCGGGGCAGTCGCCGGTCCGCCTGCGCGCCATGCGAGGGTCGCCCCGACCGCCAGCAGCACGGCGACCGCGACGAGAGCGGCGACGTTCACGGAGTTCGGGCGTGGATCGGCTCGTCGGGGCCGCGTGCTTCCTCCGGCTGCACCCGTTGCCCGCCGGTGAGCTGGATCCACGACGCCGTGCCCACGATCCCGAGCGGCAGCGTCGACGTGAGGCGCAGGAGCAGGGCGGCCGCGCCGGCCTCTGTCCCGGCAATACCCTGCGCCCCGAGCAGGACGACGAGGACGACGTCCGCCGCGCCGAGACCGAACGGCAGGGCGCTGATGACGCCCGCGACGATCGACAGTCCGAGCGCCGCCCACACGCCGAGCGGAGGCAGCGGGCTGCCGAGCGCCGCGAGGACGAGCCAGAGCTGGGCTGCGAACAGGGCGAAGACACCGAGGGTCGAGGCGATGAATGCCACCGCCCGGCGGGGAGAGGTCAGGATCGTCGTCAGCAGGTCGTCGACCGCGGCGAGGCGCGCGGCGACGCTTCGCAGCCGGCCCGGGACCCGATCGGCCGGCGAGCCGACCCTCTCCGCAAGGCGCCCGGGCCTAATTCCGTTGCTGTATGCGACAGGCGGGAGGACGATCAGCCCGACGGCGACCACCCACGCGGCGACGACAAGGAGAGGGCCGGCCGGGATGATGGTCCCGACGCTCGCCGCGAGCGCCGTCGCCAGCATGATGAGGATCGCCCAGAACCGCTCGGCGAGGATCACCGCCGTCGAACGCTCGTACGGGATCCCGTAGCGGCGCTTGAGGATGACGGCCCGGAGGACCTCGCCGGTGCTGGCCGGCGTGAGGTTGTTGACCGTGTTGGCGAACGAGACGACCGGCACCAGCCGGCGGACCGACAGCGGATAGCCGACGGCCCGCATCAGCCCCGCCGACCGGACGGCCCACAGCACCACGATCAGAACGTTGAGCGCGACGGCGCCGGCCACCGACAATAGGTCGAGACGTCCGGCGAGGGCGGCGGCCTCCCACGGCCGCGTCCGCCACACCAGCAACGCGAGCAGTCCGACGGACACCGGAAGCCAGATCAACCATCGGCGCATGGCGGGCAGTATGCGTCGAGAGCAGGGGCTGCGTGCTACGCTCAAGGAGTGTCGGGAGCCTTGGACAGAACCGTGCCCGTGAGTCTGCGGCCCTCGAGTTGACCTTCCCGGCATTTGATTCTGTCCGAGCCTGGGCGACCCGCCGACTGGTGGGGGAACAGCCGTCCGACGAGTCCCCGACGCTAGGCCGGCAGCTGCTCGGCCTGGGGATGATCGCGGGATCCTTCGTCTTCGCGTTCGTCATCCAGTCTGTCTTCTTCAGCAAGTCGACTTGGATGCTCGCAGACCTTGCCTACCACCGCGGCGTCGCTTACACGATGCAGGGCGCCATGTTCCAGGGCGAGGGTCCGTATGCCGGCCTGATCAGCTACTACGGGGGTCTTTACCCGCTCGGGCTCGGTCTCGCCGCGGAAGCGTCCCACCGCACGTTCGACTCCGTCCTCAGCGTCGCGTCCTGGTTCGGAACGCTGCTTATGCCCGCGGCGCTGTTCCTCCTCGGCTGGCGCCTGTGGCGCAACGACCTCTTCGCGATCGGGTTCTTCGTGACCCTCGGGACGCTCGCAGTGCCATTCACGACGAACTGGGACGAACTCTGGGTCGAGAGCGTCCTGCCATCCGGAGCCTCCTATTGGCCGGTTTATCCGCGCGATATCGCTCTTGCCTTCGCCTGCGTCGCACTCTGGGCGCTGCTGTCGGACAGCCGTCGAGTCCGAACGATCGGGCTGGGCCTCATCGTCGGCCTCTGCCTCCTGTTCCACGCGCAGATGGGCATCCTGCTGGCCTGGTTCCTCATCCTGTTCGCCGGCTGGCGCGCGATCCGAGCGAGGAGCCGCGAGCCGCTCGTCGAGGTGGGACTGGCCGGGGCGATAAGCTTGGCCGTCACGGCGTGGTGGTGGATCCCACGGCTCATCGCCTTCGCTCAATCAGGGACCCTGCTCATCGCCGACCATGCCAGCCGGTTGCCCTTCAATCCCGGCCCGGTCGAGCTATTGATCGGTTATGGCTGCGCCGGCGTCCTTGCTTTGGCCGCGATCGTCCACTTTGCGATCAGGCGACCAGGCGGCACCCAAGCCTGGATCTTCCTCGCCTGGATCGCGGCGTTCCTGCCGCTCATCGTGCTCAGCCGCGTGAATCCGGCGCTCGATCTCTTCACCGAACGGCGGCTCTGGCTGGTCATCTCCCTGGGAGCGATCGGCCTTGCCACCTGCGGGATCGTCCTGGTGACGAAACGGACGCCGGTCGTCGTGCTCGCAGCCCTCGTTATCGTGACTGTCGCCCTCCCGTCAATTCCGGGCAACCAGGCCTCCGTCCGACGGGTCAGAAACGCCGTCAACGTGGCGTGGCGACCGGGCAACGCCGGAATGGCTCGCCAGCTCGAGGTCGAGAAGTGGCGTCTCGCGATGCGCCAGCTCAACGGGCTCGTTCGCCAGCAGGGCCGGGCGACGGTCGTCACCTATGACGCCTACGGGGCGTGGGCATGGTCATTCAGCGGTGCCCAGGTGATCAGCCTGTGGACGCCCGGGCCGTTCAAGCTCGGAATTCGACCCGAAGGTGCTGACCGGCAAGGGCTATCTCGAGCGCGCCCGTCTGGTCGAAGCGGCCTTCGACGCCGGCCCGGCCGGTATCTGCGCGCTTGCCGCCTCCGAGAAGGCAGACGCCATCCTCCTGCGACAGTATCGCGGACTCGTCGGTTTGTACGACCGGTCGTTCGCCTCCCCGTACCGTCTGGATCCAGCGGACCGGGCCGACGCCCCCATCGTCCGCGAGGTCGAACCCGGCGTCTCGTACGTGGACGTCAATGTGCGGGACGGCCTCCGGCTCCAGCCGGGAACCTCGCTCACGATCCCGTGGGCTGCTGCGGACGTGTCGCGACTCGGCCTCCTGGTCGCAGCCGATGCTTTCCCCGGCCGCGACATCATTTCGGTCAAGACGCCGACAGCGGAGGCAAGGATCGCGGGTCGCCCCAAGGAGGGGCTCGGCTGGGAGTACGTGGACATCTCGGGGGTCGAGGGTGGCGTAACGATCACGGCGCTCGAGGAGGTGGATGTCTTCGAGCTCACCGGCTTCGCACCGTGGACGGGTTCCCGCCTGGCCGGGGGCGATGGGCCGTTCGTGGTTCGCACCGGAGCACTCTGCGGGCCTCGCGTCGCGCCGTGATCGAGGCGGTCCAGACGGTAGCCGTCCTCGTCGCCTTCTTCGTCGTACCCGGGATCACGTGGGGACCGCTCATCGCCCCAGGGACGCCGCCGGGCCTGAGCCGGATCGGGCGAACTGTCGGCTGCAGCCTCGTCGTCACGGCGGTCGCGATGACCGCGCTGGCGATCGTCGGTGTGCTCCGGCCGGTGGCCGTCGTGCCGACCCTCGCGGTTCTGTCGCTGGCCCCGCTCGCCGTCCCATCGGCTCGTCGGGAAGTTGCCGGGCTGAGGCTCCCGGTCCGCCGTCCCGTCGGCTGGGCGTTGGCCATCGCCGGGCTCGGGCTGGCTGCCACATTCATCGTCCTGCCGTCCCACGCGAAACTCGACGCCGCACCGTTGCCGGCGTCCACGACGGTCTGGTATTACGCGCATCTCGCCGAGCAGGTAGCCGCGACCGGCGGATTCCCGGCCGACTTTCCGGAATGGGGCTCGAACCGGCCCTTCCAGACCGACTACGCGCCCTTCACCGCCCATTCGGCCGCCGTCTTCGCCCTCCTGCCGGCCGACCTTCCTGCCGCGCTCGAGAGCTACCGGCTGGCGATCCTCGCGGTTGGGTTCTGCCTGGGAGTTCTGCTCCTTCGCCGCTGGTTCTCCACCTGGCTCGCGGTGCTCGGGACGGTCCTGCTACTCGGGACCGTTCGGCTGGACCAGCGCCTCCTGACCTACCGGCCGGAGGCCTTCGCCTTCGTCCTGGCACTGCTGGCACTGTGGTTCGTCGACCGCGCCGCGGTCGAGCGGACGCCGCGGATGATCGTGGCGGCCTCGGTGACGCTCGGCGTCGTGTTCGCGGCTCACGCCGAGGTATTCCTTGTGGTGCTCCCCGCCGCGGCGGGAATCGCCCTCGTCCGAGGTCCGCTTCGCCCGTCGAATGGTCGGGCCGGGTTCCGGTTTGTCGCAGGTCGGCGGGGCCTTGCCGGCCCCGCGACCGTCCTGGTCGTGGCCGTGCTGGCCGCGGTCCTCGGCTCGCTTGGCAACGCGGCCGTCGCGGGCGAGTTCCGCCTCGCCGGATACGCGGGCCGGTCGTTGACGGCGGTGGACGTTCCTCCGCCACCGCAACGGCGCATTCCGCCCGGCTGGGCGCTGTCGGGCGATCCAACGTGGGACTTCTTCGTCGCGGCAACGGAACCCGCCGACCGTGTGCTACCGACCGAATTCACGGATCCTCGACTGCTGCCCCGCTCCACGCTCCATATCTGGCCGCTTCTCGATGGGACAACGACGCTCGGGCGGGTCGCGCTTGTCGGGCTCCTGCTCGTACCGATCGTCCTCTGGCCGAGGCTCGACGCGCGGCGCCGACGAGCAATCGCTGTCTGGCTGACATTCGGGGTCGGGCTGTTTGCAGGGACGTTCCTCATCTACGCGATTTCGGATTCCTACGTGCCGCAACGCGTCGGAGGGCGGCGCCTCCTGCCGTATGAGCTGGTCGGGCCCGTCATCGCCGCCACCGCCGGCCTGTGGGCCGCCGATCGGTGGCTCCGGCCCGCCTGGGCCCGGTTGGCGCCCATGTGGGCGCGGCTGCTCCGGGCCGTGCTCGGGATGGTCGTCGTCGTCTTCGTGATCTCGGCGCCGGCCGGCGGCGGCGACGATGAGGAGCCGGGTCTGACCCGACTCGGCTATCAGGCCTTCGAATGGATGCGCTCGAACCTGCCACCCGGTTCGCGGATCCTCGCCAACGCCTACACCGACGGGAGCCTGACCCTCCTGTCGGGCGACGTCGGGATCCTGGACGGTCGCGCCGTCTACCTCGAGGATCCGGAATTCCTCGGCGAAACGACCTCGCTGCTGCTCGGCGCGCGGCGGTTCTTCATGGATCCTGGCGATCGACGTGGAGCAGCGTTCCTCGCGGACGAGAACGTCGAGTATCTGCTCGTGGTCGGGCCGCGGGGCACGAGCAGCGACCTAGCCGGCTATCGCCCATTCCCGACGGACATCGACGCCCTCACCGGAGACAGTCGCTACACTCTTATTCAGCGGTTCGGGAATCAACGCCTGATGCTATTCCGGGTCGAGTCGTCGGGCGTCGGGGCCAGCCACTTGACGAGACCCGTGCCGCTCTAGAGGTTTGCGTGCCCAGCATCCTGCGGCTCATCGGAGTGCTCGTCGCGGTCGCGGTCGTGGTGATTGTGATCGCATTGGCGCGACGGGACGCGAGCCGGGCGATCGTCCTGCCACTCCTCCTGATCGGCGTCGGCCTGCTGGCTATCTCGATAGCGCCGGACCTGGTCAGACCGGTTCAGGATTTCATCGGCTTGGGAGACCAGCCGGTCGGACGGATCATCACGGTGCTCGTCCTGTCGGTGATGCTCGCCTACCTCTTGATTTTTCTCGTCTTTGCCAAGGCCGAACGCCAGACCCAGAGGATGCGGCGGCTGATCCGGGCACTATCGGCTGCCCAGATGGAGCAGGAGCAGCTTGGTGGCCATTCCGGCGGCATTCTCGTCGTGATCCCGGCCTACAACGAAGCGGAGGCGCTGCCGAGTGTGCTCGCCGAGGTGCCGCCGACGGTGGCCGGACGGGCGACGCGCATCCTCGTTGTCGACGACGCCTCCCGCGATGGCACCCGTCGCGTGGCGATGCAGCACGGCGCCCACGTTGTAACCCACCCGGTCAACGGCGGTCAGGGATCCGCCCTCCAGACCGGCTATCTCATCGCGGAGCGGCTCGGTGTCGAGGTTGTCGTGACGCTCGACGCGGATGGCCAGCATGTCCCGACGGAGATGGAGCGCCTCGTCGGCCCGATCGTTGCCGACGAGGCCGATTTCGTAGTGGGCTCGAGGCGATCTGGGTCGTACGAGCGCGAGGAAGGCGCCGACTCAATGGCCCGGAACGTTGGGATCGGCGTCTTTACCCGCATCATCAATGTGCTCGGCGGGACGCACGTCACCGACGTCGCGAACGGCTACCGGGCGATTCGGGCGGACCGCCTGGCCGAGATCGTCTTTACCGAGGACCAATTCCATAACCCTGAGCTGCTGCTCGGCGCGGCGCGGGCCGGCCTCCGGATCCGCGAGGTTCCGGTCACGATCCGCGTCAGGTCGGCCGGAACGTCGAAGAAGGGCGGCACGCTCCGCTACGGCTATGGCTTCCTTCGGGTGATCGTCCGCTCCTGGCTGCGCTGAGCGCTCATCACCGGGCTCGCGGTACGGCTTGGATGGAACGACCTCCAACGTCTCGCGTTGCCACGCCTCGATCCGGCGACCAAGCAGGAGGTTGAGCCAGCCGTTCAGGAAGGCGAGGTTCACGATCACGATCGCCAGCGGCAGGCTCCCCAAGCGTGGTGGGTGACCTCCGGCGCGAAGGGCCCAGCCGACAGCGGCGAGGGCGAGGACGATGAGCCCGGCACCTACGGGCAGCAGATAGGCCGGCTGGCCGCCAAGGCCCAGAACCAGTGCGCTTGCTCCCGCGATCGCCGCCAGGATCGGCGTCCCCCAGCGGAGGATCTTGTGGGACCAGATCGCGAGGAATGCCGATGGGCGGCGCCACGGGGTCAGGCGCCCGACCATGGACAGGTTCGCGCGAATGCCCTGCGTTGCCATTCGCGCCCGACTTCGGAACTGCTCGCGCAGTTCGCCCATCGTCCGGTCCGTCGCCGTCGCATCCGGAACGGCCAGCACGACTAGCCCTTGCTCGCGAGCTACGAGCGGGAGCTGCTGATCCATCGAGACATGCGGCGGAACCTCGCGGTACGCCGACCGGCGAATGGCAAGGATTGCGCCCGTGACGGCCGTCAGCCAGCCAGCCCGACTCTCAGCCGCGCGGACGAACTGTTCATACCGCCAGTAGGCTCCCTCGTTTCGGGCGGTTTCGGTCCGTTCCTCGTCGAGCCAGACGATCCGGCCGGTCGTGGCGCCCACCCGTCGATCCTCGAACGGGGCGAGGAGTGCCGCGAGAGAGCCTGGCCGAAACCTGGTCTCGGCGTCAGTGAGGACGACGATCTCGCCGCGGCTCGCTGCGAAGATGGCGGCCTGAGCCGCCGCCTGGCCACCGCGCGGCAGGTCGAGCAACCGGATCCTCGTGTCCTGCCGGGCGGCCGCCATCGCGACCTGTGCTGTCTCGTCTGTCGAACCGTCGGAAGCGATGATCACGTCCAGTTCGAACGGGACCTCCTGCGCGAGGACGTCCGCGATCCGATCACCAAGCTGGGTGGCCTCGTTATGGATGGCGATCCCGATCGTGACGATCGCGGGTCGGGAATCACCGGGCCGAACCCGGAACGGCCTGACGGCGGCGACGAGCCATGCGGTCGCCGGGTAGCCGACGTAGACCCACACGAGCAGGCCCGTCGCGACCCAGAAGATCAGGGAGACCACGGCCCAAGAGTAGACCCCGAATGAGGCGAGTGTCAGCGCGGTGCCCAGGGCAGGTCCGGAAACCATCCCCGGAGCCGATCGACCAGCCGAGCCGCTTCCGCAGATCGCGTGTGGCGCTTGGCGAAGGCCGTTCCCGACGCGCGGAGTGCGAGCGGGTCGATCCGCCCATCGAAGGGCCGCTGGACGGCGTCGGCCAGCTCGGACGGGGCCTTCGTGTGGATCGGCACGAACAGGCCCGCACCGGCGAGCTCGGCGAGCGTGCCAACCGGCCGTGCGACGACCGGCAGGCCCACGGCCATCGCGTCGAGCACGACCTTCGGGAAATCCTTCGGAGCCGGAGGAGAGTACGAACAGGTCCGATTCGGCGAGAAGGTCCATGTAGCGGCCGCGGTCGGCGACATGACCATGCCACGTGATGCGCGATCCGACGCCAAGCCGTTTTGCGGACGAGATCATCGCCGGCATCTCGGGACCCTCGCCGAGGACCGAGAGGCTGGCCGTGGGAAGGCGAAGTAGCGCGGCTATGACGAGATCGAGGCCCTTTCCGGGGGCGATCCGGCCGGCCCAAACGAGTTCAATGCGTTCAGCCGACACGGGCCATTGACGGGCGGCCGGGTCCCGGATTTCGCGATCCTCGATGAGGCTCGAGACGATTCCGCCTCCGGAGAGGATGTCACGACCGACAACGATCCGATGTCGGCCGCCCGCCAACCGGCCAATGCCGTCGTACGCGGCGCCGATCGCGACGGCGGCCGTTCGATTCGCCGGGGCTCGACGCTGGCTGGCCGCAACCAATCTGGCACTCCCCGTGACATAGCCGAAGCGCGGCAGGCGGGCGGTACGGGCGAGCCAGGCGGCCAGGGCGGCATTCGACGATGGAACCCGGATCCAGACGAGATCCGCACCAGTCAGGGCTTCCCGCAGGATCGGGGCGTTCCGGCGGAGGATTGCTGGCAAGGATCGAAGGTATCCGGCGATCCCGTCGAACGGTGTCGTGGCGACGATTCGAAGCCGCTCGTCGACGGGCGGCCGCGTCGGCGGACCATGGGCCGGCCGGACGGGCGCGCAGAGGATGATCTCGTCGATCGCACCGCCCGGGACATCGAGCAGGGCGGCAAGGAAGATGTCGAACGTCGACGAGGCGGGGTGGACCCGGTCATGCCACGCGACGTACGGGTTGTCGTCGAGGACGGCGAGTCGGATGCCACTCACGGGGTGCGAACCCGGCGCGCGAGCCGCGCAACGAGGTCCCGCGCGGAAGCAGCTACGGCGGCAATGTCCGACCGCTTGATGAGGAGCGTCTCGGCCACGCTCAACCCGGCAACCCGCGTGAACACCGCCACGGTCAGGATCGCGGTCAGTGAGTACGAGATCGATGACGCCGCCGCCGCCCCGTTGATCCCGAATTGGGGCACGAGCGCGATGTTCGCAACGATGTTCGCCACCAGCCCGATTCCCAAGATCAATGAGCCGACGCCAGGTCGGCCGCTTCCTGTGAGATACCGCGTCAGGATCGCGACCACGCTGTACGCGACGACACCTGGCAGGATCAGCCGGAGAGCGACGCCGGCGTCGACGAACAGGGGTCCGTAGACGACCCGCACGAAGCGCGGGCCGAGGGCGAACGCGGGGACCGCCAGGAGCATGGTGGCCGCTAGTGTCGTACGCGTAAGGATCGCAGCCGTTCGGCCGGCATCGGCGAGCGGGTCGACGGCCCGGCTGAACATCACCTGCCCGACGGCATTGGGGACGTACCACAGGGTCTCTGCCAGGCCACTCGTCACCGAGTAGACGCCCGTTGCCCGGATCCCGCTGAACAGGTTGACGAAGAACGAGTCGACGCGAAACTGCAGCCGTTCCGCGACGACGCCGGGGGCCGCGTGGAGGCCGAATCGGAATTGCTCGGCGAACAGCGGAGCAGATGGCCGGCCACCGACCAGGCCGTCCCGATGCGCCACTACCAGGACAGCCACGAGCGTCAGTCCGAGCGATGCAATATTCACTGCCAGCGCCGCCGCTAGATCCACATGGGCGACGAGGGCGATAGCCGCCAACATCGCCAACAGCGTTCCCCGCCGCGCCAGACGAAGGAAGCTGTACGCCGCGATCCGCCGCCTGCCGAGCATGGCAAACAGGCCGAACCCGAAGAGCAGCTCGCCCGGGATTGCGACCGCGGCGAAGACGAACTGGCGGTCGGAGAGGTTCGGGATGAGGTCGGCGAGCGGCCCGGTGGCGGGTCCCGCGTCCGCCACGCCGTACAACCAGAGGGAGACGAGCATCGCGGCGCCGCCGGCCACCGCGGTCCAAATGAGCGCGTTGGAGAATGCTCGCCGGCCGTCCTCCTTGTCCCTGCCGGCCATGACCGCGAGCGCCTGGTCCATTCCGAGGCCGACGAGGGTGGCGGCGATCTGTGAATACAGAAGTACGAGGGCAAAGCGGCCCTTCGCCGCCGGGCCCAGGGCTCTGGCCAGAAGGATGTCGGTCGCGAAGATCAGAACCGCCAGGCCGAACCTCGACGCGATCGTGACGGTCGTGTCCCGAAGGAGCCGCGACGAGCCGACGTGGCGTTTCACATCAGGCGGCAGCCTAGTCCGAGCCGGACACGGCACGCGGCACGATCGCTGCCAGGTTCCGGTCGGCCAGCGCGGACTCGTACCATCGTGCCGTCCGGGCGAGACCCTCCTCGAGGCCGACGGCGGCCCGGTATCCGAGCCCGGCCGCGGCCTTGTCGACCCGGCTTACGTTCCGCCGGATGTCGCCCGCGCGATCCGGGCCGTGACGAACCTCGAGCGCCCGGCCGGCGGCTCGCCCGATCGTCTCCGCCAACTGGTTGACCGTGGTCTCACGCCCGGTGCCCGCCTGGAAGATCTCCCCGGCGACGATCCCCGCCGGCGCGTCGAGCGCCGCCACCACCGCGGCAGCGAGGTCGCCGACGTACACGAAATCACGTGTCTGCTCGCCGTCGCCGTTGATCGTGATCGGTTCGCCGGCGAGGGCGGCCCGCATCCAGGCCGCGACCACGCTCTTCTTGTGGAGCGAGAACGGGCCGTAGGCATTCGAGAAGCGCAGGGCGCAGGCGGCCAGCCCGTACGTGGCCGCGTATGCCTGGCAGTACGCCTCGCCGGCAAGCTTCGAGGCGCCATACGGCGAGACCGGGTGGGGCAGATCCGTCTCGTCCGCCGGCGGCGGGTGGTCTCCCGCGGCGGCATTCGACGAGGCGAACACGAAGCGGCCGACGCCCGCGAGCCGGGCGGCGTCGAGCAGGCCGAGCGTCTGCGAGACATTCGCCTCGAACGTGCCGAGGGGGTCGGTGACGGAATCCGGGATCCCGGCACGGGCGGCGAGGTGGACGACGGCATCGACGCCGTCGACGGCGCTCGCGACCGCCGATCGGTCGGCCAGGGACCCCTCGATGAGGTCGTGGGGAACGCCCGCCAGGTAGGCGCGATTGCCGATCGACAGGTTGTCGAGGACTCGGACGCGATCCTCTCGCTCGACCAGGAGCCGGGCCAGGGATGAACCGATGAACCCGGCCCCGCCGGTGATGAGGACCGTCCGGTTCAGCGCCGCTGCGCCCCGCCCGCGGGCACGCTCTCGAGGCTGTCCGGGACCCAGCGGATGTTCTGGACGAAGGTGGTCGGGTCGATCCGGTCGCGCTGATCGGCGATCTTGACGAGCATCGTGTCGATCAGCTCCTCGTTGAGCAGCCGCGGCTGCAGCCCGAGATCGAGGAGCTTCGAGTGCTGGGCGTTGTAGTAATGCTCTTCCATCTCCTTGCGGGGATTCGGGGTGTGCTCGAGCCCGACGTCCCAGCCGAGGTGCTTGCCGGCCGTCTTGACCCGCTCCGCCAGCTCGAGGACGCTGAACTGCTCGGTGAACTGGTTGTAGACGCGTAGTTCGCCCGGTCCGGCGGGGTTGGCGGCCGCCAGCGAGACGCACTGGATCGTGTCGCGGATGTTGAGGTAGCCGCGGGTCTGGCCGCCCTTGCCGTAGACCGTGAGCGGGAAGCCGATGACCGCCTGGACGCAGAACCGGTTGAGGGCAGTCCCGAACACCTCGTCGTAATGGAAGCTCGTCGCGAGGCGTGGATCCAGCGCCGACTCGTCGGTCTCGACACCGTAGACGACGCCCTGGTTGAGGTCGGTCGCCCGGAGGCCCCAGATCCGTGTCGCGAAGTGGATGTTGTGCGAGTCGTGGACCTTCGAGAGGTGATACATCGAGCCCGGCGTCTTCGGGTAGAGGAACGTGTGCGACCGGCCCTTGTGATCGACGGTCAGGTAGCCCTCCTCGATGTCGATGTCGGGTGTCCCGTACTCACCCATCGTCCCAAGCTTGACCAGGTGGGTGTCGGGCGATCGGTCGCGAATGGCGAACAGGACATTGAGGTTGCCGATGACGTTGTTCGACTGCGTGTACGTCGCGGTCCGGACGTCGATCATCGAGTAGGGAGCCGAGGGCTGCTCCCCGTAGTGCACGACGGTATCCGGGCGGAAGTCGTCGATGACGGATTCGACGAACGCGTAGTCGGTCAGGTCCCCGACATGGAGCTCGATCTCGTTCTCGGTCACCTCGCGCCAGGCCCGGACGCGCTCGTGCAGGGTCGGGACGTGGAAGAGGGGCCGGACGCCCAGTTCGAGCTCCCACTGGCGCTTGGCGAAGTTGTCCACGACGGCCACTCGATGGCCCGCCCTTGAGAACGCCATCGCCGTCGGCCAGCCGAGATAGCCGTCACCGCCGAGCACGAGGATTCGCTGAGCCACGTCCTGTTGCCCTCCAGAGGTTCGCCTTGGTGGGACCCCTCGTCCCGGCCTTCGGGGATCGGCCGGAGTCTACCATCGGACCGCGGGCCGCGGACGTCAGGATGCCCGGCCCGCCCGGTGGTACGCTCGCCCCGATGCTCCTCCGTCAGTTCGTGATCGACGGTCTCGGCCATCTCTCGACGCTCATCGCCGACGAGTCGGCCGGGCTCGCAGCCGTCGTCGATCCCCGCCGCGACGTCGACATCTACCTCGAGGCCGCCCGCTCAGCGGACCTGCGCATCACGTACGTTGTCGAGACGCATCTCCACAACGATTACGTCTCGGGCGCTCGCGATCTGGCGACCTTGACCGGCGCGACCCACGTCATCGGGGCCGGCGCCGATCTCGCCTACGAGCACCGGCCGATCCGCGACCGCGAGTCGTTCGACGTGGGTGCCCTCCGCTTCACGGCCCTCGAGACCCCCGGCCACACGCCCGAGCACGTCGCCTACGCCGTCGCCGACACGTCCCGAGCGGGGGAGCCGCTTCTCCTGTTCACCGGCGGGTCCCTGCTCGTCGGTGCAGTTGGCCGGACCGACCTCCTCGGCGAGGACAATGCGCTGCCGTACGCAGCCTCCATGTTCCACTCGATCCGGGAGGTGATCCTGCCGCACGAGGACTTCGTGGGGGTCTACCCGACGCACGGCGCAGGCTCCCTCTGCTCGACCGGCATCGCCTCGACGCCATGGTCGACGATCGGCTTCGAGCGGCGCCACAACCCGATGGTCCAGCCCGCCGACGTGGACGGCTTTGCCCGGCTCCTGCTCCGGGATCAGCCGGCCTTTCCGCGCTACTTCGCGCGGATGCGCCCAACGAACCAGGCTGGCCCGCGGCTGCTCGGCGGCGGTCCGCCGGAGCCCCGGCCGATGGCGGTCGAGGATGCTCGCTCCGCCCTGGACAAGGACGCCGTGCTCGTCGACCTCCGATCGCCGGCGGCCCATTCGATGGCCCACGTTCCGGGGTCCGTGTCGATCCCGTCAGGGTCGTCGTTCGGAACGTGGCTCGGCTGGGTGGTGGAGCCTGATCGGCCGCTCGTCCTGATGCTCGACTCGCCGGCAGACTGGGACGACGCGGCCCGCCAGGCGATACGCGTCGGCTACGAGAATCTGCTCGGCCACGTCCGCGGCGGCTTCGCGACCTGGACGGAATCTGGCGCTCCGGTCGAGTCGGGCGGCCGCCTCACGGTCGATCAGCTCGCGTCGCGCCTCGACCGGGGCGGCCCGGAGGCGCCACTCGTCGTCGACGTCCGCCAGGTAACCGAGTACGCCGCAGGGCACGTGCCGGCCGCCCTGCATGTCGCGGCGGGCCTCCTCCAGGACCGGCTCGAGGACCTGCCACGGGACCGGCCGATCGCGACGATCTGCGCGTCCGGCTATCGGTCGAGCGTGGCCGCATCGCTGCTGCGGGCCGCCGGCTTCAGCGATGTCAGCTGGGTCGCCGATGGGCTCCCGGCATGGCGCGCTCATGGTCACCCGGTCGAACGCGGGGTGGGTTCCGCGCCCGTGTCCTCGCCTGAACCGGAGACCCACGCGGCCGCCGCCGGGCACCGGCACCCCGCGTAAGGCGCCTCCGAAGGACTTCCGTACGGATCGCGCCGGGGTCGAAGGCTCGTGTACCCTTGGCCACGCGGAGTCACGATCCCAGGCGGCTCTCGCCACGATTCCCAGGAGTCCAGGCCACACGCGCGCGGTCGCGGACGCCAATCGATGGAGGAAGCAGTGCTTCGACCGCCACGCCGCCACACGCGATCGCTCCTCGGCATGTTCGCCGTGGTTGTCAGCCTCGGACTCATCTGGCCCGCGGGCATCTCGGCCGGAGGCGCCACGACCACCGCCGGGGCATCGATCCCTGCCGCGCGCTCCGAGCGCACGCCGACGGTGCGCGGCCAGGGCGCCAAGCCGCTCGACGCCGGACGTGGCAACGGTCCCGCCAAACCGCTCCAGAAGCCCAGCGTCGACGCTGCGAACAGGAAGAGCGCGTCGTCCTCGCCCAGCGCGTCGGCTCCGGACGGTGGCGCGGGCACGACAGGCGTTGCCGCGGTCCCCGACCTCGTCACCAACTCCGGCGCGCCCGCGGCGACCTCGTTCGGCCCGTGGGAGGGCCTGAACCAGACGGCCTCCGGCTTCGAGCCGCCCGACCCCTGGGTCGCGGTTGGTCCGGACGACGTCGTCCAGACCGTCAATAACAGGCTCCGCTTCACGAACCGCGAAGGGACCTTGACCGCAGCCGACCTCGGGACCTTCGAGTTCTTCGACCTCGGCGATTTCGAGATCGCGAACTCGCCCGTCACGATCGACGGCGTCAGCGACCCGCGCTGGGTGTACGACACCAAGCACAACCGATGGCTTGGCACGACGACGGGCTGGCATTGCGACGACGATGGCGCCGGCGACGGCGACGATGCAATCGGTTTCGTGTTCGGTGCGATCAGCACGAGCGCCGACCCGACGGGCGACTACTACCACTTCTATGTCCTGTACACGGGGTACCTCCCCCACGAGCCGACGATCGGTACGTCCGGCGACAAGTTCACGATCGGCGTCAACGAGCACGTCATGACGAACGCAGCGTCCAACTGCGCAGATGGGATCCCCTTCGACGCCGGCAGCCTGACGACCTTCGACTGGGCGAACATGCTGGCCTTTCCGGCTCTGCCCGACTTCACCTACGACTTCAATTTCGACATGTTCGCGCCGCGGCCCGCGGTTTCCCCGCAGGGCCTCTCGAACACGATCTTCGTCGTCAGCGAGCACGTAATCGCGTCGGCAACCGAATCGAACGTCCTGTATATGCGTATCACAGGCACCAACGCCGGCGGCGGCACCGTGCTCTCACCGCCGCTCGATCTGACCAACCTCAACATCGTCGCCAGCTTTGTGGACCCGCCCGATCCAGAGGATCCGGGAGGCACCATCGTCGACGCCGTCGATCGCCGCCCGACCGACGCCATCTGGCAGGACAACGTCCTGACGTTCGCCTCGACCTTCCCGTGCGTCGCGCCGATTGGCACCGGCCGGGACTGCGCCCGCGTCACGCAGCTCAGCACTTCCACGGCGACGCCGTCGCTCGTCCAGGACATGCTCATCGGGACGACCGGCACCGACACGTGGCAGCCGGGAATCGGCCAGTCCCAAAGCGGCATCCTCCACGTCGTCTACACCCGGTCGTCGGCGTCCGAGGGAATGTCCTCCTACAACCGCTATCAGCTCCCCTCTGACGCCGTCAATGAGCTGAGCGCGGCTCGCGAGATCGCTAACGGCGGGGCCGTCGCGTACACCGGCACCGACTGGGGCAACTACGTCGGGGTCGCTCAGGATCCGCGCGATACGAACGCGGTCTGGCAGGGCAATCAGTACACGAGGTCCAATGGCACCTGGGGAACCCGCGTGAGCGAGCTCCAGACTGCCGGCTCGACGTTCGTCGGCATCGCGCCGGTCCGGCTGCTCGACTCCCGCTTCAACATCGGGACAACAGGGCCGTTCACGGCGAGCGTCCCCAAGAGCGTCGACATCGCCGGCCGCGGCGGAATTCCGAACGATGCCGTCGCCATCACGGGCAATCTGACGATCGTCGGACAGCAGCAGGCGGGCTACGCCTCGCTTACGCCGCTCCCGAACGCGAACCCGGCGACATCAACGATCAACTTCCCGCTCGGCGACAACCGGGCCAACAACGTAACGAGCCCGCTCAGCAACGCCGGCGGCGTCAGCCTCACCTACAAGGCCGCGGCTGGCAAGCAGACCCACTTCATCCTCGACGTTACGGGCTACTTCCTGAACGACGACTCCGGCCAGACCTATAACGTCCTGACCCCGCTTCGCGTCCTGGACACGCGGTTCGATGTCGGGCTTACCAACGCGTTCCAGGCCAACGCGAACCGGACATTCCAGGTTGCCGGCGTGGGCGCCATTCCGGCCAACGCCAAGGCGATCACCGGCAACCTGACGGTCGCCAACCAGACCGGCGGAGGTTTCGTCACGCTCGCCACGAACCCGCCGCCGGCCAATCCCGCCACGTCGACGATCAATTTCCCCGTCGGCGACGTCCGGGCGAACGGCGTGACGGTCAAGCTCTCGGGCACTGGGACCCTGTCGGCCGTGTACAAAGCCCCGCCCGGCAGAACGACCCATCTGATCCTCGATGTCACGGGGTACTACCTCGACAACCTCAACGGCGCACGCTTCGTGGCCGTCGCGCCGGGTCGGCGTATGGACACGCGGTTCCCGGCTCCGCAGGAGGGACTGACCGGCGCGTTCAGCGCCAACAACGCCAGGACGCTGGTCATTGAGCCGTACCAGGGCGTCCCCGCGAACGCAACGGCGATCACCGGCAACTTGACCGTTGTCGGCCAGACCCGTGCCGGGTTTGTGTCAATGACACCCGTCGCTGACGACACTCCGGATACGTCCACATTGAACTTCCCGCTCGGCGACGTCCGGGCGAACGGCGTCACTGGCCCGATGAGCGGCGCCGGCAGCGTCGGGATCGTCTACAAGGCCTCGGGTGGGCTGACCCACCTGATCCTCGATATCACCGGCTACTTCCGCTGATCCAAGGGCCCGGTTGCCTGCCAACCGCAGGCGACCCGGCCGGTACATTCGAGCGCCACGACCGGTACATCGGGCCGAACGTCGGCTGAGCGTCCGGATGGGACGATCGTCTCACCGTGAGCGCGTACGTCCGATCTCGTTCCACGGCCTCCCCGCTGGAGGCCGGCTTGCGCGCGCGATCGGCTCCGGCCGTGTTCCGGGAGCTCGTTCGCGGTCTCACGGGCGAACCGCCGATCCCATTGCGCGGCGGACCGCCGGCGACGGTCGTCGTCGCCGTCCTCATCGGCCTGTATGCGGCCGCCCTTGCCGCCTTCGGCCCGGTGGCCTCGGAGGTCCTCGCAGCGCCGACGTTCATCGCGGCGGTCATCCTGTCCGGGCCGCTCGCGGCAGTAGCCTGGCTGGCCAGCCTCGCGGTCACGATCGCGATCGTTCCCTTCGCCGAGCTGTCACGCACCGGCAACGGCTTCGATGCACCCTTCGTGCTCGCATCCGCCATGGTCCTGCGAACCATCGTCGTAGCGGCCGTATCGACCCGCACCGGCCATCTCCAGCGTGAGGCGACGCTGGCCGTCCGCCTCGACAGTGTGCTCGAGATCGCCGAGCGGTTGGCCACCACGCACGACCGGGCCGCGCTCCTCCGCGCGATCGTCGACGAAACGCACCGCGGGATCGGAGCCGACGCGACGGTCCTGAGGCTCGTCCACGAGGACCGCCTCGAGGTCGTCGCCTGGGCGGGCATGGATGACGCAACGGCCGCCCGCCTCCCGGTCTTCAGCCAGGGTGAGAGCTGGTTCGGCGAGATCTCCCGGAGCGGTCAGCCGTGGGTCGTCGACGACTCGCGCCACGCAGCGGTCGCGCCAGTTTACGACCGCTACACGGGCGTTTTCGAGTTCCGCGGCGACATCATCGTGCCGCTCAGCCACGAGGGAAAGGTCATCGGCTCGCTGTCGGCCGTGACCGTCGAGCCACGCAACTGGGAGCCGGCCGACGTGGCCTTCGTCATGGCTCTCGGGACGCACGCCGCGATCGCCCTCGAGAACGCCGATCTGATTGCGCAGACCCAGCAGCGGGCCGCCCACCTGGGCGTGCTCCAGGCGGCATCGGCGCGCCTCAGCCGGGCGAGCGGCATCGAAGCCGTCGGCCGGGCGATCGTCGAGGAGACCCGCCAGATCATCGACTACCACAACGCCCGGGTCTACGTACTCGAGCCGCGGGGCGATGTGGTCCCGATCGCCTTCGCGGGCGTGGTCGGCGCCTACGAGAAGGTCGACTTCGCGCTGCTTCGCTGCCAGCTCGGGCAGGGTTTCACGGGCTGGGTGGCCCAGCATGGCATCCCGCTCCTCATCAACGACGCGAACCTCGACCCGCGCGGTGCCAACATCCCGGGGACCGACGACGTCGACGAGTCGATGCTCGTCGTGCCGATGAGCTACGACGGCAACGTCGTCGGGGTGATCACCCTGTCGAAGCTCGGCCTCAACCAGTTCGACGAGGACGACCAGCGCCTGCTGCTCATCCTGGCCGACCAGGCGGCGACGGCCCTCGAGTCGGCCCGCCTGCTCGCTCGCAGCGAGGGGCTCGCCGGGGAGCTGCGGCGCCTGCTGGACATGAGCGGCCAGCTGTCGGCCAGCCTCGAGTCGCGCCAGGTTGCGAACATCATCGCCCGGCATGTCGCGAGTGCCCTCGCGGTCGACGAGTGCGCGATCTCGTACCTGGACGTAGCCAATCAGAGGCTGGCGACGCTCGGCTGGTTCCCGGAGAAGCTGGAGGCGGACCTGACACCATATTTCGAGGTCGGCGCCTTCCCCCAGACGTTCCGAGTGCTCGAGGAGCAGACGACCGTCATCGTCGACGTCGAAGATCCAGCCGCCGATCCGGCCGAAACTGCCCTCCTGCTTTCGCAGGGTTATCGGTCCCTGGTCATGCTGCCCCTCGTCGCCAAGGGCCAGTCGATCGGCCTCGTCGAGCTCATGTCGTTCGGGCTGATCGACCTCGACGTCGAGCAGCTCGAGCTCGCCCGGACGATGGCGAACGAGGCGGCAATGGCGCTCGAGAACGCCCGGCTCTACGAGGAGGCGCGGGCCCTTGCCGACCGCGATCAGCTGACCGGCTTCTACAACCACCGCTTCTTCCACGAGCGATTCGGCGAGGAGGTCCTCCGCGCCCAGCGGTCGCGCCAGCCGCTAAGCGTTCTCATGCTCGACCTCGACGATTTCAAGCTCGTCAACGACACCTTCGGCCACCTGTTCGGTGACCAGGTGCTGGCCTGGACGGCCGAGCTGATCCGGTCGACGTTGCGGGAGTCGGATTTCGCCGCTCGCTACGGCGGAGACGAATTCGCGATCCTCATGCCCGACACCACGGCCGTCGCCGCGGCGCGAGCGGCCGAGCGGATCCGCGAGGCGTTCGCGAGTTCCGCCTTCGAAGGTGGCACGCGCCGGCCGGTGGCGATCTCGCTGGCCGTCGGCGCCGCAACGTTCCCGGCCGATGGCCGAACCGCGACCGAGCTCATCGCCGTGGCAGACGCAGCACTGTACGCGGAGAAGCGGCGCGAGGCCCTGGCCGTGTCGCCCGCCACGGCACGCAAACGGCGCAGGATCGGACCGAGGCCGGACGCGCCGCCCAGCGAGGCAATGTCCGCCTGAGGCCCGGCCGCAGCCGGTAGTACGGAAGTACCAGTCGGTTCCACTGCTAGTACTACGGATTGGTCTGGACGCGAAGGCCACCGGACCGTCATGCTGAGTCCCGAACGTGTCAGGACCCACCACGCGCAAATCGGCCGGGGACGCGGAGGATCGCAGGATCCGCCGGTCGTGGCTGGTCCTCTCGGGATCGCTGTTCATCCTCGCCCTGGCCGCGCTGCTGCGCGTGACGGTCGACGGCGCTCGGCCGCTCGACTGGCTGATGGTCGGGGTCGTCCTCGTGGTCGCCTTCGTCGCGGTCCGGCATCGGATGGCCGTCGGGGCGCTCGAGACCAGCCGACGCGGTGAAGCGGAGAGCTTCGCCCGGATCCTCCAGGGGCTGTCACGCTCGATCTCACCGGACGCGATCGTGGATGCGATCGTGGAAGAGATCGGGTCGGGGACCGGGGCCGACCACATCGTCGTCGCTCGCCGCCGGCCCGACGCTCGCGTCCTCGAGGCGACGCTCGTCAACACCCGGACCGGCGGTCCGAGCTCCACGACGCTCTTCCCGATCTCCGACCTCGAGGACCCGCCCGAACTGGACCGTGCCCGGGTCATCGACCCGGCAGTTCTCGTCGCCCGGCGGATCGCCGCCCGCGCGCGGCGGATCTACGGCCTCAAGCACACCCTGTCGGCACCGCTGACCACCGATGCCGGCGTCATCGGCGCGATCGTGGCCTCGCGTCGGACGGCAGAGGCATGGCCCGAATCGGCCCAGCGGATCCTCACCGGTGCCGCCATCGAGGCCTCCGCGGCCCTCTCGCGGGCGTACTCGCATCGAGAGGCCGAGGCACGCGCCTCGACGGATGCCCTCACCGGGCTCCCGAACCGGCGCTACTTCGACGAGTTCTGCGCGTTGCTCGCGCGCCGCCGTCGGTCGCAGGACGCGATCGGAATCCTGATGGTCGATATCGACCGATTCAAGCTGCTGAACGACGCCCATGGGCATGCCGTCGGCGACGAGGTGCTGCGGGCGGTCGCCGGGGCGATCGCCGGCGCCGTCCGTGAGGACGACGTCCCGGCCCGGTTCGGCGGCGAAGAGTTCGCCGTCCTGCTCCGCAACCCGCACATCGACGAGGCCGTCGAGGTCGGCGAGCGCATTCGGATGGCCGTTTCGTCGCTCGACCTGTCGAGGTACGGCGTCCAGTCGGCGAGTGTCTCGGTCGGCGTCGCGGTGGCGACTCTTCCCCAACAGCCGATCGCCGAGGTCATCGAACAGGCTGATCGCGCCCTGTACGACGCGAAGCGCCGAGGTCGCGACCGGGTCGTCGCGGCGTAGCGCCCACGAAGCCCGCACCGTCGCCTGACGCCTGCGTGGGTGGCGCATGGAGGGAATCGGGCCTTGGTCGGGTAGCATCGGCCGAGTGACGAAGGAACGCGAACCTGACGACAAATCGACGATCGACGACGAGCCCGACCACGACAGGGACACCGACGTCGACGACGCAAACATCGCTGCCGACGACGATGCATCCGCCGATGGCGAGCTGACCAACGGCAGCCTGGCCCGGATCTTCCACGAGATCGGCGACATGCTCGAGGTCAAGGGCGAACTCGTCTTCAAGACCGTTGCCTACCACCGGGCCGCCGACGCGATCGGGCGCAGTCCGGTCGACCTCGTCGCGGCCTACCGCTCGGGGACGCCGCCAAAGGTGCCTGGGGTCGGCCAGGCGATCAGCGACAAGATCGCCGAGCTGGTCACAACCGGCCGGATGCGGTTCTACGACACGCTGCGCGCGGAGATCCCGCCGAGCCTCGTCGGCATGCTCCAGATCCCGGGCCTCGGGCCGAAGACCGTCAAGCAGATCTACGAGGAGCTCGGCATCGAGACGCTGGAGGATCTTCGCCAGGCGGCCGAGGCCGGGACCCTCAAGTCGCTCAAGGGCCTGTCGGCGAAGACCGAGAGCCTCATCCTCGCCGGGATCACGGCCCTCGAGTCGCGCCCCAAACGCCTGCTCCTCAATCGGGCGGAGGACGCGATCGACGGGATCGCCGGAGCGATCCTCGCCGCCCCCGGCGTGACCCGCGTCGAGCCCGCCGGCTCATTCCGGCGGAAGAAGGAGACGATCGGCGACCTCGACCTGCTCGTCGAGACGTCCGAGCCGAAGGCCGTGATGGACCGCTTCCTCGGACTCGGCGCCGTCGACGCTGTGATCGGCAAGGGCGACCACAAGAGCGCCGTCCGACTCCTGCGCGGCCCGCAGGTTGACCTCATGGCGATGGCGCCGGGCGAGGCCGGGCCGTACCTCGTCCACTTCACCGGCTCGAAGGAGCACAACGTCCGGCTCCGCGCCCGCGCCCGGGACCGCGGCTGGAGCCTGTCCGAGTACGGCTTCATCCGGATCGGCGAGGACGGCGAGCCGCTGACGGGCGATGCCGCCGAGCGACGGACCTTCGCGACCGAGGAAGAGACGTATGCCTTCCTCGACTTGCCGTTCATCGAGCCCGAACTTCGTGAGAACGAGGGCGAGATCGAGGCGGCCTTGACGGGCACCCTGCCGACCCTCATCACCCAGGCCGACCTGCGCGGCGACTGCCACACCCACTCGGAATGGAGCGATGGCGCCCACGCCATCGAGACGATGGCCGAGGCCTGCCGCCGGCGCGGCTACGCCTACGAGGTCCTGACCGACCACTCGTTCTCGCTCGCGATCGCTCGTGGCCTCGCTCCGGACCGCGTCGAGCAGCAACGGACGATCATCGCCGAGCTGAATGCCCGCTTCGAGCAGGAGGAGCGCGACGGGATGGCGCCGCCGGAGACACCGCCGGAGGGCTTCCGCCTCCTCCACGGCTGCGAGCTCGAAGTCCGGGCGGACGGCGTCCTCGACTACGACGAAGATCTCTTATCGCGCTTCGACCTGGTCGTTGCCTCGGTCCATGTGTCCCGCCGCCAGCCTCGCGCGGAGTTGACCCGCCGGACGCTCAACGCGATCCGCAGCCCGCACGTCGACATCATCGCCCACCCCTCCGGTCGAATGATCCAGACCCGGGACGATCTCGACCTCGACTGGGAATCCATCTACGCGGCGGCGGCCGCGACGGGAACCGCCCTCGAGATGAATGGCTCGCCGCACCGGCTCGACCTATCGGTGGAGCGTGCCCGTCGGGCGGTCGAGGCCGGCTGCGTCCTCACGATCGACTCCGACGCGCATAGCACCAGCGAGCTCGATTACATTCGCTGGGGCGTCACCCAGGCTCGGCGGGCGTGGGTCGAGCCGCGATCCGTCCTCAATACGAGGTCCCGCGCCGAACTCCTGGCGTGGGTGGCCGGGGCGCCAGCCCGGTCGACGGCCTGACCGCTACCATCCAGTCCGTGCAACGCTCCGTGGCGCTCGAGGTTCCCGCGACTCGCCGCGACCTCGCCCTGCTCGTCGTCGTCATCGTCGGGCTGGCACGCCTGCTCGACGGCCCGCTCAACTGGCTCGTTGCCGTCCTGTTGCTCTTAGCTACTCTGCTCGGCTCGCTCCAGGTGCTCGGCCAGCTCGACGCGCCCGAGGCGGAGCACGGCGTCCCGATCGAGTCGCTCATTCTCCCGGCGGTCGCGGCGATCGGATGCATGGGCGCCATCTCGCTCGTCCCGGTCGGGGTTCTGATGCTGCCGGCGCTCGCGGCGACGGCCTTCCTCGTCGACCGCACGCTGGTCCTCGAGGAACGGATCCTCGTCTCGGATCGGGCGCTGACGCCGGAGGACCGTTCGGCGGTCCTGTCATCGACGCTGCTGGTCGCGTTCATCGCCTTCGTCGGTGCCGCGGCACTCGTCCCCGGTGGGCTGGCGGGCGGACCTGGCGAGCCCGTGCCGCCGCTTTCCGGCAGGGACCTCCTGCTTCTGGCGGGCGCCGACGCCGTCGTCGCGGGTCTGCTCGGCTACCGCGCCGCGGCGCTCCGGATGACGATGCTCCGCGACGTCCTGTGGTCTGCTGCGACCTACGCGATCGCAATCGCCATCGGCGCGGCCGCGCTCCGGGCGATGGAGATCCCGCGGCTCATCGGCCCGGCCCTCCTGACACTCGCCTTCTACCTCTGGGATGCCTTCCACGGCGCATCGCCGTCCCTCCGCCGCGACCCGCGCTGGATCTGGCAGACTGCGCTGCTCGTAATTCTCGGGATCATCGTCGCCGGCTGGAACGTGCTGATCCGCGCCTGATCGGGCGTCGCGGATCCAGCGACGCGACGCTCATCCGCGCAGCGTCTCGACCTCGTTGATCAGGTCCCAAGTCTCCTTTCGGACCTTCCGGTCGTGCTCGTGAATCACGTCGACTAGGGCGTCGATCCCGCTGTCAGCGGCGAAGCATGCGGGGTGCACCAGGCGGAAGCCGGAGGTGCGCAGGTCCTCGACGAACGGTATCCACGTGGGCCGCACGTCGTCAGAGTGCCCATCGGCGGCCGCGAGTCCAACGGCGGCCGCATCGCCGTCGACCGTCCGTCCGCAGCGACCGCAGTCATCAAGTTCCACCGAGACGATGTAGTCCGCAGGCACCGGGAATAGGCCGCCAGAAGTCCGTCCACGAAACCTTAGGCGCAGAGATCACCCGGATCTCGCTCGCCATCGGCTCCTTGCGGGACTCAGTTAGCCTTCGGCAGCTGCCAAGGATGGATCTGAGCCAACATCCACAGTCCGCTTCCCGCCCAAGGTCGCTGACCGAGACATTTGGCAGGGATCGCGGGCAGCGCGCGGCGCCGAGGGATCGGGGTGCCGTGTTTGACGAACCGGGCCGGCGATGCTAGAAAGCTGTACTCCCTCGGTACGCTTCTTCGCGTCGAAGCGATCCGCTGGGCACGTTCGCGCGATCCCGAAAGGACGACCTCCTCGTGACCTTCCCCGAAGTCGACTCCCAGCCATCGAGCGCCGTCAACCAGACGCGCCTGAAGCGCCAGCTGGCGGACCAGGCGATCGCCCAGGCTACGGCGGCCCAGTGGACCGAGGCGACGGAGACGAACCAGCGGCTGCTCGAGCTCGGTCCTGACGCCGAGGCAGAGAACCGCCTGGCGAAGGCCCTCTGGGAGCAGGGTGAGCTGGGGGCCGCTCGCGAGCACTACCAGACGGCCCTCGCCCTCGACCCGACGAACCGGATCGCCGAGAGGAATATCGATCGCCTCCGCGTCCTCCTCGTCGACGCCGGCGACAAGACCGTCCCGGCTCAGGCGGGTAGCAAGGCCCCGGTCTCGATCTTCGTCGAGGAGACCGGCAAGACGGGCTTCGCCTTCCTGACCGACCTGCCGAATCCGCGCAAGCTCGCCCAGGTGAACCCGGGCGACGCCGTGGATCTCGCACCAGAGGGTAGCCGGCTGATCGCGACGAGCAACGGGATGCGGATCGGCGTCGTCGAGCCACGCGTCGCCGCTCGCCTGCTCAAGCTGATCGCCGACGGCAACAAGTACGCCGCCGGGGTCACGTCGCTCGGCGACAAGGACGTCCGGATCATCATCCGCGAGATCTACCAGGACCCACGCAACTACGGCAAGGTCTCGTTCCCGACGGCCGCCAAGTCGACCGACCTCCGGCCATACACGAAGGGCACCCTCGTCCGCGAGGAGATGGACCTGGAGGAGGATCTCGAGGACGACGAGGAGGACGAGGAGATCGAGGATCTCGACCGCGTCCTGCCGCCGGAGGCCACGACGGACGAGGCCTTCGAAGAAGAGGCCGACGACCTCGACGAGGCGTAGGCCCCGAGGCCCACGCCGGCCGAGTACGCTGTCCTGATGGCGGGTCGCGCGTCCCTCGTCCGAGCCGAACCCGGGTTTTCGCTCCCGTTCTTCGATCGGCTCGCTCCGGCCCCACCGCCGGCGCTGGTCATCGCCCGGATCGAGGCTCATACCTCGCCGGGTGACATCGTCCTCGACCTCCACGGGCGCGGCGGCTGGGTCGCCCATGCGGCGATCGCCCGCCAGCGACCGACTGTCAGTCTCGAATCGAGCCCGCTGACCCGGCTCCTCGCCGAGCTCGTCCTTCGGCCCCCTGATCTCCGCCATCTCGACGCGGCCTTCCAGGCCATGTCCGCCTCGCCGCGTCGCCAATCGAGCCTCAAGGTGGCCGTCGGCGAGCTGTTCGCGACGCGCTGCCCGACCTGCGAGCGGATGCTCACAGCCGACGAGTTCATCTGGGCGGGCACGCCGAATGGTGACGAGGGCGAGGCCGCCGATGCCGGACCCGCCCGAAAGCATTACCGCTGCCCGATTTGCCGCGGTCAGCGCGGCGGCGCCGACCAGCGGACCGCGCCCCTCGACGAGGACGACCTCGAACGGGCCCGGTCGATCCCGGAGGACGCGGACATCGCCCGCAGCCGCCTGCGTGATCGCTTCCCTGTCGTCGAGGGCGGAACCGCGATCGTCGATGGCTTGCTCGACCTCCATACGCCGCGCCAGCTCGTCGGCCTCGAGGCGATCCTCGAGCGGGTCGAGGGCGATCTGCGGGCGGCTCCGGTCGAGGCTGCACTGCGGTTGGCGCTCCTGCACGCTCTGCTGCCGGCCAGTCGCCTGAACGGCTATCCGGGGCGGGTCGGATCGCTCCGGATCCAGGGCGGTCGAGTTCGCCCACCCGGCAGCGGCCAGTGGCGGGAACGCAACCCGTGGCTCGCCTTCGAAGACGGCATCCGGCTCGTCCGCGGCTTCATCCAGCGGCTGGAGGGCCACTCGCTGGGGTCCGTCCAGGCGCGCCTTGGCAGCGATCTCCGGAGCCTCGTGGACGGCTCTGCGACCGCCGTGCTCGGCGTAGCCGGGCCCTCGGCGGCCCGCTCGCTCGGTTGGGACCCGGGCGAGGCCGGTGGATCGGGAGGAGGGCGGCGTGTCCGGCTCGTCCTCGGCCAGCCGCCAGTCCGGCCGAACCAGGAGCGCCTGTCGCTCGCGTACTGGGGCACTGCCTGGGCTCTCGGTCGCGAGTCGGCGGCTGTCCTCCCGCTCGCCGCGCTGTCGGGCAGTGCCATCCGGGCTCCGTGGGGCTGGCAGGCGGCCGCCCTGGATCGATCGCTCGCGGCGGTCGAACCCTCGCTCGCTCGCGACGCCCGCGTCGTGTTCCTCGTCGATGGCGGCGGACCGGAGGCGCTCGTGGCCGCGGCGCTCGGCGGTGTCGGGGCGGGCTTCCGCCTCCTCCGCGCCCGGATCGAGGACGGCGACGACGAGCTCGCCGGGCTCATTGAGCTAGTCCCACCGGGGGCGACGATGCCTGCCGGGCCCCGAACACGGGCCAACGTCATGCTCGATGCCCTGCCGGGCGGCGTGGGCGACACGGAGGTCGCGCCGGGTCCCGGGCTGTTCGTCGCTCCAGAACGCTTCGACCGACGGCCGTTCTCAGCCGCCGAGGTCGCCCGGACGGTGACCGAGATCGCCGTCGAGACGATCAAGGCCCGCGGCGAGCCGGCCCGACACGAGCGACTGCTGGGCGAGATCCTCGTTGGGCTCGACCGAGCCGGACAGCTGCGCCGTCTCATGGCCGTCGACGGGGAAGACGCCCAGCCCGCCGCGGACCTCAGCGCGGACTCGGTGACGCGATCGGCGGAGGAGCCAGCTACCGCCGACCGACCGATCCCCGACGACGAGCCGGAAGGCCCCGCGTTGCGCAATCCGGGCGGGCCGACGCCGGCCCGCATCCGACGCCCCGCCCGCCCCGCGGACGCGACGACCGACCAGGTCGATAGGCTGATGACGCTCATCCGGGACGAGCTCAGCCGGCCCGGTCACCGCCGGTTGACCGAGATCGAGCCGGGCCGCTGGTGGCTGGCCGATCCGGCCGATCGGGCCGCCGCGGCTGCGCCACTTGCCGATCGAGTCGAATGGGCCGTCTACAGCCTGCTATCGACCGCGGGAACGCTGTCCGAGGCGTCATTCTTCGAGCGCATCGCCGCGCTGTTCTCCGGCCACGACCTGCCGGACGAGGCCCTCGTCAGGGCGTGCCTCCAGAGCTATCGGAGCATGGCCAGCACGCCGGACCGCCTGGTAACCGGCGATGATCTGCTCCGCCGGACCCAGCAACACGCCGAGACGATCGCCCAGCTCGCGGATGGCGGCCATCGGCTCGGGATGAATGTCTGGATCGGCCGCCGCGAGCAGGCTCGGAAGCTTGGCACGCGACGGCTGGGTGACTGGCTCGACGAGCGCGAGCACCGGGCGTATCTCGTCCAGATCAGCCGAGCGGTCGACGACGTCGCCGAGGTCGACTGCATCTGGTATGTCCGGGGCCGAGCCGCGCTGCTATTCGAGGTGGAATGGACGGCGATGCTCGGCGAGCCGCTCCTCCGCCGGCACGCCCGGATCCCCGCCGACGATTCGCTGGTTCGCTTTTTCGTCGTCGCGCCGGAGCGGACGGAGCTCATCCGCCACAAGCTCGAGCGCTCGCCCCTCCTGCGTGAGGCGGTCGAACGCGACAACTGGCACGTGATCAAGTGGAACCACCTGCAGGCCTTCCTGGGCCGCGAACCCCTCGATCTTGCCGACCTGGAGCCCTACCTCGGCCTCGATCCCGTCGTCGAGCGATCCGGGGAGCAGATGCCGCTGTTCGAGGGCTGATTCCGCCCCGGTCGACCGCGACGCCTTGTCGCGCGCTGCACGGTACCCTGTCCGCCAACACACCCGAATCAGACGCCCAATCCCGGAGGACCATGTGACCCCGCCCGATCAGCCGAATTCGAACTCGCCCGTCGACGAGTTGTCCGACCAATTCTGGGAGGGCATCCTCGAGCTCAACCCGACGACGGCGACCGTGTATGGCGACGAGCGCTACGACGATCGGCTCGAGGACCCGAGCCCGGCCGGCCGGGCGCGAGCTCGCGCCCTCATGGAGAGGACCAAGGCTGAAGCTGAGGCGATCTCGCCGGACGACCTCTCGATCGAGGACCGGATCACCCGGGACATGCTCATCGTCGTCGGCGAGTTGGGCATCGAGGAGGACGAGCAGGGCACCCATCGGCTGCGCGTCGTCGACCAGATCGGCGGGCCGCAGACCCTGCTGCCCCAGCTCTGTCAGTTCCAGCGCGCCGACACGCCCGAGCGCCTCGAGAAATTCATCGCCCGGTTGCGCGCCTATCCCGCCTACATGGCCGCCAACATCGACATCCTCCGCGAAGGGCTCGAGACCGGGCTCACCGCTCCCCGGATCGTCGCGGAGCGGACGCTCCAGCAGCTGGAGCGCTTGCTGGCGATCCCGATCGAGGAGGCGATCGTCCCGTCGATGGCCCAGGTCGCGAACGATGCTGATCGCGAACGCGTCCGAGAGGTCGTCCGCGACGAGGTCTATCCGGCCGATGCCGCCTTCCTTGAGGCGCTTCGGGGCGACTATCTCGCCGCGACTCGGGTCGAGCCGGGTCTTTGGTCTGCCCCGAGCGGGGACGCCCTTTACAAGACCCAGATCCGGGCCCAGACGACCCTCGAGCTGGATCCGCGCGACGTCCACCAGATCGGTATGGAGGAGCTCGCGGCGACGGAGCTCGGCCATCGGGAGATCTCGAATGCGGCCGGCTTCGGCGACGACACGAAGGCCTACAGGGCGTCGCTCGCTGCCGATCCCGAAAACACCCCGAAGTCGAAGGACGAGCTGATCGCCCGTGCCCGCGAGGACATCGACCGGGCGATGGCGGACGCCCCGCGCTATTTCGGGACCCTGCCGCGGGCCGGCTGCGACGTCAAGCCGGTCGAGGAGTTCAAGGAGAAGGACGCGCCGTTCGCCTATTACTTCCCGCCGTCGACCGATGGCTCGCGCTCCGGGATCTACTACGCCAATGGCTACGACTTGCCGAGCCGCAAATACTCCAAGCTGGCCTCGACGACGTATCACGAGGCGGTTCCGGGTCACCACTTCCAGATCGCACTTGAGATGGAGAACCCGAACCTCAACACGTTCCGCCGGCTCGGCTCGCGGATGGTCGGCGGGGCCTACGTCGAGGGCTGGGGCCTGTACAGCGAGAAGCTCGCCGACGAGATGGGCCTCTATCGCAACGACGCGGAGCGGTTCGGGATGTTCGATGCCGTCGCCTGGCGCGCGGCCCGATTGGTTGTCGACACGGGGCTGCACGCACTGCGCTGGACCCGCCAGCAGTCGATCGACTTCCTGCTGGAGGCCGGGCTATCGGAGACCGACGCGGTAATCGAGACCGATCGCTACATCGCGTGGCCGGGCCAGGCGCTGACGTACATGATCGGCTGCCGCGAGATCATCCGGCTTCGCGCCGAGATCGCGGCGAGGGACGGCTCGGCGTTCGACTTGAAGGCGTTCCACGACGCGATCCTCGGCCACGGCTCGCTGCCGCTCGCGACGCTCTCGCGGGAACTCCCCAGCTGGGTAGCGACGCCCGCCTGAAGAGATGGCGATGGGCGTGACGGCGTTGCGTCCAGGGCACCGACCCTCGTAGCGCTCGCCTTTCCGAGACGGACAGCTGGCGCACCATATCTGACTACACCAACCGCACTACGCCGCCATTCAGTCGACCATAGAGGAGGTCGCGCCATGACCGAGATCAATCGCCGCACGTTTCTCAAGGGTGCGGCCGCCGCCGGCCGGCGCAGCCGCCTCTCCGGTGGCCCGTTCGCTGGTCTCATCGCCGGTCGTCGCGGCGGCAAGTGAGGTCAATCTTGGGCCGCTCGGACCGGTGGCCGACGAGCGCGACGGCAAGGTGCGGCTGTGGCTGCCTGAAGGTCTCAGAGTACAAGTCGTTCCATGACACGGACGGCCCGCCGATCATCCTCGACGACGGTGCTCGCTTTCCGGGTCGCCATGACGGCATGGGCGCGTTCGTCGGCGTCGGCCGGCAACAACGTCCTGATCCGGAACCACGAGATCAACAACCCGGGCGCACCGTTCGGCGACCTCGAGAGCTCGCGTACGACACGAAGGCCCGCGGCGGCTGCACGACCACGGTCGTGAGCATCACCGGCGAGGTACGGCAGGCCTGGACGAGCCTGAACGGCACGATGATGAACTGCGCCGGCGGCCAGATGCCGTGGGGCGCCTGGATCACCTGCGAGGAGACGGTCAACGGCCCGGACGTCGGGCCCGACTTCACGAGCGTTTCGAACATCCCCCTGACCCGGCCGCACGGCTTACATCTTCGAGGTCCCGGTCGACGGCGTCTCCGGCGCCGAGCCGGTCACCGCCGCGGGTCGCTTCCCCCACGAGGCCGTGTCATTCGACCCGGACGAGGGCATCCTCTACTTGACCGAGGACAACTTCGCGTTCCCGTCGGGCTTCTACCGCTACATCCCGCCGTCCAACCCGATGGTGACCGGCCATCTCGAGAACGGCGGCAAGCTCCAGATGCTGAAGGTCGTCGGCGTTGACCACGCCATCTCGAGGCTGGACAGGTCGCGAACACGACATACCCGGTCGAATGGGTCGACATCGCACGACCCGAATCCCCAGTTCCCGTACACGCCGGGCCAGACTGCGCCGACGACCAACGACCAGGCGTTGACGTATGTCGCGAACCAGGGCCGGGCGTTAGGCGCCGCGGGCTTCTCGCGGCTCGAGGGCCAGGTCTTCGACCGCGGCGTCGCGTACTTCACCTCGACCCAGGGCGGCGGCGCGGCCGAGACCGGCCCGGAGCTGCTCGCCGGCTACGGCAACGGCACCGGCCAGGTGTGGGCGTACCGGCCGGCTGACCAGACGCTGACGTGCGTCTTCCAGTCGCCGATCGAACAGCGTCCTGGACTTCCCGGACAACGTGACGACGAGCTCGCGCGGCACGGTGATCCTGTGCGAGGACAGCGTCGGCGACAACTTCATCCGCGGCCTGAGCCGCAAGGGTCAGCTGTTCGACATCGCCCTCAACCGGCTGACAGAACGACGGCCGGTCGCGCCGCGCGTTCGGCGAGGAGTTCGCCGGCAGCACGTTCAGCCGCAACGGCAAGACGCTGTACGTGAACATCCAGGCGTCGGCCGGGATCTCGTTCGCGATCTGGGGCAACTGGCAGAAGCTCGGCGTGTACCGGGCGCCTCGGTTAGACGTCAGTGCTCCGGCTCGGCGACGAAGCGGGGCTCGCGCGTGTCGTCGTCCACGTTGAGGACGTAGCGGATCGGCGGCGCGCTCCGGATCGCTGCCGAGCGCTGTCGCGCCATCGTCTCGCGGAGGTCGCGCGGCCACCACTCGAAGGGCTCGCTCGCGGACGTGGTGAAGATCTCGGAGGGCACATCAGGCTCGTCGATGAAGAGCTCGCGGCCGTCGTGCAGCCCGCCCTCGAGCGGCAGGCGGACGAGGCCGCCAGGCCGTCCATCGTCGGTCTTGTATCGGCGGGTCGAGGGCGGAAGCGTTCGTCGTTCATCGCTCACGAGTTGGCTCGACCGCGCCTCCGCGTGAACCGTCCCTGTTGCGACCGGCTCCTAGCTGTCGAAGCCAATTCCAAGCGCGTCGAGCGTCCGGAGGAGCAGCCCGCGCCGGCCTTCGTTGCGGTCGGCCCGGGCGAGCTCCCAGCGGACGGCCTGGACGGTCGCGTAGCGCAGCGGCTCGGGCGGAAACGGGATCGGCCGGCTCTGGACGAATCGCAGGCGAAGGAGGTCGGAATCCGGCCGGAGGATGAAGTCGCGGACGACGCCGCCGGCCCATCGGCTCGCCCCGACTCCGAGCCCGGTGTAGCCGAGCGCATAGCTGAGCCGCCCGCCAAGGGCCTGCCCGAACGTCACCGTGAAACGCGACGTCGTGTCGATCGCGCCGCCCCAGCGGTACGGGAACCGGAGGCCGGCCAGCCGCGGGAACGCGGCCCGGAACTGCGCTTCGAGCATCTCGAACGTGGCCGGGCGCCGGTCGAACTGCGGGCCCACGCCGTTGCCGAAATGGTAGATCGCGTCGTAGCCGCCCCACAGGATTCGATCGTCTGCGGTCAAACGGAAGTAGTGGAACTGGTTGTTCGAGTCGGACATCCCCTGCCGCCGGCGCCAGCCGATCGATTCCCGCTGGTCGGGCGTCATCGGATCAGAGACCAGCACATAGTCGTAGACCGGGACGAAATGACTCGAGAGCCGCCCAAGCCAGCCGGAGTAGGCCGAGGTAGCCACGACGACGTGATCGGCGGTCACGATGGCGCCGCCGGCGGTCCGAACCCGCACGCCTCCGGCCCGTCGCTCCACCGCGGTCACGCGCGTCAATTCGTGGATGGCCACGCCCCGCTCCTCGCAGACTCGGGCTAGACCCCGGACGAGCTTTGCCGGGTCGAGCAGCACGCTCCGGCTCGGCTCTCCTTGGAGCCCCGCCAGCCACAGCGGCGAGTGGACCTCAGCCTGGACGCGCTCACGGTCCATGAATTCGAGCTCTTCGCCCCAGGCCGCCGCCTCGTCAACCCACGCCCGGAACTCCTCCACCTGGTGCGGCTGATCGGCGACGTCCAGGATGCCGGTTTCCTCCAGGTCGCAGGCGATCCCGTTGGCGCGGGTGAAGTCGATGAGGGCGCGGAGGTTGGCTACGCCCTCCCGCTCGAGAGTCGCGAGCTCATCCGGGTAGTGGCGAATGCCATTAGCGAGTCCATGGGTGAGGCTGGCCGAACAGAAGCCGCCGTTCCGCCCGCTGGCCCCGAACCCGACGGTCTCCGCCTCGAGGACGACCACCCGGATGTGCGGGTCCGAATCGGTCAGGGCGATCGCAGTCCACAGGCCCGTGAACCCGCCGCCAACGACGACGACATCCGCGCGCCCGTCGCCGGCCAGCGACGGATGCGCAGGCCCGGCCGGGCTCGCGGCAAGCCAGTAGCTGATCGCCTCTGACGGGTTGGTAGGGGAGTGTTCCACCGCCGCATGCTACTGCCCGCGATGTCCACGCATCGCGCGGAACCCCTGCGGAGCGACGTGCGGATTTCGCACGTCCTAGTACCGGTCGGTACGATATCCGCGTTGACGCTGCCGATCGGCTTATGCCAAGATTGCGCCCCCGCGTTCCGTACACCGCAACGGCTGTCCCGCCTACCGCACCGCCCTCCCGAAGCAACGGAGTGACCATGACGACCGAACCCGTGGCCGCCACCGCCACCCCGAAGGCCCTCCGCCGCGAGCGCCAAGCGGCCCTGTATCGCCGGGCCATGGCGAGCCTGCCGGGAGGGACGAACTCCAACTTCCGCGCCTGGGGCGAGGACACGGTCTACGTCGATCGCGGCAAGGGCGGCACGGTCTGGGACATCGACGGCAACGAGTACATCGACCTTCGCATGGGCTACGGGCCGGTCATCCTCGGTCATGGCGACGACCGGGTCGACGACTACGTCAACGAACGAATGCGCAAGGGCGTCAGCTTCTCGCTGACCAGCGAGGACGAGGTCCAGACGATCGAGCTCATCAAGGAGCTGACAGGCTGGATCCAGAAGGCGCGGATGACCGTGTCGGGGACCGAGGCGACGATGCACGCGATGCGCGTCGCCCGGGCGTATACGGGCCGGACGAAGATCGTGAAGTTCGAGGGTCAGTACCACGGCGTCCACGACTACGCCTTGATCAGCGTTACCCCGAACGACATGTCGGAGCTGGGCGACCAGGAGAATCCGGTCGGCCTGGCGTGGGGCCGGGGCATCCCGGAGGCCGTCGGCAAGACGATCATTCCGGCCCGCTACAACGCAATGGACGTCCTGCGCCGGATCTTCGAGCGCGAGGGCGACGACATCGCCGGCGTCATCATCGAACCGGTTCTCGGCAACGCCCAGGCCATCATGCCCCAGCCAGGCTTCCACGAGGCCATCCGAGCGTTGACCAAGGAATTCGGGTCGGTCCTCATCTTCGACGAGGTCAAGACCGGCTTCCGGTTCGCCCGCGGCGGCGCGGCCGAGTTCTTCGGTGTCACGCCGGATCTCGCGACGTACGCCAAGGCGATGGGCAACGGCTACCCGGCGGCGGCATTCGGTGGCACCGAAGAGGTCATGAGCGTCCTGCCGGACCACGTCAGCCATGGCGGGACGTACGCCGGCAATCGCGTGGCCGCCGCGGCGGCGGTCAAGACGCTGACGATCATCAAGGAGACCGACGCGCTCGAGAAGATCCACGCTCTCGGCCGGCGGATCCAGGGCGGCCTGGCGGAGGTCCTCAACGAGAAGAGCCTGCCGCACACGTTCACCGGCCACCCATCGATGTTCGGGATCTACTTCGCCGAGAAGGCGCCGACCGAGTACCGCGACTGGGCGACGTCCGATCACGACCTGTACGACGCGATCGCCGTGAACATGCTGGTTCGCGGGGCGATGCCGGAGCCGGACTCGCGCGAGCCGTGGTTCCTGTGTGAGGCCCACGCAGACGGCAACTACGACGACCGGATCATCTCGATCTTCAGCGACTCGCTTGACGCGGCACTCGAGGAGCGCTCCCGCGGGAAGACAGCGCCTGTCGAAGGCAAGGGTGCCCAGTCGCACCCGACCGCCGGCTAGGACATGTTCGGGAAGGGGCACGTCGATGGTTCTTGACGGCAACGCAGTCCGATCGGTCGATCGCGCCGCCGCGCTCCTACTCGCACTAGGGGACTGTCAGGGCGAGGCTGGCGTCACGGAGCTCGCCCGCCGGCTGGGCCTCCACAAGTCGACCGCGTCACGGCTGCTTGCCACGCTCCAGAAGCGCGGCCTCGTCGAGCAGGACGAGGAGAGCGGCAAGTACCGGCTCGGCCTCGTCGTCATCCGGCTCGCCGAGCGGGCGGAGCGGACGCTCGACCTGCGGGGCATCTCGATGCCCGAGCTGGAACGCCTCGCCCGGCTGACCCATGAGACCACCGGGCTCGGAATCCTCGATGCCGACGCTCTCCTCACGGTCGCCCAAGCGGACGGCCCGAATCTCATCGCCGTCGGCGACTGGACAGGCCGCTCGACGCCACTCCACTGCGTCGCGTCGGGCAAGGTGCTCATGGCGGCGCTCGCCGAGCGGGAGGTCCTGCGGATCGTCCGGCGCGGGCTCGTGAGCTACACGGAACGAACGATCACAGAGCTCGAGCCGCTGCTCGAGGAGCTAGCCCGGATCCGGCGCCGCGGCTACGCAACCGCCCTCGGCGAATACGAGATCGGCCTGAACGCGGTCTCGGCGCCCGTCCACGATGCTCGCGGCCACGTCGTTGCTGCAGTCGACATCTGGGGCCCGGCGTTTCGCCTCACGCCGCGTCGAGTTCCGGAGCTGGCGGTGCAGGCCCGCGAGGCCGCTGCGGCCATCTCAATCCGACTCGGAGGCCCGGGGCCATCGAACGGCTCGACCGTCGGCACCCCGGTCGCCGGCCTGCCGGTGGGAGTCGCCGCCGCGTCCTGAGGTCAGCTGCGCGGCGGCGGGACGACGCGGAGGGCGGCACGGCGGTCCCCTCCCCGGACGGTCCGACGGAAGACGATCTGGCCGACGAGGAGTAGAGAGCCCGGCGCCTCGTCGCGCTCCGCGTAGAATGGCCGGGCCAGGCACGACGAGGAGTGAGCCCACGTGAGCGTCGAGCAGCGTCCCGAGATCGAAGCCCTCTACGGAGAGGGGCGTTCCTTCCCGCCTGACCCCGCATTCGCCGCCCAGGCCAACGCGTCGGCCGCGCTCTATGAAGAGGCGGAACTCGACCCGGTGGCCTTCTGGGCCCGGATCGCCCGGGAGCGGGTCAGCTGGACGAAACCGTTCGACACGACGCTCGAATGGGATCTGCCATTCGCGAAGTGGTTCGGTGGCGGCGAGCTGAATATCAGCTACAACTGCGTCGACCGGCACGTCGAGAGCGGCCTCGGCGGCAAGGTCGCCTACCACTGGATCGGCGAGCCGGGCGACACGCGGACGATCACGTATGCCGACCTCCACCGCGAGGTCCAGAAGACCGCCAACGCCCTGAAGGAGCTCGGGATCGAGAAGGGCGACCGCGTCGCGATCTATATGCCGATGATCCCGGAGCTCCCGATCGCGATGCTTGCCTGCGCCCGGCTCGGGGCGCCGCATACGGTCGTCTTCGGCGGGTTTTCCGCGGAGGCGCTATCGGGCCGGATCAACGACTCGCAGGCGAAGCTCGTCATTACCGCCGACGGCGGCTGGCGGCGGGGCAAGCCGGCGGAACTCAAGCCGGCCGTCGACGAGGCCCTCAAGGAAACTCCCACGGTCAAGCACGTCCTCGTCGCCCGCCGCATCGGCGACAAGGCCGAGCACGTGACGATGACCGAAGGCCGCGACGTATGGTGGGACGAGATCGTCGAGCGCCAGGCGGCCGATTGCCCGCCCGTCCCGGTCGACTCGGAGCACATGCTCTATTTGCTCTACACGTCGGGCACGACGGCCAAGCCGAAGGGAATTCTCCACACGAGCGCCGGGTACCTCGTGGGAACGTCGTTCACCCACGAGATGATCTTCGACGTCAAGCCTGACGACGTGTACTGGTGCGCGGCGGACATCGGCTGGGTGACGGGGCACAGCTACATCGTGTACGGGCCGCTCGCCAACGCGACGACCGGGATCATGTACGAGGGCACGCCGGACACGCCGGCCTGGGATCGCTGGTGGCAGATCGTCGAGGATTACAAGGTGTCGATCCTCTACTGCGCCCCGACCGCTATCCGGGCCTTCATGAAGCAGGGCGAATCGTTCCCGGCGAAGCACGACCTCTCGTCGCTGCGAGTCCTGGGCTCCGTCGGCGAGCCGATCAATCCCGAGGCCTGGCTCTGGTATCACGACAACATCGGCGCCGGCAAAGCCCCGATCGTCGACACGTGGTGGCAGACGGAAACCGGGATGATCCTCATCACGCCCCTGCCCGGCGTCACGACCACGAAGCCCGGCTCGGCGACGTTCCCGTTCCCCGGCATCGAGGCCGACGTCGTCGACGGCGAGGGGCGCAGCGTGCCACCCGGCGGTGGCGGCTATTTGGTGCTGAAGCGTCCGTGGCCGGCGATGCTCCGCGGCATCTACGGCGACCCTGAGCGTTACAAGCAGACATACTGGAGCCGCTTCCCGGGAATGTATTTCGCCGGCGACGGCGCGAAGCGTGACTCGGACGGCTACCTGTGGCTGCTCGGCCGGGTCGACGACGTCATGAACGTTTCCGGCCACCGCCTCTCGACGACAGAGATCGAAAGCGCCCTGGTTTCGCACCCGGCCGTGGCCGAGGCCGCGGTCGTCGGCGGGCCCGATCCGATCACCGGCGAGGCGATCAACGCCTTCGTGATCCTGCGCGTCGGCAACGAACCGACGCCTGAGCTGGGCGAGGAGCTCCGCCAGCATGTCGCGACCAAGATCAGCCCGATCGCCAAGCCGAAGACGCTGATGTTCACACCGGACCTGCCGAAGACGCGCTCGGGCAAGATCATGCGGCGACTGCTCAAGGACATCGCCCAGGGGCGGGCGCTCGGCGATACGACGACACTCGCCGATGCCGGCGTCGTGGAGACGATCCGCGAACACTCAGGTAAGGCCGAGGATTAGTCCCGCGTGCCGTTCAACTTCCTGCGCCGAAAAAAGGCCGAGCCGTCGGCTCCGGCGGCGGCTCCGGTTGCCGCCCGGGCGCGATCGGGGACGGCCTTCGACGGCCTGACGGAGGAGTGGCGGCTGCTCGGACGGATGCAGATCGAGGGCCGGCTGTCGGATGCGCTCAACAAGCGCGAGGCCATCGAGATCGCCGACGTCAGGTGGGAGCCGATCGATGGCTCGGAGCCGCTGTCCGAAGCGCCGGGGCTCCGGAGCGTCGATCCCTACGATCTCATCCTCGTCTTCGCCGGCGAAGGATCGATTCCGGAGATGAGCGACGCGGAGATTGCCGCCCACAAGGTCCACAAGGTGTCGTTCGACGTGGCTCTCGAGGCTCCGCCCTTTCGCGTGACCGGCACAGTCTTCATGCACCCAGGCTCGGAGCCGGATCGGCTCCTCGATCGGGCGACGGAGATGTTCGTCGCCGTCGTGGACGCCGTCGCGATGCTCGGCGACAAGCGGGTCGGCGACCCGGAGGTCGACACGATCCTCGTCAACCGGTTCTATCTGCGGGGCGTCGAGCAGATCGACAAGCGGACGGGGCTCAAGGCACAGAAGCTGCCAGGGATGCCGCTAGGCGGCACCACCTGGCAAGACCGATCGTGATTGCCGAGGGCGCACCATCCGTGCGTTGACCACTGCGCTCCTCGCTCACGCACCCGAGGTGCGCGCGTGTAAACACGCACGCGCGTTGCGCGCGCTCCGGTGCTCGCGGTCGCCTTCGCCTGGCACGCCCTCGTCGTTCACGAGGGGCGTTGGCTCAGACTCGGGCTGATTCTTTCGCCCGACCGAAGAGGCGGAAGCCCGCTTTGAGCGATGGTGTCACGGCCGACACGATTGGCGGCGTCCCGACCAGGATCTCGGCGAGGGCGTTGAAGTCGTCGCTGATCCGTTCCTTGGGATACATCTCCAGGACAGTGCGTCCCTCGTTCGCGGCCCGGACGAAGAGCAGGCCGCCCGATCGGATGAGCGCGAGGGCTGGCATGCCGACCGTCTTCTCCATGTCGGCCACGGAAACGCCGCTGTTGGCCCGGTTGACGACCAGCGCCAGCCGCTCGGCGAACCCGAGCTCGGCACCGACGTCGCGCAGCTGGACGGCGGCCCGCAGGGCGGGGACGTCCGGCGTGACCGGGACGAGGATGCGGTCGGCCCGCTCGAAGACCGCGAGGTTTAGAGCGCTGTACGAGGGATGGAGGTCGACGATCACGAAGTCGTAGCCGCGCCGCGCGGCGGTGATCGCGTCGCCGACGCGCTCGGCCTCAAGGATCTCGGTGTTCATCGGTGAGCTGGTGAGCGCGACGATCGACATGCCCGAAGGGTGAACAGAGGCGATCTCCGGGAGCGTTTCGTACGCCATGCCATCGGCGTGCTCGCGCCAGCTGTCGGCGACCGTCCGGACCTGCTCGAGGCCGAGCGAAGTGGTGACATGGCCGGTCACGGTGTCGGCGTCGACGAGCAGGACCCGCTGGCCGTGATTGAGCTGGAGAGAGGCCGCCAGGCTGGTCGCGACGGTGGTCTTGCCGACACCGCCCTTGGGATTGAAGACGGCGACGATCGTCGCGCGCTTCTGCCAATCGCCCATCTCGGCCGTCGACTGGATGATCGGGCCGGAGCCGTCATCGATCGTGATCGAGCGGATGCACATCGCCTCGACGCGCCAGCGGAGCGACTCCGCGGAGTACGGCCGCGTGAAGAACTCGTCCTCGACCATCGCTCGCGACGGCCCGACCGACAGGCGGTCGAGGGCTCGCGGCGAGAGAACCATGAGGGCCGGGATCTGCCGGCCGCCGTCGCGCAGCAAGGCGTAGTACTCGAGCGAGGTATCGAAGTCGCTCTCGCCGTCGAGGATCGCGACGGCGACGTCGCGGCGACCCGCCAGGGTGGCCTCGAGGTGTTCGGGGCCTCGAATGGGTAGTGCGTCGAATCCGGCCTCGCGGAGTTCGGCCACGACAGGGACCTGCTCCTCGGGAGGAAGTGCGATAACGATGGCCGGACGGGCCACAAATGGCTCCTGACTGGGTGCCGGACGCAGCCGGCGCTTCGACTAGTTGTCGGACTCGGGGTCGTGGGCGCTGACGTTCAGCGTGCCGTCACCGTGGCCGGTGACGCGGGCCTGGAAGCTCGGCATGCTCGGGATCGCGTCGCGCAGCACGACGTCGGCGGCGTGGTTGACCGCGAACAGGAACTCGCCGTCAGGACCGGACGAGACGCCGACCGACTGAACGCCGGGGAGCCGTCCGAGATGGCGCTTGAAGCTGGCGATGCTCGCGACACTCACGAGCCCGACAACGACGACCTGGGTCGACTTCGACTCTGACGACCGGCCCCGATCGGAGCCCTTGCCCGGGACGAGCCCGGCCAGCCGTGCGGCCAGTGCGTCATCGCCGATCTCGGCAATCTCGTCGCCCTCGCCGCCGCTCGCCTCGGCCGAGGCAGCAGCCTCCGCCTCCGCGGCGTCGTAGTCGGGCGTCAGGCCGAGGGCTGCCTTCCGGAGGTCGTCCGGGTTGTCGCTCTCGCCGTCGTGGTGGCCAACGATGTCGATGATGTCGGCAACTGCTTCGGCCCGCTCCGCGGCGTCCGAGGCGACCTCGGCGCTGGCGGCGGCCTCAGCGGCGGCCTGGATGGCGGCGAAGGCGGACTCGCGGTCGAGGACGAAGTCGTCATCGACTTGGATGGTCTCGTCAGTCGCCGTTTCGGTGGCGAGTTCTGCGGCGCCCTCGATGGTCTCGGACGACTCTTCGGACTCGACGATCTCGACAACTTCCTCGACGGGCGTCTCGGTCTCTCCGGCCGGCTCGTCGAGTGTTTCCTCGGCGGTCTCGACGGTTTCGGCGACGTCGGCGACCTCGGTGGTCTCGGTCTCGACGGCCTCGGCCGGCTCGGCGACGACATACGTCCCGTCGAACATCTCTTCGAACGGCGGGGGCTCGGGCAGGCGCTCGGCCATCGTCGCGAAGTGGGTTGGGTCTTCCTCGGCGAGGAGGCGGGTGAAGAAGTCCTCCATCTCCTGCTCGAAGGCGGCGACACGAGACTGGACCTGTTCGATCTCGCGCTCGATCATGGCGGCGTGGCCGTCGATCTCGCCCTCGAGTCGTGACTTGCGGGTCGTGATCTGGCTCTCGGTCTCCTCGCGGATGCGAGCGATCTCGGCCTTGGACCACTCGCGGACGGCGGCGACGTCGTCGTCGGCCTTGCGCCGGAGCTCCGTGGCCTCCGTGGCCGAGCGGGCGTGGATCGCCTCGACGTGAACCTTCGCCTCGCCCTGGAACTGGGTCAGGGTGCGGGAGCGGGCCTCCTCGGCGGCGACCTGCATCGCCTTCGTCAGGTCCGTCATGAACTTGCTCTGCTTGCGCGGAGCGGCGGCGGTGGCGGTCGTTTCCGGTGCGTCGCTGGTCATTGCGGCTGGTGCCTCGTTGTCGGGCTCGCCGGTCGGCGCCTCGCTCTCGGTCGACGAGTTGCGCTCCGCCCCCCACGGGTCAGCGGGGGCTTCGTCCGTCGCCTGTTCGACGTCGGCCGTCTGGGCCTGAGCCTGCTCGACTTCGGTCTCGGTCTGTTCGCTGTTCGACCGCTCAGAATTCCAGGGAAGCCGGAATCCGGCGCGGGCGTCGGTTTGGGCCATGGGTACGGTGCCTCTCCACTGACGGCTCGGGGGTTCCGGGGCGTGAGCGCATCATGGCTGCGTGGGTGGGTGCGGTGGAGTCCGCTAGAGGTACCAGCGTCAGGTCCCAGTGGTACCGCCCTCGCACCAGACGTCCCCGGACGTCACTTGGCTGTAGCCCGCGTACGATAGGGACGTGTCTGCCTTCGACGAACGCCGAATTCCGGACCCCGACGCGGTCACCGACCTGCTCGGACGGCCGCTCCACGACCTGCGGATCTCGGTCACCGATCGCTGCAACTTCCGCTGCACCTACTGTATGCCGAAGGAGATCTTCGGCCCGGACTTCGCGTTCCTGCCGCGCGACCAGGTCCTGAGCTTCGAGGAGATCGACCGCCTCGCGCGCGCGTTCGTCGCGCTCGGCGCGGAGAAGCTGCGGATCACCGGTGGCGAGCCCCTCGTCCGGCGTGACCTGCCGGTGCTGATCGGGATGCTGGCGGCGATCCGCCGACCCGACGGTGGGCCGCTCGACCTGACGCTCACGACGAACGGGTCGGCCCTGCGGCGGCTCGCGGGACCGTTGCGAGATGCCGGCCTGCAGCGGGTTACGGTTTCGCTTGACTCGCTCGACGACGCGACATTCGCGGCGATGAACGGCGTCGACTTCCCCGTCGCGAAGGTACTCGACGGGATCGCGGCTGCCCAGGACGCCGGCCTCGGGCCGATCAAGATCAACATGGTCGTCCGCCGCGGGATCAACGAGACGAGCATCGTGCCGATGGCGCGTTGGGCGCGCGAGGCCGGCGTGATCCTCCGGTTCATCGAATACATGGACGTCGGCCACACGAACGGCTGGCGCCTCGACGACGTCGTCCCAGCGACGGAGATCACGGCCGCGATCGAGGCCGAGATGCCGCTCGAGGCCCTGCCGGCGCAGTACCGCGGCGAAGTCGCCAATCGCTGGCGCTACCGCGACGGCTCTGGGGAGGTGGGCGTCATCGCGTCGGTCAGCCAGCCGTTCTGCGGCGACTGCACCCGTGCTCGTATCTCCGCCGAGGGCAAGCTGTACACGTGTCTGTTTTCAGCCGATGGCCACGACCTGCGGGCAATCGTCCGGAGTGAGGCGTCCGACGACGAACTGCGCGAGGCGATCGCCCGGGTCTGGCGCGTCCGCGACGACCGCTACTCCGACCTGCGCACCGCCGCGACATCGGACCTGCCGCGGGTCGAGATGTTCGCGATGGGCGGCTGAGAGCCGCGTCCACAGAGTTATCCACTCGGCATCCACAATGGTCGGTAACTCGTGGATACTCGGACGCGACGTGGACCAAAGTTCGTGGATAAGCGCGTTGACCGGTTCATCGCTCCCGCCGTACCGTAGGACTTGCCCGAAGGGGCCGTCAGAGACCGGAGAAACCGAGATCACATCAAGGGCCTCCGATCTGGACCGGTCGCTTCGGGCGCTTTGTTGCCCGCGATCGTCGGCTCCGGCCGGCTCGGGGGCGAACGCCCGACGGACTGCGACCGGCATCCCGGTGTCGGTACGTCCGTCGGGCCGACAAAGCCGCGGGCCTCGGCCGTCTTCCCCCTGGACGCATATCCGGAGGCCCGCACGTTCGTGAGCGATCCGATCGACCCTACCCGTCCGATCCCGCCCGCCGAACAGCCCGCGCGCCTCGCCGCCCTCGAGGCGGCCGTCCGGGCCCGGACCAACATCGTCCCGGAAGTCGGGATCGTCCTCGGCTCGGGGCTCGGCGGGCTCGCCGCCGACGTCGAGGATCCCGTCGCGATTCCCTTTGCCGAGCTCCCCGGCTGGCCGGCCGCGACGGCGCCAGGACACGTCGGTCGGCTGCTGCTGGGGAAGCTCGCGGGCAAGAACGTCGTCATGCTCCAAGGCCGCTTCCACGTCTACGAGGGCAACGATCCCGGCCTCGTCGTCCAGCCGGTCCTGCTATTCCGGCGGCTCGGCGCGCGCGTCGTCGTCCTGACGAACGCGGCCGGCGGCGTCGATCCGGCGTTTGGGCCCGGGACGCTCATGGTCATTCGCGACCACCTCAACCTGACCGGGCGGACGCCGCTGCTGGGACCGAACGCCGCCGAGATCGGGCCGCGGTTCCAGGACCTGACCGAGGCCTGGAACCCCCTGCTTCGCGAGGGTCTCCACGCCGCCGGACGGGCCGAAGGGGTCGACCTTGTCGAGGGCGTCTACGCGGGACTGCTCGGGCCACAGTACGAGACCCCGTCGGAGGTCCTGATGCTCCGGACCCTCGGAGCGGACGCGGTTGGGATGTCGACGGTCCTCGAATGCATCGCGGCGCGCTGGTGCGGCCTGGACGTCTGCGGCGTCTCGCTGGTCACGAACGCCGGCGCCGGCTACAGCGGCGAGCCCCTGACCCACGAGGAGGTCCTCGCCGCCGGGGCCGAGGCTGGGCCACGGCTGGCAAAGGTCATTCGGCGGTTCGTCGCTGATCTGGGCTAGTACGACGGCCCAGGGCTGTCCCAACTTGTGGCCAGATATCCACCCGCGGACTGTTCGGCCTCATACGCGGCAATCGGAATCGGCTAATAGCGCGCTCGGCAGCTGCCGAAGGCTAACGACCGCCTCAAATGCGGCTGTTTCGGAGTCCGCCCGACTGCGAAGTGGCCTAGTCGTCCTCCGGGGAATATCTGGCCGGTTCGGGTTGAGCGGCGGGACCGGGTGCGGCCGACGCGTCCAGTCGCTCGCCGAGGAGCGTCACGACTCGTTCGAGCGCCGCTTCGACCTTCTTCTGGGCATCCTGATCCGGGCCCCTGTCGGTGGCGTCGGTGAGGACCGAGTGGGCATGGACCTTGGCTTCGATCGGCTCGAAGATCAGGCCCGGCGCGAGGTCTCGGGCCAGCCGCTCCACGCGCTCTATGGGAGCGATCTGGTCGGTCGTGTAGCGGAAGGCGCGGACGCAGAAGTCGGGATCTTCGCGGCGCGCGATCAGCCGGTCGTAGTCGACGGGCGAGACACCCGGATCCGTGACCTGTCCCGGGATCTTGCCGAAGGCCTTCATCGCGAATGGCAGTGACGGCTGGCTCGAGACGGCGACGCCGACAACCGAATCGATCGCCATGGCCAGGGCGAAGCCGCCCGTCAGGCACATCCCGATGACGCCGACCTTCGGCCGCCCGGACAGTCGAGCTTCCTCGCGGGCGAGCGCGAGCAGCCAACCGCTGATGGGGCTCGTCCGCCCCTGGACTAGCGCGACGAACTGCCACGAGATGCACAGCCGCAGGGTGCTCGTCACGAACGCCGCGCCGAGCCTGGCCTTGCGGAGCGGCGTGGTGGGTTCCTCGATCACCCCGCCGACCAGGGCCGGCATCACGACCGCGAAGCCGCGCTTCCGGATGTGTTCGGCCAGCTTCACCGTTCGCCAGCTGATCGACGGCAGCTCGTGGAGGAGGATGACTACGGGCCCATCCCCGGCGCGGTAGACGTCGTGCGCGATGCCGACGGCCTCGAAGCGCTCGCGCCGGTAGCCCTCCCGCTCTGCGGCGTTTAGTCGCGCCATGAGGTCTCCGGTATTTGTGTCAGATGCACGCCAGGCGAGCGTATGTCGAAGGAATCGTGTCAGGTGATCGTCTGGGCGAGAACGCGAAGCCGGCTAGCGGACCTCGAGCTCGCGCCCGGCGGCCTTGGCCGCCTTTGCCTTCTCGGCCCAGGCGCTCAGGACGTTGTCCTTGTGTGGGCGGATCGGGCAGTGCTCGTCGCGGTTGCCCATCTCGTCGCAGTAGCCAAGGGCGACGCACTTCGGGGCGAGGAACGAGCCGAGGAATGGCGAGACCTGGAAGATCTCGTGGCGGATGAGCTGGAACAGGCGGCGGATCTCCCACTGCGCCATCGTACAGAGCCGCAACCCCGACATGTGGATCAGCGCCCGGAGGTTCGTCGTCATGACGAGGTTCGTGCGGGTCGCGTTCGGGAAGACAAAGCGGGCGTCCTCGGCCGGGATACCGGCGGCAACGAGGTCGCCGTAGAGGCTCATGGATCCGCCGATCGCCTCCTCGTAGCTCGCCCGTACGTCCGGATCGGCGTCCTCGATCGAGGCCGGCAGCATCGTCGAGGCACCTTTGTACGTCACGTAGCGCTGGCTCTGCTGATCGAAGGCGACGCCCGCCCGATGGCGGACGAGCTGGTGCGACAAGGTCCGCGACACGCCGCTGATCCCAAAGGTGAAGACGATGTGCTCGATCGTGGAGCCGTGGCCTGACTCGATGACGCCCTGGATGAGCTTCTGCTGCTTCGCCGGGTCGACTTCGCCCGCGACCGCGCGCCGGAAGATCTCCTGCGGCTCCAGCTCCGAGTAGCACGTTCGGCAGGCCGTATAGATGAGCGGAACGTAGAACTTCTCGACGATCTCGCGATCGGGGAAGAGGAGTGTCGCCTTCATCCCGAGCTCCCGCCGGCCGGGGTTCTTCGGGATGGCCGACTTCTCGCGTGCCGGCGAAGCCCCTCCGGGTGCGGTCGTCGGCTCGGCGGTCATGGAACGCAGTCTAGTCGTTCGATCGTGGAGCGTCCGGTGCGGCTCCGGACCTACCCGGCGAGGAGAGCCGCGAGGTCCTCCAGGTACGCTTCCCAGTAGCCGAGATGATCGTCGCGGGCGGTGTCGTCGGAGGTCGTTTCGGGCCAGCCGCCGTGCTCGAGGGTGATAGTCGAGCCGCCGCCAGGGAGCGGCTGTACGGTCCAGCTGACGAGCGTGTCCGCGCCATCCTCGCTGCCCTCCCAGGCCCACGTGTAAGCGAAGCCGCGGCCCGGATCCACGCTGACGACCGCGCCATCGACGGCGCTGTCGCCGAAATCGAGCCGGTATGGATCGCCGGGCCGGCCCAGCGGGCTCGCATCGGTGAACCACTCGGCGATCCGGTCCGGGTCGGTGATCGTCTCCCACGCCAGGTCGGCGTCGGCCGGGGTCTCGACGGTCAGCTGGATGGGGTCGGGTCGGATCTTCACGTCGATCAGTAATAGTCCGAGCAGGAGAGGAAATAGCCGCACTCGCAGATGAGCTTGCACTTGCGCTCGTCCATCCGCGCCCCGCAGTTGGCGCAGGTCAGGACGACGACGCCGGGATCGACGGGGGGCGCGAGCGGCGGTTCGTCGATGACATCGGCGTCGACGAAGGGGATCGCGGGCGTCGCGACTGGGCCGTCCGGCTCCGGCATCATCCCGGGGTCCCGCCGACGTGCTCGTGAGGGCCCGGCAGCTGATCCACCGGCATGTCGAGTGCATACGCGACGCTCTCGTCGAGCGTCATCGCCCGCCCGATGAGGGCGTACCGCTCTAGGTCGGTGGGGCTCATGGACGCGCGTGCACTCGGGCGGTAGCCGGACTCGTACTTCGTGTCGACGAGGTCCGCCAGGCCGACGCCGCTCGCGGCCGACAGGGCCCGAGCGGCACCCCACAGCTGGGCCGCTCGCGGCAAATCGTCCCGTCCGACGGCCTCCGACGCCAGGTCGTCGAGGGCCAGCGTGATCCCGGCCACGTCGCCCGCACCATGGAACAGCCGAAGGGCCTCGCGCAGCTCAGGGCCCGCTTCGTCGAACCTACCGAGCCGGATGAGCCCCGTCCCGATCATGTGAAGTGACCAGGCCTCCATCGACTGGTCACCCTCCCGCCGGAAGATCTCGAGCGCCTCGCGGACATACTCGATGCCCTGGTCCGTCGCGTTCTTGAAGTAGCGGTAGTTCCCGATGCCCCACAGCGCGTTGGCCGCGCCGCGGTCGTCGCCGACCTCCCGGAACAGGTCGGAGCGCCTCGTTCATCGCCTGGAAGCCAGCGCCGTCCGGATCGCTTTCCGCCGGTGTCGTTTGCCAGGGCGTACTTGAACGAGCTGTTGTACAGCGCGTTGGCGATCTCTCGCTTGTCACCGATCGCTCGCCACAGCTGGAGCGCCTCGTCGTACGCCGGGATCATCACATCCGGGTCGGCGGTCCACCAGCCCACACCGCCCAGAGCCTCCATGAGCCTGGCCCGAAGGACGGGGTCGTCGCGCGACCACGGCTGGGAGGCGATCGCGTCGAGCCGCCGGCGGGCCTCGGCGAGGTGTCCTCGCTTCTGCCAATAGCGCCACATCGCGAAGGCGATCCCGATGGCGACCGCCGGCTCCGGGGCCGCGGTCGCGCGTTCGAGGACCGCCCGGATGTTGTCGTGGTCGAGCTCGAGGCGGCCGAGCCAGCGCCGCTGGTCCTTGCCGGTGAGTTTCGGGGCGGTGGTTTCCGCGAGGGTCAGGAAGGCGGCCGTGTGCCGTCGCTCGATCGCCTCTCGCTCTCCGCTGGCGGCAAGCTGCTCCGCGGCGAACTCGCGGATCGTGTCCAGCAAGCGGAAGCGCGTTACCCCGCCGACCTCCTCCGACCGGACGAGGCTCTGGTCGGTTAGGGCCATGAGGCCGTCGAGGACCTCGCAGCCGATCTCCGCGGCCGGTCCGCAGACCCCCTCCGCCGTCTCGAGGTCGCAGCCGCCGACGAAAACGGCGAGCCGCCAGAGCAGTCGTCGCTCACCCTCCGCCAGGATGTCGTAGCTCCACGAGATCGCCCCGCGGAGCGTCTGCTGCCGCTCGGGGAGGTCGCGCGAGCCGGCGGCGAGGGCGCCCAGCTGGTGCTCGAGACGCTGGAGGATCGCCTCCGGCTGGAGCAGCTTGACCCGCGCCGCGGCGAGCTCGATCGCCAGGGGCATCCCATGAAGCCGGGAGCAGATCCCGGCGACGGCCGGGGCGTTCTCGTTGGTGACCATGAAGTCCGGCCGAACGGCGACGGCGCGGGCGATGAACAGCCTGACGGCTTCGTACTGCGAGATCCCGGCGGCGGCGAGGTCTCGCTCCGCTTGCGGCAGGTTGAGCTTCTCCAGCTCCGAGAGGGCTAGGAGGTCGCGCGGAACGGGCAGGCCAGGGACCGGGTACTCCTGCTCGCCGGACACACGGAGAGGCGCACGGCTCGTCGCGATGACCGACAACCGATCGCTCGAACGCAGCAGGTCCGCGACCAGTGGCGCACCCTCGATGACCTGCTCGAAATTGTCGAGGACGAGGAGGATGTGGCGTTGGCCGAGCCACTCGACAAGGAGGTCGCGCGCGGATCGGCCGGCGGACTCGACGAGTCCGAGCACGCTGGCGATGCGCGAGGCAATGAGGCTCGGGTCCCGGACGGGCTCCAGGGGTACGAACCACACGCCGTCACCGAATTCGTGCCCGACGTCAGCTGCGAGCTGGAGCGACAACCGGGTCTTGCCGGTGCCGCCAGGCCCGGTCAGCGTTAGCAGGCGGGTCGACGCGAGGAGGACCGCCGCTTCGCGCAATTCAATTTCTCGGCCGACGAAACTCGTCAGCTGGGTGGGCAGATTGTTGGGGCGGCGGTCGAGCGAACGGATCGGTGGAAAGTCGGCTTGGAGGCCTTCGATCACGAGCTGGTAGATCCGCTCCGGCCGGAGGTCCTTGAGGCGATGCTCGCCGAGACCGCGGATCGCGACAGCCTCGGGCAGCTCGTCGGCGACGAGTGCCGACGTCGTCTCGGACAGGAGCACCTGACCGCCGTGACCGGCGCCGGCGACCCGGGCAGCCCGATGGACGTCGGCGCCGATGTACTCGCCGTCGGAATCGAGCATCCCGTCGCCGCTGTGGAGGCCCATCCGGACCCGCAGCGCGACGCCGTCGGGCCAGGGTTCAGCGGCGAGCCGCCGCTGAGCGTCGACGGCGGCACGGACCGCATCGGACGGCCGCCCGAAGACGGCGACGAAGCCGTCGCCCTCGGTCTTGTCCTCGTGGCCGTCGACCGACGCGATGCCCGCTCGGATCAGTTCGCGATGCCGGGCGAGGAGGTCGGTCCAGCGCTCGCCGCGGAGCTCCTGCGCGAGCCTGGTCGAACCCTCGATGTCGGTGAACAGGAACGTCACGGTCCCGGTGGGTTTCGGGCGACGCACGAGCGTGGCGGATCCCTCGTCAGTGATGCTGCTGCTCCGTCACGGAACGAACACGGGCGGCGAGACCGCGAAGGATGGCGAGGGCGAGGGTCGGACTCTCCAGGACGGCCTGCTCGAAGTCCCACGAAGCCAGGGCGAGGCAGCGCGTCGGCTCGGTCGCGATGACCTGGGCGACGCGTGGCAGCCCGTCGAGGACCGAGAGCTCGCCGAAGAACTCGCCTGGGCGGAGGACCGCCAGTTCGTCGCCGTCGCGGACGACCCTCACGGCGCCGTCGACGACGAGGAAGAAGCCGGTCCCGATCTCGCCCTGCCGGGCGATCACCCGGTTGGCCGGAAAGTCGACCTCGATCGCTCGTTGCGCCACCAGCGCGAGGTCGGCCGGTGTGACTCCCGTGAACAGCCGGCAGGCACCGAGCAACTCGGTCCTCCGATCCTGGGTGAGCGTCAAAGAAACCTCTCCACGTCGAACTCCGCTGATGCTGCCGCCGGACGGGGCCGTCGTCAACCTGCCGCTCGTGCCGGGTGGCAGAATGCGCGAGGAGGATCCGCACCGGAGGAGCGTGGCGCGATGGCCAGCCGTCTCGATCTCGTCGACCAGATCGCGGGTTTCGCCCTGTTCGCCGATCTCCCCACGCCCCAGCTCGAGCGGGTCGCGCATACCTTCGAGGAGCGCATGTACCAGGAGGGCGAGCGGGTCCTCCGCCAGGGCCTCTCCGGCTCGGCGTTCCACATAATCCTGGACGGCGACGCCGCGGTCATCATCGACGGCGAGGAGCGAGCGACGCTGTCTCGCGGCGACTTCTTCGGCGAGGTGTCGATCCTCCTCGGCGAGCCCCCGGTCGCCGATGTCGTAGCTGTTAGGGAGCTGCGCTGCCTCGTGCTCGCCGGCGCGCAGGTCCGTCCCTTCCTCCTCGACAACCCGCCGATCATGTACCGGATGCTCCAGGCGCAGGCGCGCCGGCTGCGGAACGCGAACCGGTGGCGAAGCTGACCGACCGCCCGTTCCCGCCGGGTTCCTACCCGGTCATCGTCGTCGGGAGCGGGCCGGGCGGCCTCCAGGTCTCGTACTGCCTGAGCAGATTCGGCGTGGAGCACGCCCTGCTGTCGGCCGACGCGGAGCCGGGGGGCATGTTCCGACGCTGGCCGTTCTTCCAGCGACTCCTGTCCTGGACGAAGCCGTACGCGCCGGTCCCGCGGCTGGACCCGGCCTACGAGCGGTTTGACTGGAACAGCCTCCTGGCCGACGAGGACCAGTACCGGGCAATCATGCCGGACTTCATGGACGGTACGTCGTACTTTCCCTCACGACCGGAGATGCAGACCAACCTCGAGGCATTCGCGGATCGGACGAACGTCCGAGCCCGGTACGGCTGCCGGTGGACGGCCACGAGGCGCGAACCGTCGGCCAACGGCGACTCCTTCGTCCTTGAGACCAGCGACGGGGAGTACCGCACGAAGATCCTCGTGATCGCCGTCGGCATCGCCGAGCCGTACCTGCCCCAGACGCCGGGGATCGAGCTGGCGGCTCACTACGCCGACACCCAGCCCGCAGAGGCGTACGCCGACAAGCGGGTCTTCATCATCGGCAAGCAGAACTCGGGGTTCGAGCTGGCGACTGGTCTCCTGCCGTGGGCCCGCCGGATCATCGTCGCCTCGCCGTCGCCGACGAAGCTGTCGGTCAATACGCGTTCGCTCGTCGGAGTCAGGGCGCGCTACGTCCAGCCGATCGAGGATCACGTCCTGGGAGGCGGGGTGGCGGTTCTCGATGCGGCCATCCAGGGGATCGAGCGGCTCCCCGGCGGGGCGCTCCAGGTCCGCGCCCGACCGACCGCCGGTGGCGACGAGCTCGCGTTCGAGGTCGATGCGGTCATCGCGGCCACCGGGTTCGTGGCGCCGCTGCTCGACCTGCCGGACCTCGGTGTGACCACGTTCGGACAGAGCCGCCTGCCCGCCCAGACGCCGTACTGGGAGAGTGCCTCGGTGCCGGGGATCTACTTCGCCGGGACGATCTCGCAGGGTGCGGGCGGTCTCAAAAAGCACGGCCAGCCGGCGAACTCCGGGGCGGTCCACGGCGCGAGATACAACGCAAGGCTCCTGGCCCGGCACATCGCCGCAACCCGGTTCTCCGCGCCGGCCGCTCTCGAGCGGCCCAGGATCGCGCCCAACGAGCTCATCGAGACGCTCGCGAGCCATCTCGCCGTCTCACCGGAGCTGTGGCACCAGCGAGCCTATCTCGCCCGGATCGTCTCGCTCGGCCCGACCGACGGGCCGCGGGACGAGGGCTATGTGCCGCTCGAGGCATTCGTCGACGCCGCCGGGGACGACGGCGCCGGTGATGCCGTCGCCTTGACCCTCGAGGCGGACGGCTCGGGAGCGATCTATCCGGTCGTCTACGTCCGGCGGGACGGCAAGTTGGAGGAGCACACGTTCGAGCCGGACATCCTGCTGCGATATGACACGCCGGACGTCCGTCGCCGTCTCGCCGAGATCGTGGCGTCGGGCGTGGCGGCCGGGTAGGTCCGGGCCCGCCATCTGTCAGCTGTTGGCGGCTAACCGAGCAATGATTAGCCGTTGACGACTAATCAGCCTTCAATTAGCCTGCAGCGATGAACGCAATCGTCCTGTTCGGGGATGTGATCCGCTCCCGCCGCGACGCGACCGGTTCGACGACCTGGCTGCGGACACTCGCCTCGGAGCTGGAGGACGCCTATCCCGCCGAGTCGCGGCTGGCCGACTTCGAATTCACCCAGGGCGATGAGATCCAGGGCCTGCTTCGGCCCGGTGCCGATCCGCTCGCCGCGATCCTGCGAGCGTGGCTCCATCCGGAGCGCAGGAGGATGCGCTGGGTCGTCGTCGCGGGTGAGGTCGATCCGGGGACAGGCCCCGCGACGCAGCGGACCGGGCCGGCATTCCTCCGCGCCCGGGAGCGCCTGGACGAGGCGACGTCTCGCCGGGACGGCCTCCTGATGTCCACCGACGATCCATCGACGGATCGCCTCCTCGACGACCTCGCCCCAATCCTCGCCGAGCTCCTGGCCGACCTGACGCCGACCCAGGGCGCCATCGGCCGCCTGCTCCTGGTGGAAGGATTGCGCCGGTCTGATGCCGCGGAACGCCTGGGCAAGGCGAGGGCGACCGTATCGGTGGCAGCTGAGCGGGCCCACCTTCGCTCGATCGGGCGGCTCGCCGGGGCTCTCCGCGTACTCTTCGAAGCCGGAACCACGGCAGCCGCCACTCGACCGCCGATCGCCGAGGACGTTCCATGACCGATCCGATCCTCACCATTGGCTGGTTGGTTCTCGCCCATCTCGTCGCCGACTTCATCATCCAGACGACGGGCGTCGTCGCGGCGAAGACGTCGCGCGATGGCGGGGCCTGGCGCGGCCTCCTGGCCCACGGGTTCGGCGTCGCCGTCTGCCTCGTGCCGGTCGCCCTCGCGTTCGGCGTTCCCGGCCTTTGGTCTCTCATCGCGATCACCGTCGCTCACGTCGTCATTGACCGGATCAAGATCGTCGCCACGCACGCGGCCGAGGCCCGGGCCCTCGCGGAAGCCCGCGAGCGACACGAGGGGCGCGTTCCGGCGGGAGGCCTCGGGAGAGCCTGGACGCCGCTGCCGGCGGTCTACTTCGCCCTCGACCAGGTGGCTCACCTCACGGTCATCGGCGTCGCCTGGGCGATCTGGCTTGCGGGCCAGGCCCCGACCGTGGAGTGGTCCGCGGCGATCGGCCGCCTGCTCGGCGCGCGGGATCAGGCAGTTATCAACGAGGTCAGCCTGGTCGCGGTCGTGTTCCTGTCGCTGCTCATCGCGAACACCCGCGCCGGGGCGTTGTTCGTCGCGACGCTCGTCCGGCCGATCGAGGCCGCGACCGGGTCGGACGAGGCGCCCCAAGGCACGCTGCCGGGCACCGCGGCAGGGGCCGCCTCCGGGCGGGCCAGCGAGGCGCAGGGCGAACGGCCGCGCGGCTGGTCGTTTCGTATCGGGCCCGTCGCGGGTCACGTCCTGGCCGATCCACCGCCACGCTCTACGGCGGCCGCAGCCCAGGACCCGCCGGGCGCCGAGCGGGAGCGAGCCGCCGTGCCGCCGGCCCAGGTCGGCGCGACGATCGGCGTGCTCGAGCGGCTTCTCATCGTGACGCTGCTACTCGTCGGGGCAGACGCAGCGATCGGGTTCGTCGTGGCCGCGAAAACGATCGCCCGCTTCCGGCTCCTCGACGACCGCGACTTCGCCGAGTATTACCTGCTCGGGACGCTCGCCAGCGTGTCCGTCGCGATCGTCACGGCGCTGGCCGCGCGGGCGGCGCTACCGGGCTGAGTCCACCCTCAGGCGGGCGTGGCCAGCCGGGCCAGCCGGTCGGTAGCCGCGCGGAGCGTCTCGAGTCGCTTCGGAAAGGCGAACCGCAACTTCGTCCGGCCGAGATCCGGATTCGAGTAGAACGACGACCCCGGCACGCCGGCGACGCCCGGATCGAGAATCAGCCGCCGGGCGAAGGTCACGTCGTCTTCGTCGGTCAAATCGCGAATGTCGGTCATCACGTAGTAGGCACCGGCCGGCTCGTGGATTCGGAAGCCCGCCTTGGCGAGCGCCGGCAGCAGGGTGTCGCGGCGCTCGCGGTAGGACGCGGCCAGCGACGCGTAGTAGGAATCGGGGAACGCGAGGGCGGTGACCGCCGCCTGCTGGAGTGGGGCAGCTGCGCCCACGGTCAGGAAGTCGTGGGCCCGCCGGATGCCGACGCTGAGCAACGGCGATGCGATCACCCAGCCGACCCGCCAGCCGGTCACCGAGTAGGTCTTCGACATCGAGTCGATCGAAACAGTTCGATCGGCCATCCCGGGCAACGTCGCGAGCGGGATGTGCTCGCCCTCGTAGACGATGTGCTCGTAGATGTCGTCGGTGAAGGCGAGCAGGTCGTGCTCCTGACACAGAGCGGCGATCAGCTCAAGCTCGTCAGCGGCGGAAGACCTTGCCCGTTGGGTTATGGGGCGAGTTGACGACGATCGCCCGCGTCCTTGGCGTCACGGCGGCCCGCAGCCCGTCGGGGTCGATCGACCAGTCCGGCTCGTGGAGGGTCACGTACCGCGGCACGGCGCCCGACAGGATCGCGTCCGGTCCGTAGTTCTCGTAGAACGGCTCGAAGACGATCACCTCGTCACCCGGGTCCAGGAGCCCGAGCATGGCCGCGATCATCCCCTCAGTCGCGCCGCATGTGACCGTGATCTGCGTCTCGGGGTCGACATCCCAGCCCGGGTGGAAGCGAGCCGTTTTCGCCGCGATTGCCTCGCGGAGCGGCCGCGCACCCCACGTGATGGCGTACTGATTGATATCGGCGTAGAGGGCGGCAGCCGCCGCGTCCTTCAGGTCCTCGGGAGCGGGGAAGTCCGGAAAGCCCTGGGCGAGGCTGACGGCACCGGCCGCGACCGCCAGGCGGTTCATCTCGCGGATGACCGATTCGGTGAACGACTCCGCCTTGCGGCTGATCCGGCGCATGGCGATGAGTGTAGCCGCGGGCCGAGCGCTTCAGCCTCGTCGCGGCGGATCGGATGGTGGCGGGCGCCGGCTCCGATTGAGGAACGCGAGCACGGCGATGAACGCGAGGCTGACTGCAACGAGCACGAGGATGCCCTGGCCGATGCCGGCGCCACCGGCCAGCACGCCCTGGAACGCGATTGCGACGATGACCGCCGAGACGACGACGAGCCCGATCAGGCTGGTCCGGGCGCTGGGCCCGGTGGCGTCGTCCCCGCCGAGGGGCCGAAGGCCGATCACTCCCGCTGTCGCGATGAGGGCGGCGGCCGGGAGGACGAAGGCGAAGGACTGGAAGCCGCGCGCCCCGAGGACCGCCGCGACGACCTGGGCCGCCAGCGCGATCCCGATCGCCACCAGCCCGCCGGCCGCGGGCCGCCATCCTCGGTATGCCCCGAAGGCCAGCGCGGGTATCACGAGCCAGGCCACGAAATCGACGAGGTAGACCGTGCGGTCGAGATCGGAGGCACTCGGGCACGCATCCTCGAAACAGTCGCTCCACCAGGTCAGGAAGATCGCGATCGGCAGGGACACGAGCAGCACCAACCAGCCGATGGCCGCCAGGGCGGCAGTAGCTGCACGGGCACCGGATGCGTTCGATTGCTCGCGGCGATTCACACGAGCTGGCGCGGGATCGTTTCGAGCCAGCCGCGCTCGAAGAACGGCGCGTCATCGAGTGTCACCCGGAGCCCGACGTTCATGTGGAAGTCGGATTCGGTACTGCGCATCGTGCCGGAGGCCTCGATGAGGATCTCGGAGCCGTGGTCTCGCACCCGGTAGACCACCTCATTGTGCAGTCGGGCGTACGCGGGCTCGGCATCCGAAGCGGTCATCTCGAGCCGCTCCCCGGTATAGAGGCTGGAGGTGCCGTCAGGCAGAACGATCTCGCCGAACTCGCTCGACGTGACGGTCACCGTTCCTGCAACGACATCGTCAGTCACCCGCCACGTCGGCGGCTCCTCGGTCGAGGAGCCGATGGTCCGCATCGCCGCCGGCGTCGTCTTGAACGGTGGGACCGGGAGTGACCCGCCTCCGATCGTCGGCAGGATGAGCCGGCTGTCCGCGTCGCCGCCGAGGTGGAGTCCATATTCCGCGCTAAACGGCGACGGCCAGATGACCGGCCAGTAGGACGACGCCACCGACAACCTGATCCGATGACCGGGCAGGAATCGATAGGCGGTGGAGCGCATCTGGATCCGGACGCTGGTGACGATGCCCGGTTCGAGCGGCGAGGGCGAGACGTGCGAGTCGCGATGCGTGAGGTTCAGGATGCCGGCGGTCACCTGCGACGATGTTCCATCGGGGGCAACGTCGCTGAGCCGAACCACCGCGGTCGCGATCGGCGCGCTCGACTCCCAGGCGAGGACGGCCGCCGGGAAGCCGACGACGTCGAACGGTGCCTCGAGCGGCCGGCTCGTGAAGGTCGGGATCACCGATTCGTCCGGTCGGAGGTCGCGGGCCAGGCCGTTCGGGGCGCCGCCAGCGCCCCATGACAGAGCCGCCCGGGTGCCGTTCGTCGGGCGGTGGCGGAATCGTTCCACGGACGGCTCCGCGTCGGCCCCGTCCTCGAGACCGCCGACCAGCGGCAACGGGCCGGCGGCGAGATGGAGGACCCGCTCCCCGGCGTCCGCCGGCGGCCACGTTGGCAGCCCCAGCCACTCGCCGGGCCAGGCCACCGGGAAGGGTTCCGGATCGGCATATTCGCGGCGGAACAGGACGACGCCGGGCTCGTCCATCACGCCGCTGTCGATGCCCTTGAGCCAGTGGTCGAAGAACCGGACCATCTCGTGGAGCCAGTCGAGGTTCGGGCCCGGGTAGGCGTCGTCCGGCAGCGAGTGGACCCAGTTCCCGATGAGCGACCGTCGCGGCGCCGCGCAGCGTTCCTGCATCCGCAGGACCGGATCGACGTATTCGTCCATCCAGCCTCCGATCGAGAAGATCGCCGCCTCGATCGCGCCGTAGTCGGGGGCGAGCGAACCCTGCCGCCAGTACGGGCCGTCGTGCTGCTGGCGCAGCCACTCGAACAGCCAGACCGGAGTTTTTTCGAGGCGGTCGCGCCACTCGTCTGCCCACGCCGTCCCGCGGTACTCGGCCTTCGGCGGCATCGCATTCATGCCGACCATGCTGACCGCGTACTGGCTCAGTTCCGAGACGGTGACGCAGCCGCCGATGTAGTGGACGTCGTCCGTGTAGCGGTCGTCGGTGGCCATCACCGGCACGATCGCCTTGAGATGCGGCGGACGGAGCATCGCGACTTGGATCGAGGTGAAGCCGCCGTACGAGATTCCCCACATCCCGACATTGCCGTTGCACCACGGCTGGGCTGCCAGCCACTCAACGGCGTCGTAGCCATCCTGGGTTTCGCGCGACGTGTATTCGTCGAGGGCGATGCCTGGGGACGAGCCGGTCCCACGGATGTCGAGCCGGCAAAATGCGAAGCCGCGGGCGGCCAGCCACTCGCCGCGACCCATGTCGCTCGCGAGCCGCCAGTCGTCCTTCCGGTACGGGATCATCTCGAGGATCGCCGGAAACGTCCCCTCCGGCTCGTCGGCCAGCGGTCGGGGCAGCCACAGGTTCGCCGAGAGTTCGAGTCCATCGCCCGCAGGGATCCGGACGTCGTACAGCACGCCGACCTCGTGGCGCGGCTGGCTTGCGGGGCGGCTGACTTCAGGATCGACCGATGGGCCGGACATGACGACAAGGATAGGAGCGGCGCGACAGACCGCGCGGCGCCGACCGCGGCGTGCGACGATGCGCGTCGTGAGCACGTCCGAGCCGGCGGGCGATCCCGAGGCAGCCGAAGTCACCGTGGGGCCGTGGGTTCGCCGCACGCGCCGGACGGCCTACGACAACGCTTGGATCACCATCTGGCACGACGAGGTCAGCCGGCCCGATGGCGGCCCCGGCATCTACGGGGTGGTCCACTTCGCGAACCTCGCCGCCGGCGTCGTCGTGCTGGACGAGCACGATCGCGTCCTCCTCGTCGGGCAGCACCGCTACACGCTCGACGCCTGGTCGTGGGAGATCCCCGAGGGCGGCGTGGCGCCCACCGAGGCGCCGCTCGACGGCATCCGACGTGAGCTCAAGGAGGAGACCGGCGTCGAGGCCGCCGAGTGGATCGAGCTGGCCCGCTTCCACCTCTCGAACTCGGTCTCCGACGAGGCCGGAATCCTCTACCTGGCGACGATCGTCACCCACGGCGCGGCCGCCCCGGAGCCGACCGAGGAGATCGAGAGCCGCTGGGTTCCGTTCGACGAGGCGCTTGCCATGACACTCGACGGCCGGATCACCGACGCGATGTCTATCATCGGCCTCCAGCGGGTTGCCCTGGCGCGGGTGGCCGGCGGCGCGTCGCAGGGCGAGTAGCAGGCCAGTGGGGAATGACTGGGATGCCATCGTCGTCGGGCTCGGCGCGATTGGTTCCGGGGCTGCTTACTGGCTGAGTCGCCGGTTCGGCGACGGCGTCCTTGGGCTGGAGCAGTTCGGGTTCGGGCATGCCAACGGCGCCTCTCAGGACCACAGCCGGATCATCCGCCTGTCCTATCACCGACCGGACTACGTTCGGCTGGCGAAGCGGGCGTACGAGACGTGGGCCGAGGTCGAAGCCATGTCCGGCGCCAATATCGTGACCACGACCGGCGGCCTGGACGTGGCTCCGCGCGAGGCGTCGATCCCGCTCCATGACTACACGGGTTCGATGACCGCCGAGGGCGTCCCGTTCGAGCACCTCGACGCAGCCGAGATCATGCGGCGCTGGCCCCAATGGCGGCTCGGCGACGAGCACCACGGCCTCTACCAGGCACAGTCCGGCATCGCCGACCCGATCCGCGCCAACGAAGCGCACCAGCGCCTCGCGCGCGAACACGGCGCCTCTCTCCGCGACCGCTCTCCGGTCGTAGCCCTTCGCGACGCAGCGGGCGAGATCGAGGTCGAGACGGCCGACGGCGCCGTCCATCGCGCCGGCCACGTCGTGCTCGCCGCCGACGCCTGGACGAACGACCTGCTGCGCCACTTCGACCGGCGGCTGCCCCTGACCATCACGAAGGAGCAGGTCACCTACTTCGCCTGCCCGGATCCCGCCGCCTTCGCGCCAGACCGCTTCCCGATCTGGATCTGGATGGACGAGCCGTGCTTCTATGGCTTCCCGACATACGGCGAGCCCGGCCCGAAGGCAGCCCAGGATGTCGGCGGAGACGAGACGACACCCGACGCCCGGACGTTCGACCGCGACGAGGCCGCCTTCGGGCGCCTCGAGGACTTCCTGGCGCACCACCTGCCTGGCCACCTCGGGCCGCCGATCTACACGAAGACCTGCCTCTACACGCTGACCCCGGACCGCGACTTCGTACTCGATCGGCTGCCCGACCATCCGAACGTGCTCGTCGCGCTCGGTGCCGCGCACGGCTTCAAATTCGCCTCGCTCTTCGGCCGGATCGCCGCGGAACTCCTCGTCGACGGAGGGACGCAATCGCAAGCCGAGATCCAGCGCTTCCGAATCGATCGGCCGATCCTGCTCGAAGCGAACCCGGTGACGAGCTTCATGGTATGAGTCCACAGATGGCCGACCCCTCCGACGCCCCGCGCAAGCCGCCGCGCCTTCGGCCCGGCGATACTGTCGGCGTCGTCGCACCGGCCAGCTCGTGGGAGAACCGCAGCGAGCTTCTTCGGGGAGTGGCGAGCCTCGAGGCGTGGGGCCTGACCGTCCGGCTCGGCGACCACATCAACGACCGCCACGGCTACATGGCCGGCCGCGACGAGGACCGTGCGGCGGATCTCCACGCGATGCTCGCCGACCCGGAGATCCGGGCGATCGTCTGCCTCCAGGGCGGTTATGGGATGCCGCGCCTCATTCCGCTGCTCGACGAGAAGCTGTTCGCAGCGAACCCCAAGGCAATCTGCGGCTACAGCGATCTCACGACCCTCCACCTGGCGGCCGGCACGTGGGGCAACGTGATCTCCTTCTACTCGAATGGCGCGTCGGGCGTCGGTTCGCCGGAGGTCACAGAGTTCTCGAAGACGAGCCTCCACCGGGCCCTGTTCAGCGACGAGCCGTACGGCCCGATCGGCCCGAATCCTGACGATCCGTATGTCCGGACGATCGTCGGTGGGCGCGCCACCGGCCGGCTTGCCGGCGGCTGCGCGGGATTGCTCAGCTCGTCCGTCGGGACCCGGCTCCAACCGGATTTCCGCGGCCGGATCGTCGTCCTCGAGGAGATCGAGATGGAGGGCTATGTCCTCGACGGCATTCTCACCCAGCTCCGAAACGCGGGCCTGTTCGACGATGTCGCCGGCATCGTCGTGGGAGACATCAAGACGAAGTGGTCGGGCGGAATCGCGGAGCTGTCGACAGAGGACATCGTCGAGGAGCTCCTTGGGCCGCTCGGCGTCCCGCTTACGTTCGGCCTGCCGATCGGGCACGGGAAGCACCACGCGACCGTCCCGTTTGGCGCCATGGCGACGCTCGAAGCCGACGCTGGCACGCTCGTCGTCGACGAGGTTGTGACAGCCGACTGACGCACGGTGCGGTCCACGCTTGCAGCGGCACGTTCGGCTGTGGGAAGCTCCGCGGCAGTCTGCAGGCGTCGGGACGGGACAGGGGTCCGGCCGGCGCGATCGGCGGACGTTGAGGAGGAGTCACGTGATGCGACCACCCCTACGCACCCGGGCGATGCGAGCGCTTGTCGCGCTCGGCCTCGCGCTCTCGACCCTCCTGCCGGGGGCATCCTTCACCGGCGCCGCCGAGGGCGACCTCGTGATCAAGGCGGGCACCGACCAGGATCTCCAGGTCCTGAACCCGTGGAACTCGGTCGTCGTCGCCGACTTCGAGGTCTTCACGCTCAACTACGACCTGCTCGTGAACTTCGGGCAGGACCTCGAGCCTGTGCCGGGCTTCGCCGAGTCGTGGACCCAGGACGGCACCACGTGGACCTTCAAGATCCGGCCCGACATGCAGTGGTCGGACGGCGAGCCAGCGACATCTGAGGACGCCCGCTACACGTATCAGCTCGTCATCGACGCCGCGGACAAGAGCGAGGCGAGCGAGGACGGCTACTACCTCGGCCAGGGCTATCTCGAGCCGTACCTCACCAATGCCGGGATCACCGCGGTAAGCGCGCCTGACCCGGAAACACTGGTCGTCGAGACCGAGTTCGAGAACACGCTCCTGCTCCAGGCCTACGTGCCCATCCTCCCGAAGCACATCTGGTCGACGCACACAATCGACGAAATCGCGAACGCCGCCGACGTGACGCCGTTCACCAATGAGCCGCCGATCGTCGGCACCGGGCCGTACCAGGCCGTGGAATGGGAACCCGGCAACTTCATCAGGTTCGCCCGCAACCCGAACTACTGGGGCGAGGAGGGTGCCGCCGACGAGGTGATCATCCAGCACTTCGGCAGCGCCGACACCATGGTCCAGGCGCTCAAGACAGGCGAAATCGACTACGTCCGGGGAGTGCTCGCGGACCAGTTCGACGATCTCAAGGACGACCCGGACATCGCGGTCGTCGAGGGCATCGCGAACGGTTACACGGAACTGTCGTTCAACACCGGCGGCAACAAGGAGGGCTACGGCGGCTCGACGTCGGCACTCGCCGACATCGCCTTCCGCGATGCCCTCGGCTACGCGATCGATCAGCAGGCCCTCGTCGACGCCACGCTGGGCGGCTACGGAACGCCAGGCTCCACGATCATCCCGCCGTTCCACACCCGCTGGCACGTCCCACCGGCGAATCCGCGCCGATTCGACATCGAAGAGGCCAAGAAGCGGCTCGACGCCGCTGGCTACGCCCTCGATAGCGCGGGCAAGCGGCTCGACAAGGACGGCAAGGTTATCAACCTCCGGCTCACCTGGCCGGACTCGGAACCCGAGAATGGAACGAACGCCGAGTTCCTCGTCGAGTGGTTCGGCGATCTCGGAATAACCGTCGACGCGGCCGTGACGGCCGAAGGGACGCTCATCGACGACGTCACCGGACCGCCGAACGGGCCCGCGAACTACGACATCTACATGTGGGGCTGGGTCGGCGACCCGGATCCCACTTCGCTCCTCAACTTCTTCAGGACCGAGGAGATCGGCGGTGCGAGCGACAGCTACTACTCGAACCCCGAGTACGACCGGCTGTTCCTCGAGCAGCGCGCGGAGTCGGACGTTGCGACGCGGAAGGATCTCCTGACGCAGATGCAGGAGCTCGTCTACGCCGAGGCGCCGTATCACATCCTCTATTACGATGCCGAGCTCCACGCCTATCGTACGGACAAGTTCGCTGGCTGGACGAACCAGCCGAGCGAGGGCGGCACGCCGCTCTTCGGCTACGGATCGTTCGGCTACACGAAGCTCACCGACCTCGCCGCCGCCAGCCCTGAGCCGTCCGGCTCAGCGGCGGCACCGAGCGGTGGTGCCAGCCCGGCGGCGAGCCCCGCAGGCTCGGGTGCACCCACCGGCGATACGTCGAACACGGCGTTCCTGCTCGTGGTCGGCATCGCCGCGCTCGTCTTGGTCCTCGTCATCGCCGCCATCTTGATGCGCCGACGGAGAGTTGCCGGCGAAGAGGAGTGACGGCGTCGGGCGGTCGGCAGCAGCACCCGCGCCCGTGAACCCGCGACCCGGGGAGTGCCGCTCGTCGGCACTCCCCGGCTGATTCTCCACCGGGCCGGATCGTGGGCTTCTCCTACCTGGCGAGGCGGCTCGGGTCCGCGTTCCTGACGATCGCGATGATCGTCATCATCAACTTCGTCCTGTTCCGGGCGATGCCTGGATCTCCCGAGCGGGTGATCCTGCGCGGGACGCCGAACGTGACCCAGGCTCAGCTGAACGCCGCGCGCGAGCGTTGGGGCCTGAACGATCCGCTCTTCCCGGACCAGTTCGGCGCGTTCGTCGCTGCGACGGTGCGAGGCGATCTCGGCTACTCGTTCGTTGCCCGCGGCCAGACGGTCGGGCAGGTGATCAGCCAGCGGATCTGGCCGACGGTCATCCTGTTCGGCCTCGGGGAGATCATCGCCATCGTAGTCGGCCTTTCCCTGGGCGCGTTCTCCGGCTGGCGGCGCGGCGGCCTCGTCGATCAGGTCGGGAACGGAGTCTCCCTCATCTTGTATTCGACGCCGTACTTCATCATCGGGATGGCTCTGCTGCTGGTATTCGGGACTGGCCTCGGCTGGTTCCCGACGTACGGCATGCTCGAGGCAGGGGCGCAGTACACCGGCATCTTGGACCGGCTGGCCGACTTCCTGGCTCACCTGGCCCTGCCGCTGGCGACGGTCGCGCTCGGGCTCATCGGCCAGTACTCGATCGTGATGCGCTCGTCGATCGTCGAGACCCTGTCAGAGGACTACGTCACGACCGCTCGGGCCATGGGCCTGCGGGACGGCAGGATCCTCCGCCATCACGCCCTGCCGAACGCGCTGCTGCCGACGGTCACGCTGATCGCGATCAATCTCGGGTACATCGTCGCTGGCGCGATCACCGTCGAAGTCGTCTTCAACTGGCCGGGCCTCGGAACGCTGGCGGTTGAGGCGCTGGAAGCACGCGACTACCCGGTCCTCCAGGGCGTCTTCCTCGTCCTCAGCGTCTCAGTCGTCCTCGCAAATCTCGGGGCCGATATGATTTACGGCGTCCTCGATCCGCGGGTCCGGACCTGATGGCGGGGCAGGTCGTCCTGGCGCCGCAGCATGAGGGACGACGATTCGTCCGGGTAGGTGGTCTTCTGCGGGCCGTCCTCCGGCGCCGGGATGGCCTGATCGGCCTCGTCATCCTCGCCTTCTTCTCGCTGCTGGCCATCGCTCCGGAGTTCTTCGTCGGGCCCCTCGAGACCGCGGTTACGGCGACGGGACCCCGCCTGTCGCCACCGATCGAGGGCTACCCGCTCGGGACGGACCACCTCCGCCGGGACATGGTCAACCTGACCGTTCACGGGGCCCGGGTCTCGATGGTCATCGGGCTCCTCGCGACGATCATCACCGTGTTAGTCGGGGCCGTCGTGGGGATCGTCAGCGGCTTTGCCGGCGGCCGGCTCGATGGATTCCTCATGCGGATCACGGACTTCTTCCTCGTGATCCCGACGTTCGTTCTCGCCCTGATCCTCACGCCTATCCTCCGCGACCTCGTGGGTTCGGGATCGCGGGAGATCTTCGGCATCCGGATGACCCTCGTTGTCATCGTCGTCGTGATCGGCATCACGAGCTGGTCGTCGACCGCCCGGATCATCCGATCGCAGACGCTGTCCCTCAAGGAGCGCGCCTTTGTCGACCGTGCACGGGTCATCGGGGCTGGGAGTGGCCACGTCATGCGCCGCCACATCCTGCCGAACGTCATCAACCTCATCGTCGCGAACGCTGTCATCGTCTTTGCTGGGGCCGTCCTGACCGAGACATTCCTCTCCTTCGTCGGTCTCGGCGACCCGCTCCAGCCGTCCTGGGGACAACTCCTCGAATCGGCCCGCGCGATCGGAGCGCCCGGGCTTGGCGCGTGGTGGTACTTCGTCCCGCCCAGCGCGTGCATCGTGCTCGTCGTCCTGGCCTTCACCCTCGTCGGGAGCGCCCTCGACGACCAGCTCAACCCCAAGCGGAGAGAGCGCCGATGACCGTCGCCAGCCGTCGGCAATCGCTCCCGAAGCAAGCCGATCCCAGCGCACCGCTCCTCGTTGTCGAGAACCTCAAGACGCATTTCTCCCTTGGCGCCGAGACAGTGCACGCCGTCGATGGCATCAGCTTCACGCTGAACCACGGCGAGGCGCTTGGGATTGCGGGTGAGTCGGGCTGTGGAAAGACCACGACCGCCCTATCGCTGATCCGCCTCCTGCCATCGAACGCCGAGATCGTCGAGGGCAGCGTCCGGCTCTACGGCATCGACCTGGTCACCAAGTCCGCCAACGCCCTGCGGCGCTATCGGTGGCGGGAGGTCTCGATCGTCTTCCAGGGAGCGATGAACGCGCTGAATCCAGTGCACCGCCTACGCGATCAGATCGTCGAATCGCTCACGGAGCGGCTCGGCACGTCCGAGAAGGACGCCCGTAAGCGCGCCGGCGAGCTCCTCGAGCTCGTCGGAATCCCGAAGAAGCGTGGCGACGCGTATCCCCACGAGCTATCGGGCGGGATGCGCCAGCGAGCCATGATCGCGATGGCCCTGGCCTGCGACCCGGCGATCGTGATCGGCGACGAGCCGACGACGGCGCTCGACGTCATGGTCCAGGCGCAGATCCTCGCCTTGCTCGAGGACCTTCGCCACAAGCTGGGGCTTTCGCTGATCCTCATCACCCACGACCTGTCGGTGATCGCCGAGACCTGCGACCGGGTTCTCATCATGTATGCCGGCCGCGTCGCCGAGGAGGGCACGGTCGATGAGGTGTTCCGCCGGCCTCGGCACCCCTACACCCAGAAGCTCCTGGCGGCGTTTCCGAACATCCGCGCCGACCGGCGGACGCTCGAGGTCATTCCCGGGTCGCCGCCGGACCTCCGCCACCCGCCGCCGGGTTGCCGTTTCGCGCCGCGCTGCCCGTTCGCGATGGAGGTCTGCACCGAAGTCGTCCCGCCGGAGGTGACGTTTGGCCAGGTCCGGGTCGCGTGTCATCTCTACCCGCCGGGGAGCGACGGGGCGCAGGTGACGACGGCGCCACCGAATGCGATCGGCGCCACGGTGCCGCTCGTCGAGCCGCCGCCGGCCGAGCCGCCGCTCGAGGTCGCGGGCGGATGAGCGGGAACCCCATGCGGAACGGCGACGCCACGCCGAGTGGCGACGCCACGCCGAGTGGCGACCCTGCGCCGAGCGCCGGCCCCGCGCCGAGCGCCGCCCTCGCCCCGAGCGGCGACGAGATCGTCCGGCTCGACGGCCTCGAAGTCCACTTCCCCGTGCGGGGCGGTGGGCTCCTCGACGCCATCCTCAGGCGTCCGCGTGGCGTCATCCGGGCGGTCGACGGGATCGACCTGACCTTGCGTCGTGGCGAGGTCCTCGGGCTCGTGGGCGAATCGGGCAGCGGCAAGACGACGACGGGGCGGGTAGTGGTCAAGTTGACCCGCCAGACCGCGGGACGAATCTCGCTCGACGGGAAGGACGTGTCGGACCTTTGGGGGTCGCGCGCGCTCCGCGACTACCGGCGGCGCGTCCAGCTCATCTTCCAGGACCCGTACGAGACGCTCAACCCGAAGCACACGATCCGCGAGTTCGTCATGGAGCCGCTGCTCGTCAACGGGATCGGGACGCCGGCGGAACGTGACAGCCGCGTCGTGGATGCACTCGAGTCGGCGGGACTCCGTCCGGCTCGCGACTTCGCTGGGCGGTATCCCCATGAGCTGTCCGGTGGCCAACGCCAGCGAGTCGTGATCGCCGGGGCGCTCGTCATGGGGCCGCAGGTGATCGTCGCCGACGAGCCGGTCTCGATGCTCGATGTCTCGATTCGAACGGAGCTCCTCCGACTGATGCTCGACCTGCGCGCCGAGAGGGGCCTTACCTACCTCTTCATCACTCACGACCTGTCGCTCGCGTGGGTCATCGCCGACCGGATCGCCGTCATGTATCTCGGCAAGATCATGGAAATCGGGCCGGCGGAGCAAGTCATCCGGGCGCCCCACAACCCGTACACCCAGGCCCTCGTGTCGGTCTCCCCGACGCCGGAGCCACCGACGGCGGGCGAGCGGGCGAGGCGGACGATCCTCGTCGGCGAGACGCCCGATGCGGCCAACGTGCCGGCCGGCTGTCGCTTCAATCCGCGCTGCCCGTATGTCTTCGATCGCTGCCGGGTCGAGGAGCCGCCGCTCTTCGACGTCGGGGGCGGCCAGTCGGCGGCTTGCTGGCTGGCCGAAGGAGGTCGCGAGCTTCCGGTCCTGCCGACACACGCTGATACCGTGCCCGCATGACCGACGAACCGCTGCCGCCGGCCGTCCTTGGCGAGCTACTGGCCGCGTCGGCAGCCACGATCGAGGCCGAGATGCGCGCCCTCGGCGACGACGCTCGATGGCACCCGGCGGCGGGCGAGTGGTGCGCGAACGAGGTGCTCGGCCACATCCTGGAGGCGGAGCGGCGCGGCTTCAACGGACGGATCAGGACGATCCTTGCAGCGCCCGATCCGACCTTCGAGGGCTGGGATCAGCGGGGCGTTGCCGCCGCACGACGCGACTGTGCGCGGGATCCGGCTGAGCTCCTTGCCGAGTTCCTCGAACTCCGCCGCGACAGCATCGCGTTGGTTGGCTCCCTGGGCTCTGCCGACCTGAGCCGGTCCGGCGTTCACGCCGTCGTCGGTCGGCTGAGCGTCGCCGATCTCGCGGCCGAGTGGGTCCACCACGACCGCAACCACGTCCGCCAGATGCTCGCGAACACGCAGGCACGCGTCTGGCAGCAGATGGGCAACGCGCAGCGCTTCAGCGCGCCGGAGGCCTGACCTCAGCCGATCCGCCGGTCATCGTCCTCGTCGGTGTCGATGCGGTTCGTCCGCGCATACCAAGTCTGCAACTCCTGGTCGCGTCGCTCTCGCTCGGCCGCGAGGGCCTGGCAGTGCGGGCATTCCGTGCACGAATCGGGTTCGAGCGACGTCCGCATCTCGTAGGCCGTCACGACGATCGCGACGAGGAGCGCGAATGGAACGAGCGACGAAAGCACGCTTTCCATCGCCACACGATGCGAGCGCGGTCATGCTCGGTGCGACCCCGTCCGGGGACTGGGGCTTGCGACCGCATTACGGATGTCGCGCCGCAGCCGGTGTGGGCCCCGCGCCGCGATGAGACCTCAGGCGGCGACGGAGATTGGGTGGGTCTCGTCCCGGGCGATCTCGACGGTGACGTTGCAGTCCGCGCACTCGACGCTCGTCGCGTCGAGGCCGTCCACGGCCACCTCGGTCTCGCACCAGGCGCATTCGATGTAGATCATGGCCGGAGCGTGAGCCCCCGCTGTGACAGCTAGCGTGTCACGGCGATTGATCCTCCAGAATCGAACGCCGCGCGCTCACCTCCGTTCCCGGCGATCCTCCGAGTTCGGATTCCGGAATTCGGACAATCCGCCGAACAGATGTGATCTCACGCGACGTGCGATTTTGGAGCATCAGGGGCCGGGCCTGGTGCCACCACCTCAGCCCTGGTAGCGGAAGCAGTCCGGCAGATGGTCGTCGACGAGCCCCACACTCTGCATGAACGCGTAGACGCTCGTCGGACCGACGAACCGAAAGCCGCGCCGCCGTAGGTCGGCCGACAGCCGATCGGATGCATCCGTCGTCACCGGGATGTCGCCGATCCTGGCGGTCGACCCGAGCCTGAGCGCCGGCGGCGGGATCATCGTCGACAGATAGGCGTCGAACGATCCGAACTCCGAGGCGGTCTCGAGGAAAGCTGCCGCATTGCCGATCGTTGCATCGATCTTGGCCCCGTTTCGGACGATCCCGGCATCGGCCATCAACCGCGCTCGATCCGCGTCGTCGTAGGCCGCGACAACGGCCGGGTCGAATCCCTCGAAGGCGGCTCTGAAGGCCTCGCGCTTGCGGAGGATCGTCGACCAGGAGAGCCCAGCCTGGAACGACTCGAGGGCCAGCCGCTCGAACAGCTCGATGTCGTCGTGGACGGGCACGCCCCACTCATCATCGTGATACGCGGTCATGAGCGGGTCGGCGTCGGCCCAGGAACAGCGGGGTGGAGGAGGAGCGGCCATCGGCCGACGATACCGGAACCGGGTCGGACCCGCGAGGCGGCCTACTGGATCGGCGCGGTGGCGAAGAGCGTGCTGCGGAGGTCGGGATCGGACGTGGAATTGCCGGCGTTGAACACGGCTCGGAACACGTCGCCCGAGACGGTCCTCGTACCGGCGGCTCCAATGAGCGTGACGCTGATCAGCCTGCCCGAGACACCGCGCCGCGAGAGGTCGAGCCTGCTGATCGCCCCGACGTCCGTGCGCGCGTCCGAGCCGAAGATCGCCGACAGCTCGTGACGCGTGTACGGCGCGGTCTGCCACGTGGCGAGCGGAGCGCTGGCGTCGTACGACGTGCCATCAGGCATGCGATCCGGGGAACCGCGGAGATAGCTGACAGGCCCGGCCACGATCTTCCCAGTCGCCGATACGAAGACGTTCTCGTTGTGCTCCGTGGCGCCGCCTCCGGTCGAGTGGAAGAGCGTGTTGGCGATCGATGTCCCGCTTCGGAGGATCATGCCGGCGGTCCCCTGGATGACAGCATTCGTCGCAGGGGCCTCGCCCTCGACGCCGCGATAGACCTGTGACCGCGTGTCGTCGAATACGTCGTAGGTCGATTCGCCCGGCCGGAGGCGGCGTGCAGCGTACGAACGGGCGGCGACCGCCTGTGCCTTCAGCGCCTCGACCGGCCAGCTCGCTGGCATCTCGGTGGGCACTACGCCGCGGAGGTACACATCGAGGCCGAGCTCGTTCACCACCCTGACCGTCGTCGAGAGGTGGATCCGCAGCACGCCGCGATAGGTGTCATACGACGAGGGCCTCGAAATCGAGCTGCATGAGCGAGGCGGCGCCGGCGGGTCGGAGCGCAAGCGAGCCGCTCACGGTCGATGCATGCAGCCGCCTGCCGCCCGGGGCAACGACGCCAAGCGCCCAGGTCGAGGCGCCCGGCACGGTCGGAGCGAGGGTGAGTTTCGCGTCGGCTGGGAACGTGGCCGCGATCCCATCGATCGCCCAGGCGCCCCCGCGCCCGAAGACGATTGCCGGTTCGCCGGCCGTGGCCGCGAATCCCGTCAGGACTAGCACGCGAATCGGCATCGCCGGGTCGATTGATCCGAGCGTTGTGCCGGCGTAGTAGTGGGCGAGGATTTCCGCGGCCGACTGCCCGGCGACCGCTCGACCACGCGCGCCATGCTGCGACATGCCGACGCCATGGCCCCAGCCGCGCCCATAGAAGGTCGTCTCGGGCGGCGTCCCGACGACGATCGGCGTCCGATCTGCCGCCGCGCCGCCCGCCGGCGCGAGCAGAAGCCCCGCCAGGCCCAGGACGGCGGACAGGAGGACGGGGACGCAAGGACGAATCGGGCGAGTGGGCAAGATCGGTTCTCTCGTGCGGGTCACTCACGGTGACGTTGCCGCGGCGCACCGGCCATGGCCCGACGGAGCCAGTACTGGCATCCGTTAGGGTCAGGGCGATTCCCCAATTCGAGCCCGTTGGTCCGCCAGCCGGACCAGGCGACGGGCACCGGCAGCCCCTGGCGGACTACTCTGTCGGCGATGGCGATCCGGTTCTTCGTCGGACATGGCGCGAGCGGCAACGCGGCGAGCATGGCCGCCCATGTCGCGGGGCTCCGGCGGAGAGGCATCGATGCCGAGGCCATCGATCTGCCGCTCAAGAAGGCTGAGCTCGCCGTGGTCGCGATGCGGGCGATCGTCCCCGACGGGCCCGGCCCAGACGGCACACCCATCGCGGTTGGCGGCCAGTCGTACGGCGGCCGGGTTGCCAGCCTTGCCGCCGCCGAGCCCGATACGCAGTACGCGGCGCTCGTCCTTTTCAGCTACCCGCTCCACGCGCCTGGTGCGCGCGACGCGCCGGACAAGGCGGCCGAGCGGACGAGCCACTGGCCGGCGATCCGTTGCCCCGTCCTGCTGCTGTCCGGCGAGTCGGACCCGATGGCACGGCTCGACCTCCTCCGGGCCGCGGTCCCGACGCTACGTGACGCCGAGCTCGTGACGTATCCGGACCTGGGGCACATGCTCAAGCCCGTGCTCGACGATGCGCTCGAACGGACCGCCCAATTCCTCGCGCGGCTGCGCTCCGGGTGAACCACGGGGTGGGTGCCGTGTGAGCGCCCGCTAAGCACTCGATAAGCGCCAGGGAAGGACTAAGTAAGCCTGCGTATGGACAGGCACCGTATCGTATGCGTCACTCAGGCACCGCCGCGAACGAAGGTCGCGCGGTAAAACCGAAGACGTCCGCCGCCGGAGAGAGGCTTTAGCCGGCGAATGCGCTCACCGTATTCGGTGCCGCCTGATCGCTCTCCGCTCGCGTTCTCCATCGCTCGGCGCGCTCACCGCGCCGTCCCGGTGGGAAGGAGCACCATTGCCAGAAGCTAAGGGCCGCCGTCGTGCGGTCTCCGTCGCGATCTTCGTCGCTGCAATCGCGGTGTCGATCATTCCGACCGCCGCCACCTCGACCACCACACCCCCCGGTATCAACCGCTTCCTCTACGCTCTCGGGCAGGTCGAATCGGGCGGTAACTACTACGCTCGCAACTCCTCCAGCGGCGCATACGGCAAGTACCAGATCATGCCGGCGAATTGGCCGGGCTGGGCGAAGCTGTACGTCGGCAGCTCGACGGCTCCGCAGAGCCCCCTGAACCAGGAAAAGGTCGCTCGCGGGAAGGTCATGGCGTTGCACGTCTGGCTCGATACGTGGCCCAACGTCGCCCACTGGTGGCTGACGGGGTCCGGCGAGCGGAACCAGGCGCTCTGGTCCTCGTACTCCAAGACATACGTCGCGAAGATCATGAATCTCTACAACGCAGTCTCGGAGACAACGGCCGCGCTGGACGTCGGCGCGATTCCGCCCCCGCTACCGGTCGGGGTCGTCGACGTGACGAGTCGAAGGATCCAGGAGAACAACGCCGGGATCGCCTACGTCGGCCGCTGGGCTACCGCAGGCCACCGAGGCTACGCAGATGGCGAGGTCCTCTACTCGGAGCGCGACGGGGCGACCGCGACGTACTCGTTCAACGCAAAGAGCGTGACGTGGATCGGACCGGTCGGGTCGACACGCGGCAAGGCCCGCGTCTCGGTCGACGGCGTCGTCATCGGCGTGGTCGACATGCGCAGCTCGTCATTCGAGCCGCAGGTCAACCTGTTCAGCCGATCCTGGAGGCGGACCGGGTTGCACACCATCACCATCGAGGTCATCGGCAGTGGCCGGCCGGTAGCGATCGACCAGTTCATCGTCACCCGCTGACACCAGCGCGAGCGGCTGCGGGAGCCCCACCCGCAGCCGCCCTCGCGCGCTACGCTTGTCGACCGCCGCAGCGCGGCTGCCAAGCATCCGTGTAGCCTTGCCGCGGATGGAGGCGATCGTCACGGCCGGGCTCACCAAGCGATACGGCCACGGCACGCGCCCGATCCACCTCCCGGGCCACGGTTCAGCGGCCGAGATCAGGGCCCTCGAGGAACTATCGATCGAGGTTCACGAGGGCGAGATCTTCGGCTTCCTCGGCCCCAACGGGGCGGGCAAGTCGACGATGATCCGGATGTTGCTCGGCTTCCTCCATCCTACGGCCGGGTCGGGCGCCGTATTCGGACTCGACATCGTCCGGGACTCCGTCGAGATCCGCCGCCGGACCGGCTATCTCCCGGGCGGGATCGCCCTGTACGACTCGCTGACCGGCGAGCGGCTGCTCGACTATCTCGTCGGGTTGACCGGCCGGCCACCGGTCCGCCGGGCGGAGCTGTGCGACCGGCTCGAATTGTCCGCGGCGACCCTCCGCCGCCTCGTACGGGACTACTCGCGGGGGATGCGCCAGAAGATCGGGATCGTCCAGGCGCTCCAGCACGACCCGGAGCTGGCGATCCTCGACGAGCCGACCGAAGGACTCGATCCGCTCATGCAGCGAGCGTTCTACGGGATCCTCGACGACCTCAAGTCGGCCGGCCGGACGATCTTCTTCTCATCCCATGTGTTGTCGGAGGTGGAGCGGGTCTGCGACCGGGTGGCGATCATTCGGCGAGGCCGGCTCGTCGCCCTCGAGGACGTCGACGCGCTGCTGGCCCGGCGCAAGCGCAACGTGGAGATGCGGGTCCAGGGTGCGGCCCCCGCTCTTGAAGGCGTCCCGGGAGTCTCGAACGTCACCGTTTCGGACGGCCTGGTGACCTGCCAGCTCGAGGGCGATGTCGGGCCGTTCCTGGCAACCATCCGGGACAGCCGCATCGTCGACCTCACCATCGAGCCCGCGCACCTCGAGGAGGCGTTCCTGGAGCTTTACCACGACGACGCCGAGGTGGCGGGATGAACCGGGCGCTGTTCCTCCACACGTGGCGGTCGCAGCGGTTCAAGATCCTGATCGTCTTCGTCGCGCTGACGATCTGGGGCGCGTTGCTCCCGATCGTCTACGGCACGTTCGGCCAGACGTTCAAGGACATCATCTCGTCCGGACTGATTCCGGAGGAGCTGACGCAATTCGGGGGCGGCGACATCTTCACGCTGTCGGGCTCCATAGCCCTCGGCGCGATCCATCCGATCTCCCTCATCCTCAACTCGATCTTCGCCGTCGGATTCGCAACCGCCGCGATCGCGGGGGAGCGCCAGCGGGGCACCCTCGAGGTCCTGCTGGCGCGGCCGCTTTCGCGCCGGACGACATATCTGACGTTGCTCGCGGCCACGCTCACGTTCGTCGGGGTGGCGCTCCTCGCGACAATCGTCGGGGCGATCGCTGGGTCGGCCATCGGCGGGGTCCTCGACGAGCTGGCCGTGGACCGGCTGCCGCTTCTCTGGCTGAACGGGTTCCTGCTGTTCGGGGCGATTGCCGCGATCGGGCTGGCGGCGTCTGTTTCGTTCGACCGGCTGTCGCCCGCGCTCGGACTCGCCGTCGGCCTCGTCGTCGTCATGTATTTCCTCGAAGTCCTCGGAACGTTCTGGCCGGACGCCAAGGGCCTTCAGCCCTACTCGCTGTTCCACTATTTCCAGCCGAAGGCCATCCTCGAAGGGGCGCTCTCCGTGACCGACCTCGCGCTTCCGGCGGCCGTCGCGATCGCGGCGATCGCCTGGGCGCTCTTCGAATTCCCGCGGCGCGACCTCGCAGCCCCGAGCTAGGCGTCGAGGACGCGGCCCGCGGCCTCAACGGCTCGCGCACACCACCACGCGAGATCGTCGGCGGCGGTGACGCCCGAGGCGTGGATCACGCCCGCCTCAGCATCGGCGCCCTTGCGCCAACCACGCAGGAGGAGGCCGACGAGGATCGCGCAGTCCTTCTGTGCTTCCCAGTCCCTGGCGATCTCCGCCCCGCGCGGCCCACGCTCCAGCAACGCAGTGTGGTAGCGCGCTAACACGTCATCGGGCTGAAGCGGCAAGGAGGCGACGTTCGACACGAGGAACCAGCCGAGCTCGACGGCGACCGGGGCAACGCTGACCATCTGCCAGTCGACGAGGTCGATCGTGCCGTCGGGTTCGATCCCGACATTGGCGAGCTTCAGATCACCGTGCAGGAGGGTGGACTGAAGGCGAGCCAGGGCATCGACGAGCGGCGCCGGGTGGGTGCCGAGCGAGTTGATGAGGTCTCGAGCCGCCGGAGGTGCGAGGCGGTCGAATGCGTCCCACCCAGGCAGGATTCGCTCGCCGACGGCCTCGCGCGCCGGTCCGGGCCGTTCGAGCGAGGCCCGGCAGATCAGGGCGATCCGTTCGCGAATCGGGCACCAATGGCCGGCTTCGGGCGCGTCGGAGACGGCCCACGGCTGGGAGTGAAGCTCCGCGAGCCCGTCGAGGACCCGTTCGAGCGCCCGGATTGAGATTGGAGCATCCCAGTCAAACAGGGTTCCGGTCAGGTCCGGCATCAGGATCCCGAACTCGTCGCCATCGCGACCGGCACCCAGATACGGCGCCCGGATAGGTGAGGGGAGGGCTGGACCGTGGCCCGCGAACCAGGCCTCCCGCAGGATCGGCCCGTCGGCGGTCGCCCGAGCGATCCAGTCGTGGGCAAGCGAGTCTCGTTTCAGGACGAACCGGTCTCGCCCCCGCCGCAGCAACGTCATGGCTGCCCCGGACCAGCCGTCGTTCGGGAAGGGTTCCTCGGTTGCCCCGGCCAGGCCGTGTCGCGCGAGCACCTGTGCCAACGACTCGAAATCGGGCTCGCTCATCCCTCGTCGAGGTAGTGGACCACGGACCCAGCGCAGTTGCGCGTCAGGACGACGACGAGCGGCTCGGTCGCCGACGCGTTCTCCTCGACGTGGACCTCGCCCGCGGGGATGTAGATGAAGTCGGCGGGGCCGGCCTCCATCGCCTCCTCGAGGCCGGTCGGTCCCCACGTGTAGCGCGCTCGACCGGACACGATAAAGATGCTCGTCTCGCATTCGCCGTGGTGATGGATCCGGGTCTTGCCGCCCGGCGCTGTCGTCACGACGGATGAATAGAGCCCGACCGAACCGACGGTGTCCGCCGACACGGCAATCGATCGCTCCATGTCACTGTTCTGGCCGGTGGAAGTCGCGCGCTCGGCCGGGGTGATGCGTCGCGCCATGGCTCAGCCGGCCCCGCCGGAATCCAGCCGCTCCACGATCCGGAAGCGCTCGAGAACGATCGGCGTGTCGTCGCCGAGGGCGAAGGTGGGGTCGCCCAGCTTCGCCCGGACCTGGTCGATGTAGCTGTTCCAATAGCCCTCGTGGGCGACGCGGAATTCGGCCGCGTTGGCGTAGCCCTCGCCCTCGTCGATCGCGTGCTGATCGTCGACGTCGGCCAGCCGACTGACGCGGCAGCTTATGGTCTCCACGACCGCGACGGGGCGGCTGGCGGAGTCGACCAGGACGTCGCGCTGACCTTCCTTCGGCAGGTCCTCGCCCTCCATCTCGAAGTCCGCGAGGAGGCTGGCCGTCGTTGTCTTCGCTCCCGACAGCGCGGCCGCGGTCAGCTCGTCGCGGAGCGGGCCGGGATCGCCGAATCCCCACGTCTTGAGCGAGGCGAGGTCGGATCGGAGTGGCATCGCGCCAATCGTAGAAGGTCGGCCGCCACTACGATGGCCCGGTGGATCGGATCGACGTGCCCGACGGGATCGCTGGCTTGCCGCGCTTCCCGCTGATCGACGGCCCGTCGCCGCTCCAGGAGCTTCCGCGGTTCTCGGCCGCGCTCGGCGGGACCGCCGACGTCTGGATCAAGCGCGAGGACCTGCTTCCGTTGGCGTTCGGTGGCAACAAGCTTCGCAACCTCGAGTTCCTCGTCGGCGAGGCGCTGGCAGCCGGCGCGGATACCCTCGTCACGTCCGGGCGACGCTGGTCGAACCATTGCCGTCTGACGGCCGCGGCCGGTGCGCGGGCCGGGCTCGCGGTGCACCTCGTTCTGAGCGGGCCGCCGGGCTCGCCGCCCGGACCGAACGAACGGCTCGACGCGCTCCTCGGCGCGACGATCCATGTCGCCGCGACGGACGTCCGCGCCGATCGCGAGGCGCTCGTTGCTGGGGTGGCCCAGGATCTCCGAGCGGCGGGTAGGCGGCCATTCGTCGTCGCAGTGGGCGGAAGCGGGTCGACCGGAGCGGCAGGCCAGGTGCTCGCCGGCATCGAGGCTGCTCGTCAGGCGAACTCGGTTGCAATTTCGCCGTCCCATGTCGTGCTACCGTCGGCGACGGGAGGGACGCAGGCGGGCGTCCTCGCCGGGTTTCGGTTTGCCGGCTCTGAAGCCCGCGTCGTCGGTGTCGCCGTTGCCGCCCCGGCGAACGAGCTGCGACCGACCGTCGCGGGCCTGCTCGAGGGCCTCGCGCTGTTCGTCGGAATGGAAGTCGACCCGGCCGAGATCTACCTGACCGACGACCAGCGCGGCCAAGGCTACGGAGTCGCGACTGCGGCGGCCCAGCAGGCGACCGAGCTCCTGGCGAGAACCGAGGGCATCCTCGTCGACCCGATCTACACGGCCAAAGCCCTCGCGGAACTCATCGCCGGCGTCCGCGACGGCCGCCTCGAGGGGACCGTCGTTTTCTGGCATGCCGGGGGAACGCCGGCCCTGTTCGAGACCTTGCCCGGGTAGCGGCTCCGGAACCGTGCCCCGCCATCACGGGATGCCCGGAACACCCCCGCAACACGCCCGGAACACCCCCCGCAACACCCCCCGCAACACGCCCGGAACACCCCCCGCAACACCCCTCGCAACACACCCCGCGAACTTGATGACTGTAGTTCGCATCTAGATGACCGTTGTGCGCATCGAGCTCCAGGGCGAAGTCCGACCCCACGGATGTCTACCCGTCGAAGCGCTCCCGGCGGCGCCTCGGCCGCCTTCGCGCTGTGCCCAACCGACCGTCGATCCCCGCGCGCAATCGCGCGTACCGATGCAGACGGAGCGTCGAGATCTGGCCGTTCTCGACTCGCGAAATCGTCGTTTGGTCGACGAGCGTCAGCTCCTCGAGCTGGGGCTGGGTGAGCATGGCTTCCGTTCGCCGGCGTCGGAGGTCGGCGCCGATTTTCGATCAGCACTTCCTGGTCGATCGGATTCACTCGCGGAACAGGAAATGGCATCGGCGAAGTAGAGCAGACGGCGGTCGACTGCGGCTTATCTGATGGTCGCTGCACGGCCCGGGCCGGCTCGGCCCAAGAACATGATGCGCACGACAGGCATCAAGATGCGAACTACGGTCATCAACGTTGGAGGGGGTGTTCGCCGGTGCGCAGGCGAGAGCTACGGCCTATCGCCGGGTCGCCCGCCACGCGTCGCGCAGCTTGATCCTCCCGGCCGTCTGGAGGACCGCGCCGGAATAGACTCGACCGCCGAAGACGAGGAGCGCCCAGATCGTCGCGGCGGTCAGGCTGGCCGACAGGACGATCTCCCAGGGCTCAATCGCGTCGAGGGCCGCCCGGAGTGGGACCACCATCGGGGCGACCGGCGGGATCAAGGTGGCGATCCGAGCCGCGGTCCCGCTCGGGTCGTCGAGGGCGACCAGCAGTGAGAAGAGGTATGCGCCCGTCGCGATGATGCTCACCGGGCTCGACGCGTTGGAGGCTTCCTCCATTCGGGAGGCGAGTGCGCCGAGAACACCCAGCGCCGTTGAGTACAGGGCATATCCCAGGATGAACCAGAGGAACAGCATGAAGACGGTCGGGCCGGTCGTCGGTGGCAGCGTGAATCGGCCGGCAGCGGCTCCCGCACCCAGTCCGACGGCGACCATGATCACGAGCTGAACGAGCCCGAGGAAGCCGATCCCCGCGACCTTCCCGACCAGCAGGTCGCGCGCCTGCACGGTCGACAGGACGACCTCGACGACGCGGCTCTGCTTCTCCTCGACAACGCCGGTCAGGACCCACGTCCCGAACGTGAAGATCGAGATGAACAGCAGGATGACCCCGACGTTCGCGAAGATGAATGACGCATCACGGTTCGGGTCGGCTGGCTCGAGCTCCCGGAGCGTCACCGCGGGGCCCGTCGAAAGGCTCGCATTCACGATCTGGGCCAGTGAACCGCCCTGCTGCCTAACGACGAGGGTCGGTACGCCTCCGTCCGTCGGCATCACGAGCAACCCGTCGAGGGATTCGTCGCGCAGACGAGTCTCACCGGTCGCGACGTCGGGAACGGTCTCGGTCGTGACCTCGACGCCCGCCTGATCTGCGACAAGGGCGAGTCGCGTCTGGAAGCCGGCGGGCGGGGCGCCAACGATCCCCAGCTTTTCGGCATCCGCGCCCGGCCCTGCGAGGATCGTCGGCAGGAGGATGCCCGCGAGGATGAGCGCCACGGTCAATCCGAGTGACGCGATGAACGCCCGGCTGCGTCCACGCTCGAGAATCTCGCGTCGGGCGACGAGCCAGACGGCACGCCAGCGACTCATGACTGGACGAACTCCATGAACAGCTCCGATAGCGCTGGTGGCTGGAACGAGAAGCGTCGGACCGGACCGGCAGCGGTCGCCGCGGCGAGCAGCGCGGCCAGGTCCGCGTCGGCGCCGACGAGAAGCCGAACGAGATCGCCCTTCTCTTCGAGGATCGTCAGGTCGGCCCGGCCATCGAGCCATCGGCTGCCGGCTCCTTCGACCTCGATGTCGAGATGGCGGCGTTCGGATGCCGAGCGAAGCTCATCGATCGGGCCCTGGGCGACGATCCGCCCGCGGGCGATGATGACGACGTCCTCGCAGATGTCCTCGACGAGGTCCAACTGGTGGCTCGAGAACAGCACCCCGACGCCGGCAGCGGCTCGCTCGTGGAGGATCTCGGACATCGTCGCGATACCGATCGGGTCGAGGCCCGAGAACGGCTCGTCGAGGATCAGCAGCTCGGGATCGTGGACGAGCGCCGCACCGAGCTGGACGCGCTGCTGATTGCCGTGCGACAGCTCCTCGAGCTTCGAGCCGGCCCTGTCCGCGAGCCCGAGCCTCTCGAGCCAGCGCTTCGTGGCCGCGTCCGCGTCCCGGCCCGACATCCCGTGATGCTGGGCGAAATAGCTGAGCTGCTCCGCGACCCGCATCCGCGGGTATAGGCCGCGCTGCTCGGGCATGTAGCCGAACCGGAGCCGCGTCAGCCGATCGATCGGCGACCCATTCCAGAGCGTCGTTCCGCGGTCCGGCCTGACCAGCCCGAAGATGCAGCGCATCGTCGTCGTCTTGCCCGAGCCATTCGGGCCGAGGAAGCCGACGAGCCGACCCGGCCGGGCCTCGAAGGTCGCGCCGTCGAGCGCGACGACGTTCCCGTAGCGTTTGGTGAGGTCCCCGATCAGAAGCATTGCCTCGACTCTACCGGCGATCCGGTCCGGGTGCGCGCCGGACCCTGGCGGGACGCGAACGACCTCGGGCATTGCTGCCCGAGGTCGTCATCGTTGGTCCCAGACTATTCGGCGACGATTGTCCCGGTCATGTCCGTGTGCACGTCGCAGCGGAAGAAGTACTGACCTTTTTCCAGCGCCGGGACCTGCTGGGTGGCCTTGGTCGAGCTGACGATCTCGCCGATCGAGATCTTCTCCGCCGCGGTCGAGTCCTTGAAGATCGCGACGTTGTGCGGGGCACTGTCCTTGTTGTCGAGCGTCAGGCTGAAGGCCTTGCCCGCCTTGACGTTGAGCGTCGATGGCGAGAAGACGTTGCCCTGGGCAACGACGACCGGAGCATTCGGATCGACCGGTCCGGCCGAGGCCGGCGAATTGGCGCCCGACGTCGGCGAACAGGCGGCGGTGATTGCGGCCAGGACCAGGAGGCCCAGGCTGAGGGTCAGGCGCTTCATCTGAGTGGACTCTCCGTTGCGGGATGGCTTGATTGGACGTGTCAGGCGCCGGCCGAGCCGGTGGCCGAGCGGCGACCGAACCGCGCGCTGAGCTCCGCGAGCTCGCTCTTGATGACCTTGACGGGGTTGCCGTCCATCCGGGCGAAGTCGATGGCGAGCAGGATGATCAGCGTGACCTCGATCGCCTTGGCGACATAGGCGGTCGTGAAGTACGGACCCTGGATCGCCCAGCCGATGATCGTCGTGGCCGCATAGCCGATGAGGCCGAGGCGAACGACCCAGCGGAAGCGTACCGCGAGCGCGAGCGGGATGACGAGGGCGATGGCGGCGACCACGTAGCCCGTGGCGTTCAGCGTGAAGAGCAGGCCACCGAGCGTCGCGTGGATGTAGGCCGTGGCCAGCGTCAGGCCGACGATCCCGATCCGGAGAGCGATGTCGACGGGGCCAAGGGCGCGAGCGGTGCTTCGGGCGATCGAGTTGCTCATGATCCTGTCTCCTTGTCGTCCCGGCCGCGGACCGCGATCTGCGTTCCGTGCTGGCCGGTTGTTCGATGACGGCATCGTCTGCGTCGAGAAGCGGCCAGCCATCGGGCATCGGCCTCGCTTTGTCGTGCGTTCGGCCTCAATCTCCGAGGTCGATCCGTCTCCACTGCCTTATCGGGCTGCGGCCATGCTCGTCCGCCATCGGAGCGCCGGACCGTCGGCACTGATCGATAACGGCCCGTCGTCGAAGGCCCGCTACGGAGGGGCACGTTCGTCGGCGGCACGACGCGACCGATGACGTAGGCGCGGCCGGCAGGAGACAATCCCGCCCGTTTGCCGCTCGGGCTATCCTCGCCCCGTGGCCACGACCCGTCCGCGGCGACCGACGCCGACTGTTCCCGATCCGCCAGCGCCGCCGTCGGCGCCAGCGCCCGCGCCAGCGCCCGCCGTGCCTTCCACGACCGTCGACGCAATCCTTCGCCGCGCGGTCGAAGAAGCTGCGCGGCTGCTGCAGACCGACGGCGCCATGGCCTACCTTCTCGACGAGGCGACGGGGATCCTCCGGTTCGCCCACGACGCCGGCATCACCGACGACCGACGCCGCGAGTGGGTTCGCTCCATCAAGGTCGAAGTCGGGACCGGGATGTTCGGGCGGGCAGTCGCGGAGGGGCAGGTCATCGTGACCGGCGACTACCAGTCCGACACGTCCTTCGTCCACTTCCCGGCGGCCGACCGCCTGGTCCACGACATCGACATCCGCTCGTTCGTCGTGGCGCCGCTCGTCAGCGGCGCCCGGACGTACGGCGCCATGGGCACGTTCTCCGGGCAGCGGGACGCCTTCGGCGACGCCGAGGTCGCCGTGGTCCGGGCTCTGGCCGACCATGCCGCGGCCGCAATGGCGAACGCCGACCTCATCGAGCAGCTCGGGCGCTCGCGTGCGGAAATCGAACGACGCGCCGAAACGGAACGCGCGCTGCGCGAGATCGGTGGGCAGATCATCGCCCTCCGTCACCCGGAGGAGGTCCTGCAGCGCTCCGTCGATGAGGCCGCCCGGCTGCTGGGAGCGGATGGGGCGCGGATCGACATCCTCGACGAGGCGAGCGGCGCCCTCTATTGGGCCTACGACGCGACAACGGGGCGGCGGCCCGGCCTCGGTCCGATCGGCGGGACCGGCGAGGCCAAGGCCGGCGAGGGGATCTCCGGTCGGGCCGTCAGGGAACTGCGGGCGGTCTTCACTGGCGACTACCTCAACGACGATCGCTTCGAGCATGCGTCGGCGCCCGACGAGCATGTCCGCAAGTACGCGATCCGATCGGTCGTCGCCGTGCCCTTGATCGGCGGCCAGGGCCCGCTCGGGACCCTGACCGTGTACACCGGCGAGACGGACGCGTTCACGCCGGACGACGCGGGGGTCATCGAGGCGCTGGCAGGACAGGCGGCCATCGCGATGACGAACGCACGGCTCATCGAGGAGCTGGATCGCTCGCGGGCAGAATTTAGTAAGCGGGCCGACGCCGAGCGCGCCCTGCGCGAGATCGCCGCCCGGATCACCGCGATCCGGGACCCGGCGGAGCTCCTCCAGCACGTCGTGGACGAGACCGCCCGGCTGCTCCACGCGGAACGCGTCCGAATTGACCTCGTCATGCCGGCCGCCGGCCGAGTCGGCTTCACCCACCTGCCGGGTGCCGGCGACCTCATCGGTGGAACGGCGGTCGACGAGGAGGGCCAACCGTTCCCGTTCGGAGCGTCCGGAAAAGCCATCGCGACAGGCCAGACCGTGGTGAGCCCCGACTACCTGATCGATACGGGGTTCGAGCACAACCCAAGACTCGACGAGGCCGCGCGCCTCGACGGCATCCGGTCGCACATCGTCACGCCGCTGACCGGCGAGGAGGGCATGCTCGGCGTCCTCCAGGTGAGCTGGCCCGAACCCGGCGCCTTCGAGCCACAGGAAGTGGCGCTCGTCGAGGCCCTCGCCCACCAGGCCGCGATTGCGATCCAGAACGCCCGGCTGATCGAGGCTATCGGCCAGTCGCGCGAGGAGATCGGGCGGCGGGCAGAAGCGGAGCGGGCGCTCCGTGAGATCGCCGCCGACATCTCGGCCCTGCGTGACGTCGAGGCGATCCTCCAGAAGACGGTCAACGAGGCGCTTCGACTGCTCGATTCCGACTCGGCCAGGATCGACATGCTCGAGGGCGACACCCTGACCTGGGCATTCGCGGCGGGCGAGGATGCGGTCCGGACACGGGAAACCGGCCTCGACTTGACGTTCAAGGTCGGCGAGGGGGTCGCCGGTCGAGTCGTCGTCGACGGTGAGGCATTCACCACCGGCGACTATCTCGCCGACGAGCGCTTCCACCACGTTCCCGTCTCCGACAAACTCGTCGAGATCACCGGCTTCCGCTCCGTGTTGTCCGCTCCGTTGCGCGGGGAGGCCGGCCCGCTCGGCGCCCTGTCGGTCAGCAGCCATCGCGTGGACGCGTACGACGAGGCGCAGGTCGGCCTCATCCAGGCCCTGGCCGACCAGGCGGCGATCGCGATCCAGAACGCGCGACTTATCGCGGAGCTGAACCGATCGCAGGCGACGGTCGAGGCGCGGGCCGACCGCGAACGCGCCCTCCGCGACATCACCGCCCGGATCACGTCCCTCCGCGACCCCGACGAGATCCTTGCCAAGGTCGTCGAGGAGTCGCGACGGCTCCTCGGCTCCGATGGCGCGCACCTGACGCGGATGTCAGAAGACGGGACCTATCTCGTTCCGGTGTTCGTCGCAGGCGGGATGGACGCCGGCACGGAAGAATGGTTCAGGCAGATGCAATTTCCGCTCGGCGGCGGGATCAACGGCCTCGCGGCGGAAGAAGTCCGGCCGATTTGGACGAGCGACTACGGCGCCGACCCGCGAATCCCCCACGAGCCCGAGGACCAGCTGACCGCCGATCGCCTCGGCCTGCGGGCGATGGCGGCCGCGCCGCTGCGGGCGCCCGCCGGGGAGGTCATCGGCACGCTGGCGATCTCGTATCGGATTCCGCGCGAGATCCTGGAGGACGAGCTGGACCTACTCCAGGGCCTCGCCGACCAGGCGGCGATCGCCCTGACCAACTCGAATCTGTACGAGCTCCTGGGCGAGTCCGAGGGACGCTACCGGCACCTCGTCCAGAACTCGCCGGACCTTGTCTGGTCGATCGACGCCGAGGCGCGATTCACGTTCGTATCGGATACCTGCGAGCGGCTGACCGGCTGGCGGCCGAAAGATTTGCTCGGGAAGCACTTCGGGGCCCTCGTCCACGAGTCGTCGCAGGCGGTTGCGGAGCTCGACTGGACCGCCGACCTGACCGCCGAGTTCCAGGAGCTGCGCGGTCGCGTGAATCTCCTCCACCGTGATGGCCACCCGATCCCGGCCGAGTTCAGCGCGTTTGGGACGCTCGACCTGGACGGCCGGTTCGCCGGCGCCAATGGATCCGTGCGTGACATGAGTGAGCGTGACCGACTCGAGCGCGAGCTGCGAGCGTCCGAGGAGCGCTATCAATTCCTCGTCGAGAATTCGCCCGACGTCATCTACGCCGTCGACGAGGAAGGGCAATTCACGTATGTCTCGGAGACGATCCGCCGAAGCCTCGGCTATGACCCCGACGACCTCATTGGCAAACCGTTCGCCTCGGTTGTTCACTACGACACGCCCGAGGCCAGTGGCGCCCGGTTCCGGCAGACTGCGTGACGACCCGGAGCTCGAGATCACCTCCCGCCTGAGCCTGATCCACAGCGATGGCCGCAGGCTGCCGTTCGAAGTGAGCTCCGTGGCATCGCAACGGGACGGCCAGTTCTCCGGGGTCCACGGCTCTGCGCGCGACATGAGCGAGCGCGACCGGCTAGAGCGCGACCTCCGTCGCCAGGCTGGCGAGCTCGCGTCGAGCCAGGAACGAGCCCATCTCGCCCGCGAGCTCCACAATTCGGTGACCCAGGCGCTCTTCAGCATGACCCTCGTGACCCGGACGACGGAGCTCCTCGTTGACCGCGACCCGGCCGCCGCCAAGGAGAAGCTCGGTTCGCTGCGCGACCTCCAGCGCGAGGCACTCGCCGAGATGCGGGCGCTGATCTTCGAGCTGCGGCCGGGCAACATCGAGCAGGACGGGTTGCTGGAGGCGCTCAAGACCCACGCGACAGGCCTCCAGGGTCGGATCGGCCTGCCGATCGTCGTCACGAGCGACCTCACCGAACGCTTGCCGCTTGCGCTCGAGGAGGTCCTGTACCGGATCAGCCAGGAAGCGCTGCACAACATCGTCAAGCACGCCGCAGCCCGCCAGGTAACGCTGTCGATCGACCGTGCCGCGGGTGGCGTGCGGCTCCGGATCGTCGACGACGGGCGGGGGTTCGAGGCCGCCAGCGTCGCCGACGGTCACCTGGGACTCGCGGGGATGCGGGCGCGGGCGGAGAAGATCGGCGCGTCCCTCGACGTGATCTCGAGGCCCGGCGCTGGGACGACGATCGAGGTGACCGTGCCCGAAGCCACCATCGCCGCAGCTGCTGCCGCGAGTCCGCCGAGCCCCGGTTCGGACGGCCTGTCATCGGCCGAATGACGTACGCCGAGAGCGGCACTTCGGCGTAGGCAATCGCAGCCTCCAGGCGGTGTGCGTCGGGTGTCAGCCAGCCGACACTTCCGGCATGACCCAACCCACCGACGCAGCTCCGGCCCCGCTTCGGGTCCTGGTCGTCGATGCCGACGACCGAATTCGCGAGAGCCTGGCCCGGCTGCTGCCGATCGGTGGCCGCTGTCTTGTCGTCGCCACCGCCGGTCAACCGGAGGGCGCGCTGGATCTCGCGGAGTCGATCGTGCCAGATGTCGTCGTCATCGACTCACGCCTGCCCGAGATCGGTGCCGATCGCACCTTCATCGAGCGTCTCCGCGCCGTCGCTCCCGACGTCCGAATCGTCGTCCTGAGCTGGTCGGATTCCGCCGAGTCCCAGGTCGGCCCGCCAGGCGCCGATGTCTACATCCGCAAGACCTTTCGCGCGCACGAGCTGATCGACGCCGTCGTCAGCGCTGCCAGCAAGTCTGTCGCCTGAACGAATTGGAGGGAACTTCCTTGCTAGACTCGACCGCAGCTCTTCGATCAATTCCCCGGCCGGTCCGTCCGGAATTCGCCTGCAGGAGGCCAGGTGGACGACAGCTCCCGGATCCGGGTCCTGATCGTCGACGACCACGCCGTCGTCCGGATGGGACTTCGCGTGTTCTTCGACCTCCAGGATGACATCGAGGTCGTCGGCGAGGCGGCCGACGGCAGCGAGGGCGTGGCGATGGCCCGCCGCCTGCAGCCGGATGTCGTGCTGATGGACCTGCTCATGCCGAACATGGACGGCGTCACTGCAATCGGCCGGATCAAGGCCGAGCGCCCCGAGACGGAGATCGTCACGATGACGAGCTTCATCGAGGAGGAGAAGGTCACTGCCGCCCTCGAGGCCGGCGCATCCGGGTACGTCCTCAAGGACGCCGAAGCGGAAGAAGTCGCCGCGGCGGTCCGGGCCGCGTTCGCCGGCGAAGTCCATCTCGACCCGGCCGTCGCCCGGCTGCTCGCCCAGCGGATGCGGGCTCGCAAGAGCGGCGAGGATGAGCCGGTCGAGCCCCTCACCGACCGCGAGAAGGACGTCCTTCGACTGCTCGGCCAGGGGATGAGCAACAAGGAGATCGGCTCGGCCCTGTTCATCACCGAGCGCACCGGCCCGAACGTACGTCTCGAACATCCTCGGCAAGCTCGGGCTCGCGTCGCGGACCCAGGCCGCGCTGTGGGCGGTCGAGCACAAGCTGGCCGAGCCGGCTCGCTGACCGTGTCGAACGAGCCCGGGCCGAACGACGCCTCGGGCTCGCCGCCGCCGCCCGCCGCCTCCGATACGGCCCCGTCCGCTCCGGGGCAGGGCCGCGGCGGACTCGTCATCGGCGGCGTCCTGATCGTCCTCGGCGTCCTGTTCCTCGCCGAACGGACATTCGGCGTCCAGTTCGGTCGGTTCGGCTGGCCGCTGTTCGTCATCGTGCCCGGATTGCTGCTGATGGCCGCCAGCCTCGCGGTCGGTGGACGCGAGGGCTCCGGGATGGCGGTCGGTGGCGCGATCACCACGGTCGTCGGGCTCGTCCTCGCGTTCCAGAACGCGACCGGGCTGTGGGCCACGTGGGCCTATGCCTGGGCGCTCGTCGGGCCTGGCGCCACCGGTCTCGGGCTCATCTTCTACGGCCTGCTGAAGCAACAGCCGGACCTCGTGTCGAACGGTATCCGGTCGCTTGGGAGCGGGCTGGCCCTGTTCGCGGCCTTCGGCCTCTTCTTCGAGGGCATCATCGGACTATCCGGCGAGCCGTTCCTTCTCGGCGCCGAGCTCCTGCCGATCGCGCTCATCGGCGTCGGCATCGTCCTGCTGGGTTGGAGCCTCATCCGGGGACGCGCACGCACGTAGTCTGTTGCGCGGCGTCCGCGGGAGTCCTCCCGAACGATCTGGCCAGATATTCGCCCGGTGATTGTTAGGACAGTTCCCGACCCGATCCATGGCCAAACATTGGCTGGAATTAGCCGTATCCGGCTAACGGAAGGCCGGTAGAGTACTGAGTCGGCCGGCGCTTTCGGCCTAGAGTCTCACCGTGAATATTTGGCCAGTTGCGAGCCGCGGGTCGCTTGGCCGCCGGATCGGCCCGGCCTGGCACGGCCCGCACGTAGCCCGCCTCAGGCGACCTCGACGATCACGTACTCGACGTCGCCCCTCGGCGTCTTGACGGCGACCGTGTCACCGACCCGCCGCCCGATCAGGGCCCGCCCGACCGGTGACGCATTCGAGATGCGACCGGCGGCTGGATCGGCCTCGGCCGTTCCGACCAGCTCGTAGACCGTTACCTCGCCCGGCTGGCCGACCATCTCGATCGACACCCTGGACCCGAGATCGATCCGCCCCTCGGCGCTGGCCGCGGGCGCTTCGATCACCGTCGCGTCCCGAAGCAGGGCCTCGATCGACGCGATCCGTCCCTCGAGAAACGACTGCTCCTCGCGAGCCGAGGTGTAGTCCGCGTTCTCCTTGAGGTCGCCGAGTTCCTTGGCCGACTTGATCCGGGCGATCACCTCTTGCCGCTTCGTGCCTGTGAGCACCGCGAGCTCCTCGCGCAGGCGCCCGACTCCCTCAGCTGAGAGAAAGACCGGCGCCGCACGGGCGGCCCGCGCATTCGCGGCCTTCGCGGTGCGGTGAGCCACGGCCGGCGCGGGACGCGCGGCCCGCTCCTTCGCGGGTGGGCGACCCGTCCGCCGGGTCGTTCCACCGGCAGCCCGCGACGCGGGCATTCCGCGAGCTCCGTCGGCGTCGCCAGGCGGCATGTCGACGACCCGACCGGCCGGCTGAACCGGCACCTTCTCCTCCGGCACGAGGTACCCGGTCAGGCCGTGCGCCTTGTGTTCGCCGTCGCTCGCACGGAGGTTGGCGAACGGCAGGACGACCTTCGGATCCGGCAGCTTCTCCCGGTCGGCCTCGGGGGTGGCGGCGGCGAAGGCGCTGAACAGGGCGTCCTCGTACTCCTCGGTCGCATCCGTCCCGGCCCACCAGACCCGGGCCCGTTCGAGCCCGGTGAGAGTCTTCAGCCAGTTGCCGCCGGCATACGGTCGTCGATCGCCGAGCGCGGTCCGCTCGATCGCGCCGACCCGGGCGGCCATGGATTGTTGGCTCGTGCCGATGTAGAGGACGCTCGTCGACGGGATCCAGAACGACGCCAGTCGGGCGGCCACCGCCTTCGACGTCGCTTCCTCGCCGTCAATCCGCATGCCCGGCAGGCGCTCGATCCACTTCCCGATCCGGGTCAACTCGATCGGCGCGGTCCCGGGAGGATTCGGCAGCTCGATGATGAAGATCCCGGCACCCGACGCCCGCATCGGGCGACCCCAGACGGCGGGCCCGTCGGCGAGCAGGCCGACCGAGCGCAGAAGCCCGGCGGCGTCGAGAATCGGGCCCGTCATCGGGGCTCCCGGTTCGGGCCCATGATCTCGTAGACGTTGCCGTCCGGGCCGCGGTAATGGTTCCACGCCGACTCGCCGTCGCGTTGCGGCTCGCCGATGAATGTGATCCCGGCGTCGATCATCGCCCGGCGGGTCGCGTCGAAGTCGTCGACGACGAGCCCGACGACCGGCCCGGAGCCGAAGAAGTCGTGATCGTCGTTCGTCGGGCCATAGACGTGGACCTGGGTCCCGTCCGCGGCCCGGAACCACGCCGCGCCGGGCTCCGCGAGGATCGGGGTCATGCGGAGGACGTCGCGATAGAGTGCCACCGTCTCGTCGAACGCCTCGGTCCGGACCCCGAGAAACCCGAGCGACTGGACCATCCGGCCCTCCGATGCGTTTGTGGCCTGAATGCGCGGCTCCCGCGGTATCGTCCCCCATCATGGCCCGTCTCGACGATCCGCGCCCCCGCCGCTCGCTGCGGCGGATCCTCGCCGCCGCCATCGTCGCGATCGGTTTCCTGGCGGTCGGGATGGGCCTGTCGACCGTCGCCCTCTCCGGACTCGGCCAGCCGAGCGACGGGCCCGACTCGGCGGCAGTGACGACGCCGTCAGCCGCGGCACTCCAACCGCCACCCTCAGCCTCGAGCTCGTCGATGCCAATGGCCACGCCGGCACCAACGCCCGCGCCCACCGCCAGACCTGGCCCCGGCCGAGCCGAGATCCGGGCGATCGCCGTCCGTGCCCGGCTCCAGGTCGAGCTCGACAATGTGCGCGCCCGACTCGGCATCCCGGGCGTGTCGGTGACGGTCATGTTCCCCGACGGCTCCTCATGGACCGGGACCAGCGGCCGGGCCGACGTTGCGGGCAACAAGGAGGTCACGCCGGACACGGCGTTCGCGCTGGCCAGCGTCAGCAAGACGTATACCGCGGCGCTCATCCTTGCCCTCGTCGGCGAGGGCCGAATCGATCTCGACGCCTCAGCGCTCAGCTACATCCCGGGAGCGACGATCGACCGACGGATCACCGTCCGTCAGCTTCTCAACCACACCAGCGGCCTGGACGACTACTTCCTCCACACCCCGATCGACAAGGCGCTGCTCGCCGACCCGGACGCGTTCTGGTCGGTCAAACGGACCCTGAAATACGTCGCGAAGCCCTATTTCCCACCCGGTAAGGGCTGGCGTTACTCCAATACGAACTACCTCTACCTCGGCCTGATCGCCGAGCGCGTCACCGGCGTCACGCTTGCGATCGCGCTGCGCGATCGGTTCTTCGTCCCCCTCGACTTCAACGCGACCTGGTACCAGGCGGTCGAGAAGCCGCGCGGCCCGCTGGCCCACGGCTACCGATTCGCCGGGCCCCGGCTGTCGACCCCGCCGATCGACCTCACGGCGAAGTCGCCGGTGGCGCCGTTCCGATCGGTCGTGACGGCCGCCGGCGGGGCCGGCTCGATCGCGGCCACGTCTGCCGATGCGGCTCGCTGGGGCCGGCTCCTCTTCACGGGCGAGGTCCTGGGCCCGGCGATGACAGCCCAGATGCTCGACGGCGTGGCGTTCACGGCCGCCTACAAGCCGCGCGTCCCGTACGGGCTCGGCGTCCAGGCGTTCCCGATCGGAGGGCGCCTTTCGGTCGGCCACAGCGGCCGTCTCCTCGGCTTCCGCTCGTCGGTCCGCCACCTACCGGCCGAGAACGTGACGATCGCGGTCCTGACGAACCAGAGCCGGGCCGATCCGGGAGTCATTGTCGAGGCCCTCCTGGCGATCGTCTTCGAACCCGAGCCGCCCTGCATCCGGTGCATGCAGCCGCTCTGATCCGGCGGCGCCGATCGGCCCATGTGAGCGTGGTACGGACGGGCGATTGCGCCCTACGCAGAGGAGCGCAGACTCGCCGCACGCTGGGGGCATCAGGATGCCGAACCGGGTAGAGGCCTATACCGCCACGGGCGTTGCGACCGGAGAGGTCGCGCGCACCGGACCCGTCCGCGAGGTTCTCGAGGGCGCCTCAGACGTCGTCATCGAGCGGGCGCAGTGGCTGCCGCTCGACGGCTCGGGCGAACGTGCGGCAGGCGATCTGCGACTCCTGGTCGACGACCTCTTCCTCGTGGTCTCCGACGAGCCCGACGGCATCCCGGTCCACGCTCAGTGGCATTCGATCGAGCTGGACGCCGGCCCATATCGCGTCTTCGGCGAGATGCCCACGATGCCCGGTTTCGACCCCGGCCGAGCGCTCGCCCGCCCAACCGGCGAATTCGTCGTCCTTCGGGACGCCCGCATCGTGCTCATCGACCACGAGGACGCGGGCGAGGCCAGCTCCGCCCAGCTCCTCGTGAATCGCTACACGGTCGATCGGATCGCGGCCGACCTGATGCTCGGGTTCTTCTTCCCCGGGGCGAAGATGACGATCACCGGATCGTCCGCCGGCGAGCACGAAGCCGTACCAGCCGCGGCCCAAGTGGCGCCTCCTCCGACGCCGGCCCCGACGGCCACGGAGGCCCCGGCCGCCCCCCCGGCCGAGTCGGCCTGACCCTCTAGCGCCGGCCCGCGCCCGCCGGTCGGCGAATCGGCTTGCGACGAGCGTGGTGATGGCTTGATCCGCCACCGCCGCCGCCGGCGAAGTCACCGCCACCGCGCAATGGCTGGGGCTCGGAGTTGCGGTCCGGGATGAAGCCCTCCTCGACAGTCCACGGGATCGCCGTCCGCAACAGGCGCTGGACGCCGCGAAGGAGATCCGTCTCGTCGATGCAGACGAGGCTGATCGCGTCGCCCGTGGCCCCGGCCCGGCCTGTCCGCCCGATCCGGTGGATGTAGTCCTGCGGGTTCCACGGCAGTTCGAAGTTCACGACGTGAGGCAGATCCTCGATGTCGAGCCCGCGCGCAGCCACATCCGTGGCGACGAGGACCCGGATCTCGCCGGTCTTGAAGCCCTCGAGGGCCCGCGTCCGCTCCGGTTGTGAGCGGTCGCTGTGGATCGCCACCGCATCGATCCCGGCCCGATCGAGCCAGGTCGCGAGCCGCGAGGCGGCAAGCTTCGTCCGGGTGAAGACGAGCACCTGGCGCAGGTCCTCCTTGCGAATGATGTGGGCCAGGAGCGCCTCCTTCCGGTCGCGATCGACCGGGTAGACGAGCTGGCGGATACCTTCGACCGTCGTGTTCCGCGGCGCCACTTCGACGGTCTCCGGATCGCGCAGGATCGTCCCCGACAGCCGTCGGATGTCGTCCGAGAACGTGGCCGAGAACATGAGGTTCTGGCGACGCGGCGGCAGCAGGGCGATGATCTTCTGGATATCGGGCAGGAAGCCCATGTCGAGCATCCGGTCGGCCTCGTCGAGGACGAGGATCTCGACCTGGCCGAGGTTGGCGACGCGCTGGCCGACGAGATCGAGCAGGCGGCCTGGTGTCGCCACGAGGATCTCGACGCCGCCGCGGAGGGCCTTGATCTGGGGGTCCATCGGGATGCCGCCGTAGACGACGGTCGAGCGGAGCGGGACGGTTCGACCGTACGTCCGGACGCTCTCGTCGACCTGCATCGCGAGCTCGCGGGTGGGGACGAGGATCAGCGCGCGAACCGGATGACGAGCGGGCGAGAACGAGGTGTTCGCGTGGGGCCGGAGCCGATCGAGGATCGGCAACGTGAAGGCCGCGGTCTTGCCGGTCCCCGTCTGGGCAGCCGCGAGCACGTCGCGGCCGGCGAGGACGAGGGGGATGGCCTTTGCCTGGACGGGTGTGGGCTCCGTGTAGCCTTCCTCCAGGACTGTCTGGAGGAGATCGGCCGAAAGGCCGAGCGATTCGAAGGTCAAGCGTTCTCCTGCGAGCCCTCCCGCGGGATGTGGGCGCGGGAACGGGCGGTCTGGTGGGCCTGGTTGGCGAGCCGTCAGCCCGCCGATTCAGCGATTTCCTCGCGAGCATAGCCGATTTGGGATCCGACCACGCTCACGACGAACGAAACGCCTGGGTATGCAAGTGGACCGCGTCGAATCTCCGCGCTCCGCGGCCGATAACGATTTGGCGACCTTACGCCGCCGCGCGAAGCTCGCGCACGTTGCGCGGAGCCCCGATCAGGCACAGGTAGCAGCCGACGAGCGGCGACTCGTGACTGGCGTGGTTTCGCGCGTGACGCGCGATGGTGATATCGAGAAGGCTGAGCCGCGTCGGGCTCGAACGAGTCGACTTCTTGGCGGCGGGGGTCGAGTTCATCTTCTGGGTGCTCCGTGACATGCTGCCGGCTGGGGTGCCGGGGAGGGACATCGTCGGTCGGCGAGAGGCCGCCGCCCATGGCCATCCGTCATCGGCCGACAGAGACATCCGTCCACGGCCGAACGATTGACCCTGGCGGCGCTAGTCGATTCGGGGGAGGCGGCGAGCGGGTGTAACTGGCATACTTCCGCGAAGCCCATCAGGCAACAACCAACAGACAGGCTGAAAAACCGAAGACCGCCGCCCCCACGGCAGGACCCTGTCGACCTGTCGGGTGTTTCCCCAGACGCCCGACGCCTCGGATCGGCTCACCCGATCCCCCGGACTCCCCGAGAGCTCGCGCTGTCGGCCGCCCGGACACGCCCGACCCCGCGCCTCCGCACGATTGCGTTCCAGCGCTCGCCTCCTGCCGCCGGCGGCAACAACACCGTCACCGTGCCCCAGCACGGTGTTCCGGGAGAGAGGAGGCAAGAGCGTTGCCAGTTTCCACAAAGGGCGCCCAGAGGGCGTCTCGTCATCGGTCGCTACGGCTGACCGTGTCACTCGTCGTCGCCGTCGTCTTTGCCGGCGTCGGGCTCGCCGCCACTCCGACACCCGCGGAAGCGGGGGGGATGAAGGTCGTCATCGTCGTCGGACCCGCCGGCTCGAGCACGTCGAACTACATCTACAACGCCAAGAAGCTCGCCGCGCAGGCCCGCTCGTACGGAGCCTCCGTCTACGAGGTCTACAGCCCGTACGCCACGTGGACGAAGGTGAAGAGCGTCGCCCAGGGCGCCAACGTCTTCATCTACCTCGGCCACGGCAATGGCTGGCCCAGCCCGTACGCCCCATTCAGCAGGTACACCAAGGACGGACTCGGGCTCAACGCGTCCGCCGGCAGCTCACGCCACAAGTATTACGGCGAGTACTACATCGACACTCAGATCAACTTCGCCCCGAACGCGGTCGTGATCCTCAATCGACTGTGCTACGCGTCCGGCAACAGTGAATGGGGCTCGGGCTACCCCTCGAAGTCGACCGCCATCCAGCGGGTCGACAACTACGGTGCGGGATTCCTTCGGGCAAACGCCAAGGCCGTCTTCGCCGAAGGCATCAATTCTGCCTCGTACATCCTCCACGGACTGTTCAAAACGAAGATGACCGTGGCGCAGATCTTCTGGACGAGTCCGGCGTCAGACGGCCGCTACGACTTCGTGTTCCGGTCGACGCGGACGCGGCCTTGGCACGGAGTCCTCGATCCGCTCGGGGCAAGTCGTTACTACCGCTCGATGGTCGGTGACTTCAATCTGACCACCGCGCAGTGGCGGAACCTCGGAACGGCGGAGGTCACCCGCTAGGCTCCGGCCCGTCAGAGCTCGCGGCGGCCTGAAGAATCAGGCGAAGACGCTGGTCCGGCGGGGCAATCGCGCCGTCGCGATCTGACTCGAGCGGTCCTGCCCTGAGCGGGCCTGCTCGGCCGCGACGCGTCGGATGACGCCGAGGATCGTCGCTGGTCGCCGCGGGCGGTCGAGGCAGATCCGAAACGATCGGATCGCCGGAGTTTCCCTGCGCTGGAGCTGCTTGTCGTCCATGCCCGCATGATCGCCCTGGCCCGTGACGTAACCCATCGTCCGGGATGCCCAATCGCGCGCGACGTTGGAGGTACCGCGGCGTCAGACATCTGACGTAGGGCGGTCCGGGGCGGTCCGGTTGGGGTGCGCGCCCAGCGTTGCGATCATCGCATCACAAAGTTGTGTCATGACTTGACAAATAGAAAGTGACGCATCACATTGTTGTCCTCACCAACAGAGGAAGCAATGCCGCACGATGTGATCTCCACCTGTCCCGTCTGCTCGAGCGAGCTGGCGGTGACCCGCCTCCATTGCCGGAGCTGCGGGACGACGCTCGAGGGCGATTTCAGCGTCGGCCGGTTCGGACGCCTGTCGCGCGACCAGGTGACGCTCCTCGAGAGCTTCCTCCGGTCTCGCGGCAACCTGCGAGACATGGAGCGGGAGCTCGGCATCTCGTATCCGACGGTCCGCTCACGCGTCGAGGCGCTGGTCAGGGCCCTCGGCTTCGGGCCGCGCGGAGACGAGGACGACACGGACGAGACACCGGGCGCAGCGGCGACGGCCTCGGCCGGGGACTCACGCCAGGCGATCCTCGAGCGACTTGCCCGCCATGAGATCAGCGCCGAGGAGGCCGCGTCGGCCATCCGGGCGCTCGGGAGGAACCGATGACCCGCGACACCGCTTCGCAGACGTCGATCGAACACCTCATCGGCCCGAGCGGCCGGCTGATCGTCAGGCTGGCGGACTGGGACGTCGATCTTGACGCCGCCACGGACGACACGGTCCGCGTCCGCGATTCGGAGGGTCGCCCGTTGCCGGACCATCTTGAGGTCGAGCGCGGAACCGGCAGCCTGGCCATCCGCCAGCCGAGCCGGCTGGGCGATCTCGGTGTGAGCTTCGGTAGCCCGGGCGAAGGCCGCCGCCTGGTGATCGAAGTGCCCGCCCAGGCGTACGTCGACGTGGAGACGGCTAGCGGGGACATCGAGGCGACCGGCCTTCGCGGCACACAGCAATTCAAGTCGGCGTCCGGGGTGCTGCGCGTCGACGCCGTCCGTGGCGAGTTGATCGCGGAGTCCGTGTCGGGCGACATCGGCGTCCGGATCGATGGCTCGATCGGCCTCGTCCTCAAGACGGTCTCGGGCGACGTCGAGGTCGAGGACGGCCGAGTCGAGCGGCTCAAGCTCTCCACGACCAGCGGCGACGTTCGCCTGACCAGCGAGCTCGGGCCGGGCCCGCACGCCATCGCGACGGTCAGCGGCGACGTGACCCTCTTCTCGGATCGGGGCCTCCGGATCACTGCCGTGACCGTTGCCGGCGACCTTCGAAGCGAGCTGCCGCACACCTCCCAAGGTGGCCCCGGTCGCCGCTCGCTCGTCGCCGGCGATGGGTCGACGGAGCTCCAGTTCCGGTCGGTGTCGGGCGACCTGCAGGTCCTGGACCCCGCAGGTGCCGCCGGGCGGGAGCAAGTGACTCCGCCACGCCCAATCGTCCGCGTCCCGCCCGAGCCGCCGATGCCGCCAGCGTCGGCTGGGCCCAACGCGTCGGCGCGCGAGCAATCGGCACCGAACGAGCCTGATGATGCCGAGGCCACCCGCCTCGACATCCTCCGCGCGCTCGAGACCGGCGAGATCGACGTCGCAGAGGCGACGGCCCGGCTCGCCAGCCTGGACGGAGCGTCCGATGACTGATTCGCTCGACCGGGTACTGCGGCTAGTCGCTGAGGGCCGCCTCAGCGCCGAGGAGGCCGCACCGGTCATCGACGCCCTCCAGGCGGCCGACGACATCGGCGACGGGTCGGACGGCGACCGCCCAAGCACAGACGCCGCGACGGACCGAGCGCCTGGGACGACTCCCCGCGCGCTGCGGATCGAGGTCTCCGAGGGTGGCCGGCGGGTCGTCAATCTCCGCGTACCGCTGGCCATCGGCCGGATGGCGATCGACCACGTGCCCGGCCTTTCCAGCGACAACATCGTGCGCATCCGCGAGGCCCTCGACCAGGGCATGACCGGCCCGATCCTCGTCGTCGACGAGGGTGGCGACGGCGACGGCGTGCGCATCGTCCTCGAATAGCCTGGGAGTACCCGCCATGAACGACATGTTCGACTTCGCGCGGTTTCAGCAGGAAGAGCTCGATCGGGAGATCAAGGAGATCCAGACAGAGCGGCTCCTTCGCTCCGCTTCGCCGGTCCGGCCGGGCTTGCGCACGCGCGCTAGGGCCGTGTTCGGTCGTGGGCTGATCGCCCTCGGCACGGCGATCGTCGGCGGCGCCGCCACCGCCACCGCCACCGCGGCGCGCTCATCGGGGACCCGCAGCCGGGTCTAAGGGCCGATCACGGTCCGGACGCCTTCTGGACGTATCATCCGCCCATGGCCACGACCGACTCCCTCCCGTTCACCGGCGACCCCGAAGCGGACCAGCTCCTCGTCGAAGAGCCACTCGCCTTGCTCATCGGCTTCGTGCTCGACCAGCAGGTACCGCTCCAGAAGGCGTTCTCCGGGCCACTCGAGCTGCGGCGCCGGATCGGCGAGCTCGACGCGCGGAAGATCGCGACGATGGATCCCGATCGGCTCGACGAGATCTTCCGCGAACGCCCCGCGCTCCATCGATTCCCGGGCAACATGGCCCGCCGGACCCGCGACCTCGCCGAATTCATCGTCGAGCGGTACGACGGCGACGCCGGCCGCGTCTGGACGGAGGCCCGCGACGGGGCCGACCTCCACGCTCGGCTCCTGGAGCTTCCCGGCATCGGGCCGATGAAGGCCGGCACGCTCGTCGCGATTCTCGGGAAGCGTCTCGGTATCGCCCCGGCCGGCTGGGAGGCGTACGCGCCCCATCACATGACCCTCGGCGACGTCGATTCGGCTCAGACGCTCGCGACGTACCAGGCGGGGAAGCGGGCCTACAAGGCGGAGCAGCGGGCCCAGGGCAAGCGGGTCTGACGACGTGGACGAGGACATCCGTCGGGCGCTGAGCCACGGCCAGACGATCGACATCACGACGACCGGCCGGCGGAGCGGCCTGCCGCGGCGCATCGAGATCGTCTTCCACAATTTCGATGGCCGCATCTACATCAGCGGGTTGCCGTCGCGCCGCAAGCGCGCCTGGATCGCGAATCTCGAAGCCGATCCACATCTGACGCTGCACCTGAAGGGCCGGCGAGTCACTGCGGACCTGCCGGCCACCGCCCGCGTCATCAACGACGAGGCGGAGCGTCAGGCGATCCTGCCGAGGATCGCCGCGGTCTGGCGCCGGCAGGATCTCGACTCGATGATCCGATTCAGCCCGCTCATCGAGGTGAAGGTCGAGGCAGACGCGGCGGCCTGAACATTTTCGTTCAGCGTGAGCCGGCGACGACCTCGCACCGCCGCACCGGCTCACCGATCGCCCGATACGGGCAATTGGCGAGGTCTATCGCGTAGAGGATCGCCTCGCGATTCCGGCCCGTCTCGCCCGGGATCGCCTCGTCAGGCGCGTATGCCGAGCCGTTCGGCAGCATCTCGAAGGTGAACGAGAAGATGTGGTGGCGCCCGTACAGCCAATCGCGTGACGTGCCGGACGAGATGTAGAGATCGCTCGCCTGCTGGGGCTTGTAGCCGTTGGAGGCGGCCATCACCTTGCCCATCGCGACGAACGTCCGATGGTCGGTCGTCGTCATGTCGGCCGGGATGTCGACGTACGTGTAGCCGTAGGGCCACATGACGAGGCGACCGCTCGTATGGAAGCTGACGGCCGTCCGAATCTGCTGCCGCCCGGCGATCACGCGGCTGTCGACGAAGTCGCGCAGGGCGCGCGTCTCGGGGGCGGAAAACCGCGACGGACCGCGGTAACGCGAGCTCGCCGGGTTGCTACTTGATCCGCCACAGCAGCCCCAGCGGTAGTCGTAGTTGCGGTTGAGGTCCGTTCCGACGTACGACGAGCCGGGCGTCGGCTGGAAGTTCTTGCGCCAGTTGTGATACGTCCGGCCACGAATGTCGTACGTCGCTCCGTCAGGATTCATGGCGAACACGATGTAGATCTCACGACTGTTCACGAGGCCGGTGATCCTGCTGTCGGAGCCGTAGCCGGTCGTCAGCCACTTCAGGATCGCGAGCGTCATCTCCAGGCTCATGTGCTCGTCGCCGTGGTGGAGGCCGTCGAACAAGACCTCCGGCTCCCACTCGTCGGTGCCGACGTTGTCGGAGATCTTCACGGCCCAGAGCTCGCGACCGCGCCACGACTTGCCGATCGAGAAGCGCTCGACGATGGTCGGATAGGTCTCGGCGGCCTTCTTGACTTCGGCCGCCATTTCCAGGTACGTGTGGTAGCCCGTGTTGCCGGGTGGGAACTCGTACTCGATGGCGAGCACTGGCGATCGGCCGGCGAGCCCGGCGACGAGGAGGGCGGCCGACAGGAGGGCGACGAGACGCTTCCGCACGGAACCATCGTGCGCCTCTCGTGGCGATCGTCAAGCCGCGGATGGTCACCCTCGCGGGTGACGGCCCGGAACCAGGGCCCGCACCAACCTACGGGGTCGGGATCGCGATCGACAGGAGCCAGCCTAGGAACAAGGCGATCAGCCAGATGATGCCGACAACGACGAGCACGAGGCCCGCGAGAAAGACACGGTGTTCGGTTGTCGACGCGTAGGCGTCCGTCGCGTGCCGCCGGAACAGCTCGAGGTTCCTCCGGTTCGAGCGCGAGACGATGTCGAACAGGTCGCCGAGGACGGGGATCGCGCCGAAGGCAAGGTCGACCAGCGTGTTGAGGACCATCCTGACCAGGACGACCGATGGGATCCGGAACCGCGCCGCCTCGGCGATGAGCCAGAAGCCCACGGCCGCCGAGACGAGATCGCCGATCCACGGAATGAGCCCGATGAGCGGGTCCAGCCCGACGCGTTGCTTCGTGCCCGGGATCGCGACGAGGTCGTCGAGGACCCTGCTGACTGCCGCATAGCGGCGTTCGAATGCCGCGAAGCGCTCCCTGTTGCTCGGGCCGACGACGGGCCCGGAGACGCTGCGAACCTCGGAATCCTCGCGCGGAAAGGCCTTCATGCCGCGCCGCTAGATGTCCCCGGCGAACGTGTTGCAGTCATTCGGCGTGCCGGACTCAAAGCCGATCGTAAACCACTTCTGGCGCTGCTCGGCGGAGCCGTGCGTCCACGCCTCGGGGTTCACCTGGCCCTGCGTGGACTCCTGGATTCGGTCGTCGCCCACGGCGGCCGCGGCGCTCAGCGCCTGTCCGATCTGCTCGTCGGTCGGCGGCTGGAGGTAGCCGGTCGCTGCAGCGTGGTTGACCCAGACGCCGGCAAAGCAATCCGCCTGCAACTCCGTTCGGACGGCGTGGCTCTCCGCCCCGCTGTCGCCGCCGGGCTTCAGGATGCCCTCGATGTTCTGGATGTGGTGGCCGTATTCGTGGGCCACGACATACGCCTCGGCGAGCGGTCCGCCCTCGGCCCCGAACCGGGTCTGGAGCTCATTGAAGAATCCGAGGTCGATGTAGATCGATTCATCGGGCGGGCAGTAGAACGGCCCGACGGCCGAACTGGCGGCCCCGCAGCCAGTGTTGACTGCGTCCGAATACAGGAACGTCTCGGCCGGCCGATAGGTCTCCGCGGCGCTCTTGTACGCGTCGCTCCAGTAGGCCTGGATGCTGTTCACGAACCCGACAATTCGGCAATCGGGTCGAGCGTTCGCATCGGCACCCGTCTTGCATTCGGCGAGGATCGACGCGTTGGGCTCAACGGCACCTCCCGGAGCCGGCTGAATGAGGGCCGACGGGTCGCCGCCGAGCAGCAGAAACGCAATCGCGAGCACGAGTCCAAGACCGCCGCCACCGAAGGCCAGGGTCCGCCCGCCGCCGGATCGGCCGCGGACGTCGGTGACCTGGTCCGGATCGAGCCGGGCGTCCGGATTGAATGTCATTTCAGTCTTCCTCCCCGTGGCATTCGGCCACGTGGTCGGGATCGTGCCCGCCCATGCGTGCCGCGGAGGCGCGCGTCGCTCCCCCACCGTGTGCCAATCGCGTTACGGGTACCGGCAACACCGGCGTTCATGACAGGTTCTGGCAGGTTTCTCCGGTAGCTTGAGGACATCGAATGACGAGTATGCAATGAACGGGGAAAGGGGCAAATTATGCTCAGCGAGGAGCGGCTCCGGGCAATCCAGGCGGACCGGAAGCGCGAGATCGATGCTGCGCAGCGGGCCCGGGCGGCCAGCAGCGTGGCCGGCAAGCAGGGCCGTCTCCGGACCTGGCTCGGCGAGCATCTCACGGAGCGACCAGCGTCGCTTCGGGGCGGCACTCAGACTGGGGCCGCCACGACCGATTTCTCCGCGTAACGCTCGACGATGGCGGTTGCCGAGTCGAAGATCGATCGCCGGAGCCAAGCGGGCTCCAGGACCTCGACATCGGCTCCCAGCCGAAGGGCGACACCGACCGCAGCGTCGATCCAGTCGAAGGTCACCGTGAGCCGGACGTCGCCGGGTACGTCCGGATCGGGCACCGGCGTCGCACTCGCCATGAGCCTCGAGCCGACTTCGCCCGCGAAGGCGGCCAGTCGATCCGAGGGCAACCTGACCGTGACCTCGACGTGGTCTGCGGCATCCTCGTAGGCCGTCGTCGAGCGGTCCCAATGCTCCGCGAGATCGAAGTCGTCCGGCCGCTCGAACGCCTCGGGGAGCACGGTCATCTCGAGAACTCGCGAGACGCGGTACGTCCGGATATTCGTCGAAGCGCGCGCGACCAGGTACCAGATGCCGCCCTTGAGGACGAGTCCAAGCGGCTCGACCTGGCGTTCGACGATTCCGCCCCGATCCCCGCGCCGGTACAGCATCCGGACCTGGTGGCTCTGCCAGACGGCGCTCGCGAGCATCTCGAGATGCGGCAGCTCCTCGTATGTCTGGAACCAGCCCGGGGCGTCGAGATGGAATCGCTCGGCGATCCGACCGGCTCGAACGCGCAACTCGGGCGGCAGGGCAGCCATCACCTTGAGCCGCGCGGCCGCGACCACCGTCCCGAGGCCGAGCTCCGCCGCGGGGCCGGGCAGCCCGGACAGGAACACGGCCTCCGCCTCGTCCGCGGTCATGCCGGTCAACCGGGTCCGGTAACCGTCGACGAGCCGGACCCCTCCGTGCGGTCCGCGCTCGGCATAGATCGGGACCCCGGCCTCAGCGAGGGCCTCGACATCTCGATAGATGGTCCGAACCGAGACCTCGAGCTCCTCGGCCAGCTCGGCCGCCGTCATGCGGCTACGTGTCTGGAGGAGGAGCAGGACATTGACCAACCGACTGGCTCGCACCGACCAACGATACCCCGGTTCATGACAGCAAGTGTCAGGTATGCATGAGAGAGTAAGGACGAATCGCTGAGATGGGAGGATCGGATGACGACGTTCGTCCTGGTTCCGGGAGGCCTGCAGCGGCGCGGCGCTAGGCTGGGGCCATGGTGATGGAGCACGATCCGGGCCCGGACGGCGCGGCCTCACGGGTCGAAACGATCGAGACGGTGGCCGCGGAACCGCTTGAAGTCGGCGGCGGCAGCCGGGTCCTCGTCGGAACGGCCTCGTGGACGGACCCGACGATGACGGCGTCGGGCGTCTTCTATCCGGTCGGAGCGGATAGCGCAGAAGAGCGGCTCCAGTACTACGCGTCGACGTTCCCGGTTGTCGAGGTCGATGCGACCTACTACGCGCTGCCGGCCGAGCGGACGGCCCAGCTGTGGGTCGATCGCACGCCGCCGGACTTCACATTCGACATCAAGGCTCACGCGTTGATGACAGGGCAGGGGACCGAAACGAAGCGACTGCCGAAGTCGATCCGGGACGAGCTGCCGGACGAGATGAAGGCGAAGACGCGGATCTACGCGAAGGATCTGCCGGCAGAGCTCAACGACGCGGTCTGGACGATGTTCCGGGACGGCCTTGCCCCGCTCGCCGAGCGCGGCCAGCTCGGCTCGATCCTGCTGCAGTACCCGAAGTGGGTCTTCCCCTCGTCCGAGAACCGGGCCCAGATCGAGGATGCCGTCGAGCGGCTCGACGGCTGGACCTGCGCCGTCGAGTTCCGCAACGGCTCATGGCTCAACGAGAAGAACGCCGAGCGAACGACCCGCTTCCTCGCGGAGCGGAACATCCCGTTCGTCATGGTCGACGAGCCGCAGGGCTTCAAGAGCTCGGTCCCACCGGAGGTCCTCGTGACCTCGTCGGAGCTGGCTCTCGTGCGCTTCCACGGCCGGAACTCCGAGACCTGGGAGATGAAGGGGATCACGCCGGCCGAGCGTTTCCGCTACCTCTATTCGCGGGACGAGCTCTCGGAGTGGGTCCCCCGGATCCGCGAGGTTGCGAAAGAGGCCAAGGAAGTCCACCTCATGTTCAACAACTGCTACGCGAACTACGGGACCACCAACGCGCGGGAGATCGCAGACCTGCTGGCCGACGACCTTGGCGACGGCGCGGGCGGCGCGGGCGGCTAGCTCCGGTCGGGGGTCTCGCCGCCGCGGTCGCGCAGGAAGCGCTCGATATCCGCGATCAAGTCGTCGCCGGCCGGCAGACGCTCCTCGTCGACCATCGCCTCGAGCCGTTGAACGTACGTCCGCGTCGTTTCCTCGAGGGCCGCGGCTGCATCGAGGCGCGCGTTCAACTCCTTCGCCTCGTCGCTCAGCGCGGCGATCGGGACCTCCGTCCCGAGATGCCGCCCGACGGCGCGGAGCAACTCCACGGCGGCTGCGGGATACGGCCCCGAGATGTAATGGGGGACCTGGGCGTAGTAGCCGATGGCCGGGATGCCCGCCTGACCGATCGCGTGCTCGAGCACGGAGATCGCCGCGGATGGGACGCGCAGGACTCCGGCAGGGCCCGGCTGCACGTCGCCGAGCAGCAACCCGGGCTGGGACGTCGACCCTAGGACGTAGGTCGAGCGGGTGTGGGGCACGGCCGCCGGGATCGCGCCGAGGCTGATCCAGAGCCCGATGCCAAGCCGTTGTGCGACGTCGACGACCGCTGCAGCGAACTCGCGCCACCGGAAATCGGGCTCGGCGCCCGCCAGGATGAGCACGTCGCGACCGTCGATTCGCGTCCGCCGTACAGTCAGGCTCGGCCACGTCAGTTCGGCGAGGCGGCCGTTGACGATCTCGAGGGTCGGCCGCCGAGATCGGTAGTCAAACAGGAGGTCGCCGTCGAACTCGACCACGATCTCGCCGCCATCTGCCAGCTGCCCCGCGGCCATCGAGGAAGCGCCCCCCGCGTCGATCCAGCTGTCGAAGGCAGCGACGAGGGTGGGCGCTACCAGGTTGTCCGGTGGATCGAGGCGATAGAGCGTCACCCAGAAAGAATAGGGCCGAGCTCGGAGCCGGTCGATGGCGACCGGCTCCGCTGGCGGAGGGCGGAGGTCAGAGCTCGGTGACGCCGATGACGTGCCCCTCGGGATCGGCCAGGAGGCCGAGGACCGCTCCGGGTCCGGGACTGAACTTCGGCATGACGACCGTCCCGCCCAGCTCAGCCGCACGGGCCAGCGCAGCTTCGACGTCGTCTACGGCGACGTAACCCGTGACGTGACCCGCGCCGCCGTCCGGCGAGACCCCGATCCCGACGACCACCCCCGTCTGGCTGGGGTCCGTCATCCCGTAGCCACCGGGGTTATCGGTGTTCAGCTTCCAACCGAACAGGTCGGAGTAGAAGCGCTGCAACCCTGCTCCGTCACGCCCCACGATTTCGAAGTGGATGACCTTGTTGTCGCCCATTGGTCGAACTCCTAGCTCCCGGGCTTCCGTTGTCGCTTGTCGTTCGGTTCGCCCTCGAACCAACGACGAACGGCCGGTCGCGGAATCGACAGCGAGCGCAGTCAGGTCGCCGGAGGCTTGGCGCCCGGCGACAGATCGTCCTCGGTCTTGCCGCCGTTGATGACCGGTTCGCCGTCCTCGCCGAGATCGACCTCGACCGCGACATCGCCCGTACTGCCGCTGGCGTCGTCGCTGACGTCCTCGACGGCGCCCACGAGCTCGTCCTCGGCAAGTGGCGCGACATTCGTTCCGTCCACCGCCGTGCCCGTCGGCGATCCGTCGGCTCCCACCACGATCGCTCCGCCGACCGTCCCGGCGGCTGTCCCGGCAGCGCTCGCGGCAGCCGTCTGGGCAGCCGCAGTCTGCGCGGCAGCCGTCTTCGCGCCCTGGGCGACCGCTCGGGATCCGAAGTAGAAGCCGGCCACGGCTACGACGAGGGTGCTGACCGTCGTGAGGAGCTGCAGGCCGAAGTCGTGCCCAGCCTGGCTGAGCTCCGGCCGAGCCGTGACGTTGAAGCGCTCGGATCCGGGGCTGGCGGCCGGATCGACGACCGAGATCGAGATGATCTGGACGTTCTCGAGGCGCTCCAGCTGGGCCGCCGAGATCCCGTTGGACTGGATCGGCTCGCCGCCCATACCGGTGTAGAGCACGGTCACCCCGATGATCGCGAACATGAGGATGAGGCTCAGCGCGATCAGGGCCCGGATCGACCCCTCCGGCATGCCGAACGCTTCCTTCTTCGTCGACAGGCCGGCGGTCCGCAGGATGATCGTCCCGAGGTAGAGCAGCAGCGTCACCGCGACGAAGCCGGCCACGAGCAGGACGACGATCGTCAGCGAGCTGGACGTCAGGTACGCAGGCAGGTTGATGAGGACGAAGAACCCGCCAAGCCCCGCCACCAGGACTATTACGGCGACAAGGATCAGGGTGGTGAGCGGCTTCGCCTCGCTCGACCTCAGTTTCACCACGGTCGGGACCCTCCGCGAGACCGCCTTTGGACGGCGGTCCCCCAGACACTGCACCCCCATCATCGCGCTCGCGTCTCGGTTGCCGCCAGACGTGGCGCAGACGGCCGGCGTCCAAGATCGGGATCAGCGCCCGGCGAGACGAGGCGCCGAACGCCGGAGGGCGAGCCATGGCTGAGGCAGGCAGGTACGAGCAGATCGGGGACCGCTTGACGTTCGTTCCGCCGTTCGTCAACGAGCGATTCGACGGCCCGCCGTTCTGGGCATGCACGTTCACCGCGCTCCTGAACGGCGCGAATGTGGGATGGCTCGGCCAGAAGCCGGCGACGCACGCGGAGGTGGCGGCCCTGGCCGGTGCCTCGGGCGATTCGGACACCCGCGGCGGCAGTCGATCCAGCCACATGGTCCGGGCGATGAAGGTTCGCTACAAGACGTCCGTCGCCATCGAACGATGCAACGAACGGGAGGTTCAGCGTCGTCTCGCCAATGGCGGGGCGCTCGTCGCAGGCGTGACCTACGGCGAGCTGCCGGCGCGTCATCGGCGCTGGAGCCCGCGCTTCAAGCTCGGTCACCGCGTCACGCTGATCGGCTGGTCGGCTGGGCGGACGCGCCTCCTCGATCCGCTGGCCGCGATGGGCCCGGCCTATGCCGGCGAGTGGATCGCCTGGTCGGACTTTGCCCGGGCATGGTGGCCCGCGGAGCAGCTCTGGTTCCAGGAAGGGCAGTACTTGCGGGTGGCCAAGAAGCCAGCCGCAGCGGCCGCGGCAGCGACCGCCGCCGCCACGGTCCGGGTGATCCGGCGGTTCGACCCGCCGCGCCACTTCCGGGTTGCGGCCAACACGACGGTGGTCGCCTTCGCCCCCGCCCAACCCCCGAAGGTCGCTCGGCGAATGCTGTTCCCACACGCCAGCGGCGCGAACTTCGACGCGATCGTTGCCTTCGATCCTACGGCGACCCTCGAGGACCGGACCGGGACGTTCCTCCAGGTCACGAACGGCGCGTTTGCCGGTCGCTACATCCCCCTCGCCACGGCCGGCATCTCGGCCGACATCCGCGCGGATCAGGCGGCGACCGCGACGCCAACCGTGGCGCCACCGTCGCCACCGGTCGCGACCGCCGGAACCGTTGGGACCGAGGGCGGGGCGCTGGCCGCGGCGATCCTGGAGGGCCGACGCCAGGAGTGGGACCGGATCGCCCAATCGCTGGCCGGGCTGACCTTCCTGCCGCCCAGGCCGTAGCTGAGCGAGTCGGCTCGGCCGAATCCGCGACGGCGCAGAGTAGGCTGGGCGGATGGAGTTCGAAGTATCGGCGGCTGTCGTTGACGGGAGCCCGGCGCGGAGCCGGCGGACAGTCGTTGCGGTCCTCCTCGGGTTCGTGGGGGTCGTGGGCATTGCCTTCTCGAGCATGGGCGCGCCCGGTGACGGACAGACCGAGAGGGCTCGAGGGGAGTCGGGCAGTGGCCTCGCCATCCCAGCTCCGGTCGAGGCGCCCGACAGGCCGACGCTCGCTCGCACCACCCCGGCTGACCTGAACTGCCGGGACGTCGACCGCGGCACATGCCAGCGGATGGCCGGGGCTGCCATCCGTGCTCTCCCCGACGATGCGCCCGAGGTCCTAGCCGCCACGGTCTGGCGGTCATTGCTCTGCGGCGACACATTCGACTGCCCGCCGGCGTACCTCGATGGGTCGACGCCGCTCGGCAGCGTCACGGTTCGGTTCACGGACGGCAGCCCCCAGGCCGCAGTCAATGTCGTCGACGGCCGCTCGGGTCCGATCAAGCGCCCACCCAGGGCCTGGATCGTTCGCTGGATGCCAGAGACCGGGCTATCGGCTCTCGTTCTCGCCGGCCTCCGTCAAGAGGTCCGGTAGCCGCGCGCCACCTGGGCCGTGAGCCCGCGTCGGAGCCTACCCGCTACGCTCGGCGGATGAGGGAGCGCCTCCTCGGGTCGACCGGCCTGACCGTGAGCCCCATCGGCCTCGGGCTCGCCGCGGTCGGCCGGCCCGCGTACATCACCCTCGGCCGGGACGCGGACCTCGCCGGCGACCGCTCGGTTGATGCCATGCGGGCGCGGACGCACGAGCTCCTCGACGCGGCCGCTGCGGCTGGGATCCGCTACGTCGACGTGGCGCGCTCGTACGGCCTCGCCGAATCCTTCCTGGGCTCGTGGCTGGACCGGCTGCCGCCCGATGCACCCATCCCGACGATCGGTTCGAAATGGGGCTACACCTACGTCGGCGACTGGCGCCTGGACGCGGCGATTCACGAGGTCAAGGACCACTCCCTGGCGGCGTTCCGTCGACAGCTTGCCGAGAGCCTGGCGATCCTCGGGGATCGGCTCGCGCTCTACCAGGTGCACTCAGCGACGCTCGACAGTGGCGTGCTGGAGGACCGCCGCCTCCGCGCCGAGTTAGCGATGCTGCCGGAGCGCGGGATCGTAGCGGGACTGTCGGTCAGCGGTCCGCGGCAGGCCGATGTCGTCAGGAGGGCGCTCGAGGTCCGCGTTGACGGCCGGCCGTCGTTCAGTTCCGTCCAGGCGACCTCGAACGTCCTCGAACCGTCGGTCGAGCCGGCACTCGCCGAGGCGCACGACGCCGGCTGGGGAGTCATCGTCAAGGAGGCGGTCGCGAACGGCCGGCTCGCCCGCCGCGAATTGTGTCCACCGGCAGTCGCGGCGATCGCCGACCGTCGCGGTGTCCCGATCGACGCGGTCGCAATCGCGGCCGTCCTAGCCAAGCCCTGGGTCGACGTTGTGCTGTCGGGGGCGGTGACTGTCGAGCAGCTCGAGAGCAACCTCGGCGCGGTCGAGATCGACCTGGACGCGGCCGAGCTGGCGGCGCTTGCCGGACTCCACGAGCCCGCGGACGAGTACTGGGCGGCCCGGAGCAAGCTGGCGTGGGACTGAGCGACCTCGCGCCGGTCGGATTCGTGAGGTCGTGGCAGACTCCCCGACATGCTGTGCCAGCCAGCCAGCCGATCGGTCGCCGCCGTTGTCGTCCTGCTCGTGGCAGTCGCCTGCGGGTCGCCCGGGCCGGGCAGCCAGCCGGCATCGAGTCCGACGTCGAGTCCGACATCGACCGGCGGGCCAAGCGCGGCTATCCCGTCGGGTTCTCCGGACCAGCCGCCGAGCCCTGCCGCCGCGTTGGCGGTTCGAGAGTACGGAGTGCCGGCAGGGTCGCACCCGCACGACGTCTCGCCGGCCGCAGACGGCGGGATCTGGTACACGGGCCAGCATGTCGGAGTTCTCGGCCATCTCGATCCTGCGACGGGCACCGTCCGGGAGATACCGCTCGGCGCCGGTTCCTCACCGCACGGGGTGATCACCGGGCCTGACGGCGCCGCGTGGATCACCGATAGCGGTCTCAACGCGATCGTCCGGGTCGACCCGGCGACCGACCGGGTCCAGTCCTTTCCGCTTCCGTCGGATCGGCCGAACAGCAACCTGAACACGGCCGTCTTCGACCCGTCGGGCACGCTCTGGTTCACTGGGCAGTCGGGCGTCTACGGGCGCCTGGATCCGGCGACTGGCGAGGTGACCGTGTTCGATGCACCCGAGGGCCGCGGACCGTACGGCATCACCGTCGTGCCGGACGGCGATGTCTGGTACGCCTCATTGGCCGGCAGCCACGTTGCCCGTATCGACCCGACAACTGGCGAGGCGACCGTCGTCGATCCGCCGACCCCAGACCAGGGAGCGCGCCGCGTCTGGGCCGATTCGCGGGGCCGGATCTGGGTCAGCGAGTGGAATGCCGGGCAGCTCGCCTTGCACGATCCCGCGACTGGCGCATGGCAGGAGTGGCCGCTGCCCGGCGACGGCCCGCAGGCCTATGCGGTCTTCGTCGACGACCAGGACGTCGTCTGGTTGTCGGATTTCGGGGCGAACTCGATCGTCCGCTTCGAGCCGGGCAGCGAGGCGTTCACATCGGTCGTCCTTCCGAGTGGCAACGCCGCTGTTCGCCAGATCCACGGTCGGCCCGGCGAGGTCTGGGGCGCGGAGTCCGGAACAGACAAGCTGGTGGTGGTAACCGGCGGTTGAGCCGCGCGGCAGCGCGGCGCACACTTGTCGCATATGTTCGAACGACCCAGCGAGGAGCGGACCAATGGGCCTTTTCAACCGAAACAGGAACCAGACGGCCGAACCGACGGACGAGCAGGCGCTCGCCCGCTACCGATACATGCTGGCGACGGCACCACCCGAGGAGATCGAGCGCGCCCACGAGGAGGCGTTCGCCAGCCTGACCCCTGAACAGCGCCGGCAGGCGCTGCAGGCGCTCGCCGAGCACGTGCCGCCGGGAGAGATTCGCGGCGACGACCCGGCCTCGCTCGCCCGCGCGGCGACCCGGGCGGAGGTGCGCCAGCCGGGGACGATCGAGCGTGCCTGGGGCGGGAACGCAGGCTTCGGTCTCGGCAGTTGGTTCATGACGACGCTCGCCGCGAGCTTCATTGGTACTGCGATCGCCCAGTCGTTCTTCGACAACGATCCAGGGCCCGGGCCGGAGGACAGCCAAAGCGGCGATTCCGGGACCGAGTCCACGGAGGGCGATGCGTCCGATACCGCCGACGCTGGATTTGATGACGGCGGGGACTTTGGCGGCGGGGACTTTGGCGGGGGCGGGGACTTCGGCGGGGACTTTGGCGGCTTCTGAGCCCGATTCCATTGCTGGCGAGGGCGGCGAGTGATTCCTTTCGTGCGTCATCCTGGACCGGAGCCTATTGACACTGGCGGCTATGGTTCCAAGGGAATGAAAACGTCAAGCGTTATCGTTAATCTAGCCCAGCGAAGACAGCCCTGCCGGCTTGTCCGGGCCAGTCGGAGGCTCGCCGGATGAGCGGCACAGCCGTGTCGGCCGAGGCACCAGGCGTCGCTCGGCTGTCGACCGGCGGCCAATTCCAGACCGTCTTCGGTCGCGAGCTCGTCGGCGAGTTGAAGCACTTCGCCCATCGGCCGTACCTGGTGGTCACGATGGCGGATCTCTGGCCAGGATTCGAGCACCACTTCGGGCCGGACCTAGCGGGCGTCCACTTTGCGGACTCCCTCGAGCTCGAAGAGCTCGAGGCCGAGGAAAAGCGGCAGCCACGTTTCGCCAGCGTCATCGGACTTGGCGGTGGCCGGGCGATGGATGTCGCCAAGTTCTTCGCCTGGAGCCGAGGCACGCCTCTCTTCCAGGTTCCGACGGCGATGACGACGAACGCCCCGTTCGCCCATCGGGCGGCTCTCCGCCAGGGCGGCACCTTCGCTGCTTTGGGCTGGGCGGTCCCGGAGGCCGTCTATGTCGATTACGACGTCATCCGTGCGGCGCCTCCGTTGCTCAACAGGAGCGGCCTAGGCGACGTCCTCTGCTACCACACCGCCCATTTCGACTGGAAGCTCGCCCGGGATGCGGGCAGGGAGGAGCGCCGATGGCCGTATGACCAACGCCTGGTGGACGAGGCTCGCGCGCAGCTCGAGGACGTCCTTGCCAATCTCGACGAGATCCGGGAGGTCTCGGACCGCGGTATTCGGACGCTGATGCTCGCGCACCGCTGGGGTGGCGCCGCCTTCCACGACGCGGGCTGGAATACCCGCCACATGGACGGCGTCGACCACTGCTACCTTTACGGGCTGGAAGCCCTGACAGGTCGTCACTTCATTCATGGCCAGGCCGTGGGCCTGGGAACCTACTTCGGCGCGGTACTCCAGGACAACGACCCCGAGTTGGTGCTGTCGTCATTGAGGCGGACCGAGTTGGACATCCGCCCCGAGGCGATGGGCATCAGCTGGGACAATGCGGCGACGGCGATGCGGGGGCTGGCTGATTACGTCGCCAAAGCCGGCCTGGAGTACACGATCGCCGACGCTCGCCCCGTTTCCGAGGACGTTGTGGAGCACATTCGGGACCGGGTCTATGCCACCTTTGGAGCGTGGCAGCAGTAACGCCTTCGGGCACGAGGAGGAGGATTCGTCTGATGCATTCCGGCAAGCGGATCTCGCGACTCATGCGAATCGGGGCGGTCGCCTTCTCGGTGGCCATCATCGCCGCCGCGTGTGGCACAACGGCCTCACAGGCACCAGCAGGCGGCAGCGTAGCCGCCACGGCCTCGCCCGCAGCGGCCGGGAGCGGGAGCCCCGCCGCCGGGACGAAGCATGTTGCCATCGTGAACAAGGACATGACCGACGACGAGATCAAGGCCGCGATCGCGGCCGAAGGTTCGGTTGTCGTCGGCAACTGGACGTACACGGCCAACGACGAGCTCGTCAATCAGTTCCAGAAGTACGTGAAGGACACGTACGGCGCCGACGTGAAGCTCACCTATGAGGGAACGCAGCAGCCGAGCACGTATCTGACGAAACTGGCCGCCGCGAGCACCGGCGGCAACCCAGCCCCGTACGACGTGATCGCCGTCGAGGAGAACTACTGGGCCGACGCCGTGGACCAGGGCCTCGTCGACAACGTCTTCCCGTCGGACCTCATTCCGAACGCGAGCATGGTCCTCGACATCTTCAAGCACGACCCGACCACGATCGCGTTCCAGTCGACCGCGTTCCCCGGCGTCGTGTACAGCAAGTCCCGGGCCGGCTGGATGAAGACGCTTCAGGATCTGGCCGATCCGCGGCTCAAGGGCAAGGTGATTCTGCCGCCTCCCGGCGACATCACGAACGGCGGCCTGTTCCTCGGCCTAGCGTCTGAGCTCGGCAAGGACTACAAGGACGCGGCCCAGATGAAGGAAGTCGTCGACTGGGTGATGGCGAACGTCTACCCGAACGTCCTCAAGTACACGCCGGACTCCGCCGAGATGCAGCAGCTGCTCCGGAGCGGGGCCGTGGATGCGGTCAGCTTCTGGAACAGCCTCGCCCGGCTCGAGTACTTCGGCGGCAACACCGACGCGGCCCTGCTCGTGCCGTCCGCCGTCTTCCCGGTCAACGGCTACCTGTGGGTTCCGAAGGGTGCGGCGCACCCGGTCCTCGCCCAGGTGTTCATCAACTGGCGCCTCAGCAAGGAGGTCCAGTTCCCGAACGCGTGGCCGATCGACCACGGTCCATGGAGCGAGCTCAGCGAGGGTTTCCTGGGTCCCGACTATGTCGACCAGATCCCGGACTGGTTCGCAGCCGATTACTTCAGCTACTTCCCGACTCTCGACCAGATCCAGACGTTCAAGGCCGTCGATTGGAAGGCCTACAACGCGGCCCAGAAGGAGTGGCAGGACTACTACGCCTCGAAGCTCGGGCAGTAGACCCACCGCGGCTCGCGTCCCCGCCCGCCTCGAGCGCGGCGGGGACGCCCCGTGTTGGTGCACCATGAGCGGACGATGGCCGAGCCCCTGAGCCTGCCGATGCTGTCGAGCGCGGACGAGGTCCGCCGGCGCGAGCGGAACCGCCGGCTGATTGGCCTCGCGCTCGTCGCCCCGTCCATGCTCCTCGTCGTCGCGTTTCTCTACTACCCGGTGACGTTCATCATTCAGATGAGCTTCACGATCGGGTCGTCGTACCTCTCACCGCAGGGCCCCGAGTATTCGACCGCGAACTACAACGCCATGTTCTCGCGGTACCTCCCGAACGTCCTCGTGACGCTCCAGCTCGCTGGGCTCTCGACGATCGTCAACCTCATCTTCGGCTTCCCATTCGCCTATATCCTGGTCCGGAAGGTCCGCTATCGCGACATCGTCCGGGCCTTCATGGTCTTCCCGATGTTCGGGGCGCTCTACATCGCGTTCGGGATGCGCTTCATCCTGCTGCCGGGGGGGCCCGCAACGCCGTTGTTCGAGGCGCTTGGAATCCCGAGCACAGCCGTCCTTTACAGCATGCCGTCCGTCGTCTTCGCCATGTCGGTGTTCACGTTCCCGTTCATGGTGATGAACATCGGCGCGGCCCTGAGCAACGTCGACCCGATGCTCGAGGAGGCGGCCGCCTGCCTTGGGGCGCGGCCGTGGCAGACGTTCCGGCGGATCCTTCTCCCGCTCACCCGCAGCGGCGTGATCGCTGGGATCCTCATGGTGTTCGGCTGGAACATCGGCACGTTCGCCGAGCCGGTCCTGCTCGGCTCCATGAACGAGCAGCGGGCGCTGGCCTGGACGCTCTACCAGCGTGGCGTCGTGCAGACTGACTACGGCCTATCGAGCGCGATGAGCGTGGTTCTGCTGCTGATCGCCTTCGCCGTCAGCTACTTCTCGCTGCGCTATTCACGCGGAGCGCTCGTCCAATGACAGCTGGCGAGATGTCCGCGCCAACCGCTCCTGCCACCCGCGCCCCAGGCGCTCAGGAGCGCGTGCGGCGCGTTACCAGTCGCCGGCTGGTCGACCTGCTGAGCCACGCCTACATCTGGTTCGTGCTGATCGTCTTCGTCCTGCCGTTCCTGACGCTGCTGGCGTACTCCTTCACCGGGCCTGGCGGGACATACGCCGTCCAGAACTTCCAGTACGTCCTCGGCAGCTTTGGCGAAAACCTCTGGCAGAGCTTCCGGGTCGCCGGCCTGACCCTCGTCATCAACCTGCTCGTCGCACTGCCGGGCGCCTACGCGATCGTGCGCTACCCGTTCCCCGGCAAGCGGCTGCTCTTCTCGGCGCTGACGCTGCCGCTGTACGTGCCCGGCGCGGTCATCGGCATCTCCCTCGTTCTCGTCTACAACTTCACGTACCACCTGACCACATCGGTGTGGGGCCTCGTCCTGGCGATGGTGGTCGGAACGTTCCCGCTGATGCTCACCCCGATCGTGGTGGCCCTCAAGGACCTGCCGATCGTGTTCGAGGAGGCGGCGGCCTGTCTCGGCGCGAACCGCTGGCAGACCTTCTGGCGGATCGTGTTCCCGCTCATCGGGCCCGGGGTGAGTGCGGGGCTCATGCTCTCTTTCATCATCGTCTTCAACGAGTACCTCGTGACCCTCTTCGTTCACCCACCGGACATCACGACGGCGCCACTCCGCGTGTTCAACCTCGTTCGGACCGCCGGGCTGGCGCCGACGACCGCCGCACTAGCGGTCACGATGCAGCTGATCTCGTTCGGTGCTGTCTTGCTGTTCTTCCGCGTCTTCGGGACGCGCTACCTCAAGGGGACGTACCTGATCTGATGTCAACCGTCCGCCTCTCCCAGCTCTCGAAGCACTACGGCCAGACCGTGGCCGTTCAGGAGCTCGACCTCGAGGTCGCCGACGGCGAACTGCTGACATTGCTCGGTCCATCGGGCTGCGGCAAGACGACGACGCTGCGGATGATCGCGGGCCTCGTCGAGCCGAGCGGCGGACGGATCGAATTCGACGACCAGGATGTCACCTGGCTGCCGCCCCGGGCGCGCAATATCGGGTTCGTATTCCAGACGCCGGCTCTCTTCCCCCACCTGTCCGTAGCGCGGAACATCGCTTTCGGCTTGTCGGTGAAGGGTATGAAGCAGGCCGCCACCGATGCCCGCGTCGAGGAGATGCTCGCGCTCGTTGGCTTGACGGGCTACGGCGCCCGGATGCCCTCGCAGACTGTCCGGGGGCCAGCAGCAGCGGGTGGCGCTCGCGCGCGTGCTCGCAACAGACCCGAGGGTCCTGCTCTTCGACGAGCCCCTCTCCGCACTCGACAGGAACCTGCGCGACTCCCTCAAGTACTCGATCCTCGAGCTCCAGCGGCGGACCGGGAAGACGGCGATCTACGTCACACATGACCAGTCGGAGGCATTCGCGATCTCGGACCGGATCGTTGTCATGAACGCTGGCCGCGCCGAGCAGATCGGCACGCAAACCGACATCTACCTCCAGCCGAGGACGCCCTTCGTCGCCGAGTTCATTGGGTCGAACAACGGCCTCCCGGGAACTGTGAGCGGCGTCGAAGGCTCCGGTGAAGACGCCCGGACGATCGTGTCGAGCGGCGGGATGTTCCTGCGGAGCCGGAGTCGCGTTCCTGCCGCGATCGGCGACAAGGTCGTGGCCTACCTGCGACCGGAGGATGTCGTGGTCCTCCAGGACGGCGAGGGCGCGGAGTTCGAGAACGTCATCGAGGGAACGATCGAACGGGTGATCTTCGAAGGACCGACGGCTCAGCTCCGCGTCGATATCGGGGGACGCGAGCTCCGGGCGGACATCAGCGGTGGTCGGCGCCTGTTGTTCGCCAAGGGCCAGGGCAGGGTCCGCCTCGGCTTCAACGACGTGACCCTGATCGCCGCCCCGTCGGACGTTCCGGTCAGGGTCGACGGCGACACCGAGCCAGAGACCGCGACGACCGCCTAGTCGAGCAGCCCGAGCCGGACGAGGTCATTTCGCAGGGTCGCCGCACCCTCGAACCGGAGCGCCACGAGGCCCTGCGCCGCCGCGGCCCGGACGTTTTCCCCCGAGTCATCGATGAACACGGTCGCGACGGGGTCGAGGCCGTAGCGCTCGAGCAGGTGCCGGAAGATCCGCGGGTCCGGTTTGGCGAGCTTCACCTCGCCGGAGATGACGATCCCGTCGAACCACTCGAGAAATGGGTAGCGTGGCCGTGCGACCGGGAATGTCTCGGCCGACCAGTTGCTCAGGGCATACAGCTTGACGCCCGTTTCGCGCAGCTCTTCCAGGATCTCGACGGTCGGGGCGATCGCGTCGCCGAGGGTCTCCTGCCAGCGATGCCAGTAGGCCGCGATCAGGTCCCGCTGCTCGGGGTGTTCGCGACTGAGTACCTCGACGGCCGACGCCCAAGTTCGTCCGGAATCCTGCTGGCCGTTCCACTCGGGCGAGACGACGTCGGCCAGGAATGATTCCATCGCCGCCTCGTCATCGAACAGCTTTCGATAGAGATATCGCGGGTTCCAGTCGATGAGGACGCCGCCGAGGTCGAAGACCACCGCCGTTGGTCGGTCGAGGGCACGTGAATCAGGCTGGATAGTTGGCATGTTCGCGAGAGTAAGCGAGACGAGCGACGGTGGGGGCGGGCCGTCGCTCGTCCGCTTGGCGAAGCGCAGCTAGCGGTTTGGGAGCGCCTCACCACAAATGCTCGGCGAGCCGCTGAACATGGTAATTGTGGCACGACGACGAGCCGGCTGCGAGGTGGGTGTGCCGCCTGCGAAACCGCCGAATGCCGCCTTGCCTAGGCCGGTTTCGCGCTCTTCGGGGGCTTGAGATGGGGCGTGATCCGAGCGGCGAGCGCCGGCTTCGGGAGCGCGCCAACGATCCGATCCACGACCTGTCCGTCACGCATCACGATCATCGTTGGAATGCTCATCGCGTCGTACCGGACGGCGAGGCCCTGGTTCTCATCGACGTTGACCTTCACGACCTTGAGACGGCCGGCGTATTCGCGTGTCAGCTCCTCGAGGATCGGGCCGACGATGCGGCACGGTCCGCACCACGGCGCCCAGAGGTCGACGACGACGGTCGGGGCGGCGCGAGTCTCGACCTCGAACGTCGATGCATCGGCGTTGACGAGCCAGGGCAGGGGCTTGCCGCATTTGCCGCAGTGCGGCGCGCCGCGGTCGCTCGGCGTGATGCTGTTCTTCGTGCCGCAATTGGCGCACGTCAGAACGGAGATCGGCTTGGCCGCCGCCATGGGGCTCAACCCGCCCAGCAGAACTCCGCGTCGATCGCGGGCCCACGCCGTCGCGAGGGCGCCGGCGGGCCGAACGGCGATCGGAAGGTGAACGCCTCGGCGGTCGGGCCGTGGAGCCGAAGGAGCCCGATCCGCCACTCGGCCTCCTCGACCGTCGGCAGGCGGCCAGCCGGCAGCCACCACAGCGCCAGGTGGGCCTCGGCCAGCTTCTCGAACCACTCCCGCCGCCGGCGCAGGACGTCGACGTGGCTCGACCGATAGACGAAGTCTCGGAGCTCGTCGAGCGAGCGCCAGACCGACATGTTGATGATGATCCCGGTGTCGCCGAACGCCTTCACGTCGGTCGCGTTGCCGCCCTCACCCTGAAGCCGCCAGACGAAGCCCGGGCTCCCATCGGCAAGCGCGTTGATCGGGTCGAGGAGCGCCACGAAGTCGGCAATCTCCGGCGACTCCAGCGGAGCCCGCAGGATTCCGATGTTCACTTGGGCGAGGTGGAACTCCGGTCGAGCGATCGACATGCGCGGCCCTCCTTGTCGGCATCAGCGTAGCGACTCCGGTCGCGTCCGACGAGACGGGGAGGCAACGACCTGCTGGTACGTTCTAGGCGTCGGCTCTCGGTGGCCGGCGAGCTAGGAGGGAGTTGCAATGCCCTGGCCGCCGCGCACGCAGATCGGGTGGGGGTTGATCGGCGCCCTCTTTGCCGCCGCATTCTCGATCTGGATGTTCTTCTTCCCCGACGCGATCCCCGGATATTTCGCCTGGGACGTTCAGCCGCGTTATGCCCAGGCCTTCATCGGGGCCGGCTACCTCTTCCGGACGGTGTTCTTCCTCTACGCGATGCGACAAGCGAACTGGCTACGACTGCGCTGGATCGTTTGGGGCAATCTCGTCTTCACCGGAACGCTGCTGCTCGCGACCTACTGGCACATCGACGAGTTCATATGGAACCCGTTCCAGACGCCCGTGGCCCACCTCTGGATCGTCCTGTACATCTTCGAGCCGGTCGTGATGCTCTACCTGATCCCGCGCGGCATCATGCGGGCCGAGCCGCCTCCGACCGGCGGACCCCTTCTGGGGCCATTCAAGGCTTTCCTCGTCTTTGTTACCGGCTTTCTGCTGATGTTCGGGCTGTTGCTCGTCATCAACCCGGAGTTCGCCGCCAATCGCTGGCCGTGGGAGCTCAACCCGCTCGATGCCCGGATCGTCGCTGCGTGGTTCCTGGGTTGGTCCTTCTGGTGCGGGACGATGGCCAATGCCCGCGACTGGGACGAGATCCGCGCGCCGGCCGCCCTGTTCATCCTCAACGGTCTCGCCCTGGTTGTGACGCTGTTCGTATTCCGGGACGGGTTCCTCGAGCGCGGGACGCTCACGTCTTACGGCGGCGGCGTCGCGACGCTCACGGGCCTCATGATCGCCTTCTTCGTGCTCCAGGAGCGGCGCCGGCCAGCCGAGATCTGAGCCGCGCCAGCCTCGCCGCGCCTGCTGTCTGGCCGATGCGACTCAGGCGAGCTCGACGCCGGCGGCCCGGGCATCGTCGGCGAAGGACGCCAGGGCGTGGGCAGAGGTCGCCGAGGCTCGGATGAGGGTGATCACCCGATCGACGCCGACATCGCGATACTCGCCGAGCTGGTCCACCCGGGCCTGTCCCGGCGGAGCGACGTTTCCCTGCCATAGGTGGACCGACACGCGGAGCGAAGCCGGATCTCGCCCGATCTCCTCGCACCGGCTCCGAATCACCGGCAGCGCCTCGGCCACCTCGTCCGCCGTCATCCCATCGACGTTCAGTTCGTCGGCATGCCGTGCGGCGAGACGCCAGGTCACGTTCGGGCCGTTGCCGCCGACCATGATCGGCACGCGCGGCTTCTGGATCGGCTTCGGGACGTTGATCGCGTCTCGGACGCTCGTGTAGCGGCCCTCGAACGTCGCGTGCTGGTGCTTGTCGCCGTCGAGCATCCGGGTGATGACCTCGAGGTGATCGCCGAGTGCCGCGAGGCGTTCCTTCGTATCGGGGAAGCCATAGCCGTAGGCCAGCCACTCGTCGCGCTTCCAGCCGGCCCCGATCCCAAGCTCCATCCGCCCGGCGCTGATCGAATCCATCGTCGAGATCATCTTTGCCGTGAGCGCCGGGTTCCGGAACGCCGTGCAGATGACGACGTGCCCAAGGCGAACCCGCGACGTCAACGCCGCCAGCGCCGACAGCGAAGTGAACGACTCGAACGTGATCTCGTCAGTCGGGCGGGGGACGGTGTGGAAGTGGTCGAAGAACCAGATCGAATCGAAGCCGAGCTCGTCGGCCTGCTTGGCGACCTCGGTCGTCCGGCGCCACGCATCGAGTGGGTCCCAGCCGTCGTACTCGCCGGTCCAGCCCTGGGGAACGATGACCCCGATCTTCATTGGCAGCCTCCCGCGAACGCCTATCTCCGAGTCAGGCCTCGAGCGCGAGGATGGTCTCGCCGCCAAAGGCCAGCGCACCCGCGACCTGGTACTCGTCGGCTTGCTTGTTCCAGGCGGCGAAGCCCGGATGCGAATCGTGCTCGTGGTGGCCCTCGCCGGTCGCGAAGACCGCCACGATGAGGTACTGCGTGGCGCCTTCCACGCCGCGCGACGAGATGTCGAGTCGCGAGAGCGATGCCCGCAACAACGCGCCGCGTGCCCGGAGGTCCTGCCAGACCGGCAGCTCCTGCTCGCTAAATCCCTTCTCGAACTCGTCGAGCCGATCCGTGCCGACGCTCAGGACGACCGCGATTGTTTCCATCTCGACCCTCGGTTCGAAGTCAGGGCCGCAATCGTATCGGGCCTGGCCGGGCGAGAATCAAAAAGCCGGGCGCCTTCGGTTGAAGGCACCCGGCGGTGGATCCCTGGATTACTCCGAGACGTACTCCCGGAGCTTGCGGCTGCGGGACGGATGGCGAAGCTTGCGCAGGGCGTGCGACTCGATTTGCCGGATCCGCTCACGGGTCAGGCCGAACTCGTTGCCGACCTCTTCGAGCGTCCGAGGACGGCCGTCGTCCAGGCCGAATCGGAGGCGTAGGACGTGCTCCTCGCGGCCGTCGAGGCTGTCGAGCGCTCGCGCCAGCTGCTCCTTGAGCAGCTGATCGGCGACCGCGTCGAGCGGCGAGACGGCGTTGGGGTCCTCGATGAGGCTCCCGAGCTCCGTGTCGCCCTCCTCGCCGATCGGCGTTTCGAGCGAGATCGGCAGCCGGCCGTAGCGCCGGACCTCCTCGACCCGATCTGCAGTGATCGCCCAGCGCGGGTCCTCGGACAGGGTCGTCGCGATCTCCTCGCTCGTCGGCTCGCGGCCGAGCTGAACGGTGAGCTCGCGCGTCGTCCGGGTCACGCGCTGCATCGTCTCGACCATGTGGACCGGGATGCGGATCGTCCGCGACTGGTCCGCGAGGCCGCGCTGGATCGCCTGGCGGATCCACCACGTCGCGTAGGTCGAGAACTTGAAGCCGCGCTGCCATTCGAACTTGTCGACGGCACGCAGCAGCCCCGCGTTGCCCTCCTGGATGAGATCCAGGAAGCCGAGTCCGCGGTTCATGTACTTCTTGGCGTTGGCCACGACCAGCCGCAGGTTCGCAGACGTCAGGTGATCGCGGGCCCTCTTGCCGATGTCGACGAGGACGCCCTCGGGCTCACCCTCGTCGGACGGGCGATAGCCGAGCTCGGCGAGGACGTCGGCGTCCTTGCCGGCCTCGATCCATCGACGGATCGCCGGGATCGCTACCTCATCGCGGGCCCACGTGAGCATCGCCACGAGCGTCCGCTCGTCGCGGAATGCCTGTCGTGAGCCGACCTGGTGGACCCAGTCGAGGAGGGTCAGGAACGCCTCGGCGTCCAGCCGCTCGTTGTAGACCGCGCGAAGGTTTCGGGCCCGCTCGAGGAGCTCCGACGCCGGGCCGCCCTGGGCCTCGGCGGCGGCCCCGGTGAACCCGAACCGCGGCGCGGTGACGAGCAGGTCGCCCGCCGAGTCGTCGGCGATGGCGCTGCGCACGATCCTGTGAGCCTCTGCGCCAAACGGCAGGGCGTGCACTGGATTGCTGGCGCGCGTCTTCGCCTCCGTCTCGTGGAGTGTCCACTCGTGGAGATCGAGGACGGCCGTCCACGGCTCGGTCCGGATCCGGAGCCCGAGCTCGATCCCCTTTGCGAGGACGACCTCTTCCTCTGCGCTGAGCAGGGGCACCCGCGCGATCTCGCGCAGGTAGAGTCGCGTTGAATCCTCGATGTCGAGGCCGTCGCCGGACTCCGCATCGGCCTTCGGGGCAGGGACATCCGGCGAGGGCTCGACGGCTGCCTCGAGCTCGATCTTCTCGAGCTCCTCGGCCGCAACGACCGCCGTGCCTGGGGTGACTTCCTGGGTTTCTGGGTTTTCGCTGAACAGGATCAAGGTGACTCCGCGCTCGCCTCGGACGCGGCATGGCGATCCGCGTCGACGCAATGATTGAACTCAAACTGACGGCCGATTCGCCCCTCCGCCAGAGGCGGCTCGGTCTGCACGCCGGCTCCGCCAAGTGCCGGACATACGTCGTGGCGTGTCAAGACTTGACACGCCAGCCAGAACCGTATTCTAGCCGATTCGCGCCTGCTTGACAAGAGGTCTGTCAATACTCCCACGTAGTATATCGCTGCGCGATCTACATCACTGGCGTGATGGCGAGATCCTTCACCATCATCGGCAATCCACGCCGATGAAGACGAACAGGGACGTGCCCAAGCCCTCGGCGACGAGCCGACGTGAGGGTTGCGATCCATCGCGCCACCCTCCCGAATCAACGACGCGCCTCCGGCCAAGGGTGGTCGGCGGCGCGTCGAGCGGCTTACGGCGGATCGACCGCCGATGCAGGCCTAGCCGACAGCCACTTTCTTCTTTGAGTCGATGTACCGCCGCAACGCCGACCAATCCTTGTCGGACGCCAGCTTGGCCTGGCGGGGCCAGGTGTCGGCGGTGTGGCCGGCGATCAACGGCTCGTTGGCCTTTGCCAGCGTCTCGCCGATCGCCTCGGGCGTCATCTGACTGAGCTGAGCGAAGGTGGTCACACCGGCCGTCCGCAGCGCGTCGGCATACTTCGGGCCGACTCCGTCGAGGATCGACAGATCGTCGCCCGCAGCCAGCTCGGCCGCCTCGACGGCCGGGACGGCCGTCTCGACCTCGGCGACGGCCTCTTCGGTCAATTCGTGGACCTCGGCGGTCCCACCGAGTTCACTGAGCTTGGCGGAGACGTCGATCGCCATGTCCCGGGCCACGAGCACGCCAACGGCGGCCTGACCGCCGGAGAGCTGGGCCGCGATCCGGTCGCGGTCCGCGGCCCTGAGGCCGAGCCCCTTGTGATGGAAGGCGCCTAGCAGACCGCCGCCGATGGCGCCGGCGAGCAGGGTCGGCGGGGCGATCACTGCCAGCAGGAGGCCGATGCCTGCGCCCTTGCCGACGTTGCGCCTGCCGAGCTTGTGGGTCTTGATCTTGCCGTTGTCGTCGAGGGCGAGGACGCCGATTGCGTTGAGCTTGATGTCGCTATCGGCCTTGTCCCAATCCTTGAGCGACTCGACCGCATCGTCCGCGGCCCATTCGTCCTTGAAGAACGCCAGGACTACTGTCTTGCCTGCCACGTTTCAACCTCCTCTGATCCCGGCTCGTGCCCCCACCTATGGGACAAAACGCAGACCACAACGTCCAGCAGCCGTGGACCCGAGGGTTGTCCCGCAGGTCATCAAACTGCGCGTGGTCCTTTGGCCCGCAGGTTGTATGGTACGCGCCTTCACTCGAGCCATTTCGGGCATCGAGCTTTCGGGACCAAGAAGCGCGTTGAACGCGTCAATCGGCCCGAGCCAGTCTGCGCCACCGCAAGGGTCGATTCTCTGAGTCGCTGCGGACAGCGGTGAGGATGAAAACCCTCAGGTCAATCGTCGTGCTCGGGCCCGAACGCAACTATTCAGCTCGGTGACTGAGGCTAGCCGCCCCTGCGCTGGCCACGACCACCATCGCGATACCGAGTAGCTCGCGCGCACCGAGGGCCTGGCCGAGCACAACGAAGCCAACGAGCGCGGCGACCGCCGGGTCGAGCGACATCAGTACGCCGAACACCGCCTCCGGGAGCCGGCGCAGCGCCTCTAGGTCGAGGGAGTACGGCAGCACGGAGGAGAGGAGCGCCACGACGAGCGCCGAGCCCAGCAGGTCGGGCTCGGCGAGCGCGCCCCCCGCCTGTATCACGCCCGCCGGGAGCACGATCAAGGCGCCGACGGCCATCGCGAGCGCGAGCCCCGAGCCGCCCGGGAACGCCGCGCCAACGCGTTTGTTCAGGTAGATGTAGGCCATCCAGCACGCAGCGGCGGCGAGCGCGAAGCCGACACCGGCCGGGTCCACCGATCCGCCGCCGGGGTCGACGAGCACCACGATGCCGACCGCGGCGAGCGCGATCCACACGCCGTCGAGCGGCCGCCTTGAGCCGATCACGGCCACGAGCAGCGGGCCGGCGAACTCGATCGTCACCGCGACGCCGAGCGGGATCCGGCCGATCGCCTCGTAGAACGACCAGTTCATCAGCCCGAGCGCGACGCCGAACGCCCCGGCTAGCCGCAGGTCGCCGGCCAGCCGAGGGCGCCAGATCGCCCACAGCACGATCGCCGCGAACGCCAGCCGCAGGAACGCCGCACCCGCCGGACTCAGCTCGTCGAACAGCGTCACGGCGAACGCCGCACCGACCTGCGGCGACACCGCCGCCGCGATCACCAGGCCCACGGCGGCCGCGCGCTCCCGGCCCACGGGCGGCCGCAGCCCGTCGACGTCCCGGTTCATCCCGCGAAATCTACCTACTTCATCGGTGTGAACGTGGCTCGCGTCGAACGGACCCAGCCGTCCGGCGGATCGTCGGGCGTCGACCCCGCGGGCGCGCCCGGTGCCGGCCAGCCAGTCCGCGCGATCTCGCCGCCTTCGCGAATGTGCGTGGCGTCCAGGAACGTGACCTCGTACGTGAGAACGTGGTCCATCGCACTCGACTCCCGGTTGAGCCACCAGTCAGACCCATAGAACGCGCCCTTGCGGGCAACCCGGTCCGCTTCGTCCGCGAAGGTGCGGAGCCAGACGAACGTGTTCGTCTCCGTGTCGACGCCGGCGTACTCCACGCGGATGCCATGACGAAGGCTTTCGCGCGTGGCTTCTTCGAAGAACTCCCGCCACGAGTCCATCCGGCCCGGTTTGATCAAGTACCTGCGCAGCTCTGTGATCACTCGCAACTCCTCATGGCCCAAGACTAGTCCGCAAGTTGCCACCACATGTCAGGAATAGGCCGAGCGTGAGGCCCTGATGGCCTCGAGCACCCCCGAAGCACTGACCGCCACCACCGTGTTCGGGCGAGCTGGACCTGGTGATTCGAACAAGTGTGCTATGGCCAGTGTGGTATAGTGCTTGGGTCACTGCTGTAGTGACGCGTCCGTGTGGTCTTCCTCTTCTCGAACTGACTGTGCGACTGCCGCTACTCGTTCGAGAAGACTGTGGAGGTCACTCATGACCACCGGCACCATCAAGAAGATCGTCTCCGACCGCGGATTCGGCTTCATCACCGCCGAGGACGGGAAGGACTACTTCTTCCACCGCGACGGCCTCACTGCCTCGCTCGACTTCGACCGCCTCGCCGGAGGCGAGAGGGTCCAGTTCGACGTCGAGGAAGGACCGAAGGGCGCTCGCGCCAAGAACGTCCAGACCGCCTGACCAAGGCGTTCGACAGGACCGCCCGCTTTCAAGCGGGCGGTTTTTTCATGCCCGGCGCGCGCCCGGCCGCGTAGAGTCGCGGCGTGCAGGGGCTCCGAATCCAGTCTTCGCGCCCGCTTCTTGTCGCCGACGTGGCGATCAAACTCGCGACCGTCGGTCTTCTCATCTGGGCCGTCCTGAGCCCTGATCTGCCGCAGTTCCAGGGCAAGGCATTCACCGGGCGAGCGATCGCCTACCCGGTCGCACTGCTGATCCTGCCCGTCGGCTGGTGGCTGTTCGGGCGCCGGCGGATCCCGTTTCCAGTCGCCGCCGACATCCTGTTCGGGCTGCCGTTCCTCATCGACGTCGCCGGCAACGCGCTGAACCTGTACGACACGATCGAGTGGTGGGACGACGCGAACCACCTCGTCAACTGGGCACTCCACACGGCCGCGGTGGGGCTGCTGCTTCGGTATGGGAACTGGACGGTCGCCACGCGGATCGCCCTCGCCTTCGGCTACGCGGTCACGTCGGCGGTGCTTTGGGAGTTGGCGGAGTTCGTCACCTTCGTCCCGAACTCACCCGAAGCCGCAACGGCGTACGCCGACACGCTCCTCGATCTCGCCCTCGGCATGGTCGGCGGCCTGGCCGGGGCAATCGTGACGAGCAGGCTGCCGCCTTCGGGCGGGCGGGTGCCGACGTAAGAGCCTCGTGAGAAATCGGTCAAGGCGTGTCAATTCGACGGCCACCTGTTCGTCGTCTGTTCGGAGCCATGGAGTAGAGCTCCGGGACACCCCGAAATTGCAGGAGGTTCGATCGATGGCGAACTATCTTCTCGTCTACCGTGGCGGCTCGATGCCGGAGACACCGGAGGCCCAGGAGAAGGTCATGCAGGCCTGGAACGACTGGTTCGGCCAGCTTGGCTCGGCACTGGTCGATGGCGGGAACCCGGCATCACAGACAAAGGTGATCGGCGCCGACGGTTCGGTCGGTCCCGGTGGCACTGGCTCGCCGTCGGGATACTCGGTCATTGCCGCCGACGACATCGACAGCGCCGTTCGACTCGCCAAGGACTGTCCGGTCCTCGCAGGCGGCGCAACCGTCGATGTCGTCGAGACCTTCGCCGTGATGTAGCCCGCGGCGCCTCGCCCAGACGGTGACATAACGACGGCCGCCGATCCCGCCGGATCGGCGGCTTTCGCGATGTACCTCCGGTCGAGCTGAGAAGCTCGGCTGAGATCCTGGAGCCCGGCTACTTCCGCGGCGTCACCGGCTTCGCTGCCGGGACAACCCGGGCACTCCCGCCTGGCCGGAACGTGCTTTCGTGCCCGTCGTCCCAGGCGACGCGATAACGGGTTCCGTAGGGGGCCTCGATGATCTCAAGTATCTCGCCCTCTCGGGCGGGCAGCCCCACCTTCTGCGATTCGACGATGATTCGGTCTCGGGTCCGCGTTGTCATGCCGACCACCTCTCTGGCCCGGACCGCCTGAGCGTATGCTTCATTGAGCTCGCCTCGGTCAGCGCCCCGGCACTCCGAATCGTCGCACCGACGTCCAGACCTGACACCATCAGCCCCTGGTCGTAAGCTCTGCCTCGGCCCTTACCGGCTCGTCCGAGAAGCGGAGCCTGCCGTTGCCTCGTGCCCCACGTTCCCCACGGCCTCCCGGAGCTGCTCGCCAGCCGCGGCTCCTCATCGCGATCCTGCTGGTCGGGTCGATCGCGGCCTACGCTCTCGATGTGGAGCCGATCGGTGCCCGGGTCCCGTCGACTCCGGCCCCGACCACGGCCAGGGCCCTTCCCGCGGTCTCGATCCCGCCCTCCGAGGTGCCGTCGCCAAGGGTGATTCTCGCTGCGAGGCAGCGCCTCCCGATCGAGATCGAGCCGGCGCCGACCCCACAACCCCCAGCGGTCGTCCGCTTCCGGCCACGCGATGGCTGGACTGGGGTCGCACGGTGGGCGGCCGTGTCGGTCCGTTTCACCGAGCCAATGGATCATCGATCAGCGGAAGGGGCGTTTGCCGCTTCCCTCGACGGCACACCGATCACGGGCTCAATTCGGTGGGCCGAGGATGACACCGTCCTCGTCCTCCAGCCCTCAGCAGGGCTGCCTTACGGAGCAACGGTCCAGTTAAGTGTTGCCGCGGGTGCGCTGTCTCAAATGGGCGGAGCGCTGCCATCGTCGCAATCCGTGACGTTCACCGTCCAGGACCGTCCGGCACCGCCGTCGAAACCGCCGCCGAAACCGACGGCCACATCGCGGCCTGCGCCAACAGGCTGGCAGTGGCCACTGCTGGGCCCGATCACCCAGCGGTTCGGCGAATCCCTCACGCAGTACGGATTTCACCAGGGCATAGATATCGACGGCGACACCGGCGATCCGGTGCGAGCGGCGCGTGGCGGAACGGTCGTTGTCGCCTCCGCCGGCTGGGACGAGTGCGGAGGCCTGCAGATCCACCTCGACAACGGCGATGGCTTCGAGAGCTGGTACCGGCACCTGTCGCGGATCGATGTGGCGGTCGGCGCGCGTGTCGCCGCCGGCACGATCATCGGGGCGGTCGGGGACACCGGCTGCAGCCAGGGGTCCCACCTCCACTTTGCGATCCGGGACGGCAACGAGTTCGTGGATCCCCTTCGCTACCTCCCACCGAGGTAGCTGCCGGCGACCGATCCGGGTGATCGCTCCGGTGAATCGTCCGAAACGGGCACGACGAGCACGAAGCGACCGTCCTTCTCCGGATAGCGGACCGTCGGGCGGCGCCACCGCAGGAAGTCTTCCGCGAGTCTCGACACCGCGATCCTCGAATCGGGTACCTGCCCAGGACCCCAGATCGAGCTCGACCGCGGATACCACGGATCCTGGACCCGGATGTGGGTGACGGCGAAGTCGTCGGTAAGCGCAGGGTCGGCCGTCGCCTCGAAGCCCGACATCACCCACGCGTGTGCGCCTCGCCACATGAGCAGGCCGACGGGTCGGCCGGTGAGGCGAAGTGCGCGAGCTGCCGTGGTGATCGCGCGATCGCGAGTTGGCTCCGAGGTCACGACGTACGGCCCCAGACCCAGTTCGTTGAGTGTCCCCGCCCATCCCTCGGGCTCCGACCCTGCGCCCACAAGCCGGTCGGTCGAGAGCGCTCTGGCCAGGCGATCGAGCTTCGCCTGCGAGGGGATCGGATGTTGGAGCACGCGCTGGGCGCCAATCATGTTCGCCATCGTCTGGATCGAGGCCGGGACGCACCAGTCGGCTCGTGCCTGCGACACGAAGTCACCGTCGCCGTAGAGATCGATCGCGATCGGCGAGAGCTGGGGCGATGGCGATCGGCTCGGTTCGACCGTCGGCCCAGGCGCAGCGGGGCCGCGCGGCGAGGCTGTCTGCGCCGCTGAAGCCGACGGCAGAGCGGCCGTCACACCGGCACGATCGGGCACGCCTTCCGAAAACTCCGCCTCCCGTTCCGCGTCCGTCGCGCTCGTGCAGGCGGCGACAAGAACAAGGAGCAGGAGACCGGCCGGGGAGGAGCGAAGGGGCGCGCGGGACATGGATGGTGGAGTGGCTGCGAAGGGTCGCTAGTCTACGCGAACCCATCGGGCCACGGGTTCGAGGAGCCCATGCCCACGGTCCATCAAGCCGATACGATGCCCGAACGCCCGACCGTGCGCGGCGCGGCCAGCGAAGGAGCGACACCCGTGACCGACCACGTCATTCCGTTCGACGACCTCGAGCACACCGAGCACGCCCACGAATTCGTCGGCGCGGATCATGACGATGCGCCGTTCTCGATCATCCTCGTGCACTCGAGGCCCGGCGTCGGTCCGAAGCTGCACCGGCACCCCTACGCCGAGGTGTTCGTGGTCGAGTCAGGCCAGGCGACGTTCCAGATCGGCGACGAAACAGTTGTCGTCGACGGCGGCCACGTGGTCGTCAGCCCGCCCGGCGAAGCACACGGCTTCACGAACACCGGCCGGGGCGAGTTGCGCCTGACGGCGATTCACGGTGCGGGGCGGTTCAACACTGAGTGGCTCGCCGGCCCCGATCCGACGTGGACCTCGAAGCGCAGGGCGTGACGGGGACCCAAGCCGGTGCTAGGGTTCGGGCGTCTCACCCGCGACCTGGGACGGCAGATGGCGAAGAAGAGACTCCCGGAGGCTGGTTCTACCCCCTCGGCGAGGCGATCGTCGGCGGCCGTCGCATCGCGACCGGAGGCCGCTGCCGAAGCCGATCAGCCCACGCGCGAACCCCTCAAGAACAAGGCATATCTCCCTGAGCTGAGCCGGCTCCAGGTCGAGCTCGTCAAGCTCCAGGAGTGGATTCGGCACGAGGGCCTGAAGGTCGTCGTCGTGTTCGAGGGTCGCGACGCCGCCGGCAAGGGCGGGGTGATCAAGACCATCACCCAGAGCCTGAACCCGCGGGTTTGCCGCGTCGTCGCGCTTGCCGCGCCCACCGAGCGCGAGAAGACGCAGTGGTACTTCCAGCGCTACGTCGCGCACCTGCCCGCCGCCGGCGAGATGGTCCTGTTCGATCGGAGCTGGTACAACCGGGCCGGCGTCGAGCGAGTCATGGGCTTCTGTACCGACGAGGAATACCAGGAGTTCCTTCGCTCCTGTCCGGAGTTCGAGCGGATGCTCATGAGGTCCGGGATCATCCTCATCAAGTACTGGTTCTCGGTCAGCGACGCCGAGCAGGAGCGACGGTTCCAGGCCCGGCTCAACGACCCGACCAAGCGCTGGAAGCTGAGCCCGATGGACGTCCAGTCACGATCGCGCTGGCTCGACTACTCCAAGGCCAAGGACGAGATGTTCGCCCATTGCGACATCAAGCAAGCTCCCTGGCACGTCGTGCAGGCCGACGACAAGAAGCGCGCCCGGCTCAACGTCATCACCCACCTGTTGAGCCTGATTCCCTATGAGGACCTGACGCCAGAGGAGATGGAGCTGCCGCCCCGCCAGGCGGACACGGGATACGTTCGCCCGCCGCTGACGGACCAGACCTTCGTGCCCGAAGTCCATTAGCCCTCCCCATGGACGTTCGCTGGATCTCGGCATCGGGGGTCGAGGACTGCACCTGGTCTGACATTTCTGCCCTGCTCGAGCGCGACGACGGCTTCGTCTGGGTCGATGTCCAGTCATGTGACGACGAGAAGGCGAGGGCACTCGCGGAGCGCTTCGGGTTCCACGCGTTGGCCTTGCGCGACGTCCTGGAGCGCAGCCATCTCCCGAAGATCCATGCCTACCCGGATCACCTGTTCGTCGTCCTCCACGCGCCGGAGCCCGGCGACTCAGGTCACATCCATCTCATTGAGCTCGATCAGTTCATCGGGCGCCGTTACCTGGTGACGACGCACGGACCCCTGGCGGCCGGCGTGCCGATTGACATCGCGCTCAAGGAATCGAGGCTGGTCATCGAGCGCCTGCAGGCGGGACGTCTCCAGGTCAGCACGCCATTCGAGCTGTCGTACGCGATCGTCAGTTCGCTCGCCAATCGCCAGGGCGCGGTCCTCGCCGGCCTCGCAACGGAGGTCGCGGGCCTGGAGCAGCGAGTCCGCGGCGAATTGGGCGATCCGGTGCGTGTCCTCGAGGAGATGTTCCTTATCCGCCACGAGCTTCTCTCGGTCCGGACGATGGCCGCCGAATCAAGCGAGGTCTTCACCCGAATGTCGGCGTTGGACCGGATGATCCCGCCGGAGGCTCCACCGCTGATCCAGGACCTGATCAATCGATTTGATCGAGTCCGCAGCATGAGCGACAGCGAGAAGGAATTCGCCCAGGGCGTCATCGACTTCTACCAGGCCCGGACGTCGACCCGCATGAATGTCGCGATGGAGCGCCTCGCGCTGATCGCGGCCGTTCTCCTCCCGGTCACGGCGATCGCCTCGATCTACGGCATGAACCTCATCGTGGGCGACCGAACGGACTTCCCGCAACTCGCGATCGTCCTGTCGATCATGGCGATCGTGGTCGGGGGGATGCTTGCCTGGTCGAAGCGGATGGGTTGGTGGTAGGCGGGGAATCGGAGCCGGCGTCCGAGTCGGGACAAGCCTTGCGCCATTCGAAGGGTGGTTGACACGCCGCGACCCAACTACTACGTTACACGTACTTCGTAATTCGTAGTCGTAGGTCAGGGAATGGCCCAAAGGCGCGGCTCTGATCCTGGCACGCTGCTCCTCGTCAGCCTCGCGGCGGGGCCGAAGCATGGCCACGCCATGATGCTCGACGTCGAGGCGTTCAGCGGCCGACGCCTCGGCCCAGGCACGCTCTACGGAGGGCTCGAGCTTCTCGAGTCGGCCGGCCTAATCGAAGCTCTCCCTTCCGAGGATCGGCGGACCCCCTACCGACTCACGGAAGCCGGTTCAGCCCACTTGGCTCAGCGTCTCGCCGAGATGGATCTGCTCGCGCGCGTCGGACTTGAGCGGGTGCGGAAGTGAAGCGTCTCCATCACTGGGCGGCCCGCCTCTACCCATCGGCCTGGCGCCGAAGATATGGCAACGAACTTGATGCCCTCATCGAGTCAAGCAACCCCTCGCTCGGTGACGTTGTCGACCTGCTCGTGAACGCCGGCCGGGCCCACGCCAACCCACGGTTCGGAGGTCATGTGATGCACGATCGCCAGACGTCTCACCCGATGCGGTACGCCGCGCTCGCCCTCGCGATCACCTTTCCAACGGCCATCCTGACGTGCCTGTCGATCCTCAAGTACGTCGTCGGCATAGCCGCTCCGTTTGACGCGGTTGAGCCGGTCGCGACGCCCATTGTTGTCCACCCGATCGGGGAGACCGTGCTGATCCTCGCCCCGTACGCCGCGCTCCTGTTGGCTGTCGTACCGGTCAGCCGAATCAGCATCGGGCGCCAGGACGGCCGGTGGGTGGGTCAGCTTCGCGTTGCCACGCCGCTCCTCAACGTCCTCGTCGCGGCACTCAGTTCGGCCCTGATCCTGGTTATGGCGGCCTACTACCTCGTCGAGAACGTGTAGGCATCGGCCCCGAGGTACGTCAACGGCGTCGTCGCGCCGGACCTTAACTAGCTTCGGCCGTCACGGGTACGGGCTGACTCCGACGGAGGCGTCGCGTGGCGACGGTGAACAACGCCGAGGCCGCGACCGCCAGGGTCACAACGATCAACAGATATCCCCAGTCGCCCTCGTTGATATGCCCGACGGCGACGGCCGCGAACGTCGCATAGAGGGCAGCTGACCAAAGTGCTTGGTTCCTGCGAGACATCTGATCCCCTTGTTGTGACAACTCCGCCGCCCGGCCACCATACCCAATAGTCCTGCCCCCGCAATGCCCAAAGGTCCTATGTGGTTCTCGCAGGCACCGGATTGAGAGCTACGACCGCTCCTAACAGCCCTCTACCGCACCGGGGTGTCGGCTCAGCCTCCGGTGCCAACCACAAGCTGGACCATCAGGTCGCGCGCCTGATCGTCGCTCAAGCCGCCGTCGGTGAGCGACTGCCACGTTTCGAAGCGCATCGCGTGCCCGATAGCCGGGGCTCGCATTGCCTGGCGGGGATCGTCGTCGGGCCACCCGCGGGCAAGCGTCTCGAAGAGTTCCGCCATGCGGTCGGTGTACGCCTCGACGCCCCCGACATCGGCGAAGAGCGGCATCTCTCGCAGGATCGTGCCAATCGGACGGGCGTTCGTGCGGTAGACGCGGTACAGCTCGCCCAGCCCGTGGCGCAGCCGTTCCGTCGGATCGGTGATTGTCCGCCATGGCTCGGGCCTCGGGAACCCCATCACGCTCATTCCGTGAGCTGTGCAGGCCCGGAATAGCGATTCGAGGTCGGGGAAGTGGTTGTAGACGGTGTGGCGTTGGACGCCGGCCCGTTCCGCGATCGCTGTGATCGTCGTCCGGGAGGGCCCGATCTCGCCGTGCAGCTCGAACGCGGCCGCCGCAATCCGCTGCCGGGTCTCGTCCAGGGCCTCCTGGCGGCGACCCATCCGGTAGCCGCGTCGGGAGACTGGATTCTTCTGCTCAACCATGTGCAACGAAAGTATTGACTAAGTTGGCCGACTTGGCTAGTCTGCAATTCCATTACACAAATGTGTGCAGCCGAACCAAGGAGGTCGAGTGGCGCGATCGGGGACCGACGATCCCGCCGCCCGCGCCGAGAGCTTCCTTCGAAGCGAGCCGGTCGTCTGGCTCTCGACGGTCTGCCCCGACGGTCGTCCGCACCTCGTCCCGATCTGGTTCTGGTGGGATGGCTCCTCCCTCCTAATCGCGTCGAAGGCCAATGCGCGGAAGATCGGGAACCTGCGGGTGAACCCGTCATGCATGCTGGCCGTGGGCGATGCCGCGGCCGACTTCGATGTCGCCCTCATCGAAGCGCGCGCCGAGCTCACGTCAATCCCGACCAGTGCGGTTCTGGACGCTGGTCTGCTCGAGAAGTATCGCGACAGGATGCTGGCGATCGGGCTGGGACGCGACGAGTTCGAGGCGACCTACTGCCAGGTCATCCAAATCACGCCGAACCGCTGCTTACCCTGGAGCGGGAGGAGCGGCCAGGCGAGTCGGCAGCCGGTCGAGCTGCCTCGCGGCTTGACGGCAGGTCTGGCGACGGCCTAGCTCGACGCTGGTTGCCAGCACCCGACGCGAACCTCCTTATCGGGCATCGCTGCCCCGCGTAGGCTGGCAGACAACACAACGCCAGCGGCAGGAGGATGGCCCCCATGGATTGGACCCTCGAAGTCGTGATCCTTCCGGTCAGCGACATCGATCGCTCGATCGCGTTCTACCGCGAGAAGGTCGGATTCGACCTGGACCACGACACGAAGAACGAGCACATGCACGTCGTGCAGTTCACACCGCGCGGCTCCGGCTGCTCGATCGTGTTCGGCGACCTGCCGGCGCAGCGCGAGATGGCGCCGGGCTCGATGCGCGGTCTCCAGCTTGTCGTCGCCGACGCGCAAGCCGCTCGCCAGGAACTACTCGATCGCGGCGTCGAGGCAAGCGAGATCATGACGTTCTCGCCCGACGACGGCGGCACGTTCTTCGGGTTCAGCGACCCCGACGGCAATACCTGGGCCGTCCAGCAGCTCAAGGTGCGCGGCGAGAAACCGCTGATTCCGGTCGAACATCGGGGCCGCTTCGGGGCGCAATGAGCGGAGACGATCGCCCGCGCATGCGGAGGCGATGGACTCCGGGATAGTGACCGCGGCCGTGCCGAGCTTCACGACTTGGGCCGCCAGACCGCGGCATTCCTGACAGTCCGTGACAGGTCCACCGAATACAACTCGGTTGGACATCACCGACTGAAGGAGACACCGATGGGAACGAGCACTGCTTCCGGCGTTGCCCCGCAAACGGCCGAACCCGGCCCGGCCGTCCACGACTTCGACTTCTACATGGGCAAGTGGCGGGTCCATCACCGCCGGCTGAAGGAGCGGCTCGCGGGCAGCGACGACTGGCAGGAGTTCGAGGGCACGTCTGAGGCCTGGCCGATTCTCGGCGGCGCAGGCAACATCGACGACAACGTCCTCGAGCTGCCTGCGGGCACCTACCGGGCGATCTCGTTGCGGACGTTCGACGCGGTGTCGGATCGGTGGTCGATCTGGTGGCTCGACGGCCGCGACCCGAGCCGCCTCGACCCGCCCGTGGTCGGCGGTTTCTCAGACGGCATCGGCACCTTCGTTGCCGAGGACACGTTCAACGGCCGGCCGATCCTGGTCCGGTTCCTCTGGTCTGACATCACCGCCACCACCTGCCGCTGGGAGCAAGCCTTCTCAACCGACGGCGGCGAGACCTGGGAGGCCAACTGGGTGATGGAGTCGACGCGGACGGCGTGAACCGCGAAACCGATCCAGGCGATCTGTCGTACCGGTGACCACGGACCCGTAACGCCTGTTCGGTGCTCAGCGAACTCGTGCGGGCCGCAGGAGGACGCATGATGGCCGAGCAGAGCCTCTACGAACGGCTCGGTGGGGTGTTCTCGATCGCCGCGGTGATCGACCACTTCAGCGACGCGGTCGTCAAGAACGACACCTCGGGTCAAGGATCCGACAACGCCGCCCTCCGCGAATGGCACACGCAGAAACTGGCCAGGCTCCCGGGCCTGAAGTTCATGCGAACCCTATGGGTGTGCGCCGTCGCTGGCGGACCGTTTACGTTCGCCGCGACCAAGCCCGGAGCGACCCTCCTCGGGTTGGAGGAGGCTCATCGGGAGCTGCACATCACTCCCGACGAGTTCGATGCGGTCGCGGCTGAACTCGGCCGTAGCCTCGACTTCTTCAAGGTCCCCCAGAAGGAGAAGGAAGAGGTCCTTGCCGCCTTCGCGGCTCACAAGGGCGAGGTCACCGAGGGGTCCATGGCCACGGCCAAGGCATAGGCGCGGTCGCGCCGGATCAGCCGCCGGTTCCCATCATGTTTGGATCCATCGGGGTCATCAACTGGAAGTAGTTGTCGTCAGGATCGGCGAGCGTGGCGATCCACGAGTCCGGGTAGCCCTCGAATGAGTACGGCTCGCGAACGACGATCGCGCCGGCTTCCTTGAACTTCGAGAACTCGCCCCTGACGTCGGCTGTCTCGATGTTCCAGATCAGCCGGCCCGGATGGGCGTTCTTGCCCTTGACCTCGTCGTGCGGACCGACGGTCACGTACCCCGACCCAACCTGCCAGCCGGTGTATCCGCCGTCCGCCATGCCGGGCTTGCCGAACAGCTTCGTGTAGTAGTCGACGAGCCGCTGCGGATCCTCGGACCCGATCAGGATGCTGTTGAAGTTCACGCTGTCCTCCTACTGGTCCAGGAACGCTAGAGCCACAGCCGCGAAGAGCGGCGAGACCGCGAGGTTGTAGTGGGTCGTGCCCGGCACGATCGCGAGCGCGTGCCCGCCCTTCGGCCGGCCCTCGCCCATCCAGCCCCCGTCGCGAAGACCGCCGTCGAGCAGCTTGAAGGCCTCGACATAGTGACTCGGCGGCGCCATGTCGGCGTCGGCCGCCATGATGAGCGTCGGCACCTGGAGGCCACGGACCTCCTCGCTGAAGTCGAAGTCCTTCGCCATCGCCTCGCCGATCTTGTCCAGTAGCCGGGGGAAGTCTTCCGGCCGTGGCGCGACCCGCTGGTAGAGCTCGTACATCGGCGTGTCCTTCATGAACTCGGCCGCCGCCGCGTTTACCTGACCCTGCTGGGCCAGCATGTCGGCCGGGATCGCGTCGCGCCGGATATTGGCCGCGGCCATGACGAGCTTGCCGACCTTGTCGGGGTATTTGACCGCCGTGAAGAACGCGACCCCGCCGCCGAGCGAGTAGCCGACGAGGTCCGGCTTGTCGAGGCGGAGGTGGTCGATGAGCGCCGCGATGTCGTCGGCCATGAGCCGGATGTCGATGGGCCGGTCGATGTCGGCCGTGCGGCCGTGGCCCTGCAGGTCGACCACGATCACTTGGTGATTGGCCGCGAGCGCCGGCAGGGTCGGACCGAACATCTCGCCCGACCCGAGCCCACCGTGGAGCAGGATCAGCGGCCGGCCGCTGCCGTGCGTTTCGTAGTAGAGGTTGATCCCGTTGACGTCGGCGTACTGGCCGGTGCCCTTCGTTTCGGTGGACCAGTCGATTGTCACGGTCGTGCTCCTCCCGGCATAGACGATGGGGTCGTTACACATTGGACCGGGCCGCTCGACGAAACTCATCGGTCGCGTCGATGGTGCGCACCTAGAGTCGTCTTGACATGATCCCGACGTCAATCGCTCGTCTGACGCGCGCCGCCAAGCGGTGGGCGATTACGCTCGGCGAGCCGTACCTTGATGTCTATCCCGGCAACGTCGTGTACCGCTGCACGCTCGACGACGGCACGTCGGCTGTCATCAAGACCGAGCCCGAGCGGCCGGACGACGACGAATTCCTCACGGGGATCGACGCGATGCTCCTCTATGCCGGTCGGGGGATGGCGCGAGTCCTCAGGTTCGATCGTGACGAGCGCGTCGTCTTGATGGAGCTCGTCGCGCCCGGCGAGACCTTATGGGACGTACCAATCGAACGAGCCCTGGCGGCTGCAGCGTCGGTTATGACCAGGCTCCGGAAAGAACCGCCCGATGACTCCTTTCCCGATGTTCGGGCCTATCACCGAGCGTGGCCGAATCACAGTCGCCTGTACGGCGGCCCGGGGCCGATCGATGCGGACCTGTTCGACATGGGCGAGCGCTTGTTCCTCGAGTTGTGTGACAGCTCGGTGGACCCCGTCGTTCTCCACGGGGACCTTCACTTCGGCAATGTGCTGAGCTCAGACCGCGAGGGCTGGCTGGCGATCGACCCGAAGGGCTTGAGTGGTGAACCTTGCTACGAGGTGGGCGATCTCTTCCGCAACCGCGTCGAAGAGCTATTCGAGGCTTCGGACCCGGTCCGCGCGATGCGTTCGAGGGTTGAGACCGTGGCCGACCTGACCGGGTTCGATCCTGAGCGCATCCGACTGTGGGCCCTGTCCCAGGCGGTACTGTCCGAGGTCTGGAACGTCGACGATCCAGCGCGGGCCGCAGATGCCGACCTGCGATCAGCAAGACTCCTCCAACAGATTGGCGGGCTTTGACACCTGGAGGAGGCCTACTCTTCAGCCATGGCGAAGCTCATCTACGCGGCCATCACATCGCTTGACGGATTTGTCGCGGACACGAGCGGCAACTTCGACTGGGCCGCGCCGGACGCCGAAGTGCATACCTTCATCAACGACCTCACGCGGCCGATCGGCACCCACCTCTACGGCCGGCGGATGTACGAGGTGCTCGTCGCCTGGGAGTCCGATGACATCCTCGTCGACCAGCCACCGCAGATGCACGACTTCGCCGCGATCTGGCGGGCGGCCGACAAGATCGTCTACTCGCGATCGCTCCAGGCCGTCTCGAGCGCCAGGACGCGGATCGAGCGTGACTTCGACCCCGACGCGATCCGGAAGCTGAAGGCGACGGTCGAGCGCGACCTGACGGTCGCCGGCCCAGAACTCGCGGCGGAAGCCCTCAGAGCCGGCCTCGTCGACGAGATCCACCTCTTTCTGAACCCGATCATCATCGGCGCCGGCAACCCGGCCCTCCCGGACGACGTTCGCTCGCCGCTGGAGCTGCTCGACGAGCGCCGATTCTCCAGCGGCGTCGTATACCTGCGCTACCGAACGACGGGCTGACCACTCAGGCCGAATCGCTGACGAGGTAGGTAGTCAGCCGACCCAGGCCCTTGACGTCGACCTCCCGACGCTCGAAATCGGATCGGCCGACGATGAGATCCCGGGTCGATTTCGGCGACGTGGATGCGGCCCCGCAGGCCGGACGACTCCATCCGTGATGCGAGATTGACCGTGTCGCCCCAGAGGTCGAACAGGAGTCGCTTCCGCCCAATGACGCCGCCGACGACGGCGCCGCTGGCAACGCCGATCCGGACCTGGAGATCCGAGTCGCCGTTGGAGCGGGTCTCGGCGACGACTTCGATCAGCGCGCGGGCTGCGATCGTACGCTGCGCTGACTCTGGCTCACTCCGCGGACGTCGCGGTGTAGCGAGCGAGCTGGATCACACCTCGAGCAGGCGGCGTTGGCGGATCTTGTTTCCGGCAAATCCGATCAGTTCGACCACCTTGGTTCTCGACGGATAGGTGACGGTGGCGGGCTGCGCGCTCGAGACCGACTGTGTCGCCCCGATCGGGTGGCCATCGGCCAGGGCGTCGAGCTGATCGAGGCCCTCGCTCGTCACCGTGATCGTCCGGGTCGCGGCATTGAGCGTCGGCTGGAGCCGCGAGAACGGCTGCTTCTTGAGCAATGTGATGCACTTCGCGATGAGGTCTCGCCGATCGAATTGCAGGTCGTCGAGGGTCATCGCGTATTCCATCCCGCTGATTCCGACGTCCTCGATCGGGACGCCCTGGCTCGGGCCCGACCGCGTCGCCCGGCGGAACGAGAAGGACAGGCCGATGCCGTCCGGCAGGGTCGGGAGGGAGAGGTCAGTGCCGGCGAGGTCGCTCTTGAGATCGTCGTAGGTCCAGACATTGGCGCCGCCCGCGCCCGTCGCCGAACCGACACATAGGAAGGGTCCAACCGCGTTGTCGACGAATCCGGCCGAGAACAGGTCGCCCGCCGAGTAGGTCGTTGCGTCACCCACCAGCACGACGGGGCCGCCGTAGCGCTGCCCCAACGCGTTGCAGGCGTCCGGATCGGTGATCGGGATCGGCTGCGCGTAGAGCTCGCCATTGCGGACTGCGGCCTCGAGCGACGCCTTCCACGGCGCGAGCTCAGTCTCGAGCGCTCCGCGCAGGCTGGCCATGTTCCGGGTGAACTCCGTTGCCAGCACGGAGAAGAACGTGGGCTGGATCGTGTTCGGAGTGAACAGCTGGAGTGCCAACTCGGCCGCCCAGATGTAACCACCCGGATTGCCCCGGAGGTCGAGGATCAGTCCGCGTGGGGGCAGCAGGTCGATGAGCCGGACGAGCTCGTCGATGAACGTGTCGGGCAGGCTGTCGAAGGCGTAGACCCGGAGGTAGCCAAAGGGCCCGCCCGGAGCGTCGATCGACATCGCCTTGAGCGTTTCCGTCAGCATCGTCGGGATGATCGTCACGGCCACGGCCGGCTTGCCCTTGGCCAGCCTGAGCGGCTCCGGTGCCTGCGCCTGCGTTCCTTCCAGTGCCCGCGGCGCGTACAGCAACATCTTGGCGCGGCGGACGGCCTCGGCGGACGGATCGACGGCCTGCGTACGGCTGAGCGTCGGATCGGCTTGCCGGGCGAACAGGCTGCCGCTCGGGGAGCTGATCGGATCCGGGTTGATCACCTGCCAGTCGATCTTGATCTCCTTGAGCGCGCCACCGGCCGTCCGGTAACCGATCACCACCCACGCCTCGTCGGGCGGCGGGCCATACCTCAGCGCCCGAGTCGTCAGGCTCTGCGTCGCCCACGCCCGCAGCGTGTCGGGCCTCCCGCCGACCTCGCGCTCGCTGTAGCGCTGGATCGCCCGGTCGATCGGGACGCCATTCCAGGTCTCGAGAATCACGCCGGGCTTGAAGGCCGCGTCGAGGCCTGTCCCGATCTTCGAGACCACGTAGGACGGGTTGGCGGAGGAGCCGGCCATCTCGACCAGGAACGGCAGGATGGCCACCCGGCCGCCGAGTGACGCCGGCCCCACGTACCGGGTGTGGGCGTCGCGAAGCCGAGTGACGATGTCGGCGAGCTCGGCGTGGAATCCGTCGTCCGAGAGCTCGTCAATCTGTGTTCGGAGGATTCGGAGGCGCTGAATCGGGTCAAATCCATAACGGGCGCGCTTAAGGGGCAGGTGCGTGAACGCTCCGGCCAGGACGGTCTCGATGCCCTCGATGAGCGTTAGCCGCTCCCGGGACGTTAGCGAACCCGGCGACAGGAACGGCCCGATGAGACGGCCCACGGCGGCCGTTTTCGCAGGCCGAGCGCGCCGCGTTGCCGCAGCCCTCGTTCGACTGGCACCCGCGCGAGGGATCGCGCCGGCGCCACGTGGCCCCGCGGCCGCCGTCGAGCGCCTGACCGGAGCCGCTTCGGCGCGCTGGGCCGGGATCTGCGCCGCGAGCACTTCTTCGAGGGACACGCCTCGCTGAGCCGTGAGGATCTGCTTGCTGACCATCAGTCCCGACCTCCCCGGATCTCCGTGAGCTGGATTACTGACCTACGGCATTCACGATCGCCGAACGCACGACGCCGATCGACAGGTAGCCGGTCAGATCGTGGTTGTTCCTCGCCGGGTTGTTGACCGATTCGTCCGCCGCGAAGTCCTTCGGTGGCGCGAACTCGTTGCGCAGAGTCCGATCGAGCGCGACGGGATCGAATTGATCCGCGAAGTTGAGCCAGGCCCTGACCGCGCTGGGTACGGGGTTCGGGCGACCTGCGCGGTTGCGGAGCCGAGCCTGGACATTGCCGATGCCCAGCGGCGAACCAAGCGTGACGAGCAGTTCCACGTTAAATCCCGAGAACGCCGGCTCGCTCAGGACGTCGTACGTGATGATCGTGCCAAGGCTGTGGGCGACGATGACGTTCGGTGGGGGTCCGATCAGGAGCGCCTGACGTACCGGGGCACGCATCCGTTCGGCGAAGTCGCCGTACAGGTAGTCGACCACGTCGCTCGCAAAGGCACCGACGACGCGGCGGAAGATCAAGTCCGGGAAGGTGATGCCGGCGACCGGTGGCGTCGGCGCCGCGGACCGTTCGCCGACGCGATCGGCTGATCGGTAGAGCTGCTCGACGAGTCGCCGAGCCGCGGCGGTCTCCGTCGCGGACGGGCCGGCGGACTCGCGGGCTGCGGCTGCGCCCGTCCTCCCTGAAGCCGATGGACCACGGGCCCGCGCCTGGCCGGCGGCGAGGGTCGCCGCCACGATCTCGGAGGCAGCGTCTTTCGGCGTGACCTGCGGCTTCGCGGCCGCGCGCACGGCTCGGTCGCGGGCCGCCCGGTCCGTGGCCGCGCCGCTCCGTCGCCCGCCGACAGGGCCGGCGGGCGGCCAACGGACGTCCGAATAGTGGGCCACGCGGCTCGACGGCATCGGCCGGCCGAAGATCACCAGATCGAGCTCATCCTTGAGGTCCCGGGGTCGCTTCTGAACACCCGCCCCGTGGACGTACACAAGCGGCTTTGCTGCCACGTTCGCCTCCGCACGAGTCCAAACCGATCGCGAGTCAACGTCCTGCCACCCGTGCGATCGGAACCGGTCGTCGGCAGACACAACCGTAGCGGTCGTGCGTCTCGCCGCCGTCGGCGGCACTTGGCATCGGGCCGGAGTCCCCGGTCGCTATCCGCCCACGCTTTCGCGAGCAACGTACTCTCGCCTCCGTGAGGCAATGGAACGCGCGACCGTTGAGGTCGACTGCTCTCGTGGTGGCGACGGCCACGCTGCTGGTTGCCATCGCTGCTTGCAATGGCCCCGGCGAGGAGTATCACCAACCGAAGATCTCGAACCTCGGTGACGAGACGATCGTGGTCTACGTCGACTCGGGCGGTGTCGTCACGAAGCTCGCCACGGTTGCGGCCGGAACGACCGTCGGCCTGAGCGGATTCAACAACCTGTGTGTGCGGGATCCGTTGGTTGCAAAGACGCTCGGTGGCCGGGAGGTGGCCCGCCGCACCGAACCCATCTGCCCGGATGAGTTCTGGACGATCGAACCCTGATCCGCGCGCGATCGACGATGGCTCGCAGAACGAACCGCGGCCCTGGCGGGGCTGACGTAGCCGACGCGCAGGGCCGCGGATTCGAGGAAGGGACTACGCCGCCGAGCTGGTGGAACCCAGGCCCGCCGACGACTTGCGGTCAAGGCGATCGGCGGCGAATCGCAGGGCGATTGCCAGCCGGCCGCGGAAGGTTGGACGCGAGCGCCGCGCCCGGCGCCGCACGGTAGGTTCCGACCATTCGGACTCCTGGCGTACGGTTTCGAGGCCAATCATGAGGGTGCCGAGTGCGGCTCCGTCAAGCATTTCACTTCTCCTTTGGGTGAGGTTGTTTGCGTGGCCAGCCTCGCATCGACCTCGTCTCGAGGTCCAACACCTTGACGCGAGGGATTAACCTGCGAATTGCGTGAATGACGAACCTGCACCGATCGGACGTGAGCTCGACCTGCGGGCGCTGCGGTACTTCGTTGCGGCCGCGGAGGAGCTCCACTTCACGCGCGGCGCGGCGCGGCTCTTCATCGCCCAGCAGGCCCTGAGCCGCGACATCGCTCGACTCGAGCGCGAGCTCGGGACGCAGCTCTTCACCAGGACCACGCGTCGCGTCGCGCTGACGCCGGCGGGCGAGCGCCTTCTCGTTCGCGCCCGCGAGCTTCTCGCTCTGCACGACGCCACGTGGCGGGAACTCCGCCCGGCTGCCCGAACCTACGTGGCGGATCTCCTGAGCGAAGGCCGGCGGACCGGCCTGATCGTCCTCGAAGCCGCCCGCGATGCGGCGCCCGACATCGACTTCCGCGGGATGTACGGCGGCGGGATGGCCAAGGCGGTGTCGGGCCTGCTGGCCGGCGAGATCGACGTCGGGTTCGGGCGGGCGGATTGGACCGGCCGGCGCGAGAGCGCCGTCCTGGAAGCCGAGATCATTCGGTTCGAGCCGCTGGCCGTTCTGCTGCCCGATGACCACGCGCTCGCCGGGTTGGACGTGGTTCCGCTTGCGGCGCTCGAGGGCCTCGAGATCGACGTGAACATCGACGACCCGGCTTCGCCCGAATGGACCGACCTGTCGCGGCAGCTGCTGGCGCTCGCCAAAGCCCGGCCTGTCGCGGCCCACCCGACCGCAATCGGTGTCGCGGAGGCGAGCCATCACCTCCGTCGTCAGGGCCTGCCGATCCTCACTGGCGTAGACATGGCCGACGTTCCCGGCGGCGTGGTGCGGGCGATCGTTGATCCGACGGTGCTGTTCCCGTGGTCGATCGTCTACCGCCGAGGGTCGGAGGTCGAGCCTGGCGTCGCATCGTTGCTCCAATCGGCTCGTTCCACGTCAAGGGCGGAGCGGTGGCTCGACCGTCCCGAGGACGCGTGGCTGCCGGCGCCCGAAAGCTCAGTCGGTGGTCGTCGGGCGTAGGGGCGTCGCCGGCTCGCCAGGCGGGGGTATCTTCGGCGGGTGAGCTTCGTCGATCGATTCCGAAACAACCTCAGGTTCAATGAGGGCAAGCGGGCTCTCAACCGAGGCGACCTCGACAAGGCTGTCAAGGTCTTCGAGGGCTACGTCGCCAACGACGACGCGAACCCGTCGGCCTGGTTCAACCTCGGTCTCGCCTACAAGCTCAAGCGGGACTGGCCGAATTCGGTCCGCTGCAACCGGCGCGCGGCCGAGCTCAATCCCACCAGCAAGGAGGCGCATTGGAATCTCGGCGTGGCGGCGACGGCCATGCGCGATTGGGCGACGGCCCGCGCCGCTTGGCGGGGGATCGGGCCGGACCCGCCGCCGGGCAACGGACCACCCGAGTTCGCCGGCCTTGGCATCGCACCGATCCGGCTGGACCCGAGTGGCGAGACCGTCTGGGGAACGCGGGTTGATCCGTGCCGTGCCCGAATCGACTCGGTGCCGCTACCGGAGTCGGGCCACCGCTGGGGTGACATCGTCCTCCACGACGTCGTGCCCAACGGGCAGCGCGAGGTCGGCGGGCGGATATGGTCGGTCTTTGACGAGTTGATCCGGATGGATCCCAGCAACGCGCCGACGTTCGAAAGTCAGGTGACCGTACCGACCGAAGAGGACGGTGCGGCCCTGGACGACCTGTTCGCCGACCTCGATGTTGGCGCCGAGGATTGGACTGACTCGATCTACGTCATCTGCGCCCAATGCAGCGTCCGGAACGTCCATCAGCACGCATCCACGGACGACACGACGCCCATCCGGATGGTCGTCCGCCGCTACGGCTTCGGCGGCAACCCCGACGTAATCCGCGGCGGCCTCGAACGGTGGGCGGCGGCCGGCGAGTCTCGGTCCTTCGAGCCGCTCACGGAGATCGCCTGAGTCGCTCCAGTCCGTCGAGGATCAGGTCGAGCCCGAACGCGAACTCGACATCGTCGTCGCATCGGCCGAGGACGCCCTCGTGGCTGACCGATTGCGCGAGCTCAGAGATCCGCGGGTAGCCGGCCAGGGCCTGGATCATCGCCGCCTGCATCTCGGGTGGGGGATCGGCCGGACCCGTCTCCTCGAAGAGGGCCTGGTTGAACCCGAAGATGCGGCTGTCCAGGACGTGGAGCGCGTGATGGGCCACCTCGATCGAGAACCCGCCGGCGTGGAGGGTCCCGAGGGCCGCCTCGATGTGAGCGAGCGCCGCTGGCCCGGAGGTTCCGCGCTCCTCGAGCACCTGCCGGGCCCACGGGTGGCGAAGCATGACGCGTCGGGCCGCCATCGCGAGGCCGCGCAGTGTGGCCTTCCAGTCGTCACCGGGCGCGGGCCGCTCGATCTGACCGACGATCACCTCGCGGACGCCGTCGAGAAGGTCGTCCTTACCGCGGACATGGCGATAGAGGGCCATGGCGTCGACCCCGAGCTCCTGGCCGAGCTTACGCATGCTAAGGGCCTCGACTCCGCCGCGATCGGCGAGGTCGACCGCGGCCCGAAGCACCCGCTCCCGACTCAGAGGCGTGCGGGGCGCCGTTCCTGCATCTTCTTGGATTGCCACTTGACTAGTCTACGCTGTAGCGGATATGTTTACGGCGTAGTTTACACCGTAGACAAGGGAGACCCACAGATGACGACCGCATCCGATACGACCCAGAAGGCGCCCCCGTCGGTGCCGCGCTGGCTGGTCCGCACGATCTGGATCGTGCACCGCGCCGCCTACTCGATCACGCGCGGCCGGTTCGGCCTGCGACCCGCGACCAGCAGTCAATGGGGAATGCTTCGACTCACGACGGTCGGGCGGCGCACCGGTCAGCGCCGAGTCGCGATCCTCGGGTTCATCGAGGATGGTCCGAACCTCATCTCGCCGGCGATGAACGGCTGGGCCGACCCCGAGCCGGCCTGGTGGCTCAATCTGCAGGCGCAGCCCGACGCCATTCGTCGAGTTGCCCGATGGATCGTCGCGCACGGTGACAGCGCGCGCTGCGACCGGCGACGAGCGTGAGCGCCTGTGGGCGAGGCTGCTCGACCTTGGAAGTTCGGCCTACACCGATGCGAGCGCCGCGCTCCGATCCCGGGAGACCGCGATCGTGGTCCTCGAGCCTCGCATGAACTAGGCGGAGACGGTCAGCGAGACGACCTCCGTCGCCAGGGACTTGCCCTTCAACTCGAGACTCCGCCGCTCGAGGGTCGGGTCGAGACCGGCCGAAGCCGCCGCGTCGCTCGTAACGAGAATCTCGCCGGCGGCCGCGCGCGAGGCCAGTCGCGACGCGACGTTGACGGCGTCGCCGAGCATTGTGAGCTCGATATGGGAACCCTGACCCACGGCGCCGAACCACGTCCTGGCGGTGTGGACGCCCGCCCCGACCGGCACCCACGGGCCTTCGGCGTCCGCGTGGCCGGTCGCCCGCAGGAGATCCTTTGCGGCCTCGATGCCGCAGGTCGCGTGGCGATCGTCACTCAGCAGGGGGAAGAACATCGCGACGAGCTCGTCGCCGACAAACTTGTCGACCGTTCCCTCGTGGTCGAACACGACCGACGACGCGACCGTGTAGAAGCGATCCAGGAGTCCTCGATAGGCGGTCGAGGACATGCCCTCGGCGATCGTCGTCGAGCCGCGGATGTCGGCGAAGAGCATCGTGCAGTCGATCTCCGCGCCTCCCCGATGCGAGGCGAGGAAGTTGAAACAGCCGGTACAGAGCCGCGGGTTCCGGCTCGCCGGCTTCTTGCCGATGAGCCGCATGATCGGTGCGCCCGCCCCGCTGAACGGCGCAGCGCACAGCTCGCACCGCGGGTTGTGGGGAATGTGCTTGAAGACGCGCCGGATGCGCCGCTCGAACGCGTGCCCGCGGGTCAGATAGTCGCGCCAGAACTCCTCATCGCCGGGATCTGGCTGGAGCGTCGAGGCCATCGCTTCCCTTCGACCGGTCGGACAGGAATTGGCGGGTTCATCCTAACGCCCCGGGTCGATGGCCGACTCAAAACAGCTAGTCCGTATGGGTGATGCCGGCGCGATGCGCGGCAAGCGATACTTGATCGAGCGCTGCGCCCGGCGCGACCGTTGAGGGGGATCACTTGAGGGATTTCTGCCCGCGCTGCGGGGCAGCGCGTATTGGCGCGTTCCGGTTCTGCACCGGCTGCCAGCTTGACTTCGACGCGATCGGCACGACGCCAGCGCCTCCACCCGACAGCCTGCCCGCCGCCGCGGCCCCGAGCACTAGCCGGTTCTCCAAACGAGGCGTCATCGTCGCGGGACTGGCCGTTGTCGTCGGCCTCGCCGCGATCGGCTCGCTCGACAAGACCGAGACGGGGACGCCCCCATCAGCGGTCGCGACTTCAACACCGACGGCTCCCATCGTCGCCGTGGCGACCGCCACCGCGACCGCCCAACCGACACCGGAGCCCACGTTCGGCCCGATCGGCCAGACGACCGAGGCCACTGTCGTGCGAGTCACCGACGGCGACACCATCGTCGTCGCCTACGGCGGCCAGGAACACAAGGTCCGCTACATCGGCATGGACTCGCCCGAGACCGTCGATCCAAACAGCGCCGTCCAGTGGATGGGCCCGCAGGCGACCGCCGCAAACGCCGCCCTCGTCGAGGGCAAGACCGTCTTCCTCGAGAAGGACGTCTCCGAGGTCGACCGGTTCGACCGCCTGCTCCGATACGTCTGGGTGACAAACGGGACCGCCTGGACCCTGGTCAACCTCGAGCTCGTCCGGCAGGGCGTCGCGTTCGCGAAGAGTTACCCGCCCGATGTCCGCTACGACGCCCTCTACAGCGCTGTCGAGACCGACACGAAGCTGTTAGCCCTCGGCCTGTGGGGCCCGACACCGGCTCCGCCGACACCCGCTCCGCCGACCCCGGCTCCGACGCCCGTGCCTGTGCCCGTGATCGTGCCCTTCGTCGAACCCGACCCGGAGCCAGCGGCCGACTGCCACCCGTCCTACGACCCGTGCGTGCCGAACGGGCCGGACCTGGATTGCCCGGATATCCGAGCGATGGGCCTGGCGCCGGTTGATGTCATTGGCCCGGACGAGTACCGCCTAGACGGCGATCACGACGGGCTCGGCTGCGAATAGGATCCACGCGATCCAGGAGTTGATCAGGCTTACCGGCATGTCGCTGGCCGAGGCGAAGCAACGGCTGGACGACCTCTAGCTTGTTGGTGTCGGCCGGAGCTGGCGCCGCCATGCCAGCCGATGGCCGAGGGCGCCGGCCGCCTCGCGGATCCTGCCGAGCGGGAACTGGAGCACAAGCACGAGGCTGACCAGGACGAGCCCGAAGCCGACCAGCAGCTGGGGCCCGATCGGCTCGCCGAGGATGAGGCCGCCCCAGAGGATCCCGAACATCGGGACGATGAAGGTGACGGTGCTCGCGGTCGTCGCGTTCGTCCGCTCCGAGACGCGGAAGAAGACGGGCCAGGCGATCGCGGTCGAGACCAGCGCCATGAGGCCAAGTGAGACCGCACCGTCGAGCGCGGGCAGCCGCGGCGGTCCGGACAGGATCGCAATCGGGAGCAGGACAATGGCGCCGGCGAGCAGCTGCCCGGCGGCCAGGTCGAGGGGCTTGATGCCGTTCGTCGACCGACGCACGTATGTACCCGCCACCGCGTAGCTGAGCGCAGCGCCGAGGCCGGCGAGGAACGCCACGCCGGTCTCGGGGCCGATCGCCGCCGTCGATCCGCCGAGCAGCACGACGACGGCGGTAAATCCGACTCCCAGCCCGACGATCGACGAGCGGCTGAGCCGTTGCCCCAGCCAGAGGGTCGAGATGAGGGCCGTGAAGAGCGGCGTCGTCGCCATCAGGAGCGAGGCAAGGGCGGCCGGGAGGGTCAGGGTCGCGAACGCGAGCAGCGAGAAGGGGAGTGCTGAGAACGTAATCCCGACTACCCCAAGCTGGCGGACGTTGTGCCTCAGCGACCACAGCCGCCGCGGGCCGACGACGATCGCGAGCGCCGCGCCGGCGAGGGCGATCCTGATCTCGGCGGTCCAGACCGGTCCGACCTCAGGCGCGGCGACGCGCAGAAACAGGAACGCGGCACCCCAAACGGCGCCCAGGTAAAGGAGCAGGCCAAGGTCGAGGTAGCCGAGGCGGGCCGTGGGGTTGTTCATGGTCGCCATCGTCCGGCTCGCTGCCCGCCGTCGGACCGAGCGAGCGTCCACCGTCGACGCCGTCAAACGTCCACTCCGCGGAACGCGCCGCTTTCACCGACACGTACGACGCAGTGCCCATCGATCCCGGGATCAGGACCGTCTCACCCACCCGAGCCCGCACGACGCCCGTACGATTGAGCCCTAGTCAGAGGACGTTGGTCGAGGCCCATACTGCGAACGGCGGGGAAGTTCGGTCCACGAGGGAAGCGCGATGAAGTACCGCCTGCGTCAATTGGCCCGGGTGGTCGGCGCTGCCGTGATTACGGTGGCTGTCGCCGGCGCGGCCGCCGCGATCGCGATCTACGTGACGGGGCCCGGCGGGTTGATCAGCTGCGTGCCGGCAGCGCCGCCAGCGCGTCCGGAGTTGATCCCGCGCTGGGTGATCGCGGCGGGGATCCCTGCGCTTGTCGTCGCGCTCACCGGTGCGTTCTTCGCGCTGGCCCCGGAGCGGGTCCTGGCGCGACTCATCGGAGTGGCTCTCACTGCAGGACTCGCGGCCGCGACGTTCTACGCGGTTTATACGCTGCTGCCGGCGGCCTGCCGGCCCTGACCCTAGCGAAGCGACCGGTAGAACGCCCGGACGTCGCCAACGAGCTCGTTCGGAGCCTTGTGCGCGGCGAAGTGCCCGCCGCGCTCGTACATGTTCCAGCTGACGATGTTGCTGTGATCGCGCTCGGCGAAGCGGCGGATGCCGCTGAAGTCGCCGCCAAAGCCCGCCAGGCCGATCGGGACCGTCGTCGGCTCGGTCGGTCGATCGACCGCGTGGGCGTTCTCGTAATACAGCCGCCCGGCCGAGGCCGCCGTCCCGGTCAGCCAGTACAGCATGACGTTCGACAGCTGGAACTCCGCATCGAGGTCCTCGCCGAGCAGCTGGGCGTTCCAGGCGAGCAGGCCGAGCGGCGAGTCAGTGATCGCGTAGCTCACCGTCTGCGGCTGTTCCGAGAAGACCTTGTTGAAGGACATCTTGTTCTCGAAGAACCACTGGAGCGTCCCCAGCTCGGTCATCTCCTCCGCGGTCATGCCCTCGAACTCGGACGGATCGCCCGACGGGAACGAGAAGATCTGGGTGACATGGACGCCGGCGACGCGGTCAGGGTCGAGCCTGCCGACCTCCGGCGAGATCATCGAACCGGCGTCGTTGCCGACCGCGCCGTAGCGCTCGTAGCCGAGGCGCCGCATCAGCTCGACCCACGCCGCCGCGATCCGGTAGTTGTTCCAGCCGCGCTCGTGAGTTGGGCCCGAGAGGCCGTAGCCGGGCATCGACGGGATGACGAGGTCGAACGCGTCGGCTGGGTCGCCGCCGTGCGCCCGGGGATCGCTGAGCGGCCCGATGATGTCGAAGAACTCGAGAATCGAGCCGGGCCAGCCGTGGGTCACGATCAGCGGCAGGGCGTTTGGCTCGGGGGAGCGGACGTGAAGGAAGTGGACGTTCTGGCCGTCGATCTTGGTCGTGAACTGCGGATGGGTGTTGATCTGGGCCTCGGTCGCCCGCCAGTCGTACTCGTCCCGCCAGTAGTCGTAGAGCGACCGGACGTACGACTGCTTGATGCCGTCGTCGACGTCGCCGGGGAGCTCGTCGGGCCAGCGAGCGCGGTCGAGCCGGTCGCGCAGGTCGTCGAGATCGGCCTGGGGAATGTTGAGGGTGAACGGTCGGATCGCAGTGTCGTTGGAGGCGTTCATCGGGTCGGTCCTTTCGTCCTGCTGCGTGGAACGGAATAAAGTGTTCCGTTCCATTATGACCCAGGCGGCGCTATCTTGTCCAGATGGAATCTCACGAGCGCCCGCTGAGCGGCCGGCGAGCCCAGGCGAGGCGCAACGACCCTCGAATCCGAGACGCCGCGAGGGACGTGTTCACGAGTGATCCTGACGCGCCGATGTCAGCGGTCGCAGCCCGCGCGGGCGTGGGCATCAGCGCGCTGTACCGGCGCTACGCGAGCAAGGAGGACCTGCTGCGGCAGGTCGCGCGAGACGGGCTGGCGCGCTATCTCGACGAGGCCGAGGCGGCCGTCGCCGACGACAGTGACGCATGGGAGGCGTTCGCAGCGTTCATGGCCCGGCTCCTCGACGCTCAGACCGTCGCAATCACGATGAACCTGGCCGGGACGTTCGCTCCGAACGAGGAGCTGTACGCGATGTCCGTTCGGGCCGCGGAGCTGAACGCCCGGATCGTCGAGCGGACGAAGGCCGCAGGCGGCCTGCGGGCCGACGTCGTCGTCGACGATCTGTCGCTGATCCTCGAGCAGGTGTCGTCGATCCGGCTCGGTGACGAAGCGACGGACGCGCGAGCTCCGGCACCGCTACCTGGCGCTGTTCCTCGACGGGCTGCGGTCGGACGAAGGGGAGCCGCTGCCCGGTCCGCCGCCGTCACCCGACGAGCTCGCCTCGAGGTGGTCGCCCCGATAAGGCACCCGAGCGGCGTCCCGGCGCCGATTGAAGCTCGAAGACCGGGCGAAGGGCCGCCGCCCGGGCCGGGTCATTGAGGACCTCCGGAGCGATGAGTCCGAACAGCACACGACCGAAGACCCGTCCGAGCAGCGGGAACGATCGGACGTAGGGCTGCAGGACGTCCCGGAAGAACTCGGTCGCCTCGTCGCGGCTGAGCGCGACGGCGGTGACGTGCTCAGTCCGGCCATGGGCTTCGATGTCCGCCTCGCCCGCGGCGCGCAGGTTGCGAACCCACTGGACCTCCCCGTACGCGCCGATGATCCATCGTCGACCGCCCACCTCGACGGCCGCGACCGGCGCGGTCCTCGGCTGGCCGGTCGAGCGGCCGCGAACCGTGAGTAGCAGGTTGGGACCCATCGGCACTCCGATGCGGAGCAGCCGACGGGTCAGTGGGTTCGATAGTCGGATGAGTGCGGGCGCCTTGGCCATGAGAGTCTCCTCGGTCACGTTTCGCCGGGTTGCGTTCGTCAACCGACTGACGGAACGTAATCGAAGGACGTGACCGATGAACGAACGCGATTGGCTGGCCGAGCGCTTCGAGACCCACCGACCCCACCTCCGGGCGGTGGCCTATCGGATGCTGGGCTCGCTGACCGAGGCCGACGACGCCGTCCAGGACGCCTGGCTTCGCCTCAATCGAGCCGATACGCGAGACGTCGATAACCTGGGAGGCTGGCTGACGACGGTCGTGGCGCGCCTCTGCCTCGACATGCTGCGCTCGCGCAAGGCTCGCCGCGAGGACCCGATGGGCATCCATGTCCCCGAGCCGATCATCGCCGGCGCCGACGCCTCCGATCCCGAGCAGGAGCTGCTGCTGGCCGACTCGGTCGGCCTGGCGATGCTCGTCGTCCTCGAGACGCTCACGCCCGCCGAACGACTCGCGTTCGTCCTGCACGACACCTTCGGCTTGCCGTTCGACGAGATCGCACCGATTGTGGGCCGGTCGACGACGACGACCCGCCAGCTCGCGAGTCGGGCTCGCCGCCGCGTCAGGGGCGCCACAACCTCGTCGGATGTCGACGTCGCTCGCCAGCGCGAGGTGGTCGACGCGTTCCTGGCCGCCGCGCGCGCCGGCGATTTCGAGGCTCTGCTCCGTGTGCTCGATCCGAACGTCGTCGTCCGCGCCGACGCCGGCGCAGGTCGGAGCCTCCTCGGCCGGACACGCGAGGTCCGAGGCGCCCGTGCCGTGGCGAAGCAGGCGTTCGGCTTCCGGCGCCTCGCCGACGGCGCGCGACGGGCGCTCGTCAACGGCGCGGCGGGCCTCGTCGTGTTCGACGGCGCGCAACCGTACGCGGTCCTGGGGTTCACGGTCCGCGGCAAGAAGATCGTCGAGATCGACATCCTCGCCGATCCCGCGCGCCTCAAGGGCCTGGACCTCTCCAGCGTCGAGTGACCCGGCTGGCTGACCGCGACGCGTCCGGGGCATCATTGGCGACGTCGGGCATCTGAGCTCGAGCAACTAAGGGGCTCAGTCTCGGATCAGGTAGTCGACGGGCGGGCCGCGTCTCCGCCCGAGGCGCCGCCGACGTTCCTCTTCACCGACGTCGAGGGCAGCACCCGCCTGTGGGAGCAGCACCCGCAGCTGATGCGATCGGCCCTGGCCCGGCACGAGAGTCATCCTCCGCTCCGCGATCGGGGAGTCCCACGGCGAGGTCGTCAAGGCGACCGGCGACGGCATGATGGCGGTCTTCGGCGCCCCGATCGATGCCGTGACCGCCGGCGTCGCCGCCCAACAGGGCCTCCTCGCGGAGCCGTGGCCGGACAACTGCGCGATCCGCGTCCGGATGGGGATCAACACCGGCGACGCGGAGGCGCGTGGCGGCGACTACTTCGGGCCAGCCGTGAATCGGACGGCCAGGATCATGTCGGCCGGTCATGGCAGCCAGATCCTGCTGTCGGACTCGACCGCCGCGATCGTCGACGGGCGCCTCCCGGACGGCGCGAGGCTCCGCGACCTCGGGGAGCATCGGCTCAAGGACCTCGGCCGGCCGGCGCGGTTGTTCCAGCTCGGCCATCCCGGGCTGCCGGCCGAGTTCCCGCCCCTGTCGACCCTCGACAATCGGCCGAACAACCTCCCGACCGAGACGTCCGCGTTCGTCGGCCGCGACGCCGAGCTCGAGGCGCTCCGCGAACGCCTCGACGACGTCAACGTCCGCCTCCTCACGCTGACCGGGCCCGGCGGGACCGGGAAGACGCGCCTCGCGATCCGGGCCGCCGCGGACCAGGTCGACCGATTCACCGACGGCGTCTACTTCGTCGACCTCATCACCGCGACCGACAGCGAGGCCGTGCTCGCGCTCGTGGTCACGGCGGTCGGAATTACGGACACGGCCGAGCTGTCGCCGCTCGACGCACTCCGGCGCCGGCTCCGGGGGCAGCAGGTCCTGCTCGTCCTCGACAACTTCGAGCAGGTCACCGTCGCCGCGCCGACACTCGTCGCGCTGCTCGCGGAGTGCCCCGGCCTCAAGATCCTCGTGACGAGCCGTCAGGCGCTCCGCGTTCGCGGCGAGAACGTCGTCTCGGTGCCGCCCCTGTCGCTACCTGGCGCGCGAGCCGGCGCACTGTCGGCCGACCAGGTCAGCCAGTTCGAGGCGATCCAGCTGTTCGTGGAGCGGGCGCGTGGCGTCCGATCCGGACTTCCGGCTCACCGACGACAACGCCGCCGCCGTCGCCGACATCTGCCGCCGGCTCGACGGGCTGCCGCTCGCGATCGAGCTCGCCACCGCCCGACTGAACCTCTTCTCGCCGGAGGCGCTTCGGGATCGGCTCGCCGGCAGCCTGAAGGCGCTCGGCAGCGGCGCCCGCGACCTGCCCGCGCGCCAGCAGACGCTGCGGGCGACGATCGAGTGGAGCTACCAGCTCCTGAGTCCGCCGGAGCAGCGGCTCTTCGAGATCCTGTCGGTCTGCGCCGGCTGCTCGGTCGAGGCGGTCGAAGCCGTGGCGGCTGGTCTCGACGATGGGACCGGCGAGGAGCTCGACGCCCTCGAGGGCCTCAGCTCGCTCCTCGACAAGAGCCTGATCCGGCAGGTTGACGCGACCGACGGCAATCCGATGCAGCGGGTCGTCATGCTCGAGACGATCAAGGCGTACGCGACGAAGCGGCTCGACGCACAGCCGGATGTCGCGGCCGCCGCTCGCGAGAGCCACGCCCGCTACTTCGCGGCCCTCGCCCAAGAAGCGGAGGACGAGACCCTCGCCGCCGAGCTCGACAATCTCCGGATCGCCTGGCGCCATTCGGTGGCCGCACAGGATGTCGAGCGACTGAACGCGTTGCGCGACGCGCTGTGGCCGATGCTCGAGGCCCGCGGCTTGTACCGAGCCACGATCGAGTTCATCGACGATGTCCTCGGCGTTGTCGCGGCGTCGCCGGATTCACCCGATCGCTGGCAGAAGGAACTGACGCTGAAGACGAAGCGCGCCCGGGCGATGATGCTCCTGCACGGCTACACGGCCGAAGCGGAGCAGGCATACGCCGAGGCACTGGCCCTCGTCCAGGAGCACGGCGAGGTGCCGCAGGTCTTCCCGATCCTTCGGAGCCTCGGCAGTTTTCACGCGCTCCGCGGCGAGTTCGACAAGGGGATCGGCTACGCGAACGAGATCCTCCGACTCGCCGGCGCCGAGGGCGACGGGAGCATGATCGTCGACGGCTACTCGATGCTCGGTGCGGACACCGGGTTCAGCGGGCAGCTCGAGACCGGCCTCGGCTACCTCGACCAGGCGATCGCTGCATTCGAGGGCGGCGGCTACCAGCCGCGACGGCTGCGTCTCGGGCTCGACCCGAGGGTGTCCTGCCTGACGACGTCGGGGTTCTTCCTCTGGCTGCTGGGCTACCCGGATCAAGCGGTCGGGCGAGCCGACCGCGCGGTGGCGCTGGCGACCGAGCTCGACCATCCGTATTCGCTCGCGTACGCCTTCTACCACGCCGGATACCTCCATCTCTGGCGCCAGGAGGCGGAGGTGGTCGCGGATCGCGCGGCGAGCGCGTTGCGCGTGGCCGAGACGAGCGACCTGCCGATCTGGCGAGCGCTCGCAAACGTCCTGCTAGGCGCGGCGACGAGCGCGCGCGGCCGACCGGAGGAGGGCATCCGCCAGATGGCCGACGGCCTGAATCAGTACGAGGGCCTGCGAACGCCGCCGGTCTTCTGGCCGATGATCCGGTTCATGCAGGCTGCGGCCCACGTCGACGCCGGCACGCCCGAGCCCGGCTTCGAGCTGATCGACGAGGCCCTCAACCTGGGCGGCACCGACGGCGTGCTAGCGCCGCAGTTCCACATCGTCCACGGCGACCTGTCGCTGCTGGGTCCGCGGGCGCGGATGCGGCCGCCGCGACGGCGTCGTACGAGCGCGCGTTCGCGGTGGCGGACAGCGTCGGCGCCCGGATGCCGCAGCTCAGAGCGGCGGTGCGGCTGGCCCGGACGGCGCCAGAAGGGGAGCGGGCCGGTCGCGTCGAGGCGCTGCGAGCGGTCCACGCGACATTCACGGAGGGCTCGTCGACGCCGGATCTCCTGGAGGCAGGCGAGCTACTGCGCTGACGGCCGCGCGTTGTCGAGCACGTCGCGGAGGCTCTCGACGGGGCCGAGGTGGCCGAGCTTGTCCGGGTTGACGACCGAGCGGATCGTCGCGACCCGGCCGCCGACGACCTCGAACGACATCACCGAGAAGACCCCGCCGTTCGGGCCTCGGAAGACGACGCCCGGCTGGCCGTTGATCTCGTGGCGCTCGAACGTTGCGCCCATCGCCGCCCTGGCTGCCCAACCGGGCGAACAGCCGGGCGACCTTGTCGGCGCCGGCGATCGGCTCGTACCACTGGGGGACCTTGCCGCCGCCGTCGCCGTGGACGATCACGTCCTCGGCGAGGAGCTCGATCAGGCCGTCGACGTCGCCGCCCTCCGCCGCGGCGAAGAAGCGGCCGAGGAGCTCGTCGCGCTCGGCCTCCGACGCGTCGAACCGGGGCCGGTTCGCGGCGATGAACTTGCGCGCCCGGACCGCGTGCTGGCGGCACGTCGCCGCCGTCCGCCCGACGATCCGGCCGACCTCCTCGAAGTCGTAGTCGAACACGTCGTGGAGGAGGAAGACCGCCCGCTCGACCGGGGTCAGCCGCTCGAGCAGGAGGAGGAACGACATCGACAGCGAGTCGGCCTGCTCGGCGTGCTCGGCCGGGTCGCCGGCGCCCTCGTCCGTCACGAGCGGCTCCGGCAGCCACTCGCCGACGTACGTCTCGCGCCGGACGCGGGCCGACTTGAGGTGGTCGATCGCCAGGCGGGTGACGACGGCCGACAGGTAGGCCTTCGGCGACTCGACGGCCGTGCCGTCGGCGAGCGCCCGCTGGTAGCGGACGAACGCCTCCTGGACGACGTCCTCGGCCTCGCTGACGCTCGACAGCATCCGGTACGCGATCGAGAAGAGCAGCGGTCGGAGGTCGACATAGGCCTCGGCGACGTCGTCCCTGGCCTTGGCTGGCGTCACGCGGCGGTCGTCTCCTTCTCGGTCGGCGGTCGATTCCGTCGCCCGCGACGGCAGCGGCACCGGCGAGTCGAGGCCGTGGCGGAAGCCGTCGCGCCAGCTCGGCCAGATCGGCTGCCAACCCAGCTCGCGCTTCGCCTTCGCGTTCGACGAGCCGCGGCCTTCGGTCATCATCGTCACCGCGACGTCGCCGGCGAGCAGGCGGCCGAGCCAGGCGGGGATCCGCAGCGGCTTCGGCGCGCCGAGCGCCTCGGCGATCGCCGGGATGAACTCGCCGGACGGCGCCGGGTCGTCGTCGACGATGTTGTAGATGCCTCGGTGGCCGCGCTCGAGGGCCGCGACCGTCCCGCCGGCCGCGTCATCGACGTGGGTCGACGACACGATGCCCGCGCCGTTGCCGATGACCGGGAACATCCGCTTGCGGAGGATCGCGCCGAGCGTCTCCGACGAGCCGGGCCCGTAGAGGCCGCCGTAGCGGACGACGATCCCCTCGAGCGGCGCATCGAGGACGGCGCGCTCCAGGAACTTGATCGCCGCGAGCGTCTCGGTCTGCTCCTTGACCGGGTTCGGATCGAGCGGATCGTCCTCCGTCTTGATCGGTCCGCCGGTCCGGGCGTTGCTCCAGCCGGTGAAGCTCTGGGCGACGAACCGCTTGACGCCGCTCGCCTCGGCCGCGGCGAGGAGGTGCTCGGTGCCCTCCGTCCGCAGCCGGTTCGTCAGGGCGAACCAGCGATCGAAGTGTCGGAAGTCGGGCGTGCCCGAAAGCGCCGTCATCTCGTGGATGATCGCATCCGGCTCGGCCCTGGCCACCGCCTCGCCGATCCCGCGGCATCAAGCCCGTCGACGACGACCGGCTCCGCGCCCATCGCCCGGATGGCGTCCTTCGACTTCTCGCTCGTCGTCGTCCCGGTCACCTGGTGGCCGCGAGCCACGAGCATCGGCACAAGCCGCCGCCCAACGGCGCCATTGGCGCCTGCAACAAAGACCCGCATGGTTGGGCCTCCTTTCTCGTCTCTGCCCCCAAGACGAGATGAAGGCGCCTGGCGTGAAAGGCCGCGCGGTCGGCCCTATCTCGCGACCGATTACCTTGACCGGAGATCGTTCGACGTGAAGGAGGGAGCTGACATCACGGACCGCGTGCAGCCCGCATGGACAGTGTTGCTGATCGGAGGGCCGTCGGGGACCGGCAAGACCCGGCTCAGCTATCCCCTGGCGCGTCGGTTTGGCGCTCCGATTGTCGAGGTCGACGACATCGTCGAGGCCCTCATGGCGATGACCACTCCGGAGCAGCAACCCGCGCTGCACCACTGGACGACCGACCCCGAGGCCGCTCGGCTGCCGGCCGAAGGCATCCTCAAACTCCACCTCGCCGTCACGGAAGCGCTGGAGCCGGCGCTAGCCGCCGTGATCGCCAATCATCTCGAGACCGACACCCGGGTGATCATCGAGGGCGACTATCTCGTCCCGGCTCTGTCGGCTCGCATGAGCTTTCGCGGGATCCCCGCCGACGGTCGAGTCGCATCGGTGTTCCTCCACGAGCCCGACGAGACCCAGTTGCTCGCGAACTATGCCGGTCGCGAACCGGCTGACGGCGAGCAGCGGCAGCGGGCGCACGTGAGCGCGCTGTACGGCGAATGGCTCGCCGCCGAGGCAGCGCGGCACGGCGCGCCGGTCATCCAGCCGCGACCCTGGTCGAGCCTTGAACGCAGGGTGCTGGCGGTCATCGACCGGGACTTCCTTCGCGCCTAGGTCGGACCCGAACCGGCTCCGCACCCATCTCGCGACCGAAGGTCGGTAGTAGGCTCGGGGGAGACCCTCCACCGAATAGCAGAGCCCGATGGCCCGACTGCAACGAAAAAATCTTCGACAACCCGACGAGCTTCGGCCCCTGGGTCGCGGGAAGCTCGAGCTCGTTGAGCTCGGTGACGTCGCCATCGGTCGTGTCAGTTATGAGCCGGGCTGGCGGTGGTCGGTGGACCTCAAACCGATCGTCGGCACCGCGTCATGCGAGATCCACCACCTCGGGTTCGTCGTCTCGGGACGGCTCCGCGTTGTGATGGACGATGGTTCGACGGTCATCCTCGAGCCCGACGACGCGTTCGAAGTCCCGCCGGGACACGACGCCTGGGTCGAGGGCGATGAGCCGTTCGTGGCGGTCGACTCGCTGGGCCGCCGCTACTTCGGCGTGGGAGTCGACGCCATGGGCCAGCGCGCCCTCGGGACGATGCTCTTCACCGACATCGTCGGTTCCACGGAAGTTGCGGCTCGTCTCGGGGACGCCGCATGGCGCGGGCTGCTTGGTGAGCTCAACACAGGGTCACGAATCGAGATCGAGCGACACCGCGGGCGCGAGATCGACACCACAGGCGACGGTGTGCTCGCGCTGTTCGATAGCCCAACACGCGCTGTCCGGTGTGCTCTCGCCCTGGTCGCGGCGGCACGAGGACTCGGGCTCGCCATCCGTGCTGGCGTCCACACAGGCGAGTACGAGCGGGTGGGCTCGAACATCGGCGGACTGGCGGTCCACGTTGCCGCGCGGGTGATGTCCGCCGCCGGCCCCGACGAAGTCCGGGTCTCCGCCGCGACCGCTGCCCTCCTCGACTCGACCGAGTTCCCGCTCGAGAGCCTGGGCCCTCAAGAGCTCAAGGGCGTCCCGAAGCCAGTCGATCTGTTTTCGGTCCGCCGAATCGAACCCGAATGACGTTCCGGCCCGAAACCTTCGTCATTGACGTCCCCGAGGACGTCCTCGCCGACCTGCGCGACCGGATCAGAAGCACCCGCTGGCCGCGCGATCTCGACGACGGCAGCTGGCATCTCGGCGCCGATCTGGCGTTCCTCCGCGCGCTTCTCGACCACTGGAGCGACGCTTTCGACTGGCGTGAGGTCGAGCGGCGGCTCAACCGCTTCCCGCAGTTCCGGGTCGACATTCAGGGAGCGTCCACGCACTTCGTGCACCTCCGCGCGGCGGGCGCGGGGGCCGCGGGCGCTGGCGAGCCCGCCATCCCGATCCTCCTCGCGCACGGCTGGCCGAACACGTTCGTCGACCTCCTCGACTTGGCCCGTCGCCTGACCGACCCGACGCGGTTCGGCGCGGACCCGTCCACACCGGTGTTCGACGTGGTCATCCCGTCTCTACCGGGCTACGGGTTCTCGACGCTGCCGGACCGACCGTTCTCGTGGCGCGAGGTGCCGGGGATGTGGGTCGAGCTCATGGCCGGGCTCGGCTATGAGCGCTTCGTGGCGCACGGCACCGACATCGGCGGCGGCGTCGTCCGCTGGATGGCCGTCGACCACCCGGATCGGCTCGTCGGTATCCACACGACCTCCCCAACGGTCAGGGATCCAGGCCCGCGTCCACTGACGGACCGCGAGCGCGCGATGCAGGCCGAGAACGAGCGCTGGGAGCGCGAGGACGCCGCGTACACGTACATGCAGGAGACCCGCCCGATGACGGCCGCGTACGGCCTAACCAATTCGCCCGCCGGGCTCGCCGCGTGGATCGTTGAGAAGCTCCGCGAGTGGACCGATCTCGAGCCCGACGGCGACTTCGAGCGCGTCTGGCCCAAAGGCCGGATCTGCATGCTCCTCACGCTGTACTGGGTTACCAGTTCGATCGGAACGTCGTTCGTTTCCTACTTCGACCAGGCGCAGGATCGCGACCGCCCATGGCACCCGACCGACGTGCCGGCCGCCTTCGCGCTCTTCCCGCGCAACATCACGCCGGCCCCGCGAGAATGGGCCGAGCGGGGCTACTCGAACATCGTCCGCTGGACGGAAATGCCGCGCGGCGGGCACTTCCCGTCGGTCGAGGCGGTCGACGACCTCGCGGCGGACATCCGGGCAGTCGACTGGCGAAACCTGCGACCAAAGCGCGAGGAGGAAGACTGAGCCATGCCTGTCCGCACGGTCGTCGAACACGGGCCCAAGGACAAGAAGTCGGTGGCCTTCGCTCTCGACTGGCCCGGCTGGAATCGGGGCGCGAAGAGCGCCGAGGTTGCCCTCGAGACGCTCGAGTCCTATCGGGAGCGCTATCGGCCGATCGCGGACCTCGCCGGGATGGCACGCGAGTTCGACGCCGCCGGGCCGCTCGAGATCGTGGAGGACAGGGTCGGAACCGGTTCGGTCGACTTCTGGGGCATCTCCTTCTCGCCGTCTTCGACCGAGCACGGCCCGATGGACGAGGCCGAACTCGAGCGCAAGATCACGCTCTTGCAGGCAGCTTGGGCGTACTTCGACGGCGTCGCGGCGCGGGTCTCGGAAGAGATGCGCAAGGGCCCCCGCGGCGGAGGACGCGACCGCACTCGGATCATCCGCCACGTCATCCGCAACGAGAGCGAGGACTTCGCGAAGCAGGTCGGGTTGCGGATCCCGGAGGAAGCGGCGCTCAGCCCGGACGGCCTGCGCCAGCATCGGGAGACCTACGTCGCGGCAATGCGCGCGTACAACGCCGGGGAGGTCGAGAAGCGCATGCGGTCGTGGACGCTGCCGTTCCTCATCCGACACTCTGCCTTCCACACGCTCGACCATGCGTGGGAGATGGAAGACAAGGATCTCTCCGCCGAGGACGGGGCCTGACCACCTCCGTCCCGAGGACCTGCCGATCTTCACGACGTCGCGCGTCGACGACGATCTTCTCAGAACGTCTAGTCGGTGATGAACTTGGCAACGCAGATCACGCGGCGAGCGCCTTACACACGATCGCGCCTCCGCGGAACGCTCGGCTAGGGCCGCTGGTGACGGTGGGCGGTAAACCCGCAGCACGCAACCTCGGCATAAGACAGAGCGTGGACACGCACAATTGGGTACTTCTGCTTTCGTCAGGCGCGACTAGGTTGTACTGGGCGGTTGGCGCGACGTGATTATCGATCCGGACTCACCGCTCCGATCTTCTCTCGGGGAGTCCAAGACAGATCTCTGGTACGTGTGGGCTGAGATCGCTGAGGATCACGAGGCGACCGCCCGCACAGCTCGGCTCGCGGCAATGATGCTCTCAGACGCCGCGCGTCCCTTCGGCCCTCTCGAAGAGGAAATGAAGGCGTCAATGGTGACGATCGCGACTGCAGCTCACGCGCTTGACGCTTTTGCGACGGCCGCGCGCGAAGCGGGCATGGTCGATGCGGAGACGATTGCGGCGTGGAAGAGTCGACGGACGAAGCGAGTTGGCCAGATTCACCAAACGCTTAGCCTGACTTTCGATATTGGTAGCTGGTCAGCTGGTTGGTACCGCGAAATGAAGTGGCTCTTCGATCTTCGCGACGAAACCGTTCACTACAGGGCCCAGTGGGCGGCCCTTGAGCGACATCCGTTGGGCTTCGATTCCACCCGAGTTGCGGCTACTTACTCGCTTGAAGCCAGCCGTAGGGCTGTGGCTCTGCTCCTGGGAGTGCTTGTGACTTGCACAAAGCAGCCCAAGGCAGTTCCCAGTGTAATTGCCTGGTGCGGGACTTGGTCCGGATTGGCCTTGGACCTCAAGCGCAGGCATCAGGATCCGTCTGTGCCGAATGCCCCGTAGTTCGGCGGTTCCGGGCAGCCATGTCGCGTCAGGCGGTCGTCGGCCTTGCTCGGCCTGCCTTACCCTGATCTCGTCGAAAGCTTGGGCTACTTGGCCTTGTTCCGTTCGTGTGAGACCGTCGCCAAGATCTGAACCTCGTCCAGCTGGTCCTGGCTTGACAGGACGAACTCTGTATCACCCATGCCGAAATGCCCGATCGTCGTGACATCGCGCATTGCCTCGGGACGCGGCTTCGGTGCCTCTGCCCACGGTATCGAGAAGTACAGTTTTAGCTTGTCGCGGAACAGTTCCGCGGTCATGAAGCTCTTCTTCGGGGTCGAGAAGTTCACATACGTCTTGGTGAATGTCACGATCACGTCGCCCAACGACTGAACTCGGTCGTTGAGCTGGTCGAACAGCTCCGCGATCGTTTTCGGTTTGCCCGTCACGTGGTGCGATCTCGAATACCCAGCGCCAGCGTCCGTCTTCGCCGGCCCGACCTGTGGCTGCGACGTTGGTTTGATCGCCGTCTGAGCAATCGCTTTCTGTCGCACCGTGAAGTGGGCGAGGACTCGATCGAGGCGGTCCCTCTCGATCGGCTGGCCAACTGCCTTCTCAATCGAGGCCCGAAAGGCGGCGGTGGGCTTCGCCAGCAGTAAATCGAGGGCCGCGCGCACAGCACCTCCAGTAAAGACGAGCTCCGCGGTCCCGTCGAGGTGGCCTTCGACGAGGCTGTTTCGCGAGATCAGCATCAGTGACGCCAGCGTTGCCGACCGACTCGGCTCATCCTGGATGTTCCTGAGGTCTACCTCGAACATCAACTTCTCGATCATCGCGACGGGCTCGTTGGTCTTGTAGACCCGATATACGACTCCGTTTGTGAGCACGCACCAAAGAACACCTTCGTTGTTCGCGTAGTTGACCGTTTGCGCGATGAACTTGGGATCGTCGAGTGAGTGGGCCTGACCCTTGACCTCGACGAACAGGCTTGCTTTTCCGTCGATCTTCAGCGCGTAATCGAGCTTTGTTCCGTCGTACACCCGGAACTGCCGGTCTACGCTCCCAAGATCGGTCAGATCCCAGCCGAGCGCCGCGAGGACCGGTTCAATCAGAACGACAGCCGTGTTCTCCTCGTTGAAGGAACCCTTTTCGTACTTGTCGATCCGCGCGACAACGTCATCGACTGCGGCGCCAAGGTCAGCCATGTGGCGAGGATACCCGGCTGGGATCCCGCCATCGGGGCCAATTCGAATGTTTCGGCCTTCCGAGCTGGCGTCCCTCATCGGAGCGAGACCCAGGCGGTCCGCTGTCAATTCGGACTTGCTCGCACGCTTATGATGCCGCGAAGGGAGAGGGGGAGGAGCGATGCCAGCACCAAAGGCCACGCCGCCGACCGCCACAAAGCCCGAAGACGCCTGGCGTCGCGCGCGGCTCATCCCGACGACCGGGATCGGCGGTCAGGACGAGCAGGAAATGAGGGCGACGTCCTCGCTGCTCGCGGTCATGGGAGCAGTTCCGCAGTTCGGTCGAGCGATCCTCGACCACGTCGGAGCCCCTGGCGGCCGAATTCAGACCTTCACCGAGATCCGCTTCGTCGATGAGGACACCAAGCTCTCCATCCCGGACGGCGCGGTCGTCATCGAGCGGGGCAAGGCACGTTGGGTGTGCCTGGTCGAAGTCAAGACGGCCGGCGCCGAACTCCGCGCGGAGCAGGTCGAACGGTACGTGGAACTGGCTCGAGTCAACGGTTTCGATGCCGTCCTGACCATCTCCAACCAGATCACCGCTTCCCCAGTCGAGAGTCCAATCCACATCGATCCAAAGAAGCTGAAGAAGGTCGCGCTTCGACACCTGTCGTGGTGGCAGGTGATGACCGAAGCTCGGGTCGAGCACAAGCATCGCGGCGTGAATGATCCCGATCAGGCGTGGATCCTGGGTGAGCTGATCGCGTATCTCGACCACGAGCGCGCCGGCGCGGGCGGGTTTGACGACATGGGCGACAAGTGGGTGTCTGTCCGCGACGGCGCACGCGAAGCGACACTGAAGGCCTCCGACCCGGCCGTTCGGGACGTCGCGAGCCGGTGGGAGCAACTCGTCGGAGTACCTCTCACTCGGTCTAACGCAGGACCTCGGTCGCCAGGTCGAGCCGATGTGGCCGCGGAAGCTCGATGCCGAGTGCCGTCGCGACCTCCATGTTCGGTCAATGGTCGATCAGGGCGAGCTCCTCGCGTCGATCCGGGTGCCGGATGCCGCCGGGGCGATCGATCTCGAAGCCGACCTCCGCGGGCGTCGATTCCGGACCTCTGTCGTGGTGGCCGCGCCGAAGGAGGGCCGACCGAGCACCCGGATCAATTGGATGCTTCGGCAACTCGCTGCGGCCAAGCGACGATCTCCTGATCGAGGTCCGCTACCCGAACCAGAAGGAGCCGACATCCGGCACGCTGAAGGACGCGCGAGCGAAGCCCGAGCGACTCCTCTACGCGGCGGACCCGAAACGCGAGCCCATGTCATTCAGGCTCACGATGTCGAAGGACATGGGAATGAAGCGAGGGCGTCTGGCCGGCTCATTCGTCCTAGAGTCAAAGCAGCAGACGACCGAGTTCTACCGATCGGTCGTTCAGGGGCTACGCGCATGGGCGGCCGCGGCACCGAAGCTGCCGCCGTCACCGACGGTGGGCAAACCCGAGGCGTCACCCGAGCCACCGCCATTCACAGGCGGCGAACGAGAGTTCGGCGAGGCGGTCGAAGCCTCGAGGCTAGGAGCCCTCGATCTCCGTGCCCCGCGGTCAGGAGTCCGTTTCTTGCGAGGACCCGATCCGGACCGAGATCTCAAAGATGGAAAATGCCCGTTCAAGTCGAGCCACAATTGAGACCCTTGCACCGTTAGCTTCAATTCATGCCGCCGACTCATTGCGCACAATAGGGCGCATCTCGTACCAAATTTCCATCGCATGAGCGAGTGCCAAAGCGTACGAGGTGGAGGACCCGGCAAGACGGTTTCTAGACCCGTACCACTCTGTCGCGACATCCTCAAGGGTGGCGAAATGGCCACAAAGCTTCTGCCTCGCGATGACGACTGCGTCGGTGAACGCACGTGGGGCCTCCTTGAGTTGGAGCGGCCCGAGTGTCCGAGGAAGTAGCCGATGCGGTACGCGCATGAGACGTCCAAGATCGACCAGGGCCCACTCAATCGTCTGGGCCCAATCGGGTCGCTGCGAGGCCTCAACTATCAATATCGCGGCGAGCATGTCCCGCTCATGGCCTGGAAGGTCCATCAATTCCAAAACATGCAGATGACTCCGGGTACTGGGCGAGTGAGCCGCGCGCACCAGCTGGATGCGAACTAATGCGGGGATCGCCTCAGGCGGCATCGTCCGACTTTCGAGCTGAAGGAAGCCAACGGTCAAGGATCCCGAAAGCCATCGCGACCAGTACTCCAGGGTGAATACGAGTTGTAGGGCCTCATCGCGGACCCAGAGGACAAGGTCGCGGTCCGCAACTAAGACGAAGAACGCCTGACCAGCTAGGACGCTTCCAACGTAGGCAGCCAGCACCGCTCCGTAAACGATGAGGAGCATCCAGTCAGAATATTGAGCCGCCCCCGTGGTAAGCCGTGGACGACAATCGGCCACAGCAGAAGCGCTGTAATCGTCAGGCCGGCGGCCAGCCCGTCGACGAGCCGATCAGCGCCCGCCACCGCCAATACGAGTCCCAGCAGGAACCCATACCCGAATCTTCCCGGACGGACGAGCTGCACGGACGCGTCGATCGCCGGTTAGCGCAGCGTCGCTGATCCCCATTCCCGGCAAAATCTCGTAGAAGGCGAAGTAAGGGTCACGAAGGCGTGAGTCGGCGAGGACTATCAAAGCGGCGACTGCGGACATCAGGACGACCAGGTACTCCATCGGTCACCCTGCGGCGACACGGCTTGAACTACGCCGATGAAAGAGCGAGGAGGAGGGCTTCGTGCCCATCCTCCTCCTCGTTGTGCGTAGCCCGATGAGCATGAGCCTCAGCTGCAGCCGCTCGTGGAGCCGCAGTTCAGGCACTTGTAGCAGCTGCCGTTGCGGACCATGATCGAGCCGCACTCGGCGCAGCTGGGGGCGTCTTCCTGGATCTTGAACGCTACGTTCGTCGTGCCCAGCGACAGCGTGATGGTCGAGCCTGGTCTTGCCGTCGCCGTTCTTGGCGTGACCGTTGCCGTTGCCGTTCTCGCGATGACGTTCAGTTCCGACGAGGGCGCGGGTGAGGAGGAGGAGTTCACCCGCGCCCCGTCGGCGGAACCTGCCGTTTCTTCTGTCTTCGTAACCGGCTGCTCGGTAGATGACTCGGCCCGCGGCGGCGCCTCGACTGCTGTAGAAGCCTTGCGGCTGCATCGGCCGCTTGTCGGTCGCCGGCGCGGACCCGCATCGGCCGCCGGAGCGGCTCGGTCGCCCCGAGCGCGTTAGGCAAAGAGGCGTCAGCCGTTTTGCCGTAGCCGAGGGGGCCGCGGCGAGCCGAAGCGGCGGCGGACTCCGACACGATCGCCGACCGGTCGATGAGCCCGAGCGCCGCCTTGTCATTGGCCTCGAGGAACCGCGAGCCGAGCCATCGGAAGATGTAGTCGATGATCGACTTCGCGATCGGGATCTCCTGGTTGCCCGTGAACCCCGACGGCTCGAACCGGACATGGGCGAACTTGTTGACGAGATCGCGCAGCGGCACGCCGTACTGGAGCGCGACCGACCGGTCGTCGCGAACGAGTCCATCAGCCCCGAGACCGTGGAGCCCTCCTTGGCCATCTTCAGGAAGATCTCGCCCGGCTGGCCGTCCGGATAGAGGCCGACCGTGATGTAGCCCTCGTGGCCGGCGATGTCGAACTTGTGGGTGACCGCCTGGCGCTCAGCGGGGAGGCGGCGTCGGTGCGGCTTGCCCGCCTCGGCCTGGGCCTTCGCGAGGTCCTTGCGGAGCTTCGCGAGCTCGACGGAGTCGAAGATTCGGCGACGTCGCCGTCCTTCTTCTTGCCGGTGCTGAGCGGCTGCGAGCGCTTGCTGTTGTCGCGGTAGATCGCGATCGCCTTGAGGCCGAGCTTCCAGCCCTCGAGGTAGACCTTCTCGATCTCCTCGGGCGTGGCGGCCTCGGGCATGTTGACGGTCTTGCTGATCGCGCCCGAGAGGAACGGCTGGATCGCGCCCATCATCCGGACGTGGCCCATGTAGTGGATCGACCGCTCGCCGTTGGCCGGCTTGAACGCGCAGTCGAAGACCGGCAGGTGCTGGGGCTTGAGGTGCGGCGCGCCCTCGATCGTCTCGTGCTCGTTGATGTAGTCGAGGATCTCGCTACCTGCTCGGCGCCGTAGCCGAGCTTGCGGAGGGCCGACGGGACCGTCTGGTTGACGATCTTGAGGAAGCCCTCGCCGACGAGCTTCTTGTACTTGATGAGGGCGATGTCCGGCTCGACCCCGGTCGTGTCGCAATCCATCATGAACGCGATCGTGCCGGTCGGGGCGAGGACGGTGACCTGGGCGTTCCGGTAGCCGTGCTCCTCGCCGAGCTCGAGCGCCTCGTCGTAGACGGTGCGGGCGGCGTGATCACGTCGTCGGGGACGGCCGGTCCGCGGGGATCTCGTAGGCAGCGTCGCGGTGCTTGTTGATGACCCGCAGGAACGGCGTCCGGTTCTCGTCGTAGGCCCAGAACGGACCGCCGTGGTCGCGGGCGATGACGCTCGACTGCTTGTAGGCCTCGCCGTGCATGATCGCGGTCAGCGCGGCGGCGTAGTTCCGGCCTTCGTCCGAGTCGTAGGCGAGGCCGCGTGACATGAGCAGCGCGCCGAGGTTCGCGTAGCCGAGGCCGAGCGGCCGGAACTTGTGGCTGTTCTCCTCGATCCGCGGCGTCGGGTAGGACGCGTTGTCGACGAGGATCTCCTGGGCGGTGATCGTCAGCTTCGCCGCGTAGCGATAGCTCTCGACGTCGAACTCGCCGTCCGCCTTGACGAACTTCATGAGGTTGAGGCTCGCCAGGTTGCAGGCGGTGTCGTTGAGGAACATGTACTCGGAGCACGGGTTGGACGCGTAGATCCGATCCGTGTTCGCGGACGTGTGCCAGTCGTTGATCGTCGTGTCGTACTGGATGCCGGGGTCGCCGCAGACCTAGGCCGCCTCCGCCATCTTGCGGAAGATGTCGTTGGCCTTGTAAACGGCTCCATCGGCTGGTGGTCGACGACGGAGTAGGTGGTCCAGTCCTTGTCGTCGACGACGGCCTGCATGAACTCGTCAGTCACGCGGACGCTGTGGTTGGCGTTCTGGAAGTAGACCGATCCGTAGGCCTCGCCGGTGAAGCTCGGGTCGTAGCCGGCCTCGATCAGGGCCCAGGCCTTCTTCTCTTCGTTCAGCTTCGAATCGATGAAGTCGATGATGTCCGGGTGGCCGGCGTCGAGGATGACCATCTTGGCCGCGCGGCGGGTCTTGCCGCCCGACTTGACCACGCCGGCGAAGGCGTCGTAGCCCTTCATGAAGGAGACCGGGCCCGACGCTGTGCCGCCGCCGGTCATCTTCTCGCGGGAGCTCCGGATCGTTGACAGGTTGCTGCCGGCGCCCGATCCGAACTTGAACAGCATCGCCTCGGTCTTGGCGAGGTCCATGATGCTGGACATCGTGTCCTCGACCGAGTTGATGAAGCAGGCACTGCACTGCGGCTTCTTCTCGATGCCGACGTTGAACCAGACCGGCGAGTTGAAGCTCATCTTCTGGTGGACGAGGAGGTGGGTCAGCTCCGCGTTGAACGTCGTAAGGTCTTCGTCGCTCGCGAAGTAGTGCTGGGTCTCCGCCCAGGCGGTGATGCTGTTGACGACCCGATCGATGAGCTGCTTGACGCTCGTCTCCCGCTCCGGCGTCCCGACGTGGCCGCGGAAGTACTTGCTGACGACGACATTCGTGGCGAGCTGGCTCCAGAACTCCGGAACCTCGACGTCCTTCTGCTCGAAGACGAGCTTGCCCGACTCGTTGCCGATCGCCGCGGTCCGCGTCTCCCAGGTGATCTCGTCGTAGGGATGGATCCCGGGCGTCGTCCAGCGCCGCTCGAAGGTGAGGCCTCTCGGTGCCCTCGCCGCTGAAGCTCGCGCCCCATGGTCCTGTCCAGGCCTTGCCGGCGCCGCGTGCGTCCGTTGCCTCCGCCTGCGTTGGTTCCATGACGGCGACCGCCTCACTGCTCTTTCGGGCCATCGTAGCTCTCGCCTCCATCATGCCTTGGACCGTGCTGACCGGCCCGGATGAGTGCTCGTCGCCGTAGCTGCGACGTTCTCCCTGGTCACCGAGCGATTGGTGCGTATTCCGGGGTTGGCGGGCCGGAGATTTGGGGCCGGCGGGCGTCTCGGAAGAGGCGGCTCTCATCGTTCGGAGCGACTCGATTACGATACGCCGTCAGAGGATCGTCGTCAAGCGAAAAACACAAGATGTAGTGGTTGCTTTTGTAGGCGCACCGCTAGATGTTGCGGTTTGAGTGTTGATGGGGGAGTGGACGGGCGGCTTTCGTGCGTGGACAAACCTGGGTCCCGTGTGGACCCGTGCCGCCGTCGATGTGGAGAGGTTGCCTCCGAGTGTGGATCGGCTGTGGATGTGATTCCAGAATAGAACATCCTGTCTATTTGTCCAGCGTCAGACGGACGGGAGACGCACGGATAGTAAAGTGACATTTGACTCCGCATTGGGCATCGCGCTCGACACCTCCCTACGATGAAACCACCCCCGCGAATTCGCCTCCGGCTCCTGGACGCTTTCGGGCTGACCGTCAACGGCGCGGAGGTACAGGTTCCGTCGAGCTCGCAACTCGTCATCTCGCTGCTGGCATCCCGCGACCGGCCGATCCACCGGTCGGTGGTGGCCGGCACGATCTGGCCTAGAGCTTCCGAGCGGCGCGCGCTCGCCAGTCTCCGATCGGCCCTCTATCGAATGCGTTCACGAGCGACGATTGTCGACGTCACGGGGCAGGTGCTTGCCCTGTCGGGATCCATCGAAGTCGATCTTCGTGAAGCTCAGGCCATCGCCCGTGACGTTTTACGTGATCGAGTCAACCCCGACGGGGTCGAGCCTGTCGTCGACCTTCTCAGCCGGGAGCTGCTTCCCGACTGGGATGCGATCTGGTTGGAGCCCGTGCGACAACGTTATCGGGTCCTGCGCGTTCGGGCCCTGGAGGCGCTGTCGCGGCGACTTCGGCAGGCCGGCCATCACGCGGAGGCCGTGGACGCGGCGAGGGCGGCCGTCGTCGCCGAGCCCGACAGTGAGACGGCAGAAGGCGCCCTGATTGAAGCGCTTATGGCGGAGGGCAACGCCGCCCTCGCGATCCGTGAGTTCAGCGCGTTTCGCAAGCGGCTCTGGCGCGAGTTCCGGGTGAGGCCGTCCCTCGAAGGAGGCGGCTCAGCGTCCCAGGTTTGGTGACGCCGCGGTGACGCCGCGGTGACGCGGCCGTCACGGCGCGGTGACGATGGCGCGTCACGGGCATCACACCGCGGCGCGCTTGACGCGAGAGGGTTCACCCCGGTCTCAATGCCAGGAGGGGTGTCCCGATGACGATGCAGAACGAGAGCCGCATGGTTCTCGACGACGTCGGCAAGACGGAGGTCACGAAGGCGCACCGGGCGGTTGCCGATGATTTCCTCGACCCGGCACGCGTCCTACCCAACGTCAACGGCTTGGCGGCAGGCATCAAGTGGAAGAACGGGCAGCCGACCGGCGAGCCAGCCCTCCTCGTCCTCGTTGACCACAAGGTGGCGGCGGACGAGCTCGCGCGGAGCGAATCGATCCCTAAAACGCTCGGCGGCATGCAGACGGACGTCCTGGCGATCGGTGCCCCAACGATCCTGCCCGGCGGCGCTGTCGCCGACGCCGGGATCGAGACGCTCACAAGGCGCGCGCGACCGGCGCAGTCCGGCTACAGCGTGGGGCATTTCAAGATCACGGCCGGGACGCTGGGGACGTGCGTATACGACATCCTCCCCGGTGGCGGCATCAGCCCGCCGGTCCACGGGATCGGCGTGCCGCCGAGGTACTACATCCTGAGCAACAACCACGTGCTGGCCAACGGCAACCTCGGGCTCCCCGGCGACCCGATCCTGCAGCCCGGGCCCTTTGATGGGGGAGTCGACCCGTCAGACCGAATCGCCCGCTTAAGCAGGTTCGTCCCGATCGTGTTTGGGCCCACAGCGAGCAACCTCGTCGACGCGGCGATCGCCGAGGGGCAGTTCCACGACCTCGATCGCGGGATCTACTGGACCGGGGCGGTGGATGGCTGGCGGCGCCGGACTGGCGTCACGGTCGGCATGAATGTCATGAAGACAGGTCGGACGACGAGCTTCACGACCGGCCGCATCACCGCGATCAGCGCGATCGTGACCGTCGGCGGATACCCGGGCGGCTCGGCGCGCTTCACCGACCAGATCGTGACAACGAACATCTCGGCCGGCGGCGATTCCGGCTCGCTGGTGCTCACGCGGGAAGGTTGCTGCAGGATCGCGGTTGGCCTGCTGTTCGCCGGATCATCGGTGGCGACGATCGTCAATCAGATCGAGAACGTGAGGGCGCTCCTTCGGGTCGAGGTTGCCGAGCAGATCCTCTGATCGGCCAGGCGGGAACTCCGTGGCCGAGGCGCCTGGGCGCTGTAAATTCGGGTCAATTCGGACCCTGACCGGAGGCGACGAGATGTCCGGACACACGACCATGGACGCGGTCCTCAGCACGCGCGCGCCCGAGCTCGAGCGGAAGGCCAACGTGACCGGCCTCGGCATCGGCAAGCGCGGCTCCAAGGACGTCATCAAGGTCTTTGTGACCCGCAAAGTCCCGATGTCGGAGTTGAGGCCAGAGGACGTCATCCCGGATGAGCTCGACGGTTTCGAGGTCGACGTCGAGGAGATCGGCGTCATCACAACCCAGGACACGTAGGTCCCGCGGAGGCCATCCGGCCATCCGGGCGCTCGAATTCTGGCCGAACGGCGCCAATGAAGTTGTGCTGCACGCGGGGTCTCTGGGCTGGGTCTCCACCCTGACTGTGCCGCTCCGAGTTGGGTGCGCTCATAGCATAGAGACGTCGGGCGCCCCCGATCATTTCAGGCCGTCCGGGACATCTGGACGAGCCGCCGAATCTCCAGCGCCGCCGTCACGCCCGTGAGCACGATCGTCCCCGCGATCGAGATGCGCACGATCTTGTTGATGGCCTCCACGAGGTCCACTTGATCCGCGGTCGCGTTGGCTGGATCCGATAGGACGACCCAGTTGCCGAGGGCCAGCGACGCGATGCCGAGCGCGATCACCGCGAGATCGACCGCGGCGTGCGACGCAACCCGGAAACGTGTCCACGCGGCCGGAAAAAATTCACGACGGGCGTGACGAACGAGACGACGAGGATCGCAATTCCCGGCGCGAACACGTCCCGCAAAGTCCTGGGTGGTCCACCGAGTTGGAATCGGTGGACATGTCACGGACTGTCAGGATTAGGCGGGCACTGCCACCACAGCGTCAGACGAGACGGCGAGGCGATCGGGTGTTCGATTACCGGTCCGACCGCGCCACGGCAAGCAGCGGTTCGGCGTGATCCGGACGACCTGGCTGTAGGTAGCCTCGAATTCGTCGCGCTGCAGTCCGATCGCCAGCATCCTGTCGCGATACTTCTCGAGCAGACCAGCGTCCAGAACCGCTCGAGTCGGGATTGAGGTCAGCTCCGCGCGGGCTTCGATGAGGGCGACATCGAAGTCGGCCGCGGCATCTCCCACGGCGAGCATGCACGACGGGTTCAGCCGCAAATTCGCGATCTTCCGCGCATTCGGCTTGGACGCGACCAGAACCGAGGTCCCATCCCACCAGAACCAGATCGGGACGAGGTGCGGACGACCGTCCGGGCAGACCGTCGACAGCCAGACGACCGGCTCGACCCGCAGGAAGCTCTCGGCGCGGGCCGCGGGGTCTTCCCTACCCGAAAGCGCCACTCGGCCTCCCTAGTTCGACTGCACATTCTTGTGTAATGGAATTGCAGACTAGCCAAGTCGCGCGAGATAGTTCCGAGCGATCTCGCCGGGCGGCCTGAGCGTGGCCCGGGGTCTGACGCGTGCCAAAGGGCTTCGAGAGGCGGCGGCGATCCCCGCTGACGTTCCGGGGGCGCAAGTTTGGCCAGATCCGCGGCCTGGCAGGCCGGCGGGTTGATCGGCGGGCCTCGTATCGCGTGATCGGAGCCTCAACGGTGGTCGCTACCGCGATGCGCTCGCGCCAAGCCTCGAGCTCATCCTCGTAGGAGGCTCGGTCGCTGTCCCAGTACTCGTCGGCTGCACGGATCATGCGTCGAAGGATCGGATCCGACGGACGGGAGGTCATCGGGGAGATCCCCTATCTCGCGTCAGGGCCCATCCCAAAAATCGCGATCCTCAGGCGCGAGCCCCTTACGCTCGAGCGGCTGCCTGGGCCACGAAGTCCCCGATCAACGCGAAGTAGCGATCCGGCACGTCCTTCCACGGGAAGTGGCCGGCTCCCTCGATGACCTCGAGCCGCCCGACGCCCGGCGGCAACGCGTCGACGATCTCGCGCGACGCCTCGACCGGCGTTATCGCATCCACCTCGCCGACGCACACCAGCGTCGGGCAGTCGACGCGGGCGAGCTGGTCGACGACGTCGAACCGGCGAAACAGCTCCATCCCGTGCGCCACGACGTCCGGGTTCCGGATCCGCCGGCCCAGCTGCTCCTGGTCCGGCACGTTCGGACCGAACGCCGCGAACACCCGCGCCCACTCCTCGATGGTCACGTCGTCGCCGCCGTAATCGCGCCGGGCGAGCTCCGCGACCTCGTCGCCGGCCACCCGGCGGAAGCCTTCGACCAGGCGGTCAAGGTCGAATCGGGCGTTCGTCGACTGGAGGACCAACGCCCCGGCGTGGCCGGGGTGGCGGGCGCCGTACAGCATCGCGACGAAGCCACCCATGGAATGGCCGTACACGATCGGTCGCGCAATCCCCAGTGTGTCGCAGAACGCGCGGACGTCGTCGGCGCAGGCCTCGAACGTCCAAGCGGCCGGGTCCTGTCGGGCCGAGCGACCGTGGTCACGGAGGTCGAGGTAGATCAGCTGGGCGACGTCCGTCAGCGGCGCGATGTCGGGCTTGAAGTAGGAGTGGTCGTAGCCGCCCGGACCGCCGTGTAGGAGCAGGAGCGTCGGCCGCTCGCGCATCGTCGCGCCGTCGGGGACCAGGGCGGGACCGTCGACGTCGAACCACAACCGGGTCCCGTTCACCTCGACCTGCATACGACTCCTCGTCGCCTAGGGAGAGGCCTCGAACGTGATCTCGGCGTCGAACCTCGCGGCCACGGTCAGAGTCCGCTGTAGGCGTGAAGGCCGCTGAACCAGAGCGATCCGGAGTACGTGACGAGGACCATGCCGAACGCGATCACCAGCAGCAGCGCCGCCGGTCGGCCGGCCCAGGCGCGCTGGTTGCGAGCGTGGAGGTAGATCGCGTAGGTCAGCCAAGTCACGAGCGCCGCGGTCTCCTTCGGGTCCCAGCCCCAGTAGCGGGACCAGGCGATCGAGGCCCACCACGACCCGAGGATGATCATCGTCGCGAAGATCGGGAAGCCGAAGATCACCGATCGATAGGCGACTTCGTCGAGGACCTTGTGCGACGGGAGCCATCGGAACCGGTCCTGCGCGACCCTGGATGAGGTAGCCGACGCCGGCCGCGAAGCTCGTCGCGAACGTCCCGTAGCTGATGACCGCCATCCCGACGTGGATCGTCAGCAGCGGCGCGTTCTGCAGCGCCGGCACGAGCTCGTTGATCGCCGAGCCGAGGCTCGATGCGTAGAGCAGGAGCGCGAGGGCGATGCCGACGGGGATGAAGCCGATCGAAAGGATCGGGTAGCGCCGCTGGAGCACCAGATAGCCGCCGACGATCGACGTCCCGAACGCGACCGTGAACTCGAACATGTTGCCCCACGGCCCGCGGCCGACGACGATGCCCCGGAGGAGCAGCGACGCGACCAGGATGCCGAACCCGACGGCGGTCAGGACGACCGCGGCCCGACCAAGCGGGGTCGGGGAGGCGGCAAGCTCCGGTCCCGCCGCGACGGCCGACGTCCGGCCGGCCGCGAACGACCCCGTCACTACCCCGGCCCAGGCGGGCTGGCGGCTGGGGGCGAATCGAGAGCGACCGCCGGCCGTTCGCGAGCATCACGGCGTGGCCGACGTGAGCGGCGAAGCCGAGCGCGATCGCGATCGTCCCGATCGGGAACAGGAGCTGCGAGATCTGGGCCAGCGTCATGGGGCCTCGCTCGTCACGCGACAGCTGCGCCGCCGGGCGGCGGGACGTCCGCTGCGACGATGAGGGCGCGCGGCTCGATCTTCAGGACGAGGCCGCAGTTGCCACAGGTATCGATGCTGGCCTCGCGGACGAGCTCGCATTTCGGGCAGCGGACTGACAGCGGCGTCTTGTCGCGGTCGCAGCGCGTGGTCCCGAAGGGGTAGACGAAGCCATCGAGCGGGCAGTAGGGCTCGCCGGCCGGAAAGATCGGCTCGCCGAGGTGGTTCAGCGGCGCCGTCCGGACCCCTTCCACGTAATTGACCTTGGTCCGCGGCTTGGTGGCGCCGTAGCCGAGCCAGGCCAGCAGCATGATCGACAGGATCGGCCCGACAATGCCGATCAGGACGAACAGGGGCAGGAGGGCGATCAGGCCGGCCCAGTCGGGGATGATGATCGTCGAAAGAAAGCCGAGGAAGTCGGTCCAGAGCTTCTCGATCTGGTCGATGATCGTCACGGGCGCATTCTAGCGGTGCTTAGCCTCGGGGCCGTGCGCTGCACGGTTGGCGCCGGGGGTTAGCCTCGTGGGCGTGCGCTGCGCGGCTGGCGCCGGGGGTTGCCCTTCTTCGTGGTGGCGCCGCGGCCCGGGTTCCACCGCCGTTCGGTCATCTCCTCCGTTTCCTCGCCTGGCTGCGGCTGCGGGATCCGCGGCGGGGCCGGCGGGCGGGAGTTGCCGGCGCTCGGGCTCGCGAGTCTCGGTCGGTCGAGACGGCCGATGAGCCAGGCCGAACCGGTCGTTCGGGCCCCGCGCTTGCGGAGGGCGAACTTGAGGTCCCGGTCGTCGGTGACGACGAGGATCTTGTCGGTCGCGTTCGCCTCGCCCGACGATCATCGCCGCGTCCTCGACGAGGGTCACGAGGATCGTGTCGGCGGAGTAGCGGCCGCCGTACTGGACGGTGAGGCCGCCCGCGATCCGCTCGCCGCGGATGCTCCGCTCCGGCGGGCCGTCGAACACGATCGTGATCTTCGTCTCGGGCGGGATGGCACCTCGAAGGCGGCCGATGAGCGCGGCAGGCGGCTGGCGGTCCGGCCCGCGCGTCATCGCGTGGAGCAGGTTCGTGCCGTCGACGAGGAGCTGGGTCACGCCCTCGAGCGGGTTGCGGCGGGAGACGGGTCGGGTCACCTGGGGATCGTACCCGCTGTGCCGCGCGGCTCCCTTGTCAAGGGACAGCTCGATCGGAACGCAGGCGGTCACGAGAACTGAACGCCGCGAGCCCGCGACATCAGCGCTCTCGCGATGCGCCCATGGCGCGTTTGGAGCCGCCGTCAAAACTCTCGTTCGGCGGGCCGACGAATGCTCCCTTCTAGGGGATGTCGATCAGCGTCTCGCAGTTCGAGGCCGTGTCCTTGCCGTTCCCGCCGTCGCAGCGATCGGTGCCCGGCCCTCCGTCGATGATGTCCTTACCACTTAGGGTGGAGATGTCGTCGTTGCCGCCGCCGCCGGCGTTGAGGTTGTCTCCGAACACGACTGAGTCGGGGAGCGGGGTGGCCGTGATCGTGTCGTTCCCGCCAGTGCCGGATGTTTGGCCGCTGAACGACATGTTGTCGCCAATGCAGCCGCGGCAGCCTTGGATCAAGTCGTTTCCGCCGTCACCGGAGGCCAGGCCGCCCGCCAGGTTGTCTGAGGTCGTCCTCTCGCAGCCGATGATGATGTCGTCTCCGCCGGTCCCGGCGGCGTTGCCATTCGGTGCAAAGTTGTCGCCGCCTCCCCGGTCGTCGTTGCCGTCGCCGCAGAAGAGCGTGTCGTTCCCGCCGTCTCCGGTCGCGTCGCCGGTCGCCGAGAACACGTCGCCCCGCAGTTGGTCGTTGCCTGTCCCACCGTCGAGGAGGTCGTCGCCCGCGCCCCCGACGAGGAAATCGTTGCCGTCGCCACCGCAGACGACGTCGTTTCCGCCGAGTCCGTCGAAGAAGTCGTCGCCCGCGCCGAGCACGACCACGTCATTACCCGCCGTGCCGGTGAGCCCATCAGCGCCGTCCGAGCCGACAATCGTCGCCAGCTGTCCGTGACACCTGGCGCCCGAATCGGCTGACGCCGAGCCTGCCGCAAGGAGCGCAGTCGTAAGCGCCGCCGTCAGGACGACGAGCGCCGCCAGTGTCTTGAGCTTAGCGATTTGCGTGCGCCGCATGATGCCCTCCCTATCCCCCGGCGCGCGTCAGGACTGAAAGCCCTTGTACTCCGGCGGCGATAGGTCGTCAAGATGTTGCCTGCCGGCACCGCCACGAGCGGTCAATCATGGTCACCGAGAGCTTGTCATCAAGCGGGCGGTGTGGGGTGCAGGACGAGGAGGGCGCGATCGTAGGGATCCCGCTGCTCGAAAGCCCGCTCGGTGTTCACCGCACCCGCGCCGGCCGCCCGCGTTCAGATTCTCATGGCCGCTCTCACTCCCTTTCGGCCCACCTCTGAACGCCCAGCGTTCCAAACGCGGCCCCAAGACCGCGGCCCGGCTACGATGCGGTCCCGATGGCTACCGAACCGACCGGCCTTCTCCTGCTCGTCGACCTCGACGGCGTCGTCTACCGCGGCGCGGATCCGGTGCCGGGAGTGGCCGTGGTCCTCGCGGCGCGGGCGGCGCTCGGCGACGACATCGTCTACGTGACGAACAACTCGATGTGGTATCGCACCGAGTACGTCACGCGCCTCACGGACATGGGCTGCCCGGTCGACGCGGACCGGGTGGTCTCGTCACCCCGCGCGACGGTGCTCTACCTCGCCGACCACGAACCGGACGTCCACCGGGTCCTCGCGCTGGGCGCAGGTGGCCTCGAACGAGAACTCCGTGACGCCGGCTTCGAGGTGACGACGGCCGCTCACGCGGCGACGCTCGTGAGTCGCGATGGCATCGATTCGTGGGCGGCGGCCGGAGCGCCCGACGCGGTGGTGGTCGGGCTCGACCCGCAGCTGACATACATGCGCCTCGCCGTCGCCGCGGACTGCATCCGGGCGGGGGCTCGCTTCATCGCCACGAATTGCGACCCGATCTATCCCACCGAGCGCGGCCTCAGGCCCGGAGCAGGCAGTATCGTCGCCGCGATCGAGGCGACCACCGGCGTGACGCCGGTCTCGATCGGCAAGCCGGAGCCGTATCTCCTCGAGGAGGCGGCGAGGGCCGTTGGGCGGGACGCGCACGAGGCGGTGATGATCGGCGATGGGCTGGCCACCGACATCGCGGCTGCACGCGCCGTAGGCGCCCGGAGCGTCCTGATGATGACGGGTGTCTCGACCGCAGCGGAGCTCGAGGCCCTCCCCCCGGACGAGCGCCCGACTGAGGTCGCGACAAACGCGGACGAGCTAGCGGCTGCGCTGGAGCGCCTTTCGAAGTGAGCCCGCAGCTTCCTGCGCCTGGTCAGCTGATCGGGAACGCGATGTCACAGACCTCATCGTTGGGTCCGGCGGCCATGAAGTCGGTGAAGTAGACCTCGCGGGGAGCGCCGGTGATGGCGATTTCGTTGGCGCTGACCCAGCGCTCGACTGCGTCGTACGCCGTCAGGATCTGCGGGTACTCGACCATCGCCTTCTTGATACGAACAAATGCCTCCCGATGGGCCGGCTCGATCCGGGACGCGACTTCCTTGCCGGTTTCCCGGGCGGGATCGATCGGCACGCATACCTCCACCGGTCCGTCGCTGTCTTCGTTGACCTCGCCGTGGAAGATCGCGAGGGAGGGCCCCGCGACGCCGCCAAAGCGGTCGGCCGACGCATGGAGGCGCCCGAACGCCGCACCCATCCACGTCGGCAGGTCCGGCACTCGGACGTGCCGCTGCTCTGTCAACAGCAACTGCTCGGCAACGTCGCGCTGCTGGACGTCGAACATGTCATAACTCCCTTCCGCTCCCGTGAGCCTGATCTGGAGATGCGTCGCGAGCTCCCGCTGCCCCGCGATACGGCGTTCGATCGCCGCCCAATACGATGCAACCAGTTCGCCGCCTTCCGATTCCGGCGCGGCGATCACCGCGGCGACCTGGGCCAATGGCATGTCGAGTCGTCGCAGCATCGCGATCAGCCGGGCCCTGGCCAACTGCGTCTCGCGATAGCGCCGGTACCCGTTCGTCTCGTCGATCACCGCTGGGACGAGCAACCCACGCCGGTCGTAGAGGCGTAAGGCCTTCACCGACAGGCGGGATCGCCGCGCGAACTCGCCGATGCTGAGCCATCGGTCCGGCGACTCTGTCGTCTCGGTTGCGTAGGCCACCCTGCCCACATTCACCATGCTTGCCCTCCGAGGCCACCGCTGGCCCTTCGCGCCTACGCTACGGCCTGCCCTTGGGACAGAGTCAAGACCCTTCACAAATCCGGCGGGCGCCCGGCCGAGGTTGAGTCGAACTCGGTCGAGCTCGCCGCGGCGCTGGAACGCCTCCCCATCGTTGACATAACGAGATCAACTGCCGAGGCTTGATGCCGGATCTCGCATCGAGGCGCATCGCATGGCTAGGGAACCCTGTGCCGGCTGCGGTGAAGAAACGGCCACCGGCAGTGTCTTTTACTCGGATCGCCACGTGATCCCAATGGACGGCGGAGCGTCGTCGTATCTCTGCACCCTATGTGACGCCCGGGTCCGTTCTTCCAATAGTGGAAAGCCGCTGAACGACGAAGAGGTTCGCGAGTTCGTCAAGAACGGCTCGATGGCCGGGATCGCCTGGGGCGGAGGCCCGGTCGCCTAGGCGCGCCGGGCGACCACCGAATACGACAGCGGGATCCGGCCGCGCTCCTCGGGCCGGATGTCGTCGTGGCCGCCCCACCAGTCGGTCGGGTGTTCGGCGATCCGCTCGAGACGGAGGCCGGCGCCGACGAGCGCCGTCAGGACCTCGCCCAGCGTCCACGAGCGGGCGAACTTCCAGGCCTGGTCCGGCTCCGGGATCGAGAGGCGGTCGATGTACTCGGGCGCCCAGCCCTTCGAGGCCTCGGGGCCCGCGAAGTAGTCGTAATCGGTGGCGATCCAGTGGCCGTCCTCGTCGACGTCGAACAGCCACTCGATCGGGTGGCCTTCGAACAGGACGAGCCGGCCGGTCGGGGCGAGCAACCGGTGCAGAACCGCGGCCCAGGCATCGAGGTCCTGGAGCCAGACGAGCGACCCGCGACCGGTGTAGAGGAGTTCGGCCGTGCCATCGAGCTCGTGGGGCGTGTCGAGCACGTCGGCTTGGATCCAGCGCGCCGGCGCGCCGACCGCGGACGACAGGCGCTCCGCGAGCGCGAGCATCCGCGGGCTGAAGTCGACCCCGACGACCTCGTCGGCCCCGAGATTCCAGAGCGACAGCGTGTCGCGGCCGCCCGCGCACTGGAGATGGATCGCGCGCGGGCAGCGGCCGTGGAGGTCGCCGATCGCCTCGAGCTCCGGTGGCAGGAGGTTGGTTCCGCCGCTCTTGATCAGCTCGATTGCTTCCGGCAGCCAGCGCTCGTAGCGCTCCGACGCTTCATCCCAGGCCGCCCGGTTCGAGGCGTGCATCGCGGCCACGTCGTCGCGCTCGGCGGCGGTCGCGGGCCGCACGAGAGGGGTATCGTCGGCGGGGTCCGGGTCCATGATCGGGAGTCTAGGCATCGACGAGATCGAGCGAGCGTATCGAGCGTTTCTTGAGTCGGCGGCCACCGACGAGAACGTCGTCGGCGTCGTCCTGTCGGGCTCCCGTGGCGCCGGGGTGTTCGTCACCGACCGATCGGACTTCGATGTCTTCGTCGTCACCGGCGAGCCCGACGATCGGTGGCCCTTCGTCTACGGGTCGGCCGTCGAGATGGTCGCGCTGACGCTGGATTCGTTCGAGACGTATGCGCTGCCCGGTGGCCGCGATGCCTGGAACCGGCCGGCGTTTCTCTTTGCGAAGGTCGAGATCGACAGGCTGGACGGTGCGATCGAGCGGATCGTCGAGCGGAAGCGCCGCCTGACGCCCGACGAGGCGAAGACGATCGCCGGGGAATTGCTCGATGACTACATCAACACGCTCCTCCGGTCGCTCAGGAATCTCGAGGCCGGCCGATCGCTCGAAGGCCGGCTCGACGCAGCCGAGACCATTCCGCCGTTGTTGACGACGGCATTCGCGCTAGAGGCCCGCGTCCGACCGTTCAACAAGTGGCTCCGCCACGACCTCGAGCGCGAGCCGCTGCCGATCGAGGGACTCCTGCCGCGCATCGATCGCATTCGCCGCGACGCCGATCCCGCCGACCAGCGCGCCCTGTTCCGCGACATGGAGCGGCGTGCGCGCGCGGGCGGTCATGGCGCTGTGGTCGACAGTTGGGAACCAAATGTCGACTGGCTCCGGGGCGAGGCCAGCGACTAGCACCGCGGAAGTCCTCCGACATCGCACGCCGCGCCAAATCATCTTCGTTCCGTCCGATCCTCCGAATCCGGCTTCCGGAATGGACGGCCGGACGCGACGGGAGTGAGTTGCGGCGGCGTTCGATTTCGGACGATCAGCCGGCCGCGAGCTCCGGAACTCCGGCAGCCCATGCGTCGAATTCCTGGCGGAGCGGGCCTAGCGTCGGCTCGTCGGCGAAGGCGACGTCCAGGCCACGCCGATCGATGGCCCAGAGCTCCGGCAGGGTCAGCCCGATCCGTTCGATTGCCCGGACGTATTCGTCGGTCAGGGTGATGTCGGAGACGGTCGCGTCATCGGTCGAGAGCGTCACGCGAACGCCGGCACGGTGCAGGCGGGCCAGAGGATGGTCTTCGAGCGACGGCACGATTCCCGCCTGGACATTCGAGGTCGGGCAGAGGTCGAGCGCGATGTGCCGCGAGATCAGCTCCCGACACAGTTCCGGATCGTCGGCCGCGCCCGGGCCGTGGGCAATCCGCTCCGGCTCCAGCTCGATGGCCCGCCGGACCTGCGCCGCGCCGCCCCACTCCCCGGCGTGGAGCGTGATCCGCAGCCCGCCGGCGCGGGCGGCCGCGAATGCGTCCGCATGGAGGCGCGGATCGGGGAACGCCTCCTCCGGGCCCGCGAGGTCCCAGCCGGTCAGGCCCTGATCGCGGAAGCGGCCGCGGTTTCGGCGAGGGTCACGTTGGCCGACGGGCTCGTGCGACCGAATCGCCGTCGCGATGAGGCGGACCTTCGTGCCGGTGCGCGCGCCCGCGCCCTGCGCGCCGCGACACACCGCCTTGATCCCGTCCGCGAGTGAGAGTCCGCGCGCGACGTGGAGGAGCGGCCCCCAGCGGATCTCGACGTAACGGACGTTCTCGGCGGCCTTCGACTCGACGAGCTCATCGGCGATCCGTTCGAGTGCGTCGGCGTCCTGCATGAGCGCGATCGGCAGGTCGAATGCACGGAGCAGCTCGGCCTGGTCGCGGCAGCGTTCCGGGGCCACGAGCGCCGCCCGCATCTCCTCGACGGTCGTCGGCGCGTCGACGCCCCGCGTCCGGGCGAGCACGATGGCCGTCTCGACGCGGAGCGATCCGTCGAGATGGAGATGGAGCTCGGTCTTCGGCATCTCGGCGATGAGCCGCCGCGTGATCGCCGAGGGCTCTCGGGGCTGGGCCATGAGCCGATGCTACGATGCCGGGCGATGAAGGGGCAGGTCCGCCGCGTCGCCCTCGCTGCCATATGGGTCGCGATTGCTGTACTGGTGTCGCTCGGGGCCGCCGGCATCGTCGGCGCAATGGCGCACCTCCCCGGGACACCGTCCCGTGCCGAGCTGACGTTCGTCGGCGATCAGGCGATCGAGCCCGGTCTGTCTGCCGCCGAGGCGAGCCTTGCCGAGCTCGCCGGCGACGTCCGCCAACTGAGCGACATGGGCCGCACAGCGCTCACGGCGCTCGTCAACCGCGACGTCGATACCCTCACGACCACCGTCGCCGATGGCGAGGGCCTCGCCTCCTCGATCCAGCGGCAAGCGGACGAGCTGCGCGGTCAGCTCCAGGGGCTGCCGGGCATCGGGCCGGGCGAAGAGCTGAGACTGTCGGCCGAAATGCGAGCTCGGCATGCCCGCGCGTTGCTGGCTCTTTCGTCGACCGACGGGCTCTCGGCGGCGTGGTCGCGATTGGCGGTCGGGTCGGTCGCCGCGACACGAATCACCGTCCTCCTGACCGAACACGATCTGGTGACAGCCGATGCCGCGTCGCTTGGACGGACCGGCAAATACGCGGAGGCCCTCGAGCGGCTCGCGGAGTCGGATCGGATGATCTTCGACGCGCGGAACCTGCGCGACAGCCTGGCGCCGACGGTCGACGTGACGAAACTCGGCGTGTGGCTCGACCTGAATGCCGAATACGACGCCGCGCTCCGGCACCTCTACCAGGCGATCCTCGATTCGGGCGGGGTGGTGACCTCCGATGTCAGGGCGGCGTACGACGCCGAGGCGGCGGCGCGCGAACGCCTCCCGGCCGACACCAAGGGCCTGGTCATCATCCTGGCCGAGATCGGGCGGGGCGGGCTCAACCAGGCCGTCATCGGCATCGAGGAGGCGCGCGGCGAACTCGATGCGGCGCTCCTGCTGCGGCGGCCTGCCCGACGAGGCGCCCGCCGCCCCCTGACCGAAGTACACTCCCCGCAAATCCAACGACGGCGCCCGGGCGGCGCCCACATGCCCCTCGGGAGGATGTTGCCCCGTGCAGCTGCGTGTCGTTACCGACCAGCCGTGGGACGTCAAGGCCGACGTCCTCGCCATCCCGATCGTCGGGGAGCCCGCGTTCGAGGGCCCCTTGGACGAGCTCGATCGGCGGACCGGCGGCGAGCTGCGCGCCCTCGCCGCGTTCGGCGAGCTCGGGCAAAGCGCTACACCTCATCGATCGCGGCCTCGGGCGAGCTGCGGCCGGCCGCGTGCTGACGCTAAGCGCCGGCGATGCGGACGGAGCTCGATCGGGAGACGGTGCTGCACGTCGGTGCCGCCATTCAGCATCGCCTCGGCGGCCGCCAGGCGAAGACGCTCGCGGTCTGGCTGAGCCCGCTCGCCGACCTCATCGACGGGGGCGCTCGACGCGGCTGCGGAGCTAGTCGCCCGCGGTGTCGTCGAGGGCGGCTTCGACCCCAAGTCGCCTCTACCGCGACGACGTCGCGACCGCTCCGCCCGGAACTCGACGAGCTGATCCTCATCGCGCCGGGCGGGGACACGGCGTCAGCGAAGCGAGCCGCCGAGCGCGGCATCGTCATCGGCGAGGGCGCGAACCTCGCACGCTCCCTCTCGAATCGGTCGGCCAACGACGTCAGCCCGGCGGTCCTCGCCGACGAGGCGCGGGCCGTCGCCGAGAAGCACGGCCTGTGGATCGACGTCATCGAGCCCGATCGCGCCCGGGAGCTCGGCATGGGGATGTTCCTCGCGGTCGGCCAGGGCAGCGACAACCCGCCCCGGATGATCGTCATGCGTTCTGGCGGGGAAGGCGAGAAGGATGCGCTCGGGCGCCATCTCGCGATCGTCGGCAAGGGCGTCTGCTTCGACTCCGGCGGCATCAGCATCAAGCCATCCGAGCGGATGGAAGAGATGAAGATGGACAAGATCGGTGCGTGCACCGTGATCGCGGCCATCGGCACGGTCGCTCGCCTCGCACCGGGGACGCCGCTCCTCGCGGTCGCGGCCGCGGTCGAGAACATGCCCGGCTCGCCACTCGACCCGGCCCGGCGACGTCGTCAAGGCCCTGAACGGCAAGTGGGTCGACATCACCAACACCGACGCCGAAGGCCGGCTGATCCTCGGCGACGCGATGACGTACGCGGAGCAGCTCGGGGCCACCCACATCGTCGACGTCGCGACGCTGACCGGCGCGGTGTCGCGGGCGTTCGGTCACCTCATCACCGGCGCCTTTGGGACGCCCCAGGACTGGTACGACCAGGTCGTCGGCGGCCGCCGGCAAGGCCGCCGAGCGCTACTGGCAGATCCCGCTCGTCGACGACTACGTGCCGGACATGGAGAGCTGGTACGGCGATCTCCAGAACTCGGGCTCGGCCGAGGGCTCGCTCGTGAAGAGCGGCCTCTTCCTGCGCGAGTTCCGCGACGGTGCCGTGGGCCCATCTCGACATCGGCGGCACGGGCTACTTCCGCAAGGCGACTGCCGTTCGCCGCGCGAGGCGCAACGGGCGTGACCCACGCGACGCTCGTCGAGCTCGCCCTCGCCGGCGCGCGAGAGGCGTAGGGGCGTAGCCGCCGCCGCGGCGGGCCGCCGATGACGCCACTCGGGCTCGGGTTCGCGGCCGTCGGCGCGATCTTCGGGGTCCTGGCCGACCGGCTCGCGACGCGCTGGCCGGAGCACGACGAGGAGGTGCCCGCGGGCCGGCCGATCGGCTGGCGGACCGCCGTCTGCGCCGCCTTCGGGGCGTTCGCCTTCGCGGTCCTCCCGATGCGGTTCGCGGACGATCCGCTGGCGCTCGCGCTGTTCGGTGCCTGGTTCGCGACGCTCGTCGTCGGGATGGCGACCGACCTCGACCAGCGGCTCTTGCCCGACGTGCTGACCCTGCCGGTCATCCCGATCGCGCTCGATCTACGCGCTCAGCGGCCGGAACCCGCTGGTCGGCGCGGACGTGTTGCCGGCGATCGCGATCGCGACGCTCGTTCCGCTCGTCCTGTACCTGCTGTCCATCCCGTTCGGGGCGGGGGCGTTCGGGATGGGCGACGTGAAGATGCTCGTCGGCGTCGGGTTGATGAGCGGCGCGATCCGGGCGTTCACGGGCCTCGTCTCGGGTCTCTTCGCGGCTGGCATCGTGCTGGTCGTCCTGATCGTGGCGCGCGGCGGGTGACGATGAAGACGTACGTGCCGTACGGGCCGTTCCTGATCTTCGGAGCGGTCTGGGGGATCCTGGTTCGGCCGTAAGGACGCTCGGGGCCGCCACCGCCCTGCGCCCCGCGCCCCGCGCCTTCGGCCCACTACCTGTCCAAATTTTTTACCAGGGGACTGTTAGGCCAGTTAGCTCGGCGCTCCGGGGCCGATTGCGCGCCCATGCGGGATGGAATTAGCCGCTCACGGCGAATTGCGGCGCTGCTGGGACCCGTAGGCAGGGCCGACACCTGGCCTAACATTCTTGGGGCGCATATTTGGCCAGATTGGGCGGGCAGGGCTGAGCGCGGACCCGGCGCCGGGCCGATCGGCCGGTGAGCGTGCGACAGGTTCGGTCCGTTGGAGCCGAGGGCACTAGTGGGACCATCGTACGGGTCCCCGATGTCATGCCGCTGACATAGGGTGGACACCCCAAGGTATGATCCCGATAAGCCGGCGTCGTCCTGAGGGGTGCCCATTTCGGGGCGGCGAAACTCACCGGCGGGCTCAACCGCCAGCCGCGCCCCATCGAATGCGCGACAAAACGGAGTTTGCTCGCACGATGACGACGCCCACTTGATGCGCCGCACCACGCCTCTCGATGGCTGGTCGTCGTCACGCGCCCGGCCCCACACGCGACGCTTCCGTCGGTTCTCCTTCCTTCTCCTCGTCCCGATGCTGTTCGGCGTGCTCGGCGCCCCGGCCACGAACCGCGTCGCCCCGGTCCACGCGGACGAGCTCTCCGACGCCAAGGCGAAGCAGGCGGCACTGGCCAAGCAGATCGCCGACCAGAAGGCCGCGGTCGCCCAGATCACCGCCATGCAGTCGGACATGAGCCGGCAGATCACCGACGACGAAGCAGGAACTCTCGAAGATCAACGCGGACCTCAACGCGGTCCGCAACTCGATCAACGTGATGGTCGTCCAGATCGAGGTCGTGAAGAAGCAATACTTCGCGCTCGTCGCCAGGCTCCAGCTGCTCGACAACCAGCTCGCCAATCTCGTGAAGCAGGAGAGCCACAAGCGCTCCGAGCTCGGCACCACGCAAGGCCGCTCCTCGCCGAGCGCATCCGGACTGCCTACGACACCGACCGGACCTCGATGCTCGAGACGTTCCTGTCGGGCGGCTCGTTCACCGACGTCATCGCCGAGGTCGGCTACATCAACGACTTCGCCGAGCAGGACAAGGTCCCTTGCCGAGCAGATCGTCAAGGACCAGGAAGAGCTCGCGGCCATCCACTCCACCGTGGAAACGACGCGGACCCAGACCGACGACCTCCGGATCGAGACGGCGAAGCAGAAGGAGGAGCTCGACAAGCAGCTCGTCGAGCTCAAGGCAGCGCAGGCCCGGCTCAAGGAGCTCGAGATCGCGACGGCCAAGGCACTGGCGATCCAGAAGGCCGCCTACGCCCAGCTCGTGAAGAACAAGAAGGACCTCGCGCGAGCCATCAAGACGACGGCCGCGGCGCAGGCGTCCCTCTCGGCGCAGATCGACGAACCTCGTCAAGCAGCAGTACAGGCTCGGAAACATCCCGTCCGCATACAACGGCACGCTGAAGTGGCCGATGGCCGGCAACGTGACGGGCGAGTTCGGCTGCAGCTCGTACCCGGGCTACGGGCCGGGCAACGGCTGTGCCCACTTCCACAACGGCATCGACATCGTCGCGCGGAAGCGGCTGCGGCGCACCGATCAAGGCGGCCGGCGACGGCCGGATCGGCTACGTCGGCTGGAACTACGCGGACGGCGGCGACCCGGCCTGGATCGTCATCATCGCCCACTCCCAGGACCTGCAGACGTGGTACGCCCACATGAAGCCGACTGGCCCCGAACGGGATCCGCGTCGGGAGCCGCGGTCAAGGCCGGCCAGGTGATCGGCTACGAGGGCAACACCGGCCGCTCGACGGGCTGCCATCTCCACTGGATGGTCGAGTACAAGGGCTCGTTCAGGAACCCGCGCCTCTTCGTCTAGGACGTCGTCGGCGCGGCGGTTCCCGGACCCCAACTCGAAATTCAACTCGTTGAACGGCCGTTGATCGAGCCCGTGCTAGCCTAGACGCATGAAACGGACGATGGCCGTGATCCTCGCCGGCGGTGAGGGTGAGCGCCTGTCGATCCTCTCGGGCGTCCGCGCCAAGCCGGCCGTCCCGTTCGGCGGCAAGTACCGGATCATCGACTTCACCTTGTCGAACTGCGTCAACTCCGACGTCGACAACGTCGTCGTCCTGACCCAGTACAACCCGCGCTCCCTGAACGACCACATCGGGCTCGGGCGGCCGTGGGACCTCGACCGCAACCGCGGCGGCGTCAAGATGCTCCAGCCGTACATCGCCCGCGGCCGCGTGGCGGAGTGGTACCGCGGAACGGCCGACGCGGTCCTCCAGAACTTCAACGTCATCGAGCACGACGGATGCCGACACGATTCTCGTCCTGGCCGGCGACCACATCTACAAGATGGACTACCAGCCGTTCATCGCGGCCCACCGCCGCCACCGTGCCGACGTGACGATCGCCGTCCGCCACGTCCCGCTCGCCGACGCCACCCGGATGGGCGTCCTCGCCCTCGACGATGCCGACCGGGTCATCGACTGGCAGGAGAAGCCGAAGCAGCCCAAGAGCGACCTCGCGTCGATGGGCGTCTACGTGTTCTCGAAGAAGGCCCTCCGTCGCTGGCTCGGCGAGGACCGCGATCGACTTCGGCCGCCACGTCATCCCGGCGATGCTCGACGGCCGGCGCCCGCGTCTACGGCTACCGCTTCGAGGGCTACTGGCAGGACGTCGGCACGATCCAGTCGTACTGGGAGGCGAACCTCGCCCTCCTCGAGGACCAGGCCGACCTCGACCTGTACGAGAAGGACTGGGTCATCCACACCCGGTCCGAGGAGCGCGCGCCCGGCCAAGGTCGGCCCGACGGCCCAGGTCCACCGGAGCATGATCAGCCACGGCTGCATGATCAACGGCACGGTCGTCAACTCCGTGCTGTCGCCCGGCGTCCGGGTCGACGTCGGGCGCCGTCGTTCGCGATTCGATCGTCATGTTCGACTGCGTCATCCGCTCAGGCGCGGTCGTCGACCGGGCGATCCTCGACAAGGAGGTCGTCGTCGGGCAGGGAGCGATCGTCGGCGACGGGCCGGACTTCGACACGCCGAACCGCCAGGAGCCCGGCCGCCTCAACACGGGCATCACGCGTTGTCGGCAAGCGGGCGATCATCCCGCGCGGCGACGCGGATCGGGCGGAACGTGAAGGTCGCCGGCGGCGTCCGCACGAGCGATTTCAAGAGTCGCATCGTGAAGAACGGGGCGTCGGTCGAGGCGTCCGGCGAGCGGGCCACGCGCCCGGGCGAAGAATGCACTCGCTCGTGCCGGAGGTGTCGAACGGCCGGGCAGAAGCCCGCCACCCGGCGCCGACGAGGCCACGATCGTCGTTGGCGAGGCCGTCGAGGCCTCCGGCCGCGCGACGGCGAGCTCGCCCGCCGCCAAGCGACTGACACCCGACCGCGCGTCGGCCGCGCGCCCGGTCGCGCGCGCCGCTGCACGATCAACGGCCCGGTTCGGCCAGTCCGGGCTAGACTGCCCGGCATGCCATCAGCCGACCAGGGCGCCCCGGTGCGCCCGGCCGATATCGAGCGCTGGCTCGACGAGCTCGGGCCTGACCGGAGGCCCGATCGGATCGCGAGGGCGTCACGTCGTGGGACCTCCGGCTCGACGGCCGGCGGCGGTTCGACCTGCCCGTCACCCTCATCCTCGACCCCGAACTCGCGCTCATCTGCTGGGTCCACTTCGCGCCGCCGATCGGTGACGCGTTCCGGAAGTCATATCGGCGGCTCCTCCGCTGGAACGACGAGTTCCCGTTCGCGAAGTTCTCGCTCGCCGAGGACGAGCGCCCGATCCTCGCCACGGAGCTGCCGATCCGGATGCTCGATCGGGACGAGCTGGGCCTGGCGCTCGCGCGGGCGCTCGCGATCAGCGACCGGCTCCTCGAGGAGTCGGCGGCGTGGATCTGGATCGGCGGCACGATCCCGGACACGTCCGGCCGGACCAGCCGCGGCGAGCGGCTCATCGCCCGGTATGCCGACCGGATGCCGGAGCTGCTCGGAGCCGGCGGACCGATGAGCCGGCTCGCGATCCTCCTGGCGCTCGTCGCCGCGGTCGCCGCCTCGCTCGCTCCGGCCGCGGCCCCGACCGCGCGCGCCGCGGCCCCGGATCTGACGCTCGACAGCGACGCGACCTACGACGTCGATCCGCTGAACCAGCGGATCCACGTGACGTCCGCCCTCACGGCGATCAACCACCTCAAGGACACGAAGACCCGCCTCTACTACTTCGACGGGCGTTCCTCGCCGTCCAGCCCGGACACGACGAACTTCAAGATCGCCGCCCGGATCGGCAGCCCCAGAGTCCGTGGTCGCCGTCCGCCAAGGCCGACCACACGCTCCTCCGGATCGACTTCGGCAAGCGCCTCCCGGCGGGCTCCTCGCGGACGTTGACCCTGACCTTCGACATCCCGACCCGGGCGGCGCGCCGACGCGGACGACCCGCATCGGCGCCGAGCCTCGTCGACGTTCGGGGCGTGGGCATACGCGAGCGAGTCGACGCCCGGCAGCACGCGTCACCGTCGTATTCCCGCCGGGCTACACGATCGAGGTCCCGACCGGCCAGCGTCGGCGAGCCGACGACCGACGCGGCGGGCCGGATCGACTCTACAAGACCGGCCGCTCGCGGAGCCGCTCACGTTCTTCGCCTACTTCGTCGCGGACCGGCCGAGCGCCTTCGCCGAGTCGACCGCGCACGTCGTCAATCGTCGATGGCCGCGCCGCTCGACGTCAGCGATCCGTGCCTGGCCGGACGATCCGGCCTGGGGCGAGCGGGTCGGCGGCCTGCTCGAGCAGCGGCATCCCGGTCCTGTCCGAGCGATCGGCCTGCCATGGGTCGCGGAACGGCCGTTCGTCGTCGCCGAGGCCGTCAGCCGAGTCCGACGGCGGGCTACGCCGGGCGCTACGACCCGACGGCGCGGCCGGATCGAGATCGCCTACTACGCCGACCCGTTCGTCATCCTCCACGAGGCCGCCCACGCCTGGTTCGACGGCAGCCTGCTGGCGGACCGCTGGGCGAACGAGGGCTTCGCCTCGTGGTACGCGCTCGAGGCTGCGGCCGCGATCGAGGAGCCCGTCACGGGCGAGCCGCTCACGCCGGAGCCGCAGGCGGCGAAGATCCCGCTCAACGCCTGGGGGCCGCTCGGGACGAACGAGACGCGCGACCGAGGACTACGGCTACGCGGCGTCGGCGGAGCTCGCCCGGCTCATCGCGGAGCGGGCCGGACCCAGCGGCCTGGCGAGCGTCTGGGAGGCGGCCCGGCGACGGGGTCGATCGCCTACCAGCCGGCTGGGCTCGACAGCTCGCCGGAGGCCACGATGCCCCGGACGACAATCCCCGACGCCGATCTCCGCTCCGATGTCCGCCCCGGCCGAGGCAGGGTCGCGGCACCGCCCGACTGGCGCGGGCTGCTCGACCTGCTCGAGGACCGGACCGGCAAGAAGTACGACGACCTGTGGCGGGCGTGGGTCGTCCGCCACGGGCGAAGCCAGCCTGCTCGACGCACGGTCGGCCGCCCGCCGCCAGTACGACGCAGTCGTGGCTCGCGCGCCGGCGAGTGGCAGCTGCCGCCGATCGTGCCGCAGGCGATGCGGGCCTGGCAGTTCGACCAGGCGACGGAGCTCCTCGACGCGGCCGACGGAGCCCTCGACGATCGCGACGACGTCGGCGACGGCGCGGCCGACGCCGGACTCAGCGGCCCCGCGAACGCTCGAGGCCGCGTTCGAGGGCGACTGCGGGTTCGCTGCGGCGGCCGCCGAGGCCGACGCGGAGCTGACGACGATCGGCGCCTACGTCCAGGCCGCGCGGACGCGCGCCTGGCGATCCCGGGATCGTCGAGCAGGTCGGGCTGTGGGGCGCCACGCCGGAGGCCGACCTCGCGCGGCGGCCGCGGCCGAATTCGCGGCGGGCGACCTGCGGGGCTCCGTCGAGGCCAGCGCGGCTGCCCATGTCGCCTGGGACGGCGCGGACGACCTCGGCCGGAACCGGCTCATGACGATCCTCGCGGCGATGCTCGGCCGCCCTCGTCTTCGTCGGCCTCCTCGTGAGCTGGATCCGCGGGTTGAAGACGCGGCGGTCCTCGCGCCGAGCCATGGCTCGATCCGGCGGTTCGCGGCAAGCCGTGACCCGACTCGGCGCGTCCGGGCGGCCCGCTCCTCCGCGCGGCCGCCGTCGTGGCCCTCGTCGCGGTGGCGCCTGCTCGGGCCGGTCGGTGCCTCACCGGCGCTCGCCGCGGACGACGGCCTCTCGCTCGCCTCGACCTCGACCTACACGCTCGTTCCCGAGCGAGGGCCTCGTCCACGTTTCCGTCGACGGTCACGGCGACGAACAACAAAGCCCAACCTCGTCCGCAGATCCCGAGCGGCACTCGCACGACGCGCTACTTCTATCGAGTCGGCGGCGATCGCGGTCCACGCCGAGGCGACCGACATCCGGGCGTCGGCGGGCGACGCGAGCACCTGACCACCAGGATCACCGCCGGACGACGGCTTCACCGTCGTCCAGGTCAACTTCCCGGGCGACCTCCAGTACAAGCAGATCGACCGGCGTTCCGCGTCGACTTCGACCTGCCTGGCGGTGCGCCCCGGTCCGACAGCGACATCCGGGTCGGGTCGGCGTTCGCGACGTTCTACGCATGGGCGTTCGGCGACCGCGGCGACGTCAGCATCGTCATTCCGGCCGGATTCGAGGTCGAGACCAGCGGCTCGACGGTCGCCGAGACTGTCAAGGACGGCGTCACGACGCTCGACCGCGGCCGGCATCACGGACTCGAACGAGTGGTACGCCGTCATCGTCGCCGACCGCCGCGACGCGCTGACGCAGGGACCGGCTCGACCTCGCCGGGCGGCGAGAACCTCGTCATCCGGGCCTGGCCCGAGGACGACGAGTGGCGGACGCGGGTCCGCGACCTGCTCGAGGTCGGGCTGCCGGTCCTCGTCGAGAAGATCGGGCTCGACTGGCCGGTCGAGGGCGACATCGAGGTCGCCGAGGTCCACACGCCGCTGCTGGAGGGCTACGCCGGCGTCTTCTACACGGACGAGGACCGGATCGAGATCAGCGAGGATCTCGACGAGCTGACGATCATCCACGAGGCATCGCACGCCTGGTTCAACTCGAACCTCTGTTCGTCGGCCGCTGGATCAACGAGGGCTTCGCCGACGAGTACGCCGCGCGGGTCCTCGACGAGGTCTCGATCGGCGGGCTCCGACCCGAGCACGGTCAGTCGCCGACGTCCGACGGGGCCCTCGACCTGAACGAGTGGGCGCATCCCGGCCGGATCGACGACGACGAGACGGACCAGCGGGAGCACTACGGCTACGACGCATCGTGGACGGTCGTCCGGGCGCTGCTGGACGAGATCGGCGAGGACGGGATGCGGGAGGTGCTCGCCGCCGCCGAATGCCAATCGGACCGCCTATCGCGGAGCGGGCGAGCCCGAGACGGTCGACTATCGCGAACGACTGGCGCCGCTTCCTCGATCTCCTCGAGGAGGCAGGCGGCTCCGACGGACGCGGAGGAGACTGTTCCGGCGCTGGGTCGTCATCGACCGAGCAAGAGGCGCTGCTCGAGCACCCGGCGCGAGGCCCGTGCGCGCGTACGCGTCGCTGGTCGACGCCGGCGAGGGCTGGCTGCCCGGCTACGTCGGTCCGCGACCCGATGGGCCGCTGGCAGTTCGGGCGGGCGACGACCGAGATCGCCGAGGCGTCGAGCAATTCTCGCCCTTCGCGACGACATCGCTGCCCGCGCGGCTGAGCTCGCTGTCGTGCCGCCGAGCTCGCTGCGCGAGGCGTACGAGGGCGGCGACGGACGATCTCCGGAGCGTTCGCGAGCTGGCTACGACCAGCTCGCGACGGCGACGGACCTCGACGCGGCAGCCGATCTCGTCGCTGCCGAGCGCGACGTGATCGACCTCGATCGGGCTGATCGGGGAGGATCCGGGCGCGACCTCGACTGCGGCGGAGGCCGCCTTCTCCGGCGGCGACACGGCGGGCGCGGACGCGGCTGCCGACTCCGTGGCCGCGCTGATGACGGGCGCTGCCGATGCCGGCCGGACGAGGGCGCTCGTCGGCGGGCTCGCGGGGGTCGGCGTGCTGGCGCTCGGCAGGCGGTGCCGTCGCGGTCTACCGCCGGCGGCGGACGAGCGTCGCGGGGAGTCTCTGCCGTTCGCCTTGGTCGGGGATCCGGCCCCGGCCACCGTTTCGCCCGACGAGCCGTCGAGCACGGCCGATCCGTACGCTACACTCGGCGACCCACGGCCGCCGGAGCCGATCGGGGATCCACCGGTCGACCCGGGACACGCTGAAGGAGACGACAACGTGAGGCTCAACGCCTGATGGGCATGGTCCGGACCCGACCGTCGCGCGAGATCCTGTCCGGCGACTCGGCCGACGTCTACTTCGCCCGGGCGGCGAGCATCCTCGAGCGCGAGGGTCTCGACCCGCTCGTCACGATGGAGGTCTTCGCCCGCGCAGAACGCGATCCTGTGCGGGATCGACGAGGCGAAGAACCTGCTCGGCCACGTCCTCGCCGACGCCGACCCGGCCGAGACGCAGGTCGAAGTCACTCGACGACGGCGACGCGATCGCGCCGAAGGAGGTCGTCCTCCGGATCCGGGCCCGCTACCGCCAGTTCGGGCTGTACGAGACCGCGATCCTCGGGATGCTCGCCCAGTCGACCGGCTGGGCGACCGCGGCCCGGGAGTGCGTCGAGGTCGCCAGCGCCGGCGCCGGTGATCTCGTTCGGTGCCCGGCACGTCCACCCCGACATCACCGATGTCCTCGACTACGCGGCGATCGTCGGCGGCTGCGTCGGGGCGTCGACGCCGGCCGGCGCACGGCTCGCCGGCCTCTCGCCGACCGGCACGATGCCCCACTCGCTGGTCCTGATCTTCGGCGACACGGTCGAAGCCGCGATGGCGTTCGATCGCGACCTCGGGCCGGAGGTGCCGCGGATCGTCCTCGTCGACACGTTCAAGGACGAGGCCGAGGAGGCGCTGCGGGTCGCCCACGCGCTCGGCGATCGGCTGTTCGGCATCCGGCTCGACACGCCGTCGGAGCGCGGCCGGGTCACGGCCGACCTCGTGCACGAGATCCGGGCGCGGCTCGACATGGAGGGCTATCGGCCACGTCAAGATCGTCGTCTCGGGCGGCCTCAACCCTGACCGGATCCAGTACTTCAAGGACGCCGGCGCGCCGGTCGACTCGTACGCCGTCGGGTCGTACATCAGCGGCGCGACGCCGATCGACTTCACCGGCGACATCAAGGAGATCGACGGGCGGCCGATCGCGAAGCGCGGCCGCATCCCCGGCCTCACGGCGTCGCCGCGGCTGCGGCCGGTCGACCTGTCTCTCTGGCGCGACGGGTCCGGCTGAGGTCACGTTCGCGGGCTGGCGCGGTGCCCGGCGATCATCTGACAGAATTCAGGCGTGGACGAACCCGATCGCCGACCGCGAGTCGGCCTACGAGCTACTCCAGCGCGGGCAAGAGCTGCTGAAGAGGCGCCACTACGCCCAGGCCGCGGCGATCGTCCTCGAGCGGGCGCACGCCAGGAGCCGGGCAAAGGCTCGATCCTCGAGGCGCTCGGGCGGGCCTTCTACAACTCCGGTCAGCACGAGCGATCGCGCGAAACGTTCGCGCAGCTGCTCGAGGTCGACCCGTCGGCCCACTACGCGCACTTCGCGCTCGGCCAGAGCCTGAAGCAGCTCGGCCGGACGAAGGAGGCCCGGACGCACCTGCGCCTGGCGGTCGCGCTCAGCCCCGAGTCGAAGCTGTACAGCGGCGCGCTCGCCAGACTCGGGCCGGCCCCCGAGAAGGCCTGACGAGGCCGCACCGCCGCTCCGAGGATGCGCTTGGTCCCGCTGGGGGACCAACGAGCGAACGAGAGCCTGAAAGAGGCGAAATCGGGCGCGCCGATCGCCGCCTGGTCCGGCCGGCGGACGAATGAGCGAACGAGGGCCAGAAAGCCGGCGATGAAGGGTCCCCCGATAGCCGCTTGGTCCGGCCAGCGGACCGGGTGCCGGGTAAGGCAGGTTCAAGCGCCCGTCGGCGGTAGTCCAGTCGGCAGGGCATAGTGGGGCCACTCCACTTCCGGCGTGAAGCCGGTTCGGCGATAGAGGCCCAGGGCCCGGTCATTCGCCGCCTCGACACTCAGCTCGATCGTGCCCGCGCCAGCGGCCCGGACGTACGCGATGCCCCACCGCAGGAGCTCCCGCCCGAGGCCCCGACCCCGCCACTCCGGCAGCACACCGATGAACGGAATCGAGCCACGTCGGATACCAGCTTCGGTCAGCTCGTGCTCGACCTTCGTCCAGGCGATCGGACGATCCGGCTCATCGCGCGGGCTGACGAAGAGGATCCCCTCGGGGTCGAAATCCGGCATCGTATGGACATGCTTGACGGCCTGCTCTGTGAACTCAGCGGCGTCGGGTGGTCGTGGAACGAGGCATTGGCCAGCTCGACGAAGGTCGCCAGGTCCGAGTCGGGTCGGAAAGTGCGGACGACGACGTCCTCCGGGAAGGCCGGGGCCGGCACATCGACGGCCGGGGCGAGCTCGAACATCCACATGCTCGACTGGTAGGTGAACCCGAGGGCCTTGATGAACCCGGCCGCCGGCCGCCTTGTCCGCCGGTCCATAAAGGACCAGATGCGACAGCCCGCGCGATCGCTCAAGGTCGAGCGCCGCCGCGACGAGCCGCCGACCGTGGCCTCGACGGCGATGGTCGGGATGGACAGTGAGGTCGTCATGGCGCGGCGTGCAGTAGCCAACGATCGTGTCGCCCTCGACCGCGACGAGCGTGCCCTCCCGGTCACCGGCGATGCGGTCGACGGCGTGGACCATGTCCAGTCGGGTCATGCCCGGCGGCCGATCGACCGGAAGCGCCGCGTCGACGACCGCCATGATCGCGGGCTCGTCGCCCGGTCGAAATGTCCGGATCACCCGCCAGCGCCGCGCCGCAGCCGACCCAGCCAGAGCAGGGCGAGGATCGACTTCGCGTCGGCGATCTCGCCTCGTTCGATGGCGTCGAGTGCCTCGCTCACCGGGATCCGCTCCAGCTCGAGCCGCTCGTCCTCGTCCGGCCCGATGCGGTCGGCGTCGGCCGGGCGCAGATTCGTCGCGAGGTACAGGTGCATGAGCTCGGTCGCGAAGCCGGGCGCGGTCCAGAAGCTCGTCAGGAGGCGCAGCGATCCGGCCCGGTAGCCGGTCTCCTCCTCGAGCTCGCGGCGGAGCGGCGAGGTCCGGGTCCTCGACCGCGCCGCTGTCCTGGTCGATGTCGAGGGTTCCCGCCGGGATCTCGAGCAGGACCCGGCCGGCCGGCGCACGGTACTGGCGGACGAGAGCACCCGCTCCTCGTCGTCGATCGCGAGGATCGCCACGGCGCCCGGGTGACCGACGACCTCCCGCTCGGCGCGCGAGCCGTCGGCCCGCTCGACGGTATCGATTCGGAAGGTCAGGTAGCGGCCCTTGTAGATCGTCTCGATCCGACGACCCGCTCTGTGAGGTCAGCGTGGCGGCCGACCCGGGCCCGCGCGCGGCGGGCCCGTCGGGTCTCGGTCATGCCGCTGGAAGCGCGCGTCAGGCGGCGGTTGCGGCGGCGCGGGTCGGAACGAGCGAAGAGCCCGACTCCGCGTCGAACAGGTGGAGCTTCGCGAGCGGCAGATGGAGCCTCAGGTCGTCGCCCGGCTTGACTTGATGCGACGAATCGACGATCGCAACGATGTCCTGGTCGGCGGCGGTGACGTGGAGCAGCTCCTCGTTGCCGAGGTACTCGACGACGTCGGCCTTGCCCGGGAAAGGCGGCCGTGTCGGAGCCGCCCTCGCCGAGCTCGAGGTGCTCCGGCCGGAAGCCCGCGATGATCTTGCGACCGGCGCCGGCTGCCACGGACTCTGCCAGGCGAGGCGGCAACGGGACGACGAAGTTGTTCGCGCCCGTGAGCTTCGCGTCGGAGCCGGTGCCATCGAGCGTGACGTCGACGAAGTTCATCGACGGGCTGCCGATGAATCCCGCGACGAACCGGTTGGCGGGATGGTCGTACAGCGATCTGGGGCGTGCCGACCTGCTGGAGCAGGCCTTCGCTCATCACCGCGATCCGGCGTGCCCATCGTCATCGCCTCGATCTGGTCGTGGGTGACGTAGACCATCGTCGTTCCGAGGCGCTGGTGGATCCGGGCGATCTCGGCGCGGGTCTGGACGCGGAGCTTCGCGTCGAGGTTCGAAAGCGGCTCGTCCATGAGGAACACGGCCGGCTCGCGGACGATTGCCCGTCCGAGCGCGACGCGCTGGCGCTGGCCGCCGGACAGCTCTTTGGGCTTGCGGTCGAGGTATCTGCTCGAGGCTCAGGATGCCGGCCGCGTCGGCGACCCGCTTCTCGATCTCGGCCTTGGGCACCTTCCGCAGCTTCAGGCCGAACGCCATGTTGTCGCGGACGGTCATGTGCGGGTAGAGCGCGTAGCTCTGGAAGACCATCGCGATGTCACGGTCCTTCGGCGAGGACGTCATTGACGACGCGATCGCCGATCTGGAGCGTGCCCTCGCTGATCTCCTCGAGCCCGGCGATCATCCGGAGGTTGGTCGTCTTGCCGCAGCCCGATGGGCCGACAAGGACCATGAACTCGCCGTCCGCGATCTCGAGGTTGAAGTCGTCGACAGCGAGTCACGTCACCGTATTTCTTGGTGACGTGGTCGAACGTAACGGTCGCCATGTGCGAACCTCCACCCCACCGGGGCATCGCGGGTCCTTGCATCCAGCCGCCGTGTGACGTCGTGGACGGACCCCGTACGAGGAGCCGGCTCGGGTCGCTCGGATAGTAACACCGGGCGTTCACGTCGCGAACGACCAACAATTCGCGTTGCCCCGCTGCACCGTGAGCCCGAGAGCAGTCTCGACGGCCGCGATTCCCGGGCGTACGCTGCCGGTTGGGGGGACAGAAACGAGGTCGTGCAGTGCGGCTGGGATCAGCGCAGTTCTCGGAATCCCGCGGATGGCGCCCCGCTGCCGCCATCGTCGCGCTGATCGTCGTGGCCGCACTGGCACTCCCCGTCCTCGCGGCGGACCCGAGCGCCGACCCGGGCGCAAGTCCCGGCGCTGGCGGCGGCGGAAAGCCCGATAAGCCGGACAAAGCCAATAGGGCCAACAAGGCTCCGGAGGTCGCGATCACGCTGAACGGCGCGGTGGCCATGGCGACAGACGCCAACGGGCGCCAGACATTCTCGCTGAACTCCGGCGGGACGACTTACCAGCTCAACGCGGGACCCCCGTGGTTCTGGGGCGCCACCAACCCGCTCGCAAAGTTCGCCGGTAAGACCGCGACGATCACCGGCGAAGTCCATGTCGGTGAGACCGACGTGGATGTGCTGACCGTGGACGGGACCGCGATCCGGGCGGCGGGCAAGCCGCCGTGGGCGGGCGGCTGGAAGGTCGTCGGCGAGAAGCACCCCGGCTGGTCCCAGGCCAAGGCGGACAAGTTCAATGCGAAATTCGGTGGCTGCTGGCCGCCCGGCCACTGCAAGCAGGCCGCCGAGACGACGCCCAACACCGGTCCGCCGGGCGACTGATCGACCCCGCCTCTCGCGCGCTCCTACAGCCCGCAGACATCAGGCCGTCACGGAGCAATGGGATCATCTCCCGGCCGATGAGATCTCCTTGGCCCGTACTGTCCGTCGTCGTGCTCGCGGTATCTGCGTGTGCCGGCACGGGTGTCGGGAGTCCCTCCGCTACTGCGAGGCCGTCCGCCAATCCGAGCCCGACCATCGCGCCACCGTCGACAGCGCCGTCCGCGTCGCCTGCGGTCGTCCCGAGCTCGTCCGCGGAGGCAATACTGGCCTGGGCACCGATCGAACCCGCCGGACCCGCTCCGACCTCCCGCGAGGATCACACGTGGACGCTCGACCCCGGGGCCCGCACCGGCTGGTTGTTCGGCGGGCGCGACGGCGGGAAGGCCTACGACGACCTCTGGCGTTATGACCTCGCGTCGGACACGTGGGCCCGCCAGGCCGTGGCGGGGAAGGGTCCGGCCGCTCGCTTCGGCCACACCGCGACCTGGGTAGACGGTGTCGGGCTGGTCATCTGGTCGGGTCAGGCGGGGAGCGACTTCTTCGACGACCTGTGGGCCTACGACCCGGACGCGAACACGTGGCGCGAGTTGCCGACCGAAGGCGCCGTCCCGGCGGCTCGCTACGGGTCGTGCGCTGCCCTCGGGCCGGACGGCCGGCTCTGGATCAGCCACGGCTTCACCGCCGACAGCGGCCGCTTCGCGGACACCCAGGCGTATGACTTTGGGGCGGGTCGTTGGACGGACGAGACACCCGACGGAACGATCGCGCCGATCCGCTGCCTGCACGACTGCCTGTGGACGCCAGATGGCCGATTCGTGCTGTACGCGGGTCAGACGACGGGCACCCCGGCGATCGGTGACCTCTGGGCGCGGGGCGTCAGCGAGGGCTGGACATCCCATGCGGATGGACCGCCGCCGCGGCAGCTCTATGCCCTGGCCTCGGTTGGGGCGACGGCCTACGTCTTCGGGGGAGGAGCGAAGGACGGCGGAACCCTTCGCGACCTGTGGCTGCTCGATCTTGCGACGCTCATGTGGCAGCCGGCCGAGGCCCTCGGCGATCGCCCGAGCGGCCGGTCAGGCGCGGCATTCCTCGCCGACCCCGACGGGTCGCGGCTGCTGCTCTTCGGTGGCAAGCGCGAGGGTCGGGCGCTTGGCGATTTCTGGCAGCTCTCGATCGGCGGCTAGCTCCCCGGGCCTTGGTCCGCGTGCCGGACCTAGCGGCCTCTGCGGCGCGCGACCCGCTCAGCCAGGCAGGCTGAACCAGAAGCGGGTCATCCCGTCGCGCGACTCCGCGCCGACCGCGCCACCAGCCGCCTCCACGATCTGGCGGACGATCGCCAGCCCGATCCCAGCGCCGCCGCTTGCCCGGTCGCGCGATTTGTCGACCCGGTAGAACCGCTCGAAGACATGCGGCAGGTCGCCCGCCGGAATCCCGTCGCCGGAATTGGCGACAGAAACGAGGACGTCGGCTGGCCGGCGCTCTGCGCGGACCGAGACGCGGCCGCCGCTAGGCGTATAACGGATCGCATTCTGCAGGAGATTGCCGACGACCTGGGCGAGCTGGTCCGGGTCGCCGCGGGCCGGCAGGCTGTCCGGCAACTCGACGCTTACGTCCAGCCCTGCGGCGAGGATGGCCGGCCGGGCGAGGTCGACCGCCGCGCGGATCGTCGTCGCAAGGTCGAGCTCGATGGGCGCGGCCGGTGCGCCGGCATCGCCGGCCGCCAGCGTGTCAAGCGACCGTGACAAGCGGACGAGCCGCTCGGCCTCGTCCCACAGCGACTCGAACGTCGCCCGTTCCGGCTCGATGACCCCGTCGCGCAGCGCCTCGAGGTAGCCCTGGAGGTTCGTCAGCGGCGTTCGAAGCTCATGCGCCGCGTTGGCGATGAACTCGCGCCGCATCCGCTCCTGTTCCTCGAGCGCGGCGGCCATTTGGTTGAACGAGTCCGACAGGCTGACGATCTCTTCCGGGCCCTGGCGCGGAATCCGGGCCTCGTAGTCGCCCTCGGCGATCCGGCGGGCGGCGCCACCGATCTCACGGAGCGGGCGAGCCAGCATGGCGCCCAGCACACCGGCGACGGCGATCGCAACGACGACCGCGAAAATCGACGTCGCGACGATCACCCAGCCGACGCTGTCCTGGAACATCGCCCGACTGGACTCAGTGCTCTCGCCGTGGTCGGCCATGAGGTCCGCGAAGCTCTGGCCGCCGACGACCATGACGCCGATCGCCAGGATCGCGATCGCGACGCCCGCGACGAGGAGGGCCGCCAGCGCGATCCGGGCGGCGATTCCGCCGGGTCGCGGCGTCACTCGACGGGGCCCTCGCCGCCCCCGGCGACCGGCGCGGCGCGATACCCGACGCCGCGCACCGTCGCGACGTAGCGCGGCCGGTCCGCGTCGTCGCCGAGCTTGTCCCGCAGCCGGCCGATATGGACGTCGACCGTCCGATCGAGAACCTCGGCCTCGTCCTGGCCGTAGACGGCGTCGAGGAGCTGGTCCCGCGTCAGTACCCGGCCGTCCTCGTCGAGGAGCGCGACGAGGAGCCGGAACTCGACCGAGGTGAGTGGCACGAGGCGATCGGCGATCCGCACCTCGTGGCGCTCCCGATCGATGACGAGGTCACCGTGCCGGATCGGCTCGCGGTCGCGCTCGCTCGCGCCGCCGCCCCGCCCTGACGCCGTCCGCTCCAGGATTCGCTGGACCCGGAGGACGAGTTCGGCGGGGGAGAACGGTTTCGGAAGGTAGTCGTCGGCCCCGGCACCCAGCCCGGTGATCCGGTCGTCCGTCAGGCCTCGCGCCGAGAGGATGATCACGGGCGTCTGGTCCGTTCGCCGGACGGCCCGCAGGACCGCGAGCCCGTCGATCTCGGGCAGCATGATGTCGAGGACGACGAGGGCCGGCGCCTCCGTGGCGATCGCGGCCAGCGCGCTCCGCCCGTCGGTCGCCTCGACGACTCGATGGCCGGCGCGCTCGAGGTACATCCGAACGAGCCGCACGATCTTGACGTCGTCGTCGACGACGAGGATCGGTCGGTCGGTCGGCGGGCTCATCGTCTGCATCGTAGGCGCCTCGAAACGCGGGTGCGCGAGCCCAAGGGTCGGCGACGTCGATGACCGGCCGATGACGCCCGGCAGGCCGGGCAAGGCCAGGTAGTCCGATTCCGAACGTCGCGCCAAGTCACTCCCGTTCCAGTCGATCATCCGAGATCGGATTCCGGATTCGGACAAGCGAGCGGAACAAGGCTGAGCTCCAGCGGCGTTCGAAATCGGAGGGTCGGCTGGGCGCGGCCCGGCGAGGGCACGGCCGCCCGGCCCGGCGAGGGCACGGCCGCCCGGCCCGGCGAGGGCACGGCCGCCCGGCCCGGCGAGGGCACGGCCGCCCGGCCCGGCGAGGGCACGGCCGCCCGGCGCGCGGCCCCGCCGGGCGCTCGGCCCCGCCGGGCGCTCGGGACGCCCCGCAGTGTACGGTCGCGGGGTGAGCGGCCCCCGACCGAACGCGGCGAGTCTCGCGGACGTCTTCAGCGCTGCGCTGCGGCTCGGCCTGACGTCATTCGGCGGCCCGATCGCCCACATCGGCTACTTCCGACGGGAGTACGTCGAGCGGCGCCGCTGGTTCGATGACCGGGGGTTCGCCGACTTGTTGGCTCTATGCCAGTCGCTGCCGGGGCCGGCGAGCAGCCAGCTCGGAATCGCGATCGGGGCGAGACAGGCGGGGATGCTCGGCGGCATCGTCTCGTGGCTCGGGTTCACGCTGCCGTCGGCGATCGCGCTGGTGCTCTTCGGGCTATTCAGCGAGTCGGCTGACCTCTCGACGGCCGGCTGGCTTCACGGCCTGAAACTCGCGGCGGTGGCGGTCGTCGCCCAGGCCGTCTACCTGCTGGCCCGGTCGCTGACCCCCGACTGGCCTCGACGCGCGGTGGCGCTGGTCGGGATGGCTATCGCGCTCCTCGTGACGACGCCGTTCTCGCAGCTCGCGATCATTGCGGGCGGGGCATTGATCGGATGGCTCGTACTTCGGGCGCCGGCGCTCGACGGGGCCGCGGATGCCGATGCCCCAGCCGCCCCGAGCCCGATCGGGCGGCGAGCCGGCGCCGTTGCCCTGGGGCTGTTCTTCGTGCTGCTCGTCGGCTTGCCGCTGCTCCGGGCCGTGACCGGATCGGACGGGCGTGGCGATGGTCGAGACCTTCTACCGGACCGGGTCGCTCGTGTTCGGCGGCGGCCACGTAGTGCTGCCGTTGCTCGACGCCGGCGTCGTCGATCCGGGCTGGGTCAGCGAGGACCGATTCCTCGCCGGGTACGGCGCGGCGCAAGCGGTGCCCGGCCCGCTCTTCTCGTTCGCCGCATACCTCGGGGCCGTCTCCGCGCCACCGCTCGGTGGCTGGAGCGGTGCGACAGTCGCCCTCGTCGCGATCTACCTGCCGTCGTTCCTGCTCATCTTCGGCGTCCTGCCGTACTGGGATCGGCTGCGGCAGTCGGCCGCGTTCCGGCGGGCGCTGGTCGGGGCGAATGCCGCGGTCGTCGGCCTGCTGGCCGCGGCGCTCTACCGGCCGATCTGGACGGGTGCGATCGAGTCGGGCGCCGACGTCGTCGTCGCCGTCGCCGGCCTCGGCGCTGCTGGTCCTCGGTCGCGATGCCGCCGATCGTGGTCGTCGTGTTGGCCGCCGTTGCCGGTCAGGTCATGCGTGGCTGACGGCGCCGGTTCCCCCGGCGCAAGTCTGGCCAGTTACCGCGGGGTCATTCGTCGTGGCCGAACGCGTCGGCGAGCTCGTTGAGCGTCGGGACCACCGCGGCGGCGCCCGCACCCTCGAGCACGCCAGGCTCCACCGCGGACCCCGCGTACACGCCGATCGCGATCATGCCCGCGGCCACGGCCGAAACCATGTCCCACGTCGAGTCGCCGACGTACCAGCAGCGCGCTGGCTCGACATCGACCTCCTTCGCGGCCAGGAGCAGGAGATCCGGTTCCGGCTTGGCGTGCTTCACGTGGCTAGCGTCGACGATCGTCGGTTCCGACGGCAGCCCAAGCGCCGCGACGGAAGCGGCGACCTGCTCTTTGCGACTCGAGGTCGCGATCGCCCAGGCGATCTCGTGCTCCTCGATCGCCTCGACGAGCCGCCGGACGCCGGGAAGCGCGCGCGGCGAGCTGTTGAGCCGCGCGTAGATCTCGCCGGACCGTCGATCGATCTCCTCGGATCGATCCTCGTCGATCGGCCGGCCCGCGAGCGCGGCGATCTCGCTGGCGAGGCGCTTCCCGTCGAGCCCGATGAGCGGCGCGAGCTGGTCGCGGGTCGTCGGATGTCCCGCCTCGACGAGGGCCTCGATCCAGGCCTCGATCCGGGTCGAGACCGTGTCGACGAGTGTCCCGTCGAGGTCGAAGAGGACGGCTTCGGGGACCGGCAAGTCGTCGATCGGGACCGTCATTCAGTCCATCTTCTCGACCCAGGCCGCTCGCCAGGCCGGAGGATCGAACGGTTCGGCGAAGTAGGCCGTCTCGCGGTAGATCTTGCCGTCGCGGAGCTCGACCATCGCGACGAAGTGCCAGATCCGACCGTCCGGGTACCTTCCGATCCCGGAGCCCCACCAGGCGTCGCCGTTGCCAATCACCCGCTGGACCGTGTATGCCGGCGTCACCACCCAGCGATCCTCGGCGCCGACAATGCGATGAGTCGCGTCGAGGTGCGGTTCACCGCCCGGGTAGTTGTCCATGATCGCGCGGTCGTTCCCGTCGCCCCGGACGCGTTCCCCCGACTGCGGCCACTCAGCCAGCCAGTCGGGGTGCCGCAGCTCACTCACCGTCTTGTGGTCGTGGGCCGCGTGCGCCTGCCAATAGCGGCGGACGATCTCCTCGTTCGAGCGTTCGGGCATCTGGTCCTCCCGCCTGACGGTGTGCTCCTTGCCACGGTATCGCGCCGGGCGCGCGGATGACATTACAGCCCGGTGGGCGCGTGGCCTCCGGGCTCCGCGGCTCGCAGACTCGCAAGCCCTTCGCGGGTGAGGATGAGCGCGACGACGATGGCGGCAATGGCGTCGGCCCACCACAGCCCCAACGCGTTGGACGCGGCGAGGCTCGCGAGGCTGATCCCCGCCAGCAAGGCCGCAACCGCAGTCAGGATGCTGTCTAGTCTCAGGGCGCCGCTGCCCAGTCGCCGGGCCACCAGGTACTTGGCGCGGGCGAGGGGAGGCAGAACGATCACGGACGCAACCAGGAGAACGACGCTCGCAAACGAGGCCTCGGGGTGTGACTGCGTCGCGAGTGCCCGGATCGAGCTAACCGCGAGATACACGGCCAGGAGAATCAGGGCCACGCCGACGACGCGCTCGGCGATCCGCTCGACACGCGCGGCCCGCGCGGGCTGGCCGGACTCCACGGCGAATCGCCAGATGAGCGCGACGGACGCGATCGAGTCGATGACGGCATCGATGCCGAAGCCCAGCAGCGACAGGCTCCCGGTGCCCAAGGCGACGAAGGCCGCCGCGGATCCAGCGATGCCGTTCCAGACCACGCTGAAGATGGAGAGCCACAGCGCTGTCGCGCAGATCCCGTTCGCGGGTCGTGGCTGAGTTGGGGTGGCCTATGGGTCTCGAACCCATAACCTTCGGATCCACATTCCGATGCTCTGCCTATTGAGCTAAGGCCACCGCGGGCGCCGATCCGCTGTTCCGCCGGCAGCCGAATTGCCATGGGATGCGATCGGGCCACGGCAGTCTACCCGATTCCGCCAACCGGTCGACCGATACGGGGTTGACCGACGGCATCGTTCGCCGTTACCGTTATCGGCAACTGAAGAGTCTTATCAAGAGTGGTGGAGGGACCGGCCCTGTGAAGCCCGACAACCTACCGGCGGCGACGCCGGCAAGGTGCCAAATCCGGGCAGGTCCTCCTGCGAGATAAGGGATCCTGAAGACCCTTCCTCTCCAGGAAGGGTCTTCTGGTTTCATCGTCACTCGCATCCCAACCGGTCGGGCGTCCCGTGAGGCGCCCGGACGGAGACGACCGATGACGACCGAGACCCCGACCAAGAGTTCGACATCTGCGACGCCGGCGCCACCGGGAGCGAGCCTCGCCATCCCACGTCGCTCGGGCTGCGCTGTCGGGCCTGCGGTCGACCCGGAGGAGATCGGGCCGAACTTCGTCTGTACCGCCTGCTTCGGCCCGCTCGAGGTCGTCTACGACTTCGACGTCGCCCGCGCGACACTGACCCACGACGCCATCGCGGCGCGGGCGCCCGGCATCTGGCGCTACCTCGAGCTGCTGCCCAGTCGATCGGCTGCGCCGGCGCGCGGCCTGGCTGTCGGCTCGACGGCGCTCGTCTCGGCCGACCGACTGGCGCGTCAGACTCGGCATCGACGACGCTCTGGCTCAAGGACGACACCCGCAACCCGACGCTGAGCTTCAAGGACCGCGTCGTCGCGGTCGCCGTCGGCCCGGGCCGTCGAGTTCGGCTTCGACACGCTCGCCTGCGCCTCGACCGGCAATCTCGCCGGGGCGACCGCGGCCGCCGCGGCCGCGCTCGGGCTCCGTGCCTTCGTCTTCGTCCCGTCGGACCTCGAGCCGGCGAAGGTCGACCACGCCCTGGGCTACGGCGCGACGGTCGTCCGCGTCGACGGCACGTACGACGACATCAACCGCCTCAGCCTCGAGATCGCCGACGAGGAGGGCTGGGCCTTCGTCAACGTCAACCTCCGGCCGTTCTATTCCGAGGGCAGCAAGACGCTCGCCTTCGAGATCGCCGAGCAGCTCGGCTGGCGGCTGCCGGACGTCGTCGTCGCGCCGATCGCCTCGGGCTCGCTGTTCACGAAGGTCGCGAAGGGCTTCGACGAGCTGGCGACGATCGGGCTCGTCGAGCGCGAAGGAGGTCCGCTTCGTCGGCGGCCAGCCGGAGGGCTGCGCGCCGGTCGCGACGGCCTTCGCCGCGGGCACGGACGAGATCGTCCCGGTCCGCCAGCCCGACACGATCGTCCGCTCGCTCGCGATCGGATCAGCCCGGCCGACGGGCGCCTACGCGATCGACCTGGCCCGCCGGACCGGCGGCTCGATCGAGGCGGTCGCGGACGCCGACACCGCGGCGACGATCCGGCGGGTCGCCGCGGCGGAGGGGATCTTCGTCGAGACCGCCGGCGGCGTGACGGTCGCCGCGGCGGAGCAGGCCCGGAGCGCGGCGATCATCCGCGACGGCGACGAGGTCGTCGCGCTGCTGACGGGCAACGGCGTGAAGACGCCCGGACGCGCGGCGGTTCGGACGACGAGGCGGACGGCGACGAGATCGATGGCGCCCCGCGCCGATCGCCGGCGTACGTACGGCGCCTTCGCGGCGCGCTACGGCGGCGGGCGGCCTGAGCCGTCAGGCTCGGGCGAGCGCCTCGCCGCTGCCCGGCGTCAGCGCGCGCCACGCGTCGAGCGCCCAGCGCCAGTCGGCCGAGTCGTCGAACACGATCCGGATCGCGGCGCCGCGCCCGCGGACCGCCGAGTAGCCCTCGAGGACGCCGACCTCGACGCCGGACGTCGCGTCGGTCGAGAGCCGCGCTCGCCCGACAGCTCGCCGTCGCGGTGGGTCAGCGCATCCGCGCCGAGATCCGTCGCGACCTGGTGCGAGGAACGCCTGCGGCGCTCATCGGCCCGGTGCGGCGTGCCCGTCTCGGTCGCGGCGATCGTGATCGTCCGGCCGGCCTCGCGCCCCGGACCACTTCCTCGGGTCCGCTGCTCCGCGAAGCTGCCCGGGACCTCGAGCTCCCAGCCCTCGTGGACGGACAGGACCGGGTGGCGCCGGTAGCCGATCGAGCGGGCCGGCTTCGGCGCGCTCGGCCGCGGCGCTCGACCTGGCGGGTCATCGCGTCGTCGGTGCCGCGGATCCGGGCCAGCTCGTGCCACTCGCGCCACGGGTAGGGCAGCGACGGATCGAGCGGGAAGGCTCGCGCCAGGAGGCGGAGGACCTCGTCGTCGACCGCCTTCTCGTCGTCGTCGGCCGGGGCCGCCAGCGGACGTCGGTCCACATCAGGCAGAGCGCTCGGTTCAGGAAGATGCGGGCGTCGGTCGCGTCGGCCCACCACGGCGTGATGTCGTCGCCAGCCGCGAGTCGCCGACGCGCTGCCTCCAGCCACTCGTCGTCACGCGGCCCGAGGCTCGTGGCGATCGCTCCGTCGAACGTCGTAGCTGACGCCGCCGGCGTCCCGAGGTGGATCGTCCCCGAGCCGCGCCGGCGTGCATCTCGCGCGGCGATGAGGCCGCTCCCGAGCCAGGCAGGTAGGCGTGCTCGGCGCTCGGCCGATCGGCCGGCCGCGGCGAGGTCGGCTCAGGCCGCAGGTCCGGCGGACGCCCCTCGTCAGGATCCCCAGGTCGATGCCGTGCTCGAGTGCCGATCCGCTGGGCCAGCCGCCCGACGAATGTCTGGTAGCCGGGACCGACCGGCGCGAAGGCGCGCCTGAGACCTGACCTCGCCGTCGTCGCCGGCCGCGATCGACGAACGTCGGCAGCCGGCCGGGTGAAGGCCGACGCGCAGCTCACGGAGGCCGTCGTCGACGGTTCCCGTCGCGGTCGTGCGGACGACGTCGGGGTACTCGACCCGGAGCCAGGTCTCGACTTCCGGCGAGGAAGCGGTCGGCGGGGAGCTGGCGAGGGATGAGGCCACGCTTCGGCGCCTGGCCGGTCGCGTGCAGGGCGAGGTGCGTCATGGGACCTCGTAGCTGATCGGGATCGTGACGATACCGACGCCGAGGGCCTGCAGCGGGATCGGCGTTTGGTACCGGTCGGCGGCCGACAAGAGTCGGAGTCCGGCCCGGCGGAGCCGTGGTCGGGCACGCACCGGTGCGGTGCAGTCCGGTGGGTTCGGGGTGCGGGAGTTGGTACCCCTGCGCCGCGGGGCCCGGGACCATCGCGCCGCGGACCATCACCAAGACTGCCGCCTACGGTCCGGAACAGCACCGGACTCCCCACCCGGTGGCCCGCTCGAGGACGAGACCTGCTCCGCATGGCCCTCGCTCGCCGATCGACGCTAGCCGCTCCGAGCCCGACGCCTCGCCGCACTCCGCCGCTGGCGCGTCGTCGCGATCGCGTTCGCGGTCACGTCGGTCGGGCTGCTCGTCGCGTTCCGCGGCCCGACGGACGCGTGGGAGCCGGGCCCGTTCAGCTCGATCGTCGGAGAAGAAGCTCGTCAGCCTGACGAACCAGTCGCGGGCGTCGGCCGGGCTCAAGGCGCTCAAGGTCGACTCGACGCTCACGTCGATCGCCCGCTGGCGCAGCAAGGACATGATCATCCGCGGCTACTTCAGCCACAACATCCCGCCGTCCGGCTACAACGTCTTCTCGGTCCTCGACTCGAAGGGCTACTGCTACGCGATCGCCGGCGAGAACATCGGCTGGAACAACTACCCCGACAACGTCGCGACCGGCGCCGTCCACCGCGCGTTCATGAAGTCGCCCGGCCACCGCGCGAACATCCTCGGCAAGAAGTGGGACGTCATCGGCATCGGCGCCTACAAGGGCCCGACCGGCAAGAAGATGTGGACCGTGATCTTCGCCGACAAGTGCGGCAAGTCGAGCGGGCGGTGGCGGCGGCCAGCGGAGGAGGCGAGCTCGAAGACGACGCCGAAGCCGAAGCCGAAGGCGACGCCCAAGCCGACCCCGAAGCCGACGCCGAAGTCCGACGCCGGTCAAGACGATGCCGCCGCCACCGACCGATCCGCCCGGGCTGTGCTCGGCCCGGCGGCCCGTACCCGGACGTACAGCCCGAACGACGCCGACGGCCGCGATCGCCGAGCGGCTCGCGACCCGGCCCGGCCAGCGCCGGAAACGCGATCGCGCGGCGCTGCGGGTCGTCGACCCCGACGCCGCCGGGCCTGCTCGAGACGATCGTCGGCGGCGTACGCCGGGTTCTACCTCGGCGGCTGACCCGGTCCCCGATTCCAGGTACGCGCATCACAGGTAGGAACGTGACTCTCAGACGATGCCCGCATCTACACTGCCCGCGATGGCGGCCGATCCTCGAGGCGCGCGACCTGCACGAAGCGCTACCGCCTCGGCGCGACGACCGTCGACGCGCTGCGCGGCGTCTCGCTCACCGTCGAGGAGGGCGAGTTCGTGGCCCTGATGGGTCCGTCGGGCTCCGGCAAGTCGACGCTCCTCCAGCTCCTCGGCGGCCTCGACCGGCCGACGTCGGGCGAGGTCGACCTCGAGGGCATCGACGATCAGCCGCCTGTCGGACGACGCCGCCACGACGCTCCGGCGCGACCGGACCGGCTTCGTCTTCCAGTCGTTCAACCTGATCCCGCTCCTCGACGTCACCGAGAACGTCGCGCTGCCGTTCACGATCGCGGGCCAGGACACGACGAAGGGCGAGCTGGCCGAGCGGATCCGCGACGTCATCGCCCTCGTCGACCTCGCGGGCAAGGAGCACCACCGACCGGACGAGCTGTCGGCCGGCGAGCAGCAGCGCGTCGCGATCGCCCGAGCGCTCGTCACGCGGCCGGCGCTCCTCTTCGCCGACGAGCCGACCGGCAACCTCGACTACACGACCGGCACCGAGATCCTCGACGCGCTCTGGCGGTCGTGCGTCGAGCGGCACCAGACGGTCGTCCTCGTCACCCACGACTCGAAGGCCGCGGCCTACGCCGACCGGGTCCTCGTCATCTCCGACGGCAAGATCCGCGAGGAGATCGACCTCGGCCGGCGCGAGAGCCACGACGCGGCGCCGCTGATCGCGCGCCTCGCCGAGCTCGGTCTCTGAGCCCGTGGGCGGCCTGACCTCGCTCGCCGTTCCGGAGCCTCGCCGCCCGCCGCGGGCGGACGCTGCTGTCGATCGTCGGGATCGCGCTCGGCGTCGGCGTGCTGTTCGCCTCGCTCGCGACCGACGCCGGGATCGAGGCCGTCGATCGACCGGACTGTCCGCGACATCGTCGGACGGGCGGACCTGCGGGTGGCCGCGTTCGGCGACGAGGGCCTGGCGCCCGAGAGCGTGGCCGCGATCGACGAGGCGCCCGGGCGTCGTCGTCGCGGCGCCGGTGCTCGAGCGGCGGACCTATCTCGTGCCGGACGTCGACGCGCTCGGCGAGCGTCCTGCCGAAGCCAGTCACGGTCCTCGGCATCGACCCGACTCGCCGAGGCGACGATCCGTCGACATGCCGCTCGTCGCCGGCGAGGCCCTCGCCGGACCGGAGGCGTTCGGCGCGCTCGTGACGGAACGGCTCGCCGCCGAGGACGGCCTCCAGCTCGGCTCCGACGTCACGTTCCAGGGCGGCGCCGAGGGACCGGTCTCGCTCGAGGTCAGCGGGATCGTCGCGGGCGACGGGCCCGTTCGTCGGAGTCGGGCGGCCGGACGGTCATCGTCCCGCTGCGGACGGCGCAGCGGCTGCTCGGCGACGAGGGCGTCAGCCGGGTCGACATCATCGTCGGCGAGGGCGCGACACCGGCCGAGGTCTCGATCGGCGCTGGAGGTCGCGCTGACCACCGAGCCATACGTCCTCTCGTCGCGCCAGGACCTCGCCGCGTCGCTGAGCGCTCGTCGACCGCCGACTTCCGGGCGACGACCGCGCTGATCGCCGCGGTCGCCGCTGTTCGTCGGGGCGTTCCTGATCTTCAACACGCTGTCGATGACGGTCACGGAGCGGATCCGGGAGCTCGGCCTGCTGCGAGCGGCCGGCGTGACGCGCGGCCAGCTCGACGCGGTTCGTGCTCGTCCAGGCGCCGATGCTCGGGGTGGTCGGTTCGGTCGTCGGGCTCGGCGGTCGGCGTCGGCCTGGCGCGACGCTCATGGCCGCTCTACGTCCGTCGATCGGGTCGATCCCGTTCGACGCGCCGGCCTGCCGGCGGCGTCGGCTCGGTCCTGATCGCCGTCGCGATCGGGCTGTTCGTGACGCTCGCCGCCTCGCTCGAGCCCGCCCGCCGGGCAGCGGCGATCTCGCCGGTCGAGGCGCTGAAGGCGCGGCTCGACCCGGCGTCGGCGCGGCGGGCGCGGCTGCGCTGGCTCGTCGGCGTCTTCGTCGCAGTCGGCTGTCGCCGGGCCTGTTCGCCTGGCCCCAGGGCGGCGCCGGCTCCGGGCTCATCCGCTCCGGTCGCCGTGTACACGCTGCTGCTCGTCGTCGTGCTCGCTTCGCCGTGCCTCCTCGGGGGCATCGCGGCGGTCGCCGGCCTGCCGTTCAGCCGCCATCTTCCGACTCGAGGAGCGGCTGGCCCGCGCTGCGCTGGCCCGCGACCGGAGCCGGACGGCCCTCACGGTCGGGGCGCTGACGGCGGGTCTCGCGATGATCGTCGCGATCGGCGGCGTCGCGGGCCACGCCCGTGCCGCGGCGAGCGCCTGGCTGGCCGAGGTGATCCCCGGCGACGAGCTGCTCACCTCGATCCGGCCGGTCGACTGGTCGACGAGGAGGTCAGGTCGACGAGCTCGCCGCGATCGACGGCGTGGCCCGGGTCAGCCCGATCGCCACGTTCGAGGTCGCGATCCGAGGGCGTCCGGACGGACGCGGCGGCGGTCGTCGGGAGCGGACCTGCTCGACGACGGCCGGCATCCGGCTCGTGGCCGGCGATCGCGACGAGGCGCTGACCGGCGCTCGATGAGGGAGGCCGGATGATCGTGCCGCTGCGCGCTCGCGGCGCGCGACGAAGCTCGGGGTCGGGAGCATCTTCGCGATCGCGCTCGGCGGCGGGCGAGTGCTGCTCGACCTGCGGGTCGTCGGCGATCGCCGAGCGGACGCTTCCGGGTCGCGGCGGGCGAGTCGATCCTCGTCGGCTGGGGCGACGCGACGAGCCGCTCGGCGTCGCCGGCGCCGACGCGCTTCGCGATCCGCTACGAGCCCGGCCGCGAGGCGGACGCCCGGCCCGCGTCGTCGACGAGACGGCGCCGCTGTCCGGCCCTCGAGCCCAACGCCGCTCGAGCAGCGTCGCGGGCGCCGTCGACGTCGCCCTCGGCCGCGTCTTCGGCCTGTTCGACGCGCTGGCGATCGTCGCCGTCATCGTCGCGCGCTCTGGGCATCGTCAACACGCTCTCGATGAACGTCCTCGAGCGGGTCCGCGAGCTCGGCGTGCTCCGGGCGGCCGGGATGACCCGCAGCCAGGTCCGCCGGACCGTCGTCGTCGAGGCCGGCATCCTGGGCGCTGTCGGGCTCGTTCCTCGGCGATCGTCACCGGGCTCGTCGCGGGCGCGCTGATGATCGTCCTCGCCGGCGGCGACGCTCCGCGATCGGCATTCGAGGTGCCGTGGGCGTCGATCGGGCTCGCGGCCGCTGCTCGGCGTCGGCCTGTCGATGCTGGCGGCCTGGTATCCGGCCCGCCTCGCCAGCCGCCTCGCGATCGTGAGGGCCGTCCAGCACGAGTAGCGCCGGTGCTAGACTCGCGCCGTCTCGAGGGTCCGCGCGAGCCGCCCGAGCGCCACCCGAGGGAGCCGCAGATCGGATGACGATCGCGTACCCGCGGATGAACCGCGTGCCGGCCGATCAGCGCGGGGTCACGCTCGCCGACTTCCTCGTCCCCATCCAGCTCGGCGAGCGGATCGGCAGCCCGCGTCCGGCACATCGTCCTGATCGTCGCTCGGCGCCGCGCTCATCGCGCTTTGCGCCCAGCTGACGATCGTCCAGGACCGGCCAGACGATCCCGCTGATCGCCGACTTCCGCATCCAGCTCGCCTCGTCGCCGGTCCCGATCACCGGCCAGACGTTCGCGGTGCTGCTCGTCGGCGGGGCACTCGGGTTGCGGCGCGGTGTCTCGTCGGTCGGCCTGTACCTGCTGCTCGGGCTGTTCCTGCCGGTGTACGCCGGCGGTCGCTCCGGCCTCGACACGTTCGTGTCGCGCGACGCGCGACGGCACGTTCGTCTTCGGGGCGACCGCCGGCTACCTCATCGGGTTCCTCGGCGCGGCGGCCGTCACGGGCCGGCTGGCGGAGCTCGGCTGGGACCGGCACGCTCCTCGGCGCGATCGCGGCGATGCTCATCGGCAACGTCGTCATCTACCTGGTCGGCGTGCCGTGGCTGGCGCTGCGCGCTCGGCGTCGACCTCGCCGACCGCGATCGCGTTCGGGCTGACGCCGTTCATCGTCGTCGACGCGATCAAGCTGCTCCTCGCCGCAGGCGCGTTCCGCGCGGCCGTGGTGGGTCGTCGGCCGCCGGCCGGGCGAGCGCTGACGATCGCGTTGCCGCCGGCGTCGCGTGTGACACCCGCGCGCCGAGACCGAGGGCCTCTACGGGCCCGACAGCGAGGCGTGGCGACTGAACCGCGAGGCGATGCTGCTCCTCGGCGCCGGCCCGCGCGCGCTGCTCCTCCAGCTCGCCCACCCGCTGGTCGCCGCCGGCGTCGATGAGCACAGCGACTTCCGGGCCGACCCGTGGGCGCGCCTCCAGGCGACGCTGCGGAGCTACCTCGACGATCGTCTACGGGACGGGGACGGCGGCACGGGCGGAGATCCGCCGCCTGAACGGGCTCCACCGATCGATCGCCGGCGCCGGGCTACGCCGCTCGCGATCCCGACCTGTCGCTGTGGGTCCACGCGACGCTCGTCGACACGACGATCGTCGCCTACGACGCCTGGATCGAGCCGCTGTCCGCGCGACGCAGCGGGCGCGCTACTACGCGGAGACGCTGCCGATCGGCCGGGCGTTCGGGGTCCCGGCCGATCGCCTGCCGGCCGACCTCGACGCGTTCGAGGCCTACGTCGCCTCGATGCTCGGCGCCCGACGGGCCGGTCCGGGTCTCGCGCGACGGCCCGCGAGCTGGCCTGGCACGTCCTCCACCCGCCGCTCGGTCCGGTGCTGCCGGCGCTGGCGGCCGTGCCGGCGCCGGTGCTACGCCTGGACGCTCTGGCCGTCGATCGGGTTGCTGCCGGCGTCGGTCCGCGACCGACTACGGCTTCCGCTGGGGCCCGCTCGAGCGCGCCGTCTCCGGCTGGCTCGTCGCCGCGTGGCGGTTCTGGCGGCCGCTCTTGCCGGTCGCGTTCCGGCAGATGCCGCAGGTGCTCGCCGCCGATCGCCGCGTCGCGGGCGACGCTCGCCGGTCAGATCCTCCGATTCCGAACGATCGCGCGCAATCACGTCACCGTCCGCCGGCTAATCCGAAGTCGGCTGTCCAGATTCGGTGGACCGTTGGGCGCGAGAGTGATTTCCGGCGGCGTGCGACTCGGATGATCAGGCGTCGCGCGGCGATTGAACCGGGATTCATCCGATCCGCCGCGGTCCTGCGCACTAGCGGGTGTCTCAGCCACGGTCGACCGGATCGAAGCGCGCAAACGGTCGCCAGGCACCCTGTCATCATTGGAGGACCCCGAAGCATGTCTCGCTTTGCCCGGCGGACGCTACCCGTCGCCGGCGCGCTGCTCATCCTCGCGGCTCGGTCGGCGGCGCTGCCGCCTCGAGCCACCGTGAGGCCCCACTCATCTCGAAGGACGCGTTCGCGGACAACACGGACACCTACGTGTTCATCAGCCCGTCGAACCCGAACAACGTCGTCATCGCCGCCAGCTGGATCCCGTTCGAGGGTCCCGAAGGCGGCCCGAACTACTGGGAGTGGGATCCGACGGCCCAGTACTCGCTCAACGTCGACAACGACGGTGACGCCGTCGCCGACTTCACGTACACGCTGACGTCCGAGACGTCGATCCCGAACGGCAACACGTTCCTCTACAACACCGGCCCGATCACGTCGCTCAGCGACGGCGACTGGAACATGAAGCAGAAGGTCACGATCACGCGAGCAGGCCGCGGGCGGCGGCTCGACCGTGCTCGTCGACAACATGCTCACGACGCCGAGCAACATCGGCAAGAAGTCGACGCCGAACTACACGACCCTCGAGAACGCGGCGATCCGGACCGTTCGGCAGCGGCGCCAACCAGGTGAAGATCTACGCCGGCCAGACCGACGACGCGTTCTGGGTCGACCTCCAGGTCTTCGATCTCCTGACCCTCCGCGGCCAGGATGCCCCGATCGGCTACACGGGCGGCAACAACCGGCCGCAGGACTCCGTGTCGGGCTTCAACGTCCACACCCTGGTCCTCGAGATCCCGATCTCGCGCCTCAAGCAGGGCAGCGAGCCCGTGCTCGGCGTGTGGGCCTCGACGACCCGCGGCGGCGGCCAGGTCTCGCGCCTCGGCATGCCGCTCGTCAACGAGGTCGTGATCCCGCTCGCGCTCAAGGACGCGTTCAACACGCTCGCTCCCGAGCCAGGACCTCGGCGTCTACACCGACGGCCTCGGCGAGGACGTCGGCGCCCTGCTCCAGAAGAGCGTCGAGGATCCGGAGATCGGCCGGCTGCTGTGCGGCCTGTACGGCGTCCCGCTTCCGGCCGACGCGAACGACAACTGCTCGACCGAGGTCGACGTCGAGACCCCGCGGTCCGGCCGCGGCGACATCTTCGACATCTTCCTCACGGGCATGGTCCTCGCCAAGCCGTTCACGATCACGACGAAGAACGGCCCGGTGACGCTGCCGGCCGGCTTCAACGTCAACCGTCCCGCGGGCGTCCAGTCCGGCCGAGATGATCCGGATCAACACGAACATCAAGGGCGACCTCTGCTCACCGACGCCGAGCCGGCTCGGGGTCCTGGGCGGCGACGCCTGCGGCTTCCCGAACGGCCGACGGCTGACCGACGACATCGTCGAGATCGAGCTCCTGGCGGTCGCCGGCGCGGCCTACCAGGTGCTCGACGGCCGCGAGGCCTCGTTCAGCTTCAACCCGGCCCTGATCGGCGTCCTCACCGACGGCGTCGACTACAACGACCGGCTGTTCCGGAAGACGTTCCCGTACTTCGCCCAGGCGCAGTCCGGCCAGACCCACTTCCACCAGAACCAGACGGGTCCGCGGCCGCTGCGTCCTGACCATCCCGGGTTGCTCCGAAGGGCCGGCGGTGACGCCGGCCCTTCGGCACGTCCGGGGCTGGTAGTGCCGCGGCCGTGCCGGGTGCTCCGATTCGTACGTCGGGCGAAGTCATTCCGTCCACCCGCGCCTCCGAGATCGGACCGATTCGGAGATGGCTGGCGCGAGATGACTTCCAGCGGCGGCGATTTCGGACGATCGCGACGCTCAGTACAGGCGCGGGAAGCGCGGCTCGTAGCGGGGCACCAGGTTCATGGACGTGTGGTCGTCGAGCGTGTCGAGCAGCGTCTTCGTCGGGGCGAGCTTGAAGCGGTTCTCGGCGAGGTAGTCACGGATCCCGGTCCAGAACGCGGTCGATTGCCCATCGTCCGGCGCAGGTCGTCGAGGAAGTTGCCGCCCTGGATGTAGACGATCTCGTAGTAGCACGCCGATCGAGTACGGTAGATCGAGAGGTCGAGCCGGGCGGTCGAGCAGCGCGACGCCCGCTGCTGGCCCAGGACGTACCGGGCCAGGAAGTCGGTCACCGCCTCGTCGGTGAAGGGCTCGTTCGCCTGGTCGTTGCCGACGATCCCGTAGAACCACTGGTGGCCCGTCTCGTGGTGGACGAGGTAGGAGAGGTTCGCCGACGCCGACACCGGTCGGGATCCACGTCAGGCCCGGCGACTCCATGCCGTAGCCGCCGGCGGTCTGGGCGAGGTCGTACGTCGCGTACGGGTACGGCCCGACGAGCGGCTCCATCGTCGCGATCGCGTGCTTCGCGGCTGAGCAGGACCGCCGACGCCGGGAAGCCCGGCCGGTAGTAGACGCGGACCGTGACGTCGCCGACCGTCGACGAGATCGACTTGTAGTCGGGCGCGGCCGTGAACACGAAGTCGCGGACGTTGCGGGCCTCGAACGTCGTCGTCAGGCCGCTCGTTCGCGACGCGCTCGCCCGTCGTGGCGTAGACGAGGGCGCGGTCGCTCGTGATCGCGACGCGGACACGCGGGCTGACGGGTGTCACGAACGGATCGCCGTGGTTCGGCCGGTCGAAGGGGACGTTGCGGCTGATCCACGGGATCCAGCGATGGGCGTCGACGATGCCGTTCGTCCGGGTGAACAGCCAGTTCGAGCCGCTGAGCGAGCTGCGGAGCGTCGCCGCGTAGGCGACCGTGACCTCGACCGACTGGCCGGCGCCGAGGATCCCGCCGAGCGGCACGACGGATCGTCTGGTCGTCGACCGTCGCCGTGACCGGCCTTGCCGGCGACCGTGACGGCGCCGAGCTTCATCGACGCCGAGCCGCGCGGCGATCGTGTTGAGCTCGAGCGCGGTCGATCGGCGCGCCGGAGTCGTTCCGGACGCTGGATCGTCGAGTCGACGTTGAACGCCCGGCGTGCCGAAGTTCAGCGACAGCGTGACGTCGTACTCGGCGGTCAGCGTCGATGCTCGTGGCGTTGACCGATGCCCGGGACGAGGCCGGGCTTCGCGCCGGACGATCGGCTCGCGGTCTGCGGCGCCGGTGTCGGCTCCGGTGCCGGCGGCGGGACCTCGGCGCGGCGGTTCGTCGCGCCGTGGACGAGCGAGGGCGCCGGGGTCGACGGGGGTTGGCGCGGCGGCGCTGCGGCTGCGGCGCGCACGGCGAGAGCCGACGGAGCTGCGGCGGCGCGCATCGAGCGCCGCGACCGGATGTCGCGACTGATGGCGATCAGACGAGGGCGACGGCGAGGCGGCCGAGCAGTGACCCACGCGAGCGTGACGGCCGGCGGCCGAGCCGCGTGACAGCGCAGGCATCGGTCGATGCTACGGCGGTCCGGCCGAACCGTCGACCGCCCGATCGTCGCCGCGATCGGACGGGACCCGCTGCGACGCGATGCGTAGACTGGGCGCGATGACCGCGCCGTCGATCCAGCCGCGCCGGCTCGGACGCCGCCGCGGCCGCGTTCCTCGCCGCGATCCGTGACGGCCCTGCCCGACCTCCGGCTCCTCGACGACCCGGCCGACCGCGAGAGCTACCGCAACGACGAGACCGCGTACCTCAAGGCCGGGCTGCCCCTCGCGGTTGCCCTGCCGACGTCGACCGCCGAGGTCGTCGACCCTCGTCCGCCTCGCCGCGGAGCACCGGATCCCGATCGTGCCGCGCGGCGCGGGCACGCGGGCTGAGCGGCGGCGCCGCCGGGATCGAGGGCGGCCTGACGATCGCGCTGACGAAGATGGACGCGGTCCTCGAGATCGACCGCGAGAACCTCGTCGTCGTCACCCAGCCCGGGCATCCTCAACGCCGAGCTCAAGAAGCGCGTCGCCGCGGAGGGCCTGTTCTACGCTCCGGATCCCGCGAGCTACGAGATCTGCTCGATCGGCGGCAACCTCGGGACGAACGCCGGCGGGCTGTGCTGCGTGAAGTACGGCCAGACGCGCGACTCCGTGCTCGGGCTGGAGGTCGTCCTGGCCGACGGCCGCGTGATCCGGACCGGCGGCAAGAACGTCAAGGACACCGCCGGCTACGCGCTGACCCACCTGTTCGTCGGGTCGCAGGGGACGCTCGGGATCATCACCGAGGCGACGCTCCGCCTGCGGGTCGCGCCGCCGCCGCGGACGACGATGCTCGCGTTCTTCCCGACGCTCGACGGCGCCGGCGACGCGGTCGCCAGGATCGTCGCGGCCGGGATCGACCCGGTGACGCTGGAGCTGCTCGACAGGCCGTCGATCGCCGCGGTCGACGACGCGTTCAACCTCGGCCTCGATCGCGACGCCGAGGCGATGCTCCTCGTCGAGTCGGATCGGGCCGAGCCGGCCGCGTCCGCCGAGCTCGACGCCGCGGTCGCCGCCTGCGAGGCCGCCGGGTCGACGACGACGATGCGGGCCGCCGACGCGACCGAGGCCGACTGGCTGCGCCAGGCTCGACGCCTCGCGCTCCGCGCGCTCGAGCGGCAGGGGACCGGTCCGGATGGAGGACGTCGGCGTCCCACGCAGTCGCGTGCCGGACCTGCTCCGGGCGATCGACGCGATCGGCGAGCGGCACGGCATCAAGATCGCGACGTTCGGCCACGCCGGCGACGGCAACCTCCACCCGAACTTCATCTTCGACCACGGCGATCCGCGCGCCGAGGAGCTGACGGACCTCGCCCGGGCCGACCTCTATCGGGCGGCGATCGCGCTCGGCGGAACGGTCACGGCCGAGCACGGCATCGGGCTCGCCCGGCGGGACGCGCTCGTCGAGCAGGTCGGCCCGGACGTGGTCGGCGTGATGCGCTCGATCAAGGACGCCCTCGACCCGCTCGGGATCCTGAACCCCGGCCGCGTGATCTGAGGTTCTGCGTCGGGGATTGATCCACCGGGGTCGGCGCGACCGAATCAACCGGTGATGACCCGATCACGGGGCGCGATCGGCGCCGCTCGTCTTGTCGCGCTGGTCCTCGTCGCCTGCGGCATGCGGCGAGCGCGCCAGCCGCGGTCCTCGCCGCCCGACTCCCGCGCCGACCCTGCGCACCTCGACGCCCGTCGCCCGACCGCGACCGCCCGTCGTCGGAACCGCCGCCGAGATCGCGGCCCTCCGCGACCGCGTCGCGGCCGACCCCGACGACCCGGTCGCCCTCCGCGACCTCGGGCTTCGGCGCTGCTCCAGCGCGTCCGCGAGACCGCCGATCCGTCCCTCTACGACCAGGCCGACGAAGCCCTGACGCGGGCCCGCGAGCTCGCACCGGACGACCCGCTGGTCCTCGTCGGGATCGGCGGGCTCCAGCTCGGGCGTCACCAGTTCGCCGCCGCGCTCGAGACGGCCGACCGGGCCCTCGACCTCGCGCCGTCGCTCGCGGCCGCGAACGCGGTCGAGGTCGACGCGCTCGTCGAGCTCGGGCGCTACGACGAGGCGATCGTGGCGGCCGAGGAGCTCATCGCCCTGCGCGTCGACCTCGCCTCGCTGGCCCGCGCTCTCGTACCTGCGCGAGCTCCACGGCAACCTCGACGGCGCGGTCGCGGCGATGCGCCAGGCAGCCGAGTCGCCGGCGCTCGCGCCGGAGAACACCGCGTACGTCCAGACGCTGCTCGGCAACCTTCTCGTCTCACGCCGGCAGGCCCGACGAGGCGCCGAGACGCCTACGAATCGGCTCTCGCGATCGTGCCGGACCACGCCGCCGCGATCGCGGGTCTGGGGCGTCTCGCCGTCGGGCGGGGCGACCTCGCCGAGGCGATACGGCAGTTCGAGAAGGCGTCCGCGATCCTGCCGCTGCCCGAGTACGTCATCGCCCTCGGCGAGACGCACGAGGCGAGCGGCGATCTGCAGGCGGCAGCGACCGAGTCTACGACCTCGCCCGGGCCGAGACGCAGCTGTTCGTAGCCGCCGGCGTCGACGTCGACCTGGAGCTCGCCCTGTTCGAGGCCGATCACGGCGATCCGACGACGGCGCTGTCGGCTCGCCGAGGAGCCGTACGCGACGCGCCAGACGGTCCGGACGGCCGACGCCCTCGCATGGGCCCAGCATCGTGCCGGCCGCGACGGCGAGGCCGCGCGGCTCTCCGAGGAGGCGCTCCGGCTCGGGACGCCGGGATCCGCTGCTTCCTGTATCACGCCGGGATGATCGCGCTGGCCCGCGGCGACGAGTCGACCGCGCGACGACAGACTCACCGACGCGCTGGCGATCGATCCGGGGTTCTCGGCGACCGGCGCCGCGGAGGCACGCGCGGCCCTCGCCGCGATCGGCGGGTCGGACTAGGGGAGCAGCGCGAGGAGCGTGGCCGCCTTTTCCGGCGACTTGGCCTGGACACCGAACAACGTGTCGCCGATCCCGTAGAACCAGACGTCGCCGATCGGGTTACCGGGCGCCGTGACGTGAGTGACCTGCTTGCCCGCCATCGTCACCTGCTCCGATTCGGCGCCGCGCGTGTCCGCGACGGTAAGGGCGGCGTACCGGTCGACGAGTTGCGCGCGTCGGGGCGCCCGGGATCCGCAGGGCGAAGTAGTTGAACGGGTCGGCGGTGGCAGTGGGATCGTTGGCGAACGCAAGGCCGAAGTTGCCGGTTCCGTCGCCGATCTCGCTCGCGAGCTTCTTGACCGGCTCAGCGCCCTCGTTACCGACCGACGAAACGGGGCCGACGCTGAGCTTGAAGAGCGTGTTGCCATCGACGCTGTCGGGCAGGCGGGCTTCGAGAGCAGGGTCTTCGTGGGGGAGGACGAGGTTCGAGCTGGGCGACGGCGCTAGCGACGTTGATCCCGGTGACGAGATGGGGGCCGAGCCTGCCGTCGTGGCCGACGGGGCCGACCCCGAGCCGCTGCCGCAGCCCGCGATCGCGAGGATGGCGAGGAGCCCAAGTACGACGACCGTCGGATTGCTCCGATTTCGAACGCCGCGCCACATCACCGGTGTCCGCCTCGCCGTTCCGATTTCGGATTCCGAAGTCGGAGGATCGGCGCGGAGCGAAGTGATTCCCGACGACGTGCGATATCGGACGATCAAGCTCATCGGCCCATCATGCCAGCCGGATCATGGCGGTGCGCCTGATTCTGGGTTGCGACTCCGCCTGCACATCTGTATCGTGCAAGTGTGCCGAACGACCGGACATCGACTCAGCAGCTGATCGAGGCGAGCCGGCTCTATTACGAGCTCGGCGAGACGCAGTCGCGCGTCGCGGAGCTGCTCGGCGTAACCCGGCCGCAGGTCTCGCGGATCCTGAAGCGCGCCCGCGCCGAGGGCATCGTCGAGATCCGGATCGTCGACCAGGCCGTCAGGCGATCGCCGCGCGGCCGACGAGCTCCGCGACGCGGTTCGGCCTCCACGCCGTCCATGTCGCGCCGAGCCTCCGCGGGCCGGAGGACGTCGGCCGGCGGATGATCGGCCGCCTCGGGGCGGAGGTCCTGCGCGCGTCCATCCGCGACGGCGCGGTCGTCGGCGTCGGCGACGGCGCCTCGATCTCCGCCCTGGCCGACGCGCTCGACGAGCCGCTTCACGCGACCGGGGCGACGGTCGTGCCGCTCTGCGGCGGCTACTGGTTCACCGGACCCGCCCGCGAGCCGTTCCGGCGCGTCGCCGACGCCATCGGCGGGGATTCCCCAGGGCCTCCTTGCGCCCGGGCCTCGTCGACGACCCGGCGACGAAGCAGTCGCTCGTACGCCCACGCCGGCGTCCGTCGGATCCTCGATCTCTGGGAGCGCCTCGACGTCGCCGCCTTCGGCATCGGCGGGCCGGCCTGGGGTCGAAGCGGCGTTCGGACCGGCGGCCTGCCGCCAGCTCGACGACGCCGAAGCGGTCGGCGAGCTGCTCATCGCTCCGTTCGACATCGATGGCCAGTTCGTCGACAGCGACCTCGGGACGCGGACGATCGCGTTCGATGCTCGTCGGCTGGATCGGTTGCCGGTCCGGATCGGCGTCGCCGGCGGCTCGGCCAAGGTCCGGCCGATCCTCGGGGCGCTGCGCTCGGGCGCCTTGACGACGCTCGTCTCCGACGTCGCGGACCGTCGAAGCCGTCCTCGCAGCTCGATCGAGGCCGCTGATGGCGCACGGCGCGAGCGAGGCCGCGATCCTCGGGATCGACCTCGGGACGACCGAGGTCAAGGTCGGCCTCGTCACGCTCGACGGCCGGCTGCTCGGCCTCGCCCGGGCCGGCTACCGGACCGAGACCGACGCGGCGAACGGGCGGGCTGAGCAGGATCCGGAGGCCTGGTGGGGCGCGCTGACGACGGCCGTTCGCCACCTCGTCGCGCCGCGGGCCGGGCGGACATCCTCGCGGTCGCCGCTCGACGGCCACGGCCCGACACTCGTCGCCGTCGACGAGCGCGGCCGTCCGACGCGGCCGGCGATCATCTGGCAGGACACGCGGGCGACGGACGAAGGAGGCGGAGCTGGCCGCAGGCCACCGGGCTCGAGGGCTGGTCGCTGGCCGGGCTGCCGGCCGCGCTCTGGGTCGAGCGTAACGAGCCCGAGGTTGCGGCGGCGACGTGCTGGTACCTCGCGACGTGGGACTTCCTCGCCCTTCGGATGACCGGCCGTGCGGCGACGAGCCTGGTCGAGGGCCAGCCGTTCCCGCCCGCGTCGGTCCTCGCGGCGGCTGGGCATCCCGCGCGCGAACGCATCCCGGAGCCGGTTCGCGCCGGCGACGTCGTCGGCGAGACTGACCGCGGAAGCGGCGGAGCAACTCGGCATCGAAGCCTGCGATCCCGGTCGTCGCCGGGATCGTCGATGCCTGGGCGAGCTTCCACGGCGCCGGGATGACTGCCAAGGGCGACGCGATCGACGTCGGCGGCGCCGCCGGCGGCTTCGGGGTCTACTGGGATCAGCCGGTCCGCGTGCCCGGCTCGTTCGTGACGATCGCGCCGCTGCCCGGGCCTGTTCAGCGTCGGCGGGGCGATGGCGGCGACCGGCCGGGCGATCGACTGGTTCCGGACCGAGATCGTCGTCCGGCGTCGACTCGACCGAGGCGCTCGCTCGAGGAGGCGGCCGCGACGCCGCCCGGCGCCGACGGCGCGCTGTTCCTGCCGTACCTCGCCGGCGAGCGCTCGCCGATCTGGGACCCGACGGCCCGCGGCGCATTCGTCGGGCTGACGCTCGATCACCGGCGCGGTCACCTGACGCGGGCGATCCTCGAGGCGTCCGCGTTCGCGATTCGCCACGTCGCCGAGCCGATCCTCGCCGCCGGGATCCAGGTCGGCGAGATGCGGGTCTGCGGCGGTCCGGCCCGCAGCGAGACCTGGAACCAGATCAAGGCCGACGTCACCGGTTTTTCGGTCGCCGTCCCGGCCGTGCTCGAGACGGCGGTGGTCGGGGCGGCGATTCTCGGGGCGACTGGGATCGGCGCGTATCCGGATGTCCCGGCGGCGATCCGCGGCATGACCCGCGTCGCCCATCGGCTGACACCGAATCCAGCCAACCGCGGCGCTCTACGATGCGGCGTTCGACGCCTACGTCCGGCTCCATCCGGCGATCTCGCCGATCGTCGCAGGCCTGGCGCGGGCGACCCGATGACGTCCGCCGGCCGGCTCCTCGCGACCGACATCGGCGTCGCGTTCCAGGTCCCTGCGAGCGGCGCCCGTCAAGGCGCTCGAAGGCTTCAGCCTCGCGGTCGAGCGTGGCGAGGTCGTCGCCATCATCGGCCCGAACGGCTGCGGCAAGAGCACGTTCCTCCGGGTCGCGGCCGGGCTCCTCGCGCCGCAGCGCGGCTCAGTCACGCTCGACGACCGCCCGATCGTCGGACCGGACCCGCGCGTCGGGCTCGTATTCCAGGAGCCCCGGCTGCTCCCGTGGCGGTCGGTCGCCGACAACATCACGTACCCGCTCGAGCTGGCCGGCTGGCCACACGAGCGGCGTGACGAGCGGCTCGCTGCGCTGCTGGGCCTCGTCGGTTTGAGCGAGTCCGCGCCGAGCCCGGCCGAGCCAGCTGTCGGGCGGCATGCGGCAGCGGGCGGCGATCGCCCGGGCCCTCGCCCTCGAGCCGGAGGTGTTGCTCCTCGACGAGCCGTTCAGCGCGCTCGACGCGCTGACGCGCGAGCGGTTCAACGTCGAGATGCTCGAACTGTGGGAGCGGACCCGGACGACGATCGTCATCGTCACCCACAGCATCCCGGAGGCGATTCTTCTCGCCGACCGGGTCGTGGTGATGACGCCGCGACCGGGCCGCGTCGCAGCGATCGTCCCGATCCTCGCCCCGCGGCCGCGCTCGCTCGAGCTGCTCGACGGCGCAATCGTGTCGCGCGCCGCCGCCGGAGATCCGGGCCCACCTCGAGCCGGCTGGGGAGGCGGCATGAGCCGGAGCGCCGTGGCCTCGGTCGCGATTTCGTTTGCCGTCTTCATCGCGATCTGGAAGCTCGTCGTCGTCGTCGGTGGCTACCCGCTCTTCATCCTGCCGCCGCCCGAAGTCGTCGCGGAGCGATTCGTCCGGGCGTGGGCGGACGGCCTCATGACCCCCCACGCGCTGACGACGCTCCAGGAGATCGCCCTCGGGTTCGCTGTCGGCGCCGGAGCGGGTCTCGTCATCGGCTACGGCCTGGCCCGATCGGCACTCGTCGAGCGCCTCGTCTCGCCCTACATCGTCGCCGCCCAGGCGACGCCGATCCTCGCTCTCGCCCCGCTGCTCGCCCTGTGGTTCGGGCCGGGCCTGGCGAGCAAGGTCGTGATCTGCGCCCTGATCGTGTTCTTCCCGATCGCGGTCTCGACGATGGTCGGGATCCGATCGGTCGATGCCGGTCTGCTCGAGATGGCTCGTTCGTTCCGCGCGACGCGCCGCCAGGTCCTGCTGACCCTCGAGATCCCGGCCGCGCTGCCATCGATCCTCGGCGGGATGCGGGTCGGGGTGACGCTCGCCGTTGTCGGCGCGATCGTGGGCGAGTGGGCGGGCGCCAGGGAGGGCCTCGGGCTCCTCGTCAACCTCGCCCGCGGCAGCCTGTTCGACATCCCGCTGATGTTCGCGACGCTCGTCACGATCGCGCTGCTCGGGATCGCTCTCTATCTCGTCGTCGTCGTTCTCGAACGCCGCCTCATCGGCGTCCGCTAGCCCTTCGGAGGTCGCATGCATCCGCGCCGTCTCGCTCTCGCCGCCAGTCTCGTTGCCGCGTTCGTCTTCACCGGCTGCGCGCCCGGCGCCTCGCCATCGGCCGCCGGCACGCCGCTGAAGGTCGGCCTCGGCTACATCCCGAGCGTCCAGTTCGCCCAGTTCTACCTCGCCGATCAGGCCGGCTACTACGCGGCCGAGGGCCTCGATGTCACGTTCCAGAACGAGATCGACGCGAACCTCGTCCCGAAGGTCGGCCAGGGCGACCTCGATCATCGGCATGTCGGATGGGACGAGCGTGATCCCGGCCGTCAGCCAGGGAATCCCGATCCGCTACCTGGCCACCGTCTACGGCCAGTTTCCCTCGATCGTATTCGGCAAGGCTTCGTCCGGGATCAAGACGGCCGCCGACCTCGAGGGCACGAAGATCGGCATCCCCGGCCGCTACGGCTCCTCGTGGATCATGCTGCAGGCCCTGCTGGGTTCTGCCGGGCTGACGCCGGACGACGTCGAGATCATCGAATACTCCGACTTCGGCCAGGGCGCCGCGGTCGCCCAGGGTGCCGTGGACGCCGCGACGGGCTTCGCGAACAACGAGCCGGTGGTGCTGGAGCGGAGCGGGACCGAGGTGTTCGTCCTCCACGTCGACGACGTCACCGCGCTTCCGGGCCCGGGCTCATCGCCTCGACGGCGACGATCGAAGGGAAGCGCGACGCCGTGGCCGGGTTCGTCCGGGCGACGTTGCGGGCGATGAAGGAGATCGTCGCCGAGCCCGCGAAGGGACTCGACGCCACGATCCACGCGGTGCCGGAACTTGGCGAGGACCGCGAGCTCCAGGCCGCCATCCTCGCCGCGACGATCGACGTCGGGGCCGCGCGGGCGCGACCCCCGGCGAGGGCCTCGGCGCGATCGACCGCGCGGGGTGGGAGGCGTCGGTGGAGTTCATGACGAAGCTCAACCTGGTGCCGAAGCCGGTCACGGTCGACGATCTCGTCGTCGAGGACTTCGTCACGACGCCCTGACGCGGTGGCGGCCTCGGCCCTCGCCGCGCCCATCGCCGACGTTCGCCGCGCCTATCATCGGCCCATGCCCGCCGTCGCCCTCCCGGATCGGCCGCCGTTCGCGATCCGCGCCCGGCATCCTGTCGCCGCTCGCGTCGGGCGGGACGCTCCACGAGGCCGACGGGCTGATCGCGGTCGATGGCGACGGGTCGCTCTCGTTCGTGGGAGCGGCGAGCGCCGCCCCGCCGGACCTGCTGGCCGGGGCCGTCGACGTCCGGCCGTGGGTCCTCATGCCCGGGCTCGTCGACACGCACGCCCACCTGCCGCAGCTCCCGAACGCGGGACTCGGGTTCGCGCTGGATCTGCTGACCTGGCTCGATCGGCTGACGTTTCCGACGGAGCGTTCGTGGGCCGATCCCGCGGTCGCCGACCAGCTCGCCCCCGCGATCTTTCGGGCGTTCGCGGCGGCCGGGACGACGACCGTGCTCGCATACGGCGTCGTCTACGAGGCGGCGATGGAGGCCGCGTTCCGGGCTGCCGAGGCGCACGGGATCAGGGCGATCCTCGGCAAGGTGATGATGGATCGCGTGACGTACGACCCGACGATCGAGCCCGGCGACCATCCTCGATCGGAGCCTGCGCGAGGCGGCCGACCTCATCGGGCGCTGGCACGGCGCAGCGGACGGGCGGCTCGGCTACGCGGTTACGCCGCGGTTCGCCGTCTCGTGCACGGCCGAGATGCTGCGCGAGTCCGCGTCTCTGGCGCGCTCGACGGGGACCTGGTGGCAGACGCACGTGTCGGAGGACGCGGGCGAGATCGCCGAGGTCGCTCGCCTGTTTCCGGAGGCCCGTGACTACGTCGACGTCTACGACCGCGCCGGGGGGCTCGGCGAGCGTTCGGTGCTGGCGCACGCGATCCACCTGTCCGATCGGGAGCTCGCGCGGCTCGTCGAGACGGGCACGAGGATTGCGCATTGCCCTGCTTCCAATCTGTTCATCGGCGCGGGCGTGATGCCGCTGGCGCGCTGGCTGGAGGCCGGCGTCGTCGTCGGGCTTGGGTCGGACGTGTCGGGCGGACCAGACCCGTCGCTGTTCTCGGTGATGCGCGCAGGCGCATACGCGCAGATGGCGCGGCGGGCACTCACCGATGAGGATCGGCCGCCGCTGGAGCCGCTCGCGTGGCTCAGGCTCGGGACGTTCGACGGGGCGCGGGTGCTGGGGCTGGAGGATCGGATCGGGTCGCTCGAGGTGGGCAAGGAGGCCGATGTGATCGTCGTTGATCCTGCGATGACGGCGCCATTGTCAGGGGCGGGCGCTGCGGCCGACCTGGACCCCGCGCTCCTCGATGATCCCGGCGTCCTCGTCAGCCGGCTGATCTTTCGGGCCCACCCCGACATGGTCCGAGGCGCCTGGGTCCGAGGCCAACGACTGGAGGGAGCATCGTGATCGACGCCCGATTCGGCCACGTCAACGTCATTGCCCGCGACTGGCAGCGGCTGGCCGACTTCTACAAGGAGGTCTTCGGCATGGAGGTCGTGCCGCCGCTCCGCGACTATCGCGGGCCGGACCTCGAGGCCGGGACCGGGATCCCAGGCGCGGCGCTGCGGGGCGCCCACGTGCGGCTGCCGGGGCTCGGCGCGGAGGGCCCGACCCTCGAGATCTACCAGTACGAGTCGGGACCCGAAGGGATCACGCCGGCTGTGAACCGGCCCGGTTTCCAGCACATCGCCTTCGTCGGTGCCCGACGTCCCGGCCGCTCGCGAGGCCGTTTTCGCCGCCGGCGGCGGCGAGGTCGGTGCGGTCGTCACGCTAACGACCGCCGACGGCCGGCGCGTGACCTGGACCTACGTCACGGACCCGGAGGCGAACATCCTCGAGCTCCAGTCCTGGTCGGCGCCGGTCACAGGATGACGATGCCACTCCCGCCGGGGTCCCGCCCGGCCGCGAGAGCAGTGAGAAGCTGGCGCGTGTTGAGGGGCAGAAGGTCGCGGAGGCCGATGCCCATCGACCGAAGCGCCGTGCGGTTCGCTCGCGTATCGGATACGAGGAGGATCAGGTGACCGCCGGGATCGTCGCGGAGTTTCAGGGAGAGGCGCCGCTCGAGGGCCTGGCCATCCGCGATCTTTGTCTCGGCTTCGACCCGCGCCCGCCATCGCTCCGGCCGGGCTCCGGAGACTTCGGCATCCCATGCCCGCAGGTCACCCTCGATTGGCAGCGGCATTTCCGTCCGCCAGCGAAGCGGTGGGTGGAGCCTCGCGCGAAACCGTTCGAGGAGCGCGAGCTGCGCTCGATCCCGGATCGGATCACCGGCCGGGTAGGCCTTGACCACAAGGTCGAGCCCAAGAACCGCGAACCACGCACCCATCTCGGTCATCGACGCCCGATCGATCTCGCCGTGCTCAAATCTGCACAGCTGGCTTCGCGAGCTGCCGGAGGCAGCCGCGCTGTCGCGGAGGCTGAGCCCGATGGCGATGCGTGCGTTCCTGTGCTCCTCGCCGAGACGGAGCAATGCCGCCCGCATGCGCCTTCGTCCTCGATCGTCCGGCCGTTCCCTGGTACCCATCACCGGGTAGTGTCGAGGCAGCCACTCGACGCCGGCTTACCTCAGCCTTTGTCCCGGCTAGCGGGCCAACGGATGGTCGAGACGCCGGGTCCGGTCCGAATAGGGGCGGTCTTTCGCCCGATGTCCCGGAACGCGGGACGCTTGGCGGAGGAGAGCTTGCCGCGGCCTTGCTGGGACCTCCTGGACCGCCCGTTGTCACGGCAGGCGGGACGGCAAGCGAGGCAGGCGGGACGGCAGGCGGGAAAGAGAGGCCGATGAGCGCGCCCGACATCGTCATCACCGGCGGTACCGTCGTCGACGGCACCGGGGCTCCGGGCCGCGCGGGCACGGTCGTGGTCGAGGCCGATCGCATCAGGCTCGTTTCGGACGGGGACGCGGCGCCGGATGGTGCCGCGCGGACCATCGACGCCACCGGGCGGGTCGTCGCGCCCGGGTTCATCGATCTTCACTCTCACTCGGGGCTGATGATCCTCGCCGAGCCGACTCACGACCCAAAGGTCCGCCAGGGCATCACCACCGAGGTCATCGGTGTCGACGGCAACAGCTACGCGCCGTTCGCGAGCCGCGGCGACCTCGATGCCTTCGTCCATCTGAATTCCGGCTTGGACGGCAAACCCGACATCGCCTACGACTGGGACACAGTCGCGGCCTACCTCCGGCGCTTTGACCGGAAGGTCAGCGTCAACATCGCGTATCTCATTGGCAACTCGGCGCTGCGGATCGGCGCAATCGGCTGGGAAGACGAACCCGCCACGGCCGCCGCGACGGAGCGGATGCAAGCGATGCTCCGCGAAGGCATGGAGGAAGGCGCCTTCGGAATCAGCTCGGGGCTTGACTATCCGCCCGGCAGCTACGCCACGACCGACGAGCTGGCGGTCCTCAGCCACGAGGCCGCGAGGAGCGGCGGCTTCTATCACACCCACGTCCGGTACGCGCTCGGTGACCGCTTCCTCGACCCGTTCCGGGAGGCAATCGAGATCGGGCGGCGCGGCCAGGCTCCCGCTCACATCACCCACTTCTATCACCGCAAAACGTTCCCCGGCACGCCCGACCAGATGCTCGACCTCGTTGACGATGCGCGCGCCACGGGTCAAGACGTCACGTTCGACGCCTACCCGGCCGAATGGGCGAGCACCCGGCTGCTTATCCTCATCCCGACGTGGGTCCAGGCCGGCGGCCCGATCAAGACCAAGGAACGCCTCGCGGACCGCGGCACGCGGGACCGGATCCGCCGCGACCTCCAGGAACGCGGCGTGCTCTTCGCCGGCGCGGGCGGCCTCCGGGACATCCGGATCGGCTATCTGCACCGGCCGGAGAACCTCCAGTGGGAGAGCCGGACCCTTGGCGAGCTGATCGACGCCACCGTCAAGGACCCCGTCGACGCGCTGTGCGACCTGCTGCTCGACGAGGACCTCAGCCCGAACGAGGTCACGACGGGCCCGCACATCGACGGAATCCGCCGCTTCCTGAGGCACTCGATCGGGATGGTCGGCACAGACTCGACGTTCGTAGGCGCCAAGCCAAGCCCGCGGACCTACGGGAGTTTCCCCCGAATCCTCGGCCAGTTCGTCCGCGACGAGGCACTCTTGAGCCTCGAGGAGGCGATCCGCAGGATGACGTCAGCGCCGGCGGCTCGGCTGGGACTCAGGAACCGCGGCGTGATCAGGGATGACGCGATCGCCGACCTCGTCGTCTTCGACCCGGCGACGGTCCGCAGCAACGCGACCTACGACGAGCCCCGACGGTTCCCGGAAGGGATCGAGACCGTGATCGTCAACGGCGAGCTCGTCGTGGACGGTGGGGCCCATACGGGGCGGACGCCGGGCCGAGCCCTCCACCGCGCCCGGGATTAACCGACGGAGACGACGGGACCTAGGCGCGGAGCGCGTGCAGCGCGGTCGCCTGGACGTCGGGCCCATTGTCGGCCGCAGCGTCGAACGGCGCGTCGGCGTCGACGTCGAGTTCCGACCGCGTCCGGAGGCGCTGACGTTCCTCATTGAGCCTGGACTCCGCCGTCTTGATCGCCTCCTCGACTGGCTGTCTTGGGCCAACCTCGGCCCAGCCGATCGAAAGCCGGAGCGCAACCGCGCCCGACTCGAGCCAGACATCGCAGGCTGATCGGACCCGCTCGATGTAATTGATCGCGCGGATCTCATCGGTTTCGGTGAGGAGAACCCCGAATCTCGACCGCCCGAGGCGAGCGAGATTGTCGGCAGCGCGGGCGTGACGGCGCATCGTCGTTGCAATGGGCGGAATCAACCGATCGGCAGCCTCCTGCCCGAGCTTCTCGGCCAGGCGTTCGACGCCTCCCAGCTCGACAAGGACGATCGTGGCGGGGTGACCGTAGCGGTCGACACGAGCGCCCTCCTCGGCCAACCATCGCGCCCACGCCCCGGCGAGTTCGATCCCGGTCTCCGGGTCGATGGCAGCGCGCTCGACCGCGGTCGATCTCGCAGGTCCCGCGGGGCGCGACTCCAGGATCGGCGCCAGCCCTCCATATTCAACGGGATGCGGCCGGCCATTGCCGCGTGTTCTCGGAACCCCGGCGGGCCCGCCTCCGGGAGCGACGCCGGCGGCCTCGTGGAGGCCGGCACGGTAGGCGCTTTCGCGGCGGGCCCGAATCCGGGGCCCGACGACAAGCCCGACGAAGACGGCGACGTTGGCGAAGATCGCCGCCACCAGCACAGCCGCGATCGCTTCCTGCGTGGTCATGATCAATGCTCCGAGACGCGAGGTCAGATGATCCATCGACGATAGATGGCGGCCGCGTCCGTGACGATGGTCCCGGCGGCGTTGGGACCAGTTCTTGGTGCGGGCCGACAACGACATCAACGGGTTTGGTGCGGAGCCGATGGGAGCGACGCGCTGACGAGACGTCGAGGGCACTCGAGGGCGGTCACCGCGGGTACGGAACGGTCTGGGTCGGTGGGGCGGCGGGCTTCTGTGCGACGATCCGGCTGTGCGGACATCCGCATCGGGCTCGTCGACTTCGACGAGGTCCGCGGGAACTAACCGGCGTCCGCGAGTTCCGCCAGCTCGGCGGCGAGCCGCTCGGTTGCCAGGACCATCGCATCGGACAGGTCGCCGCCCTTGGGCGGGCTGGCCCAGCCGAACGCTACGTTCACCACCTCGGTCGCGACCTGCAGGTCGCGCTCGCAGGCTGCCCGTGCCCGCTCGACGAAGTTGATCGCCGCGATCTCGGTCGTCTCGGTCAGCAGGATGCCGAACCGGAGCCGCTCCATCCGAGCGATGTGGTCGCTCGTCCGGATCTCCTTCGCCAGGATCCGCGCCGCGGCGGCGAGCGCGTGCTCGGCGACTCGCGGGCCCCAGAGTCGGGCGAGACCGTCGATGCCGACGACCTCGACGAGGACCACGGTCGCGGGCCGCTTGTAGCGTTGGACGCGGGCCGACTCGCTGATGATCAGTCGATCCCACAGGCGCGGTCCATCGGTGCCGGTTTGCGGGTCGCTCCAACCCGACGGCCCGGGGACCGACGGGCTGTCGATCGAGATGGCGTCATCCCGATCGGGCGGCTCGGGTACGGACGCGGGCATTTCCGCGTCGGCGGCCGTTGCCATGTCCTGGTAGGTATCCATAGGTCGAACAGCCCCTCGTCCAGCGGGCGGTGCGCCCCGGTCGCACGCCGGATATCGACGCCAAACCCCTGGTTACAGGCAGGTCGGCGTGTGAAGGCCAATGTTCGTCGCGGCGGACGTATCGGGCTGTCCTACATCTGTACCAGACTGCCCCGGCAGAGGTCCCGGCCGTCCGGCCCGGGCGGGCCGATCCGTCGCGGTGCTATCGTCTCGGCCGAGGAGGGTCGACCCGAGCCGCATGACGATCCGGACGCCGCCCAGCCGGACCACCACCCCTGTCGCACCCCGCCGGAGCGCCCCGGACGCCCTCGTCGTCCGCCGTGGCGAGATCGTGGCGGGCCGTGCCCGTGGCGCTGCCCCGCTCCGCCGCGAGGGCCCGGCAAGCTCACGGGCGCGGCGAAGTACACCGACGACCTCGTGTTCCCCGGCGCCTGGTACGGCGCGACGATCCGATCGACCGAGGCCCACGCCCGGCTCGTCGCGATCGACCTCGACCCCGCGTTCGACTGGTCGAAGGTCGTCGTCGTCACCGCCGCCGACATCCCCGGCGAGAACATCGTCAGTCTCGATCAAGCGACGACCAGCCGGTGCTCGTCGCCGATCGGCGGCGAGATCCGCCACCACGCCGAGCCGCGTCGCGCTGCTCGCCGCCGCCGGATCGCGAGACGCTCCGGGCCGCCCGACGCCGGATCACCGTGCGGCACGGAGCCGCTGCCGCCCGTCTTCGACCCGCTCGTCAGTCGACCACGTCTTCGCCCATTACGAGGTCGCGGCCGGGCGACCTCGACGCCGGCTTCGCCGACGCCGACCTCGTCCTCGAGGGCACGTACCGCGTCGGCCACCAGGAGCAGCTGTACATCGAGAACAACGCGATGATCGCGGTGCCGCGCGAGGACGGCGGCGTCGCCGTCCACGGCTCGCTCCAGTGCCCGTACTACGTCCACAAGGCGCTGAAGCGGGCGCTCCGGCTCGACGACGAGCAGGCGCGGGTCGTCCAGGCGGAGACCGGCGGCGGGTTCGGGGGCAAGGAGGAGTACCCCTCGATCATCGCCATCCACGCCGCGCTGCTCGCCTGCAAGGCCGGCAAGCCCGGTGCGGATGATCTACGACCGACACGAGGACATCGTCGGCGACGACGAAGCGCCACCCGGCGATCGTCACGCCACCGGACCGGCGTCACGCGCGACGGGACGCTCGTCGCCCAGGACATCGAGGTCGTCATGGACGGCGGCGCCTACTGCACGCTCACCCCCGTCGTCCTGTCGCCGCGGCGTGCTCCACGCCGGCGGCCCGTACCGCTGCCCGAACGTCCGGATCCGCGGCCGGGCGACGCGCGACGAACACGCCACCCAACGGCGCGTTCCGCGGCTTCGGGGCGCCGCAGACGGAGTTCGCGGCGGAGATCCAGATCGAACCGGCTCGCCGAGGCGCTCGGGCTGAGCCCGCTCGAGATGCGGCGCCGCAACGTCTACCGGCTCGGCGATACGACCCCGACCGGCCAGGTCCTGCGCGAGAGCGTCGCCGGCGAGCGAGGTCCTCGAGCGGGCCGCCGAGGCGGCCGAGTTCGAGCGCGTCCGGGCGCGCACGACGCTCGAGCCGGGCGCAGCGGCGGCTCCGGCATCGTGCCCACGCGGCGCACCCGACCGGCGGACCGGACGGCGTCGGGCATCGGGCTCGCGCTCGCCTGGCACGGCGCCGGGTTCACCGGCTCCGGCGAGGTCAAGCTGGCCGTCGGTCGCCTCGGTCGAGCTCGAGCGCCGACGGCCGGATCCGCGATCCTCACCGCGATCACGGAGATGGGCCAGGGCACCAAGACGATCTTCCCGCAGCTCGTCGCCGCGGAGCTCGGCGTCCGCGTCGACGAGGTCGAGATCGCGCCGCAGGACACGGCGCATGGTGCCCGGACTCGGGGCCGACCGTCGCCAGCCGGACGGCGATGGTCGTCGGCGGGCTCGTGATCAACGCCGCGCGGCGGCTCAGGGCGCAGGTCGAGGCGCGCAACCCGGCCGTGCCGTTCGCACGAGGCGTTCCGCGACGACGCCGCGACCCACGGCGCGACCCGCATCGACCAGCAGTTCGAGCCCTACCCCGGCGTCCACTTCGACGACGCGACCTACCACGGGCGACGCCTACCCCGCGTTCGGCTGGGCGGCCGCGGTCGCGGCGGTCGAGGTCGACCTCGACACCGGCGAGGTGCACGGTCCGCGACGTCGTCGCGGCCGACGACGTCGGCAAGGTCATCCACCCGATCCTGGCCGAGGGCCAGGTCGAGGGCGGCACGCTCCAGGCGGTCGGCTACGCGACGATCGAGGAGATGAAGCTCCGCGACGGCCGCTACCTCAACGACCGGCTCGCGACGTACCTCATCCCGACCGCGCTCGACGCGCCGCGCATCACGACGATCCTCGTCGAGGCGCCGTTCAGCGGCGCGCCGCACGGCGCCAAGGGCGTCGGCGAGCTGCCGATGGATGTCGGGGCGCCGGCGGTCGTCGCCGCGATCCACGATGCGACCGGGGTCTGGATCCACGACCTGCCGGCGACGCCGGAGCGGATCCTCGCGCGATGGCGCGACGTCGCGGACCGGCGGCGCCGGGCGTGCCCGAGCGCCGAGGCCGCGGTCGGCGCCGATCGAAGCCCGGCCGGACCGCCGACCGATCCGCTCCGAGGCCCGGCCTCGACGCTGAGCGTCGACCGGTGGCCGTGCGCCTTCCGTTCAGCGTCAACGGCGGCCCGTCGAGGTCGAGTGCCCCGGGCATGCGCGCGGCTGCTCGACGTGCTGCGCGAGGACCTCGGCCTGACCGGCACGAAGGAGGGCTGCGGGGAAGGGGAGTGCGGCGCGTGCTCCGTGCTCGTCGACGGCGCGGTCGTCGACGCCTGCCTCGTGCCCGGTCTGCCAGGTCGAGGGCCGGAGGTTCGGACGGTCGAGGGGCTGTGCACCGGCACGGGGGCGCGGCCGCTCGACCCCCTGCAGCAGGCGTTCCTCGAGGCCGGCGGCGCCCAGTGCGGGATCTGCACGCCGGGCATGCTGATGGCGGCGCGGGCCTACCTCGACGCCGGTGGCGGCCCGGACGAGGCGCGATCCGCGAGGCGATCGCCGGGCAACCTCTGCCGCTGCACCGGCTACACGAAGATCGTCGACGCGATCGCCGCCGTCGCGGCCGCCGCACGGCCTGACGCGTGATGCCCGTCGAGCCGCCGATCGATCACGCCGCGACGCTGGACGAGGCGTACGCGCGCCTCGCCGCGGGCGACGACCCGCGCCGATCGCCGGCGGCACGGACGTCATGGTCCGGATCACAGGCGAGATCGGCGAGCCGCCCGAGCGGATGCTCGACCTGTGGCGGCTCGACGAGCTGCGCGGGATCTCGTCGGATGGCGGCGCGATCAGCATCGGCGCGCTGACGACATACACGGAGATCCGCCGGTCCGCGCCGTGCCGCGAGCACCTGCCGGCACTGGTCGAGGCGGCGGCGACGATCGGGGCCGCCCAGATCCAGAACCGGGGCACGCTCGGCGGCAACATCGCCAATGCGTCGCCCGCCGGCGACACGCTGCCGGTGCTGCTGGCGCTCGACGCCGAGTTCGTCGTCGGCGGGCCGCGCGGGGAGCGGACGATCCCGGCTTCGGAGTTCTGGGTCGCGTACCGGCGGACGGCGCTCGCACCCGACGAGCTGATCCTGCGCATCGTCATTCCCGTCGCCGGTGGCCGCGAGGCGCGCTTCCGGAAGGTCGGGACGCGGCGGGCCCAGGCGATCAGCAAGGTCGTTCTTGCTCTCGCCTGGCGCGACGGAAGCGGTTCGAACGGCTGGAGCGATGTCCGCGTCGCGCTCGGATCCGTCGCCGACCGGCCGATCCGCGCGCGGGCCGCCGAAGCCGCCCTCGAGGGCAGATCGCCCGACCCCGGAGGCGGCCGACGCCGCCGCCGAGGCCCTGGCCGCCGAGATCACCCCGATCGACGACGTCCGCTCGACCGCCGACTACCGTCGGACTGTCGCCGCCCGGGTCCTCCATCGGCTGGTCCGCGACGCCGGCGGCTGGTGACGCGGCCCGATCCGTCGGACCCGCTCGACGGCGTCCGCCCGGGCGCCCGGCGCTCGTTCTGGCTCCGCGAGGCCCTCGAGGCCGAACCGCCCGAACTCTCCGCCGACGTCGTCGCGCCGCCGCTCTTTGCCAACGCGACGGCCGACTTCGCGATCCTCGGCGGCGGCTATACGGGACTGTGGACGGCGATCCGCCTCACCGAGCTCGCGCCGGGGGCGCGGATCGTCGTCGTCGAGCAGGACATCTGCGGCGGTGGCCCGTCAGGTCGGAACGGCGGTTTCGTCACTGGCTGGTGGGACGAGCTGCCCGCGCTCATCAAGCGGTTCGGCGACGAGGAGGCGGTCCGGACGGCGCGCGCGGTCGACGCGGCGGTCGACGAGATCGGGACGTGGTCGGCGGCGAACGGTGTCGATGCGTGGTGGACGCCGGCCGGGTTCGTGTCGGTCAGCGCGGCGCCGGCCCAGGACGACACGTGGAGCGAGGCGGTCGAAGCCTGTGCGCGGCTCGGCTTCGGCGACCGCTGGCGAGGACTCACCCACGAGGAGGTCGCCGAGCGGGTCCGCTCGCCGGTGTTCCGCGAAGGCGCGTTCATGCCCGGCGCCGCAACCGTCCAGCCGGCGGCCCTCGCCCGCGGCCTTCGCCGCGTCGCCCTCGAGCGCGGCGTCGTCATCCACGAGCGAACGCGCGTCGTGAGCCTCGAAGGCGGCGCCCAGGCGTCGGCCGTCGTGGCGACGGCGTCGGCCGAGGGCCCCGGCCTCATCGTCGCCGGCCAGGTCGTCGTGGCCCTCAACGCCTGGGCCGCCAGCTGGCCCAGGTTCGGCCGCCGGCTCGTCACATGGTCGAGCTACATGGTCCTGACCGAACCGATCCCGGATCGGCTCGCCGAGATCGGCTGGACCGGCGGAGAAGGCGTCGCGGATTCACGATTCACGCTCCACTACGCGCGGACGACGCCCGACGGGCGAATCGCGCTCGGCGGCGGCGGAGGAAAGGCCGGCTACGGCGGCCGGATCGGCCGGGCGTTCACGCACGACGCGGGCTCCGCGCGCCGGGCCGCGGAGGGTCTGCGCCGCTGGTTCCCGAGCCTCGCGGACGTCCGGATCGACGACGCCTGGGGCGGCCCGATCGACATCACGGACGACCACCGACCGTGGTTCGGCACGTTGAACGGCGGCCGGGTCCACTACGGGCTGGGCTATTCCGGGAACGGCGTGGCGCCGTCGGTGCTCGGCGGCCGGATCCTGGCCGCGCTCGCGGCCGGCAAGCGCGACGACGAGTCCGCCTCGCTGCCGATCGTCGGCGCCACGCCGCGGGCATTCCCCCCGGAACCGTTCCGTTACCTGGGCGCCCGCGCGATCCGCGATGCGATCGTCCGCCGCGAGCAAGCCGAGGAGTCAGGCCGCCGCCCGAACCGCCTCGCCCTCGAGATCAGCCGCCTTCCGCGCCGCCTGGGATACCACCTCGGCCCCGAGTGACATAGCTCTTTGCGAGGTTCAGAGGCGGCTGAGGACCAGGCTCCCGACCAGGATGATGCCCAGCGTGTTCAGCGCGCAGTGGACGACCATGCCGAGGTAGATGTTCTCCTTCCAGCGCACGGCGTAGACCGTCGGGGCGAGCCCCAGGATCCTGGCGAGCACCTGCCACGGTGACCAGAAGTGGTAGATCGAGAAGAGGCTGACGTTGACCAGCGGCGCCCAGCGCCCCATCCATTCCATCCTCGGCAGGAGGTAGCCGCGGAAGTACAGCTCCTCGATGATCGGGCCGACGTACCCGTTCAGCACGAAGTACACCGCGAGCGTCACGAGCCACGCCTCGCGGCTGTATTCCCGAACCCGGTCGGGGTCAATCGGGCGGACGAACCAGTCGGGCAGCCAGCCGAACAGGCTGTCGATGATCGCGGGTTCGATCGCCATTGACACGCCGAAGCCGACGAAGGCCGCGACGATCAGCACCGGAACGAGCCAGAGCCAGTCGCGAATGGGCAGTGGCCGGCGATACGGAATCACCGAGCGGATCCCTTGGCCACGGCTGGCCCGCAGGACGACACCGAGCTCGAATGGCACCAGCACGATCAGAATGGCCACCAGCAGGGCGGCGATCGGCGGGAGCCCGACGGCGTCGATCACCGGGGCGAACAAAACGTAGGCGAGCGTTATCAGCGCCCCCGGGACTAGGAACAGAACGAGCAGGGTCGCGAGCGGCAACTGCTCCGTCGCGGGCTGGCGACTTGTCGTGTCCATTGGATTGCGCTAGGCAATCAGCTCGTTGGGCGCTCGCGCCGAATGATGTCGCGGTAGATCAGGCCGCCGAGGACCACGGTGGCCAGGCCGACGAGCGCGCTTACCGTTGCCGTCGCTGCTGGATCGAGCGGCTGGAACGCAACGCCGATGAACGGCAGCAGGGCGCCTCCGACCAACGAGATGACCAGCCAAGCGGCCACGAGCGAACCGATGGCAATCCCGACACGGCGGAGAATTCGAAGCATCGCTCACCTCTCGACCCGATTGGCTGTCGATCCTGCGCGGGCCGAGCACTCAGGTCAAGGCCCCGACGCTACGATGAGCCGATGAATGCAGGCGGACCGACCGCCGTTCTCTGTCCTGGTCGGTCGGCTCGCAGGACACTGGTAGAGGAGGCTCCGACGTGCGTTTCATCCAGGAGACCGGCTTCACGATCAAGGTGGGCGAGGAGGAAGCCCACCAGAATTGGCTGATTGAGAACGAGGAGCGGCTCGCCAAAGCCCACCCGGAAGGCAGTCGTTACCTTGGCACGTTCGCGGTGGTCTTCACGACCGACAAGCAGGCAGGCGGGTACCGATCATTGGTCGAGTTCGACAGCTATGGCGCGATCGATCGGATCGCCGCCGCCGCAAAGGACGCCTCGAGCGAATTCGGCAAGCTGATGCGCGAGTGGTCGGTGTTCGGCGACTGGGATCCAAACGCACCGTGGAGCAACCATCTGTACAAGGCGGTCGTGGACGCCACGATCTGGGATCCGCCCGCCGAGTAGCATTCGCCCGTGACCGAACCGTCGATCGAGATCACGCGCCAGGTCGAGGGCGCCGACGAGATCCTGACCCCCGATGCTCTCGCCTTCGTCGCCGACCTGCAGCGCCGGTTCGGGCGCGAGCGGGTGGCGCTTCTCGAGGCTCGCCGAGAGCGGCAGAAGGAGCTCGACGCCGGCATCCTGCCGGACTTCCCTGTCGCGACGGCCGATGTCCGCGCCGCGGACTGGACCGTCGCGCCGGCACCGTCCGACCTCGACGATCGGCGGGTCGAGATCACCGGTCCGGCCGAGCCGAAGATGATGATCAACGCCCTCAATTCGGGCGCTCGCGTCTTCATGGCCGACCTCGAGGACTCGCTCTCGCCGACTTGGGAGAACGTCGTCGGCGGCCAGGCGGCGCTGCGGGCGGCCGTGCGTCGCGAGCTCACCTTCGATTCGCCCGAAGGCAAGGCCTACCGCCTCAACGAGAAGCTCGCCACTCTCGTCGTACGGCCCCGCGGCTGGCATCTGGTCGAGCGCCACGTCCTCGTCGACGGCATCCCGATCTCGGCCAGCCTGTTCGACTTCGGGCTCTATTTCTTCCACAACGCGGCGGAGGTGCTGCATCGCGGCTCCGGGCCGTACTTCTACCTGCCGAAGCTCGAGGCCCGCGCCGAGGCCCGCCTCTGGAACGACGTCTTCCTCCACGCCCAGGAGTCGCTCGGTGTCGCGCGTGGCTCGATCCGGGCGACGGTCCTCATCGAGACGATCCTCGCCGCGTTCGAGATGGACGAGATCCTCCACGAGCTCCGCGAGCACGCCGCCGGCCTCAACGCCGGCCGCTGGGACTACCTCTTCAGCGCGATCAAGAAGTTCCGCGTCTCGGGCGGCCCGGTCCTCCCAGAGCGCGGCCAGCTGACGATGACCCAGCCGTTCATGCGCGCCTACACGGAGCTCCTCGTCCGGACGTGCCACCGACGCGGCGCCCACGCGATCGGCGGCATGGCGGCGTTCATTCCCTCGCGCCGTGATCCGGAGGTGAACGCGACGGCGATGGCGAGGGTCCGCGAGGACAAGGAGCGGGAGTCCGGCGACGGGTTTGACGGGACGTGGGTCGCCCATCCGGATCTCGTCCCGCTCGCGACGGAGATCTTCGACGGCGTCCTGGGCGACAAGCCCAACCAGAAGCACCGCCTCCGCGAGGAGGTCGCGGCGACAGGCGGTCAGCTTCGAGACCTGAACATCGCCGGTGGGACCGTCACCGAGGCGGGCTACCGGCTCAACGTCAGCGTCGCGATCCAGTACCTCGCCGCCTGGCTCGACGGCAACGGCGCGGCGGCGATCAACAACCTGATGGAAGACGCCGCGACCGCCGAAATCTGCCGCTCGCAGCTCTGGCAATGGCGGACGACGGGGACGAAGCTCGACGACGGGCGCGAAGCGTCGGCCGATCTCTACCAGGCGATCCGCGATGAGGAGCTCGCCCGCCTAGCCGGCTCTGGTGGTCTGGCCGAATCCCGACTCGCGGACGCCGCCGGCCTCCTCGACCGACTCGTCCTCGACGACGACTTCGCCGAATTCCTGACCCAGCGGGCCTATTCACTTCTCGACTGAGGCTCCGGACGGGCCGCTCGAGGCCGCCGGCTATGACAACATGGCCGGAATGCCTTCGGAGTCCAAGCAGATCAGCGTGTGGATCGACCGGCGCGCCGCCGACGTCTACGAATACGCCTCGGACCCGGCGAATCTTCCGCGGTGGGCGCCCGGACTCGGTAGCTCCGTGGAGAACGTGGATGGCCAGTGGTTCGTGGAGACCCCATCGGGCCGGGCAGGCTTCGCCTTCGCGGAGCGCAACAACTACGGCGTCCTCGACCACGAGGTGACGCTGCCTTCAGGCGAAGTCTTCTACAACCCGATGCGAGTCGTCCCGAATGGTGACGGCTGCGAGGTGGTCTTCAGCCTGCGTCGCCTCCCGGATATGAGTGACGAAGACTTCGCACGGGACGCCGGGCTCGTTCAGGCCGACCTCACCCGGTTGAAGCAGGTCGTCGAGAGCACCGGATAGCGCCTGAGCCGCGTTGTTACGCCGGCCGAAACAGGCGCGTTGAACGAGAGGCGCTTCAGCTGCCGGCACGGCCACGTTCGACGAACGTTCCGAAGCCTCGCTGCCCGACGAACGTGCCGTCCCAGACGACCGCCCTGCCGCGGACGAAGACCGAGCGGACAGCGCCCGCGACATCGAGGCCCTCGTACGGTGTGTAGTCGCTCGTATGGTGGAGGTCCACTGCCCGGATCGTCCGGTGGGCGGCCGGGTCAAACAGGACGATGTCGGCGTCGCGCCCTACCTCGATCGCACCCTTCCGCGCCAAGCCGAATAGTCTCGCCGGCGTCGTCGCAAGCAGATCAACCATCCGCTCGATCGTCAGTCGGTCTTGCGCCACGCCACCGTCGAAGACGGTCGCCAGGAGCGTCTCGATGCCAGGCGCCCCGTTGGAGATCCTGTCGAACGGGACGCCGGTCGCCGCGTCGCCCTTTTCGACTGCCAAACGGTCGGGAACGTGGTCTGTGGCGACGAGATCGAGTCGACCGTCGGCCAGGCCGGCCCAGAGCGCGTCCTGGTCGGCGCTCGGCCGGAGCGGCGGCGAGATGATGCAGCGGGCGCAGGTCAGGGCATCGGGCTCGTCGTAGCGTTCGTCGGAAAGCGTCAGGTAGTGCGGGCAGGTTTCCGCATAGGCGCGGACACCTGAGGCCTTCGCATTCGCGACGTGCCGCATCGCGGCCGCGCACGACAGGTGGACGACGTAGACGGGCGCGTCGGCCGCCCGGGCGAACGCCATCGTCCGGTGGGTCGCCACCGCCTCCGCCTCCGTCGATCGCGTTGTTGCGTGAAAGCGCGGCCCGACATCGCCCCGCTGCAGTGCGTCGGCGACCGCGGCATCGATGAGCACCGGATCCTCGCAGTGGACTTCGAGCATCCCACCGCGACTGCCCAGCGTTCGCATGGCTTCGAAGATCGCGGCATCGCCGAGCCGGAAGTCGAAGACCATGAACGCCTTTGCCGTCGGCACCCCGGCTTCGATCATCGCCGGCAGCTCGGCGATCGGGTCGTCCATCCCGCCGAGGATTGCCGGGCTGAGCGCGAAGTCGACCGCGGCGTCCTCGGTCGTGACCCGCCGGAACTCGTCGATGCCGGCGAGGATCGAGCGATGGGCCGCTCGGGAGGAGCCAGTCCCCGGATTGTTGAACGCGAGGAACGTCGTCGTCCCGCCGAACGCCGCGGCCACGGAGTCCTGGTAGAACCGGTCCGGTTCCTCGATCGTCGCGACCCGGGTATGCGTGTGGACGTCGATGCAGCCGGGGAGGACGAGCAGCCCGTCGGCGCGGATGACCTCGCGGGCGCCGGCAACCAGCCCTGACAGGTCCGCCTCCACCGCCTCGATTGACCCCGCGCGAACCGCGACATCGGCCCGGCGGGAGCCCTCTGCCGTGACGACGGTCCCACCGACGATCAGGAGATCCGGACCCCCACGCGAGATGCTCGACGACACAGGCCGAAGGGTACGGCCTCAGCCGCCGCCGTCGCCTCCGCCTCCCCCGCCCCCGCCGTCGCCACCGCCGTGACCGCCGCCGCCATCGCCGCCGTGGCTACCGGAGTCGTGGCCATGGCCGCCGGGTCCGTGGCCGTGGCCGTCATGATCGTGTCCGCCGTCGCCGGTCACCCCGCTGCCGCCCATCCACGCGCTGGAGCCGCCGCTATCACCACCACCACCCCGCCTTGTGACGGTGGCCCCCAAGGCGAGCCCCAGGACCGCCCCGACTCCGATGAGCGCCACCAGGACTGCGAACGCGGGATCCATCACTCACCCTCCCGTATCGAGATGTCCTGGGCGCCTTCCCAGAGGCAGCGCCGGCCCATCTCCCGCAGGCGATCGGCCCAGCCCTCGTCCGGCTCGACGCTGGCGAAGTGGTTCGCGGCCAGTTGGCCGACCTTCGACGCGGTCGTGCAGCCGCCGTACGGGAAGAAGATCTCGCATTCGCTGATGCCGCCCGGATAGATCGCGAGCTGGCCGGGAGCGGGATGTGAGGTGTGGTTCTCGTAGTCCAGGCCCGGCCGGAAGTCGCCGAAGGGGATCCACGTCGACTCGCCGGTCCAGCGGCAGTGGATGAGCTTGGCGTCGAGCGGCAGCAGCCGCCTGATCGCCGCGATCGTTTGGGGGGCCGCCGGCTCCCACCGGGCGGTAAAGTTCAGGTCGCCGACACGGATCTGCAGATCAGCCATGAATCGGAGGATAGCGTTGGCCGAAGTCCCCGGACAGTCCCGACTGGCGTCCGTCCCATCAGCGCGACCGACGATCTCGACCCACGTCCTCGACACCGAGCGCGGCATGCCGGCCGAAGGCGTGCGGGTTGCGCTCTACCGGCTGGATGTCGGCGCGGCACCAATCCGGATGACCCAGGCCCTGACCGACTCCGACGGGCGCGTCCGCGACCTCCTCGAGCGGCCGCTGACGGCGGGAGAGTATCGGCTCGAATTCGACCTCGTTGGCGGTGAGGAGGACGAGGATCCGTTTTTCACGCGTTTGGCGGTGGATCTGTCGATAACGGACGTCGGCCGGAGCTACCACGTGCCGCTGCTCCTCGCGCCGTACTCGATGACGACGTATCGGGGCAGCTGATGGAGATCGCGGCCTTGGACGCCATGCCGAAGGCGGAGTTCGTTCGGGCGGTCGCGCCGCTGTTCGAAGGTGCGCCTTACTTCCTTGACAGGCTCGCTGGCGCGCGACCGCTCGGCAGCGCCGATGAGCTCTTCCGTCGGGCTACGGCCATCGCCATGTCGATGCCCGAGAGTGAGCAGATCGAGCTGATCGATGCGCACCCGCGGCTCGGCGCTCCGCCGGAGTCGGTCTCCGAGCTGTCGTACCGCGAACAGGGCTACGACCGCGAGGCGACCGAGGCGGTCGCCGATCTCGACCGGCTCAATGCGCTATACGAGGCCAAGTTCGGCTTCCGGTTCTGCGTCTTCGTGGCGGGCCGATCGCGGCCGGAGCTGGTGCCCGTGCTCGAGGCCGCGCTCGAAGCGGAGCGGGCTGCGGAGATCAGGCGCGCCCTCGGCGACGTGATTGCGATCGCCCGCGATCGCTATCGGGTGCTTGCCGGTGCGCAGCAGGAGGGGATCGCGTGACGGACCCCGCCGCCGAGGCGCAGCTGGGCGGCAACCGCTATGGCAAGTCGGCGATCCGCATCGTCAAGATCGTCCGCGGCGCCGACGGCGACGCCGTTCGCGACCTGACCGTCGCGATCTCGCTCGAGGGCGACTTCGCGAGCTCGTATGTCGACGGCGACAACTCGCTGGTCGTCGCGACCGATACGATGAAGAACACGGTCTACGCCTTCGCTCGGGAGCACCTGACCGGGGCGGTCGAAGCCTTCGGGTCCGTGCTGGCTCGACATTTCGTGGCCGTTCCCCAGGTCGAGCAGGCGACGGTCTCGATCGAGGAGCACGCCTGGCGCCCGATCGGTGACACGGCCGATGCCTTTTCGCGCGATCGGTCGTCGACGCGGACGGCGGTCGTGACCGCCACGCGCGACGAGATCACCGTCGACGCCGGGATCGCCGACTTGACGCTGATGAAGACCGCCAAGTCAGCGTTCGCGGGGTTCCCGCGCGACGAGTACACGACGCTGCCCGACACCGATGACCGGATCATGGCCACGAAGCTGAGCGCGACATGGCGGTACGTCGACGAGACGGAATTCGAGGCATCGTTCGAGGCGATCGTGCGGACACTGCTGGACGTGTTCGCTGCCCACGAAAGCGCGTCGGTCCAGCACTCGATTTGGCTCATCGGCCGGGCGATCATCGATCGTCACCCGGAGGTCGCGGAGATCACGATGACGCTGCCGAACCTCCACCACTGGCTCGCCGACCTCTCACCCTTCGGCCAGCCGAACGACCGCGAGATCTTCATCGCCACGACCGAACCCCACGGGCTGATCCAGGCGACGGTGCGGCGCGGCGACTGAATCGTCCCTGCCCTCGCGATCGCTAATGCTCCGATATCGCACGCCGCGCCAAATCATTCCCGTCGCGCGCGATCATCCGAATCCGGAATCCGAACTCGGAGGATGGGCCGGGACGGGAGTGATTGCGCGCGGCGTTCGATTTCGGACGATCGCGCCCGCCGCGGCGGCGAACCGTGACACGCTAGCTGTCACGACGGCCCTCGATGATCCGGGCATGGAAGCGCGAATCGTCCAGCTCCCGACCAACGAGGTCTGCGTCGACGCGGACCGGATCGTGATCGAGCGGCTCGTCGTCCGCGATGCTGGACTGGCCGCCCTCCTCGCGGAACGAGCCGCCGATGAGCGGCCCGCCTTCGTCGAGCGTGCGCTGAAGATCGGCCTCCTCGCGCTCCAGGATGCCGGCGTCACGGTGAACGTGGACGTCGTGCGGACGGAGTTCGAGAAGCTCATCCGCCAGTCGGAGTTGGTCAACGTCCGGGCCGCGGAGGCGCTCGACCAGACGCTGCGCTCCAACTTCGCCGATGGCGACGGGCGCCTGCCGCGCACGCTGGAGCGGTTCCTCGGCGACAAGGGCGCCCTCCGCGCGTACGTCGGCGAGCTGTTCGACGAGACGAAGCGCGACAGCGCGATCGGGCGGATGCGGACGCTGCTCGGGACCTACTTCGACGGCGACGCGTCGAAGCTGGCTATCCTCCTGGATCCGACGCGCCAGAACTCGCCGATGCACCAGTTCCGGGTCGAAATCACGCGCGAGTTCGACCGATTGAACGAGCGGCTGACGGCAATCGAGGCCGCGGCAGCCGCCCGAGGGGCCGAACGGGCCAGGTCGTCGGCCAAGGGGACCGACTTCGAGGATCTCCTCGAGGCGATGCTTGCCGACCTGGCCCGCGGCTCCGGCGATCTGCTCGACCGGACCGGCGCCGAAGCCGGCGGGGTCATGCGCTCGAAGAAGGGCGATTTCGTCGTCACCGTCAACCCCGCGCAGACCGGGGGAGCGGAGGTGCGGATCGTCATCGAGGCGAAGGACCGGCCGATGTCGGGTCGGGCGATGCGGGATGAGCTCAAAGAGGCGAAGGAGAACAGGTCGGCGGCCGTCGGGCTCGTGGTCTTCAGCCCGGCTCACGCCCCGTCGGGGATTGCCCCGTTCGACGTCCGCGCCGGCGACGTCTACTGCGTGGTCGATCCGGCGGCGCCGGATCAGGCGACGCTCGAGGCCGCGGTTCGGCTGGCGCGGCTGATGGCCGTGGCGAGCCTTCGCGAGCAGGCGACCGAGATCGACGGCGAGGCCATTCGGGCCGCCCTGGCCGCAGTCCGGGCGGAGCTGGATGCGATCAAGGGCATCAAGGCGACCTTGACGTCGATCGCGACCAGCACGGCCAGCGTGCAAGCCTGTCTCGACCGGCTCCGCGAGGCCATCCTTGCGAGAATCGGTGAAGCAGAGGCGGAGATCAAGGCGGCCAGCGAGGTCTGAGCGTGGCCCCTGGGCAGTGACATCTAGTCCGGTGTGGTTGGGACTGGTGAGCCATGGCCGACCGGGACCACCGGGTCCTAGGTCGGGGCAGGACTTGCCATGAGGCTTACGTTAGAGCGGAAGGTACCGTCACCTGGTGCGTCCCGCGCGCCTCCGTCAAAGCCCCAATCGAGCCGGAGACTCCGCCAATGCGCCGCCACGTCGCCACGTTCGTGGCTGCCGCCCTTCTCCTCTCCATCGCCGGCCCAGCTTTCGCGGGCCATCCGGCGCCGGCTCGCGAGTCGACGGCAGAGCGAGGACGCGTCACCCCGGCCGCCGCCCGTGGCTCCAGTGCAGCCGACCCGACCGGTCGCTGGATCGTCGTCTACAAGAACGGCACGAACGTCGCGAGGACAAGCACCCGTTTAGCAAAGGCCGGCGGCTTCACTGCGGACCGAACGTTCTCCAGCGCGCTTCGTGGCCTGGCGGCAAGGTTGAACCCGCGCCAGGTGACGAGGCTCCGCATGGATCCCGCAGTCCTGGCTGTCGTCCCGGACGAGAGGATCGAGCTCGCCGCCCAGCTCATCCCCACCGGAATCGATCGGATCCGTGGTCGATCGTCCGGAGCCGCGGACATCGACGGGGTCGATGAGCGCATCGACGCCGACGTGGCGATCGTCGACACGGGGATCGCCACCGTGGCCGACCTCAACGTCGCCGGCGGCTACAACTGCTCCACGACGAACCGCTCGCTCTGGCGCGACGTTCACGGCCACGGGACCCACGTCGCCGGGACCGTCGGTGCGATCGACAACGGCAGCGGCGTGGTCGGTGTTGCTCCGGGCGTTCGGCTGTGGGCCGTGAAGATCCTCAGTGACAGCGGGTCGGGGCTGCTGTCGTGGTACGTCTGCGGCCTCGATTGGATCGCCGCCCAGCGCGACCCGGTCGATCCCACCAAGCCCCTCTTCGAGTCGGTCAACATGAGCGTCACCAAGTGGGGCCAGGACGATCAGGACTGCGGGGCGACGAACGACGACGTCCTCCACATGGCCATCTGCCGCGTCGTCTCGGGCGGCGTCACGGTCGTGGCGGCCGCGGCAAACGACAGCGGCAGCGCCGCGGCCCGCGTGCCGGCGGCCTACAACGAGGTGATCACCGTCTCGGCGCTCGCCGACACGGACGGCAAGCCGGGCGCCCTCGGCGGTCGCAGTTGCTTCTCGTGGGGCTCGTACGACGACGACGACTCGTTCGCGAACTTCAGCAACTATGGCTCGGACGTCGACATCATCGCTCCCGGCAAGTGCATCTGGTCTACGGTCCCGGGCGGCCTCTTCGGTTACATGTCCGGCACCTCGATGGCGGCGCCGCATGTCGCCGGCGCGGTGGCCCTCCTCAGGACAATGCGGCCAAACCTGACGCCTGCCCAGGTGAAGCAGGGTCTCCAGGACCTCGGCAACCTGAACTGGAAGATCACGAGCGACCCGGACCCGTTCCACGAGAAGCTGCTGGACGTGTCGCGGATCGCGCCGCGAGGCGTATCGGTGATCGGCGGCGACGGAGGCACGATCGTCGGCAGGTAGCCGATTTAACAGAGTCAGTTGCCCTTCCACGCTATAGTCACGTCCGGCCGGTCGCACGAGAGGAGACGCCGTGGCGCGAGCGATGTGGAAGGGAGCGATCCAGTTCGGGCTGGTGACGATCCCGGTCAAGCTCTATCTGGCGACGGAGTCGAGCTACCAGGTCCGCTTCAACATGCTCCACGAGAAGGACCTCTCGCGGATCCAGATGAAGACGTACTGCCCCGTTGACGACGACGTCATCTCGCGCTCAGATACGGTGAAGGGCTACGAATACGCGCCCGACAAGTACGTCGTGATCACAGACGAGGACCTGGAGAAGGTTCCGCTCAAGACGGTCCGCTCGATCGAGATCGAGCAGTTCACGAAGGCGGAACGCGACGACACGAACACAAAGTTCGTGAAGCAGGCCTACTACATCGAGCCCGACAAGATCGGCCGGAAGGCCTTCTACCTGCTCAAGTCGGTCCTCGCCGAGGAGGGACTCACGGCGATCTGCAAGGTCGTGATCAAGGATCGGGAGGCGCTCGCCTCGCTCGATCCATTCGCCGACACGATGCTCCTCACGACCCTCCACTGGCCGGATGAGATCCGCTCGACGAAGGATCTTGACCTGCCCGAAGAAGAGCCGGACTTCAAGCCGGCCGAGCTGGCGATGGCCAAGCAGCTCGTGTCGGCCATGACCGGCGAATTCGAGCCCGAGAAGTACCACGATGAGTACCGCGAGGCGCTCATGAAGGTGATCGAGGCAAAAATGGAGGGCCACGAGGCGGTGGTGGCGGAGCCGGTGGAAGAGACCGGCAACCTCATCGACCTCATGGCCGCACTCGAGGCCTCGGTCAATGCGACCAAGGCCGCCCGCGACGACACGCCGGTGTCGGTGGCCGACGCGAAGAAGGCGCGGGCCAGCCGATCCGAGGCCGACGAGAAGCCGGCTGCGAAGAAGTCGGCTACGCGCCGATCGTCCAAGGCCGCCGACGCGGACGATGCCGAGGAGCCGGCTGCCGCCGCAAGTGGGCGCAGCCGCCGTCGCAAGAGCGCCTAGGCGCAGGCGAATGACAGTCGCCCGCGCCTCCCGGGCATGAGCCCGACGAAGCGTCGGGCAGCCGCGCCGAAGACCGCGACGGCTGAGCGGTCCGCGCCGCTCGAGAAGTACTGGAAGAAGCGCGACTTCGCGAAGACGCCGGAACCGGCCGGTGAGCCGGGCAAGCCGGCGGCCGGTGGCTCCAGGGGCGGCCGCTTCGTGGTTCAGCGCCACCGTGCGACGCGCCTCCATTACGACTTCCGGCTCGAGGTCGATGGCGTCCTCGCCAGCTGGGCCGTCCCGAAGGGCCCGACCCTCGACTCCAAGATCCGCCGCATGGCCGTCCACGTCGAGGACCACCCCCTCGAGTACTTCGACTTCGAGGGCGTCATCCCGAAGGCCCAGTACGGCGCGGGCGACGTCATCGTCTGGGACTGGGGCACGTACGTCCCGGAAGCGGAGACGCCCGACCCTAACCAGGCGATCGAGGACGGCGAGCTGAAGTTCGAACTCCACGGCCAGAAGCTCAACGGCCGGTTCACGCTCGTGCGAACGAGCCGACGGCCGGGCTCCGCGCCGACGACGGCCTTCGAGGACGATTCGGAGCAGTGGCTGCTCATCAAGAAGCGAGACGCGTCCGCCGTCGAGGGCTGGGACCCGGAGGAGCACCCCCAGTCGGTCAAGACCGGCCGGACGAACGACGAGGTCAAGGAGAAGCGCGAGGCGCTTTGGATGAGCGACCGGCCCGCGGCGACGGCCGAGATCGACCTTGCCGGGGCGGTCGAAGCGCCGTTCCCGGGCTTCACTTCGCCGATGCTCGCGACCCTCGCCTCGGGGCCGTTCAGCGACCCCGACTGGCTCTTCGAGGTGAAGTGGGACGGCTACCGACTCCAGGCGACGATCAACAACGGCGTCGTCAAGACGTACACCCGCCGGGGCCTCGACGGCGCGACGTACTTTCCCGGACTGCTCGCCCCGGCGAGCTGGATCGCGGCGGAGCAGGCGATCGTCGATGGCGAGGTCGTCGCGCTCGACGAGAACGGTGCGCCCGACTTCGGCCTGCTGCAGGAGGCGATCAGCGGGCTTCGCGCCGGCAGCCGGGCGGCATCACCCGGCGGTTCGCGCCTCCGCTACCAGGCGTTCGACCTCCTTTACCTCGACGGCCGCTCGCTCCTGCGCGTACCGCTCGAGGATCGAAAGCGGCTGCTCCGGAGCGTGCTCCGGGAGACGACACGAGTGCGCTTCGCGTCGCACGTCGAGGCCGACGGCGTAGCGTTCCACAAGGCCGCCAGCGAGCTCGGCCTCGAGGGGATCGTGGCCAAGCTGCGTCGCTCCCCATACGAATCCGGGAGGCGGTCGCCGGCCTGGCTGAAGATCAAGATCCGGCCCGAGCAGGAGCTCGTCGTCGGCGGCTACACGCCCGGCGAGGGCAATGCCAAGGACCTCGGCGCCGTGGCAGTCGGGGTGTACGAGGACGGGCGACTCAAGTTCGCCGGCAAGGTCGGGTCCGGGTTCAACGCGCGGGTCCGAAAGGAGCTTCGCGGCCGGTTGCAGGCGCTCGAGACGGATCGACCGGCGTTCGACCCCGCACCGGAGCGGAAGGGCGAGCTTCGGAATCTCGTGTGGGTCAAGCCGGAGCTCGTCATCCGGGCGGAGCTGGGCGGCTGGACTCGGGAGGGCTACGTTCGCCAGACCTCGTTCAAGGGCGTGGATGAGGGTCACGACCCGCGCTCGGTCGCCCGCGAGAATGCCGTCCCGGCCAAGCTGGCCGCGGCGAAGGCAGAGGCGATGGTGGCATCGGCCGAGAAGAAGCTCGCGGCCAAGCCCATGTCGGCCGCGAAGCCCACGTCGGCCGCCAGATCCACGTCCGCCGCCAAGTCGAAATCGGTGGCGACACCCAAGTCCGCCGCCAAGGCCAAGTCGGCCGCCAAGGGTGGGCGCGCGAACCCTGCGTTCAACGGCGCGACACCCGAGGAGCTCGAGGCGCTCGCCACCCTGCAGAAGGAAGGGCTCTGGTCGGTCGGCGGGCGGGAGCTTAAGCTCACGAACCTCGACAAGGTGCTGTTTCCGGCGATCGACGGCTCCGGCGAGTCGCCGATCACGAAGCGTGAGCTCGTCACCTATTTCGGCCGGATTGCGCCCGCGATGCTGCCGCACCTTGCGGAGCGGCCACTCAACCTCAATCGGTTTCCCAACGGCGTCGGCGGCCCGAGCTTCTGGCAAAAGGACATCCCCTCGACCGCGCCCGACTTCTTGCGGCGCTGGAAGGAAACCGGCGTCGACGCCCGCAAGGCGAATACCCACCTCGTCGCCGAGGAAGTGGCCGCGTTGTGCTGGCTCGGCAACCAGGCCGCGTTCGAGGTCCACGCCTGGACCGGGCGGCTGCCCGACGTCGACCGGCCAACCTTCGCCCTCGTCGATATCGATCCCGGTGAGAAGACGACGTGGGACGAGACGCTCGAGCTGGCGCGGCTCTATCGGGCGGCGTTCGAGCATCTTGGCGTCCGCGCCTACCCAAAATTGACCGGCAAGCGCGGCATCCAGGCGTGGCTGCCGATCGTTCCGAAGTACAGCTTCCACGACACGAGCGACTGGGTCGAGCGGCTGTCGCGGGCGATCGGGGCGATGGTGCCCGACATCGTGTCGTGGGAATGGAGCGTGTCCCAGCGGAAGGGCAAAGCGCGGCTCGACTACACCCAGAACACCTACATCAAGACCCTCGTCGCGCCGTACGCGGTTCGGCCAGTGCCGGGCGCAGCGGTTTCTGCGCCGATTGCCTGGTCGGAGCTCGACGACCCGTCGCTCCGCCCGAACTCGTTCACGATCCGCAACGTCATCGAGCGCGTGGCAGATGTCGGCGATCTGTTCGCCGGAGCCCAGACCGACGCCCAGGAGCTGCCGAAGCTGTAGCTATCGGGGCAAGCCGATAGCTCAGGCGATCTCGATTCGGTCGACCCACTTGACCCAGTCGAGACCCCGCCGGTCGGGCACGACGAGCCGAACCGGGGCGCCGTTGCCCGCCGGCAGGGCTTGTCCCGCGACGCCAGTCGCGAGCAGACACTCGCCCGCCTCGGCGATCGGCAGCGAGACCGACCAGCCCGTTACCGAGCGAACGATGACGTCGTGGGCGGCGTCGGTCGGTCGGGCCGCAGCGAGCACCACCCTCAGCGGGACGCCGTGCCAGCCAGTCTCCAGCGCCCAGCCGGAGGTGCAGTCGAGGATGGCCGTCAGGTCCGTCTCGCCGAAGGCGCGAAGATCCACGAGCGACAATGAGCCGGTCGCTGCGACCAACCCGTCGATCCGGACGCGCCAGGCAGCGAGGTCGATCGGCGGAGTGGGCTCGCCGAAGAACGTCGTCACGGGCGGAATCCCCCCGGCCGGCAGCAGCCGCGATCCGGTGAAGCGCCGCTCCCCGCCGCTCAAGCGTTCGATGGTGTTGGCCAGGCCGTAACCCGTCGCCCCGACAGCCGCGAGACCGATCCCGGCGAGCACGGATCGGCGCGATAGCCTGGCGCCAGCTCGCCGGACGGCATCCCGCCCGGGTCGCAGGAGGCGCCAGCGGCGGGGAAGCAGATGGACGACGACCAGTGGCACGACCATCAGGCCGATCCAGGCATGGAGCGTTAGGACAGTCCACGTCCCGACCGTCAGGATCGAGCCGCCGGCGACCCAGGCGAAGCCGCCGGCCAGGGCCGCGCTCGCTGCCAATGCGACGACGAGCCCGAGCGCCAGCGGAATTCGTGCGACCGGAGCGTAAGGCTCGCGGCACGGATCGCCGGATTTTCAGGACGACGGCCGCCGCCAGCGACCCGCCCAGCAGCCCATGGAGCACGAACACCCAGGCACCGGCCGGCGACCCTGCCCGGAGTGACACCAGCCCCGTCACCGCCAGGGCGACGACGAGGACGGCGAGGAGGCGATCGAGCGTCGCGTTTGTCATGGGCCCAGCGTGGTTGCGCCGGTCGAGGCTCAGCGCCAGGCGCGGGCGTCGCCGGACCTGAACGGCGCCAGGAAATAGCCGAGGAGGGGTTCGCCGGTCGACGATTCGAGGCTCGTCGGTCGGAGCGCCTCGTCGAGGCGGAGGACGGCCGTGACATTGTCGTTGTCGGGCCAGTTCGGGTCGTAGATGCGGAGGGTCACCCCCCGCCCGTCTTCAGCGTAGCCGTAGGCGATCACCTGGTGATTACCCGTCAGGCCGAACGGGTTCTTGCCGGCGACCCGGATGAGCCCCAGCATCGCCAGGCGTCCCTCGTCGATCTCGCGCCGGATCTTCGGCCACTCGCGCTCGAACGTCTGCTTGATCCTGTCCCGCCCCAGCGACGACCCGAACGCCGACCGGCGGTAGAACCGCATCGGCAGCCGGAAGTAGTCGAGCGACTGGACCTGGCGCCGGACGATCGACTTGAACCGCGCCGAGCCGTTGGCGGGCGGCTCGCGGTCGGGCGGCACGGCGACCCCGGCCTCGAAAAGGTCGCGGACCGTGAAACACATCCCACCGCATAGCCCCGCCGACGCATCGCCGACGCCGATCCAGCGCGGGTCGAGCGGACCGAGCCGAACCGTCGGTCCCTTGGGATAGCGATTCGCAAAATGGAGGCCGTTGCGGCTTGGGAGGAAGCCGGGAACGATGTTCTCGCTCATGGCCACAAGAGTAAAGCACCGCCGTAGCCGCGCCGTCAGGCCTCGGACTCGAGCCACTCCTTGACCGCCGCCGCAGCGGCCGGCGCCTCGGCCTCGATCCGCGACCGGGCCATCCCTTCGACGAACCTCAGCATCCCGCCCAGCTTGATCGTCGTCGCGAAGCCGACCCGGCAGGAAGCGTCGGTCAGCGGCGTGATCACGACCCGAGCGGTGATGTCGGCGGGTCCCGCCTTCGCCGTGATGCCGATGCGCTCCGGGCGGACGAACTCGGTAATCGTGCCGTCGGCATCGGTTCGCTGGCCGGCAGCCTCGGCAACGATCCGGGCTGTGGCGCCGGCCCCGATCGGACCCGGTGAGGTGAGTCTGGCCTCGACGATCGCCGGCTGCCAGCGTGGCAGATCCTCGATCCGGGTCAGCCGCTCGAAGACCTCGGACGCCGAACGGGCGACCTCGATCTCGCGTTCGACGCGGATCACGGAGCCGGGGCGCCGGCCACTCCGCTGACCGTGACGCGGACGATCCCCGGCGGCACCCCGGCGCCGGCTAGCGACCCTCCCTGCGGGGTGACGACATCGAGGAGCAGGAGGTAGTCGCCGGGCGCGGTCGGCGCTGTTAACACGAAGTCGACGGCCGCCGACGCTCCGGGCGCGAGGCCGGCCGGCAGCACTGCGCTGCGTTCCTTGGCCGGCGAAGCGCCGGTCTGGCCCGACAGGCTGACCCAGCGCGCGATGAGTGTCGCCCGGCGGGCGGGTGCCTTCACTGCACCGCCGACCGGCTTGACGGCCCGCGAGCCCCAAGCCGCAGCCCCCAGGTTCGTGACTCCGACGTGCAGCCTGAGCGAACCAGCGGCGGACGCGTACGCGGCGGCGGGCGCCTCGTACCGCGCGCCAAGCTTGCCGGTGACGCGGACGATGAGCGCCGGCATGAGCGCCTGGGTCGCCGCGTCATACGCGACGCCATCGGTGCCGTGGATCGTTCCGACGAGGCGATAGAGTCCAGGCTTCGTCGGCACGGTTACCGGGACGGAGATCCCGCCCTCGGTCCGTGTCGCGGCGACCGGCGCGACAACCTGGCCGATGACCTCGGGTGTCACCAGGTCGACCGGCGCGGGCGTCGGTGCCGGGTTCGGGGACGCCGCCGGACTCGCGGCCGGCGCAGGCGGCGCTGGTGTTGCAGGAGCGGCCGGAACAGTGGCCGCGGGATCGGTGAGCGAGTCCCAGCGGACCGCGACCATGATCCCGGCCGGGAGGACTGAGGGATCGCTGGCCCCGACCCTGAACGTGAAGTTCGTCGTGGCGCCGGCATTCGGCGGCGAGGCGAGGTCGGGAGCGTCGAACTCCATCCCGAGACCCGCGAGGGTCGGCTCGAGCGGCGGGAGCTCCCGCCCGATCGTGCTCCGAGTCGCGCCGGCGAGGGTATTCGCGGCCGCCAGGCCGTCCCGCAAGACGATCGATCGGTAGAAGCCCGAGCTCGGGCGGGTCGGGTCCATCTGGGCGGTGTAGCCGGGGCTTCGGAGGCTGTCGAACCGCAGCAAGTGGCCGTGGTAGGTGGGCGAGTCACGCCAGATCCGATCGATCGTGCTCTTGCCGGCGAGGATCGAGCGAACGTAGTAGGCCGGCCCCATGTGGCCCTCAGCGATGACCGCGGCCGCACCGGCCTTGATGAACCCGGCCGCGTAGTTGTCGACCCGCTGCTGGCCCGTCTCGAGCGTCCCTTCGGGCAGCCCGGGCTCGGAGTTGCCGCTTGCGTAGCAGAGGTGACTCAGGATGACGACGGCGTCCTTGGCGAGCGTGATCTCCTTGGCGATCCGGCCCTCGCCGAAATACTGGTGAGTGTCGCCCGCCCCGGCGTGCGGATTGAGTCCGAAGCCGTTCTGAGTCGCGGGCGTGAGCTCATCGCGGTACCTGCTCGGCCAGCCATTTCCGTGGCCCAGGTAGACGACGATCGAGGCCCCGGTGAGCGCCTTCTTGACCGTCGGCCAGGTCGCATCGGGCGAGTAGACGCGGACGACGTTCGGAGTGAACTTGAGGGCGGCGGCTGCGGCCTCGTTGCCGAGTTTCCGGTAGTTGTCGGTCGCCGAACCTGTCGGGCCGACGATGATCGCGACCTTCGGGGCAACGCGCTGCGGGCCGGCCGCGGATGCCGGACCAATCGGTCCGATGGCCATCAACGCCAGCAGCGCGACGAGAACGATGACCGAGGCGCGCTTCATCGACCGGAGACTCCCCCTCAGGTTGGCTGAAGGTATCGCTTTCGATGGGGGAAGACCATACCTGTGGCCCGTTTTGTTTCCGTTACCCGGCGCTTTTCTGGCAGTTCACGAAACTGGCCGGTGCGTCCTGTCGACACTTGTGTCTCTGGCACCCGCCGGGCGTATCGTTGACACACTCATGACCGACCAGCCACATCGATTTGCGGCTCTTGGGACAGAACCCGTCAGGACGATCAGTCGCGACGAGTTGAAGGCCAAGCTCGACGCCGGCGATCCGTTCAAGCTCGTCATGGCCCTCAACCGATGGGCGTATGACGCGAAGCGCATCCCGGGCTCGCTTCACTTCGATTCGCCCGACGCGCTCTACGCGGCGCTCAAGCCCGACGACGAGATCGTCGTCTATTGCTCGCAGGTCGACTGCCTGTCGAGCGTCGCGATGTACCGCGATCTCCTGCGCCGCGGCTATCGCAACGTCCGTCGTTACGCGGGTGGCTTGCTCGATTGGGAGGACGCCGGTCTGCCCCTCGAGGGATCGTTCGTGGAGGAGAAGGCGTGACCGCCGGCGGGAGCCCGCGAGGTGTCGCCAGCGTCGATGCGATCGAGTCGGAGCGGTCTCGCTGGTACGAGCTGATCGGGCTGGTCCGCAGCCTGAGTCCCGAGGAGTGCCTCGAACCCGGCTACTACCGCGACCCGGCGTGGTCCGTTCGGGACCTCCTTGGCCACCTCGGGACCTGGCTGGCCGAGGCGGAAATTCAGCTCCAGCAGATCAACGCCGGCACCTACGAGGGCCACGAGCTCGATATCGACGCGCTGAATGCGGAGTTCCTCGAGGCGATGCGGGACCAACCCTGGGATGTCGCCTCGGTCCAGGCCCATGCCGGTCGAACGCGCATGCTCCAGGAGTGGCACGGCCTGCCCATGCCCAACGACGAGGCGACGTGGTGGATCCGCAAGTCAGGCGCCGATCACTACGACGAGCATCTCGATCGGCTGCGCGACTGGGTCGAGGAGCTTGTCAGCCGGCGCTGAGCACGAGTCAAGGCTAACCTTAACGTTAACGGCAAGGATGTGGTAGCATCGGGGGGTGAGCCATTTAGACGCGCCGGCCGAGACGGACGCGCCCCTCCTCCGAATCCAGGAAGTCGCCGCCGACGTCGGACTCACGACCAGGACGATCCGATACTACGAGGAGCTCGGACTCCTGAAGCCGGCGGCGCGCTCGGAGGGTTCGTATCGGCTCTACGATCCGGACGATCTCGAGCGGCTTCGCTTCATAAAGGGGCTCCGCGACGACGCCGGATTCAGCCTGACCGAGATCGGCCAGCTGCTCGAAGACGAGGTCGCGCGAGCCCGAAACCGCGAGCGTTTCCGCTCGACGACGGATCCGGACGAGCGTCGAGCCCTCATCGACGACGCGATGACGCGCGTCGACCGCCAGGTGGCGAGCCTGCGCCAGAAGATCGGGCGGCTCGAGGAGATGGTGAGCGAGGCCGAGGGACGGCGCGCCCATCTTGAGACGCATCGGGCCGAGATCGACGCGGGCCTCGAGCCCGCGCCGCACACCCACGAATCCCGCCGATGACCATTCGGTTTCACGGCGTCCGCGCCTTCCGCCACCGCAACTACCGGCTCTTCTTCGCCGGTCAGCTGATCTCGCTCGTCGGGACGTGGATGCAGCAGGTCGCCCAGGCCTGGCTCGTCCTCCAGCTGACCCACGATCCGCTCTGGCTCGGACTCGTCGCGGTGGCTCAGTTCGCGCCCGTCATCCTCTTCGGGCTGTTTGGCGGCGTCATCGCCGATCACCTCCCCAAGCGAAAGACGCTGCTCGTGACCCAGTTCGTCGCGATGGTGCTCGCCTTCATCCTGTTCGGACTGACCGCCAGCGGCATCGTCGAGGTCTGGCACGTCATGATCCTGGCGGCCCTCCTCGGGATCAACAACGCGGTCGACATGCCGACCCGCCAGTCGTTCGCCGTCGAGATGGTCGGCCGTGAGGATATGACGAACGCGGTCGGGCTGAACGCCGCCCAGTTCAACGCGTCACGGATCCTCGGCCCGGCCGTCGCGGGGCTGCTCATCGGCGCATTCGACATCTCGGTCGCCTTCCTCATCAACGCCGTCAGCTACCTCGCCGTCATCGCGGCGTACCTGGCGATGCGCGAGCACGAGCTCCGGCCGGTAGAGCCGATGGATCGCCCGACCTCCGTTCGGGCGGTGTTCGAGAACCTCGCCGAAGGTGCCCGCTACGTCCGCAACACGCCGCTCGTGTTGCTCGGGGTCGTGGTCGTAGGGCTGGCGGCCACGTTCGGGATGAACTTCCAGGTGCTCGTGCCGCCGTTGGCCGACAACGTCCTGCATGTCGGCGCATCCGGCTTCGGCTTCCTGATGGCGGCGTCGGGCATCGGCTCGACAATCGCGGCGCTCAGCGTCGCGTTCAAGCGGAAGGTCGGCCCGGGGCCGATCGTCGGCGGCGCGATCGCGCTCGGGCTGGCCTCGATCGTGCTCGCGGTGTCGACCTCATACCCGCTGTCGCTGCTCGCGATGTTCGTCTCGGGTGCCGGCGCCATCGCGATGGCTGTGACGGCGAACACGACGATCCAGATGGCGGTCCCGGACCAGCTTCGGGGCCGGGTGATGAGCGTCTACACGACCGTCTTCGCTGGATCCGTGCCGGTTGGCGGCCTGCTGATGGGCTTCATCGCATCGGCGTGGAGTGTCCCCGCGGCGCTGATGGTCGGGGCGTTGGTGACGCTCGCGATCGGCATTGCCTCGGCGTTCTGGCTCCGCCGCATCCGCCGCACGCAACTCGCCGCCCGGTCCGTCCCCGTCGCTGATCGGGTCGCCGCGAGCGCTTCCGGCGAGTCGCCGCTTACCGTCGCGCGGCGGCGCTAGGCGTCGGCCCGCGCTGGCTCAATCGACCAGGAGCGCGGCCTCCTCGGCGAACCGTTCCGCGGCGAGGACCATCCCGTCGACCGTCGGCGCGGGAAAGGCCAGCGCGAGGTGCTCAACGCCGAGCTTCCCGAACGCACGGATCTCCTCGGCGATTTCCTCGGGCGAACCGCGGAGGGGGAACGACCGATCGTTGGTGGGGCCGTTGTGGACGCGGACCCGCGCCGACAGGGTCGGCATCGGCCGGCCGGCGGCTTCGGCGGCGGCGCGGATCACCGGAACGAACGTTGCGTATTTCTCCGCCCCGATCGCCGACGAGTGGTAGCCGTCGCCGAGGCGTCCGGCGCGCTGCAACGCAGCCTCCGCTCGGCCACCGACCAGGATCGGGAGCCTGGCGCCCTGGGCCGGCAGGGGATTGAACACGAAATCCTCGAGCGGGTGGAACCGGCCAGCGAACGGTTCGGTCGACCCCGACCAGAGGTGTCGCCAGAGCTCGATCGTCTCGTTCAGATACGCCCCGCGCTCGTGGAATCGGTCGGCCGCACCCAGGCTGGCGAACTCCTTCTGGTTCCAGCCGACGCCGACGCCGGCCAGGACCCGGCCACCGCTCAGTGAATCGAGCGTCGCGAGCTCCTTGGCGAGGATGACCGCATTCCGCTGCGGGACGACGATGACGCTCGTTCCCAGTCGCAAGTTCGGATACCGCGCGCCGACCCAGGTGAGGGTCTGGATCGCGTCGTAGTTGATCCGATACTCGGCCGCTCGCTCGCTGCGGTCGACAAGGACGTGATCGGTCGTCCAGACGGCCTCCCAGCCGAGCCTGTCCCCGACGTCGGCGGCTGCCTCGATAGCCTCTGGGCTGGCCAGGTCGGTGAAGTTCGGCAGGCATATTCCGTATCTCATCTGCGGATCGTATCCGGACCTGGCCATCTAGCCACCCGGGGACTGCTAGGCCAGATCGGGGACCGGTCCGGGCGCTCAGGCCGTTCGTTCGGGTTCATCCCACGCACGATGTTGTCGCCTGGAGCTCGGACTCTCTGATCCTCATGTCCTTGGATCCGGCCTGACAATCCCTGGGTGGATATCTGGCCAAACCTGCGTGGGCAGAACGTTAGCGGCGGTCTGAGCCGCGATTTGTCGGCCCTTGAGTCGTCGCGGGCCATCGCCTGAGCGTGGGTTCGACGTGCGTCGGCCAGAATGAGGTGCCAAGAGGCGCCCGATCCCCGCCAACGTTCTCGGGGCGCAAGTTTGGCCAGATATGGCGGCCGGGGGAAGGTGCCCAGGGCGGGAGCTGGGAACGGCCGATACCATTTCGGGCATGGCCAATCGCCTCGCCGACGAGACCAGCCCGTATCTGCTCCAGCACGCTCACAACCCGGTCGACTGGTATCCGTGGGGACCGGAGGCCCTCGAGCGGGCGAAGCGGGAGAACAAGCCGATCTTCCTCAGCATCGGCTACGCGGCCTGCCACTGGTGCCACGTCATGGAGCGCGAGAGCTTCGAGGACGCGGCCACGGCCGACGATCTGAACCGGGACTTCGTCGCGGTGAAAGTCGACCGCGAGGAGCGGCCGGATCTCGACCAGGTCTACATGGCCGCGGTCCAGGCGATGACCGGCCAGGGTGGCTGGCCGATGAACATCTTCCTCACGCCCGACGGCAAGCCCTTCTACGGCGGGACCTACTTCCCGCCGCAGCCCGCCCACGGGATGCCGGCCTTCCGGCAGGTTCTCGCGGGGGTCGCCCGCGCCTGGCGCGACGAGCCACTCGAGGTTCTCGCCGCGGGGAAACGCCTCGTCGACGCGCTCGTCCAGCAGCAGGCGGGTCCGGCGAGTGGCGACGCGCCGACGCGGGCACTCCTCGACACAGCGACCGCCGCGATCGAGGCGAGCTTCGATGCCACGAACGGCGGGTGGGGAGGCGCTCCCAAGTTCCCGCAGCCGATGACGATCGAGTACCTCCTCCGACGCGCTTCCACAACCGGCGATCCGCGTCCGCTCGCCGTCGCGCGGCGCAGCCTCGACGCGATGGCCGACGGCGGCATCCACGACCAGCTTGGCGGCGGCTTCCACCGCTACGCGACCGACGCGATCTGGCTCGTGCCGCACTTCGAGCAGATGCTCTACGACAACGCCCAGCTCGCCCGCGTCTACACGCATGCCTTCGCCGCGACCGAGGACCAGCGGTACGCGGACGTGGCGGCGAGCACGCTCGACTACATGGCTCGCGAGCTGACGACGACCGATGGCGCGTTCGCCGCGAGCCAGGACGCAGACACCGAGGGCGTCGAAGGCAGGACCTTCACCTGGACCGCCGACGAAATCCGCGACGTGCTCGGCCCGGACGCGGCTGCGTTCATCGATGCTTACGGTCTCACTGATCACGGGAACTGGGAGCACACGAACATCCTGTCGCGGGTCGTTCCGCCGACCGGCGACCCGGCCGCCGAGGCCGGGCTCGCGGCCTCCCGCGCGAAGCTGCTGAAGCGTCGCGCGACGCGCGCTCAACCGGCCCGTGACGACAAGGCACTCGCGGCGTGGAACGGCCTGGCGATCGGGGCGTTCGCCGATGGCTCGCGATGGCTCGCGGACGGAGAACGCCTTCTCGCGATCGCGGTCGGGGCCGCAGGTGCGATCGTCGCGGGACTCCTCCGACCGGACGGCCGGCTCGGTCGGTCATGGAAGGACGGCCGATCGACCGGCGAGGGTGTTCTCGAGGATTACGCCCACCTGGCGGACGGCCTCCTCGCGCTCTACGAGGCGTCGTCGGACGAGCGGTGGTTCACCATCGCGAGGTCCCTCGCCGACACGATCCTGAAGCGGTTCGCCGACCCGAACGGTGGATTCTTCGACACCGCCGACGACCACGAGGCGCTCGTCACCCGCCCGAAGGACGTCCAGGACAACGCCGTCCCGGCCGGCAGCTCGATGGCCGCGTCGGTCCTCCTTCGACTCGGGGCGCTGACCGGCGAGGCCCATTACCGGGAGGCCGCCGAACGCTCTCTCGCGACGGTGAGTTCGTACCTCCCGCGCTACCCGACGGGGTTCGCCAATTGGCTCTCGGCGGCCCACCTCGCGGTCGAGGGCATCGACGAACTGGCGATCGTCGGCGAGCCGGGCGATGCGGCCACCCAGGCGCTTGCCGCCGTGGCCTTCGACGGGTTCCGCCCGAACCTCGTCCTGGCCATCGCCGCCGATCCGGCCGCTTCGGTCGTCCCGCTGCTCGCCGGTCGCGAGATGATCGACGGCCGACCGACGGCCTATCTCTGCCGCGACTTCGCCTGTCGCCTGCCGGTCACCGACCCGGCCGCCCTCCGCGAGCAGCTGACCGCCGTGGCCTCGACGCCCCGGTGACGGGCGTTTTCGATTCTCGCTTCGTCCGCGACCCCGAGCGCGACTGGGAGTTCGAACCCGGCGAATGGCTGTGGGCCTTCGTGCTGCGCTTCTGGCCAACCGCCACGCGCCCGGTACGCCGCCCAAGGCCCAGATTCGGATCGTTCCAACCAAGCGAAATCATTCCGCTTGGGTGGACGCATCTCGAAACCGGTCAACCAGGGGCCAGCCCTGGCGGCATACGGAATCGGACGGCTGAGAGAGTGGAGCGGAGGCGGACCCTATGGACCGAAAACGACGATGACGGTGCCGGTGCTGTCCGCTTCGGGGTCGTGGTTGGGCGCCGGGTTGTAGATGCCGGTTGGCGCGAACGTCAGGTTGGTTACGGTGAACGTCACGTTGGTGGTGGTTTTCGGGATGCTCGGCTTCTGCAGCGTGCAGAGGCCCGTCGAAGCGGTCTTGCACGTCCCGGTCCCGCTGGCGCCGCCGCTCCAGACACCGGTGACGGTGACCCCGCTGATCGATGCCTCGGCGGCGTCGTGGACCCGGATCGTCACCTTTGCCGTCCACGATGACGTCTGGACGGTCTTCGTTCCGTCGAGATCTCCGACGTGGAGCTGAACGGCCGGGCTCGTCGTGATCGTGAACGTCGCCGGCGTGCTCCACTGCGAACCGTCCGAGGTCCGATACGTGAACTGGTCGACGCCTGACCAGCCTGCCGCAGGCGTGTACTTCGTCTTCGCCGAGTCGGAGTAGGGCGGGAGCAGCGTCACGCAGATGACACTCGACAGCGAATTCAGCGTCCCATGCGCGGGCGGCGTGACGATCTGGAACGTCAGATTGCACGTCTCGACGTCCGATCCCGACAGGGAGATCGATACGGCCGTCTGGTATTTCGTCGTCGCGGTCTTGGGCGCCGCGGTCGGGACGTCGTTGACCGACGCAATGGTCACCGAGACGGCGGCACTCGCCGTCCCGCCCTGGCCGTCGGAGACCGTGTAGGTGAACGAATCCGGGCCGGAGTAGTTCGGCGGCGGCGTGTAGACGACCGTCCCGTTGGGGGCAATCGCGACAGAGCCGAGGTCGGGTGCCGAGACGACGCTGGGAGCGAGCGTGTCGCCGTCGACGTCGCTGTCGTTTGCCACGACGTTGATCGCGACGGGCGTGTCCTCGTTCGTAGTAGCCGCGTCGGCGGTCGCCGTCGGAGCATCGTTCGTCGCTGTCACGGTCACGTTGACCGTGGCGGAATCGGTGAAGCCGATGCTGTCAGCGATCGAGTAGTCAAAGGCATCGGGCCCGTGGTAGTTCGCGACCGGGAGATAGGTCACCGTGCCGTCGGCGGCAAGCGCCGTCGACCCGTGAGATGGCTGGCCGACCGCGGTGACGCTCAGGGCGCCCCCGTCGGGATCGATGTCGTTGGCGAGGACGTTGATGGAGGCGCTGCCGTCCTCGGCGACGGACGCGCCATCGTCGACCGCGACGGGCGGAGCATTGACGCTGACGACGGTCACCACCACGTGGCCGCTGGCCGATCCGCCGGCGCCGTCGCCAATCGAGTAATCGAACGCATCATCCCCGACGAACCCGGGCGCTGGCTGGTAGGTGATCGTGCCGCCAGCCTCGAGCGTTGCGCTGCCGTGCGCCGGCGTAGACACACTGCCGACGGCGAGTGTGTCGCCGTCGACGTCGGTGTCGTTGGCGAGGACGGCGACCGACCCGGCGGTGTCGCGGAGCGTCACGAGGACATCGTCGACGGCCGTCGGCGAGTCGTTCACCGGCGTCACCGTGACGGCCACCGATCCTGCGTCGGAATTGCCGGTCCCGTCGTCGACCGTGTAGTCGAAGATGTCGGCGCCGGCGAAGTCCGGATCGGGTGTGTAGCGAACCGTCCCGTCGGGCTGGATCGCGGTCGTGCCGTTGGCAGGATCCGAGGTCGCGGTCACGGACAGCGTGTCGCCGTTCGGGTCCGTGTCATTGGCGAGGACCGCGACGTCGGTCGGCGAGTCTTCGGCGGTCGTGGCCGCGTCGTCGACGGCGACGGGCGCGTTGCTGTTCGTCGGCGGCGGTGGCGGCGTCTCGATGAGCGCCTTGCGGGCGTTCACGATCCCGCAGCCGTAGTAACTTGGGATATTTCGGGTCAGTGAGGGCCATCCCGGCCTGGGTCGTGGTGGCGCAGAGATGCGCCTTGACGTCGTCGGCGAGCGTCGCCGGGTTACCGCCGTTCTCGATCCCGGCCGAGAGGATCAGGGCGGCGACGCCCGCGACATGGGGCGACGCCATCGACGTCCCGCTGTTCGCCCCGTAGCCCTGCGGTTTGCAGAACATGCACGACCCGACCGGCACGGGCGAGATGATCGCGTCGCCCGGGGCGGCGATGTCGACCTGCGGGCCGGTGCACGAGTAGCCCGTCAGCTTGTCGGCTGTGTTCGTGAAGGACGTCGCGATGACCTGGTCATACGCCGCTGGGTAGGCGACGGCGCAGCCGTACAGCAGCTCCTGGAAGTTGTTCGGGTTGACGTTGCCGCTGGCCGCGACGATCGTCAGGCCGGCGGCCGCCGCGTTCGCGACGGCGGTCTGGAGGGCGGCCGACACATCGTGGCCGCCGAGGCTGATGTTGACGACGTCCATGTCGTGGTCGACCGCCCAGCCGAGGGCAGCGATGAGACCCGAGTAGTCGCCCGAGCCGGTCGCACCCAGGACCTTGAGCGCGTACAGATCGACGCCCGGCGCGACGCCGACGACGAGGTAGCCGTTCTTCTCGGCGGCGATGGTGCCGGCAACATGGGTGCCGTGGCCGTTGTCGTCCATCGGGTCGGGGTCGTTGTTGACGAAGTCGTAGCCGCCCGAGTAGTTCGAGAGGAACTCGGGGTCGACGACGTACGGCAGGTTGTCGGGGTCGTCGTGGATGTAGTCGAGGCCGGTGTCGATGACCGCGAGCTTGATCCCCTGGCCCGTGTTGCCGGCGAGGTGGACCGGGCGGGTCCCGATGTGTTCGACGCCCCACGCGTTCTCGTACTCGAGGTCGCCGGTGCTGCCCGCGTGGTCGAAGGCCGTGATCTCGTGGTCGAGCTCGACGTGCTTGACGCCGCGGGCCTTCTCGAGCTGCTTCAGCTGGCCGCGCGGAAGGTCGATGCTGAGGCCGTTGATCAGGTCGAGGTGGCGCCCGACGTTGCCTTCGAGGCGTTCGACGGCCCGCTCGGATGCCCGATCAGGCCGATGGTCGAAGGTGACGATCGCGCGGACCCGCTCCTTGTCGGCCGCGCCGTCCGGGGGCCTGGCCGCGGTCGCCGCCGGGGCGACCATTGCGAACACGAGACTGAGCGTGAGCCCGACGGCCTGCCGACGACGGATGCGGTCCATGTTCCCCTCTGACCGGCGCGCGCAAGATCGTGACGGTACCCCGCCCCGCGGCCCTGTACAAGGGGGCAATAGGCGTATTGGCAACGGTCATTGAATCCGGTCGCGCGGCCGGGACCGTAGCATGCGCGAGATGCGTTTCGGACCCTTGATCGTCGCGGCGTTTTCGTTTGCCGCTTACCTCCGTACCCTCATGCCCGGAATCGCCTTCGGCGACTGGGGCGAGATGCAGACCGTCCCGCACGTCCTCGGCGTGGCCCATCCGACTGGCTACCCGACGTACATCCTCCTCGCCTGGCTCGCCGAACTCGTCCCGATCGGCAGCGTCGCATTCCGGGCGAACCTGTTATCGGCGGCGCTGGTCGCCACGGCGCTCGCGACCGTCGCCGCCATCGCCGAGCGACTGGGGGTGCGGCCAGCGATCGCAGTCGCGGCCGCGCTCGGGCTGGGTGCCATCGGGACGGTCTGGTCCGCGGCCACGGTCAGCGAGGTCAATCCGCTCCACCTCCTGCTCATGGCCCTGATCCTCCACCGAGCGCTCGTGTGGGCAGAGCGCCGGCGACCCGCGGACCTTGTGCTCGGCGGGCTGCTTGTCGGGCTTGCCGCGGGCAACCACCTGCTGACGCTCTTCGTCGCCCCGTTCGTGGTCCTGTACGCGCTGTGGGCCGGCCGCCGCGAGCTCCGCGCCAGGCCGTGGCTGCTACTCGCGGCCGCCGGCGCCGGCCTCCTCGGGCTGTCGGTCTATCTCTACATCCCGATCGCGGCCGGGCTCGATCCGCCGCTCGCGTACAACCACCCGACCACGCTCGAGAGCGTCTGGTGGCTGGTCAGCGGGACGCAGTTCCGCGGTCAGTTCGACTTCCTGAGTCCGAAGGGGCCCGGCGAGTTCATCGGCTCGCTACCCGCTCTCGGGGCCCTGGTCACGGAGCGGGCGACGCCGGTCATTCCGCTCCTCGGCCTCATCGGGCTCGCGCTCGTCGTCCGGCGGCGACCGGCGTTCGGTCTCACGCTGGTCACGATCCTCGTATTCGGCATTTATGTCTGGGCGAACTACCTGCGCCTCGAGCACTACCTGCTCGTTCCCTGGCTGATACTGGCCCTGGGTGTGGCGGTCGCCGTCAACGGCATCGCCGATCTGGCGCGGGGTGTGGCCGAGTGGCGCCGGCCGTTCCCGGGTGCGATGCCGGACATGGGCGTGGTCGTCGGCGCGCTGGCGATCCTCGGCGCGGTCTGGCTCGCGTCGTCGACCTGGGCCAGCGCCGATCGGAGCGGGGACCGCTCCGGCGAGGACTACGTCGCGGCGGTCTTCTCGGCGCTGCCGCCGAACGCCGTGATCTTCTCGGAGTGGGACGCATCGACTCCGCTATGGCACGGCCAGCACGTACGCGGGGAGCGACAGGACGTCCTGATCGTGGACGACACGAACATCGTCTACGAGGGCTGGGTGACCCGCGAGGCGCGGATTGCTTCGGTGATCTGTGACCGTCCCACCTTCATCCTCAGGCTGCTCGAGAGCGACCTCGTACCGACGCGGGCGGCATACACCTTGACGCCGTTCCTGTCCGTGCGCGTCGCAGTGGGTGCCCCGTCGGCGTCCATCGACCGCGAGATCTACCAAGTCGAGGCACGGCCCGGGACGTGCGGCACGTGACGGAGGCCGCAGCTACCCCTCGACCGGCAGCGACGGTCGTGCTGCTCCGGCCCGGTCCCGGCGGCCCCGAAGTCCTGCTTACCCGCCGGCCGACGACGATGGCGTTCGCCGCCGACATGCACGTCTTCCCGGGTGGCGCCGTCGACCCGGCCGACGACGATCCGAGGCTCGCGGCGCGATCCGTGGTCACATCTGAAGATGCCCGGGCCGCGCTCGGCGGCGACCTCGCGTCGCCCGCGGCGCTGGCCCGCTTTTGCGCCGCAGTGCGCGAGCTGTTCGAGGAGGCCGGCGTGCTCCTTGCCGAGCCCCCACTCGACGCGGCTACGGCTACGTCCGCGCGCGAGGCGCTCCTGGCCGGCCGCACGACCCTCCCGGACCTTGCGGAGGCATTGGATCTCCGGCTGCGGACGGATCTCCTCGCGCCGATCGGCCACTGGACGACGCCGCCGATCATGGCCCGCCGGTTCGACACGCGATTCTTCGTCGCCGAGCTGCCGGACGGTGCAGAGGCGACATTCGAAACGGACGAGATCGTCGGGCATCGCTGGGAGACGCCGCGGACCGCGCTCGAGGCGATGGCCGCGGGCGACCTCGCGATGTGGGTCCCGACGAGCGCGACGCTCCAGCAACTGGAGCATGTCTCAGGACTCGCGGAGATCCGGCGGCGGATCGTGCTGGGCCCCGTGGTCGCGCCCCGCGTCATCGCCGAGCGGCCGGGGATCACCCGATTCGTGGTTTGCCGGTGCCGGTGCCGTGCCCGGCCAGACCGTGAACACGTATCTGGTCGGTCGGCGCTGGCTCGTGCTCGTCGACCCCGGCGACCCGTCGGACGAGGCCGCGACGGCAGTTCTCGACGCCGCAACCGCATCGGGCGGCGAGATCGTCGCGATCGCCCTGACCCACGTCGAGCCGGACCACGCGGCCGGTGCCGAAGGTCTCGCTCTCCGGTTGAACGTTCCGATCTACTGCGGTCCGGGCGGCGGGCGGCCGCTCGCATACGCGGTCCGCGAGCTCGCCGATGGCGAGCGGATCACCGATGGCGACACTGGGCTCGAGGCGATCGCGACACCGGGCGTGCGACCCGACCATGTCGCCTACGCCATCGACGTCGAGGCCGCCACCGGGGCCATCCTCGTCGGGGATCTGATCGGTCCCCAGGCAGATCGGGCCGTCCTGGGTCCCGTCGACGAGGCCGCGCGGGCGGCGTCGATCGATGTCATCGCGGCGCGGCGTCCCGGTCGGGTCTTCCCGGGCCACGCGGAACCACGGTGTCTGTACGGGTTCGGGTCAGCGGGGGAGTGACGCCGCCAGGTTCCGGAGGAAGTTGAGCCCCTCGTCGACCTCGATGCGGGGCGCATACGGCCCGGGCATCAGGAAACACGGCCGGCCCGCCAGCGCGACGCCGTGCAGCTGGCCCCACGTTTCTTCCAGCCGGCGACCCGCAGCAATCTCGGCGGCGCGCTTGTAGACGAAGACGACCGCCGCCGGACGCCAGATCGCAATCTTCTGCCAGAGCGGACCGACGCCGGCGGTCAGCGTCGCGTCCGTAGCATCGTCCCGCGCGGTCGGCAGCTTGAGCAGGTCGGTGATGCCGTGGCCGGCCGCGACGAGGGCGTCATCGGCCGCTTCGATCGGCGTGTCGGATGGAAGGATCGTCGCCTTGACGAGGCGCTGCCAGAACGTCCGGCCGAGCCTGCCCTGGTGGTAGTGGCCGGCGCTGACGCTGACGGGCGATGGGTTGAGGCCGACGAAGAGGAGCCGATCGCGAAGCGGCGGCAGGTCGGCCAGCGTCTCGACGGACCGCCCGTCAATCTCGATCGTCGCGCGGTGTGGACCAGCCGCCGGCCGCTCGATCTCGATCTCGATGCCCAGGGGCGGTTGTCCGTTCATCCGCTTCAGGTTAGGGCCTTGGCCCGACGGTCGTCCGATTTCGTCCGCCGGCCACCAACCACGCGGGCGTTTCAGACCTGCGCGACCGAACCGACTAGCGCGCGCCCGTTAGCCGGTAGCCGAGCCCGTATTCGGTCGCGATGTAGGACTCGCCAGGGGCGACGGCGTCGAGCTTGATCCGAAGGTTGCGGATCGTCATCCGAAGGAGATGGACGTCGGCGTCGTAGCCGGCGCCCCAGACCGCGGCGAGCACCTGGCGATGGGCGACGAGCTGCCCGGCGTGCTCGACGAGATAGGCGAGCAGGCGGAATTCCGTCGGCGTCAGGCGGACGTCGTCGCCGCGGAGCCGGGCCCGGTGGTCGTCGAGATCGACAACGAGGTCCCGGTGCTGGAGCCGGCGCGGGCGTTCGGGTGTCGGGGTCGATGCCCGTCGCAGGGCAGCCTCGACCCGGGCGAGGAGCTCGGGGAAGCTCAGCGGCTTCGTGATGTAGTCGTCAGCGCCAAGCTTGAGCCCGCGGACCTTGTCGGTCTCCGAACTCCGAGCAGTGACCATGAGGATCGGGACCCGACTGAACTCGCGAATCCGCTCGATGATCTGCCAGCCGTCGAGGCCGGGCAATGCGACGTCCAGGATGACCAGGTCGGGGTGGTCGTCATAGAAGCGACGCAGGGCATCGTTGCCGCTCGACGCGACGACGGGTCGATAGCCTGCCTTCTCCATCCACAGCTCGATGAGCCCGGCGAACTCCGGCTCGTCCTCGACGATGAGGATCCGCTCAGCCACGGGCGCCCTCCGGCGACGGTGCGACAGCTCCTGCCGGCCGATGGCCGCGTCGGGCGAGGCGTCGCCGGTCCTCGAGGATCGGCAGGCTGAAAGTAACGCGCGTTCCCGGCCGCCCGTCGGGTCGATCGCCCAGCCAGAGCCTGCCACCGTGAGCCTCGACGAGCCGACGGCAGATGTAGAGCCCGAGGCCGGTCCCGGGAATCCGCGATTCGCGGACGTTCCAGGCGCGATGGAACGGCTCGAGGACCAGGCTCCGTTCCGCTTCGGGCACGCCGACGCCTTCGTCGTCGACGGTCGCCAGGAGCCAGTCGCCATCGACGGATGCCCGGAGAACCACCGGCGACCCGTCGGGTGCGTATTTCAGGGCGTTGCCGACGAGATTCTCCAGCACCCGGCCGATCCGCCCCGCATCGACATCGACCGGCGGGAGGTCCGGCGGAAGCTCGACGACGAGACGGGCGTCGTCGCCGGACAGCGCGAGATCGCCGTTCAGGCGCGCCGCGAGCGCGGCGAACGCCACCGGCGCGCGCTCGAGGATCAGCGGATCCGCGTCGAGATGGGTCACATCGAGGATCTGGTCGACCAGCGATCCCAGTCGCGTCGTGACCTGGTGGATCCTGTCCACGTAGTCGCGTTGCTGGTCGGCGTCCAGGTCGAAATGGAGGACAGTCTCTGCGTAGCCGCGAACGAGTGCGAGCGGAGTCCGCAGCTCGTGGCTGACCGTCGCCACGAAACCTTCGCGAAGCTGCTCGAGTGCGCGCACGGCGGTGATGTCGCGCAGGATCGCCGTCGCCCGGATGGCCCCACCCGGCTCCGACGGGGCGCGCGAGTAGCCGCCGGCGACGCGAATAGGTCCGCCGAGAGGCGACAGGATCGCCGTTTCGCGGTAACCGATCGGTTCGCCGGACGCGATCACCTCGCCGAGCGGACAGTGCTCCTCGCTATGTCCGCCGGCCGCCGCACAACCCAGCACCTCGCCGCAGGTCCGCCCGATCGCCGTCGCCGCCTCGATCGCGAGCGTTCGCTCGCCGGCCGGGTTGAGCCGAACGACCCGCCTCGCGTCGTCCACCTGGAGGATCACGTCGGTGGCGCCGTCGACGACGGCGCCGAGCTCGTGGCGTTCACGCTCCAGGGCCTCCCGCAGCCGCGCCCCGCCGAACGCGACCGCGAGCTCGTGCCGAGCGAGCTGCGCGACTCGCAGGCCGTCGGCGTCGAGCCCGCCTTCCACCGGCATGCGCAGGGCGACGAGCGTCGCCGGCGGCTCCTCACCGAGCACAACGAGCTGGAGGTCGGGCCGCTCGGCTGCCATCCGGCGCCCTTCTGCGACGCCGGCCAGCCGATCCGAGAGCGGCTCATCGAATGCCCCGGTCGAGGCGAGCAACCCGAGCTCGGGCCGACCGGTCTCACCGAGCCAGATCGCGCCCGCGGCAGCCCCCGACAGGCGGACGAGCTCGACGATGACCGCGCGACCGAGCTCCGCCGGCGACCCGCCCGACGCGATGAGCTGACTGAGCTGGTACTGGGCGAACAGGGCGTCCGCCTCCCGCTGCGCCTGGTCGAACGCCCGACGGTGGTCGCCTTCGAGCGCCGAGATCCGGTCCCGCAGGCGGGCGACCTCCTCGGTCTCGCCGCCCCCGGCGGTTTGATCCGTCATCGCTCCGCCATTGCGAGGAGGAGGACGAAACACGAGACGGCCCCCGGATCGAGATGACCGATGGATCGCTCGCCGAGCCGGAGCGCCAGGCCGCGACGGGCGATGAGCGGGCGCGTCGATCGCATTCCGGCCCGTGCCGCGACGAGTGCCGCGTGCTGAGCCGCCGCCCCAGAACCCCCGGCCGAGACCGTTGCCGCGAACGCCTCCGCAGCCAGGCCGAGCGTGTCGAGGATGGTCTTGTCGCCCACGGCGCATCGCCCGCGCCGCGCAAGTCCCGCTGCCGCCGCCACGAACATCTCCGCGACAAGCGGTGGTCGCAACGTGTCCGCATCCCCGGCGCGGAACCCGGCCTCGATGAACGCGGTCCCGAGGAGCGGCCCCGATGCACCGCCGACGGTGGCAACGAGCCTGTGTCCAACCGCGCGCAGGAGGTCCCCTGGCGGCGTCTCGGGCGGGAGCTCGGCCAGGAGCTCCTCCACCGCCCGGAATCCGGTCGAGAGGTTGTCGCCGTGGTCGCCGTCGCCGAGGACGGCGTCGAGCCGGGTCAGCGCGGCCGCATGGCGGTCCACCGCCCGCCGGGCGCGAAGCAGGGCGGCCCGAAGATCGGCGGCATCGATGCCTTCAACCGATGCGGCCGTCGCGGCCGGCGCGACCGGCTCGGACGTGGAAGGTGACGGAACGGACACGCTGCGTTCCTGGCGGATTCCGATCGGCCGAGTGTAGACAGCGGGCCACGAACGCGGCAATCGCGCAACGGGCTCCAAATGGCATCCTGAGCGGATCCAACGCGTATCCGAATTCTTCCTTGCTTTCTTCTTGACAGCTTGCCGTCCAGCATCGGTGGCCTCACCCGAAGAAAGCGAAAGGAGGGACGATTGGTCGGTCTCGTTCTCATCTCCCACAGCTCGTCGATCGCCGACGGGTTGCGGGACATGGTCCTCCAGGTGGCCGGCTCAGACGTCCCCGTGGCGACAGCCGGTGGAACGGATGACGGCCGCCTCGGGACGAGCGCGCCGCGCATCGCCGCAGCGATCCGCTCGACGCTCGAAGGCGGTGCAGACGGGACCCTCATCCTGCTGGATCTTGGAAGCGCTGCTCTCAGTCTCGAGCTTGCCCTCGAGGAATTCGACGCCGACGAACGGGCACGACTCCGGGTGAGCGACGCCCCGCTCGTCGAGGGCGCGGTCCTGGCCGCAGTCCAGGCAAGCGTCGGTGCGACGCTCGACGAGGTCGCCGAGGCGGCCGCGGGCGCAGCCTCGATGCAGAAGATGCCGACGGACTGACGATGGCCGAGCTTCACCTGACCGTCCTCGATCCCGCCGGACTCCACGCCCGCCCGGCCGCCCAGGTGGTCCGGACCGCCGGACGCTTCCAGAGTCGAATCACGATCAACGTCGACGACCGGACGGCCGACGTGAAGAGCCTCATCGCATTGCTCGGCCTGACGATCCGCCCGGGAGCCGAGATCACCCTCGCCGCCGATGGCCCCGACGACGACGCCGCCCTGGCGGCCCTGCTCAAGGAGCTCGGCGCCGCCGTCCAGCCGTCGCAGAGCGACGCCGAACAAACCTGAAGGAGGAATATTCTCGTGTCGACGTCACCCACGTTGTCCCAGAAGCTGACCGCAGAGGCGATCGGAACCGCCATCCTCGTGTTCATCGGCGCGGGCTCCGTGCCGCTGACGCTCCTGCTGACCGGCAGCAATCCGTTCGGTAGCGCGGAGCTGTCAACGATCTCGTTCGCCTTCGCGTTCGCGATCTTCGCCGCTGTCTATTCCGTCGGTCACATCAGCGGTTGCCACATCAATCCGGCCGTCACGATCGCCCTCTTCGCGACCCGCAAGATCGACGCGACCACGGCGGGCAGCTACATCGCGGCCCAGCTCGTCGGCGCATTCATCGGCGCCGGGCTAACGCTCGTCATCCTCAGCGGGAACAATCCGGCGACGCTCGGCCTCGGAGCCGTCAGCGTCAACGCCAGCGCGGGTAACCTCGTCGGCCTGGCGGCCGAGATCATCGGGACCGCGATCCTCGTCTTCACGGTCTTTGGGGCCGCGGTCGACGGTCGCGCGCCTGCCGGCTTCGCGGGCGTGGTCATCGGCTTCATCGTCTACGGGATCATCATCCTCGTCGGCCCGATCACCGGCGCTGCCCTGAATCCCGCCCGCCAGATCGGCCCAGAGCTCCTCGGCGGCCTGGTCGGCGCGAAGACGAACTTCGACCAGCTGTGGGTCTACATCGTCGGCCCCATCGCGGGTGGCCTGATCGGTGCCTTCCTGTACGAATTCATCGGTCACACCCGAACCGCGACGGTCCCGGGCGCGGCGGTGGCCGAGGTTGCCCACGCCGACGCCTGAGAGGACAATTCACGAGCCAGTCACCGAAGGGAGGCCAGCATGGCCACAAACGCACCGACCAAGATGAAGAAGCTCGTCAACAAGGTCGAAGACCTCGTCCCGGAAAGCCTGGCCGGCCTCGAGGCGGCCCACCCGGATCTCGTCAAGATCGACTTCAAGAACAATGTCGTGCTCCGCGCCGGCGGACCTACGAAGGGCAAGGTCGCCCTTATCTCGGGCGGCGGCTCCGGCCACGAGCCGTTGCACGGGGGCTTTGTCGGGCTGGGCATGCTCGACGCGGCGGCCGCGGGCAACATTTTCACGTCCCCCGTGCCCGACCAGATGGAGGCCGCGACCCGGGCCGTCGACGGCGGTGCCGGCGTCCTCCACATCGTCAAGAACTACACGGGCGACGTCCTGAACTTCCAGATGGCGGCGGAGCTCGTCGCCGGCGAGATCGAGGTCAGCTCAGTCGTCACGAATGACGACGTTGCGGTCCAGGACTCGCTCTACACGGCCGGTCGCCGCGGAGTCGGCGTGACCGTCCTCGTCGAGAAGATCGCGGGAGCCCGCGCGGAGGGGGGCGGTTCGCTAGCCGATGTCACGGCAACCGCTGTCAAGGTCAACGGCCAGGGCCGTTCGATGGGACTCGCCTTGACCAGTTGCATCGTGCCGGCGGCCGGCACTCCGACGTTTGAGCTAGGCGACGACGAGGTCGAGGTCGGGATCGGGATCCACGGGGAGCCCGGGCGGCGTCGCGAGAAGCTCGCCTCGATCGACGAGATGGCCGAGTGGCTGGTCTCGCCGATCGTCTCGGACCTCGGGCTCGGCAAGGGCGATTCCGTCCTCGCGTTCATCAACGGCATGGGCGGGACCCCGCTCATCGAGCTCTACGGCGCCTTCAACAGCGTCAACAAGATCCTCAAAGGCAAGGGGATCTCTATCGGTCGGAGCCTCGTCGGCGACTACATCACGAGTCTCGAGATGGCCGGCTTCTCGGTCACCCTGCTCAAGCTCGACGACGATCTCGTCCGGCTGTGGGACGCCCCGGTCCACACGCCGGCCCTGCGCTGGCGCGTCTGAGCGCGGACGCAGGACCGACAGCGGGGTTGGCGGGCCCGCACGAACGGCGACTGCCGGGTGAGCGTCGACTCGCCCGGCAGGTCGCGACACTGAAACCGGGAGCGAGGAATTCTCTCGATGCATGACGGGCTTGAAGCTTGGTTGCGCGCATCAGCCGCCCGTGTCCACGAGGAGGCCGCCGCACTTACTGCGCTCGACCAGAAGATCGGCGACGGCGATCACGGAATCAACATGGACCGGGGGTTCGCCGCGATCGTGACGATGCTCGACGGACGGGAAGCTCCGGCCGACGACGCAACCGATGCCGCCGCCACCGCCGACCTGCTCCGCCAATCCGGAAAGACGCTGATCAGCACCGTCGGCGGCGCGTCCGGGCCGTTGTACGGTACGGCCTTCCTCCGCGGTGCCGCGGCGCTCGCGGGCGAGCATCCATCGACCGCGGCGGCGTTCGTCGCGGCCCTCGAGGCCGCGACCGGTGGGATCGCGGCGCTCGGCAAGGCTGCGGAGGGCGAGAAGACCATGCTCGACGCGCTGTTCCCGGCGTCGCGTGCGGCACGCGAGGCGCTCGACGGCGGCGGCGACCTGGCAGCGGTCGTCGCGGCCGCTCACGACGCAGCCGACGCGGGCGCCGCGGCCACGATCCCGATGCTCGCGACGAAGGGGAGGGCGTCGTACCTGGGCGAACGGAGCATCGGGCACCAGGATCCTGGCGCAACTTCGTCGGCGCTTCTCCTCGGCGTCCTCGCCGCGACCGCTACCTCGGGCTGAACGTGGCAACCGTGACCCGGGCAACCCTCGCCGGGCGACCGGGATCGCCGGGCGTCGGCGTCGGGCGGTTGCTCTGGCTACCTCCGTCCCCTCCGGGGCCGACCGCTGCGAGCGCGGCTCCGCGCGCCGCGACCCGCGTCGTTCGCGATCTCGACATCGAGAAAGCCCGGCTCCGGGCGGCCCTCGACGCGGCGAGCGCGGAGCTGTCGTCCCTGGCTCGCGACACGGCGAGCCGGGCCGGCGACGAGATCGGGGCGATCTTCGAGGCGCAGGCGCTCTTCGCAACCGATCCCGGGATCGTCGAGCCGGCGCTGGCCGCGATCGACGCCGGCGCCGATGCCGCGGAGGCCATCGAATTCTGTCACCGCGGAACAGGCCGACAAGCTCTCCGGCGTCGACGACGAGTACTTCCGCGAGCGGGCGGCCGATCTGCGGGATGTCGGGCGACGGGTCGTCGATCAGCTTCTCGGGCGCGTCCGGCCGGCCCTCCACCATCGCGATGGCGCGCCGGCCATCGTCGCATCGGACGATCTCGATCCGTCCGTGGTCGCCGTCATCCGACCGGAGCTCGTGGCCGGGCTTGCGCTCGCCGGCGGCGCCCCGACCGGCCATGCGGCGATCGTCGCTCGGGCGCTCGGGATCCCGCTGGCCCTCGGCCTTGGCCCGGCGCTCGATGCCGGACTCGACGGTGCCGACGTCGCCGTCGACGGGACCGGCGGCCGCCTCCTCGTCGAACCGACCGACCTCGAGATCCGTGCCCTGGCCGCGGTCACACCGGTCGAGGCGCCCGCTGCGGCCGGCCTCGACGCGCTTGCTCGGGTTGCTGGCGCCGCCGAGCTGCCGGTGACGCTGGAAGCGAATGTCGGTTCGGTCCGGGAAGCGAAGGCCGCGGCCACAGCGGGCGCAATGGGCATCGGGCTCGTTCGGACGGAGCTGCTGTTCCTCGGCCGCGTCGCGCCACCGGGCCTCGAGGAGCAGCGGGCGCTCTATCGCCGGATCGCCGCGTGCTTCCCCGGCCGGCCGGTCGTATTCCGGACGCTCGATGTCGGCGGCGACAAGCCGGCTTCGTACCTTCCGGCCGAAACCGAGATGAACCCGGCCCTCGGCGTCCGCGGGCTTCGGCTCGGCCTGAGCCTGCCTGACCTGTTTGAAACGCAGCTCCGGGCACTCCTCGAGTCAGACCCGGGCTCGCCGCTCCGGCTCCTCCTTCCGATGGTCACCACGGTCGACGAGGTTGCCGCGGCGCGGGAGGCGATCGATGCCGCGATGACGGCCTCGCGTCGTGCCGGCGCCGACGTCGCCACGGATGTGCGGCTCGGGATCATGGTCGAGATCCCGTCGGTGGCGATCCTCGCCGATGCCTTTGCCCCGATCGTCGATTTCTTCAGCATCGGGACCAACGATCTCGTCCAGTACACGCTTGCCGCCGACCGGACGAACCCCGCCCTCGCCGAGCTCGGGACGCCGCTCCAGCCCGCGGTCCTTCGCCTGATCCGTCTCGTCACAGATGCCGCGCTGCCGCACGACCGCCCGGTCGCGGTCTGCGGTGAAGCGGCTGCGGATCCTCAGGCGGCGGCGTTGTTCGTCGGCCTCGGCGTCGCCGAGCTGAGCGTTGCACCGGGTTCGCTCGCGGCGCTTCGCGTGATGCTGGCGGGCCTGGATGTTGAGGCCTGTCGCGAGGCGGCCACTCGCGCGCTCACGGCGGCGAACGTGGCGGAAGTCCGGGCGATAGCGGCAGGTCTCGTGGAGTCATCGACAGCGTCAGCCGGGCCGTCAGCCGTCTACGGTCGGTCGGGCGTCTCCGGCTCGTCGGGATCCGCCGACTCGACTTCGCGCCGCGCCTCCCGGACCCCGCGGCCCAGCGCCTGACCGAGCTTCGGTAGCGTCTTCGGTCCTCGCCAGACGAGGACCACGGCGAGGATCACGAGCAGAACCAGCAGTGCGTCGCCCATGCGCGGATGGTACTCGCTCTCAGGGGCGCGGCCGCAGCGCCACCGGAATCACGAACCGGAGCGCCGTATGCGTATCGGAGAAGGAGGCGACCTTGTTGTCGACGAGGCCGCTCTTCTGCGCCGCCTCGAGAAGATCCGCGTAGTGAAGCGTCGCGGCGCGTCCCTTCTTGGAGATCACCCAGATCGCGCCGTTCGGGCGGATGCGGCTGCGAAGATCGGGCAAAGAGGAGAGCTCGGGGACGCTGTCGGCAGCGAGGAAGACAAGGTCCGTGTCGGGCAGGGGGTCGCCGTCGGTCACATCGTCCGTTCGTTCTTCGAGGAGCTGCCGGAACGCGCCGTCCGAATCGACCGGACCGACGATCGCGACCCGCCCACCGGGCCGCACGCCGAGCTTGTCGATGAGCGGTGTCGAATAGATCCTCTCCACGACGATATCGTGCCACGCGAGGCGGTATGGTCCGGACATGGCCCCGCCACCCCTCCTCGTGTTCGGCCCGCGGTCGCTGACCTACGATTTCGGGCCGAGACACCCCCTGACGCCGCGTCGCTTCGGCCCCGGCATCGACCTGCTCACACACCTTGGCGCAGAGCCCGGCCTCGCACCGGAGCCGGCCTCGGACGAGGAACTGCTTCTCTGCCACACGAGCCGCTACATCGAGACCGTCAAACGGCTTTCGGAGTTGGACAACGACCCGTGGGGCGCGCCCGAGGCGGGGATCGGGCCGGGCGACGACCCGCCGTTTCCGGGCATGCACGACGCCGGTGCCGCGGTCGCGGGCGGTTCGACCCGGGCAATGGAGGCGATACTAAGCGGCACCGCACTCCACGCCTTCCACCCGGGCGGCGGGCTCCATCATGCGATGCCGTCGCGGGCGTCGGGATTCTGCATCTACAACGATCCGGCCCTCGCAATCGCGAAGGCGAGGCAGGCCGGGCTGCGAGTGCTCTACGTCGATCTCGACGTCCATCACGGCGACGGCGTCCAGGCGATCCACTGGGACGATCCCGGCGTCCTGACCGTCTCGTTCCACGAGAGCGGCCGATATCTGTTTCCGGGCACCGGATCCTTAGCGGAGGTCGGCGAGGGCCCAGCCGCCGGCTCGGCGGTCAACGTGCCGCTCGAGCCCGGTACCGGCGAGCGGGCCTGGCTCATGGCGGTCGAAACGCTGCTCCCGGAACTGGCGGCCGCGTTCGGGCCCGACATCGTCGTGAGCCAGCACGGCTGCGACACGCATGCCTCGGACCCGCTCGCCCACCTCAACGTCACGACGACGGCGATGGGCGCGGCGGCGCGCCTCGTCGACGGCATCGCCCATCGCTGGACCGGCGGGCGCTGGCTGGCGACCGGCGGCGGCGGTTACGGCGTCTATCGGGTCGTGCCAAGGGCGTGGGCCCATGTCTGGCTGGCGGGTGCCCACCGTGCCGCGCCGGATCGGTTGCCCGCTGAGTGGCGGGCGCGCTGGGCCGAAGAAGCCGCCCGATACGGCGATTTGTCCCTGCCGGAGACCTTGGATGACCCACCGAACGCCAGCCTCGGATTCGACGCCGAGCAGCGCGACGCCGAGCGCCGGTCGCTCTCGATTGCCGAGCTGGCGCGCATCGTCAGCGTGCCGCGCCTGATTCGCGAGGGGGTCGATCGCGGCTGGTGGTCGCCGATCGGGCCGCCGTTGGCGGCCGATGACGCCGCCGCGGCGAGCGGCTCGACCGTCGGTCGCGCGGAGATCGTCGATATCGTCGACCGAGGGACACTGGATCGGCTCATGCTCGCGCCGCGCCTCGTCGCAAACCTGGACGGCGCGTTGCTCCGTGACCTGCTGACTTCGCCCGCCCTCAGCATCACGATGGCCGCCGACGGCGCGAGAGCCGTCGGCCTCGTCGCCTCGGCTCTCGACGATCCCGCGGCGACGGCGGCCCCGCGATCCCTCCTCGCGATCGGGGTCGCCCCTGCGTGGCGGCGACAGGGTCTGGCGACCCGGATGCTTGCGGCCCACGTCGAGGCGTTCGGCGACGCCGGGACGCCATGGGCGGCCACCGTCACCGTCGCCGAGCGCGACCCGGTCGAGCCACTGGACCGCTCGCTGCGCGGTGCCATAGCGGCCCGGATCTACGAGGGCGCCGGGTTCGTGCCGGAGGCGCCGGATCGCTCGTTGCAGGCCGTGGACCCGGGCGCGCTCGGCTTCGTCAGGCGCTGAACCATCAGGCGCTGAACCGCTGCGTTAGCGGAAGTAGCCGGCCAGATCGACGATGAGGTGGGTTCGCGCGCCCGACGGCGCCTTGAAGATCCCCCGGAGGCGCCCGGCCCCGTCGAGCGCGTTGACCGTGTTGTTGGCCCGGATGTCGCCGAGCGGGAAGTTGATCGTGGACGTCGTCGGGGTCGTCGTCGATAGCGTCGTCACCGACAGGTAGCCGCCCGGAAGCCGGCAGGGCCGACGGCCGCCGCCTCGGCGGGCGCTCGCGGCGGCGTGCCCGGACCGTCAGGCAGGCGGAACATCTCCGGGCCATCGGGCGGGGCCGGCGTCGGATCGGCTGCGCTAAGTGAGCCCGGGGCCGCGAGCATCGATCCCAGCACGATCGAGGCAAGAATTGCTGACCGGCGGAAGCGGGGGCGGTGGGGGAAGCGCGCGACGTGCCTTGTCACATCGCCAGGTGTTCCACGGACGAGCTAGAAGTACCAGCGATTCAGCCAGATCAGCCGTAAGTCCCGATGCGAGCCTGCACCGGGCCCGTTAAACCGAACATGTGGTCGAAATGCAGTCTCGCGCCTATACTCTTCGCCCGTGGTTATCGCGACGCCTGCAGCCGATCCGCTTGCTCCGTTCAGCCCCGCCGTGCGGGCCTGGTTCGAGGCGACATTCGAGGCGCCGACGCAGGCACAGGCGGAGGGTTGGGCGGCGATCTCGGCCGGGCACCACACGCTCATTCACGCCCCAACGGGCAGCGGCAAGACCCTTGCCGCCTTCCTCTGGACGCTCGACCGCCTCGCCGCAACGCCGCGCCCGCCGCGGACGAAGGAGCAGGCCGGAACCGTCCGGGTCCTGTACATCTCCCCGCTCAAGGCCCTGACCTACGATGTCGAGCGGAACCTCCGGGCGCCGTTGGCCGGAATTGGTCTTGCCGCGGCCCGGCTCGGCGAGCCGGCGCCCGACATCACCGTCGCCAGCAGGACCGGCGACACACCGGCCGAGGACCGCCGAAACCTCGCCCGCCGACCGCCCGACATCCTCATCACGACGCCCGAGTCGCTTTACCTCCTGCTCACGAGCCAGGCCCGCGACATCCTCCGCGGCGTCGAGCACGTCATCGTCGACGAGGTCCATGCGATCGCCGGCTCGAAGCGCGGCGCCCACCTCGCCCTGAGCCTGGAGCGACTGGAGCGGCTCATCGCGTCCGGCAAGAGCGGCGAGCGACGCAGCCCGCCACAGCGCATCGGGCTCAGCGCGACGCAGCGGCCGCTCGAGACGATCGCCCGGTTCCTCGGCGGAGTCGGGCCCGGCCGCGAGGTGACGGTCGTCGACGCCGGCACCCGCAAGCCGCTCGAGCTCCAGGTCGTCGTCCCGATCGAGGACATGACCGCACCCGGCGAGATCCTGCCCCTGGACCAGCAGCCCGGCGGACCGGCCACGAACCCGGAGGCGAGGGCCAGCATCTGGCCCGCGATCCATCCGGCCATCCTCCAACTGATCCGCGAGCACCGAAGCACGATCGTCTTCACGAACAGCCGTCGCCTCGCGGAGCGGCTTGCCCAGCGCCTCAACGACCTCGCGGGCGAGGAGCTCGTTCGAGCCCACCATGGATCGATCGCCCGCGAGCAGCGTGTCGCGATCGAGGAGGAGCTCAAGGCCGGCCGCGTGCCGGCCCTCGTCGCGACGAGCAGCCTCGAGCTCGGCATCGACATGGGTGCGGTCGACCTCGTCATCCAGGTCGAGAGCCCCACATCGGTCGCGCGGGGTCTCCAGCGGGTTGGGCGGGCGGGGCACCAGGTCGGCGCGCCGTCGAAGGGCGTGATCTTCCCGAAGTACCGGGGCGACCTCCTCGAGGCCGCGGTCGTCGCCAAGGGCATGCACGAGGGATCGATCGAGGCGACGCTCCTGCCGAGGAATCCGCTCGACGTCCTCGCGCAGCAGCTCGTCGCGATGACCGTCATGGATCGCTGGACGGTCGACGATCTGCTCGCCACGGCGACTCGCGCGACGCCGTACGAGACGCTCAGCCGGGAGGTCCTCGAAGGCGTACTCGGGATGCTGGCCGGTGCCTACCCCAGCGACGAGTTCGCAGAGCTGAAGCCGCGCGTGACGTGGGATCGCGTCACGGACGTGGTCGAAGGTCGCCGCGACGCCCGCGTCGTCGCAGTCACGAGCGGCGGCACGATCCCGGACCGCGGGCTCTACGGCGTTTTCATGGTCGGCGAGGCGGGGACACCTGGTCGGCGGGTCGGCGAACTCGACGAGGAGTACGTCTACGAGAGCCGGGTCGGCGAGGTCATGACGCTCGGGGCCAGCAGCTGGCGAATCGAGGAGATCGGTCACGACCGGGTCACGGTGTTGCCGGCGCCCGGGGTGCCGGGCAAGCTGCCCTTCTGGCACGGCGACGCTGTCGGGCGGCCGATCGAGCTGGGACGAGCGCTCGGGGCATTCGTACGGGAGACCGAGGCCGACCTGGGCCGGGGCCCGCGCGGCCGGCGAGCGGCCCTCGACCGACTCAAGGCCGACCACGACCTCGACGAGCTCGCCGCCGAGAACCTCATCGCCTACCTCGAGGACGAGCGCGAAGTCGTTGGCGCGTTGCCGACCGACCGGCGGATCGTCGTTGAGCGGTTTCGCGACGAGCTCGGCGACTGGCGCCTGGTCCTCCTGACGCCGTTCGGCGGCCGCGTCCACGCGCCGTGGTCGCTGGCCCTCGAGGCGCGGATTGGCGAGAAGATCGGGGCCGAGGTGCAGACGATCTGGTCCGACGACGGAATCGCGATCCGGTTGCCCGACATCGAGATGCCCTTCGAGACAATCGAGCCGCTCCTCTTCCCGGAGCCCGACGAGCTGGAGGAGCTCGTCGTCGGCCAGGTTGCCAGCAGCGCCCTGTTCGCCTCGCGGTTCCGCGAGAACGCCGCGCGCGCGCTCCTGCTCCCGCGTCGTCGCCCCGGGACCCGTACCCCGCTCTGGCAACAGCGCCAACGGGCGGCGGACCTGCTCGCCGTCGCCTCGCGCTACGGCAGCTTCCCGATCCTCGTCGAGACGTACCGCGAGGTCCTCTCCGACGTCTTCGACCTGCAGGCCCTGCGGGAGGTGCTGGGCGGCGTGGCCAGTCGAGAGATCGCCGTCCATCGCGTGGAGACGCTGAGGGCGAGCCCGTTCGCGAGCTCCCTCCTCTTCGATTACGTCGCCGCCTACATGTATGACGGCGATGCGCCCCTCGCCGAGCGTCGCGCGGGTGCGCTCACACTCGACCGCGACCTCCTGCGGGAGCTGCTCGGCCAGGAGGAGCTGCGCGAGCTGCTCGATCCGGAGGCCCTCGCGGATCTCGAGCTGAGCCTCCAGGCCCTGACCGACGACCGCCGCGCCACGACCGCCGATCAGCTCCACGACCTGCTGCGGCGGCTGGGTGACCTCTCCGCGGATGAGATCGCCGCGCGGACCGAGGGCGGGGCAGCCGCTGGCGACGCGTGGCTGACGGAGCTCGTCGCCTCACGCCGGGCAGTACCCGCCCGCGTCGCCGGGCGACGATCGCTGGATCGCGATCGAGGACGTCGCGCGCTATCGCGACGGGGTCGGGGTCTCGCCGCCGACCGGCGTACCCGACGCGTTCCTCCTGCCTGCAACGGCTGCCCTCGACGGCCTGCTCGCGCGGTTCGCCCGGACGCACGGCCCGTTTCTCACGCCCGACCCGGCGCGCCGATGGGGGCTGCCGATCGGCGTCGTCGAGGGTGCGCTCGAGCGACTTCTCGAGGCCGGGACGATCCTGCGCGGCGAGTTTCGGCCGGGCGGTTCGGAGCGCGAGTGGATCGACCCGGACGTCCTGCGGATCCTCCGCCGCCGGTCGCTCGCCCGGTTGCGCCGCGAGGTCGAGCCGGTCGATCCGGCGGTGCTCGGTCGGTTCCTGCCAGCCTGGCACGGGGTCGCGGCTGTCGGTGAGGCGCCGACGGCGCTTCGCCCCGTGGCCGCTCTCGAGCGGCTAGCCGAGGTCGTCGACCAGCTCGCCGGCCTCGCGATCCCGGCCTCCGTTCTCGAGCGCGACGTGCTGCCCGCCCGGATCCCGGGCTATCAGCCGCGCCTCCTCGACGAGCTGGGTGCGATGGGCGAAGTGGCCTGGGTCGGGCGGGGGAGCCTCGGTCGCGACGATGGGCGGATCGCGCTCTATCGTCCCGGCCGCGAGGTCCTCCGGCCCATCGGGCGCGCAGACGGGGTCGACCGCCCCGCCGGTCCCCGTCACGAGGCGATCCGCGAGCAGCTTCGCCGGCGGGGCGCCTCGTTCTACCGGGAGCTGTTTGCCGCGGCGGGTGGCGGCTCCGACCGCGACGTGCTCGACGCGCTGTGGGACCTCGTCTGGGCCGGCGAGGTCACGAACGACACGTTCGCCCCGCTCCGCGCGCTGCGCTGGAAGCGACCGGCCCGTGATGCGCGGCGCCGGCCCGGTCGGCTGACTTCTCTCGGCCCGCCGGAGGCCGCCGGCCGCTGGTCGCTGGTCGAGCCTGACGAGGAGGCAGGGGAGGGAACCGTCGCGCCCCGCCCAACGCCGACGGAGCGCCTTCACGCGCTGAGCCTCGCGCTGCTCGACCGGCATGGCGTCGTGACCCGCGAGGCGGTCGTCACGGAGGGTGTCGAGGGTGGCTTCTCGGCCGTCTATGCGGTCCTTCGGGCGCTCGAGGAGGCGGGCCGGATCCGCCGCGGCTACTTCGTCGACGGGCTCGGGGCTGCCCAGTTCGCCCAGGCCGGCGCGCTCGAACGCCTCCGCGCGATGCGCGAGCCAGCGCGCTCGCCCTCGGAACGCGAGGTTCATCTCATCGCCGCTGCGGATCCCGCCAATCCGTATGGCGCGGCCATCCCCTGGCCCCGCCGCGGGGAGGACGATCGGCGGCCGCTCCAGCGGGCGGCGGGCGCCTACGTCGTCCTGGTGGACGGCGTGGCCGCGCTCTACCTGGAGCGTGGCGGCGGGACGCTTCAGACGCTGCCCGCGGCCGACGACCCGGAGGTCGCGGAGACGGCCGTTCGCGCGCTAAGCGGCCTGCTCGAGGACCGGCGAATGCGCGAGCTCGTCATCACCAGGGTCGACGGCCTCCCGGTCGGGGAGTCGGCGTTCCGCGAGCGGCTGATCGCGGCGGGTTTCAGTCCCGCCTACCGCGGGCTGACGCTGCGCGGCCCGCGCTGAGCCGGCCCCGTGCCCGAGGGCGACACGCTCTTCCGGACGGCGGCGGGGCTCCGGCCCCATCTCGTCGGGCGGACGGTGACCGCAGCCCGCGCCCGACGGCCCGGCCCTCAAATCGAGCGAGTCGTCGGGACGACGATCGAGGCGGTCGAGTCGCAGGGCAAGAACCTGCTGATCCGGTTCGGCAACGGCCTCGAACTGCGGACGCACCTCCGGATGAACGGCTCGTGGCACCGCTATCGGCCGGGCGAGCGCTGGCGCCGGCCCGAGGCTCGCGCCCGCCTCGTCATCGAGGTACCAGGCGCGATCGCGGTCTGCTTCGATGCACCCGTGGTCGAGCTGTTCGAGCAGCGGGCCGAGGCGCTGCACCCGGCGATCTCTGCGCTCGGGCCGGACCTGTTGGACCCCGCGTTCGGCGACGCGGCCGCCGACGAGGCGCTGCGCAGGCTCCGCGATCCCGCCCGCGCGTCCATGACGATCTCGGAGGCGCTCCTGGACCAGCGAGCGCTCGCCGGGATCGGCAACATCTGGCGCAACGAGACGCTCTTCGTGGAACGGACCGACCCGTTCGCGACCGTGGCAAGCCTGGACGACGATCGCCTCCGCCGACTCGTCGTGACGGCGCGCCGCCTCCTCACTGAGAGCGCCTCGCTCGCGCCCGGTCGCCAGCCCATGCGGGTGTACCGTCGATCGGGTCGCCCGTGCCCCAGATGCGGCACGCTCATCCGCTCCGCGCCACTCGCCACCGAGATCCCGCGGACGTCCTACTGGTGCCCCCGCTGCCAGGCAGGCCCGGCATGACCACGATCGAGGTCGACTGCCGGCCGTCGAACGACGGCTGGACCTGCGACGTCGCTGTCTCCGACCACCGAGGTCGAAGCCGGCACACGGTCCTCGTCACGACCGGCGATCTGGCGCGTCTTGACCCGACCGCCACGGAGCCAACCGACCTCGTTCGTCGATCGTTCGACTTCCTGCTGCGCCACGAGCCCAAGGAATCGATCCTGGCGTCGTTCGATCTGCCGGTGATCTCGCGCTACTTCCCGGACTACGAATCAGAGATCAGCCGCCGCGTATGATCGCTCGCGATGTGCGAGCACTACGTCGCGAGGGCCGATTCGCCGTTCCGGCTCGACGAGCTCTGGCCGTTCACTGAGCGGCTCGAACGGTTCGGGATCGCGGGCTTCGGCTGGGGCGCCGCGTGGCTCTCGTCTGAGGGCCGGATCGAGTCGCACCGCGACACGTCCGCGTTCGTTGACGACCGGGAGCGCGAGAGGATCGGGGCGGTCGAGACGACCGCGGCGCTCGTTCACCTCCGCCGGCCGTCGAAGCTCTCCACGCTCGGAATCGCAGACACCCAGCCGTTCGACGACCCGGCCGGCCGCTTCTCGTTCAGCCACAACGGTGACTTCCGAAGGGTTCGCGCGTGGCGGGCACGCTTCAGTGCCGCCGGCAGGATCCACGGCCGGGCGGACACGGAGGTCGGGGCCCGCTGGCTAGAGGACTCGTGGGACGGCCGAACGGCACCGGTCGACCTGCTGGCGAGGCTCCACGAGACGTTCCCTGGCCAGGCGAACCTGGCCGTCATCGCGGCCGACGGGACGCTAAGCGCCTACGCCGGCAACACGGAGAACCCGATGTTCACGTTCCGCCTCGGGCGGATCGGCCTCGCCTGCACGGGGATCTACTCGCTCGATCGCAGTCTCTTCCGGTTCGCCGCGACCGGGGCGACGGACCGCCGCCTCATCCGGATCGGCGGCGCGGTCACGCTGAATCGTCACGGTATCGCCGTTGGCGCGTCGTAGGATGCGCCAGACCAGGGACGCAGGGACGGAGGGATCCATGACGACGTCAACCACGGCCGTAGAAGCCGACTATGGAAGGCCGACGGTAGCCCTGCCGATCGGCCACCTCATCCGGATCTCCCTCTACTGGCTCGGCCTGACCGCCATCGACGGCGCCGTCGGTCTGTTCATTCAGAACCGCCTGAACTTCGGCGATATGGCCGTTCCGGAACTCGAAGTCGGGCGAATCCTGTTCCTGATCTCGATTCCCATGGCGATCGTGTCGATCATCATCCAGCCGACCGTCGGGTCGATCAGCGACTACACGATCAGCCGCTGGGGCAGGCGCAAGCCATACATCGTCATCGGGTCGCTGCTCGACCTCGTCTTCCTGTTCGGAATCGCGACGTCCAACACCGTCCTGATGCTCGGCGTGTTCGCAGCTCTCTTGGCCTTCAGCACGAATATTGCCCGGGGTCCGTTCCAGGGGTACGTGCCCGATCTCATCCACCCGCGCCAGGTAGGGATGGCCAGCGCGATGGTCGGCCTGATGCAGATCCTCGGCAACGTCACGGGCTTCCTTGCGGTCACGATCGCCGTCCTGTTGGGACGAATTGAGCTGGCGATTGCCGCGGTCGCCATCGTCGAGCTGCTCACGATGGCCGCCGTCGTGCTGCGGGTCAGCCCGGGCCTGCCGCCGAAGGAACGGGCCGGCCGCTCGTGGGGCTCGATCATCGGCGAGACCTGGGGCACCGACATCCTCAAGGAGCGGTCCTACGTCTGGTTGCTGACGTCCCGTTTCTTCTTCCTCATGGCCGGCGCCATGCTGGTCAACCTACTCCTCACGTACCTCAAGCAGTCGCACGGCCTGGACGAGGCGGCAGCGAATACGGTGAATCTCATCGTCCTGGTGGTCGTCGTGATCGGCAATCTCGTAGCCATCATTCCGAGCTCGCGACTCTCGGATCGAATCGGCCGCAAGCCGGTCATCTATGCAAGCTGCGCCATCGGCTTTACGGGCATCGTCCTTGCGGCTCTCGCTCCGGGCGTGCCGATCGCCATCGTCGGCGCAGCGCTGTTTGGGGCATCGGCAGGGACATTCCTGGCCGTCGACTGGGCCCTGATGACCGACATCATCCCGCGCGCCTCCTCTGGCCGGTACATGGGCCTCTCGAACGTCGCGACGACGGCCTCCACCGTGTTCGCGGTCGCGACGGGCGGGCTCGTCCTCGACTTCGTCAACGGCATCGCCGGGATCGGGGCTGGGCCGCGCGCGGCCTACCTCCTCGGGGCGGTCTACTACGTCATTGCAGCGCTGACCCTCCGGCCGGTGATTGAACCGGATCGCCGCAATCGAGGCGCGACCTCGGTCGCCGACGCCGCCGCTTAGCTATCGGCGCCCAAGCCGAGGTACTCCCGCATCCGACGCCCGATGCCGACGCCCTGCGATCCCTCGCGGAGCCTGGCGAGCGCGCGCCTCCACCACGAGAGGCGCAGCCAGTCGAACGGATCGGGCCGACGCCAGAGGGCGGGCACCAGCGCCCAGAGGAAAACGAGGTAGTCGAGCCGGAGCGGTCGCGCCCCGAACCCGAACAGCGCCTGGAGCTGGAGGATCGTCAGCGGCAGGGTCGCGAGGCTGAGGAGCGCCGACGCGGCGAGGAAGACGAGGCCCCAGAGTCGGGCGCGCGGGGCGAGGATTGGCAAGAAGAGCAGCGGCGCCCATTTCATCCACGTGGCGATCGACCAGAACAGACCGGCCACGACCGGGCCCGTGAACTGGGCACCCCACAGCAGCAGCGTCAGGAGCAGGTTGATGTTGCCGGTGTCGAGGTTGGCCCCGAACGGGAAGCCGAGAAAGGCGACGACAATCGCGGTCTCGAGGGGGCGCTGGCGGTAGGCCCAGTGGATCGTCCAGAGCAGGGCAAGGATCGTCCCGCCGCGCCACACGAACCATGCAACGTCCCACGGCAGCAACGCCCAGGGCGCGAACAGGGGCAGCATCCACGGGGCGTAGACGTACGGCAGAAACGGCCCGGTTGGGTGGTACGGGTCGCCGCCATTGAGCCAGATCCGCACCCCGGCCCAGTAGGCCCGGGCGTCGGCGCCGGCCGGCTCGCCTCGCGCAACGATGCCGGCGGCGACGATCCCGAACGTCACGATGAGCAGGCCCATCGCGAGGAGCCGGCGCCGGTCACGGAGCCGCGACAGCTCACGACGGAGCTCGCGGCGATGAATGTCCAGCCGGCGGCGCGTCGGCTCGTCGAGCCGGCGCTGGAGCCGGTCGAAGAGGCCCCCACTGGCCGATTCGGGAGTTCCCTCTCGCGTCATCGCCCGGGCATTCTCCCACGCGACTTTCGTTCAGCCGTTCGGTGCTCTCCGTCTGGCGGTTCGTCGGCTATCCTTCCGCGAACGAGCGGAATAGGAGACGATCGACGCAGTGAGCGACGGGACCGTCATCATCATCGGCGGGGCGGAGGACAAGGTCCGCGACCGGGTGATCCTCAACCGCTTCGTCACGCTCGCGGGCGGCCGGGACGCGACGATCGCGGTGGTTTCGACGGCCAGCAGCCTCGGCGCCGAGGCCGGCAGGCGCTACAGCCAGGTGTTCTCTGAGCTCGGAGTAGCGCACGTCCGGCCGCTCCACGCGGTGACGCGGCCACAGGCGAACGACGAGACGGCGGCGCTCACCGTCCGCGACGCGACCGGCATCTTCCTGACCGGCGGCAACCAGCTGCGGCTGGCCTCGACAATCGGCGGGACGCGGCTCGCGGATGCGATTCTCGAGCGCTTCCGAGGCGGCGCCGTCGTCGCGGGGACGTCGGCCGGGGCGTCGGCGATGAGCAGCCACATGATCGCGTTCGGGGCGTCCGGTGCCACGCCGAAGCACCGGATGGCCCAGATCGCGGCTGGTCTCGGGATGCTGCCGGGCGTCATCATCGACCAGCACTTCCAGCAGCGGAACCGCCTCGGGCGGCTGCTGTCGCTGATCGCCCAGAACCCGTCGCTGCTCGGCCTCGGCGTGGACGAGGACACGGCGGGCGTCGTCGGCCCCGATCACATCATGGAGGTCATCGGCCGTGGGTCGATCACCGTCGTCGATGGTTCCGCCTCCGAGACCGACGCCTGGGAGGTCCACGGCCACAAGCCCCTGATGATCAGCGGGGTCGTGTTGCACTCGCTGCCCGCCGGCTACCGTTTCGATCTCCGCCGCCGGCTGCGGCTTGCCACGCCGAACCTCCACGCGATCCAGGGCGGAGGCGAGGCCGCATCAACGTAGGTGGGCACGGCGCGCGTTGATGGCGTGCTCGCCGCGAAAAATCATCGCGATCCTTGAGCGATGCCGTTGGTCGCATCACCCCGACTGCGGCCGCGCGGTTGGCCGCCGCGCGACGCGAACCCGAATATGCAACCAACGGCATCCCGACAGGAGAGCGATGATTCTTGGGGCTGCCGGGCCGAGCAAAGGCCAGGCTGAGCTAGGGCGGGTGAGTCACGACCCCGCCCTGTAGCGGCCCGCGATAGCCGCCGGGTACACTCGGGGCGGGCGAACGGAGCAGGGGCAGGAGGGCGCTGTGGCGCAGGCGGCACCGAAACCTCGGGCCGGGAAGGCGAAGACGACCACGACGGCGGACACGGCGACCGGCGCCGGCACCGCCCCGAAGCGCCGCGCGTCAGACCGGACCGGTGGCTCGCGCCCAGAGCCCACCCTCCAGATCATCGAGACACGGATCCTCCGCGGCCCGAACTACTGGGCCCGCGAACCGGTCATCCGGATGGTCGTCGACCTCGGCGTGCTCGAGGACTTCCCGTCGGACAAGATCCCGGGCTTCACCGATGCCCTCGTCGGCCTGCTGCCGAGCCTCGAGGACCATGCCTGCAGCCTCGGCCGGCGCGGAGGCTTCATCACCCGGCTCCGCGACGGCACGTGGATGGGCCATATCTCCGAGCACATCGCCCTCGAGCTTCAAAACCTCGCCGGCACCGACGTCCGGCACGGCAAGACGCGGAGCACCGGCGAGCACGGCCGCTACAACGTGATCTACGAGTACCGCGAGGAGAACGTCGGGATCGAGGCGGGCAAGATCGCGGTCGCCCTCGTCAACACCCTCGTCGCGCCCAACGACTCATCGGTCGCGATCGATTTCATGGCGCAGCTTGAGCGGCTCATCCTCCTCGCCGAGCGCCAGGCGTTCGGCCCGTCGACACAGGCCATCCTCGACGAGGCCGCGAGCCGCGATATCCCCTTCATCCGCCTGGACCGCCACTCGCTCGTCCAGCTCGGCCAGGGCGTCCACCAGCAGCGGATCCGGGCGACGATGACATCGCAGACATCGGCCATCGGGGTCGACGTCGCATCGGACAAGAGCCTGACCAACCGGCTCCTCGATTCGGCCGGCCTGCCGGTTCCCCGCAGCGCGCTCGTCCGGACGGAGGACGAGGCGGTCGCGGCGACGACGCGGATCGGCTACCCGTGTGTCGTCAAGCCCCTCGATGGCAATCACGGCCGCGGCGTCAACCTTGACCTGCGATCGGAGGAAGCGGTCCGAAAGGCGTTCCACGCGGCCCTCGCCGAAAGCCGTTCCGGCGATCTCGTCGTCGAGAGCTACGTCGCCGGCAACGACTATCGCTGCCTCGTCGTCGGCGGCAAGGTCGCCGCGATCGCCGAGCGCGTCCCGGCGAGCGTCGTCGCCGACGGGGAGCATTCCATCCGCGTGCTGGTCGCCATCGCCAACCAGGATCCGCGCCGCGGCATCGGCCACGAGAAGGTCCTGACCCGGATCAAGCTCGACGATTCCGCCGAGGAGCTCGTCCGCGCCCAGGGTTTCGGGCTCGACGACAAGCCGCCGGAGGGCACCCGGGTCAAGCTCGCCCTCACCGGCAACATGTCGACCGGCGGGACATCGATCGACCGGACGTTCGAGGCCCATCCCGACAACGTCGAGATCGCCGAAACCGCCGCCCAGATCGTCGGGCTCGACGTCGCGGGGATCGACTTCATCTGCCCCGACATCGCCACCCCGGTTCGCGAGACGGGTGGGGCGATCGTCGAGGTCAACGCGGCGCCTGGCTTCCGGATGCACACTCACCCGACCGAGGGCGAGCCGCAGTACGTGGCCCGACCGGTCATCGACGGCCTGTTCCCGCCGGGCAGCCCATCGCGCATCCCGATCATCGCGGTGACCGGCACGAACGGCAAGACGACGACGGTTCGGATGATCGCCCACATCATGAAACTCATGGGCCGCCGGGTCGGCTTGACCTCGACCGACGGCATCGTCGTCGACGGCCGGCTGACGAAGAAGGGCGACATGTCGGGCCCGAAGTCGGCCCAGATGGTCCTCCAGAACCCGAAGGTCGACACAGCCGTCTTCGAGGTCGCCCGCGGCGGCATCCTGCGGGAGGGCCTGGGCTACGACCGGAACGACGTCGCCGTCGTGACCAACGTCACCGGGGATCATCTGGGGATCGGCGGGATCGATTCGCTGGGGCAGCTGGCGAACGTCAAGGCGGTCGTCGTTGAGTCCGTGCCGCGGTCGGGGACGGCGGTCCTCAACGCCGACGACTCGCACGTCTACCGGATGGGCCGCCATTGCGCCGGCCGGGTCGTCCTGTTCAGCATGTCGACCGAGAAGGGCGAGGACGGCTACGACCGCGTCGACGGCCACACGTCCCGAGGAAACGCCGCGTTCTGCCTCGAGCGAACGCCAGAAGGCGAGCTCATCGTCCTCAAGCACGGCCCGCGAAAGATGCCGGTCCTCTATACCCACCTCGTTCCGGCGACGTTCGGCGGCAAGGCCCGGATGAACGTCGCCAACGCCTTGGCCGCCGCGGCGGCGGCGTGGGCCGCCGGGGCTCACCTCCACGACATCCGCCAGGGGCTGCGGACGTTCTCGACGTCGTTCTTCCAGGCGCCCGGCCGCCTCAACCTCCTCGACGTCGGCGGGATCAGAGTCGTGATCGACTACTGCCACAACGTGGACGGGATGCGCCAGCTGGCCGACTTCGTCGAGCGGATGATGGCCGAGCCGGTCTCGAAGGCCGGCCGAGTGGCCGCCGTGCCGTCAGGCGACGGGCGCAACGGAGGAACCGGACCTCGACGCGGGCGGGCGATCGGCGTCATCGGCATCCCGGGCGATCGGCGAGATGACGACCAGCGGGAATATGGCGCGATCGCCGCGTCGGCGTTCGACGAGATCATCGTCCGCGAAGACAAGAATCTCCGCGGCCGGCCGGCCGGTCAGGCTGCTAGCAACGTTATCGACGGCGTTCGCGAGGCCCGCAGCCGAGGCCTGGCGCGTGCCGCCAAAGCCGACAAGATCCTCGAGGAAACCGCCGCCGTTCGCATGGCCCTCCGGCGGGCGGCGCCGGGCGACCTCGTCGTGTGCTGCGTCGACGATGCGATCGGGGTCTACCGCGCCGCGATGGCGGCCGCCGGCTCGTCACGTGGCGCGACGGCCTTTGCCGACCCGGGCGAGCTCGAGGCGCCGGAGGGATGACCCGGTCCGGGGCGCCGCGCTACGTCCCGGAGGACTCCCTGCAGTCGCCCCGTTTCACAGGTCCCTCAACCTTCGCCCGGCTGCCGTTCGTCCGCACGCTCGAGGACGTCGACCTGGTGATCGTCGGCGTGCCGTTCGACACGGGCGTCACGTACCGTGCCGGCGGGCGCTTCGGTCCGAACGCTGTCCGCGCGGCGAGCGTCATGCTCCGGCCGTACAACGCCAATCTCGATGTCAAGCCCTTCGACGTCCTGTCGTGCGTCGACTACGGCGACGTCTCGATCGTCCCGGGCTACATCGAACGGAGCTACGAGGCGATCGAGCAGACGGTTGCCCCGATCGTCGAGGCGGGCGTGGTTCCGCTCCTGATCGGCGGCGACCATGCCTGCACGCTGCCGCATCTGCGCGCGACTCGCACCCGCGGCCCCGTCGCGGTCATCGACTTCGACTCGCACACCGACGCCTGGGACAGCTACTTCGGAGAGAAGTACAACCACGGGACGTGGATGCGCCGGGCCATCGAGGAGGGCCTCGTCGATGTCGCCCACTCCATCGAAATCGGCCTTCGGGGTTCCGTCTACGAATCGACCGACTGGACGGGGCTCCGCGACGAGCTCGGCCTTGACTACCTGACGACCGAGGAGGTCCTCGCGATCGGGCCGGAGGAGACCGCGGCGCGGATCCGGGAGCGGGTCGGCGACGCGACGGCGTTCATCAGCTTCGACATCGACGTCGTCGATCCGGCCTTCGCGCCCGGCACCGGGACTCCGGAGCCTGGCGGGCCATCGGCGCACGACGCGCTCGCGATCGTCCGCCTGCTGACGGGGATCGACTTCGTCGGGTTCGACGTCGTCGAGGTGATCCCGGCCTACGACCCGGCGGGCCAGACCGCATTCCTGGCCGCCAACCTCGCCTACGAGATGTTGTCGCTGGTGGCCGTCAGGCGTTCGGAGCGGTAGCAGGATGTAGACGGAGAGCAGCGTCAGCCGGGGCGCGGTTGGACACCGGTGGAATACTTTCCCGAAGGCCCGTTCGCGCAATGTCAGACGCGTCGGCTGGGAGATCGTCATCATGTCGGCCATCGCGAGGTTGATTCGCGACTATCCGTTGGGAGCGTGCGTTGTTCTGGCGTACGTCATTTCGATCAGCCTGGCGCTACTCCTAAACGTCTCCCTGGTCTTCGGGCTGATCGCCCTGTTCGGTCCCGCGGCCGCGGCCTTCCTCGTCGCTCGGGTCTGGCGGGGACGCGCTGGCGTCACCGAGCTGTGGGCGATCACCACGCGCTGGCGCGTCCATCCGGCGTGGTACGCAGCCGCGCTCGGAGTGCCCGTGGCGGCCGCCGCCCTCGGTCACGTTTTATTCATCCTGGCGGGCAACCAACCCCTCGCGATACCGGGCAACGTAGAGCCGATCCTTCTCCTGCTCTTCTTCCTGGTCATCGGTGAAGAGATAGGCTGGCGAGGATTTTTGCTTCGCGGCCTGCTGCTTAACCGCTCGCCGCTCGTGGCCACGGCGGTCGTCGCCCTGGTCTGGTTGATGTGGCACAGCCCGCTCTATTTCATCCCAGGGATGCCGTCGTATGGGAATTCGTTCGCGGCATTCGCCGTTTGGGTCATCCCGTTCTCGTTCCTGCTGACATGGCTGTGGCTTGGTACGCGAAGCGCCTGGCTCGCGACCCTGATGCACGGCTCGGGCAACCTCGCGGCGTCAATTGTCTTCCCGCTTGCCGATCCCGGAACGCTGTGGACCTTCTATGGCATCGGGATGGCGATCATCGCTGTGCCGCTCATCGTTGCCTCGTGGTCGCGCTGGGCGACTGTCCGACCGGAAGTAGAGGCGCCTGGCCTCGCAGTCGGTGCCATCAGCGACAGCTGACCTCGACGAGAGACGGGCCGGAGTTCGCACATCGAGGTCCGCGTGGCTCATAGGCCTCGACGCTCCGTCTCATAGACCACCTCGCCCCCGACGATCGTCAAGTCGACCGCCACGTCGCCGAGCTCGGCGCGCGGAGTCGCGAACAGGTCGCCATCGAGGACGACGGCGTCGGCCAGCTTGCCGACCTCAAGTGAGCCGAGACGGCCGTCGGCGAAATAGGACGCCGCAGCGTCGACGGTGCTAGCGCGAACGGCCTCCTCGACCGTGAGCGCCTGATCCGCGCCAACAACTTCGCCCGAGACGGTCATTCGCACGACGGCCGACGAGATCGTATCGAGCGGCCGGTATGAGGCGACCGGCGCATCGCTCGACAGCGCGAAACGGACGCCCGCCTCGGTCAATTCGCGGTACGGCTGGAGCCGATGGGCGCGTTCCGAGTCGAGGGCGGCGAGCCAGGAATCGCCGGCGTCCCAGAAATAGCGCGGCTGGCCGACGGCGATGACGCCAAGCTGAGCCATCCGCGCGATCTGATCGGCTCGTGGGCCGCCGCAGTGCTCGATCCGATGCCGGTGGTCATCACGCGGCCCGGTCCGCAGCGCGCTCTCGTACGCGTCGAGGACCCGCTCGATCGCACGGTCGCCCTGGGCGTGGACGCCGATCTGCCAGCCGGCGGAGTGTGCCCGCGCGATCGCCGCCCGGAACGCGTCCTCGGACTGCCAGTAGAGGGAGCCGCTGAACTCGCCGTTTGGCCCGTACGGCGTCGTGAACGCCGCCGTCCCGCCAGTGAGCGCGCCGTCCGCGTAGAACTTCATCGGCCCGATCGCGAGGTGATCGTCGCCGAACCGCCCCGCAAGCCCAAGGGCTTCGAACTCATCGAGCTGCGACGAAATCGGCATCGCCGTGACGCGGACCCCAAGAAGGACCTCTGCGGCGCGCCTCCCGGTAGGCGCTCAACTCGCGCCGCGTCACCTGTGCGTCCACGATCGAGGTGATCCCCGCGGCGAGATAGGCTCGCGCCTCCGCGCTCGATGTCGGCGACCACCTCGTCCAGCGAGGCTTCGTCGTGGAAGCCCGGACCGTGATGTCCGATGTCGACGCCACCCGGTACGACGAGCCGCTGCGCCGCGTCGAGGCAGTACCCGGTCAGGCGACCGCGGTCGTCGCGGACGAGGTGTCCACCCTCCGGGTCGGTGACGTCGTCCGACAGGCCGCGCTGCTCCAGCGCGATGCTGTTCGCGAGCGCATGGTGGCCGCTCAGGTGCTGGACGAGTACCGGGTGGACGTGTGTTGCCTCATCCAGGTCCCAACGGGTCGGCAGCCTGCCTTCCCGGAACATCGCCGGATTCATCCCGACGGCGCGGATCCACGCACCATCGGGGGTGCGTTCGGCCGCTTCGGCGATTCGGGCGACGAGATCCGCGATCGAAGCGACGGCCGGGAACCGCACGTCGAGCTGGGCGAGTTCGGCCCCGGTGAACGCGAGGTGGTTATGGGGGTCGACGAAGCCGGGCAGGATCGATCCCCCGCCCACGTCGACGAGCGGGGCGTCCGGCGGAGCGGCCGCGCGAACGGCGTCATTGCTCCCAAGCGCGACGATGCGACCCGCGACCATCGCAACGCCACCGGGAAAGGGCGATTCGCCCGGCCGTGCCGTGAATACGCGACCGTTGACGAGGACCAGCTCGCTCATCCGCTCATCCTCGCACTCCGGTCGAAACCGGCCTAACCCATTGTTCTGGCCTTGCCGGGCCGATTACGATGCATCGGTCCAGTTGGAGGAGCTTGCCGACGGGCCGCGCTGCGGCCGAAGAGGAGGTTCGAGCATGCGTCGCCGGACAGCAATCCCCGCGTTCATCGCGATGACCGCGATCGTCGCCACCTGCACCGGGGGCGGAGCGGCCACCGGGTCGGCCTCGGCGCCGTCGGCCGTGGCGCCATCCTCGGCCGCGTCTCCTGGAGCAGGTGCCAGTGGCGGCGCCACGTCTGCCGCCTGCAATCCGCCCCGCCAAGAGGGCGTGACGCTCACATTTGTGTCGTTCGGCGGCGCCTATCAGGAAGCTCAGCGCAAGGCGTGGCTCGAGCCGTACACCGCGTTGACCGGCGTGCAATTCCAAGAGGACGAGGGCTCTTTGAACGCGACCATCAAGACGCAGGTGGAAGCCGGTCAGGTCACATGGGACGTCGTCGACGTCGGCAACGACTTCGGCCTCGAGGCTAACTCGGCCCTGCTCGAAGAGCTCGACTATTCGTTGATCCCGCTCGACGAGGTCAATCAGGACCTGGGGCCGAGCAAGTGGCGCGTCCCGGATATCACCTACGGCGTCGTCCTCGCCTACAACACCGAAAAGACCGCCGGCAAGGTCCCGGAAGGCTGGGCCGACTACTTCGATACGACGAAATTCCCCGGAAAGCGCGGCGTGTGGGACTACTCGGAGGGCGGGATCTTCGAGATCGCGCTCCTCGCCGACGGTGTAAAGCCCGCGGATCTCTACCCGCTTGATCTCGATCGGGCGACGAAGAAGCTCGACACAATCAAGGACGACCTGGTGCTCTGGAAGACGGGCGCCGAGTCCCAGTCCTTGATCGGCAACGGCGAGGTCGCGATGACCCTCATCTGGAACGGCCGCGGCTGGAGCGCCAAGAACACCGACGGCAAGCCGGTCGAGATGCAGTGGAACCAGCAGATCGTCACGGCGGACTATCTCGTCGTGCCAAAGGGCACGCCCAACAAAGATGCGGCGATGAAGTTCATCGCCTACACGATCTGCGCCGAGAACAACGCGAAGCCATCCCAGTACATCCCGTACGGGCCGACGAACATCAACGCCAAGCCCGCCCCCGACAAGATCGCGGACCTGTCAGTCTCGAACGCGGACGAGAACTCCGCTTACTTCGACGACGAATGGCTCGTCAACAACTTCGACGCCGTCGATGCGGCGTACAAGGCGTGGAAGAGCCGCTGATCGTCGGACCCGCCAAGGATCGCTGACGCCGTGGTGGGCATCGAACGGCCGGGCCGCCCGCGTGGCCCGGCCGTGGACCGCTGGGCCGTGCTCGTCCTGCCGGCGCTCGTGTTTCTCGTGGTGTTCTTCCTCGCGCCGCTCGCGACGATGAGCATCCGCTCGATCACCGACCCGCCTGGCGCGGGTCTCTCCAACTACACAGAGTTCTTCAGTCAGGACGCTAATCTCCGAGCCCTGACGAACACGTTCTGGATCGCCTTCATCTCGACGCTGACATGCCTGCTCGTCGGCTACCCGTATGCATACCTGATGACGATCGTGCCGGGGCGGGTTGCGGGCCTGCTGCTGATCGCCGTGCTCCTTCCCTTCTGGTCCAGCCTGCTCGTCCGGACCTTCGCCTGGCAGGTCATCCTCCGCGACACCGGGGTCATCAATACCTTCCTGCTCGACCTCGGGCTGATCTCCGAGCCATTGACCCTGATCCGCACGACGGGCAGCGTGATCATCGGGATGTCGCACATCCTGCTGCCCTTCATGGTCCTACCGATGTACGCGGTCATGCGCCGGATCGACCCGGAGTACGGTAGGGCCGCCGCGAACCTGGGGGCGACGCCCAGCTCAGCCTTCCTCCGTATCTTCGTCCCGCTCAGCCTTCCGGGTGTCCTTGCGGGTTGCCTGCTCGTGTTCGTCCTCGCCCTCGGCTTCTACATCACGCCTGCGCTGCTCGGTGGCCTCCGCGACCAGATGATCAGCCAGCTGATCGTCGACGAGGTCCAACAGGCCCTCGATTGGGGCTCCGCGAGCGCGATGGCGGTCCTGCTGATGGGGATTACGTTCGCCGTCCTGTTCGTAGCGTCGCGAGGCGTCCATCTGCGCGACGTCTTCGGCAGCGCCGTCGAGGACTGAGATGACTGAATCGTGGCGCCAGCCGCGAAGGTTGCTCATGGCGGCGCTCGGCGCCCTGACGGTCTTCTACCTTCTCGCCCCGACGCTCGTCATCATCCCGATGAGCTTCACAGAGGCGAGCATCATGAGCTTCCCTCCGGAGGGCTTCTCGCTCCAGTGGTATGAGCGGATGTTCACGGATCGGCAGTGGTCGTCCGGGATGGTGAACAGCGCAGAGGTCGCCGTGCTGACCGCGATCCTCGCCACGTTTCTCGGAACGCTAGCCGCCCTTGGCCTGTCCCGTGGGCGGTTTCCCGGGAGGAGCCTCGTCAACGCGGTCGCCCTGGCACCCCTGATCGTGCCGGTCGTGATCATCGGGATCGGGATGTTCTCGCTGTTCGTCCAGTGGCGGATCAGTGGCTCGCTGCTGGGCCTGGTGCTGGCCCACACCGCCCTCGCGCTGCCGTTCGTGATCGTGAGCGTCGGGACCAGCCTGCGGACGATGGACCGAAACCTGGAGCTGGCTGCCGCGAACCTCGGCGCGGACCCCCGCCGGACCTTCATGCGGATCACCCTGCCGATCATCCTGCCCGGCGTTCTGGCCGGTGCGATCTTCGCGTTCATCGCCTCGTGGGACGAGGTCGTGGTCGCGATCTTCCTGACGTCGGCCCGGTTCCGGACGCTGCCGGTCGAGATGTGGGAGCAAGTCCGACAGGTCGTCGACCCAACCGTGGCCGCGGTCTCCACGACACTCCTCGTCGTGACGACGGTCTTGCTCTTGCTGCTGCTCGTCGTCCGCCGCCAGGCGCCCGTCCAATGACCGCCACCAGCACAGCGCCCGAGGCGCCTCGCCCGGCTGGCGAGCGTCCTGCACTCGTCCTGCGCGGTCTCCGGAAGTCGTTTGGCGACGCGATCGCGGTCGACGGCGTCGACCTCGAGGTCCGGCGCGGCGAGTTCGTCACGCTCCTCGGCCCATCGGGTTCGGGCAAGACGACGACGCTCCGGATGGTGGCGGGCTTCATGGCACCGAGCGGCGGCTCGATCGAGATCGACGGCAGCGACATGACGCGGGTCCCGCCGTACCGCCGCGACGTCGGCATGGTGTTCCAGAACTACGCGCTGTTCCCGCACATGACGGCCGCCCAGAACATCGGCTTTCCCCTCCAGATGCGACGAACCTCGCGGCCCGAAATCACCCGCCGGGTCGCCGACGCGCTGGCCCTCGTCAAGCTCGAGAAATTCGGGGATCGCTACCCGCGCCAGCTGTCGGGCGGCCAGCAGCAGCGAATCGCCCTCGCCCGGGCCGTCGTCTTCGAGCCGCGGCTGCTGCTCATGGACGAGCCACTCGGTGCGCTCGATCGGAAGCTCCGTGAGGCCCTCCAGCTGGAGATCCTGCACGTCAGCCGGCAGCTCGGGGCGACGGTGCTCTACGTCACCCACGACCAGGAGGAGGCGCTCGTGATGAGCGACCGGATCGCCATCTTCAGCGCCGGCCGGATCGAGCAGCTTGGCAGTGGCGAGGACCTCTACGACCGGCCGGCGTCGCTGTTCGTCGCGGACTTCATCGGCGAGTCGAACATCCTGCGCGGCCGCTACGAGCGCGACGGTACAGGCGGCGCGTGGCTCGTCCGCGGCGCGTGGCGCTGGGGCGTCGGCAGGCAAGCGGCGGACCGGGCCGGGCTCGAGAACGGTTCGCCGGCAGCGCTCGTCGTCCGGCCGGAGCGAATCCGGATCGTCGGCGCCGCCGAGGAGGTCCCGGCCGGTGCGAACGCCGTCGAGGCGACGGTCGTCGACGCGCTCTACCTGGGTTCGGACCGCAAGTACGGACTCACGTTGCCCGATGGCCAGCGCGCCGCGGTACGCGACCAGCGCGACGACGAAGAGCGCCAGTGGCAGAGCGACGACGCCGTCCGGCTGACCTGGTCAGTCGACGACGGCGTCCTGGTTGCGGATCCGGCGGCCTGAGTCGCCTTCGCAGAGGGTCAGCCGACTCGCGGGGAATTCGAGCTGACGGCGCGGATGATCCAGGCGATCTCGAGGGCGGCGATGACGATGAGGGCGATGCCGACTGCCGTCTCCATGGGAACGCTCCTCCATCCCTCCGCGGCGGCCGAGCGGCACGCTCGCATCCCGATCATGCGGTCGCGGCCCGCCGAAATCAATTCGGGACTCAATGCTTGCGCGGTCGCTCCTGGAGCCGGGGGACGAGCGAGGTCAACTCCGTGGCGACGTCGATCGGCCGCGCGCCCAGCGAATCGAGCAGCTGGAACACCCCCTCGCGCTCCTCATGGCAAAGGAGGACGACGACACGCGGCCGGGCGCCCGAGTCGGCCAGCTCCGCCCTGAGGGCCACGGTTTCCGATTCATAGATCGGTACGTCAGAGGTCGCCATACCCGCTTCCTTTACGCCCGCGAGCAGCTCGCCGACGATCGACTCCCGCGATCTTCCGCGAAGGTACTTCAGGGTCTCCTTGATCGCGACCCGCTGAGCCCGTTTCGCGGCGATACGGGCGATCCCGCGCAGCGTGTCATCGGGCCGGTCGCCGGCCGTGCCGACGATTGCCGTGATCGGGGCGGCCCGACCCGCGGCGCCGCCGGCGATCCCTTCCGCGACGTCCAGCACGGCCGCGACGCCGGCCTCGTTGTGAGCGAAGTCGACGATGACGATTCGCGATCCGAGCCGATAGAGGTTCAGCCGGCCAGGCGACCGATCCGACGTCGGGCGGAACGCGACGAGGCCATCGGCGACCTCGGCGATCGATGCCCCGAGCCCGCGCGCCGCCCCCGCTGCGGCGAGCGCATTGGCGACGTTGTGCCGGGCGATCCCACCGATCGTGATCGGGATCCGGGCGAGCTCCACGATCGGCGAGTCGCCCTTCGGCGTGAGCTCCATCACCCAGCCGTCTCGGACGACGTAGCCGCGTCCGCCCGCCGCCACGTTCCGCCTTACGGCCGCGGAGCCACCCGACACGAGCGAAAAGAGCGCGACTTGGCTGCGGAGCCGGCGGGCGGTCGCCGCGACGAGGGGGTCGTCCGCGTTGAGGACCGACCAGCCGTCCGGTTTCGTGACTCGCGCAACCGTCGCCTTGACCTCCGCGAGCTCCGGCAGGGTATGGATGCCCTGAAGATCGAGATGGTCCGAGGTCACGTTCGTCACGACGCTGACCTCGTTCGACTCGTAGCCCATCCCCTTGAGAACGATGCCGCCGCGGGCCGTCTCGAGGACCGCGACGTCGAGATCGGAGCGGCCGAGGATCTGGAGGGCGCCGCCGGGTCCCGTCCAATCGCCCGGATCGATGAGGCGCTCGTTGACGAGGACGCCGTCCGACGTCGTGGTTCCGACCCTGCGGCCGGCCCCGACGAGGATGTGGGTGATCAGCCGGGTGACCGTGCTTTTGCCGTTGGTCCCGGTGATCGAAACCACGGGAATCCGGCGGTTCGAGTCGCGGATCCACGTCGGCGGCGTCGCCCGGGCGTCCGCGATCCGGGCCTGCCAGCGGGCGAGGGTCCGCTCCTGGGTCCCCGTCAGCCGCGCCCGGCGCGAGGGCGAGACGTCGCGCTCGGCGAGGGCGAACGCCGCCTCGGCGATCGTGTGAGCTCGTTCCGCGCCCGTCCACGGAAAGGTGACGATCCAGTGCCCCGGATCAGATGAGCGATGGACAACGACGCCGCCGCGGCCCTCCCCGTGCTCGGCCCGGAGTCGTCGCGTCCAGTCGACGATTCCCTCGATCTGGCCGGGCCAGACGCGGCGGGGAATCACGGCGGCGAGTCGGACGAGGGCGTGACGACCGGGCGCCCGCTTGCCGTACCACGTCCGCCGCCGGCCGATCGCGACCTCGACCTTGACCACCGGCTCGAGCCGGTAGACGTTCGGACCCTCGAGGAGTCGGATCTCGACCTGGCGCACGATCCGGCGAGGATAGCAAGCGGCAGGCCTCGTAGACTGACCGAATGGAGACGATCGCCTCGCCCGGCGCCGGCGTGACGGGCGACGAGCTGACGGCCATCGAGGACGCAATCCGCACCGTTGAACCTGCCTACCTGGCCGATCTCGAACGTCTCGTCAACATCGATTGCGGCAGCTACACGCCGGCCGGGGTTGAAGAGGTCGCGACGTTCGTTGGTGGGTTCCTGGCGACTCTCGGAGCGAAGGTCGCCACCCACCCCGATCCGAACGGGCGCCTGGGGCCGACGATCGTAGGGAGCATGCACGCGGCGGCCGGAGCCGGTCCGCGCCTCCTCCTGATCGGTCACATGGACACCGTCTTCGATCCCGGGACCGCGGCGGAGCGGCCGTTCCGGATCGAGGGCGGCCAGGCCTTCGGGCCCGGCGTCACCGACATGAAGTCGGGCCTGCTGACCGGGCTATACGGCCTCCGGGCCTTGATCGAGCTGACCCGAGAGGACGGCCTGCCGTTCGAACGGATCGTCTTCGTCGCCAACCCCGACGAGGAAATCGGGTCGCCTTCGTCGTCGCCGCACATCCGGTTGCTGGCAACGGACGCAGATGCCTGTTTCGTCCTCGAATGCGCCCGCGCGAACGGCGACATCGTGTCGTCGCGGAAGGGGACGCTCGACCTCGTCCTCACGGTCCATGGCCGGGCGGCGCACGCGGGCGTCGAGCCGGAGAAGGGCCGAAGCGCGATCCTCGAGGCCGCCCGAATTGTCCGTGATCTCCACGCGCTCAACGGCCGATGGCCGGGCGTAACCGTCAACGCCGGCGTCATCAGCGGCGGAACGCGGCCGAACGTCGTCGCCGAACGGTGCGTTCTCGAGGTCGACGTCCGGGCGACGGACGCCGCGAGCCAGGACGAGGCAGAGGCGGCGATCCGCGCCCTCGCCGCCGCTACCGAAGTGCCCGACACGACCGTCGCAGTCGAGCGGCGCGCACGCCACCGGCCGATGGAGAAACTCGAGCGTGCGGGGCGGCTCGTCGACCACGCGGTGGCGATCGCGGGACGGCTCGGGTTCGCGGTCAAGGACACCGCGACCGGCGGCGCGTCCGACGCGAACACGACGTCCGGCCTCGGCGTTCCGACGCTCGACGGCCTCGGCCCGATCGGCGGCAACGATCACTCGCCCGCTGAGTACCTGGATCTGGGTTCGGTGGTGCCGCGGACCGCGCTCTTCGCCGGGCTGCTGCTCGCGGTGGCCCGCGACCCGGCGTTCCGGCAGCGGCGTGGCTGAGCGCCGGCGGATCTCGTCGGGTGGCCCGTGGGAGGCGTCGGCCGGATACAGCCGGGCGATCGTGGTCGGCGATGCCTGCCACGTCTCGGGCACGACCGATGCCGGGCCCGCCGGCCGATCCATTCACCCCGGCGACGCGGCTGGCCAGGCCCGCGCGGCGTGGGCGATCGTTGAGCGGGCGCTGACCGAAGCGGGCTTCTCGCTCGGCGACGTCGTCCGGACAAGGATGTATGTCGTTTCGATCGACGACGCATCCGCCGTTGCGGCGGTCCACGGTGAGCTCTTCGGCGAGATCCGGCCCGCCTCGACCCTGGTCCAGGTCGCCGGCCTGATGGAGCCCTCCCTCCTCGTGGAGGTGGAGGCCGACGCCCGGCGCGGCTAGCTCACGATCGTCGCAGGTCTCAGCCGAGGCCAGCGAGCCGGCCGACGATGGCGATCGCGACCGCGGTCACGAGGCCGAGGAAGAGGTTTCGGCGCCAAGCGACGACGGCGAGGCACGCGCCCACGGCCAGCCACTCGAGCCCCACGTGAAAGGTCGCCCCCGAGTCGGTCGTCACGACCATGACCGCGACCGCGGCGAGGGCCGCGAGGATCGCCGGCCCAACGAGCTGGAGATATTCGAATGCCTGCCGAGGAAGGCGGTCCATGCCGGGCGCGAGGAGGCCGAGCGCCCGTGACGGGTAGGTCACGGCGAACATGAGGACCGCGAGAAGGACGAGTTCGGTTTTCATCGGCCGTCACCCGAAGGCTCGGTCGGCTCCGGCGGCTCCTCCTCGCTCACGTGAGTGCCCGGCATCGAGAAGCGTTCGGCCGACGAATGACTTCCGAGCGGCGCCGTTTCGTGGGCGGCGGCCGCCGGCACGAGCAGGCCGATCGCCGGGCCGATGAGCCCACCGGCGATGATCCCGATGGGCGCTCCCGCGACCAGCGCAACGACGACGCCGATCAGGGCCCCGCTGATCGCGGCGACGACCTCGCGCCGCCCGCTGATCAACCCAACGGCCAGCCCGATCATGGCTGCCGGGAAGATGACGTCGATCCCGAATTGCTCCGGCTCCGGGATCGAGCCGCCGACCATCACCCCAGCCAGGGTCGCGAGGTTCCACGGGATGAACGTCGCCCCGATGCCGGCGACCCAGTAGCCCCACATGTCGGCCCGGCCGAGGCGTCGGAAATGGGCCATCGTGAGCGCGAACAATTCGTCCGTCAGCAGGTGAGCGGCCATCGCCCGCTCGACGAACGGCCGATCCCTGATCCACGCCGCCAGTGCCGCCGAATAGAGGAGGTGGCGAGCATTGAGGAGCGCGGTCAGGAGGACGACGCCCGGCCAGGCGAGGCCGCCGGCGACATAGCCCACGGCCGCGAACTGGGCCGCTCCGCCGAAGGCCAGGGTGCTCATCGCGAGTGCCTCGATCGGCGAGAAGCCTGCGTCCCGGGCCGCAAGGCCGTAGACGAACCCGAAGCCGACGGCGCTGACGACGATGCCGGCGGCCTCGGTCACGAGTCGCCGTCGCGAGGCCTCGATCGCGGGCGGCGCTGCGGCGCCTGGGTCAGCCACGGACCGCGGGGTAGATCTCGACGACGTCGTGGCGGACGGTCAGCTCGCGATCGATGAGATAGCGGTCATCGTCCGGGAAGAACCGTGCAACCGAGATGTCGTCGCCGGCAAATGCCCGGATGGCGTCGAGGTCGCGCCAGTAGGAGACGACCTCGAATTCTGCGCTGTCGGTCGCTTCGTCGAGATGGCGAAAGACGGTCACACCCGCGTTGCCCGGTGTGGCCCTGAGCGCGGCGATGCCGCTCTCCTCGAGGTAGACGAGGTAGGCGTCAAAGTCGGCGGCGCGGACCCGGCCGCGCCAGCGGCGAGCGATCATGACGCTCGCCCGCTCAGCGCAGGAACGTCTTGCCGCAGGTCCCGTCGCATACGACGAAGAGGGCGTGCAGATCGCGGGCATAGCCGCCGACGTGGAGGAGTCCCGGGCAGTCCTTCGTGGGGCACTTCCAGACCCACCACCGCTCGTTCTCGTCGAGCGGCGACGTCTCCGCGGCCAGCTTGTCGGCTAGGCCCTCGCGCTCAGCGACGAGCTTGGCGATCACCGCAGCGCGCTCCGCCGGGGTTTCGCTCGTGTACGGGTAATTCTGGCCGACGTTCGAGGTCACAAGGGCTCCCGCGGTTGGCGAAGAGGGGACCGGTGGCGGCGTCGTGTGAGCGCAGCCCGCCACCGGTGGGAGCGAGGATAACCCGAAAGCTGTCGCGGAGGAACGACCAGGGGTGCGTTGGCTTCTGCGCTGCTCGCTCACGGGCCTTCAAGCCCGCTCGCTGCGCTGCTCGGCGCCGCCTTCCTCTGGCCGCCCCTCCGCGACGATCGCAGACGCGGGCGCGTACGCGGGTCCGCTGGACGCCGCGCCGCTCCCCCCACTTGGCCAAATATTCGCCCGCAGACTATTGGGGCAGGCTGGAGGCGCTCAGTGGGCCCGGGCGAGCGGGAATTCGTCGCTAGCGGCTAACGGAATGCCGTCCTGGCGCCGAATCACGGCAGCTTCCGCGCCTAACAATCCCCCACGAATGTTTGGCCAGTTAGCGTGGCCCAGGGTGCGCCAGCACCTACCAGACCGCGGGCAGCCCGGCGCTCCTGGGATCCGTGGCCGCGGCGAGGGAGCCACCTTCGACCGGGCCGCCCTCGACCAGCTCGATCGCATGGGCGTGACCCAGCCCCGAGTCGAACGGTTCCGTTCTGGTCACAGGGTGGCCGAGCTCCTCGAGCACCTCGAGGACACCATCCGAGAATCGGGGTTCGGCGCGAACCTCGACCGGCGGCGCGAAATGCTCCTTGGGCTCGACGAACCAGCGCGGTGCCGCGACCGCCGTGGCGATGTCCAGCCGGCCGTCGACGAGAGCGGACACGATCTGGGCGTGGATCTGTGGCTGGGCGTCGCCGCCCATCGACCCGGTCACGACCCATGGCCCACCATCGCCACGGAACAGCATGCCCGGCAGCAGGGTATGGAGCGTCCGCTTGCCCGGCGCGAGCACGTTCGGGTGCGCCGGTTCGAGACTGAAATAGGAGCCGCGATTCTGGTAGTGGATCCCCGTGTCGGGATCGACCACACCTGACCCGAAGCCCATGTAGTTCGACTCGATCAGGCTGACCGCGTTGCCCTCGCCATCCACCGCGGCGAGGTAGGCCGTGCCGCCCCCTCGCGGCGCCGACGAGGCGACCGGCGACGAGGCGCGCCGCGGATCAATCCTGGTGGCGAGCTCAGCCGCGTGGTCCTTCGAAATGAGATGGTCGAGAGGGATCTCGCGGAAGTCGGGATCGGTAAGCTCGGCGTCGCGGTCGGCCATCGCGAGCTTCGATGCTTCGATGCCGAGATGGATCCAGCGGGCATCGGCGACCCCCGCCGGACCGAACGCGTCGGCCGGCGGCGGCTCGAAGCGCTCCAGGATGTTGATGACCTCCAGCGCGACCGGCCCCGACGAATTCGGTGGATGGCTGGTGACTCGAACGCCTCGATATTCGGTTGCGATCGGGATGCCCCAGGTCGAGGTGTGGCCGGCGAGGTCGGCAGCGGTCAACGGCGACCCGGCGGCCGCGAGGCCGCGCGCCTGTCGTGCAGCGATGTCGCCGGTGTAGAAGTCGTCGAATCCCGCGTCGGCCATGCGTTCAAGCGTCTTCGCCAGGGCGGGGAGCCGGACAATCTCGCCCGGCCGCCATGGCCGGCCATGCGGCCGGAAGACCCGGACGAAACCGGAGCCCGACCCCATCGCCGCCTCGACCCGGGCCGCCGTGACCTCGACTCCGCGGATGAACCCGTCCCACGCCGGGAAGCCGCGTCCGGCCAGCTCGATGGCCGGGGCGAGGATCGCCGACCGCGAGAGTCGCCCGAGTCGGGCATGGGCGTCGGACCAGGAACGGACCGCGCCCGGGACGGTGATCGTCAAGGGCCCATCCAGGGGGAGGCGCTCGAGTCCGCCCGCTCGCAGCGCGGCCGGGTCGGCGGAAGCGGCCGCTCGTCCCGAGCCGTTGAGCGCGTGCTGACGGCGATCGGCCGAATCCCAGATCAGCCAGAAGGCATCTCCGCCGATGCCGCAGAACAGGGGCCCGACGACGGCCAGCGCGGCGTTCGCGGCGATGGCCGCATCGACCGCGGACCCGCCCGCCCGCAGGATTCCGAGACCCGCCTCCGTCGCGAGGTGGTGGGGCGCGACGACGGCGCCGCGCGCTCCCCGAGCGACCCGCGCCGGAACAAGGACCGGGCCGGTCACGGCGTCGCCTCCGCATCATCGAACGAGGCCGGCTGCGACGGCCCGCCGACGTAGTGCTCCTGGCGCCGCAGCTGTGCGAGCGGCAGGAGGGCAATGAGCAACAGCCCGAACGTTGCCACCAGGAGCCCGTCGATGCCGCCCCATTCCGCCGCGACTCCGCCGATCAGGCTGCCAATGATCTGGCCGACAGCCAGGAAGACGCTGTAGAGGCCCATGATCGCTCCACGATCGGTCGGAAAGCGCTCGGAGATGTCCGCCAGCAAACCGAGCGCGGCTGGTGTCGCGCCGGCCAAGAGGAACAACCCGAACGCCGCGGCAAGCGCCCCGATGAGCGGCACCACGAACGGCAGGCCGGCGCCATGGTTAATCGCGACGCCGCCGGCGACGAGGATGCCACCACCGACGATGCCGTAGAGGATGATCGTCGTCCGCCGCAGGTTCTTGAACCGGTTGCCCCAGTAGAGCAGCCCGGCTCCGAACAAGACGCCGACGACGACGGCTGTCAGTGAAATCTGGGCGGGGGAGAACCCTTGGTGGAGGACCTGGTCGGGAAACTTCGAGTTCGGCTGGGAGAACTGAAAGATCGACTGGCTGAACCACAGCCCGATCGAGGCATTGACGGCTATCCAAGTCGGGGCGAGTAGCCAGACGTGGGAGGTCCGCAGCAGTACGCCGTAGCGGCTCAGGTCCATCCGCGAGGCGCGTGTCGTGGCAGCGGCTGCCCGCTCCTCCCGATCACGATCCTCAACGCCGAACTTGTAAATCAGCAGGGAGACGCCGTAGACGAGCGCATTCAGGTAGAACGCGACCGGCCCGAATGCCGCGAACAGGAGCGGCGCCGTCGCGAACCCGACACCAAATCCGGCAAGGGTCGCGCCCTCGAACCGGGCGGCCGCCTTGCCCCTCAGCACCTCGCTCGTCGCGGTCGCGAGGGCGATGTAGCCGAGGATGGATGGCACGCTCGCCGCCGTCGATGCGCCCTCCAGCAGACGCGTCCCAGCCAGGATCGGGAGGTTGGTCGTCAGCCCCGTGAGGATCACCGCGATCGCGCCGAAGACGGGACCGAACAGCATCACCCGGTGGTGGCCGAGCCTGTCCGACAGGACCCCGAAGAACGGCGACAGGACGAGCTCCGAGACGTAGAACGATGCGGCGAGAAGGGCCAGGGTCGTCGGCGCGACCACCGGACCGCCGTGCTCGGGGAGCTTCGCCAAGTAGACGCTGAGCATCGCCCCGGTGAGGCCGGTCGAGAAACGCAGGGTGAAGGTGCCGGCCATCACGGCCCACATCGATCGGTCCATCGCGGAAAGCGTAGCGGCTACGCTCGGCAGTGGTCGCGACCCGTATCATCGGTCGCACGCTGGGGGCGGAGGAGGAAGCAGTGGCCAACGTCGCGTTCGTCACCGATTCGGCGTCGGATCTCGATCCAGCCGTCGCCGAGGCCGCAGGCATCCGGATCGTTCCCCTGTCGGTCACGTTCGGCACCGAGTCCTTCCTGGCTGGCGTCGATCTCTCGACCGAGGAGTTCTGGCAGCGGATGACCGCTCCGAACGCGCCCTTCCCGAAGACCGCGGCGTCCGGTCCGGGCGACTTCAAGGCGGTCTACGAGAAGGCATTTGCCGACGGAGCGGACGCGGTCGTCGCGATCCACGTCTCGCACAAGCTGTCCGGTTCGATGAAGAGCGCCGAGGTCGCGAAGGGCATGATGCCCGATCGCGAGATCCACCTCGTCGACTCCCAGGGCGCATCGATGGCCGAGGGGATTCTCGCCTTCATGGGCCTGGACCTGGCCGGGCAGGGCGTGTCCGCGGCCGAGATCGCCCGCGTCCTGAACGACCGCGCGTCGGACCTGCGGATGTACGTCTCGCTCGAGACGCTCGAGTACCTGAAGAAGGGCGGCCGGATCAGCGGCGCGACCGCCGCCATCGGGACGCTGCTGTCGGTGCGGCCGATCATCGCGGTCGAGGATGGCGTCGTCGAAACGGCCGACAAGCCACGGACCCGGGCGAAGTCGCGGGCGCGCTGCATCGAGTTGATCTGCGCCCGGCCCATCGAACGGCTCGCGATCCTCCACACGATGGCCCCCGATATCGCCGAGTTCAGCGCCGAGGTCGTCAAGCGGTCGGGGGTCAACCCGTCGTCGGTGATGGTCTCGATTGTCGGCGCGTCGGTCGGGCCTCACCTTGGCCCTGGCTGCGTCGGCGCGGCGGTCCTCTACAAGCGGTAGCGGACCCTGGAGCCGACTGCCACGCAATGCCGTAACGGTCCTGCCATGTCCGGGACCAACGGTTGCGGGACGGTTGCGATGACGTTGCGATACGGTGTACGCACGAGGCCCGAGCGGGCCTCCCCGGGCTATACTCGTCGCTAAATTCATCCGCGCGACGCGTCATTTCGACGCCTCTCGCGCCCCGTTGGGCCGTCCGGGAGACGACCCGGAACACGCGAGCCGGTCCCGTCACGCGGACCGGGTTCTCGCACGGAGGATCACCTCGAATCATGACCACAGAGCAGGTCGCCGCGTCGATCAACCCCTGGCAGGTCGCCCAGCAGCAGTTCGACCTCGCCGCTGAGCGCCTGAACCTCGACCCCGGCCTCCGTCGCGTTCTTCGCGAACCGCGCCGTGAGTTGATCGTCCACTTTCCCGTGAAGATGGACGACGGGTCGGTCCAGGTCTACACGGGCTACCGGGTCCAGCACAACCTCGGTCGCGGACCGGCCAAGGGCGGCATTCGCTACCACCAGGACGTCAGCCTCGACGAGGTCAAGGCGCTGGCGATGTGGATGACCTGGAAGTGCGCGGTGGTCGGCATCCCGTACGGCGGCGGCAAGGGCGGCGTCATCGTCGACCCGAAGAAGCTCAGCCAGAAGGAGCTCGAGGCGCTGACGCGGCGGTTCTTCACCGAGATCGAGGTCCTCATCGGCCCCGAGAAGGACATCCCGGCACCGGACGTCAACACGAACGCCCAGATCATGGCCTGGATGATGGACACCTACTCGATGCACGTGGGCTACACGGTGCCGGGTGTCGTTACAGGTAAGCCGATCAGCCTCGGCGGGTCGGAGGGCCGGAACGAAGCCACCGCCCGCGGAACGGTCTACTGCATCCTCGAGGCCGTCCGCGAGATCGGCATGGACATCACGGGCGCCCGCGTCTCGATCCAGGGTTTCGGCAACGCCGGCGCGATCGCCGCGCGGCTGATCACCGACGAGGGCGCGACGGTCGTCGCGGTCTCCGATTCGACCGGCGGCATCTACAACCCCGACGGTCTCGACATCGGCCGCGTCAACGGCTGGAAGAAGGAACACGGGACCGTCCAGGGGCTGCCCGGCGCGCAGGACATCAGCAACGCGGCCGTCCTCGAGGTCGACTGCGACATCCTGATCCCGGCCGCCCTCGAGAACCAGATCACCGCCCGGAACGCCGGGAACATCAAGGCCCGCATCGTCGCCGAGGCCGCCAACGGCCCGACGACGCCTGAGGCGGACCAGCAGATGTTCCAGCGCGGCGTGTTCATGATCCCGGACATCCTGTGCAACGCCGGCGGCGTGACAGTCAGTTACTTCGAGTGGGTCCAGGACCTCAACCGCGATCACTGGAGCGAGAGCGTCGTCAACTCCAAGCTCAAGGAGATCATGGTCAAGGCGTTCCACGAGACGCTCGCGATTGCCCAGCGGGACGAGATCGACATGCGCACCGCCGCCTACCTGCTCGCCGTCCAGCGTGTCGCCGACGCGACCTCGATGCGCGGCCTCTACCCGTAAGCCTCGCGCCGCGGCCGCGGCTGCGCCCTCGCCCCGGCCGCGCTCCCGCCGGAAATCTCTCGTCTGTCCGGGTGATGCCGTCGGTCGCATCATTCCGGGATCGGACCAACACTGCGGCGACCGCAACTCGCGGCGCCGCCACCCGCGTGATGCAACCAACGGCATCGCCGGCGGACAGAGGTGATTTTCGGCGAGCAGCCACCCTTGGCGCATGCCTAGTGCGGCCCGAACCGGGTGCTACCATCCGCCGCATGCTCGATCACGAAGAAAAGTTCCTGTTCAAGGAGGAGATCCTCCACCTCGCGAACGCCGTGGCGGAGCCCGGCATTCTCGATAACGTCGAGGACCTCCTGACCGACGTCATCACGAGCCCGCGCTTCGACTCCGAGGTCTTCACCCTTGAGCGGAGCCTCCAAGTGATGCTCGGGCCGCGCGCCGGAACGACGCTGGTCGGGCTGTTGACCGTCGCCCCGGAGGTTTTCGACGAGGTCGCGGAGGTCCGGATCCCGTCCGAGGTCCACGAGCGGCTCGTCGCCTGGCGCGCCCGGTTCGGACTTGCCATCGATAACGCCCTGAACTTCCTCAACAACCCCGATGGGATCCAGGGCCACAACTTCGCGACACAGGTCGCCCACGTCGAGGAGCGCCGCGTCCTCCAGGGCCGCCTGACGCTCGTCCGCTACAACAACGAGCCCCAGTTCTTCGTGGCCGATGCGAGCGTCTTCCTCGGCCTCGTCTCCGACATCATGGAGCGGTTGGGCCCGTATCTCGAGCCCGACGCGATCGACGCCGAGACGGTCGGGCGCCTGAAGGACGCGATCGCGCTGATCGAGCGCAAGACGACCGCTCGCGGCTAGTCGGCGCGCCGACACACACCGCGCGATGAGACAGCTCTACCTCGCGGCCACGGGCCAGAACCGCGGCAAGACGACGGCGGCTCTCGGGTTGCTCGACGGGTTCGTCCGGTCGGGTCTGCACACCGGCTTCTTCAAGCCCGTGGGGCAGCGCACGGTGATCGAGGACGGCGAGCCGGCCGACGAGGACGCGGTCCTCATGAAGACGGTCTTCGGTCTGCCCGAGCCGTACTCGGTGATGAGCCCCGTCCACATCCCTCGCGGCTTTACGAAGGCGTACATCGCGGGGCGCGTCGTCGAGGATCTCGGGGCCAATGTCCGAGCGGCACACGCGACACTCCGAGATCATGAAATGCTGCTGATCGAGGGGACCGGCCACGCCGGCGTCGGGGCGGTCATCGGCCTATCGAACGCGGTCGTGGCGTCGCTGCTCGGCACCCCGGCGGTGATCATCAGCGAGGGCGGCGTCGGCCGCCCGATCGACGAGATCGTCCTCAACGCGTCGCTCTTCGCGGCTCACGGCGTCGAGGTCGCGGGGGCCATCGTCAACAAGGTCGATCTCGACGCTCAGCCGGGCATTGCCAAAGTCCTCGAGCGCGGCCTCGGACGCCACGACATTCCGCTCCTCGGCGTCCTGCCGGTCCGGCCGATCCTTTCCAACCCGACGCTCGCGATGATCCTCGAGGGCGTCCACGGCGAAACGATCCATCCGGGACCCGATCTCGACCGGGTGATCGACGGGGTCGCGATCGGGGCAATGGAGGCCGGCCACATGCTCGAACGGGTTGGGCCGGGCACGCTGGTCATCGTGCCTGGCGATCGCGAGGACGTGATCCTCACCCTCACGACCGCCCACTTCGCGGAGCGGCTCCGGACCGCGAATTCTGCCGTGGCCGCCCGGATCGCGGCGATCGCCGCAGCGGCGACGAACGAGGGCGCTGCGTCGGTTGCCGGCCACGAGGGCGCCGCAATCGGGCTCGTCCTCACCGGCGGCTATCGGCCGCGCCCGTCCGTTCTCGATGCCATCCGCGAAGCCGACATCTTCGCGACTCTCGTGCCGGAGGACACTTATGTCGTCGCGTCGGAGGTCCACGACCTGCTCGTCAAGACCCATGCCGCGGACCGCGAGAAGATCGCCCTGATCAAGGCCCTCGTCGCCGACCACCTCGACATCGACCGGATCCTCGCCGTCGCCCGAGAGCCGACCGCCGCGTAACGATCGCCCGATGCGCGCGTCATTGGTCATATATCGCACCATCTGTGGAGTCCTGATGAAGCGTCAGCGGTTCGAGATCCTGGCCGTCGTGCTGGCGGCGGGCGGCGCGGCGTTCGCACTGCAGCAAGCCACGAGCGTGCCCGGAACCTGGCTGATGGTGGGTGTCTATGTCGCGATCGCGGGGTTGCTCGTCCTCGTGATCGGGGCGCGGCGAGACGGTCGCACCGCGATCACGTTGCCGGCACGCGTCGTCGTCGGGGCAAGCATCGTCGTCGCCCTCGGCCTGGCTGCCCTGGGGATCGTCCTCTGCGGCCCCACGCTGCTGATCAACGACTGTCGGGCATAGGTCAGGTCGGTGCCCGTCTCGGCGGCTGCTCGCCGGGTGACCAGTCGCCCGATCCGCCAGGCGAGGAACGCAAGGATCGACCCCACGATCGCGAGCGGCAACCCCACGATCCCCAGCCAAATCCCGACCGAGGCGGCGGACTGGCCGAGGCTGATCAAGGTCCCGGTCGCCCGGTCGGCGTCGGTCGCCGGATCCCAGCCCCGCCGAACCTCCTCGGTCGCCGGCGTCGCCGGCAGGCTGAAGACGACGGTCAGGGTCCCGTACGCCGCGCGCTCTTCGAGCAGCGACTTCTCGGCAACGAGTCGTTCGATCTCGCCACGGACCGTCGTCAGCTCGGACTGAACGGCGAGGACGTCGGCGATCTTTGTCGCCTGACCCATGATTCCCTGGAGTGCCGCCTCGCTGGCGCGGAGGTTCGTGATCCGGGCTTCGAGGTCGACCACCTGAGCCGTGACTGCCGCGGTCTCGACATGCTGGCCGCGGACCGTCGATGCGAGGCCGCGGATCGCGTCGAGCGCCTCGTCCCAGCGGTCGGCCGGGACCCGGTAGACCGCTGATGCGTTTGCCTGCCCATCAGACGCCGTCTCGTCCGATGCGCTGATGTAGCCGCCGACGGCGAGCACCCGGGTCCGGGCGGTCGCGACGGCCGCCGCCAGGTCCGGCACCTCGATCTCGAGCTGGCCGGTCCGAATGATCAGCAACTCCGGGGCGGCTTCGCCGGCGCCGGCGGCATCGGCGACCTGCTTGCCCTCGTCGACGAGAGCGTCATCTCCCACGCCCGCCGGATCGCCGGTATTGCTCCCCACGTTGATCGGGGCGCCTACGTTCGACAAAATCGTGGACGTCTGCCCGCCCATGAAGATGAGGGCGCCAACGAGCACCACAACAACGACAACCAATATGGCCGCAGGGCCGCGCCAGCCAAGATCTTCGGTATCCATGCCGCGACCGTACGGGCCCGTTCGGCCGACGACCAGCGATGATTCCCCTGAATCTCCAGCGCGACGGCGCTCGAGCTACTCGTCCGCGAGCACCTCGTTGTCGATGAGGCGCGTCTCGCCGAACCGAACGGCCAGCGACAGGAGCGCCCCACCCTCGACGTGGTCGAGCTCGGCCAGCGTCAGGCCGTCGGCGACCGAGACGTAGTCGGGCCTGGCGAGCGGTTCCTCGGCGAGTGCCTCGAGCATCGCCTTTCTCAGTCGGTCGCCGGATCGCTCGCCGGCTTCCCAGCGGCTCCGCGCGGCAAGCAGCGCCCGACGGAGAACCGGGGCCGCGGCGCGCTCCTCGGGCGAGAGATGGACGTTCCGCGAGGACAGCGCCAGGCCGTCCCGCTCGCGGACCGTCGGGCAGGCGATGACGTCGGTCGGGATCGCGAGGTCGCGGGCCATCTGGCGGATCACCATCACTTGCTGGGCATCCTTTTGGCCGAAGTAGGCCCGATCTGCGCCGACGAGGTCGAACAGGATCGCGACGACGGTCGCGACACCGTCGAAGTGGCCGGGTCGAGCGGCGCCCTCCAGCGGCACAGCGACCGCCCCGACCGACACGGTCGTGTCGAACCCCGGCAGATAGATCTCCTCGACCGGCGGGGCGAACACGAGGTCGAGGCCCTCCTCCTCGGTGATGGCGAGATCCCGGGCCTCGTTGCGGGGGTAGCGCTGGTAGTCGGCGGCTTCGTTGAACTGGCGCGGGTTGACGAAAATCGTGGCGATGGTCGAGGCGTTATCGGCTCGCGCCCGCTGCATCAGCGAGCGATGCCCGTCGTGGAGCCAGCCCATGGTCGGGACCAGCCCGAGGGGCCGTGGAACCTCGGCGAGCGCTTCGCGCAGCTCCGCGCGGGTGCGAAGGACCTTCAATGCGACCCGCGACTGACTTACTAGAGATCGCGGTCGAGCGGAATCCCGCCGGCGGGGATGTCGGCATCTTGCTCGCCCGACGACGCATCGAGCGTCGATCGGCCGAGGACCTCGTCGAGGACGCTGTCGTCCATCCGGACCGTCTGCTCCGGGCCAGGAAACGAGCCCGCCGTGACGTCCGCGGCGTACGCTCGAACCGCCCCGAGGATCGTCTCGCGCAGGTTGACGTACGGCTTTGCATGCTTCGGTTGCCACGTGTCGAAACCGAGCAGGTCGGTGATGATCTGGACCTGGCCGCTACAGCCGGGCCCGGCACCGATCCCGATCGTCGGGATGCGGAGGCGCTCGGTGATCGCCGCCGCGAGCTGCTCCGGGACCAGCTCGAGGACGATCGAAAAGGCGCCCGCCTCCTGGACCGCGAGGGCGTCGTGGAGCAGCGCCCGGGCCTGTTCGCGGCTCTTGCCCTGGACCCGGAACTTGCCGATCGCGTTCGCCGACTGCGGCGTGAGCCCGATGTGGCCCATGACCGGGATCCCGGCCTTGACCAGCGTCTCGATCACGCGAGCGCTTCGGACGCCACCCTCGACCTTGACTGCCTGAACGCCGGCATCGTGGACGAACCGGCCCGCATTCCTGAGTGCATCCTCCGGCGTCGCGTACGACAGGAACGGCATGTCGCCGACGACGAGGGCGTGGTGTGCGCCGCGGGTGACGGCCGCGGCGTGATGGAGCATGTCCTCCATCGACACGCTGAGTTCGTTCTCGTACCCCAGCATCGCCCGGCCGAGCGAGTCGCCGACGAGCAGGAACGGGATGCCTGCCTCGTCGAGGAGCTTCGCCGTCGGGTAGTCGTAGGCGGTCAGCATCGCGATCCGCTCACCGTCGGCGTGCATCTTGCCGATGTCGGTGACGTTCAGGCGTCGGACCGCGTCGGGGGTGGGGGAGGGCGTTGCGCTCATCGACCGATCTCCTGTCGCATCGCTTCAGTCTGCGGGGCGGCGTCACGCTCGTCCAGCGCCCGCGCGACGCGGTCGAGGAGGATGTCCGCGACCGCGCGCTTGGACAGGAGCGGGAGCGCCTGCTCGCCGCCGTCGGCGTCGAGGATCGTGACCTGGTTCGTGTCGGTCCCGAAGCCCGAACCGGCCGCGGAGACATCGTTGGCGACGAGGAGATCGACCCGCTTGCGGCGGAGCTTGTCGGCGGCCCGCTCGAGGGAACCCGTCTCGGCCGCGAATCCGACCAGGACTGGCCGCGGGGTTCGCGAACCGGGGGCCTGGGCGGCAGCCGCCGCGCCGGCGAGGATGTCCTCGGTCGGCTCTAGGTCGATCGTCAGGCCTTCGCCCCGGGTCAGCTTCGTGGCCGCGGTCCGCTTCGGGCGGAAATCGGCGACGGCGGCGGCCATCACCAGCACATCCGACGAGTCGAGGATGTCGAGGACCGCGTCCCGCATCTCGGCGGTCGTTTCGACCCGGACGATGGCGGCGTTGCTCGGCAACATTGCGGTGACGTGGCCGACGACGAGCGTCACGCTCGCGCCGCGCTCGATCGCGGCTTCCGCGACCGCGGCGCCCATTTTGCCGCTCGATCGGTTGCCGATGAACCGGACGGGATCGATGGGCTCGGCGGTGCCGCCCGCCGTGACGAGGATTCGGCGGCCGGTGAGGTCCGCCTCGCGCGGCGACTCGATCCCGGGCGGGCGATCCGCGAGATTCGGAGCCCGGACGGGGCGATCCCCGACGGCCTCGACGACCGCGTCGACGATCCGCGGCAGCTCCGCAAGCCGCCCGATGCTGATCTGCCCGGACGCAAGCGGCCCGGCGTCTGGCTCGACGATCGTGTAACCGAAATCGTCGCGCAGCCGGCGGACATTCTCCTGCGTCGCGGGATGCGACCACATGTCGCCGTCCATCGCCGGCGCGACGACGACGGGGGCGCCCGAAGCGAGTGCCGTGGCCGTCACCGTGTCGCCCGCGAGGCCGTGGGCCATCGCCCCGAGCCAGTGGGCTGTCGCCGGGGCGACAACGATCGCGTCGGCGGTGTCGGCCGCGACGATATGACCGATCCGGCCGTCCGGCAGCAGGGACAGGAGATCCGACTCCGTTGCGTGCCGGCTCAGCGCGTCGAACGTGAGCGGGGCGACGAACCGGGTGGCCGCCGGGGAGAGGAGGACGACGACGTCGGCGCCCTCCGCTTGCAGGAGCCGCAGCAGCTCCACGGACTTGTAGGCCGCGATCGAGCCGGTCACGCCGAGAGCGACGAGCCTGCCGGCGAGGCGGCCGGTCATCGCAGCAACCCGAGTTCGAGCGGCTCGCCGCCGCTCACCTCGGCGTGGAGGATCGCCAGGCCCTTAAGAGTGAGGTCCGGGTCGATCGCATCGATCCCGTCGAGGGCTCGCGCCCACGGCGCAGCCGACAGGCCGCCGGTCAGGATGGCCTTGACGTCGGCCGGGTCGACGCCGGCCGCGTCCGCGAGCTCGCCGCGGACCCGGGCGAGCAATCCTGCGGCGAGGGCCTGGTAGCCGAATATCGTTCCCGACTGCATCGCGCTGACCGTGTCCCGCCCGATCGCCCGGTCCGGCGTCCGGAGCTCGATCCGGGGGAGTTTTGCCGTCCGCGCGGCCAGCGCCTCCAGGCCGAGCTCGAGGCCGGGCGCGATCGCGCCGCCGACGTATGCGCCATCTGCCGCCACGCAGTCGAGCGTCGTGGCGGTCCCGAAATCGACGACGACGGCCGGCGTCCCGTGGAGCCGCGCGGCGGCAAGGGCATTGACGAGCCGGTCCGCGCCGACCTCCTGGGGCCGGTCCGTCCAAATCGCGAGGGGAACGGTCCCGGCACTCGCGATGACGAGGGGCCGCTCCCGGCGGGCGGCGATCGTCTCGATGCCGGTGGTGAGGTTTGGGACGACTGATGCACAGGCGATCGCGGAGACGTCGGCGAAGGAGGCGTCGTCGAGTCGCAGCAGGCTGTCGAGCAGCAGCTCGAGTTCATCAGCGCTCGCCCGGGCGTGTGTCGCCGCGCGGCGAGTTGCGGTCAGAGCTCCGGCCTTGAACAGCCCGAGGTTGATATTCGTGTTGCCGATATCGACGGCGAGCAGCATGGCGCGATCATACGCGGCGTAGCCTGCCGGCCCGCGACCGCGCCCCGAACGCCCCGCCCCAGGATCGTCCGATTTCGCACGCCCGCTAGGTCACCTTCGGCCCGTCGTTCGCTCCGATTTCGGACTCCGGATTCGGACGATCTCCCGGAACCGAGGTGGGTCCCGGCGGCGTTTGATATCGGAGCATCGGCGAGTCAGCCGGGCGGGTAGCTCGGCGGCGGCGGCGTCTTACGACGGCAGGACGCAACTGGAGCCGCGGTCCAGGACCGGCACGACCGAGCTGTTTCTCGATATCCGGATCCGCGACCAGTTGCAGTTGTTCCGGTGGCGAATCTCCTGATACTGGAAGAGCGGATCAACGGTCGCCTTCAGGAAGTACTCGCCCGGGGGCAGGCTGCTGAGGTAGATCCACTGGCGGCTGAGGCGCCAGCCGTATTTGTCGCCCCAGCCGACGCTGATCCCGTTCTTGACGAACAAGGACGAACGTGTCCCGCAACCTGACGCCCGGTACACCGGTGACCCCGGTGCGCGCGGCAGCGACAGCCGATACGCGTTCGTGTCGAAGAAGCAGAAGCCGACTTTCGCGTCCCGGCGCAGGGCGGGGCCCTTGCCATTGATCGCAAAGAGCTCGTAGCGGGCGACATCCTGGACATGCCAGTGGTCGTGCCCGTCGCCGGAGTACTTGGCGGTCGCGGTCGTGTCGAAGGCCCGATAGCCACCGGCGTTGTTGTAGATCCGCTGATTGACGCCCATCGTGGGGTTGCCCGCGAGCCGGGACGAACGGGTCTCGAACGGGCCATCGCCGATGTTCACGATCATCGTCGTGAACCTCAGCCGGCGCGCCCCGCTGGCGGTCGTCTGGATTCGCAGCTCCGTCGGATAGGCCATCGCGAGGTCCGGCAGGCGGTCCACCGGTGCGGCGGCGTCAACCGGTTGGATGGCAGTCGGCGAGATCGACAGTCCGATCAGGGCTGAGATCAGGCTGGACGGGACAGCGGCGAGGATCCTGGAGCGGCGTCGGAACCGTTGGGGACGGACGATGATCAGCTCCTCGCGAGGGGAGTCGAAGCCGTCGGGTGAAGGCATTCGGGAGGCCGCAAGCGGCCTGCGGAGCGGGCCTGCCCGGGCCCGTGCCTCGACCTCCAAGGTACCATGGGCCCCGTACCGCGTTCCTTGCCGACCGCATTACGGGGCAGGAAACGGGGGAGCGGAACATCCCCGGAGGAGAAGTCGTGCACGCACGCCGCCTGCCGATCGCCGCCCGCGCCGCCATCATCGCCCTCGTTCTTGTGCCGGTTTTCGGAAGCCAGCTCGTACTGGCCGGAGACCCGCAGGTTGTGACGGCCTCCGCTGGCAGGGCGGCCCCGCCGGTGGCTCCGTCCGAGCCGAGCGGGTTCGTCCCGGGCAACGTCAACCTCAGCTTCTCGCGAATTGCCCGCGGCCTGTCGAGTCCGGTCTACATCACCCATTCGGGCGACAGCAACGGTCGTTTGTTCGTCGTCGAGCAGACCGGCCGGATTCGGGTCATCCGCAGAGGAGTTCTGCAGTCGGCGCCATTCCTCGATCTGCGGTCGAAGGTCTCGACGGGCGGCGAGCGCGGCCTCCTGGGTCTGGCGTTCCACCCGGACTACAGCTGGAACGGCAAGTTCTATGTCAACTACACGGACCGCAACGGCGACACGGTGATCGCGCAGTACCTGCGATCGTCGACGAACGCGAGCCGGGCCGATGCCTCGTCGGTCAAGATCGTCCTGCGCATCCCGCAGCCCTATTCCAATCACAACGGCGGCATGCTCGCGTTCGGGCCCGACCGGTATCTCTATGTCGGGATGGGCGACGGCGGCAGCTCGGGCGATCCGGGCAACCGCGCCCAGAGCCTCAGTTCGCTGCTGGGCAAGATCCTTCGGATCAACGTCGACACGCGTCGGGCGTACACGATCCCGCCCACGAATCCGTACGTCGGCGTCTCGGGTAACGACCTGATCTGGTCGATCGGCCTGCGAAATCCGTGGCGCCTCTCGTTCGATCGTCAGACCGGTGACCTGTGGATCGGCGACGTCGGCCAGAACCGCTACGAGGAGATCGACCGCTCGCTCGCTCCGAACGCCGGCCGGGCCGCCAATTACGGCTGGCGGCAACTCGAGGGCAACGCCTGCTACAACCCGGCTACGAACTGCCGCCGGACCGGCAAGACGATGCCGCTCGCCGTCTACAGCCACAGCCTCGGCTGCTCCGTAACCGGCGGCTACGTGTATCGCGGGACGACCTACCCCGACCTCAGGGGCGTCTACCTGTTCGGCGACTACTGCTCCGGCCGGATCTGGGGCGTCGACGCCAACGGCCCGAATACCCAGACGCCCGTCCAGCTCGTCAATACGGCGGCCATGATCACCTCCTTCGGCGAGGATCAGGTCGGCAACCTCTACCTCGTCGACCACGCCGGCGATATCTGGCTGATCAAGGACGTCTAGACAGAAAATCTGCGGCCCGACCCGGCGCGGAGGACGCCCGGGCCGGGCCGTTGGTGGGGTACCATCGGCCGAGCCGTTACGCCCGTGCCAGGAGCCCACTGTGTCGAGCGCCACGCCCGCCAAGTTCTTCGTCAACCAGGGCGTGGTCACGAGCCGCGCCGATATGCAGAACCTCCTCCGGCCGACGCTCAAGCAGACCGTGTCCTACCGCTTCCTCCGCGGTCGGGACCTCGTCGCGCACGGCACCGGCTGGGTCGAGCGGATCGTCTTCGACGAGCCAGAGACATCGACCTACTTCACGCCGATCGCGATCACCCTGAACATCGATTCCTTCGAACATCTCGAGTTCGAGACCCGTCCCGATCAGCTCCTCGTCTACACCCTCGTCCAGGGCGACGAGCGGGTCATCATCGAGTACGCCCCGATGACCTCGCTCGACACAGAGGCGCGCCAGGCGGCCCACCAACTCGAATTCGACACCAGCGGGTTCGTGCAGATGGAGCTGCAGGGCCTCGACGTCCGCGACGAGGGCTGACCTTAGACTCCTCGTTCGCCTCGTACATATGGCGTCCCGAGCGCGGCCGGTGCACCCATCCGCTTGCGCGCCGCCTCCCGCGAGCCGATGACGACCACGACGATGACGAGCAGGTACGGGAGCATCTCGAGGAAGAAGGTCGCGGAGCGACCCGCTCCGAACGGATTCGTCACGCCGAGGATCGTCGCCTCGCCCTGGACGTCGAAGATGAACCGCGAGATCGCCCCGAACAGGTACGCTCCGAAGGCAGCCCGGAGCGGACTCCACTGGGCGAAGATCACGAGGCCGACGGCGATCCAGCCACGCCCGTTCGTCGTCTGCTCGCTGAACCAGCCGGGCGAAACCGCCAGGGTGATCGTTGCGCCGGCGAGGCCCGCCAGCAGGCCGCCCACGAACACGTACGCGTAACGCAGCCGGTAGACGCCAATCCCCTGGGCGTCGGCGGCGGCGGGGTATTCGCCGACGGCCCTGAGGTGGAGGCCGGGCCGCGTTCTGTTGATCCAGAACCAGGCGATCGGGACCAAGAGGTAGCCGACGTAGACGAGGACGCTCTGGTCGCGGAAGAAGATCGGCCCGGCGACCGGGATCTCAGACAGCAGCGGGATCGTCAACCGCGGCAGTAGCGACGTCGCCCCCGCGTTCGACAGCCCTTCGCCGAGGACCCGGGCGAGGCCGCTGCCGAGGAAGGTGAGCGCCAGCCCGGAGACGACCTGGTCGGCCCGGAGGTGGATCGTCACGACGGCATGGAGCAGGCTGATGAGCCCGCCGGCCAGCATCGCGAGGACGACGCCCAGCCAGGGATTGCCCGTCGAGACCGCGGTCGAGAAGCCGGCCACCGCTCCCATCAGCATCATCCCCTCGACTCCGAGGTTCAGAACGCCGGCTCGCTCGGCGAAGACTTCGCCGATCGACGCGAACAGCAGGACGGTCCCGGTCGCGATCCCGGCCGCGAGGATCAGCGTGAAATCCATTAGGCGATCGCCATAGAACGCTCGATCCGGACGCGGTAGCGGACGAAGACCTCGGCGACGATCAGCGAGAAGAGAATGATCCCCTGGATCATCGCCGGCACGCCGGACGGCTGGATCTCCCGGCCAGCGAGGATCAGGGCCCCGAACAACACCGACGCGACGATGACCTTGAGCGGATCGAAGCGGGCGAGGTAGGCGATGATGATCGCCGTGAAGCCGTAGCCCGGCGAGATCCGATCCTGCAACCGGTGGACGACCCCGGACACCTCGCTCATACCGGCGAGTCCGGCGAGCGCTCCCGAGATCGCGAAGACGACGATGATGTTCCGGGCGATGTCGATGCCGGCATAGCGAGCGGCCCGTGGGCTGTCACCAGCCAGCCGGATCTCATAGCCCCAGCGCGACCGTTCGAGGACGACCCAGACAATTCCGGCCGCAACCAGGCCGAAAACAAATCCTAGGTGCACCGTCAGCCCGGCGAACCCCCGGACGCTCGAGGAGAAGTCGGTCAGGCGCGGCAGGAAGGCCTCGGGGGGAAACGGTGCGGTCTGCTGGAACCCACCTTCGCTCCACGGCCCGAAGACCCAGAACTGGATCCAGAACAGGGCGACGTAGTTGAGCATCAGCGTGACGATGATCTCGTTGACGCCGAGTCGCGCCCGAAGAATGCCCGGGATGAGGCCCCAGACTGCCCCCGCGGCGGCGCCCGCCAGCATCATCGCCGGGATGACGATGAACCCAGGGGTGCCCGGTGGCAGGATCGGGGCGAGGACGACGGCACTCGCGCCCCACGCACCGAGAAGGAACTGGCCCTCCGCGCCGATGTTCCACAGGCGCATCCGGAAGGCCAGGGCGCAGGCGAGGCCCGTTAGCAGTAGGGGAGTGGCCTTGACCAGCGTGTCCGACAGGACCCCGACGCTGCCGAATGCGGCGTTAATGATGTGGAGGTACGAACGGATCGGGTCGCCACCGACGAGCGCGATGATGACGCCGCTGATGACAAGTGCGACGGCGACGGCGGCGAGGGTCAGCGCGGCCGACAACCAGCGCGACGGTTGCACGCGTGGCTCGAGGCGGATCGTCACGTGGGTTCGTCCGCTCGGTCGGCGTCGCCATCCCCGTCGCCGTGCCCGCCGGTCATGAGCAACCCGATGTCGTGGACGTCGGCGGTGCGAGCATCGAATGACCCGACGATCTGGCCTTCGTACATCACGTCGATCCGATCGGCCATGGCCAGGATCTCGTCGAGGTCCTCCGAGATGAGCAGGATCGCGGCACCTGCCGCCCGCCGTTCGAGGAGCAGGCGGTGGACCGCCTCGATAGCGCCGACGTCGAGGCCGCGGGTCGGCTGGCATGCGACGAGCAGCGCGGGCTTCGTCTCGATCTCGCGAGCGAGGATCAGCCGCTGGAGGTTGCCGCCGGACAGGAGGCGGGCCTCCGTGTCGATCGACGGGGCGGAGATCCGGTATTCCTCCTTTAGCGACTCGGCGAGCTTGCGGGCCGCCGCGTCGTCGATGAACCAGCCGCGCGAGACCGGCCTCGCCCGGAAGCGCTTCATGATCAGGTTGTCCGCGACCGACAGGTTCGGCGCGCTCCCGACACCGGTCCTATCCTCCGGGACGTGGGCGACTCCCTGCCTGATGGCGTGCCGCGGAGACCGGTTGCTCACCCTCTCGCCGCCGACGGACACGCTGCCGCGCGACGGCCTGAGCCCCGTGATGACCTCCGCGAGCTCGGCCTGCCCGTTGCCAGCGACTGCGGCAATGCCCACGATCTCGCCCGCCCGGACGTCGAGCGAAACGCCGCGCAGGGCCGGCAGTCCGCGGTCATTGTCGGCCTCCACATCGCGCACCGACATAAGGACCTCGCCCGGCGCCGACACGCTTCGCTCGAGCGACTCGAGCACGTCGCGACCGACCATGAGGCGGGCCAGATCGGCCCGGGTCGATCCGGCGGCCGGGATCCCGGCGGCCGTCACCCTGCCCCGACGCATGACCGTGACCCGGTCTGCGATCGCGAGCACTTCCGTCAGCTTGTGGCTGATGAAGACGACGCTCCGGCCGGCGGCGGTCATCGTCCTCAGCGTTCGGAACAGTTCCTCGATTTCCTGCGGGGCGAGGACGGCAGTGGGCTCGTCCATGATGAGGATCCGCGCCCCGCGGTAGAGCATCTTGAGGATCTCGACTCGCTGCTGCTCCCCGACGCCGAGCTGCCAGATCTTGGCCCTCGGATCGACCCGCAGGCCGAACGTCGCCGCCAACCGGCGAATCTCGTCCTCCGAGCCGCGGGCGTCGAGCAGGAAGCGGGGCCGGTCGAGCCCGAGGAGGATGTTCTCCGTGACTGTCTGCGATGGGACCAGCGTGAAGTGCTGATGGACCATGCCCAGACCTGCGGCGATCGCATCCCGCGGCGAGCGGAACGCAACCGGGTGGCCGTCGATCCGGATCTCGCCCTCGTCCGGCCGGTAGAGGCCGGCGAGGATGTTCATGAGCGTGCTCTTGCCCGCACCGTTCTCGCCGAGGAGGGCATGGATCTCGCCCGGCCGAAGGTCGAAGTCGACGTGGTCGTTGGCGAGGACGCCGGGGAATGACTTTACGACGCCCACAGCCTCGACGGCATAGCCCGACGCCGCCGGAGTCGAAGGCTCGAGCCCCGTATCCGCGGTCATGGGTCCCGGTCGGCGCAGCGCTCGGGCCGCGAGCCTTGGCCCGCGGCCCAGGCTTCCGACTACGGAGTGAGCGCCGGCAGCTCGCTCGTGATGCCGTCGGCCCACCAGTACATGCAGACCTTGCACTCGGCGCCCGGGGCTCCGGGCGGGAACTGGTCGAGGTCTGACTGCTCGAGCTTGGCGCCGGCGGCGAGGATTTCCTTGCCAGTGTTGTCCTTGATTGGACCCGCGAAGACATCGAACCGGCCGAACTCGCCGGCCAGCATCTTTGCGAGCGTGTCCTTGACAAGCGTCAGGTCGGCAGCCGGGAGGTCCGCCACGCCCTTGCGCGGTGTCTGGCCCTCCATAAAGCCCATGAGTGCCATCGCCTTCGAGTCGGCGTCGAAGTACTCGTAGCCGGCCTTATAGGTCTTGGCCTTCACCTGCTCGGCGATCCTGGTGTACTCCGGACCCCAGATCCAGTAAGGCGCCGTCAGGCAGGCGTCCACTTTGCACGAGGCCTGGTGGTCGTAGGTCACGGCCCACTTGCCCTTTTCCTGGGCCACGTCCGCCACCGCGCCCGTGTCCGCGCCGGTGAACACGACCTGGGCACCGGCGTCGAAGAGCGACGCCGCGCCGTCCTTCTCCTTGACCGGGTCGTGCCAGGTGTTGATGAACCGGATGTCCATCGTGCATTCCGGACAGGTCTTCTTGACGCCGAGCATGATCGCGTTGCCGAGGCGGAGCTCCTCCGGGATCGGGAACGTCGCCATGTAGCCGATCTTGGGATTGCCGTCCTTCTTTGCCCGCGAGCCGGCGAGCATGCCGGCGAGGTACTTGAAGTCCTCCATCGCGCCGAAGAAGTTGCCGAAATTCGTGCCGTTCGACTTGAACCCCGTCAGATGGAGATACGTGATGTCCGGGAATTCCTTCGCCACGGTCTCCATCGGATCCATATACCCGAACGATGTGCCGATGATGAAGTTGAAGCCCTTCCGCGAGAGGCTTCGGAATACCTGCTCGGAGTCGGCCCCCTCCGGCACGTTCTCGATGTAGGCGACGTGGCTGTCGGCGACCGTCTCGCAGACGAACTGTAGGCCCTCGTAGTGGGCCTGGCTCCAGCCGCCGTCGTCGTGGGGTCCGATGAGGACCATCGCGACGTTGAACTTGCCCGCGGCGACGTCCGGGATCTGGAGATTCGCCCCGCCCTGGGTCCCGGTCCCGGCGCACGCTGCCGCGCCCGGGCTACCTGCCGCACCGCTGCCGCCAGGAACGTTGCTACACGCACCGACCGCGAGCGTCGCCGTCACCATGAGTGACAGCAACCTGAGCCGCCTCGTCGCCATCGTTTCTCCTCCACAGACGGCCGAGCGAGTCACTTACGGACCGCGCGGCGACGCGCCTCGGAGCGCTCTCGGATTTGATCGCGCTCGGATGGGCCGAGCCGGTTCCCGGTCCGGTCGGTCAGGCAGGAAGCATAGCCGCCGCCGCGCCGCCCGGAGCGACCGTTGGGTAGCCGAGCGGGAGCATTCCTGTACCATCGGCCGCGATGTTCGAACGGACCGCGCTGCCATCAGGGCCGCGCGTCATCAGTGCCCGGCTCCCCGGCGCGCGTTCGGTCTCCATTGCGGCGTACGTCCTCGCCGGCTCGCGCCTCGAGACGCCCGCGGAGGCCGGCGTCGCGCATTTCATGGAGCACATCACGTTCAAGGGGACGGCCCGGTTTCCGTCGACGCGGGCCATCTCCGAGGCGATCGAGGGCGTCGGTGGCTCGTTCAACGCGGCAACCGACCGCGAGTCGACGGTTTACTGGGTCCGCGTCCCGCGGCGCGAGGCGACGCGGGCGATGGACGTCCTGGGCGAGCTGATCGTCCGGCCGCGTCTGGCCGACGACGAGATCGAGGGCGAACGGGCCGTGATCGTCGAGGAGATCCGCTCGTACCTCGACGACCCGGCCGAATACGCCCAGATCCTCTTCCAGCAGGCGATGTTCGGGGACGGCCCGCTCGGCCGCGAGATCTGTGGCGACGAAACCGGCATCCGGGCGCTCCCCGCGGCGACGATCCGCGACTTCTGGCGGACGATGTACCGCCCCGCGAACACGGTCGTCGCGCTCGCCGGCGACGTCGGCCACGAAGAGGCGCTTGCCCTGGCGGGTGACGCCTTCGGCACGGGCAACGGCAAGATCCCGGGCTACTCGGCGGCGCCGATCCTGCCGGCCGGCAAGCGCTTCCTCTTCGGGGCACGGCGCGACGCCTCGCAGGCGCAGCTCGTCCTCGGCGTTCCCGGCCTGCGCCGCGACCACCCCGATGCCTGGGCGCTGTCGGTGCTCAACGCCGTGCTCGGCGACGGGATGTCGAGCCGCCTCTTCCTCTCGGTCCGGGAGGAGCTCGGCCTCGCCTACGACGTGTCGTCCGGCCTGGTCGACTACGCCGATGCCGGCGCCTTTGAGATCTCGGCGGGCGTCGATCCGGATCGCCTGCCGGCGGCCCTCGAGGCGATCCTCGTTGAACTCGTGAAGCTCCGCGACCAGCCTGTTCCGCAGGAGGAGCTCGACAAGGCCAAGGCGTACCTGTCCGGTGGCTTGGAGCTGCGGATGGACGAGACGCGCCATCTCGCATCGTGGATCGGCGGCCAGGAGGCGCTTCACGACAAGGTCCTGACGCTGGAGGAAGCCCTTGTCGCGGTCGCCGCCGTCGACGCGGCCGAGGTCGGGCGGCTGGCCGGCGAGCTATTCCGCGACGAGGGCCTCAGGCTGGCCGTCGTCGCCCCAGCCCGATACCGCCGCGGCCTCGAGCGCCGCCTGCGCCTGCCCGCATGACGATCGCCGAGGAGCAGGTGAACCAGGACTCCGATGAGCGGGCGGCCGATCTCGTCCTCGCCCGACTTCATCTCCGCCTCGGCTCATTGGGCCTCGCCCGTGCCGAGCTCGAAATCCATGGCCGGCCGGAACAGCCTCGACGATCAGGGGATCCGCGACCTCGCCGAAGTCCGCTGGCGGACGGGCGACCTCGCGGGCGCCGGCGATGCGGCGGCGGCGTATCTCGAGGGCGAGCCAGAGGACGTGCTTGCACTCGTCATCGCCGCCGAAATGCAGTCCCATCTCGGCCGGCCCGGCGAGGCTCGACGGCTGGCCAGCCGGGCGCTTGCCGCGAGTGAGGGCCTGCTCGACGCGATCTTCGCCGGCATGCCGCGCAGCACCATCTGGCCGGTCGACACGGGCGGGCCTCTCGAGCCCGCCGGGACGCTCTTTTCGGATCTGGGGGCGCTCCCGCCCGATTGGTCGGTCGAAACGTCCGACTCGGAAGGAGACGCGGCGTCGGTGGATTCGGAGGGCGAGCTGGCCGCCCTTGCGCTATCCGATCAGGGCGGCCCGGGCCTCTGGGACGCGGATCACATCACGGTCGCGCCGGTCCTGCCCGACGCCTCGGAGTTGCTCGCCCGCGCCCGCGTTGCGCTCGAGGCGGACCGACCCGGGCAGGCGGCCGCGGGCCTGGCACTTGCCTTGCGAGCCGCTCCCTCCCTTGCGCCGGCCGTCCTCCAACTGATCGCCGGCAGATCGGAGCCCGTCCTCGCGCTCGTTCGCGGCGACGCCCACCGAATCGTCGGGCACGAGGCGGAGGCGCTGCGTGACTACGCGGCGGCGGTCGCCGCAATCGGCCTCGAACGCCGCTCGGACGATCGGTCGCCAGAGCCGTCACCCGAACCGTCGTCGGAGCCCGCCGCTGAGGACGACCCGGAGCCCTCCGAGGCAGAGCAGGAGCCGTCCGATACAGAACAGGAGCCGTCCGAAACAGATGGCGAACCGGTCAATCAGGACCAGCCGACCGACGCCCAGGAGGATTCGTGAACGAACGCAGCCTTGTCCTCGTCAAGCCAGATGGCGTCCAGCGCCTTCTCGTCGGACGCATCCTCGCCCGGTTCGAAGAGCGCGGCCTGAAGCTCGTCGGCCTGAAGATGGTCGCGGTCGACCGCGAGCTCGCCGAACGCCACTACGCGGTTCATCGCGAGAAGCCGTTCTTCGCCGGCCTAGTTGAATTCATCACGTCGAGCCCGCTCGTGGCCGCCGCATTCGAGGGACCGAACGCGATCGCCGTCGTCCGCTTGATGGTGGGAGCGACGCGGCCCCACGAGGCGGCGCCGGGCACGATCCGCGGTGACTTCGCCCTCGAGACAGCCCAGAATCTCGATCCATGCCTCCGACGGCGCCGACACCGCTGCGACAGAGCTCGCGCTCTGGTTCGAACCGGGCGAGCTCATCGACTACGGCCGGGAGATCGATCGCTGGGCGCTCGCCCCGGCTGAGTAGGCGGGGTCGAGCTCCGTCGGCGGACCCGGCAGATCTGCGCCTCGGCCTGACGCTATCTGGCCAATCTTTCACCCAGCGGCTATTAGGACAGATTGGAGGCGGCCGGCGAGTCCAATTCGAGTCGCAAGTAGCCAGTAGCGGCTAACGAACGGCGCCGGCAACGCTCCAATGGCCGATGTTTCGGGCCCAACATTCCTGGGGTGAAAGTTTGGCCAGGTTCACGGCGACGGCGCGGCCGAGCCACTCGGCGCAGGCGACCCCGAAGCGGGCGGGGACCCCGTCTCGGCCGTCGGCGTGGCGGTGGCTGTCGGCTCACTCGGCGGAGCCTCGCTCGGAGGCGGCTCGCTCTCGACCGGGCCCGGCCCTGGCTCCTGGCCCGGCACGGCGCGCGCCGCCTCGGGCACACCGAGTCCCCTTGACGCCACGCCCAGCGACAACACTGACAGCATCAACACGAGGACGGCAGCGATCAGCGTCCTGTTCTCTCGCAGAGCCGCCGGCACGACCCTCGCAATGTCAAGGGCCGCGCGCAGGGCATGGCTCATTCGCTCGAGCGCTCGCTCCGTGCCGCTCCGCCCGACCATCGGCCGCGCCGGAATCGAACCTGGCCATAGCGGACGCTCGCTGAGGCCACCGGCGACCGCCTCCGACGGACGTCTCAGACCGACATAGACCAGCCGCCCGAAGACAACGATCTGCATCAGCACACCGGCCATGGCCAGTGCCAGGAACGGGCCGTCGAGCGTCAGGTCGATGAGGGTGGCCCGCGATTCCCAGGCGATGAGGCCCGGCCAGCTGACCGCCGCGATGACGATGAGCCCGAAGGAGACCGCGAGCAGCGGCGCCCGAAGCACCCAGCCGTTCAGCTGGGCGATTCGTCGTGTCCCGAACGCGCCGCGGACCGCAACGGCCCAGGCGGCAAACGCGCTGCGGACCACGACGAAGACGATCACCCATGTCCTGGCTGGCTCCCAGGCGGCCGGATTGAGCGCCGCAAGTCCAAGGATCGTGATGCCGGCATCGGCAATGATCGTGTAGCCGACGACATGCTCGAGGTCGTCCTGTATCCAGGCGGCCAAGAAGCCGAGGATCACGCTCACGACGCCAACCGCGACGATGAGCGATCGCTCGACACCCAACGGCAGGACGAGCGGCGCCACCGATTGATCAGACCAGGCGAGGGCGACGACCGCGAAGGCCGCCGGGCTCCAGGCCATGAGCATCGGCAGAGTGACCTCCGGGGCGGCGTCGGCGAGGCGGGCCGCCCAGAAGTGGAATGGGATCGCACCGAACCGGATCGCCACCGCGATGGCGAACCCCAGGTAGGCGAGACCGAACACGGCTGGCTCCGCCGCAAGCGCCTCGAGCGGCCGCGCGATCCAGGCTGCGGCGAGGATCGCCAGCACGCCCGCAATGGCCAGCGCCCGCAACTCGCGACCGGCGACAACGACGCCGCGAGCGGTCGCGGGCGGGACGATCGTCACGAGGATTCCGAGGAGCCCGCCCGCAGTCGCCGCGATGACAGCGATCCGCGCGTCGGGCATCGCCAGCGCCAGGCCGGCCGCTCCGATGCCGCCGAGCAGCACGCCCGGCGCGTACCGGTGGGATGTCGTGGCGAGCCCGAGGACGGCGAGGAGGAGCGCGACGATCGACCCGAACAGCACGAACAGCCGAAGATAGGCCGAGCCGATCAGCTCGGCGCCGCCCATCGGCAGCCCGTCGTCGGCCGTGATCGTTCCGGCCGCGACCACGGCAGCGGCAAGACCCCCGATCCCAATCGCCGTCGACAGCGGCCCATTGCGGCGTGTGAGGAGCGAGGCGGCTCCGGCGCCGAACGTGACGACGAGGAACGGCAGGATCGTCACGGGCGCAGGTGCCGACCTTCACGCGGTTCGACGCCGCGCGCCGGCCGGTCCCTGACCACGAGGGTCCCGACCGCGGAGCGGGCTCCCGCGATGATGACCCCGACTGCCCCGCCCAGGCCGACGACTAGGCCACTCGTCACCAGTTGCTCGAGCTCCGATGGCGTCCCGCCAAGGCCCTGTCGGACGAGGAGTCCGCCGAGGAGAAGCAGAATCGCGCCGATCCCGAGCCGGAACACGTCGCGGCTTGAGACGATCGGCGATGCGGCGAGGACCCCGACGGCGAACCCGGCGGCCTGCGCCTCCGCCGGTCCCACTCCTGGCGCCCCAAGGCCGTGAGTCCCAAAGCCGATCACCGCCGCGGCGGCTGCAGCGAGAGCCTCAACCGGCCAGCCGAGCCGCGAGCCGCTCGTCGGCTCGTCGAGGTCGCGGATCACGACGGCGATGAGCCGGCAGGCGAGAAGCGCGGAGGCGAGCCGCGCGGCGATCGGCAACGGACCCGGCAGCGGGTCGGCGATGAGCGACGCTCCCAGGAGCGCGACCAGGAGCCCGAGCAGCGCGGCCCGGGCCTCGCGAGCTGAGACCGCGACAACCGCCCCCGCCACGACGACGCAGGCCAGGCCTGCGAGAGCGAGGTTCACGGCGCCGGCGACTGAAGCTCCGGATGATCTGGCGTTGGCAGGATCGACAGGGTGTTGATCGGCCAGTAACGAAGCCAGGCGCGGCCGATCACCTTGTCGACCTCGACCGGGCCAAACTCGCGCGAATCGGCCGACATCTTGCGGTGGTCGCCCATGAGGAACAACTCGCCCTCGGGCACGATCCATTTCTCCATCTGGAGCGGATCCTCGGTCTCCTGGGTGGAGCCGTCGTCCTCCTTGAAGACATACGGCTCACTGAGCTCGATGCCGTTGACCAGCGCTTTGCCATCACGGATTTCGATCGTATCCCCGCCGATACCGATGACGCGCTTGATGTACGGGGTCGGCGGGTCGTCGCGGGCCCAGCCGTCGGGCGGCATGAAGACCACGACGTCGCCGCGCTTATAGGTGTCGAAGCGAGGCGTCAGCTTGTCGACGAGGACGTACTGATCGGGTTCCAGCGTCGTCTCCATCGACTGCTGGCGGATCTGGTACGGCTGGGCGATGAAGGTCTGGATGACAAAAAAAATGATGAGTGTCAGGACGAGCGTCTCGACGATCTCGAAAAGACACCCAAGGGCGGGTCTTCTGGTCACAAGTTCGGCAGTATAGGTGGTGGGGACCCCGACCGCGGCCCGGTCCTCCGCAGGCGAGGAATCCGCCCGTCGAAGCGTGTGAGCCGCCGGCCCGGTCGGTTGCATAACCGCGTCGGCGGCTGTGTTTGACCCAGTCGATTCCGCCTTGATACACTCGCCCGCGGCCTGAAAACTCCCAGCACCGGTCGCCCAGGCCGCCCCGCCCAACTGTCGTTGATCCCGGAACCCGCGCCGGACCTCGCGCGCGGCCATGCCTCGGGCGCGACTCGCATGAGGAGGACCCGCAGACCCTGATGGATGCCGCCGCTGCACTCCAGTCGATCATTCTGCCGGCGGGCATCATCGCCGTGCTCTTCGCGATCTACCTCGCCCGGGACGTGCTGTCGCGCGACACCGGCACGAAGGAGATGGAGGACGTGGCCGGCACGATCTTCGAAGGGGCGGTCGCGTTCATCCGGCGCCAGTACACCACGATCGGGATCCTGGCCATCGTGGGGGCGGTGGTCATCGCCACCGTCATCACGATCTTCGAGACCGAGGACGTGGCGGACACGGAGGTCTTCGGGCTTGCCCTGGGCTGGCGGACCGGCCTGGCATTCCTCGTAGGCGCGGCCTGCTCGATGGCCTCCGGCATCATCGGCATGTACATCAGCGTCAAGGCGAACGTCCGAACGGCCGCGGCCGCGCGCCGCAGCCTCGTCGAGGCGGTCCAGGTGGCGATGCGCGGCGGAGCCGTTTCGGGCTTCCTCGTCGTCTCCCTGTCGCTCCTCGGCGTCTACTTCATTTTCACCCTCTTCGGCGGCCTCGAGGGGGGCCAGGCGACCCACGACGCGCCGTTCCTCATCGTCGGCTTCGGCTTCGGCGCGTCGTTCGTAGCCCTTTTCGCCCAGCTCGGCGGTGGTATCTACACCAAGGCCGCTGACGTCGGTTCAGATCTCGTCGGCAAGGTCGAGAAGGGCATACCGGAGGACGATCCCCGGAACGCGGGCGTCGTGGCGGACCTCGTCGGCGACAACGTCGGCGACTGCGCCGGCCGCGGAGCGGACCTGTTCGAGTCGACCGCCGCCGAGAACATCGGCGCGATGATCCTCGGCGTCGGTGTCTACACGATCGCCCTCGCCGCGGGCTGGCCCAACCCGGAGGCCTGGATCTTCTTCCCGCTCGTCGTCCGCGCCTTCGGCCTCCTGTCGACGATCGTTGCGATCTTCTTCATCCGCGGCCGCGAAGACGAGAACCCGATGAACATCCTGAACCGCGGCTACTGGGTCACGACGATCCTGTCGGTCGTCGCACTGGTCCTCGTGACGAACGTGATGCTCCAGACGAACGGCAACGCCCCCTCGGGGCTGCCTGTCTGGCTCTACTTTTTCGGGGCGGGTGTCGTTGGCCTCGCGACGAGCGTCGCCTTCGTCTACATCACGCAGTACTACACGGCGGGCTCTTTCCGTCCGGTCCGCGAGATCGCCGAGGCGTCCAAGACGGGGCCGGCGACGAACATCATCTCGGGCACGGCCGTCGGCTTCGAGACGACCTTCGTGACCGCGATCACCATCGGCATCGCGCTCTTCGCAAGCCACTGGCTCGGGAGCCAGGCAGGCATCGTGAACGAGGCGGGCCGCGACGTGGGCGGCATCTTCGGGACGGCTGTCGCGACGATGGCGATGCTCATGACGACCGCCTACATCCTGGCTATGGACACGTTCGGCCCGATCACCGACAACGCCGGCGGCATCGCCGAGTTCAGCCGAGCCGAGGCCGGCGCACGCGAGATCACAGACCGCCTCGATGCGGTCGGAAACACGACGAAGGCGCTGACCAAGGGATACGCGATCGCGTCGGCGTCGCTGGCCGCGTTCCTGCTCTTCTCCGCATATATCGACAAGGTCAACCTCATCCAGACGAACCGCGCTGGCGAGCTGCTCACCTCGGTCGACCTCGCCAAGGTCGAAGTCTTCATCGCGGGCCTCATCGGCGCGATGCTCGTGTACTTCTTCAGCTCGCTTGCGATCCGCGCGGTAGGGACGACGGCCCAGGCGATCATCGTCGAGGTCCGCCGCCAGTTCCGCGAGATGCCCGGGATCATGGACTACACCCAGCGCCCGGACTACGCGCGCGTCGTCGACATCACCACCAAGGCCGCGCTGCGCGAGATGATCGCCCCGGGCGTCGTCGCCGTCGCCACGCCAATCATCGTCGGGCTCCTTCTCGGCGCCGAGGCAGTCGCCGGCCTGCTGATGGTCGGCACGATCGCGGGCGTCATGCTCGCGACGGTGCTCAACAACGGCGGCGGGGCGTGGGACAACGCCAAGAAGTACATCGAATCCGGCAACCTCAAGGACGACCAGGGAGTGGTCCTCGGCAAGGGCTCCGACGCCCACGCCGCTGCGGTCGTCGGTGACACCGTCGGCGACCCATTCAAGGACACCGCTGGACCGTCCCTACACGTCCTGGTCAAGCTGCTAGCCACGATCACCCTCGTCCTCGCCCCACTGTTCATCCGGTAGGGCTGAGGCCCGAGCGCGGCCGCCGCCCTGATGGACACATTCGGCCAGGCGATCGTGATGGGAATCGTGCAGGGACTGACCGAGTTCCTGCCGGTCTCATCGTCCGGCCACCTCATCATCGTTCCGTATCTGGCTGGTTGGGATGATCCCTTCATCACGTCGCTGGCCTTCAGCGTGATGCTCCACATCGGGACGCTGGCCGCGCTGCTCGTTTACTTCCGGTCCGACTGGCTGCGGCTCGTCCCGGCCGGGCTCGCGACCATCCGCGACCGCTCGTTCGAGAGCGATCCCGATCGCCGGCTCGCATGGCTCATCGCCGTGGCGACGGTGCCGGCCCTCATCCTCGGCCTGCTTCTCAACGACCTCGTCGAGGAGCGGTTCCGGGAAGTCGGCCTCGTGACCGTGATGCTCGTCGTCGGCGGCGCCATCATGTGGCTCGCCGAGCGCCAGGGCTCCCGCCGATTACTGGCGGTCGATCTGACGTTCCCCAAGGCGCTGGCGATCGGCGGCGCCCAGGCACTCGCCCTCGTGCCGGGGATCAGCCGTTCGGGGATCTCGATCTCGGCTGGGCTGTTCGCGGGGCTCGATCGGGAGTCGGCGGCGCGCTTCTCGTTCCTCATGGCCACACCGATCACGGCCGCCGCCGCGGCGTACGAGACGTACAGGGTAGTGACGGGCGAGGCGGGCCTCGCCGTCCATGTGGCGCCGTTGCTCGGCGGCATGGCAGCCGCGTTCGTCTCCGGGGTCCTGGCCATTGGGTGGCTGCTTCGCTACCTGCGCACTCGCTCGACTGACATCTTCGTCGCTTACCGGGTGATCCTGGCGGCCGTCGTCCTCGTGACCTGGCTCGGTTAGAGGGCATGCCGATGGAAGTCATGAAGCAGCTTCGGCAGCGGGCGATCCGGGACCTCGTCGGCCAACGCCCGATTCGGACGCAGCAGGAGCTCGCCGGAGCGCTCCGCGACCGCGGGTTCCGGACGACCCAGGCGACGATCAGCCGCGACGTCGCGGAGCTGGGACTCATCAAGGTCAGCCGCGAAGGCACCCAGGCGTACGCCCTGCCGCCGCGGCTGATCGAGGCCGAAACCTCCGGTGAGGATCGGCTCCGCAAGCTCCTCGCCGATCTGCCGGTCGAGTTCCACGAGGCCGGGTTACTGCTCGTGATGCGGACACTCCCGGGATCGGCTCACGCGATCGCCGCCGCCCTGGACCGGGCGCGCTGGCCCGAGGTCGCGGGGTCGATCGCCGGTGACGACACGCTCTTCGTGGCCTTCCCCGACCGCGGCTCGCTCCAGCGGATCAAGCGCCGCCTCGTTCGTCTCGCGGAGTGATCGTGAAGGCCCGGCGCCGGCCGCTCCGCCTCATCCAGGTCGGGATGGGCGGTTGGGGCCGCCAATGGATGGCTACCACGGCGTTGGAGTCCGCGGTCGAAGCCGTCGGCTACGTCGATCCATCGGTCGAGGCGCGCGCGGCGGCGATCCGCGCCGGCGCCCCGCCCAACCGGGTGTTTCCGGACGTCGAGACGGCGCTTCGCACGACGCAGGCAGACGCAGCACTCGTAACGACCGCCATCCAGTTCCACGTTCCGCTCGCGCTGCAGGCGCTCAGTTCGGGCCTTCATGTCCTGCTCGAGAAGCCGTTTGCGCCGAGCCTCGAAGAGGCGGCGAGCGCCGTCCGCGCGGCGGCCGCGGCTGGGCGGACGCTCATGATCAGCCAGAACTACCGGCATCATCCAGCCCCGCGACTGGCCGCCGAGCTCGTGGCCGACGGGGAGGTCGGTGCACTGACAAGCGTCTCCGTCGACTTCCGGCGACACCCGATTCGACGTGCGGCGTGGGCGAGGCAGCATCACAACGTGCCCCAGCCGCTCCTCGCCGACATGGCGATCCACCAGTTCGACCTGCTCCGCCTCGTCCTTCGACGCGAGCCAGTGTGGGTCGAGATGATGTCGATCAACCCCCCGTCAAGCGGTTATCGAGACCCGCCGGCAGCATTCGGGCTGATCTCGTTCGAAGGCGATGTCCCGGCCAGCTACCGCGGCAGCTGGATCAGTCGGGGGCGCCAGACACCGTGGGGCGGCGAGTGGCGGCTGGAGGGTGACGCCGGAGCCCTGGAGTGGGCGAGTCGCACTGATACCACCGCGCCGGACACGCTTCGTCTTCTGACGGCCAGCGGCGCCGCACGCCCGATTGCCTTGCCAAAGCTGGCAGCTGTCGACCGGGCCGGTACGCTCGCCGCATTCGTTGAGGCCGTCCGGTCCGGCTCCGAGCCGGAAACGTCTGGACGTCGCAACCTCCCGACGCTCGCTCTCACGATCGCGGCGATTCGATCCGCGACGGAGCGACGCCGCGTGGCGATCTCGGAACTGATGGCCGACCTTCCGGAGGACGTTCGATGACCGAATCGATCCGAGTTCTCGTCTGGAACGAGCACCGCCACGAGCGCCGAAACCCGGACGTTGCGGCGATCTACCCCGACGGGATCCACGGAACGATCGCCATCGCCTTGGGTAACGCCGGCCTCGACGTCAGGACGGGGACGCTCGACGAGCCAGGACAGGGCCTTGCCGACCTCGACTGGGCCGACGTGCTCGTCTGGTGGGGCCACCTGGCCCACGACGAGGTGAGCGACGCGAACGTCGACCGCGTGGAGGCCCGTGTTCTCGATGGGATGGGCTTCGTCGCCCTGCATTCGGCGCACTACAGCCGACCGTTCAGACGCCTCATGGGCACCAGCTGCAGGCTGAAGTGGCGGGAGGCGGACGATCGCGAGCGACTGTGGGTGGTCGCGCCGGACCACCCGATCGCGGCTGGGCTCGCCGAGTATTTCGAGATCGAGCGCGAGGAGATGTACGGCGAATTCTTCGACATTCCGACGCCCGACGCAGTTGTGTTCATCAGCTGGTTCAGCGGTGGCGAGGTGTTTCGTTCGGGCGCAACCTACGTCCGGGGACGCGGCCGGATCTTCTACTTCCGACCCGGGCACGAGACGTACCCGACCTACCACCAGGCGGAGGTCCAGCGGGTGATTGTCAACGCCGCACGGTGGGCAGCTCCCGGGACCGGACCGCAACCGACCTTCGGCAACAGTGCGGCGCTGGAGGACCGCTAGCGGCCTGGGGTGCCCCGCGCCGGCCCGATTCTCGTCCCACTAGCACATGCGACGTGTTCGACGTGTCCCCGGGGGGCCGGATCGGGCCAAATCCGGGCCGAATCGGGCCAATTCGGTCGATTCCTGCACTTGGGAGGAGCCAAACGTCCATTCAGGGCCAGATCACGCGCCCAGCTCGTCGCATGTGCTCGCCCGGCGAGAATCCGGCTGGGCGTGGACACAGTGCAACTGGTACCTCTGCCTTTTTGACACTCTGAGCGTCGCGCGCTAGGCTATCGGCCGGTCGAACTTCAGGCGCGCGAACCCACGCGCGGAACCTGGAGTTCTTTCCTTTATCTCGACCCTATGACCCGTCGAATCCACGACTGGTCCCGAAGGGGGCGCACACGTGAACAACAAGCCCACCTACCTGTCAAAAGAAGGCCTCGAGAAGCTCCGCGCCGAGCTCGAGGACATGACGAGCGTCAAGCGGCCAGAGGTCGCCCAGCGGATCCACGACGCCAAGGAACACGGCGATCTGTCCGAGAACGCCGAATACGAAGACGCCAAGAATGAGCAGGCGTTCGTCGAAGGTCGGATCCAGACACTCCAGGCGCTGATCAAGAACGCGACCATCATCGACGAGAACCACTCGACCGACCACGTCCAGATCGGGTCGACCGTGGCCGTCGAGAGCGACGACGGCAAGGAGTCGTTCACGATCGTCGGGTCGACGGAGGCCAAGCCGACCGAGGGCCGGATCTCGAACGAGAGCCCCGTCGGGCGGGCCCTGCTGGGCAAGAAGAAGGGCGAGAAGGTCCTCGTCAAGGTTCCCGCAGGCGACTTCACCTACAAAATCGTCGCCATAAGCTAGTCGCGGCGAGGCGCCGCGTCCCCGGAGGCGCAATGGACTGGGCCGACGAACTCGCCCAGAGTGTCAGCGGGCCGCAGGTCATCAACGACTCGAAGACACCGTCGGGCACCGTCCACGTCGGCAGCCTGCGTGGTCCGGTCCTCCTCGACGTCATCGTCCGCGCCATGCGTGCCCGCGGCCTCGAGATCACCTATCTCTACGGCGTTGACGACATGGATCCGATGGATGCCCAGGCACTCCTGACGCCTGACGCTGTCGCCGACGCGATGGGCAAGCCCCTCGCTCACATCCCGGACCAGGAGTCCGACGGCCACGCGTCGTACGCCAGGCACCACGCAAAGGTGTTCATTGACATCTTCGCGGGCCTCGGAATCCGGCCCGATCGCTACTACTGGATGAGCGAGATCTACCCAACAGGCGAGATGGACCCGTTCATCCGGACGGCCCTCAACAAGGCCGCCGTCGTGCGCGACATCTATCGGCGGGTGGCCAATGTCCAGCATCCCGACACGTGGCATCCCCTCAGCGTCATCTGCGAGAACTGCGGCAAGATCGGGACGACGATCGTGACCGGCTGGGACGGCGAGCGAGTCGCCTACCAGTGCCGGCCGAACCTCGTCGACTGGGCGACCGGCTGTGGCTACACGGGCTGGACGTCGCCGTTCGGTGGCCGCGCCAAGCTGCCCTGGAACCTCGAATGGGCCGCCCAGTGGAGCCTGTTCGGCGTGACGATCGAGCCGTCGGGCAAGGACCTCTCGACCGCGGGTGGTTCGCGCGACCGCTCCGACGCGATCGCCCGCGAGGTGTTCGAGCGCGAGCCGCCGCTCAACGTCCCGTACGAGTTCGTCAACATCGGCGGCAAGAAGATGTCGACCTCGAAGGGTCGCGGCGCTGCCGCTCACGAGATCGCCGAGGTCATCCTCCCCGAGCAGCTCCGCTTCTTCTTCCTTCGCCCGAAACCAAACCATGCGGTCGATTTCGACCCGGACGGCACCGACGCCGTCCCGCGGCTCTACGACGAGTTCGACCGCTTCGCCGCGGCCACCGCTGGGCGTGAGGTCAAAGGCGAGATCGCGCCAGGCTATGACGCGACGTTCCGCTACTCGCTCCTTGACCCGGACGCGGACGTCGCAGCGAAGGCCGCCCTTTTCCGGCCGGCCTTCGGCCACCTGGCCCTCCTCGTCCAGATCCCGAACGTCGACGTCGCGGCGAGAATCGAAGCGGAGAAGGGGAGTCCGCTGAGTGATCGTGAGCGAAAGATCCTCGAGCAGCGGATCGGGGCGGCACATCGCTGGTTGGCGACGTACGCGTCCGAGCGGGCCCGATTGACGATCAGGCGGGACGCGCTGCCGGATGAGGCCGCTGCCCTGGACGACAGCCAGCGGGCCTACCTGGCAGGTCTCGCGGATGCCGTCGTTGCGCGGCAACCCGAAGCAGGGGACGCGTGGCAGGACGCGATCTTCGCGACCGCGACCGGTCTCGGCCTCGAGCCGAAGGCCGCCTTCAGCGCCCTCTATCTCGCGTTCCTCGGCCGCACGAATGGGCCGCGAGCCGGCTGGCTCCTGGCCAGCCTCGATCGGCAATTCGTCGTGTCACGACTGCGCGAGGCCGCCGCGACTGCGGTCGGAGGGGTCCCGTGAGCGTCGGGCTGCAGCGCCTGCGCGAGGATGCCGATGCCGTCCGAAAGGGGGCGATCGACAAGGGCGAGGACCCGACGGTCATCGATCGGGCGCTCGAACTGGATGCCCGCCGGCGTGCGCTCCTTGGCGAGGGCGACGCGCTTAAGGCTGAGCGCAACGCGGCCTCGAAGCAGATCGGCGAGGCGATCAAGGGCGGCGCGTCACCGAACGGCCCGGAGGTCGCGGACCTCAAGGCCGCGTCAACCGCGGCGGGGGAGCGGATCGCCGCGATCGATGCACATCTCGCGACCGTAGAGGCCGAGGTCGAGGAGCTGATGCTCCGAATTCCCAACCCAGCCGATCTCGACGTGCCGATCGGTGGCGAAGAGGCAAACATCACGGTCCGGACCTGGGGCGAGCTGCTTCCCGTCGAACAGCCGCTCGAGGGCGAAGTCGGCGCCGACGCGACACCTGGCGGCGAGACCTGGACCCGCAAGCCCCATTGGGAGCTCGCCGAAGCTCTCGACATCATCGACAACCCTCGCGGCGCGAAGATCGCCGGATCGGGCTTCCCGGTCTACAAGGGTGCCGGCTCCGCCCTCCAGCGCGCCATCATCAACTGGTGCCTCGACGTCCATACCCGCGAGAACGGCATGACCGAGATCTGGCCGCCGGCCGTCGTCAACGCCGCCTCCGCGACCGGCACAGGCCAGATTCCCGACAAGGAAGACCAGATGTACGTCGTCACTCGCGACGAGCTCTACCTGGTCCCGACCGCCGAGGTCCCGGTCACGAACCTCCATCGCGACGAGATCCTCGACGCGGGCGTTCTTCCCGTCCGCTACGCCGCCTACTCGCCGTGCTTCCGACGCGAGGCGGGCGCCGCGGGCAAGGACACGCGGGGCATCCTGCGGGTCCACCAGTTCGACAAGGTCGAGATGGTGCTGTTCGAGCGGCCCGTGGAGTCGGAGGCTGCGCTCGAATGGATGACCGAGCGGGCCGAGATCCTCCTCCAGCGCCTCGGGCTTGCCTACCGCGTGCTGCTCATGGCGACCCGCGAACTTGGGTTCGTCCAGGCCAAGAAGTACGACTTGGAGGTGTGGGCGCCCGGCGTCGAGCGCTGGCTCGAGGTCAGCTCGTGCTCGAACATGCGTGACTACCAGTCGCGCCGGATGGCGATTCGCTACCGCCCGCAGCCTGGCGCGAAGCCAGAGCTCGTCCACACCCTCAATGGCTCCGGTTTGGCCCTCCCACGAACGGTTGCCGCGATCCTCGAGACCCACCAGCAGCCCGATGGGAGCATCATGGTCCCGGACGTTCTCCGCCCGTACCTCGGGCGGGATACGATCGCCGCCCCGGCCTGAAGGAGGCTGGACCGAGGAGGGACCAGGATGACGACACCGTCCGATCCGGGCGACGCGCCGCCACCAGGCGCCGCGCCGTCCGATCCGGGGCCCGTGCCGGCACCGGACCCGGCGTCGGCACCGGGCTTCGCGTCAGCGCCGCCCGAGCAGCGGACGACGCCCATCGTCTCCTGGGAGGCCCCGACCGAGGAAGTCGGGCCGGCACCCGGCGTCAAGTTCGCCCCGCATGGTGGCCGGCTCCTTGCCTACATCATCGACGCCTTCATCACGACGGCGATCCTGATCTTGATGACGATCGCTCTGGGAGTCGTGCTCGTGGCCGTCGGGCGGACTAACGGCGCCAGCGGCGCTTCGGTGGCCATCGCCGGCCTTGGCACGCTCGCTTACGTCATCGCTGTCCTGGTCGTGTCGTTCGGCTATTTCCCGTACTTCTGGGCAAAGACCGGCCAAACGCCGGGGATGCGGCCGTTCCACCTGCATGTCGTCCGTGACAGCGACGGCGGGAAGATCTCCGGCGCCCAGGCGTTCGTGCGCATGCTCGGCATGATCATCTCGGCAGTCGTCTTCTACCTCGGATACGTCTGGATCTTCATCGACGCCCGGCGCCGCGGCTGGCACGATCTCATCGCCGGCACTGTCGTCGTCGAGAAGGCGGACTCGCCCCACTGATCCAGCCGCTCGTCATCGACCGTGATCGCGACGAAGGGGTGGACCACGATGAAAACGTCTGGATGGTCCACGACCTGGGCTGATGCGCCGAGCGCCGCCTGCACGGGTCAACCCCTCTGGCCGCGCTATCCTGCGTCCCGGAGAGGTGGCAGAGCGGTCGAATGCGGCGGTCTTGAAAACCGTTGATCGAAAGATCCGTGGGTTCGAATCCCACCCTCTCCGCCAACGATTGGAGCTGCAATGGCGTCCGCCCACGACCCCCACGCTCACCACGAGCACTCGTACCAGGCCGCGATCGGCGGCTACCGCGCGGAGAAGGACGAGTTCTTCAAGTCGTCATCGGATAGCCCGATCCCCGAGGACGAGCGGCCGGCATTCAATGGCCTGCCCTACTACCCGATCGACGAAGACCTCGTCGTCGAGGGGCTTCAGCTGGAGCCGTACGCTGGGGACGAGCCGTCGAGCTTCGAGATCCCGACGTCGGACGGCAAGCTGCGGCCGGCCCATCGCGCCGGCACGTTCAGCTTCGAGCTCGGCGGCGAGCCGCGACGCCTGACCGCGTATCAACTCGACGGTGGTCGGGGCGACTCGCTCTTCGTCCCGTTCCTCGACGAGACGAGCGGGCGCGAGACCTACGGCGCCGGACGTTATCTCGATCTCGAGCCCGACGACGACGGCACGTACGCGATCGACTTCAACCTCGCCTATCACCCGTCGTGTGTTTACGCGCCGAAGTTCTCATGCCCGCTGACCCCGGCCGAGAATCGCCTCGCGACGCGGATCGAAGCAGGTGAACGCCTGCCGATCAGCGAGGAACGGCCAGCGCCTCCGCCATCGCCTTGAGGTGAGCGGGCGTGCTCCCGCAGCACGCCCCGATGATCCGCGCGCCGGCCGCCTGGAATGCGAGCCCGGCCTCCGCCATTGTGGCGGGATCGGCCCGGTAGACGGCGCGAAGATCGACCAGCTCGGGAATCCCGGCGTTGGACTTCGCCACGAGCGTGATGTCCGGAGCCGCGGCGTGCATGCGCTCGATAACCGGCAACAACTCGTCCGGCCCGTTGCCGCAGTTGCCGCCGATCGCATCGGCGCCCCACGCCGCGAGCGAGGCGACAGCCTGTTCGGGTGACACGCCCATCATCGTGTGGCCGCGCGTATCGAAGGTCATCGTCGCGATGATCGGGATCCCGGCCGAAACCTGGCGGACGCCCTGGATCGCGGCCTTGATCTCGGACAGGTGCGACATCGTCTCGATCCAGATCACGTCCACGCCGCCGGCGATGAGCGCCGCCGTCTGCTCGGCGAAGACCTCGGTGGCCTCCTCGTCCGATAGGGTCCCGAGCGGCGCCATGATCTCGCCAGTCGGACCGATGTCGCCGGCGACGAGCGCATGGCCGCCGGCGGCGTCGACCTCGGCTCGAAGAAGGATTGCCGCGGTGCGATTGAGTTCGCCGACCCGCTCGTGGAGGCCATGGAGCCGGAGCCGCAGCCTGTTCCCGCCGAAGGTATTCGTCATCACGATCCGCGAGCCTGCTTCGAGATAGCCGCGGTGGATCCGGCGGACGACCTCTGGCTGGCTGACGTTCCAGGCCTCCGGCGGATCGCCGAACTGGAGGCCCGAAGCGAAGAGCATCGTCCCCATCGCCCCGTCGGCGAGGATCGGACCGCCCTCGTCGAGGAGCGCCCGCCAGCGGGCGTTGGCCGGACCGGGCTCGGCCGGCTTGCGGTCGACGACCGGACCGCCCGGAGCCGAACCAGCCGCTGCGGCGTCGGCGGCGTCGGCGGCCCGCGACCCCGCAGCTGGTGGGCGGCGGGATCGGTGGCGGGCGCCTCGCTCGGTGCCCTCGCTCATCAGCGGCTCATCGAGCGGTAGCGTCGGGTCCCGAGCGGCGCGAAGACCACGATGAACACGATGACCCAGATGATCGTCACTAGCGCGGGCTCGGTCGAGGCGAGGCTGCCCGAAACTGGCGGGCTGGGATTGCCCCACATCTCGCGGAGGGCCGCGGTCAGGGTGCTGGTCGGGTTCCATTCGGCGATGGGCTGGAGCCACGTCGGCAGCGTCGATGCCGGGACGAACACGTTCGAGATGAAGGTGATCGGAAAGAGGACCGTAAAGATCACTTGTTGGGCCACCTCGACCGTCGGCACATTCAGACCGAGCCAGACGCCGAGCCAGGCCATCCCGTAGGCGAAGAACAGCAGGAGGGCAAAACCGGCGACGAGGGACGTAATGGTCTCGACCCGCCAGCCGACGACGAAGCCGGTCGCCATCAGGACGACCAGGATCCCGGCGTTGTAGATGACATCCGAGAAGGTCCGGCCTGTCAGGACGGCTGAGCGCGACATCGGTAGCGAGCGGAAGCGATCGATGATCCCCTTGTTGACGTCGTCGGTCATCCCGATCGCCGTCGTCGCCGCAGCGAACACGATCGTCTGGGCGAAGATCCCGGGCATCAGGAAGGACGTGTAGTCGCCGCCTCCGGGGATGTTGATGGCGCCGCCGAACACGAAGACGAAGAGCAGCACGAACATGATCGACTGGAGGATGGCGAAGATCGCCAGCTCCGGGATCCGGGGAATCCGCTTCAGATTGCGCCAGCCGACCAGCAGTCCGTCTGCGATCGCCTGGCCGATGGCGCCACGCGGCGCGGTGCTGGGCTGGGCGGTCATGCGGTCCTCCCGAGGGTCGCCGCCTCCTCGGCCAACTCTTCGGCGCTCGCGTGGCCGGTCAAGGCCAGGAAGACGTCGTCGAGGGTGGGCCGGCGGAGGGCAATGTCGTCGATGTGGATGCCCACCTCGTCCAGGTCGCGGACGATCTGGACGAGGGTCTGGGCGCCACCATGGGCAGGAACGGTCAGCTTGCGGGTGTGCTCGTCGAGGGTCGGTTCCTCGCCGCAGTCACGGGCGAGCAGCTCTCGGGCCATACCGATCGAGGTTCGGTCGCGAATGACCACCTCGATCCGCTCGCCGCCGACCTGGGCCTTGAGCTCGTCGGCGGTGCCACGGGCGATGATCTTGCCGTGGTCGACGACCGCGATCGAGTTGGCGAGCTCGTCGGCCTCCTCGAGGTATTGGGTCGTGAGCAGGAGGGTCACTCCCTCCCGGACGAGTCCCCGGATGACGTCCCACATGCCGAGCCGGCTGCGCGGGTCGAGACCGGTCGTCGGCTCGTCGAGGATGAGCAGTCGCGGCCGCCCGATCAGCGCGCTGGCCAGGTCCAGCCGCCGTCGCATCCCACCTGAGTAGGTCTTGACCACGCGATCGCGCGCGTCGACCAGCTCGAACTCCTCGAGCAGCTCGTCGGCGCGCTTCTTCGCCTCGGGCGAGGACAGCTGGTACAGGCGGCCGAACAGCCACAGATTCTCGCTACCGGTGAGGTTCTCATCGACGGCGGCGTATTGGCCTGACAGGCCGATGACCTTCCGAATTTCATCTGGCTCGCGGACGACGTCATGACCGGCAACCGTGGCCTTGCCCCCGTCGGGCTTGAGGAGGGTCGCCAGGATCCGGACGGCCGTCGTCTTGCCGGCGCCGTTCGGGCCGAGCAGCCCGACGACGGTGCCCTGCGGCACTTCGAGGTCGAATCCGTCAAGGGCCCGGACCTCGCTCTTGCGGGACTTATAGACCTTGACCAGGCCCTCGGCGGTGATCGCGTTCACAGTCATCTGGGGGTGCTCGCTCGCGTTCTGGTTTGGGCGGGGATCGACGATGTCGCGCGGGCACCGCGAGAACGGGCGCTCCTCAGGACGGATCAGCCGACGTAGGCGGTGAATCCTACCAGCGAACCCGGTCCGGGCGCGGCCCGATGCCCAGATGCACCACCTAGTGGGGGATGAGCATCGGGACGTTTCACCTATTGGGCCGTGGTCCAGCCGTACCTACGCTCGTTCCCTACCGGGACGCTCAACCGAGGTGGATGGAACATGTTCGGCTCCCAGCCGCGGACGCGCCGCCCGCTGCTGCTCATCCTCGTCTTCGGCGTGTTCCTCGGGATCATCGGGATCACCGCGACCGCCCAGTCGGTCATGGTCTCGCTGCACTTCTCGACGGGCACGCTGAACACCGTCGTTGCCAGCGATTCCGCCACCGTCCGCGCCATCCTGAACGAGTCCGTGGAGCTGCATTACCTCGATCCGGCAGTCGGGCCGAGCGAGAGCGAGCGAGCCGGGCTCGAGGCGCAGCTGACGGCCCTGATTCGCCCGGAAGAGATCCTCAGGGTGGAGCTGCGCCGTCTCGACGGGACGATCGTCGCAGCCAGCGGAGCCGGGCTGGCTGGGATCGCGATGGACCCAGGCGCCGCGGCGAGTGCCGCATCGGGCCAGCCCAGCGTGGCGATCGTGGCGTCGGCCGAGGCCGGCGCCGGGCCGGGCGAGCTCGGATCGCCCACGATCCTCCGCGAGTTCCTCCCCATCAAAACCGAGGGCGAAGTCCGCGCCGTCATCGGGATCTGGCGGGACGCCGTACCGGTCCTCGAGCGGCTCGATCGCGTCCGCCGGGACATCGTCGCGGTCACGCTGACCGCCGCGATCATCGCCGCGATGTTGTTGTTTCTCATCTTCCGCTCGGCGCAGGGCCGGCTGACCCGCCAGACGGCGGCGCTCGTCGAGGCCACCCGCCGCGATCCACTCACCGACACGCTCAATCACGGAGCGTTGGTGGCGCACCTGGCCGCCGAGATCGAGCGCGCACGAGCGGATGGGTCGCCGCTTGGGGTCGCCCTTATCGACATCGACAATTTCCGATTGCTCAACGACAACCACGGCCATCGCGCCGGCGACCAGGCCCTCCTGGCCGTCGTCGAGGAGCTTCGGCGTCACCTGCCCGAGTCGGGCGTGATGGGTCGTTACGGCCCCGACGAGTTCCTATTCATCGCCCCCGCCGCTGCCGTCGTCGAGATGGAGCCCGCCGTCGATCGCCTCCGGACCGCCCTCGCCGATCTGAGCCTTCAGTTCGACGCGACGGAGCGGCTGCCGGTCACGGTCAGCGCCGGCCTTTGCACCTACCCGGAGCACGGGTCGTCGGTCACACTCCTGCTGGCGGCGGCGGCGAGCACGCTTGAGGAGGCGAAAGCCTCCGGCGGCGACACCGTCCGAGTAGCCGGTTCTTCCGAGGCCGGCGAAGCCGTCACGTCCGGGTTCGACGTTCTCCACGGGCTCGTCCTCGCGGTCGATACCAAGGACCGCTACACGAAGCGCCACTCCGAGGACGTCGCTCGGTACGGGGTCTTCCTTGCCCGCCGGCTCGGCCTGGATCCCGAGCTAATCGAATCGATCCACGTCGCAGGCCTGCTCCACGACGTCGGCAAGATCGGCATCCCGGACCCGATCCTTCGGAAGCCCGGCAAGTTGACCGCCGCCGAGTACGACATCGTCAAGCAGCACGTGGCCCTCGGCGACATGATCGTCCGCGACGTCCCGGACATCGAGGTCGTCCGCGCCGGCATTCGGCACCACCACGAGCGGTGGGACGGGGACGGCTACCTGGACCGGCTCGAGGGCGAGGGGATCCCGCTCATCGCCAGGATCCTTGCCGTCGGCGACACCTTCTCGGCGATGACGACGACCCGCCCGTACCGCAAGGCACTCGACCTCCGCGAGGCGCTCACGAGGCTCGAGGATGCTGCCGGCACACAGCTCGACGAGAACCTCGTCAAGGTGTTCGTCGAGGGGATCGAGACAGCGGCCGACGCGCCGCTGCCAGGGGCCGACGTTCCTGCCATCGCCCTCTGGACCCCGAGGCGCGTCGCATGACGCGAAGCCGGCGGGGCCCTCGCCGCGGCGCAGCGATCCTCCAGGCCCTGACCCTGGCCGCCGCCGCGGTCGTCGTCGTGTCCGTTTCTGCCCCATCGATCGCGCGGGCGGGACTCCTGCCGCCGTTGCTCCCGATCGCCGTCCCCGACGCGTATTCCATGAAGCACGACCGGCCGACGTTCGTCCCCGCACCCGGGGTGCTGAAGAACGATCTGGATCTGTTGGGCAGCACGACGGCGATCCTCACCGCCAACCCGACCCACGGGACCGTGGACCTGAACTCGGACGGCAGCTTCACCTACGAGCCCGACGCCGGCTATCTCGGGACCGACGTGTTCCGGTACCGTCCGAGCGGCCTCCTCGGCCTCGGCACAACCGTGACGATCACGATCACGAACGCCGCGCCCACGGCCGCCAATGACACCTACAGCGCGACCACCGGCGTGACGTTGTCCGTTCCGGCGGCTGGTGTCCTCGGCAACGATGGCGACGCCGACGGGGACGCCCTGTCGGCCAACCTTGTCGATGGCGGCGGCAACGGTTCCCTGGACCTGAACTCGAACGGCAGCTTCACCTTCACGTCGGGCGGGTCGTTCACCGGTCCCCGGACGTTCACCTACCGGGCTTCCGACGGGCTTGCCTCGTCGCCGACCAGGACCGTAACGATCAACGTCAGTGCTCCGGCCGCGACGCCGACACCGACTCCTCCACCAACGCCACCACCGACTCCCGCTCCCACGCCACCCCCAACGCCGGCCCCGACCCCGAGGCCCACGCCGACGCCGACACCTAACCCGCTCCCGACGCTCCCGCTCCCGACGCTCCCGCTGCCGACGCTCCCGCTGCCGACGCTGCCGCTGCCGACGCTACCCCTGCCGACGCTACCCCTGCCCACCCTTCCGCTTCCGTCCGTATCGGTGCCGCCGCTGCCCGGCGCGAGCGCCGCCCCGACGCCGAGCATCGGACCCGGCGGTTCTCCCGGTGCCAACCCGTCGGCGACACCGTCGTCCTCGTCCTCGGCATCCGCGAGCCCCGGCTCGAATCCGGGACCGGGAGGTTCGAGCGACGCATCGTCGACACCTGGCCCGGGTACCAATCCGTCTGGCTCGATCGGAGGTCCGGGATCGGTTGGCGGAGTCCCGCCCGGTGGCGGGGGCGGGTTCACCGTCGGCTTCAGCGGGCTCGGCCCGATCGATGGCCTCGTCGACGTTGACGTCGTCGGTTTCGATGCCTTCCTGGAATGGGCCGTGCCGGCCCTGGTCCTGAGCGTGCCGGGCTTGCTCTTGCTCCTCGCCGTCCTTGCCCAGTCGGCCTTCGGCCTCCTCTGGCTGCCGATGGTTCGGCGTTGGCTCGGCGGCGTCGGGGTCCGCAAGCGCCGAGCGGCCGGCTCCGAGGCGCACTGAGGGTCGGGCGCCTCGCGGTACCGTGAGGCGATGCGCCCAGGCCCGCCCCCAATCGGTCTCTGCGACACTTGCCGTCATGCCCGCCCGATCACGTCGGGGCGCGGTTCGCGGTTCCTCCTGTGCGAGCTGTCGAGAACGGATCCGCGCTTTCCCCGCTATCCGAGGCTGCCCGTGCTCGCCTGCACTGGCTATTCGCCGCGGGCCTCCGGCGACCTTGACGCCCCGGAGCGCGAACCCTAGACTCCGCGGACATCGCGAAGAACGGGCTATGAACGGGACGAGTACCCGTCGCGCGTCGGCAGAGAGATCCGGTGGCTGGTGGAAACCGGAGCGGCGACGGCGGTGAATGGACCCGGGAGCCTCCGGACCGAACCTCGACGGGTCGCCGTCGCGAAGTAGGCTCCGGCGCAGAGCGCCAGCGTTACAGGGCAGCGCCGATCGGCGGAACGTTCCGCCCGTCGGTCACGGAGTGCGGCATCGCCGAATGAGGGTGGCACCGCGGAAGGCACGACCTTTCGTCCCTGGACGAACGGTCGTTCTTGATTCCCGGCGCGGACGGGCCGCGCGGAGGCCACGACATGACGACAACCGATCCGCTCAGCCTGACCGAGGCGAAGCGCCTCTCGGCCAACGCCGACACGCTCCTGCTGCGCGCCACGCGGCCGGCCGACCTCGAGACGCCGATCGGTGCGTTCCTGCGGCTCGACGACGGATCGACCCCGGCCTACCTCCTCGAATCGGTCGAAGGGGGCGAGCGGCTCGGGCGGTACAGCTTCCTCGGCGTAGGGCCGCGGCGCCTGCTCGAGGTCCGCGACGGCGTTTCGCGGACGCTTACGCGACCCGTCACGGTCAGTGAGTACTCGCCGGATCTGCCGGTCGACGCGGCGGAGGCCCCTGACCCGCTCGACGCAATCCGGGCGTTCGTGCCGCGCCGCCGCGTCCAGCCGACCGATGGCATGCCCCGTTTCACGGGCGGCGCAGTCGGCGCCCTCGCGTACGACGCAGTTTCGCTTTTCGAGCCCAGCGTCCCGCTCCCAGATCGCGACCCGGTCGGCACGCCGACGGCAGCGTTCATCGAGACAGACCTCGTCCTCGTCTTCGACCACCTCACCCATACGCTTTCGGCCATCGCCTCGCTCCATACCGAGACGCCCGACCTCGAGGGCCGCTACCGGATCGCCGAAGCGGCGATCTTCGAGGCGCTCGAGCGGACGGCACGACCCAGTGCCGTCGAGATGGGCGGGGGAGCCGGGGCTCACCCCGTGCCCCCGGCGGCCAGCCTCCACGACGACAGGATCGACACGAGCCTCGGGCGTGACGCGTACATCCATGCCGTTGAAGTCGCGAAGCACGCAATCGCCTCAGGCGAGGCGATCCAGGTCGTTCTGGCCCGGCGCCAGACGTTCGACCTGCCGGCCGATCCGGCAACGGGCCAGCCGCTCGACGGGGTCGCCCTCTACCGCGCCCTCCGCCGCGTCAATCCGAGCCCGTACCTCTTCTTCGTCCGGACGCCTACGTTCGAGGTCGTCGGGGCGAGCCCGGAGCTTCTCCTCCAGGTCGAGGGCGACAAGCTCACGACTCACCCGATCGCGGGGACGCGACCGCGTGGGACGAGCGACGCGGAGGACCGTATCCTCGCTGAACAGCTCCAGCGCGACCCGAAGGAACGAGCCGAGCACATCATGCTCGTCGACCTCGGCCGGAACGACCTGGGCCGGGTGTCGCGGGCCGGCACGGTGACCGTCAGCAAGTACATGGAGGTCGAGCGCTACAGCCACGTCCTCCACCTCGTGTCGCACGTCGAGGGCCGCCTCAAGCCGGAGCTCGATGCGCTCGATGCGCTTCGGGCGGTGTTCCCGGCAGGGACCCTCTCGGGCGCTCCCAAGGTCCGGGCGATGCAGCTGATCGCGGCGGCTGAAGGCGAGCGGCGTGGTCTGTATGGCGGCGCGGTCGGCTATGTCGGCTACGACGGCAATCTCGACACGGCGATCACGATCCGAAGCGCCGTTCTGCGGGCCGGCCAGGCCCACGTCCACACAGGTGCCGGGATCGTCGCGGGCAGCGTTCCCGAGAAGGAATTCGAGGAGACCGAGCACAAGGCCGCGGCGCTCCGTCGGGCGATCGAGCTCGCGGCCGGCACGCCGGAAGCCCCGCGGTCGACCGAGCCGGCGATGGAGCCCGTCCCGTGATCCTCGTCGTCGACAACTACAATTCGTTCACGTTCAACCTGGTCCAGGCGCTCCAGGCAGCCGGCGCCGATGTCCGGGTCGTCCGTAACGATGCGATCGACCGGGCCGGGGTCGAAGCGCTCGCCGCCGACCCCGATGCGGACCTCCGCGGCATCGTCATCTCGCCCGGCCCCGGCGACCCGACGTCGGCCGGGGTATCGGTCGCGACGATCGAGGTCGCTCGAGAGCGCGAGATCCCGCTGCTCGGCGTGTGTCTCGGGATGCAGTCGATGGCCGTCGCGTTCGGGGCATCCATCGTCCGCGCCCCGACCCTCGTCCACGGCGAGGCCTCCGAGGTGACCCACGACGGTGCCGGGTTGCTCGCCGGGATGCCGCCTTCGTTCATGGCCGCCCGCTATCACTCGCTGGCCGTCGACATCGCGACGCTCCCCGAGGAGCTGCGCGTTACGGCGATGAGCGAGGTGGACCGTGTCGTCATGGGCATCCGCCACGTATCGCTGCCGCTCGAGGGCGTCCAGTTCCATCCGGAGTCAGTGCTCACTCCAGAGGGGCCGCACCTCCTCGCCAACTTCCTCAGGCAGGCAGGCGAAGGGGAAGCATCTCGGCTCGACGCCGCATCCGGCTCGTTCGCGACGGCCGGGCTCGCGGAGACGATCCCGTGAGCGAGCAGGTCCGGTCGGCTCTCGCCGCGGTCATCGACGGCCGGGTCCTGACAATGGATGAAGCCCGCGCGGCGATGGGCTCCGTGATGGACGGCGAGGCGACGCCCTCCCAGCTGGCAGCCCTGCTCGTCGCCCTGCGGATGCGCGGCGAAACCGTCGAGGAGCTGGCGGGCTTCGCCGCGGCGATGCGCGAGCGGGTCGTCCAGGTCGACGCGCCCGCCGGCGCGATCGACGTCGTCGGCACGGGCGGGGACGGCAGCGGCACGTTCAACATCTCGACGACCTCCGCGCTCGTCGTCGCCGCGGCGGGGGTGCCGGTGGCGAAGCACGGCAACCGGGCGATCACCTCGGCGTCCGGATCCGCGGACGTCCTCGACGCGCTGGGCGTCCGGATCGACCACGACGCCGCGTCGGCCGGCGAGGCGCTGCGCGACTCCGGCTTCGCCTTCCTGTTCGCCCCGGGCTTCCATCCGGCGATGAAGCACGCGGGCCCGACCCGCCGGGAGATCGGTGTCCGGACGGCATTCAACCTTCTGGGCCCCCTCACGAACCCGGCCGGGACGACGCGCCAGCTGCTCGGCGTCGGCGACGCGGGTGCCGCGGCCCGGATCGCCGAGGTCGCTCGGCTCCTCGGGACCGAGCGGACCTTTGTCATTCACGGCGATGGCGTCGACGAGCTGCCGCTCGACGGCTCCGGCGTTCTGTACGACGTGACGCCGAACGGCATCGAGCGACAGATCGTGGACGCTGCGGCGCTCGGCCTGCGGCGCACATCGACGGCCAAGCTGGCCGGCGGATCCGCTGCCGACAACGCCCGGATCACGGAGTCCGTGCTGCGGGGGGAGCCCGGGGCGAGGCGCGACGTCGTGCTCCTCAACGCCGGAGCCGCGCTGCTCGTCGCCGGTGCCGTCGATTCGCTGGAAGCAGGGATCGACCGGGCGGGGTTGACGATCGATGCCGGGCTTGGGTCGGAGCTGCTCGATCGTCTGCGTGCCGAGCGTCGCGATGCCGAGGTCCTCAGGTCGGAGACCGAAGCCGAGGGGGCGCCGGCATGACGATCCTCGAGCGGCCGGGCCCGGCCGACAAATCGGCGGCGCCCGCACGGTCACGCCGCAAGCCCAACATCGTCGCTGAGATCGCCGAGCGTCGTCGCGCCGACATCCGCGACGAGATGGCCCGCCTGACCCTCGACGATCACCTCGCGATCGCGGCCGAGACGCCGCCCGCCGCGGCCGATCCTCGATCGGCTTGCCGCCCCTGGCCTTCACGTCATCGCCGAGATCAAGCGGCGCTCACCATCGGCCGGCGACATTGCGGACCGGGACGAGGACATCGTCGCCCGGGCTCGCTCGTACGAGGCCGGTGGCGCCATCGCGATCTCCGTCCTGTGCGAGCCGCACTGGTTCGGCGGCTCCATCGACGACCTCCGCGCGGTCAGGGCCGCGGTCTCGATCCCCGTCCTGGCCAAGGAGTTCGTCGTCGAGCCGATCCAGCTGCCCCATCTCCGGGCGGCCGGCGCGGACCTCGTGCTGCTCCTCGCGGTGCTCCATCCGGCAAAGCGGCTCGCCCGGCTCGTCGAGCGGGCGATCGAGATCGGGCTCGAGCCGCTCGTCGAGGCCCATGACGAGAAGGAGCTCGAGCGAGCGCTCGCGACCGGCGCCCGCATCATCGGCTTGAACAATCGCGACCTGCGGACTCTCGACGTCGACACCGAGCGGGCCGTCCGCCTGCGGGCACTCGTCCCGGACGATCGGCTCGTGGTCGGCGAGTCCGGAGTCCGCGACGCCGCGACGGTAGCCGCCTGGCGGGCCGTCGGGTTCGACGCCGCGCTCGTCGGTGAGGCCCTCGTCCGCTCCGCCGACCCGGCCGCCGCGGTTCGAGCGTTTGTGTCGGCCGGCCGTCCGCCGCGCGATCCTGCCAACTTGGCCGCGACTCCGTTCGTGAAGATCTGCGGCGTCACCGACGCCGACGGGATCCTCGCAGCGATCCGCGCCGGCGCCGACGCGATCGGGCTCAACCTGGTGCCGGGAACGCCGCGAGCGCTCTCGCTCGACGAGGCGATCGAGTTGCGACGCGTCGCCCGGGCCCTGGCCCCCGCCGACGCCACGCCGCAGATCGTGGCTATCACCGCGGACGCGGGCGAGGACCGGATCCGCGAGATCGTCGCGGCTCTCGATCCTGATGCCGTCCAGTTGTCGGGGAGCGAGCAACAGGCCTCGATCGCCGCGGTCGGCCGCCCGGCCTGGAAGGTCATCCACTTGCCAAGCAACGAGCCATCGGACGTCGCCCTGGCCGCGAAGCCCGTCGTGGAATTGGGTCGCGAGTACCTGGCGGCCGGCGCCGCGAGGCTGTTGCTCGACACCGCCGGCGGTCGCCACCCGGGTGGCACCGGCACCCGCGCCGCGCCGACACTCGCCGCCGCGGTTGCCCGCGAGATACCCGTGGTGCTCGCGGGCGGCCTGAATCCGGCGACGGTCGGCGTGGCGATCCGCGCGACTCCGGCGGTCGGCGTCGACGTTGCTTCCGGCGTCGAGCGGCCGCGTGCGGGAGATGAGCGCCCGCGCAAGGACCTCCTCAAGGTGGCCCTCTTCGTGAAGCGAGCCCGCGCGGCCCGCGCCGACCGGCCGAATCTCGCCGTCCGTCCGACCCCCGTCCATCCGCGGCTGCTCGAGGCCGACGACGACGGCCGCTGGGGCATCGAGCGCGAGTTCGGGGGGCGCTACGTCCCGGAGACCCTCATGTCGGCGCTCCGCCAGCTCGAGGATGCGTACGCGGCGCTCCGCCACGACCCGCGGTTCTGGTCGGACCTGCGCGAGCTGCTCCAGCGGTACGCCGGTCGCCCCACCGCCCTCTATCGGGCGGATCGCCTGGCGTACGAGACACTCGAGCGAGCAATCGCGTTGGACGGTCGCACGCGCCTGCCACACCGGCTCCGGATCCACCTCAAGCGCGAGGACCTCGCCCACACCGGCGCCCACAAGATCAACAACGCCCTCGGTCAGGCGCTCCTCACCCGCCGGCTGGGCAAGACCCGGGTGATCGCCGAGACCGGCGCCGGCCAGCACGGGGTCGCGACCGCCACCGCCTGCGCACTCCTCGGTCTGCCGTGCGTCGTCTACATGGGCGCCGAGGACATCGAGCGGCAGCAGCCGAATGTGCTCCGGATGCGGGCGCTCGGGACGGAGGTCCGACCGGTCACCTCTGGCAGCGCGACCCTCAAGGACGCGATCAACGAGGCGATGCGGGACTGGGTCACGAACGTCGAGACGACCCATTACGTTCTCGGCTCGGCGATGGGGCCGCACCCCTACCCGACGATCGTCCGCGACCTCCAGCGCCGGATCGGCGACGAGGCGGCTGCGCAATTCGTCGAGGTGGAGGGCCGGCTGCCGGACCTCGCCCTTGCCTGCGTCGGCGGCGGCTCGAACGCGATCGGGTTGCTCGATCGGTTCATCGGCGAGCCATCGGTCCGGATCGCGGTCGCCGAGGCCGCAGGTGAAGGCGTCGAGACCGGTCGGCACGCGGCCGCGCTGGCCGGAGGGACGCCCGGCATCCTGCACGGGGCCCGCTCGATGATGCTGCAGGACCGGGACGGCCAGGTGACTGAGGCGCACTCGGCGTCGGCCGGGCTGGACTACCCGGGCGTCGGGCCGCAGATCTCAGCGCTCGCCGCTGCCGGACGTCTGGAGATCTCGGCCGCGACCGACAGCGAGGCGTTCGAGGCGATGCGCTGGCTCGCGCGGACGGAGGGGATCCTGCCCGCCCTGGAATCGGCCCACGCGCTCGCGACGCTGCCGCGGATCCTCGCCGGAACGGAAGGCGCGGGAGCCGATTGGCCCGAAGAGGCGGCCGTGCTGATCGGGCTGTCGGGCCGCGGCGACAAGGACCTCGCGACGTTCGGGCGCTGGCACGAGGCCCACGAGTCGTGATCGCCGAACCCGCCGACGCCCCGGCCGGGACGAACGACACCCCGGGCGCTCGGCGCATCGCCCGTGCCTTCGCCGCCGCCGATGCCGCGGGCCGCGCGGCCCTCGTTCCGTACGTCGTCGCCGGCTACCCGGACGCCGAGACGAGCTTCCGGATCGCCCTCGCGGCGGTCGACGCGGGAGCCGATCTCCTCGAGCTCGGTCTGCCGTATTCGGACCCACTGGCCGACGGCGCGACCCTCCAGCGCGCGTCCGGCGTCGCCCTCGCAAACGGCGCGACGCTCGAAGGCAGCCTGGCCCTGATCGAGCGGATCGCCGCGGCTCGGCCCGATATCCCGCTCGTGCCGATGGGCTACGCGAACCAGTTCATCGGCGGCGGCGACGGGCGAGAGGCGGCCCGGCGGCTTTCCCGCGCCGGTGCAGCCGGCGTCATCGTCGCCGACCTGACGCCTGACGAGGGCGGCCCGTTCGAGTCGTTGCCGCCGAGGCCGGCCTCGCGGTCGATTTACCTCGTCGCACCGACGACGCCACCGGACCGCCGCGGCCGAGATCGCTCGGCGGAGCGGCGGCTTCCTCTACTGCGTCTCGCTCGTCGGCGTCACCGGGGCGAGGACGTCGCTGCCCCCGACCGTCGGCCGGCTCGTCCGCGACGTCGTCGCCGCGTCGCCCGTTCCGGTCGGCGTCGGCTTCGGGGTCAGCAGGCCGGCCCACGTGCGGGCACTTGCCCGAGCCGGGCCGGCGGCGTCATCGTCGCGTCGGCGCTCGTCGACGCCCTCGGCCCGGAAGGCATCGACGTCGACCGGATGGCGAAGCTCGTCGGCAACTTGGCCGCGGCGACGAGCCGATGACCGCCAAGCGGATCGCCATATCGATCGAAGCGGCCGAGAAGAAGTCGTTCGCGACCGCGGTCGATTGGCCGGGCTGGAGCCGATCCGGCAAGACGGAGGAGCTCGCGATCGAGGCGCTGGCGTCCTACGCCGCCCGATATGGGCCTGTAGCGAAGCTCGCGGGCGAGGCGTTCCCGAAGACCGATGGCCTCGACCTGGAGGTCGTCGAGCGACAGGGCGGTGGCGGCGGCACGGAGTTCGGCGTTCCGAGCAACGTCACCGATCAGGACCGCCGCCGGGTCACCGCGAAGGACGCCGATCGGCTCGCCCGGCTGGTCGAAGCGGCATGGCGAACGTTCGACAAGACCGCGGCCGCAGCCCCCGAAGAGCTCCGCAAGGGACCCCGCGGCGGCGGGCGCGACACGTCGAAGATGGTCGGCCACGTCGTCGAGGCCGACGAGGCCTACGCCCGCGAGATGGGCATCAAGCTCAAGGCACCGATCGGCGAGGTACGGGCGGCAATGCTCGAGGTCCTCCGCCAGCCGTCGGACGGTTCGCCGATCGCCGATCGCAGGTGGACGGCTCGCTACGCCGCCCACCGGATCGCGTGGCACGCCCTCGACCACGCGTGGGAGATCGAGGACCGCACCGAACCGACTAATTGATCCGATCGGCCGACGGTTGCGCGAAGTCCGGAGCCGCGTCTAGCATCGAACCGTGAGTAGTGCACCGATCATTCTCGTTCCCGGGTTCTGGCTCGGAGCGTGGGCATGGGACGAGGTCGCCGCTGCGCTGCGTGCCGACGGCCACGACGTCACCGCACTGACGCTCCCCGGACTTAAATCGGCCGACGCCGACCGATCGTCGATCACCTTCGCGGATCACGTCGACGCCATCGTCGAGGCAGTCCGGAAGGCGGACGCCCCGGTCGTGCTCGCCGTCCACAGCGCATCCGGCTTCTCCGGCTATGCGGCGAGCGACCGGGTCCCCGAGCGGATCGCGGCAATGGTCTACGTCGACACCGCACCGGGCATCGGACCGATGGACGCCGACTTCACGGACGTCGAGAAACCGATGGTCTGGGAGGAGATCGACGCCGAGGAGAACCTCGACGGGCTCAGCGAGGAGCAGAAGGAAACGTTCCGCCAGCGGGCCGTTCCGGTCCCGGGCGGCGTCCTGCGGGAGGGCTACGAGCTGACCAACGACGCGCGCCGCGACATCCCAAGCACCTTGATCTGCACCGGATACTCCGCCGAGCAGTACCAAGGCTACGCCAAGGACCATCCCGACTGGGCATTCCTCGCCGGCATCCCCGAGCTCCACAACGCGACATGGGTCGATTTGCCGACGAGCCACTGGCCGATGTGGTCGAAGCCCCAGGAACTTGCGCGGATCATCGGCGACGTGGCGAAGGCTCACGCCCAGGGCGCCGCGCCCCGGTCCAGCTAGCCCCGGCCGGCAGGTCCCTTCCCGGCGTCGCGCTCGCGGTCTCGCGCCTCGAGTGCGCGGGTCGCGGCCATGAGCCGGCGGTAGATCGCGAGGAGGTCGGCCTGGGGGATGGGCCCCGTGTTCGCCATCGTCACCCGGAGCAGCACCTCGCGCTCGCGCTCGGCGTCACGGATCGCGCGCCGGCCGGCGGCCGCCTTCTCGCGGCCGACCTCCCGTCCCAGCTCGGCTCGCTCGCTCAGGAGCGCGACGATCCGTCGATCGAGCGCATCGATCCGGCGCCGCAGTCGCCGCATCTCGGGCGTCTCGTCTCGCCGTCGCTCAGCCACCGGGCGCCTCAGCGAAATGCCGGGCGACCGACTCGAGGGCGAGCAGGTAGCCGCGCTTGCCCTGCCCGACGAACGACTCGGCGGCGACGTCGCGCAGGAAGTTGACCTGACGGAACGGCTCGCGCGTCGCTGGATCGGACAGGTGGACCTCCCAGAACGGCCGCTGGATCCCGAGGAGCGCGTCGCGCAGGGCGACCGACGTGTGGGTCAGGCCGCCGGCGTTGACGATCGAGGCATCGAAGTCGCGCCCATGAAGTCGGTCGATCAGGGCGCCCTCGTGGTTCGACTGGAAGAACTCGACCTCGAGCCCGAGGTCCTCCGCCCGCGCCGCGATCTCGGTGTGGATGTCGTCGAGCGAGTCGTGGCCGTAGATCTCCGGCTCGCGCGTGCCGATCAAGTTGAGGTTCGGGCCCTGGAGGACGAGGACGCGAGTCACGATCGGCCGCCCGAGCCGGCCCCGACCGGCGCCAGCAGGCCGGACGCAACCCGCTCGACGAGCTCCATCGGGACGTCCGCCCGGACCTCGTAGCCGGTCGCGGTTGGCAGTACCCAGCGGAGATCGCCCGCTGTGTGCTTCTTGTCGGTCGCCAGCGCGCCGAGCACCGTGGCAAGCGGGTAGGGGAGCGGCGCGGTCGCCAGCCCGAGGTCGGTCAGGAGCCTCTCGACCCGGTCCGCCCGCTCCGGCGGCGTCACCCCCAGCTCCGACCCGATCCTCACCGCGGCCCGCAGCCCGACGGCGACTGCTTCGCCATGGAGCAGCTCGCCGAATCCGCCCGCCGCCTCGACGGCGTGGCCCAGCGAGTGCCCGAGATTGAGCGAGATCCGGCCAGCGTTGCCCTGCTCCCGTTCGTCGGCGGTGACCACGATGACTTTCGCCCACGCCGCCCGCTCGACCACCTCCGCGACAGCACCCGAATTCGAACGCTGCCTCGTCCCCGCTCGCGATCGCCTCGCCGTCGGTCTCGAGTAGAGCGAACAGCTGGTCGTCGCCGAGAGCCGCCATCTTTACCGCTTCGCCGAGTGCCGCCCGCCTCTGCCGCTGCGGCAGGGAGCGGAGGAAGGCGACGTCGATGATGACGGCTGTCGGCTCGTGGAACGCGCCGACGAGATTCTTGCCCTCCGGCAGGTCGACCCCGTCTTGCCGCCGATCGACGAGTCGATCTGGGCGACGAGCGTCGTAGGGACGTGGATGAGCGGCACGCCTCGAAGCCAGGTCGCGGCGAGGAAGCCCGCCGCGTCGCCGAGCGCCCCGCCGCCGATCGCAACGAGCGGTTCGTCGCGTTCCGCCCGAATGCCGGCCAGCTGTCGCGCCGCCTCCTCGACGACGCCGAGGCGCTTCGCGTCCTCGCCCTCCGGCAGCATGACTTGGGCGACTGACCAGCCATCGGCCGACAGGCGTTCGGCGATCGCCTCGCCCGCCGCCGCCCAAGCAACCGGTTCGGAGACGAGGATCGCGCGCCGAGCGCGGGCATGGCCGAGGGCGGTGCCCACCTCTGTGGCCGCGATCCCCTCGCCGAGGACGATGTGCCCGCTCGCCGTGTCTGCCCGGAGGAGGACGGAGCCGGCGCCGGAGATGCGTTTCGGCCCCGGATCCGACCCCACCGCCAGTCCCTGCGGCGAGCTCATCGACCCGATCGACCAGGGTCCCCACCTCCGACGCGCTGTTGAGCCGATGCCCGGCCGCGTAGAACCGCTCGCGCTCCTTGGCAAGACTGCGGATCGCCCCGATCGGGTCGCGGCCGGTGACCAGTGGCCGGACATTCGGGCTCCGGCGGAGACGCTGGGCGAGGACCTCCGGCCTGCCGTCGAGCCAGATCGGGAGGCGGCCGCGGTAGAGCGCCCAGCGGTTCCGCGGGTCCACGACCGCGCCGCCGCCTGTGGCGACGACCCGACGAATCGCCGCCTCCGGGTCGGGCGCACCCAGACCGGCGACGGCAGCCCGCTCCATCGCCCTGAAGACGGCCTCGCCCTCCTCGGCGAAGATCTCCGGGATCTTCCGGCCGGCCGCTCGCTCGATCGTTTCGTCGAGGTCGACGTAGGAGGCGTCGTGGCGATGGGCGAGCCGCCGCCCGACGGCGCTCTTGCCGCTGCCGGGCAGCCCGACGAGCACGACGTCCATCGGTTCTAGTCGTCCCCGCCCGACCCCGCCTCGCCGGAGGCGGCCGAGGTCGGCGCGGGCGCCTCGTCCGGGCCATGTGGCTCGCCGGTGCCGGAGATCCGCTCGCGGTACCGCTCGAGGTTGTCGCGGGTCTCGTCCAGCGAGTCGCCGCCGAACTTGTCGAGCATCGCATCCGCCAGGACCAGCATTACCATCGCCTCGCCGACGACGCCCGCCGCCGGGACGACGCTGATGTCGGAGCGCTCGTAGTGGGCCTTCTCGACGGCCTCTCCCGTGAGCAGGTCGGCCGACGGCAACGGCTTCGCCAGGGTCGAGATCGGCTTCACCGCCCCGCGGACGACGAGCGGCTCGCCGTTCGTCACGCCGCCGGTGAGCCCGCCGGCGTTGTTTGTCCGGTGGATCCAGCGACCACCCTCGCCACGCCCCTCGATGACGTCGTGGACGGCCGAGCCGAACCGGCGAGTCTGCTCGAACCCGAGCCCGAACTCGACGCCCTTGATGATGTTGATGCTCATCACCGCCGCGGCGAGCGCGGCGTCGAGGCGGCGGTCCCACTGGACGTACGACCCGAGGCCGATCGGCAGCCCATGGGCGACGACCTCGAAGACGCCGCCGATCGTGTCACCGTTCGACCTCGCCTCGTCGATCCGGGCGATCATCGCCGCCTCGGCCTCCGGGTCCGGGCAGCGGAGCGGTGACGCGTCGGCCTCGTCGCGGGGGAGCGTGGCGCGGGCCGGATCCACCGCCACCCCGCCGACCTCGGCCGTGAACGACCAGACCTCGACCCCGAGCTCGCGCAGGAACGCCCGTGCGACCCCTCCGGCCGCGACGCGCGCGGCGGTCTCCCGAGCCGAGGCGCGCTCCAGGACGTTCCGGACGTCGCGGAAGCCGTACTTGAGCGCTCCCGCGAGGTCGGCGTGACCGGGCCGGACGCGGGTGACCGGCGTCGCTCGCTTGTTGCCGTCGGCGACCGCGGTCGCGAGCTCCGCGGCCTCGTCGTCGCTGAGCGCCTCGACCTGCATCACGCGCGTCCAGTTCTCCCAGTCGCGGTTCGCGACGAGCAGCAGGATCGGCGATCCGAGTGTCGTCCCGTGGCGGACGCCGGCGACGATCTCCGCCCGGTCGTGCTCGATCGCCTGGCGCGCCCCGCGGCCGTAACCCCGCTGGCGCCGGGCTAGGTCGACCGCGAGCAGGTCCTCAGACAGTGCGAGGCCCGCGGGGATTCCCTCGAGCGTGACGCCCAGCGTCGGGCCGTGCGATTCGCCGGCCGTCAGAAAGCGGAGTCGACCCACGACATCGGCCCGCCGATCAGTCGGAGGTGGCGGCCCCGCTCGGCTCGCCCTCCGCCGTGGGGCCGGCGGTGCCGTTGGTGGGGCCGGCGGTGCCGTTGTCGCCGGCCGGCTCACCTTCGGCCGACCGGAGGCCGCCGGCGCGCGCCTCGTGGAGCTTCTGCTGCATCAGCTCGAGCGGCGCGGGCTTGCCGGTCCAGAGGGTGAAGGCCGCCGCGCCCTGGTGGAGGAGCATGAGTTCGCCGTCGAGGACCGTTGCCCCGGCAGCCTCTGCCTCACGGAGAAATCGGGTCCGGTTGTAGATGAGGTCGAGGACGAGAAGCTCCGGCGGCATCAGCTCGCCCGCGACGGGCGTCTCGTCGCTCGTCAGGCCGATCGAGGTCGCGTTGATGAGGACCTTCGTCTTCGCGAGTTCGGCCTCGATGATCGACTCGTGCCACGGCATCGCCTTCAGCTCCATGTGGGCGGCACTGCGACCGAAATGCTTGACGAGCGCCTCCGCCCGATGGAGGTGGCGGTTGAAGACGATGATCCGCTGGAAGCCCTCGATGATCAGGCCGTGAACAACGGCACGTGCCCCGCCACCGGCCCCCAGGACGACGGCAAGGCGCGGCATCTTCTGCTTGCCGACGAGCTTGTCGAGGGCAAAGCGGAAGCCCGGAACGTCGGTGTTGTGGCCGATGAGCCGTTTGCCTTCCTTCGTGATCGTGTTGACGGCGCCGGTGATGTGGGCGTCCTCGGTCAGCCGATCGACCAGCGGGACCATCCGCTCCTTGTGGGGGATCGTGACGTTCGCGCCGAGGAAGTCGTCGCTCCGCAGCTCGTTGACCGCGTCGGCGAGGCCGATCGGTGGCCGGTCCCAGAGCTCGTACGTCGCGTCGATGCCCTGGTCGTCGAAGGCGGCCTGCTGCATCGCGCCCGACAGCGAATGCGCGACCGGATGGCCGATGAGGACGACGCGCTTCGTCATGCTCCCACCCTCTCGAGTTCCGCGAAGAAGCCCGGATACGAGATCGCGGCACTGCCGGGCCGGCCGACGCTCGTCTCGCCGCTGGCGACGAGGCCGGCGATCGCGAACGTCATCGCCAGCCGGTGGTCGTCGAGGCTGTCGGTGGCGGCACCAGTGAGGCCCGCCCGCCCGTGGATCGTCAGGTCGTCGCCATCGACGTCGATTCGGGCGCCCAGCGCTCGAAGTCCTTCGGCCGTGCCGGCAATCCGATCCGATTCCTTGTGCCGCAGCTCGCCCGCGCCGCGGATGACCGTCGTCCCCGAGGCCTGCGAAGCTGCGAGGCAGAGGATCGGGATCTCGTCGATCGCCGCGGCGACGTCCCTCGGGGCGAAGTCGATCGCCCGCAGGTCGCTGGAGCGGACCGTGATGTCGGCGACGGGCTCGCCGACGTCGGCGTCGGAGCCGCCCTCGACCGGCCACTCCTCGATGTCGGCGCCCATCGATCGAAGGATGTCGATGACGGCGCGGCGCGTTGGGTTGACGCCGACGCCCCGCAGCGTGAGCTCGGCATCCGGGTGGATGGCCGCGGCGACCAGCCAGAACGCGGCCGACGAAACGTCGCCCGGTACTCGCTCGCTCACCGCTCTCACCGAAATCCCTCCTTCGAGACTGATCGCCACCGTTCCCCCGACCCCGCCAACTGCCCCGGTCACGACCGGGACGCCCCGCGCCCGCAACATCCGCTCCGTATGGTCACGGGTCGCGACCGCCTCGCGAACCGTTGTCCGTCCCTCCGCTCGCAGCCCCGCGAGCAGGATCGCCGACTTGACCTGGGCGCTCGGCACTGGCGTCGCGATGTCCACCGCTTGAAGCGGGGTGCGACCGACCACGGTCACCGGCGGGAGGGAGTCGTTCGATCGGGCGTGGAGCACCGCACCCATCGAGCGCAGCGGTTCGATGATACGAGCGACCGGTCGACGACGCAATGAATCGTCGCCGTCGAGGACGCTTCGGAACGGCAGGCCGGCGAGGATTCCGGCGAACAGCCGCAGGCTCGTGCCGGAGTTGCCGCAATCGAGGTCCGCATCGGGCTCGCGCAGGCCGTCGGCTCCTGGCGAGATGACTCGGTAGCCGGCGTTGCCGGTCTCATCGTCGAGCGTGCGCTCGACCGTGGCCCCGAGCGCCGCGCAGACAGCAGCGGTCGAGCGGACATCGGCCCCGTCGCCGGCGCCCGCGATCCGGCTCTCGCCCGCGGCCAGCGTCGCGAGCATCAAGGCCCGGTGGCTGATCGACTTGTCGCCGGGCAGCCGCAGTTCGCCGCGTAGGCGGCTCGCCTTGCGGATGACGGCGACCTCGGGGCTCGACACGGCGATCAATGCTTCCCCAGCCCGCCGGAGCCGCCGTCCCCGCCGTTCCCGCCTATGCCCAGGGCCGCCGCCCCGAGGACCGGATCGTCGTGAAGCGAGCGGACGTGTTCATGGACCGGCACGACCGCCGTCATCAGGTCGCGGAACTGGTCGAGGGTCAGCTGCTGTTCGGCGTCCGACAGGGCCTCCTCCGGCCGCGGATGGACCTCGACCATGACCCCGTCCGCCCCGACGGCCACGCCGCCGATCGCCAGCGGCTTAACAAGCCAGCGCTTCCCCGTCGCGTGCGACGGATCGACGATGACCGGCAGATGCGTCAGGTGGTGGAGGAGCGGCACCGCGGCGAGGTCCATCGTGTTCCGGGTGTACGTCTCGAATGTCCGGATGCCGCGCTCGCAGAGGATGACGTTCGGGTTGCCCGAACTGACCACGTACTCCGCGGCCATGAGCCATTCCTCGACCGTCGCCCCGTAGCCGCGCTTCAACATGACCGGGCGCGCGACCCGCCCGACGGCAGTGAGCAGCGAATAGTTCTGCATGTTCCGCGTGCCGATCTGGAGGATGTCGGCGTACTCGGCGACGATGTCGACCTGGTTCGGCTCCATCACCTCGGTGATGACCGGCAGGCCGGTTCGCTCGCGGGCCTCGGCGAGGTAGCGAAGGGCCTCGACGCCGAGTCCCTGGAACGAATACGGGCTCGTCCGAGGCTTGAATGCGCCGCCGCGAAGGACTGTCGCACCGGCGGCGGCGACCGCGTCCGCGGTCTCGAACAGCTGCTCCTTCGACTCGACCGAGCACGGCCCGGCCATCATCGTCAGCGACCCGTCGCCGATCACCGCGTCGAGGACCCGGATGACGGTGTCCTCGGGGTGGAACTCGCGCGACGTCAACTTGAACGGCCGACTGATCGGCGTGACCTGCTCGACGCCCGGCAAGCCCGCCAGCCGGCTCGACAGCTCCGCCTTGCGCGGCCCGACGTCGCCAACGACGGCGATGACGACGCGCTCCGAACCTTGGTGGTCGAACGGCGTCATGCCCTCGGCAAGGATCTGGCTCTTGACCCCGAGGATCTCGGCCTCGCTGGCGGTCCTGGCCATCACGACGAACATCGGCGGCGGTGGTCCTTCCTGTCGGTAAAAGAAAAAGAGCAGAGGTCCGAACCTCTGCTCTCCCGGCACGACCCGTGCTCCCGGGTCCTAGGATCCGGGAACGGTCATGCCGGGTTTCGAAAGTAGAAGTAGGTGTTCACGGCGTGTCGCGGACGGTACCGAGCGGCGCGTCCGCTGTCAACGAGGCGTGCCGGCCGCCCTGGCTCGGGCAGGGCCGGCCGGCAGGCCTCGCCCTGGCGATGATCTCCTCGACGACGGCCGACTTCGCGTCGGCGTAGTTCTGGACGTACTTCCATTCCTTGGCCGCCAGTTCGCGCTTCGTCTGGAGGTACAGGTCACGGTCGTCGTCGTGGGTCCGCAGCCAGTCGCGGAAACCGACCATCCGCTCGAACTCCGGGCTGCCGGGCGAGAAGACGTGGAGGTTGACGTTGGTATCGGGCCCCTTGAAGACGCGGTGCTCGTCCCAGTCCGGCTCCCGAATCCAGAGGACGTAGCCGGCCGCATCGAGGGCGGGCACGTAAGTCGACTCGTCGGAGGAGTCGGGGACGATCATCGTGATGTCGATGCACGGTTTGGCCGCGAGGCCCGGCACCGACGTCGAGCCGGTGTGCTCGAGCCGAAGGACCTTGTCGCCGAGGGTGGCCCGGATCCGGCGATCCTCGCGCTCGAACAGGGCGGGCCACTCAGGGTCGTAGTCGACGAGGGTGATCGGCGCCGAATGGACCTTGAGCTCGCCCACTGTCACCGCCTGAAGCTCCTCTTCGGAGAACTGGTGATAGTCGCGCTCGGTGGCCTCTTCGGTCATCGGTTTCCTCCTCTCGCGGACGGCTCGCTAGCCTAGCCGATCATGGTCGGGGGCGCCGGGCCTCGTGGTAGGATTCCGGCCGCCGCGCGACGGAGAGGTCGCATAGAGGCCTAGTGCGACGGTTTGCTAAACCGTTGAGTGGGGTAACCTGCTCCGAGGGTTCGAATCCCTCCCTCTCCGCCACGACTCGCGGCAATCGCGTGCGCCCGTAGCTCAGTGGATAGAGCGTTAGGTTGCGGACCTAAAGGTCGTGAGTTCGAGTCTCGCCGGGCGCGCCAGTTCTCAAGCTGCAGATGGCCGACGTCGTCGTGTGTAGCCAGTAGGCTCGCGGCAAACGGCCGCGCCCCTGGGTGCGCAGAGGGTCGTGTCCCCGACCGGTTCAGTTGCCAGCGGTGGGGGAACCACGGCGATCGCCAGCATCGGGGACCCGACCAGCCTATACGCGATCTGCCAGTCAGACGCCTGAATCGTGCCGGTTGCGGAATCGCCCAGCATGCGGCCCGCCGACCCGGGTACACTCCCTGTGAGTCCTACTATTCCAGTAGGAGATGGAGGGATTGCCTGTGAGGGGATCGACCCGGCCAAACCACGTGCGCGCCGCCAGTCGATCGACCCTCCTTCGGCTCCTCATCTCATCGGTATCGGTCGCCATGGTCGTGGCCGCCTGCTCGTCCCAGGCGCCCCCCGCCACCGGCGGCGTCGCGCCTATCGAAGCCACCGCACCGCGGTCCAACACGGGATCCGGCGCTCCGCCCGCCGCGGCTCCCCAGGGCACCCTCCGGCTCGGCTATTTCCCGAACATCACCCACGCCACGGCGCTCGTCGGCGTCGAGAGCGGCCTCTTCAATGAGGCCCTCGGTCCCGGCGTGACGTTCGAGGTCTCGTCATTCAACGCGGGCGGCGCCGCAGCGGAGGCGCTCCTCAACGGGGCCATCGACGCGACCTACATCGGACCCAACCCAGCCATCAATGCCTTCGCCCAGTCGCAAGGCGCGGCGATCCGGATCATCGCCGGCGCGACGTCTGGCGGGGCCTACCTCGTGGTCAAGCCGGAGATCGCGTCGGTCGCGGACCTGCGCGGCAAGAAGCTCGCCACGCCGCAGCTGGGCAACACCCAGGACGTCGCGCTCCGGACATGGCTGGCGGACAACGGTCTCGCGACCAACAAGCAGGGTGGCGGCGACGTCTCGATCCTGCCCCAGGAAAACGCCCAGACACTGGAGACGTTCACAACCGGCCAGGTCGACGGCGCCTGGGTGCCCGAACCGTGGGCGACGCGTCTCGTCCAGGAGGGCGGCGGCAAGGTCCTGCTCGACGAGAAGACCCTCTGGCCGGAGGGCAAGTACGTGACCACGCACCTCATCGTCCGGACCGACTATCTCGAGGCGCACCCGGACATCATCGGGGCCCTCCTCGCTGGTCACATGGCTGCCAACGACCTCGTGAACAGCGACCCGGCGAAGGCCCAGGAGCTGACGAACCAGGGGATCGAGAAGATCACCGGCAAGACGATTGCGGAGAACGTCATGACAACCGCCTGGCCGAACCTGACATTCACGGTCGACCCGATCGCGTCCTCGCTCAAAGGTTCGGCCGACCATGCCACCAAGGTCGGTCTCCTCGATCCCGTCGACCTGACCGGGATCTACGACCTGGATCTGCTCAACGAGTTGCTCATGCTCGCCGGCAAGCCAACGGTGAGCGGCCTATGAGGGCCCTCGTCGCGGATGTCGATCGGCAGGTCTCGCCGTCGACGGAGACGGCGCCGGCCATTCGCCTCGAGGCCGTATCCAAGGTCTTCGGGCGGGGCGCCGACGCCGTCGTCGCGCTCGATCGCCTCGACCTGACTGTCGAGGTCGGCAGCTTCGTTTGCCTCGTCGGCGCCTCGGGCTGCGGCAAGAGCACGCTCCTCAATATCGTGGCCGGCCTCGACGCACCGACGAGCGGGACTGTCGAGATCGACGGCGGCCGACCGACCCTGATCTTCCAGGAGGCCGCCCTATTCCCGTGGCTGACCGCCGCCGAGAACGTCGAGCTCGCCCTGCGTCTCCGCGGCGTTCCCAGGCGCCAGCGCCGGGGAGCGGTCGCCGATCTGCTCGAGCTCGTGCATCTGTCCGGATTCGCCGCGAAGCGGCCCCATGAGCTCTCGGGCGGGATGCGCCAGCGAGTCGCGCTCGCTCGTGCCCTCGCCCAGGAAGCGCAAATCCTCCTGCTCGACGAGCCATTCGGGGCGCTGGATGCCATCACTCGCGACCTCCTCCACGAGGAACTCGAGCGGATCTGGCGGGACGCTGGGCTGACGATCCTGTTCGTCACTCACAACGTCCGCGAGGCAGTCCGCCTGGGTCAGCGCGTCGTCCTCCTGTCGAGCCGGCCGGGCCGGGCCGTCGCCGAGTTCCCGGTGGTGATCGCCGGTGAGCGCCGGATCGAGTCGCCCGAGGTGTCGGCCCTCGCGATCACGATCGGCGAGCAGCTGAGTGAGCAGGTCCGCCGGCATGCGACTAGTTAGGGCGCTCCCGGAGGCCGCCACGGCCGATCGACTCGGGACGGAGCTGGCCGGCCTCGACACGCTCGAGGTCCCTCGCCTTCGCCGACGGCCCCGCCTGCGTCGTGTCGTCGCCGCTGCCTGGCCGAAGCTCGTCGCCCTGTTCATTGCGCTGGGACTCTGGCAACTCGTGTTCCTGAGCGGCTGGAAGCCGGCCTGGCTGCTGCCCTCGCCGCTGACCGTGTTCGGTGAGCTCTGGCAGCAATTGATCGCCGGCGACCTCGTTGCCGCCGTCGGCGTGACCCTTCGACGCGCGGCTGTCGGCTTTGGCCTCGCGGTCGTCGTCGGCGGCATTATCGGCATCCTCGTCGTCCGGTCCAAGACGCTGCGCGCGGCGGTCGGCTCGTTGATCACGGGGCTCCAGACAATGCCGTCGATCGCCTGGTTTCCCCTGGCGATCTTGCTGTTCCAGCTGAGCGAAACCGCGATCCTGTTCGTCGTCGTCCTCGGCGCCGCGCCGGCTATCGCGAACGGCCTGATCTCCGGGGTGGACCACGTGCCGCCGCTGCTCCTGCGCGCGGGCCGCGTGCTCGGCGCAACAGGGCTGGCCAACTACCGTCACGTAATCCTGCCGGCCGCTCTGCCGGCGTCGGTCGCCGGCCTCAAACAGGGCTGGGCATTCGCCTGGCGGAGCCTCATGGCGGGCGAGTTGCTCGTGCTGATCCCGGGCCAGACGTCGGTCGGTGCTCAGCTCCAGTTCTCGCGCGAGTTCTCCGACGCCGCCGGGTTGATGGCGATGATGATCGTCATCCTCCTCATCGGCATCGTGGTGGACGTCGTGGTGTTCAGCTCGCTCGAACGCTCGATCCGGGCGCGCCGAGGGCTCGTCGATGCCACCTGAGATCGCGCTCGACGCCGTCGCGGTGGAATCGCTCGAGGCGGGCGAGGTTCTCGCGCTCGCGCTGCGAGAACTCGGTCGGGACCGGCTCGCGATCGCGTCCTCGTTCGGTGCCGAGGACGTCGTCCTGATCGACCTCCTCGCGTCGCTCGAGCCCCGGCCGCGGGTCTTCACCCTCGACACCGGTCGGTTGCCGCAGGAGACGTACGACCTGATCGACCAGGTTCGACGCCGCTACGAGATCGACGTCGAGGTCTACTTCCCCCAGGCCGAGCGCGTGGAGGCGATGGTCCGCGCCAAGGGCCTGAATCTCTTCTACGAGTCGATCGAGAACCGGACGTCGTGCTGCCACGTTCGCAAGGTCGAACCGCTGGGCCGCGCCCTTGCGACGCTCGACGGCTGGGTCACCGGCCTTCGCCGCGATCAGATCGCCACGCGCGCTCGAGACCGCCAAGATCGCCCCCGATCCACAGCACGGCGGCGTGTGGAAGATCGCTCCGCTCGCCGACTGGAGCAGCGAACGAGTCTGGGCCTACATCCGCGAGCACGACCTGCCCTACAACGCGCTCCACGATCAGGGCTACCCGTCGATCGGCTGCGCGCCGTGCACCCGGGCGGTTCAGCCCGGCGAGGACGAGCGCGCGGGACGCTGGTGGTGGGAGCAGCCCGAGGAACGGGAATGCGGAATCCACTTCGACCCGCGTTCCGGGCGAATGGTCCGGAACGAGCCCGTGGCGGCCGGTGTCGCCGGACCGTTCGACGCGACTGGTCCGCTCGAGGCCGAGCCGCCCGCCGGAGGCCAGGCGTGATCACGAGCGTCGGCCACGGCCTGTCCCACCTGGCCGCCCTCGAGTCAGAGGCGATCCACATCTTCCGCGAGGCCGCCGCGGTGTTCGAGCGGCCGGCGCTGTTGTTCAGCGGTGGCAAGGATTCGATCGTCCTCCTCCGCCTCGCCGAGAAGGCCTTTCGGCCCGGCCGCTTCCCGTTCCCGATCGTCCATGTCGACACGGGCCACAACTTTGCGGAGGCGCTGGCCTTCCGCGACCGACGGGTGGCGGAGCTCGGTGAGCGGTTGATCGTCGCGTCCGTCCAGGCTTCCATCGACGCCGGCCGGGTGACCGAAGAGCCGGGCCATGATCCCTCGCGAAACAGGCTTCAGACGGTCACCCTGCTCGATTCGATCGCCGAGCACGGGTTCGATGCGCTGTTCGGTGGCGGTCGCCGCGACGAGGAGAAGGCTCGCGCGAAGGAACGGATCTTCAGCCACCGCGATGCGCTCGGTGGCTGGGACCCGCGCAACCAGCGCCCCGAGCTCTGGAGCCAGTACAACGGCCGGATCCACAAGGGCGAGCACATGCGCATCTTCCCGATCAGCAACTGGACCGAGCTCGACGTCTGGCAGTACATCGCGGCCGAAGGCCTTGAGGTGCCCTCGATCTATTACGCCCACGAGCGGACGGTCGTTCGCCGCGACGGGATGTGGCTCGCGGTTTCGGACGTCGTGCATCCGCGCGATGGCGAGGAGGTCACGACGCGGACTGTTCGCTATCGGACGGTCGGCGACATGAGCTGCACCGGCGCCGTGGCCTCCGCCGCCGCGACCATCGACGAGGTCATCGCAGAGGTTGCCGCCGCCCGGATCACCGAGCGCGGCGCGACACGCGCCGACGACGCCTTCTCGGAGGCGGCCATGGAAGACCGCAAGCGCGAGGGCTACTTCTGATGGCCACCGCGGCGTCTCGCTCACCCCATCGGCCGTACCCCGTCTCCGACCTCCTCCGGTTCTCGACGGCCGGATCCGTCGACGACGGCAAGAGCACCCTGATCGGCAGGCTCCTCCACGACTCCAAGGGCATCTTCGAGGACCAGCTGGTCGCTCTCGAGCACGCGACCCGACGCCGCGGCGGCGACGGGCTCGACCTCGCTCTGCTGACCGACGGCCTGCGCGCCGAGCGCGAGCAGGGGATCACAATCGACGTCGCCTACCGCTACTTCCAGACGCCCCGCCGCAAGTTCATCGTGGCCGATACGCCGGGCCACCTCCAGTACACGCGCAACATGGTCACGGGCTGCTCGACGGCGGACCTGTCGGTGATCCTCGTCGACGCCCGAACCGGCGTCCTGGAGCAGACCCGGCGGCACATCGTCATCGCCGCCCTGCTCCGCGTCCCGCGGCTGGTCGTGGCGGTCAACAAGATGGACCTGGTCGGCTTCGACGAACCGACCTTCCGGTCCATTGCAGACGAGATCGCCGGCTTCGCCGGCCGCCTGGGCGGTTCCCGACGTCACGGCAATCCCGGTCTCGGCGCTGCGTGGCGACAACGTCGTCGAGAGATCGGCAGCAATGCCTTGGTTCGAGGGTCCGCCGCTCTTGGACTTTCTGGAATCGGTCGCACACGACACGGTCGACGGTGCGGGACCGCTCCGGATACCGGTCCAGTGGGTCATCCGGGCCGCCGCGAGCGACGATCCGGATTACCGGGCCTACGCCGGCCGGATCGAGGGTGGACGAATCCGTCCCGGCGATGCGGTTGTCGCACTCCCGTCCGGGATCGAGACATGCGTCGCCTCGATCGATACCTACGACGGATCACTCGCCGAGGCAACCGCTCCGCTGTCGGTCGCCGTCCGCCTGACTGACGATGTCGATCTCGGCCGGGGCGGCCTGCTCGCCGGCGCCGACGACATTCCAGCCGCGACGCGCGAGCTCGACGCCCTCGTTTGCTGGCTTGGGGAGGCCCCGTTCACCGCCGGCCGGCGATACCGGCTCGCCCACACCAGCCGGACAGTACGCGCGGTGGCGACCGAGGTGGTCGCGCGCCTGGACATCAATACGCTCGAAGGCGACACCGGCTCGGCCGCCCTCGCGTCCAACGACGTTGGTCGGATCCGCCTCGCCCTCGGGGAGCCGATTTTCGCGGATCGCTATCGCTCGAACCGCGTCACCGGCTCGGCGATCCTCATCGACGAGACCACGAACGCGACCGTCGGAGCGGTCCTGATCCAGGGCCCGGGCGACGACCTGTTCGCCGGCTACCGGGCGTGAGGGGAGACAGGTCGGTGCCCCAGGAGCGCGAAGAGGCCATGAAGGCAGGTAGCGACGCGTTCGTCGCCAAGCCGTACGTCCCGGGAGACCTCCTGGCGACGCTCCACGGCATCCTGCCTGCGGCACAGCCGGACGATTAGCCGGCACTGCCGCTAGGATCGCGGTGCCGGCACGTCGCCGGCTCGGCTGGAGGGTCGCCGTGGAACGGATCGGATTCGTCGGGTTGGGGACGATGGGAGCCGCGATGGCCGCCAACCTGGCCCGGGCCGGTTTCGAAATCAGCGTCTGGAATCGGAGTCCCGGCCGCGCGCCGGAGCTTGACGGGCTGGGCGCCAGCCGGGCCGCGACGCCCTCCGCAGTCGCCGAGGCGAGCGACGTCGTGGTGATCTGCGTGTCCGACACCCCTGACGTCGAAGCCGTCCTCTTCGGCGCCGATGGGCTGGCCGCCGGCGCCCGATCCGACACGCTGATCATCGACTGCTCGACGATCTCTCCGGCCGCGACCCGTGACTTCGCCGCCCGCCTGGGCCAGGCGGGCATCGCGATGGTCGACGCCCCGGTGTCGGGCGGCAGCGAGGGCGCCCAGAAGGCGACGCTCACGATCTTCGTCGGTGGCGAGCCGGCCGATGTCGAGCGGGCCAGGCCCATCCTTGGGGCGCTCGGCAAGACGATCACCCACGTCGGCCCGATCGGCTCCGGGCAGGCGGTCAAAGCAGTCAACCAGGTGATCCTCGCCGGGACCTACCTCGGCGTCGCCGAGGGGATCGTGCTCGCGATGAAGTCCGGTCTCGATGTCGGCCAGGTAATCGAGGCGCTGGGAGGCGGCGCCGCCCAGAGCTGGGTCCTTGCCAATCGGAGCGGGCGGATGATCGCGAACGACTACCCGCTCGGCTTCAAGGTCGCCCTCCACCGCAAGGATCTCGGGATCGCTCTCGAGCTCGCCCGTGAGCTCGGCGCGGATCTGCCAGTGGCCGCCCTGGCGGCGGACCTGGAAACGAACCTGATCGCCGACGCTCACGCCGATGACGACATGTCGGCCCTGGCCCGACCGATCAGGTCCCGGTCGGGCCTGCCAGGGTAAGCGCTGACCGTGCCGCCTACCCCGCCGCTGGCGAGCCCGCTAGCCCGCAACGACCTCGCTCGGCAGGCCCACGAGGAGCATCGGATCGCCGAGCTTACCCTCGTAGCGCGGCCGGAATCGCTCGACGTCATACATCTCGGCGACATCGACCCGGCGCGGCCCGAGTTCCGGCGCGGGCAGGTTCGTGTGCGCGTATTTCCCGTCCTGGATCGCAACCATTCGACCGGTGATCCCGTCGCGGATCAGGTCCATCGCAACGTTGGCGAACGTGATCGCAACCATCGAGTCGAGCGAATCGGGCTCGCCGCTCCGTAGGTCGTAGGTCAGCTCGGACGCTGCCGTTTCGATCCCTGTCCGCGCCTTCAGTTCGGCCGCCAGCGCCTCGCCTATGTTCGCCTTGTGGCGGTGGCCGAACATGTCGGCGTCGCCGAGCTCCTGCATCTTTGCCCCTTGCCAGATCGACCCCTCGGCCGTGATGACGAGGGCGTAGCGGCTCGGGTTTTGGCGGTGGTCTTCGGCGAGGAGCTGAGCGAGACGATCCAGGTCATACGGCGCCTCCGGAATGAGACAGCGCGCCGAGGTCACGTAGGCCGCGTACAGCGCCGAGAACCCGGCGTCGCGCCCGAAGATCCGGAACACCCCGATCCGTTCGTGCGACCCGAGCGTCGTTCGCTGGCGGTTGATCGACTCCTTCGCCCGCGTGATGGCCGTCGAAAAGCCGATGCAGTACTCCGTCCCCTGGACGTCGTTGTCCATGGTCTTCGGAATCGCGATGAGTGGAATCCCGGCTTCGACGAGGGCCCGCGAGAAGCTCAGGGTGTCGTCGCCGCCGATCGTCACGAGAACGTCGAGGTCGAGCCTGGCGATGTTGTCGAGGACGAGCGGGGTCAGGTCGTATACGTCGTCGCCGACGGCCATCGAGGCCACCTGCTCGGGCGACAGCCAGTCGGGGAGCGCGGACCGCCGCATCTTGCGGGGGTTCGTCCGCGACGTGTGAAGCCACGTGCCGCCGGTCCGATCGATCGTCCGAGTGTTTACCCGGTCGAGCCGGCGTACGTATTCGCTGTCGAGCTCGGGACCCGGGTGGAGGTGAGTGAGTCCCTCCCAGCCCCGACGGATGCCGATGGCCTCGTAGCCGAGCGCCGTGGATCGATAGACGACGCTCTTGATGACCGCATTCAGCCCGGGAACGTCGCCGCCGCCGGTGAGGATGCCGATTCGACGTGTTGCCATCGCCCGGCATCCTAGCGCTCTCCGCGTAACCGGGTCGGTTGCGGTTGGGTGACGAAGGGTTGGGTTGACCGCCGGGCTGCTCGCGGCGAGGAGATGCATACGAGACCTGTATCATCGCCGCCATGAACTACGAGCTGTTCATGGGTGAGGCTCTCGCCGAAGCGAAGAATGCGCTGGCGCTAGGTGAGCGCCCGATTGCGGCGGTCGCTGTGGTCGACGAGGCGATGGTCGCTCGGGCCCACGACCGGGTCCAGGAATCGAACGACCCCACGGCCCACGCCGTCGTCGTGGCACTCCGCGAGGCAGCCCGGAAGCTCGGCAAGGACCGGCTGGCCAGTGCCACGATCTTCGCCACGCTCGAACCCTGCGCGATGTGTGTCGGAGCACTCCTGGAGAGCGACGTCGAGACGCTCGTCTTCGCCGTCCCGAACGCCGAGGATGGCGCCGCCGGAACCGTGCTCCAGCTCGCTCAGCATCCAGGGCTCAAGCGACGGCTCAAGATCGTGAGCGGCATCCGGCGCGACGAGGCCGAGGAACTGTTCGCCGCCGCGGGAGCCGCCGGGGCCCGTTAGTCCGGCCTGCGTTCCGCGGAACCGTCAGCCGCCGGTCGCGCCGACGACCTTTGGTATCCTCTGCCGCGGAGAGGTGTCCGAGTGGTTGATGGTGCCGCTCTCGAAAAGCGGTGTGCGAAAGCACCGCGGGTTCGAATCCCGCCCTCTCCGCCAGTACTCAACCGCCGTTGGCCGGCCGGCGCCATGTCGGTCGGCTTTGTTGTTCCGGGGGAATCCCGCGGAGAGGTCGCCTAGTGGACTATGGCGCCGCACTGGAAATGCGGTTCGGGGCAACCCGTCGCGGGTTCGAATCCCGCCCTCTCCGCCACTTACGCCCGCCGGGCTGGCGGCCGATGCCCGCGTTGGCGCCTCCGCTCCTCGCTCACGGACGTTTAAGTCCGCTCGCTCCGGTGCTCGGACGCCGCCTTGGCCTCGACCACCCTCCCGGCGCGCTGAGGACCCTCTCGGAATCGAATCCGTGCCCGCGCGGCCGCTTACCCAGCCGATCCGCGGTAGACTCAGCTTGCCGTGCTAGGCGGGGAACTAGCGGTGCCCTGTACCTGCAAACCGCTCCAGCAGGGCTGAATTCCCACCCGAGGTCTCCGTTCTCGAGAGCCGCCGCTTCGAGCGACGTTGAGGACCGGGTCCCGCGCAGCGGCGAATCGCGAACCGTGTCAGGTCCGGAAGGAAGCAGCACTAAGCGAACCTCGTCGGGTGCCGCGGAACGGCCTGGTCCGAGCCGCTCGCTGAGGTGGGCGCGGAAACGCTCAGGTCGACGGTGGGTGCACGGCAATCTGCTTCCGCTCGCCCCCGATCGAACAGGAGCTCTGTGAGCACGACGGCGCCGCAGCGCACCACCGCCCCGCATCAAGCCCTCTATCGCCGGTGGCGGGCCCAGACCTTCTCGGAGATCGTCGGCCAGGGGCCCGTCGTCGAGACGCTCCGCAACGCCGTTCGAGCCGACCGCGTCTCGCACGCGATCCTCTTCGTCGGACCGCGCGGAACGGGCAAGACGTCCCTCGCCCGGATCCTCGCCAAGGCGCTGAACTGCACCGACCTGCGCGACGGGGACCCCTGCGATGCCTGCCCGTCGTGCGTCGCCATCCGCGAAGGTCGGGCGCTTGATCTCATCGAGATCGACGCCGCCTCCAACCGCGGCATCGACGCGATCCGTGAGCTTCGCGAACGCATCAACTACGCCCCGACGGACCTCCGGCGGAAGGTCTACATCCTCGATGAGGCGCATCAGATCACGAAGGACGCCTGGAACGCCCTCCTCAAGTCGCTCGAGGAGCCGCCCGACTTCGTCGCGTTCATGTTTGCGTCGACCCACCCCCAGGACTTCCCGCCGGCGATCCTGTCGCGCCTTCAGCGTTATGACGTCCGACGGCTGACGATCCCCGAGATCGAAGGCAAGCTCCGGCGGATCCTGGAGGGCGAGTCGATCGAAGCGGAGCCTGCCGCCGTCCATCTGATCGCGCGGCTCGCCGCGGGCGGGATGCGCGACGCCGAATCGATGCTCGACCAACTGCTCGGTTCGGCGGCCGGCCGGATCGACGAGGCCGGCGTGCGCGACCTGCTCGGGCTAGCGGAGGCGGAAGCCGTCGACCGCCTTGTCGCGGCCCTCGTCAGCGGCGACGCGGCAGCGGGCATCGCAGTCCTCGACGAGCTCGACGACCGAGGCCGGGATGTCGGCGTCGTCCTCGACCAGGTGATCGAGGCGATCCGGGCAGAGCTCGTCGTCTGCCCTGGGGCCGGGCGGTGACCCGGCCCGCGTGGTCGCCCTCGCGCGCGTCGCGCGTCGTCTCGCCGAGATCGACCCGGAGCGGCGCGGGGTCGGCGGCCTGCGGCTCCAGGTCGAACTCGCGCTCTTCGCCGCATCGGCCGGGTCGACGCAGATCGCCGCTCCTTCCGCGAATGTTGCCGCGCCGGTCGCGACTACGGCGGCCGCCGCGCCGCCAGCGGACATACCACCAGAACCAGTCGATGTCGAGGCGCCAGCCGAACCGTCGCCAGCCGCCGGGCCGACACAGAAGCGTCAGTCCGGCAAATCGAGCGAGCCAGCGGCACCGGACGCAAGCGAAGCGGCCCCGAATCCCGTCGATCCGGCGGTCGAGCTGCCCGCGGCGAGCGGAGGCGATGCGCCGCCGACCGGCTCGAAGCCGAATCCCGACCTCGACCGTTTGATGAACGGCTGGGCCGACGTCGTCGCCTCGGTCCGGCCGGCTACCCGCGCGGTCATCACCGAGTGCCGGCCGATGGCCGTCGACGGCAACGTCGTCACCCTTGGCTTCCCGGAGGCCAAGGCATTCCTCAAGGACGTGGCTGAGCGGAAACGCCCCGACCTCGAGGCAGCGGTCGGCGGCTTCCTCGGCCGGGCCGTCGCCGTCCGCTGCGTGGCCACGAACCTCGACCTCGTCCCGCCGCCGCCCGCCGACGATGCCACCGACCCGATGTGGACCGAAGCCCGCCGGATCTTCGGCGAGGACCTCGCCGACATCGGCGAGGTCAGCTGAACCCGCCGCCAGTGCGCCCGTTCGGCGCATCCGCCAGACTCACGATCGGTTGCTAGAAGAGGAGGACGACATGGGCATGGCCAACCTCCAACGGATGGCCCAGCAGATGCAGCAGGAAATGCTGCGGATCCAGACCGAGCTCGAGACGCTGACGGTTGACGGCACGGCCGGCGGCGGCGTGGTCAAGGCCGTCGTGACGGGCAAGCAGGAACTCGTCTCCGTCACGATCGACCCGGCCGCCGTAGACCCGTCCGACGTCGAGATGCTCCAGGACCTGATCATCGCGGCCGTCAACGACGCGCTCCGTTCGTCGCGCCAGGTCGCCGAAGAGAAGATGGCCGCGGTCACCGGCGGGCTGCGCCTGCCCGGCATGTAGCTCCGACGCGTGCCAACCCCCCTGATCGAGCCCGTCGCCCGACTGATCGAGGCCCTCTCTCGACTCCCCGGCGTCGGGCCGAAGACCGCCCAGCGCCTGACATATCACCTCCTGCGCGCCCCCGACGCAGAGGCCCGCGCCCTCGCTGCGGCCCTGGTCGACGTCCGCGACAAGGTCGTCTTCTGCGACCGATGCTTCAACATCAGCGACGCGCCCCTCTGCCCGATCTGCCGCGACTCGGCCCGGGACGTCCTTCGTCTCTGCGTGGTCGAGGAGCCGCTCGACGTCCTCGCCCTGGAACGCACCGGCGAGTTCAAGGGCCTCTACCACGTCCTCCACGGGGCGATCTCGCCGATCGACGGCGTGGGACCAGACCGGCTGCGCATCCGCGAGCTGCTCGCCAGGGCCGACGAGGCGAAGCGCGACGGCGCTCCCTTCGAGGAGGTCATCCTCGCCACGAACCCGACCCTCGAGGGCGAGGCAACCGCGATGTACCTCGCCGAGCGACTCGAGAGCACGGTGGGCGTCGTCAGCCGGATCGCCCGCGGCCTGCCGGTCGGCGGGGACCTGGAGTACGCGGACGAGGTGACCCTGATTCGGGCGCTCCAGGGCCGGCGGGCCGTCTGACGTCGATGTCGAATCTCGTCGGCGAGATCCTGCTCCGACTCGCCAAGGCGGCGGCCGCGACGGTAGTCGGCGTGATTGTCTACGCCGTCCTGGTGGGACCGCTCAGCGTCCCGGCGACCGCGGAGCTGGCCCTCCTGTCGTGGCTCGTCGGCGCGGGCTTCATCCTGCTCGTCGAGAGCAGCCCCATCTGACGAAGGCTGTCGCGCCTGGACGGCCATGCGCGCGTTGGAGCCTGCGCTCCTCGCTCACGGGCCTTCAAGCCCGCTCGCTGCGGTGCTCGACTCCGCCTTCGCCTGCCCGCCCATCCGCGACGAACGCAGTCGGGCATCCACCCTCGTCGCGTCGTTTGACACCCCCCTCGGTGGCCCGTAGTATTCGCCGCCGTGCCACCTCCGCGAGGAGGCCGACAAACCGGATCGCGAGCCGTTCCGGACAGGGTCGTCAGGTTTGACACCCCGACCGCTAAGCCCCATCATCAGGGCTCTGCGCCGCGGGCAGTCACGCCTCGGACGCTGCACCTTAACAATTGAAGAGTGACAGGAAATCCGTGATAAGGATGTGCGAGCGGTCAAACCCTCGGACGAAGTCGCAGCCGCAAGGCTGTGCATTTTCGGAGAGTTTGATCCTGGCTCAGGATAAACGCTGGCGGCGTGCATGAGACATGCAAGTCGAACGGACGATCGAGGCTTGCCTTGATCGTTAGTGGCGGACGGCTGAGTAACGCGTAGGTGACCTGCCCCGAAGTGGGGGATAACTGCCCGAAAGGGTGGCTAATACCGCATGTGGTGGTTCGTTCAGTCGACCCATCAAAGCAGCAATGCGCTTCGGGAGGGGCCTGCGTCCGATTAGCTCGTTGGTGGGGTAACGGCTCACCAAGGCGACGATCGGTAGGTGGTCTGAGAGGACGATCACCCAGACTGGGACTGAGACACGGCCCAGACTCCTACGGGAGGCAGCAGTCGGGAATTTTGCGCAATGGGCGAAAGCCTGACGCAGCAACGCCGCGTGAGGGATGACGGCCTTCGGGTTGTAAACCTCTTTTTTCAGGGACGATAATGACGGTACCTGACGAATAAGTCACGGCTAACTACGTGCCAGCAGCCGCGGTAATACGTAGGTGACAAGCGTTGTCCGGATTTACTGGGCGTAAAGAGCGCGCAGGCGGTCGTTCAAGTCGAGTGTGAAAGCCCCCGGCTCAACTGGGGAGGGTCACTCGATACTGATCGACTCGAAGGCAGGAGAGGGTAGTGGAATTCCCGGTGTAGTGGTGAAATGCGTAGATATCGGGAGGAACACCAGTGGCGAAGGCGACTACCTGGCCTGTTCTTGACGCTGAGGCGCGAAAGCTAGGGGAGCAAACGGGATTAGATACCCCGGTAGTCCTAGCCGTAAACGATGGACACTAGGTGTTGGTGGTATCAACCCCGCCAGTGCCGAAGCTAACGCATTAAGTGTCCCGCCTGGGGAGTACGGCCGCAAGGCTAAAACTCAAAGGAATTGACGGGGGCCCGCACAAGCAGCGGAGCGTGGGGTTTAATTCGACGCAACGCGAAGAACCTTACCAGGGCTTGACATGACCAGGACCGCGGCGGAAACGTCGCTTCCCCGCAAGGGGCCTGGCCACAGGTGTTGCATGGCTGTCGTCAGCTCGTGTCGTGAGATGTTGGGTTAAGTCCCGCAACGAGCGCAACCCCTACTGTGTGTTGTATCACTCACACGGGACTGCCGAGAGAAACTCGGAGGAAGGTGGGGATGACGTCAAGTCAGCATGGCCCTTACGTCCTGGGCTACACCCACGCTACAATGGCCGGTACAACGGGCGGCGAAACCGCGAGGTGGAGCAAATCCCTTAAAGCCGGTCTCAGTTCGGATTGTAGGCTGCAACTCGCCTACATGAAGCCGGAGTTGCTAGTAACCGCAGGTCAGCATTACTGCGGTGAATATGTTCCCGGGCCTTGTACACACCGCCCGTCACGTCATGAAAGCTGGCAACACCCGAAGCCGGTGGGCCAACCGCAAGGAGGCAGCCGTCGAAGGTGGGGTCGGTGATTGGGACGAAGTCGTAACAAGGTAGCCGTACCGGAAGGTGCGGCTGGATCACCTCCTTTCTAGGGAGATCCGAGTCCTGACTCTTCGGTGGGGTCGGGGCGTTGAAGGCTCCCAGGTTGATCGCCCGGTCGTTCACGTTCCTCCGTCAGGTGGAACGTGTCGGCGAGGATCCGCAAGGACCCCCGTCGGAGACCGATCGCGACCTGACGAAAAACACCGAAACCCGTTCACCATCCGACCATGGAATTTCCTGTCACTCTTCAAGGGTTAAGGGTGCAGCCGCCGGCGGCGACAAGTGTCGACCCGGGTCGGCACGGCCCCGGCGGGCGTTTAGCTCAGCTGGTTAGAGCACTGCCCTGATAAGGCAGAGGTCTCTGGTTCGAGTCCAGAAACGCCCACCACAATTTCTCGCGACGCGAGGGGACGTAGCTCAGTTGGCAGAGCATCTCCTTTGCAAGGAGAGGGTCAGGAGTTCGAGTCTCCTCGTCTCCACCAACCCGCTCCAGTCCGATCAAGCGGAGGAAGAGATCCTGCGCAAGGCCGCACCACATCTGAACTGAAGAGACCGGGCAGACCCCGGGACGACCGAACCCGCAGGCGCTGTCCTCCAGACGGCTCCGAGGCTGGTCCTCGAGCCGTCTTTGTGTGTCCGTCTCGCCATCGCACCCCTGATCCGTGATCTCCGAAGAGGAGCTCACCGACCAGCGGATCGCTGGAAGACTCGAAGGCCTCAGGCCGTCGGGAACGGTGCCCGAGTAATCGGGCAGCACCTTAACAACTGGATATGTTCGGCAGTAAATCGATCTTCGATTTCGCCGAGTTAGTCAAGGATATGATCCCGATCGATCCCGTCCGCGCACCTGGCCGCCTGGTCAGATGCTGGAGGGGGTCAAGCTACAAAGGGCACGGGGTGGATGCCTTGGCGCCAAGAGCCGATGAAGGACGTGGCAGGCTGCGTTAAGCCCCGGGGAGTCGCGAGCAGACGTTGATCCGAGGATGTCCGAATGGGGAAACCCGTCTGGGGTAACGCCCAGTCACCCCTGGTTGAATCAAATAGGCCAGGTGGAGGTAAGCCAGCGAACTGAAACATCTCAGTAGCTGGAAGAAAGGAAAGTATTCCCTGAGTAGTGGCGAGCGAAACGGGAAGAGCCCAAACCCACTCAGCGCGATAGGTTGCAGCCGTTTCTGAGTGGGGGTTGAAGGAGTCGATCATCGGGGCCCTGCTAGGCCCCGGCGGAGTTACAAAGCCAGTCGTTAGTCGAACCTGTCAGGAAAGGCAGGCCATAGAGGGTGACAGCCCCGTAGACGAAAGCGACTGGCCTCCGTGATCGACCACCTGAGTACCACGTGGAAGGTCTCTCATGTGGGAAGCTGGGCGGACCACCGTCCAAGGCTAAATACTCTTGGCGACCGATAGTGAACAAGTACCGTGAGGGAAAGGTGAAAAGCACCCCGGAAGGGGAGTGAAATAGTACCTGAAACCTCGTGCCTACAAGCAGTCAGAGGGTGTTGCCGGCTTGCCGGTAGCCTGATGGCGTGCCTTTTGAAGAATGAGCCGACGAGTTACGTGCACGTGGCGAGGTTAAGTCCGCAAAGGACGGAGCCGGAGCGAAAGCGAGTCTGAATAGGGCGATCAGTCGCGTGCAGTAGACCCGAAACCGAGTGACCTATCCATGGCCAGGTTGAAGCGGGAGTAATGTCCCGTGGAGGACCGAACTCACTAGCGTTGAAAAGCTAGGGGATGAGCTGTGGATAGAGGTGAAATGCCAATCGAACTCGGAGATAGCTGGTTCTCCCCGAAATAGCTTTAGGGCTAGCCTCGGGCGTTCAATCACGGGGGTAGAGCACTGGATGGGCTAGGGGGCTTCCCGCTTACCAACCCCAACCAAACTCCGAATCCCGTGATTTCAGAGCCCGGGAGTCAGACTGCGAGGGCTAAGCTTCGTGGTCAAAAGGAAAACAGTCCGGACCGACAGCTAAGGTCCCTAAATCCAGGCTAAGTGGTAAAGGATGTGGGTTCGCATAGACAACCAGGATGTTGGCTCAGAAGCAGCCATCATTGAAAGAGTGCGTAACAGCTCACTGGTCAAGTGGATCCGCGCCGAAAATTCAGCGGGGCTCAAGCCTGGTACCGAAGCTTCGGATGTGTTCGCCGGTTCGCCGGCGAGCGCGTGGTAGGGGAGCGTTCCGTTCTGCAGTGAAGGTCAACCGTGAGGATGGCTGGAGCGGACGGAAGTGCGAATGTCGGCATGAGTAGCGCAATGTGAGTGAGAATCTCACACACCGTAAGCCTAAGGTTTCCTGAGGAAGGCTTGTCCGCTCAGGGTTAGTCGGGCCTAAGCCGAGGACGAAAGTCGTAGGCGATGGACATCCGGTTGATATTCCGGAACCACCAGAGGTCGTTTGCACCGCAAGGTGTCGCCTGGGGGTAGGAGAACGGAGGATGGCTGGCGCAAGCCAGTCGAGTCCCGGATCTGATCCCAGGTGGGAGCAATGGCATGACACGGTGTGGTAGTTCGAGCGCGTTTTGGCTATACGCGTCTAAGCCGGTAGGGGGAGAGGACAGGCAAATCCGTCCTCTCATTCAACCCCGAGCAGCGAATGAAAGGGGCTTCTGCCTCGATTCGAGCGAGCCACGCTGGCAAGAAAAGTGTCTAGCGAGACCGACGGTGTCCGTACCGCAATCCGACACAGGTAGGCGGGTAGAGAATACCAAGGTGATCGGGAGAACCCTCGTTAAGGAACTCGGCAACATGGCCCCGTAACTTCGGGAGAAGGGGCGCTTCGCGGCTACTGACTTGTCAGTGGTCGATCGAAGCCGCAGTGAAAAGGCCCAGGCGACTGTTTAGCAAAAACACAGGTCTCTGCGAAAGCGAAAGCTGACGTATAGGGGCTGACGCCTGCCCAGTGCCGGAAGGTTAAGAGGAGGGGTGCAAGCTCTGAATCGAAGCCCCGGTAAACGGCGGCCGTAACTATAACGGTCCTAAGGTAGCGAAATTCCTTGTCGGGTAAGTTCCGACCCGCACGAATGGCGTAACGATCTGGGCGCTGTCTCAACGAGGGATCCGGCGAAATTGAAGTACCTGTGAAGATGCAGGTTACCCGCGGCAGGGCAAAAAGACCCCGTGGAGCTTTACTGCACCCTGATATTGGATTGGAATTCAGCTTGTGTAGGATAGGTGGGAGGCTGAGAAGCTGGGGCGCTAGCCTCGGTGGAGCCGACGTTGAAATACCACCCTTGTTGGATTTCGGTTCTAACCGCGACCCGTGAAACCGGGCGCAGGACAGTGTCAGGCGGGCAGTTTGACTGGGGCGGTCGCCTCCTAAAGTGTAACGGAGGCGCCCAAAGGTTCCCTCAGGCTGAATGGAAACCAGCCGTAGAGTGCAAAGGCATAAGGGAGCTTGACTGCGAGACCCACAAGTCGAGCAGAGACGAAAGTCGGGCTTAGTGATCTGGTACCTCCGAGTGGAAGGGGTATCACTCAACGGATAAAAGCTACCCCGGGGATAACAGGCTGATGGTGCCCAAGAGTTCACATCGACGGCACCGTTTGGCACCTCGATGTCGGCTCGTCGCATCCTGGGGCGGAAGTACGTCCCAAGGGTTTGGCTGTTCGCCAATTAAAGCGGCACGCGAGCTGGGTTCAGAACGTCGTGAGACAGTTCGGTCTCTATCCGCCGTGGGCGTAGGGAACTTGAGAGGAGTTGCTCCTAGTACGAGAGGACCGGAGTGAACGAACCGCTGGTGTGCCAGTTGTCCCGCCAGGGGCACCGCTGGGTAGCTATGTTCGGTCGGGATAAGCGCTGAAAGCATCTAAGTGCGAAGCTCGCCTCGAGATGAGGTTCCCCACCGGGTCAACCGGGTAAGACCGCAGGGAGACCACCTGTTATATAGGCCGCATGTGGAAGTCCGGTGACGGATGCAGCTGAGCGGTACTAACGGTCGAGGGCTTGACCTCTTCAGCAACTGACCAGGGGTCAGTGGCTGGGAAAAATCAGGATCAGTTCCTGACTGACTCTCACGAGATCGAAGATCAAATCTCGGCGCCCCGCGCGATCGACTGATCGACCGCGCGCGGCCCGCTGCCGAACTACGTCCAGACGCAACAAATCCTGGTGACTCTAGCGGAGAGGCCATACCCGTTCCCATCCCGAACACGGAAGTCAAGCTCTCCAGCGCCGAAGATACTGAGAGGGCAGCCTTTCGGGAAAATAGGTCGTCGCCAGGATTTTTGCGTTTCCGAGGGGCACCGCGGCGTGCCGGCCGTGCGATCAAACGGCCGACGCTCACGGGCCCAGCTTTGGCGCCCTCCGTTATCCTCTGGCCATGACAGTGCCCGTGGAGGAGCAGTCGGAGTCGACACGTGCGCCCGATTGGCGGCAGCCCGACGATCCGGCTACCGGCCGCGATGGGGCCGAATTCGCCCGTCCGGAGATCCACGAGGTCTGTCCATACCTCCGCGCCGCAGGTGGTTCGTGGCGCAGCGCGACACCGCATCGCGAGCACCGCTGCGGCGCCGTTGAGCCGCCGGCCACCCTGACGCCCGACAAACAGCGGCGCCTCTGCCTTTCCCCGGAGCACGGCGGCTGCCCGACGTTCCGAGCCGCTCGCGCGAGCCGCGCGGCGATGCTCGCGCCAGGCATCGATCCCGCGGCGGTCGCGGCGGCCGATGCTGCCCGCAGGCCCATCGCGCGCGGATCCGCGTTGATCCTCGAGCATCCGCGCCTCTCGGCTCCGACGGCCCGCTGGCCGCTCGACCGGGCGATGTCCCAGGCCGCGCTCGTTGCCGTCATGGTCGTTGCGTTCGTCGCGGTCGCGATCGCTCGCTTCTCAGGTCCCCAGGCGGCGGCCGTCGCCCAACCCACGGCGACCGCCTCCGCGACCACCTCTCCGACCCCGCGCGTCACGCCGTCGCCGTCCCTCGCTCCATCGAGCGCTCCTTCCGCCGTGCCACCCGCTTCCGCGGGCGCGTCTCCAGCCGCGTCCGGCGCGGTCAGCGGCGCGACCGGTACGCCGGCAGTCAGCACGCCGAGCTTCAGCACGACCTATGTCGTCAAGAAGGGCGACAACCTCTACGGCATTGCGGGGCATTTCGGGACGACAGTGTCTGCGATCAAGGAGCTCAACGGCCTGACCAGCAACGATCTACACATCGGCCAGGAACTCAAGATCCCCTGACGGATTCGGCGCAACTCACCGCTGACAGCCGCGACAGAACGAGGTTACGAAGCCGCCCGGCTTGACCTCGCTGATCCTGGTCCCGCAACGTGGGCAGGCGGTTCCGCCCTTGTCATGAACGGCAAGGAAGTCCCTGACCTGTTTCTCGAACGTCGGCGGCACGCGACGCCTCAGGACCTCGATCGCCGTCGTGAGCGTCGACTTCGTCGCCGCGTGAAGGGCGTCGACCTCCTCGGGCGCCAGGTCCGACCGTTTCCGGAATGGCAGAAGGCGCGCGGCGTGAAGGATCTCGTCGCTGTACGCGTTGCCGACGCCGGCCACAAAGGCCTGGTTCTTCAGGAGGTTCTTGAGCTCCCCGGGATGCCGTCGGATCCGTTGGCGCCATACGTCGAGGGTCAACGCTGGATCGTCGGCGTCGGGACCGAGTTCGGTTTCGGACAAGCCGGGTACGGTGCGGTCGAGCCCTGCGGGCAACAGGTAGACCTTGCCCATCTGCGTCGGGTCGCGGTAGCGAACCTCCAGGGTCTCGTCGTCGGCCGGCATCCAGGCCGCGCGTTTCGTCCAGGTGGCCGGGCGTTTCGGCGACGTCTGGCGCGCGCCGAACGAGAGCACGACCGCGGTCTTCGTCGGCTGCTTCTCGTCGGGCCGGGCGAGCTGGAATCGGCCCGTGAGCATCGGGTTGACGACCACTTGATCCCGATCGAGGTCGACGATCAGGAACTTGCCGCGACGGCGGATGTCGATGACGCGCTGGCCGACGAGTGCCTCCAGCTCACCCGGCGTCCCCCTCACGGCGAGGGGCGCTGGGGCGGCCACGGCCGCGATCGGACGGCCGACAAGTGCTGCGCGAAATGCCTCGGCGACAACGGTGAGATCGGGTAATTCGGGCACGGCCGGCCGATTGTAGCCGCGAGAAACCGTGTGCTAGACTCTCCCGGCTCCGGAAGGCAGCACAGCTGAAGATCGTCCACGCCAGCTTCGCCACGAAGGGAGAGGACCGCGGCCCAGTCACCACGGACCGTCATCTCATCGTTTCGGACCACGGCCTGGGCGCTGCCCAGGCCGTGTTGTATTTCGGGGACATCGATCGAACAGGAGAGACAAGACACTTGACCGAAGAGAAGCAGGGCGGGGCCTCGCCAGAGCCGGAGGCGATTGCCCCGGACACCGAGCAGGCATCCCAGCGGTCCGCCGCGGCGGTTGCCGTCGCAGACGAGCCCGCTATCGCCGAGGCGACACCCGACGCCACGGCGGAGACTCCAGCCACTGCATCCACCGCCGCCGCGGAATCGGCCCCGGCCGTCGAGTCAGCCGCTGATGCCGAGGCCACTGCGTCGACGGAGACGCCGGTCGAGTCCGCCGCAGCCGAAATCGAGTCGCCTGTCGATCCAAATGAATCCGTGAGCGCCGTCGCCGAGGCCGCCAGCCCGGATGGGTCCAACGCTCCGGCCGCCGCGAGCCGGGCAGCCACGGAGGCCCCAGCCGAGGCAGCCACGGAGGCCCCAGCCGAGGCAGCAACGGACGCCGACGCCACCACGCGCGATGCCGAAGCCAAGTCGGCCGAGGCACTCAGCGACCAGGACACCGCCGACGCGCCCGCGGCCGGCGAGGACGACGAGCCCGAGCCCGTCAAGGATCTCGGGCCGGAGCCGACGACGATGGAAGAGCTGCTCGCGGAGCAGGACTCGGACATCAAGAGTTTCAAGCACGGTGACGTCGTCGAGGGCTCTGTCGTCCGGATCGACAAAGACGAGATCCTCGTCGACATCGGGGCCAAATCGGAAGGCGTCGTCAGCAACCGCGAGCTATACGGCCGCCATGCCGAAAGCCAGCCGCAGCTGGCCATCGGTGACGTCGTCCTCGTGTACGTCCTCCAGCCCGAGTCGCAGGAGGGCCACGCGGTCCTCTCACTGCGCCGCGCGGGCCTCGAGCGCAAGTGGCGCTCGATGCAGGAGCAGTTCGAGGCGGGCGTGATCATCGAGGCGCCGGTCATCGACCACAACAAGGGCGGCCTCATCGTCGACTGCGGCATCAGGGGCTTCGTCCCGATCAGCCAGATCGTCGACTTCCCGCGAAGGCCCCAGAACGACCAGCCGCGCGACGCCGCCCAGGAGATCGCCGAGAAGCTGATGCCGTTCGTCGGCCGCAAGCTCCGGCTGAAGATCCTCGAGGTCAACCGCAAGGCGAACCGCCTGATCTTGTCGGAGAAGGTCGCCCTGTACGAGGAGCGGCGCGAGAAGCGGGACGAGCTGTTCAGTAGCCTCCAGGTCGGCCAGAAGGTCACCGGGACGGTCCGCTCGATTGCCCCGTTCGGCGTCTTCATCGACCTCGGCGGGATCGACGGCCTCGTCCACAAGAGCGAGCTGTCGTGGAACAAGGTCAACAACCCCGAGTCCGGCTACAAGGTCGGCGAGGAGGTCGAGGCCGAGGTCATCGACATCAACCACGAGCGCGGCCGGATCAGCCTTTCGATCCGCCGGCTCCAGCCGGACCCGTGGCACTCGACCGTGGCCGACTTCAATGTTGGCGATGTGATCGACGGCACAGTGACGAAGCTCGTCAACTTCGGCGCATTCGTGCGCGTCCGTGACGGGCTCGAGGGCTTGATCCACATCAGCGAGCTCTCGCATCAGCGCGTCGCTCACCCGGGCGACGTCGTCCACGAGGGCCAGGCGCTCAAACTCAAGATCATCTCGCTCGACTCCGAGCGCCACCGCCTCGGGCTGAGCCTGAAGCAGGCCGAGGAACCGCCGGCTCGACCCGCACCCGAAGCCGGGCAGCCCAGTCAGCCCGGCCCGAGCGCTGCGGCCGGGGGGCCGCGACCCGAGCGTCGGCCGCGACCCGAGCGCGGCTACTCGATGTCGGACGCGGTCCAGGAGCCGGAGGGCGGCATCGACAACACGCTGGCGGCCGCCTTCGCCCAGGTCCGCGATCAGCTGGCGGCTTCCGAGGAGGCCCGCTCCGAATTCGTCGACTGGCGACGAAGCCGAGACGGTGGCGGCAGCGGCGATGGACGACGTGCCGGTCGCCGAGGCCGAGGCCGAGACGACAGCCGCGTCGGAAGCGACGTCCGAGCCGGCAGCAACAGCCGACGCGGAGCCCGCCGAGGCGACGACAACGCGCAAGGGCAAGACCGCTAAGGCCGCTGACGCCACTGAAGCCGTAGCTGCCGAAGCCGCGACGGCCGACGACGCCGAAGCGACAGCGGCCCAGACCGCCGACGCCACGGCGACCGCCGGCGCCGAGGCCACGACCGCCGTCGAGGTCGCGCCGGAGGCCGAGGCCGCCGACGTGGTCCCGGCGCCCGGGGCCGAAGAGGCTGAAGCCGTCGCTCCGACGGAGGCCGAGGCCGCGCCGGCCGAAGCCGAAGCGGCAGCGCCGGAGGCCGAAGTCGCCGAGCCGGAGGCCGAGGTCGCCGAGCCGGAGGCCGAAGCACCGGCAACAGATGAGTCCGACACCGCCGAGGCCCCGGCAGCAACCGCCGCCTCGGAGGCAGGCGACGCCGAGCCCGAGACGACTGCGGCTCCCGAGGCCGAGTCCCCGTCGGCGAAGGACGGCAAGGAGAAGCCCTCCGCCTCCTGACAGACGCGACACGCGTCGCTCGTATCGGCACCAGACGACCCGCCCGATTGGCGGGTCGTTTTGAATCCTTCACGCGATTCGCCCCGCATTGCTGCATCTGACTGGCGGCCGGCGACGAATCATGTTCAGACGGCACCTTCTGCCCGGCCATCTGTCATCCGAAATACCCCCTTTTGGGGAGGGCATTCCGGCTGGCTTGCGGAGGGGGATGAGCGTGCTAGCATGGCTCAAGCGTCACGGATCGACGCTCGCAAAGGAACAGGCGTTCGACTCGATGGATCGCTTCGACAAGTTCACAGACCGCGCTCGCAAGGTCCTGACACTGGCTCAGGACGAAGCGCAGCGCTTCAATCACAACTACATCGGCACCGAACACCTCCTCCTCGGCCTGGTCCGCGAGGGCGAAGGTGTCGCGGCACGCGTCCTCGAGAATATGAACGTCGAGCTCGCCAAGGTGCGGACCGCGGTCGAGTTCATCATCGGGCGAGGCGACCGGCCTGTCGTCGGCGAGGTCGGGCTCACGCCGCGAGCAAAGCGCGTCATTGAGCTCGCGATCGACGAGGCGCGACGCCTCGGCCACAACTACATCGGCACCGAACACCTGCTCCTCGGCCTCGTCCGCGAAGGCGAGGGTATCGCCGCCGGCGTCCTCGAGTCGCTCGGCGTCAACCTGGACAAGGTCCGCCACGAGGTCATCCGTGTCCTGTCGCAGTCCTCGTCCTCTGGCCCCGCCCAGGAGACGAAGCGCGCGTCGAAGACCCCGACCGTCGACCAGCTCGGGATCAACCTCACGGAGGCCGCCCGGGCCGGCAAGCTCGATCCCGTCATCGGCCGCGAGAAGGAGATCGAGCGCGTCATCCAGATCCTGTCGCGCCGGACCAAGAACAACCCCGCACTGATCGGCGAACCCGGCGTCGGCAAGACGGCGATCGCCGAGGGCCTCGCCCACAGGATCGTCAACGGCGACGTTCCGGAGACCCTGCTCAACAAGCGGGTCCTGACGCTGGACATCGGGTCGCTCGTCGCTGGGACCAAATACCGCGGCGAGTTCGAGGAGCGGCTCAAGAAGATCATCGAGGAGCTCCGCAACACGAATGATGCGGTCCTCTTCATCGACGAGCTCCACACACTGGTCGGAGCAGGCGCGGCGGAAGGAGCAATCGACGCCGCGAACATCCTCAAGCCGCCACTGGCCCGCGGCGAGCTCCAATGCATCGGCGCGACGACGCTCGACGAGTACCGCAAGTACATCGAGCGCGACGCGGCCCTCGAGCGCCGGTTCCAGCCGGTCATGGTCGAGGAGCCGACGATGGAGCAGTCGATCGACATCCTCATGGGCATCCGGGAGCGCTACGAGCAGCACCATAAGGTCGCGATCACCGACGAGGCGGTCAAGGCCGCGGTCGACCTGTCGATTCGCTACATCACGGACCGCCATCTGCCGGACAAGGCGATCGACCTGATTGACGAGGCCGCCAGCCGTGTCCGCCTTCGCCATGCCTCCGCTCCGCCCGCGCTCCGCGAGGCCCAGAAGGACCTCGACCGGGTCACCAAGGAGAAGGACGCCGCGATCAACAACCAGGAATATGAGGAGGCCGCGCGCCTGCGCGAGGCCGAGGCCACGTCTCGCGAGAGCGTCGAGCGGCTTCGCGGCGAGTGGCAGTCGCAGGTCAGCAGCGACCAGCCGACGGTGGACGAGGAAGAGATCGCCCAGGTCGTCGCGATGTGGACCGGCATCCCCGTCACTCGGATCGCCGCCGAAGAGTCCGAGCGCCTGCTCAAGATGGAGGAGGTCCTCCACGGCCGGGTCATTGGTCAGCAGGAGGCGATCGAGGTCGTCGCCAAGGCCGTCCGGCGTGCCCGCGCCGGCCTCAAGGACCCAAAGCGTCCGATCGGCTCGTTCATCTTCCTTGGCCCGACCGGCGTCGGCAAGACAGAGCTCGCCAAGGCCCTCGCCGAGTTCATGTTCGGCAGCGAGGATGCGCTCATCAAGATCGACATGAGCGAGTTCATGGAGCGGCACAATGTCAGCCGTCTCGTCGGGGCGCCTCCCGGCTACGTCGGGTTCGACGAGGGAGGTCAGCTGACCGAGGCCGTCCGGCGCAAGAACTACTGCGTGATCCTCCTCGACGAGGTCGAGAAGGCCCATCCGGAGGTGTTCAACATCCTCCTCCAGATCCTCGAGGACGGGCACCTCTCGGATGCCAAGGGCCGTCGCGTCGACTTCCGAAACGCGATCATCATCATGACCTCGAACCTCGGGGCGAAGCAGCTCCAGTCGAACGCCAGCCTGGGGTTCCGGGCCATGGGCGACACCGACGCGGCGCGCGCCGAGACCTCCTACGAGATCATGAAGGAGAAAGTCGCCGCCGAGCTCAAGAACAACTTCCGGCCGGAGTTCCTCAACCGGATCGACGCCACCGTCGTCTTCCGCTCGTTGACGGTCGAGGAGATCGCCCAGATCGTCGACCTGATGCTCCAGCGAGTTCGCGACCAGCTGCGTGCCCAGCAGATGTCCCTCGACGTCACCCAGGCGGCGAAGGAGCACATCATCAAGCTCGGCTACGACATCGCCTACGGCGCCCGCCCGCTGCGTCGCGTCATCCAGAACATGATCGAGGACGTCCTCGCCGAGCACCTCCTGCTCGGCAAGTACGAGCCGGGCACGACGATCGTCGTCGACAAGGACCCGGAGGCCGGCCTCGATATCCACGCTGCCGAGAGCCCCGAGAGCCTGACTCCGGTCGAGGCCGGCTGATCGCCGCCGCCGTCGCACAAGCGCTGGCGTGACCCGAGCCGCAGGTAAACCCCAGAGTCGCTACGTCTGCCAGTCGTGCGGCGAGTCCTTTCTCCGCTGGGAAGGCCAATGCCGTGCCTGCGCGGCCTGGAACAGCCTGGTCGAAACGATGGTTCGGGAGCCTCGTCGAACGGGGTCAGCCGCGTCGTCATCGCCCGCCGGCGGATTCGCCCAGGCCGTGGCGCTCGGTTCCGTTGCCGAGCCTGATGTCCCGCGCCGCGCGATCGGGATCGGCGAGCTCGATCGAGTGCTGGGTGGCGGGCTCGTCGAGGGATCCGTCGTCCTGGTCGGCGGCGAACCGGGGATCGGCAAGTCGACGCTCCTCCTCCAGGCCGCCGCGGGCATCGCCGCCTCCGGCGCCAGCGTCCTCTACGCGACCGGCGAGGAATCCGCCGCCCAGGTCCGGTTGCGGGCCGCACGGTTGGGCCTTCTCGATGGACCCGGACGCGAGGGGATCCGGGTGGTCGCCGAGGCGGAGATCGGGCGAATCGCCGAGATCGCCCGGGACGAGCGGCCCCAGCTCGTCGTCGTCGACTCCATCCAGACCGCGACAGTCGGCGAGCTTGAAGGGCCGGCGGGGAGCGTCGGTCAGGTCCGCGAGTCCGCCCTCAGGCTGATGGAGCTCGCGAAGGGGGAGGGGATCGCAGTTGTCCTGGTCGGGCACGTAACGAAAGACGGCTCGCTGGCCGGGCCGAAGACGCTCGAACACCTTGTCGACGCTGTCCTCGCCCTGGAGGGCGAGCGCTACGCCTCACTCCGACTCGTCCGGGCATCGAAGAACCGGTTCGGTTCGACCGAGGAGGTCGGGGTCTTCGACATGGGCGAGGCCGGCATGTCGGAAGTGACCGACCCGGCCCGGGCGTTCCTCGCCGAGCACGATGAACCGGCCCCGGGCAGCGTCGTCGCTCCGACGCTCGAGGGCAGCCGGCCGATCCTCGTCGAGGTCCAGGCTCTCGTTGCGCCGGGAGCGGTCGGGTCGCCGCGACGGACCGCGAGCGGGGTCGATCCGAACCGCGTCGCACTGCTCATCGCGGTTCTCGGGCGGCGCGCGGGCATCGGCCTCGTCAGTCACGACGTCTATGTCAACCTCGCCGGCGGGCTGTCAGTCGGGGAGCCCGGGCTCGACCTGCCGATCGCCCTCGCCCTCGGCTCGTCCTTGCGCGACCGGCCGATCAGAGATCGGACCGTGGCGATCGGCGAGGTGGGGCTGCTCGGCGAGCTGCGACCAGTCACGGGACTCGAGCGACGCCTCCGTGAGGCGGCCCGGCTCGGATTCACGCGGGCGATCGTCCCGCGCGCCGCCCGTGGCGCCTCAATGCCCGAGGTGTCCGGCATGGAGATCGTGGCCGTCGCTTCGCTTCGCGAGGCGATCTCCGACACGCTCGATGGAGTCGCCGAGCGTGTAGCGAGCGCCCCAGCACGATGCTAGGCTGGCGGCCGTGCCGCCCCGGGTCCTCGCATCTTTCTCATCCGGTCCCGGGAACGGTAGATCGAGGGAAATCGTGATCCGCAACATCCGCCTGCTCGGCATCGCGCTCGGCGGCCTGGTGGGGCTCGGGCTGGCGAGGCCTGCCGGGCTGCTCCTGGTCACGCCGGGCGGCGGCATAGAAGTAACGCCGAGCGGCGGCATCTGGCTGATCGCGTGGATAGCCGCCTGGCTCGTCGTCGGCTTCGCGATCCTGCCGTACCTGACCATCGTGCCGGCTACGTGGCTGTTCCGCGCGGTCCAGCAGCTGTCCACGGCGGAGTTCGTGACGGCCGTCGTCGGGCTCCTGCTCGGCCTCCTCATGGGCTTGCTACTTGGCCTGCCCCTATCGGCGTTCGAGGGGCCCCTTGGGACGTGGCTGCCCCTTGGCGTGTCGCTGTTCCTCGGTCTCGGGATGGTCGGTCTGACGGTCGCCAAGCGCGAGGACCTGTTGCTCGCCGCCGAGGCGATCGGCCTCGTTCGCCGGCCCAGATCCTCGGAGGAGACCCTGCTCGCCGCCGGCGACCCCCACATCGTCGTCGACACGAGCGCGATCATCGATGGCAGGATCGCCGAGATCGTCGAATCGGGGTTCATCTACGGGACGCTCGTCGTTCCGAAGTTCGTCCTCGAAGAGCTCCAGCACATCGCCGACAGCTCCGACACGCTCCGCCGCAATCGTGGCCGCCGCGGCCTCGAGATCCTCGCCCGGATGCAGAAGGAATCGACCACGCCGGTGGAGATCATCGATGAGGATGTGCCGGAGGTCAGCGAGGTCGACGCGAAGCTCGTTGCGCTGGCGCGGGCCAGGAGCAAGGCCATCCTGACGAACGACTTCAACCTCAATCGGGTCGCCGAGCTCCAGGGGATCCGTGTCCTCAACATCAATTCGCTGGCGAATGCCGTCAAGCCGGCGGTCCTGCCCGGCGAGGAACTGCGGGTCCGCGTCATCCAGGAGGGCAAGGAGGCCGGCCAGGGCGTGGGCTTCCTCGACGATGGGACGATGATCGTGGTCGAGGGCGGGGTGCGCTATATCGACAAGGACCTGGACGTGGCGGTGACCCGCGTCCTCCAGACGGTCGCCGGACGGATGATCTTCGCCCAGCCGCGCCTGGATTGAATCCTCGGGCCGATGGCCTCGCGGCCCATTCGGAGCGGCGCGATGCCTGAACTTCTGCCGCCGGCCGATGCGATCGTTGTAGCCGCCGGAGCGTCCAGCCGGATGGCAGGCATCGACAAGCTATCCCACGTCGTCGCCGGCAAACCATTGCTCGCCTGGTCGATCGATGCGCTCGCCGCAGCAGCCGCGGTCGAGCGGATCGTCGTCGTGGCACCGGCCGAACGGATCGTCGGCATCCGCAACGCGCCGTGGCTGTCGCCGCGAGTGGTGGCGGTTGTCGCCGGCGGCGAGCGACGCCACGAGTCGGTGGCGGCCGGTCTTGCCGCACTCGAGGGGCTCGATGCCGCCAACGGCACGAACGCCGCGGGCCGCGACCCCGCCGGCTCCGCGGCCCGGATCGTCCTCGTCCACGACGGCGCCCGGCCGCTCGCCTCCGCGGCGCTCGTTGCGGCCGTCCTCGAAGCCGCCGCCGAGCATGGGGCCGCGATCCCGGTCCTGCCCGTCACCGACACGATCAAGCGAATCTCGGGTGGGCGTGTCGAGGCGACCCTCGACAGGACGACCCTCGGGGCGGCGCAGACACCGCAGGGCGCCCGGCGGAGCCTGCTTCGGGACGCCTTCGCCCGCTTCCCGCCCGACGGGCCGGAAGCCTGGACCGATGAGGCTGCGCTGCTCGAGGCCTGTAGAATCCCCGTTCATGCACTCCCCGGCGAAGCGACGAATCTCAAGGTGACGCTGCCCGCCGACCTCGCCACCGTGGAGGCCGCGCTCGGCGGCGCCCGGCCCCCAGGCTCGTCCGGCCTTCGAACAGGGACAGGCTTCGACAGCCATCCATTCGGCCCCGGCACGCCGCTGGCGCTCGGCGGGATCGAGGTTCCGCGGCGGTTTCCGGCTGCACGGCCACTCGGACGGCGACGTCGCACTCCACGCCATCGCCGACGCCCTGCTCGGGGCCGCCGGCCTCGGCGATCTCGGACGCCTGTTCCCGCCTGACGCGTCGACGCCAAGGGGCATCGCCAGCCGCGAGCTCATCGAGACCGTCGTGGGCCGTGTCGGCGCGGCCGGCTATCGGCCTTCGTCGGTCGACCTGACGATCGTCGCCGCGCGGCCGCGACTGGCCGGTGTCCTCGACGAGATGCGGGACGTCATCGCGGGACTCCTCGACCTGCCGCCCGGGTCGGTCAACGTCAAGGCGTCGACCGGGAATCTCAGCGGCATGGAGGGCGCGGGACGGGGCATCTCGGCGGCGGCGATCGCGACGCTGGAGCGGATCCTGTGACGGTTCAGCTCCACGACACGCTCTCGGGCGAGACGCGACCCCTCGAACCGCTCGAACCGGGCAACGTCCGCATCTACAGCTGTGGCCCAACGGTCTACGGACCGGTACACATCGGCAACTTCCGGAGCTTCCTGCACGCTGACCTGCTGGTCCGCCATCTCCGCTATCGTGGGCTGACGGTCACCTGGGTGATGAACATCACCGACATCGACGACAAGATCATCCGGGGCGCCGCAGCCGCAGGCGTCGGCATCGACGTCCTCGCGGACCGCTGGCTCGCCCAGTTCCTCGAGGACGCCCGAGCGCTGCGGATGACGCAGCCGGACGTCCTGCCCCGAGCGACCGAGCACATCGACGACATGGTCTCGCTGATCAATACCCTCCTCGAGAACGGGCACGCCTACCGGACCGACGACGGTTCGATCTTCTTCCGGATCTCGTCATGGCCGGCCTACGGCGCCCTCGCCAAGCTAGATCCGGATCAGATGCGGGTGGGTGAGCGGGTCGAGTCCGACGAGTATGCGAAGGACGACGTTCGCGACTTCGTCCTGTGGAAGGGCCCGAAGCCAGGCGAGCCGTCCTGGGAGACGGCGGTGGGGCCCGGCCGGCCAGGTTGGCACATCGAGTGCTCGGCCATGTCGATGAAACATCTTGGCCCGTCGTTCGATATCCACACAGGTGGCGTCGATCTGATCTTCCCGCACCATGAAGACGAACTCGCGCAGAGCGAGGCAGCCACAGGCAAGCCATTCGTCCGGACCTGGCTCCACGCGGCCCACCTCAGGATGAGCGGGTCGAAGATGGCCAAGTCAACCGGCAACATCGCCCGGGTCGGCGAGCTGCTCGAAGCGGGGATCGACCCGCGGGCCCTTCGCTACGCGCTGATCTCCGTCCACTACAGAGCGAGCCTCAACTACACCCCTGACTCGCTCGCCGCCGCGGCTGCCGCCGTTGCCCGCCTGGACGCCCTCATCGCGGCCCTCGCCGCCTACCGCGAGGACGGCCCCGACGACCCGGATCTATCGGGCGTTCTCGGCATGGCCCGGACGGCGTTCGATGCTGCGCTCGACGACGACCTCAACATCTCGGCGGCGTTGGGCGCGCTGTTCGATCTCGTTCGCGACCTGAACCGACGGATCGATTCTCGTTCGCTATCGACGGCCGACGCCGGCCGGGCGACCGACTGGCTGCGGCTCGTCGACACGGTCCTCGGGGTACTGCCGGACGAGGTGGACGATCTCGAGCCGGAGCTTGCGCGGCTGCTCGACGAGCGGATCGCGGCTCGGGCGGCCCGGGATTGGGCCGCATCTGATCGCCTCCGCGACGAGCTGGCGACGCGAGGCATATCCGTCGAGGACACCCGCGACGGCCAGCGCTGGCGCCGACTCGTGGAGGCCGGACATGACTGATCCGGACGACAAGGGCGACGCGACGCCACCGAAGATGCCCAGCGACCGGAAGCCGAAGAAGGCCCGGCCGCCAGGTGCGACCAGTCCACGATCGGCTGCGCGGAAGCGTGACGTCGAGCCGCCCCCGGCGAGCCCGCCCAAGGACACCCCCAATCCGGCGCGTCGCGGCTTCGGCATCCGCTCTGAAGGTGAGCCCCAGTCCACCCGATCCGATCGACCGCGACCTGGTCCAGGACGTTCCCGATCCGGGCCCGGCGGCGGTGGCCGGAGCCGTTCCGCTGGCGGCGACGGCCCTCCGTGGCGGCAAGCCCTCGGGGGCGATCATCGACGAGGCGAGTCGGACGGGCCGCGAAATCCGCGTCCGGGCGGATTTCGTCCCGGCGGCGGCCCCCGCCGCGACGCAGACAGACCGCCAGATCGGCGGCTACCGGATGATCGAGCCGAACCGGGTGGGCGGTTCCGGCACCGGCCGGGCCCGCCCGGCAAACCGTACGGCCAGGATCGCCAGCCCTTCCAGGGCGGTCGCCCTAGCCGGCCGTCGTTCGACCGCCCGAATCGGCCACCATTCGATCGTCACGACCGGCCGCCGCTCGACCGAGCCGGAGGGCCTCGACCCGCCGGCCCTCGACCCGTTGGTCCTCGCCCGCCGTTCGCCGGACCTCGCCCGCCGTACGCAGGACCCCGATCCGGCCCGGCTCCGCGTCCGCGGCCGCCCTGGGCGGGTCCTCCCGGCAGGCCCGGCGACGTGCCCCAGTTCCGCGATCGCCGCCCGCCGCCGCAGTCGACGAACGACCTCCTCGACCAGGGCGAAGAGCTGGTCGCCGGTCGGCGGCCGGTCGAGGAGGCATTCGTCGCCCGACGACCGGCCATTCGGCTGCTAGTCGTCCCCCAGCGCCGCCAGGCGCTCGAGCGCCTCGTTCTGCACGCCACGAGCCTGCGCATTCCGATCATCGAGGTGGAGGGTGGCACGCTCACGGCCGTGGCCGGGTTCGACGGCCACCAGGGGATCGCGCTCGTGGTTGGCCCGCGCCGGTTCGCATCCCTCGACGAAATCCTGGCCCGGAGCATCGAGCGAGCCGAGCCGCCGTTCGTACTCGCCCTCGACTCACTGGAGGATCCCCAGAACGTCGGCACGCTCCTGAGAAGCGCGGAAGCCGCGGGTGTGCACGGCGTGATCTTTCCGACGCATCGCCAGGCGCCCCTGAGCCCGTCGGCCGTCAAGGCGTCCGCGGGAGCTGTCGAGCATCTGCTCCTCTGTCCGGTCGACGACCTGCCGGGTGCTCTGTCGGATCTGCGGATCCGGGGCATGCGCGTCGTCGGGGCCGAGGCCGGCGCGCCGCTGACCGCCCGCCAGTCGGACCTCCGCGGGCCACTGGCCATCGTCGTCGGCAGCGAGGGCCAGGGCCTTTCGCCCGGGGTCCGCCGCCGCTGCGATTTCGTGGTCCGGATCCCGATGCGTGGAGCCATTGGGTCGCTCAATGCAGCTGTCGCGGGCTCGATCATGCTGTTCGAGGCGGTCGCCCAGCGGGATCACAGACGACAAGGGCGTGGAGCCGCGACCCGCGGAGACGGCCAGGCCCGCCGGCGGTGACGATGATGGGCACGTTGAGCCTCCGACCGAGCCGGCTGAGGGGCACGGAGCCCCGGAGGAGAGCCCGCCAACGGACGAGCCGGCCGAGGACCTGCTCCCGGGCGGGCCGCCGCCCGACTGACCGCGGTTTTCGAAGCGCCCCGTTCGAGTCACGCCCTCCTGAGGCGTACGCTTGTGGCCGGTCGCGAGTGGCGCCCGATGGCCGGGCCCCGACCGGCGGAGACGATCTCATCCTCGTTCAACTGAAACGACGGCTCCGACCAGTTCGGCCGTTCCTCCTCCCAATGTGGCGGCGGATTCGCCCGCTCATCGAGCCCTCGACATCGTGGCAGACCTCGCACCTGAGCCGGCCCTTCGATGACGCGTCGCCGATTCGTCCCTTGACGAAGGCCGAGTTCGATGCGGTCGCCAGGCGCCACCCCTACTACCAGGCGCGCGGTCGCTATCTGTCCGTTGCGGCCGCGCTGGCGGGCGACCTCATCGCGGCCCACGGGCTCAAATCGGCCCTGGAGCTGGGCCCAAATCTGCGGCCGGTGGTCGTCGGCGCCGACGTGATGGACATCAGGTCGCAGCCCGAGCTGGAGTTACGCCCGCCCGCGCAATTGCTGCTTCACGATGCGACCCGGTCGCCCTGGCCGATCGCCGACAAGCAGTACGACCTCTTCGTGGCCCTCCAGGTCTTCGAGCATCTGCGCGACGGCCAGAACGCCGCGTTCGGGGAGGTCCGTCGAGTGGCGCGACACGCCCTGATCTCGGTACCCATCGACTGGGAGATGGAAGACCCGAGGAACTGCCACCACCGCATCTCGCACGAGCAGGCCCTGTCGTGGTTCAGCCCGATCTCGCCGACCCGGATCGAGGTCGGCAATCCTGGGCCGCGGAAGCGCCTGGTCTATGTCTTCGAGAATCTCGGGTGATGGCGGCCGACGAAAAACTCCGGCGACGCGCAGCCCGAACCCGACAACGCTTGACCCGGTCTGGCGTCCGACCGTATCATTCCCCGGCGCCAATGGGTCCACCTGCGGTAAGACCCTGCGCCGCGCCGACGTAGCTCAATTGGTAGAGCAGCGGTTTTGTAAACCGCAGGTTCCGGGTTCGAGTCCCGTCGTCGGCTCCAAGTGCAGATCACGGTGTCGGGTCCATCACCAGGCCGCAGCCAGCCCGACACCCGCCCCACATGGGTAGGTTGAGCAGGTGGTGAGCTCAGCTGGCTGTAGACCAGCCGCCTTCGGCTATGGGGGTTCGATTCCCTCCCTGCCCACCACGAATACCCGCGACAGGACTAGGGCCCACATAGCTCAGCTGGCAGAGCACTTCCTTGGTAAGGAAGAGGTCATCGGTTCAAGTCCGATTGTGGGCTCCAAATCCCCACCTCGGTAATGTCCAGCGGCGTAGCCGCGCCTGAATGATGGAGTGAGAACGGTCACGTGGCCAAGAAGAAGTTCGAGCGAAACAAGCCGCACGTGAACATCGGCACGATCGGCCACATCGACCACGGCAAGACGAGCCTGACCGCGGCGATCACCAAGTACCTCGCCCTGAAGGGCGCGTCGGAGTACCGCGCCTTCGACTCGATCGACAACGCGCCCGAGGAGCGGGAGCGGGGGATCACGATCGCGATCGCCCACGTCGAGTACGAGACCGACGCCCGCCACTACGCCCACGTCGACTGCCCGGGCCACGCCGACTACATCAAGAACATGATCACCGGCGCAGCGCAAATGGACGGCGCGATCCTCGTCGTCGCCGCGACCGACGGGCCGATGCCCCAGACCCGAGAGCACATCCTCCTCGCCCGCCAGGTCGAGGTGCCCTACATCGTCGTCTTCCTCAACAAGGTCGACATGGTCGACGACCCCGAGCTGCTGGACCTCGTCGAGCTCGAGGTCCGGGAGCTCCTGACCAAGTACGCCTTCCCGGGCGACGACCTGCCGGTCGTCCGCGGCTCGGCCCTGAAGGCGCTCGAGGCCGGCGACGACACGTCCGATCCCGCCTACGCCCCGATCCAGGAGCTGATGGACGCGGTCGACGCCTACATCCCGACCCCCGAGCGGGCGATCGACAAGCCCTTCCTCATGCCGGTCGAGGACGTCTTCGGGATCAAGGGCCGGGGGACGGTCGCCACGGGCCGCATCGAGCGGGGCATCGTGAAGGTCGGCGACGAGGTCGAGCTGATCGGCGTCAAGGCCACCCGCAAGGTCGTCGTGACCGGCGTCGAGATGTTCAAGAAGCTCCTCGACGAGGGCCGCGCCGGGGACAACGTCGGCTGTTTGATCCGGGGCATCGAGCGGGAGGAGATCGAGCGCGGCCAGGTCCTGGCCAAGGCCGGCTCGGTCAAGCCCCACACGAAGTTCACCGCCCAGGTCTACGTCCTGACCAAGGAGGAGGGCGGCCGGCATACCCCGTTCTACAACGGCTACCGGCCCCAGTTCTACCTCCGCACGACCGACGTGACCGGCGCCATCGGGCTGCCCGAGGGAGCCGAGATGATCATGCCCGGCGACAACGTCGAGATGAGCGTCGAGCTCATCACCCCGATCGCCCTCGAGATCGGCCAGCGCTTCGCCATCCGCGAGGGTGGCCGGACCGTCGGCGCCGGCGCCATCGTCAGCATCGTCGAGTAGGGATCAGATCGATGGCCCGAGTCGAAGCGCGACCGACGATCCAGCTCGCCTGCACCGAATGCAAGGAGCGGACGTACACGACGCGCAAGAACAAGAAGAACGATCCAAACAGGATCGAGCTGATGAAGTACTGTCCTCGCGACCGCCGGCATACGCTTCACCGAGAGGCGAAGTAACGAGCGACCGCAGGGGTGTAGCTCAATTGGCAGAGCACTGGTCTCCAAAACCAGCGGTTGTAGGTTCGAGTCCTATCGCCCCTGCCAAATCCTCGGGCGGATGGCCTTGAGGACTGCGGCCTCCGACCTCGGAGGGCACGCCGCAAGAACGCATCGAAGTTGAGAGAAGAACAAACCACGTGAGTCGAATTCGCACCTTCATTGATGAAGCCTGGTCCGAGCTTAAGAAGGTCGCCTGGCCGACGCGCGAGCAGGTCCGTAACCTGACGGTCCTGGTCTTCGCCGTCAGCTTCGCGGTCGGCCTGTACATCACCGTGCTCGACACCCTGTTCCAGGGCGCTATCGGCCTGCTGGTCGGCCCAACGTGATGACTGAGCAGACGACGACCGAGGCGCCGCGCCTGCCGGAGAAGCGCTGGTACGTCATCCACACGTATTCGGGCTACGAGAACAAGGTCAAGGCGAACCTCGAGCACCGCATCGAATCGATGGGCATGGAGGACAAGATCTTCCAGGTCCTCGTCCCGATGGAAGACGAGATCGAGATCCGCCAGGGCCAGCGGCACACCGTCCAGAAGAAGGTCTATCCGGGCTACGTCCTCGTCGAGATGATCCTCGATCCCGACAGCTGGTTCGTCGTCCGCAACACGCCGGGCGTCACGAGCTTCGTCGGCGGCGCGAACATCCCGGGCGTTCGGAGCGAGCCGATCCCGCTCGACGAGAACGAGGTCAAGCAGATCCTGCGGCACATGGGCGTCGAGACGCCGAAGTTCCGTGTCGCGTTCACGAAGGGCCAGAGCGTCCGGGTCACCGACGGGCCGTTCGCCGAGTTCATCGGCACGGTCGACGAGGTGAATCCGGAGCGGAACAAGGTCAAGGTCCTCGTGAGCATCTTCGGCCGCGAGACACCGGTCGAGCTCGACTTCCTCCAAGTCGAGAAGCTGTGAGCGCCATCCGGACGGCCGATGCCCGCGTTGTCGGCTCCGCGCGCTCGCTCACGCACGAATGTGCGCCCGCGCTTGGAAACAAGCACACGCTTCGCGCGCCCGTGCTCGCCTCCGCCTTGGCCTCGACCGCCCGGCTTGGCGCTCACCGGGCTGACGCCCGCTAGAAAGGACTCAGTCGCACCGTGGCCAAGAATTCGCACCGTTCTTAAGCTCGACCTGCCGGCCGGCAAGGCGACGCCGGCGCCGCCCGTCGGGACCGCCCTGGGGCCTCATGGCATCAACATCGTCGAGTTCACCAAGGCCTACAACGAGCGGACGGCGGACAAGGCCGGCCAGATCATCCCGGCCCAGATCACGATCTTCGAGGACCGCTCGTTCACGTTCGTCCTCAAGACTCCCCCCGCCCCGGACCTGCTCCGCAAGGCCGCCGGGATCGAGAAGGGCGCCGCTACACCGAAGCGTGAGTCCGTCGGGCGCGTCTCGAGGGACCAGATCCGCGAGATCGCGGCGATCAAGATGGCGGACCTGAATGCAAACGACGTCGAAGCCGCGATGAAGCAGGTCGAAGGCACGGCCCGCAGCATGGGTATTGAAGTAGTCGGCTGATCCGACGACGCTCGTCGCGCGGCGATACCCCGGCCGCGTGATCGATGCAGTAAGGGGGAGGTCGGATTCGCCGGCCGCATGAAAGGACCCGCGACATGGCTCACGGCAAGAAATATCTCGAGGCGGCGAAGCTCGTCGATCGCGAACGGGTCTACAGCCCGGAGGAAGCGGCCCAGCTCGTGAAGGACACCTCGTTCGTGGCGTTCGACGCCACAGTCGAGGCCCATCTCCGCCTGGGCGTCGATCCCCGCCACGCCGACCAGATGGTCCGAGGCACCGTCGTCCTGCCGCACGGCACGGGCAACGTCGTCCGCGTCGCGGTCTTCGCAGTCGGTGATAAGGCCCAGGAAGCGCTCCGGGCCGGAGCGGACGAGGTCGGCGGCGAAGATCTCGTGAAGCGGGTCGAGGCGGGCTGGCTCGACTTCGACGTTGCCCTCGCGACACCTGACGCAATGGGCATGGTCGGCAAGCTCGGCAAGATCCTCGGCCGGCGCGGCCTCATGCCGAATCCGAAGGCCGGCACGATCACCTTCGACCTCGACCGTGCGGTTCGTGAGGTCAAGGGCGGCCGGGTGGAATTCAAGGTCGACAAGAGCGCGATCATCCACACCGCGTTCGGCAAGTCGAGCTTCGAGGCCGACGCGCTCGTCGGCAACCTCGCAGCGCTCGTCGACGCGATCAACCGCGCAAGGCCAGCTGGTGCGAAGGGCCACTACCTGCGGGGCCTCACGATCGCCAACACGATGGGCCCGGGCATCCGGGTGGACCTGCCCGCGGTGCTCGCCGCGGCGGCGGCTGCCTGACCGGTCGCAGGACAACGCGGCTCCAGCCGCCTACCATACGCGGCGACGGCTGCGGCGCCCGAGGGCGCCGGGCGCGTCGCCACAACTGAAGAAGACGGACTCAGCCAGAGACAGCTTGCGCCCGCGGACCGATGCGACCTTCGGGGTCGTGCCGGTCGGGGCTTGATCCGCCGGACCGGATCGGTCGCCGAGGGATTGGCGATCGGGGACGACGACGAGCACGCCGAGGCAGGGAAACTTGTGCGGCCGCCCTCCCGGGTTGGCAGCGCCCCTGCGTGTCAGGCCAGCCAACGTGGCGCCGTCGCAGGGGCTTCGACGTTTTTGACGTCGGTGACCCACCGTCGCACGTCGGTTGCGTGCCTTACAAGGAGGGCTTGATGCCGACAGAGGCCAAGCGCGAGACGGTCGCCGAGCTGCGAGAGGCACTCTCGTCGAGCCGGACGCTCATCGTCTCCGAATACCGCGGCCTCACGGTGAAGGAGATCGCGGAGATCCGACGCGCCTTGCGCAAGCAAGACGTCAGTTACCGCGTCGTGAAGAACCGCCTGTTGCGGATCGCCGCCCAGGACACGCTCGGGGAGGCGCTCAGCCCGCTCCTGACCGGCCCGACGGCGATCGCGCTCGGCAACGACGAGTCCACGACGGCCAAGGCCGTCATCGACGCGACCCGCGCCTACAAGATCGTCACGATCAAGGGCGCCGTGCTAGGTGACCGTGCGATCAGCGCGGATGCCGTTCGAAGCCTGGCCAGCCTGCCGCCTCGCGAGGTCCTCCTTGCGAAGCTCGCCGGTGGCATGCAGGCGCCGATCGCAACCCTCGCCGGCCTTCTCGCCGCAAACATCCGCAACCTGGGCTATGCGCTTGCCCAGGTTCGCGACCAGAAAGCCCAGTCCGACGGCGCGTAGCGCCCCGACGAATTCAGAGGAGAACCAACGGATGGCAGTCATGACCCAGGACGACCTGCTCGAAGCGATCGACAAGATGACCGTTCTCGAGCTGTCCGAGTTCATCAAGCGCTTCGAGGAGCGCTATGGCGTTACCGCCGCGGCCCCGGTCGCCGCCGCAGCCGCCCCGGCGACCAGTGGTGGGGCCGGCGCCGACGCACCCGCCGAGGTCGCCGAGCAGACCGAGTTCACGGCGACCCTGACCGAGATCGGCCCGAACAAGATCCCGGTCATCAAGGTCGTGCGCGAGCTCACCGGGCTCGGCCTCAAGGAGGCGAAGGACCTCGTCGACGCGTCCCCGAAGGCCGTCAAGGAGGGTGTCACCCGCGACGAAGCCGACAAGATCAAGGCCGCCATCGAGGAACAAGGCGGCAAAGTCGAGATCAAGTAGGCGGCGCTGGGGCGGCGCATCCGTGCGTTGCCCCCTGCGCGCCTCGCTCAGGGGCGTCTGAGCCCGCTCGCTCCGGTGCTCGCGGGCGCCTTCGGCTGCATCCGCCCGAGCGCCGCCTAAGGGCTCTGGCCCGCTGGCCAGAGCCCGTTTGACACTGACAAAAATCGCGGTATCCTACTCCTTCTGTGAGCGTGGCCTTTTCCTCTTTCCCCCAACTCCGTCAAGGAGCGGCCTTTCATGCTGTCTGTTGCTGAGTCGAACCGGACAGCCGGGGCCGTGGCGCGAACGCGCTATGCCCGGATTCCGGAAGTCCTTCCGATCCCGAACCTGATCGAGCTTCAGCTCGACTCGTTCAAGTGGTTCATCGAGAAGGGCCTTCGGGAGCTGTTCGACGAGATCAGCCCGATCAAGGACTTCACCGCCAAGGTGATGGAGCTCCAGTTCCTCGACTACGAGTTCGGCGACCCGAAATACTCCGAGGAGGAGTGCCGGACCAAGGACCTGACGTTCTCGCGTCCGCTCTACGTCCAGGTCGAGCTCCTGATCAAGGAAACTGGCGAGATCCAGCGCCAGCGCGTCTACATGGGCGACTACCCCTGGATGACCGATCAGGGCACGTTCGTCATCAACGGCGCCGAGCGCGTCGTCGTCAGCCAGCTCGTCCGCTCACCGGGCGTCTACTACAGCGAGCTCGAGGATCCCGCCTCCGGGCGGATGCTCTTCTCGGCCAAGGTCATCCCGAACCGCGGCGCCTGGCTCGAGTTCGAGACGAACAACAAGGACCAGCTCTGGGTCAAGGTCGACCGCAAGCGCAAGATCGCGGCCACGACGCTGCTTCGCGCCGTGGGCTACGAAGAGAACGACACGATCAGCGCGCTGTTCTCGAGCGTCGACACGGACCCTGAGCATCCCTTCATCGCGAACACCCTCGACAAGGACCTCACGCGCACCCAGCAGGAAGCGCTGATCGAGGTCTACAAGAAGCTCCGCCCGGGCGATCCGCCGACCGGCGACAACGCCCGCCAGCTCGTCGAGAGCCTGTTCTTCAACTTCCGCCGCTACGACCTCGGTCGTGTCGGGCGCTACAAGTTCAACAAGAAGCTGGACCCGGTGTCGGGTCGGATGGGCGTCGAGCTTCCCCGCGAGCAGCGGACGATCACCCGCGAGGACATCGCGGCGATCGTCGGGCAGCTCGTCGAGCTCAACCGGGGACTCGGCCTCAAGGACGACATCGACCACCTCGGCAATCGCCGGATCCGGGCCAACGGCGAGCTCATCCAGAACGCGTTCCGGATCGGCCTTCTTCGGATGGAGCGGGTCGTCCGGGAGCGGATGACGATTCAGGAGATCGACAAGGCCACGCCGAACGCCCTGATCAACATCCGCCCGGTCGTGGCGGCGATGAAGGAGTTCTTTGGCGGCAGCCAGCTCAGCCAGTTCATGGACCAGACGAACCCACTGGCCGAGCTCACCTCGAAGCGCCGCCTGTCCGCTCTCGGCCCGGGTGGCCTGTCGCGCGAGCGGGCCGGCTTCGACGTCCGCGACGTCCACCACAGCCATTACGGCCGGATCTGCCCGATCGAGACCCCGGAAGGGCCGAACATCGGCCTCATCGGCTCGCTGGCGACGTACGGCCGGATCAATAGCTACGGCTTCATCGAGACGCCGTATCGCAAGGTCAAGCGAACCGTCGCCTGGGACGATCCCGCGATCTCCGGCTACGAGACGGGCGCCGATCTCGTCACGAAGACGGGCACGGTCATCGCGAAGGCCGGTCAGCCGTTCAACGCACCAGCGATCGCGGAGCTCAAGAAGCAGAAGGCCAACGCCTTCCCGATCCGCCCGATCGTGACGGCCGAGATCGAATACCTCCCGGCCGACGAGGAGGAGGAGCACGTCGTCGCCCAGGCGAACGCGGCCCTGGACGAGGAGGGGCACTTCATCGAGGAGCGCATCCCGTCTCGTTACCGGGACACGTTCCCGGAGGCTCGCGCGAACCAGATCGAGTACATGGACGTGTCGCCCAAGCAGGTCGTCTCGGTGGCTACGGCGCTCATCCCATTCCTCGAGCACGACGACGCCAACCGCGCCCTCATGGGATCGAACATGCAGCGCCAGGCGGTGCCGCTCCTCGAGCCGGAATCGCCGATCGTCGGGACGGGTATGGAGGAGCGGGCCGCCCGTGACTCCGGGCAGGTCCTCGTCGCCGGCCGGGCCGGCGTCGTCACGAGCGTGACCGCCGAGCGGATCCGGATCGAGACCGATGCCGGCGAGCTAGACGAGTACAAGCTCCATAAGTTCGTCCGCAGCAACCAGGGCACCTGCATCAACCAGCGCCCGATCGTCGACGTGGGCGCGCGGGTCGCCGACGGCCAGCCGATCGCCGACTCGAGCTCGACCCAGGAGGGCGAGCTCGCCCTCGGCCGGAACGTTCTCGTGGCGTTCATGAGCTGGGAAGGCGGCAACTACGAGGACGCGATCGTCATCAGCGATCGCCTCGTGCGTGACGACCTGTTCACGAGCATCCACATCGAGAAGCACGAGATCGAGTCGCGCGACACGAAGCTCGGCCCCGAGGAGATCACCCGCGACATCCCGAACGTCGGGGAGGAGTCGCTCAAGGATCTCGACGAGGAGGGCATCGTCTACATCGGCGCCGAGGTCCGCCCCGGCGACATCCTCGTCGGCAAGATCACGCCGAAGGGCGAAACCGAGCTGACGGCAGAGGAGCGACTCCTTCGGGCGATCTTCGGAGAGAAGGCTCGCGAGGTGAAGGACAGCTCGCTGCGCCTGCCTCACGGTGAGCGCGGCAAGGTCGTTGAGATCCGCGAGTTCCGACGCGAGCTCAACGACGACCTCCAGCCGGGCGTCAACCGCCTGGTCCGGGTGTCGGTCGCCCAGAAGCGCAAGATCAGCGTCGGCGACAAGATGGCCGGCCGCCACGGCAACAAGGGCGTCATCGCGAAGATCCTGCCGGCCGAGGACATGCCGTTCCTGCCGGACGGGACCCCGGTCGACATCATCCTCAATCCGCTCGGCGTGCCGAGCCGGATGAACATCGGCCAGATCCTCGAGACGCACCTCGGCTGGGCGCTCCATGCCAAGGGTCAGAAAGCCGCGACGGCCGTCTTCGACGGCGCGACGGAGGCCCAGATCCAGGCCGAGCTCGGCGAGGCCCGCCACAAGGTGTACGGCGTCGAGAAGCCGCTGCCCCAGGACGGCAAGATCGAGCTCCGCGACGGACGGACGGGTGAGAAGTTCGACCGACCGATCACCGTCGGCTACATCTACATGCTCAAGCTCCACCACCTCGTCGAGGACAAGATCCACGCTCGATCGACCGGACCGTACAGCCTGATCACCCAGCAGCCGCTCGGTGGCAAGGCCCAGTTCGGTGGCCAGCGGTTCGGCGAGATGGAGGTCTGGGCGCTCGAGGCCTACGGGGCCGCGAACATCCTCCAGGAGCTGCTCACCGTCAAATCGGACGATGTGCTCGGACGAGTCCAGACGTACGAGGCCATCGTCAAGGGGGAGGAGATCCAGCCGCCGCGTGTTCCGGAATCGTTCAAGGTCCTCATCAAGGAGCTGCGCAGCCTCGGGCTGAACGCGGAGATCCTCGATCAGAACGACGAGGAGATTCCGTTGGCGGAGGACGACGCATCCGGCTACATGCTCCCCGACCTCGGCGGGATCAACCTCGCCGGGTTCGAGGACTAGTCATTCCGATCCACACGCACACGCACCGAACACACACGCGGGTCCGGGTTCCGGCCGGCTCGGCTCCGCTCGCAGGCACATCGCCCGCATCACCGGTCCGCATGCACTCGTTCGCTCGGCGGAAGGCCTCGCACGCGAGTCGCAGAGGGATCTAGGAGAGAAATGCTCGAGGTCAATAATTTCAGCGCGATCCGCATCTCGCTCGCCAGCCCGGACCAGATCCGGGAGTGGTCGAAGGGCGAGGTAACCAAGCCGGAGACGATCAACTACCGCACGCTCAAGCCGGAGAAGGACGGCCTATTCGACGAGCGCATCTTCGGTCCGACGAAGGACTGGGAGTGCTATTGCGGGAAATACAAGCGAATCCGGTACAAGGGGATCATCTGCGACAAGTGCGGCGTTGAAGTCACCCGCTCGAAGGTTCGCCGCGAGCGGATGGGCCACATCCAGCTGGCGAGCCCGGTCAGCCACATCTGGTACTTCAAGGGCACGCCTTCGCGCCTCGGCATCCTCCTCGACATCAGCCCACGCAACCTCGAGCGGATCCTCTATTTCGCCCTCTACATCGTCACCCACGTCGACGAGGACGCCCGCAAGCGCGCCCTCCTCGCCCTCGAAGACGAGGCCGAGGGCCGCGGCGGCAAGTCCGGGACCCGGCTGTCGGAGCTCGAGGATCAGCTCCGCGCCGACGTCAATCGCAACAAGGACGAGCTGAACACGGCTCTGGCCGCCACGAAGGCGGACCTCGAGGCCCAGCGCACGGTCCGGACCGAAGAGGTCGTCACCGCAGCCCAGGAAGTCGAGGCCCGCCTCGCCGAGCTCAAGACCGGCGTGGCTGAGGACTCGATCGTCTTCGCCCCCACGGGCGAGGTCGTGGTTGCGGCCGGTGGCAAGGGCGGCAAGGAGGCGACCGCCGCCCTCCGCAAGATCGTGTCGGCCGAGACCGAGCGCGTGACCGCCGAGCTGCAGCAGCGCGAGCGTGACGAGGAGCGCGCGGTCGAGCAGAAGGTCGCTGACCTCCAGGCCGGCGTCGCCGAGACGCTCCGCCACGAGAAGGAGGAGCTCGCCGGCCAGGCGCAGGGCCTCAAGGAGGACCTTCGCAAGCAGCGCGACGAGATCGAGGGCCTCAAGCCGATGATGACGCTCGGCGAGACCGAGCTCCGCGGCCTCGAGGAGCGCCACGGCTCCGGGGCCAAGGGCGGCCGGCTGTTCAGCGCCGGCATGGGCGCCGAAGCGGTTCGCGAAATCATCAGCCGGATGGACCTCGAGGAGCTCTCCCGGAGCCTCCACGTCGAGGTCCGCACGAGCTCCGGCCAGCGCCGCAAGAAGGCGATCAAGCGGCTCCGCCTCATCGAGGCGTTCCGTCGCTCCGGCACGCGGCCGGACTGGATGATCCTGTCCGTCCTGCCGGTGATCCCGCCGGACCTCCGGCCAATGGTCCAGCTCGATGGCGGCCGCTTCGCGACCTCCGACCTCAACGACCTCTATCGCCGCGTCATCAACCGCAACAACCGGCTCAAGCGACTACTCGAGCTCGGCGCCCCGGAGATCATCATCCGCAACGAGAAGCGGATGCTCCAGGAAGCGTGCGACGCGCTCATTGACAACGGCCGTCGCGGCCGGGCGATCGCCGGCACCGGCAACCACCGCCTGAAGTCCCTGAGCGACATGCTCAAGGGCAAGCAGGGCCGGTTCCGCCAGAACCTGCTCGGCAAGCGCGTCGACTACTCCGGTCGCTCGGTCATCGTCGTCGGCCCGGAGCTCAAGCTCCACCAGTGCGGGCTGCCGAAGAAGATGGCGCTCGAGCTGTTCAAGCCGTTCGTCATGCGCCAGCTCGTCGAGAAGGGCTTCGCCCACAACATCAAGAGCGCCAAGCGCATCGTCGAGCGCGTCCGGCCCGAGGTCTGGGACGTGCTCGAGGAAGTCATCAAGGACCACCCGGTCTTGCTGAACCGCGCCCCGACGCTCCACCGGCTCGGCATCCAGGCCTTCATGCCGGTCCTAGTCGAGGGCTCGGCGATCCAGATCCATCCCCTCGTCTGCACCGCGTTCAACGCTGACTTCGACGGCGACCAGATGGCGGTCCACGTGCCGCTCAGCTCGGCTGCCCAGGAGGAAGCACGGACGATGATGTTGTCGACGGCGAACCTGCTGTCGCCGGCGGACGGGAGCCCGGTAATCGCGCCGACCCAGGACATGGTCCTCGGCTGCTACTACCTGACGATGGATCCGATCGGCAAGCAGCCGAAGCGCGTCCGCCTCTTCGCGACGGAGGACGAGGCCATCCTCTCCTATCAGCTGCGGGAGAAGACCGGGGTCACCCTTCACGAGCCGATCGAGGCCGAAGTGAAGACCTGGGACGCCGAGACTGGCCAGCTCCGCCCCGAGCGGCGCCGGACGACCGTGGGCCGGATTCTCTTCAACCAGATCCTGCCCGACCAGCTCCGCTACTCGGACAAGGTCATGGTCCGGACCGAGCTCAAGGAGCTCATCGACGAGTGCTACCGGATGCTCGGCTCGGACGAGACGGCCCACCTGGCAGACGGCATCAAGAGCGTCGGTTTCGACTTCGCGACCCGCGGTGGGATGACGATCGGCGTCTTCGACATCGAAGTCCCGAAGGACAAGGCCGCTCGGCTCAAGGGCGCCGACGACAACGTGGCCCAGATCGACCGCCAGTTCCAGCGCGGCCTCATCACCGAGGACGAGCGCTACGAGCAGGTCGTCGACGTCTGGCAGAAGACCACGAGTGCGATGTCCGACGAGATGATGAAGGGCCTCAAGGTCGACGGCCCCGTGACGATGATGACGGCCTCGGGCGCCCGAGGAAACAAGGGCAACATCGGTCAGCTCGGCGCGATGCGCGGCCTGATGGCCGACCCGTCCGGGCGGATCATCGATGTCCCGGTCCGGAGCAACTTCCGCGAGGGCATGACGGTCCTCGAGTACTTCATCTCGACCCACGGCGCCCGCAAGGGCCTCGCCGACACGGCGCTGCGGACGGCCGACTCCGGCTATCTGACGCGGCGCCTCGTCGACGTCGCCCAGGACGTCATCACCCGTGACGACGATTGCGGCACCGAGGAAGGCAGCTGGATCACCCGCGAGGACTCCAGCGACGAGAAGGAATTCCGCCGCCGCCTCATCGGCCGGCTTGCGTCCGCCCCGTTGCCGGATCCGCGGGTCAAGGTCAAGAAGGGCGAGACCGCGCCGATCATCGTCGATCGTAACCAGGAGATCAGCAAGGAGATCGCGGCCAGCATCGATGCGGCCGGGATCGACGAAGTGCTGGTCCGCTCACCGCTTGCCTGCGAAGCGCGCTACGGCGTCTGCCGAGCGTGCTACGGCCGCAACCTCGCCACCGGCGAAATGGTCGCCGCCGGCGAGGCGGTCGGGATCATCGCCGCCCAGTCGATCGGCGAGCCCGGTACCCAGCTGACGATGCGGACGTTCCACACCGGCGGCGTCGCCGGCCTCGACATTACCGCGGGCCTGCCGCGCGTCGAGGAGCTGTTCGAGGCCCGGGTCCCGAAGGGCAAGGCCGAGATCAGCCACATCGACGGCATCGTCGAGATCATCCGGAGCGATACCGGAACGAAGGTCAAGGTGATCAGCACCGAGGTCTACGACATCTCGCTGGCCTTGCCGAAGGGCACCGAGATGCTCGCCGCGGCAGGCGATACCGTCGAGGCCAACCAGGTCGTCGCCCGCGTCGGCGGCGGCAAGGACAAGGACCCGGCGACCGATGTCGTCGCGCCCGTCCAGGGCTTCCTCGTGAAGGGCGACGACGGTCTCGCGATCCGGGCCCAGGACGTCGTCGAGCGGGAGTACACGATCCCGCACAACGCGAAAATCCTCGTCGAGAACGGCCAGGAGATCCGCGCCGGTGACGCGATCACGGACGGCCCGATCAACCCGCAGGAATACCTCGACACCCGCGGCAAGGATGCCGTCCAGCGCTACCTGGTCAAGGAAGTCCAGAAGGTCTACCGCAGCCAGGGCGTGACGATCAACGACAAGCACATCGAGATCATCGTCCGGCAGATGCTCCGGAAGGTCCGGATCGACCAGCCGGGCGACGTCGACCTGCTGCCCACCGAGCTGATCGATCGGCTCGACTTCGAGGAGGCCAACAACCGCGTCCTCTCCGAGGGCGGCGAGCCGGCGACGGCCCAGACGGTCCTCCTCGGCGTGACCAAGGCGTCGCTCAACACCTCGTCCTTCCTCGCCGCAGCATCGTTCCAGGAGACGACCCGGGTGCTGACCGAGGCGGCCATCAACGGCGCCAAGGACCACCTGATCGGGCTCAAGGAGAACGTCATCATCGGCAAGCTCATCCCGGCCGGGACGGGTGCGCCGGCGAACGTCGCGGCCCGCAAGGAGCGCGACCGGCGAGCAGCCATCGAGGCCCTTGCCGGCGAGGCGATTGAGGACACCGGCGCCGAGTACAACCCGTTCCTCGAGGAGGGCGGGATCCAGCCGACCGACGAGGCCGCCGGGCTTGCCCTCGCGGCAACGATCGCCGGTGGCGACGGCGACGAGTCGGAGTTCAATCCCTTCCTCGCGGACGAGGAGGTGGGTGAGGGCGACGGCGATGCCAAAGCCCTCGTCGCAGAGCCCGAAGAGGAGGGCGCCGAGGCCAAGTAACGAGGCGGAAAAACGGCCCGGAATCGTTTGACACGATTTTCGGGCCGCTGATACACTCCGCGTTCGTGGCCTCGGCAGGGGCAGCGGTCGGCGTGCGCGCCGAGTCCCATCGAGCCAACCACCATCCCATCCAGGGTCCCGTCACGAGCCTGACCGCTCGACGACCGCAGCGGCCCTCTGTGCCAGCAACAGACCGAAAGGAGCAGCGTCTTCGTGCCGACGATCAGCCAGCTTGTACGCCACGGCCGCACGCCGAAGATCTCGAAGATCAAGGCGCCCGCCATGCGCAAGAGCTGGAACGGGATGCACCGTCGCCAGGTGTCGATTCCGGGCGCGCCGCAGAAGCGGGGTGTCTGTCTCCAGGTGCGTACGATGACGCCGAAGAAGCCGAACTCGGCCCTCCGCAAGATTGCCCGCGTCAAGCTCAGCAATCAGATGGAGGTCACGGCCTACATCCCGGGCATCGGTCACAACCTCCAGGAGCACTCCGTGGTCCTCGTCCGCGGCGGGCGGGTCAAGGACCTTCCGTCGGTCAAGTACCACATCATCCGCGGAACCCTCGACGCCGCCGGCGTCCGTGATCGCAAGCAGGGTCGCAGCAAGTACGGCGCGAAGGCGGCGACGTCCGGAGGCAGGAAGTAATGCCTCGTCGTCAGAGCATCCCGCGCATGACCAAGTACCAGACGGTCCCGGCCAATCGGACGACCGCCCGGTTCACCGCCAAGCTCATGTCCGACGGCAAGCGCAACCTGTCCGACCGAATCCTTCGCGAGGCCCTTGCCCGTGCGGAGGCCCAGTCGCACCGGCCCGGACTCGAGGTCCTCGAGGCGGCCCTCCGCAACGCGACGCCGATCATCGAAGTCAAACCGCGCCGCGTCGGCGGCGCCACCTATCAGGTTCCGGTCGAGATCCGGGGTGAGCGCCGCATGTCGCTCGGGGTCCGCTGGCTCGTCCAGGCGGCCCGCAAGCGCAACGGCAAGAGCATGAGCGAGAAGCTCGCCGCCGAGCTCGTCGATGCTATGAACGGCCTCGGCGCGGCGGTCAAGCGACGCGAAGACACGCACAAGATGGCAGAGGCCAACAAGGCCTTCAGCCATTTCAAGTGGTAACCCCGGGAGCTTAGAGAACACCGTGGCACGACAGGTTCCGCTGGTACGCACGCGGAACATCGGAATCATCGCCCATATCGACGCGGGCAAGACGACCGTCACCGAGCGGATCCTTTTCTACACGAAGAAGATCTACAAGATCGGCGAGGTCCATGAAGGCGCGGCGACGATGGACTGGATGCCCCAGGAGCAGGAGCGCGGGATCACGATCACCGCGGCTGCAACGACGGCGTTCTGGGGCGATCATCGTATCAACATCATCGATACGCCCGGGCACGTGGACTTCACGGTCGAGGTCGAGCGGAGCCTTCGGGTGCTCGACGGCGCCGTCGTTGTCTTCGACGGCGTGGCCGGCGTCGAGCCGCAGTCCGAGACGGTCTGGCGCCAGGCCGATCGCTATGGCGTGCCGCGGTTCTGCTTCATCAACAAGCTCGATCGGACGGGCGCCGACTTCTGGCGCGGCGTCGAGTCGATCAAGGAGCGCCTCGGCGCCAACGCCGTGCCGATCCAGATCCCGATCGGCCGCGAGGACAAGTTCGAGGGCATCATCGACCTGGTCGAGATGAAGGCCTATTACTACCGCGACGACCAGGGCACGACCTTCGACATCGTCGACATCCCGGATGAGCTCAAGGCCGAGGCCGAGGCGCACCGCCACACGATGATCGAGGCCGTCGCCGAGATGGACGACGAGCTGACGCACAAGTACCTCGAGGGCGAGGAGCTGACGACCCCCGAGATCAAGCGGGGTCTCCGCCTCGGCACGCTGACGACGAGGATCATTCCTGTCCTCACCGGCTCGGCCCTCCGCAACAAGGGCGTCCAGAAGATGCTCGACGCCGTCGTCGACTACCTGCCCTCGCCGCTCGACGTCCCGCCGATGATCGCGATCGATCCGCGAACGGGCGAGGACGTCGTCCGGACGCCGGACGACAACGAGCCGTTCAGTGCCCTCGCCTTCAAGATCGCCGCGGACCCGTTCGTCGGCAAACTGGCGTTCTTCCGGGTTTACTCCGGCACGCTCAAGGCGGGTTCGTACATCCTCAACCCGACGAAGGGCAAGAAGGAGCGGATCGGGCGCATCCTCCAGATGCATGCCAACCACCGCGAGGAGATCGAGGAGGTCTACGCCGGCGACATCGCCGCGGCCGTCGGCCTCAAGGACACGTTCACCGGCGACACCCTGACTGACCCGAACCACCCGGTCGTCCTCGAATCGATGACGTTTCCGGAGCCGGTCATCGAGGTCAAGATCGAACCGAAGACGAAGGCCGACCAGGACAAGCTCGGTGTCGCCCTCCAGCGGCTGTCCGAGGAGGACCCCACGTTCCGGGTCAAGACGGACCAGGAGACGGGCGAAACCCTGATCGCCGGCATGGGCGAGCTCCACCTCGACGTGCTCGTCGATCGGATGGTCCGCGAGTTCAAGGTCGCCGCGAACATCGGCAAGCCCCAGGTCTCCTACCGCGAGACGATCCGCCGGGCGGCCGAGGGCAATGGCCGCTTCGTCCGCCAGACCGGCGGCAAGGGCCAGTACGGCCACGCGATCATCAGGCTGGAGCCGCAAGAGAAGGGCGCCGGCTACGAGTTCGTCGACAAGATCGTCGGCGGGACGATCCCGCGCGAGTACATCAAGTCGGTCGATGCCGGCATCCGCGAGGCGCTCGAGACCGGCATCTACGCAGGGTTCCCGGTCGTCGACGTCAAGGTGACGCTGCACGACGGGTCGTACCACGACGTCGACTCGTCGGAGATGGCGTTCAAGATCGCCGGTTCGATGGCCGTCAAGGACGCCTTCTCAAAGGCGGATCCGGCGATCCTCGAGCCGATCATGCGCAACGAGGTCACGATGCCCGAGGAGTTCATGGGTGACGTGATCGGCGATCTGAACAGCCGTCGCGGCCAGATCGAGGGGATGGAGTCGCGCGGGAGTGGCAAGAGCGCGACCCAGGTCGTGCGGGCGTTCGTCCCGCTCGCCCAGATGTTCGGCTACGTCACGGACCTGCGGTCGATGACCCAGGGCCGGGCGACGTCGTCGATGGAATTCAGCCACTACGCCGAGGTTCCGACGAGTCTGGCCTCGGAACTCGTTCAGAAGTCAAAGGGCTAGGTCCGGAACCCCCGGATCAGGGCAGAGGAGCAGGAGCAGTCACACGATGGCCAAGAAGAAGTTCGAGCGAAACAAGCCGCACGTGAACATCGGCACGATCGGCCACATCGACCACGGCAAGACGAGCCTGACCGCGGCGATCACCAAGTACCTCGCGCTGAAGGGCGCGTCGGAGTACCGCGCCTTCGACTCGATCGACAACGCGCCCGAGGAGCGGGAGCGGGGGATCACGATCGCGATCGCCCACGTCGAGTACGAGACCGACGCCCGCCACTACGCCCACGTCGACTGCCCGGGCCACGCCGACTACATCAAGAACATGATCACCGGCGCAGCGCAAATGGACGGCGCGATCCTCGTCGTCGCCGCGACCGACGGGCCGATGCCCCAGACCCGAGAGCACATCCTCCTCGCCCGCCAGGTCGAGGTGCCCTACATCGTCGTCTTCCTCAACAAGGTCGACATGGTCGACGACCCCGAGCTGCTGGACCTCGTCGAGCTCGAGGTCCGGGAGCTCCTGACCAAGTACGCCTTCCCGGGCGACGACCTGCCGGTCGTCCGCGGCTCGGCCCTGAAGGCGCTCGAGGCCGGCGACGACACGTCCGATCCCGCCTACGCCCCGATCCAGGAGCTGATGGACGCGGTCGACGCCTACATCCCGACCCCCGAGCGGGCGATCGACAAGCCCTTCCTCATGCCGGTCGAGGACGTCTTCGGGATCAAGGGCCGGGGGACCGTCGCCACGGGCCGCATCGAGCGGGGCATCGTGAAGGTCGGCGACGAGGTCGAGCTGATCGGCGTCAAGGCCACCCGCAAGGTCGTCGTGACCGGCGTCGAGATGTTCAAGAAGCTCCTCGACGAGGGCCGCGCCGGGGACAACGTCGGCTGTTTGATCCGGGGCATCGAGCGGGAGGAGATCGAGCGCGGCCAGGTCCTGGCCAAGGCCGGCTCGGTCAAGCCCCACACGAAGTTCACCGCCCAGGTCTACGTCCTGACCAAGGAGGAGGGCGGCCGGCATACCCCGTTCTACAACGGCTACCGGCCCCAGTTCTACCTCCGCACGACCGACGTGACCGGCGCCATCGGGCTGCCCGAGGGGGCCGAGATGATCATGCCCGGCGACAACGTCGAGATGAGCGTCGAGCTCATCACCCCGATCGCCCTCGAGGTCGGCCAGCGCTTCGCCATCCGCGAGGGTGGCCGGACCGTCGGCGCCGGCGCCATCGTCAGCATCGTCGAGTAGGGACCGAACGATGGCGAAGCAACGGATCCGGATCCGGCTCAAGGCATACGACCACCGGCTGCTCGATCAGTCGGCGGCCCAGATCGTGGAGACCGCTCAGCGGACCGGCGCGGACGTCGTCGGTCCGGTGCCGCTGCCGACGCGCATCGAAAAGTTCACCGTTCTCCGCTCGCCGTTCATCGACAAGGACAGCCGGGAGCAGTTCGAGATCCGCACCCACAAGCGGCTCGTCGACATCCTGGATCCGAGCTCGAAGACCGTCGACGCACTGATGCGACTCAGCTTGGCCGCTGGCGTCGACATCGAAATCAAGATGTGACTGGGAAGATATGAGCATTGGACTCATCGGCCGCAAGGTCGGTGTCACGCAGGTGTTCCAGGGTGACGGCACGATGGTTGCCGTCAGCGTCCTGGCCATCGAACCGAATACCGTGACCCGCCTCCGGACCGACGCCCGCGACGGCTACACGGCCGTGCAGCTCGGGACCGAGGAGAGCAAACGCCTGAACAAGCCCGATGCCGGTCAGCTCAAGGACCTGCCCAAGGTCTCGAAGATCCGCGAGTTCCGCGTCGACTCGGTCGACGACTACGAGGTCGGCCAGAAGATCGCGATCGCCGACGTGTTCGCCGACGGCGACCTCGTCGACGTTACGGGCGTCTCCAAGGGCAAGGGCTTCGCCGGCCACATCAAGCGCCACCACTTCCATCGCGGACCAAAGAGCCACGGCTCGGATCATCATCGCGAGCCAGGCTCGATCGGCCCGGGGACCACGCCGGGACGCGTCTACAGGGGCGTGAAGATGGCCGGCCACATGGGCGACGAGACCGCCACCATCAAGAAGCTGCGCATCGTACGGGCCGACAGCGAACGGAACCTCTTGCTCGTCAAGGGATCGCTGCCCGGACCGCGCGGGTCGCTCATTCTCGTGAAGAAGGCCTGACGATGCCGCAGACCACGCTCTATGACCGCGCCGGCAAGACGATCGGGAAGGTCGAGCTCGCTGACGTGCTGTTCGCCGCGCCGATCAACGCCGCCGTCCTCCACCAGGTCGTGACGGCCCAGCTTGCGGGTCGCCGGACGGGTACCCATGACACGAAGACCCGCGCCGAAGTCCGCGGCGGCGGCGCCAAGCCGTACCGTCAGAAGGGCACCGGCCGGGCCCGCCAGGGCTCCAAGAGCGCGCCCCATTACCGCGGCGGCGGCGCTGTGTTCGGCCCCCACCCGCGCTCCTACGAGCAGCGCCTGCCGCGCAAGATGAAGCGGCTTGCCCTGCGTGGGGCGCTGACGGCGAAGTTCGGTGACGAGGCCATCAAGATCATCGACGCCTTCGGGCTCGATGCGGTGAAGACCCGCGAGCTGGTCACCGTCCTGGGCGCCCTCGAGGCGAAGGGACGCGTGCTCGTCGTGGCCCCGAGTCGCGACGAGAAACTCGAGCTGTCGGCCCGCAACCTGCCGACGGTCGAGGTCATCCTGGCCGATTCCCTCAACGTGGTCGACCTGCTCAAGGCCGACCTCGTCCTCATCGAACAACCGGCCCTCGCCCGGATGGAGGAGGTGTACGCGTGAGCGCACTGACCGCCCCCGAGATCATCCTCCGGCCGGTCGTCAGCGAGAAATCGATCGACGAGTCCGGCCGCGGCAAGTACACGTTCGCAGTCCACGATGACGCCAACAAGATCCAGATCAAGGCGGCCATCGAGGAGCTCTACGCCAAGGAGAAGGTGACCGTCGTCAGCGTCAATGTCCTGACGACGAAAGCCAAGGAGAAGCGGCGCGGGACGCGACGTGGCCGGATCAGCGGCTACACGACGCCGTGGCGCAAGGCCATCGTGACCCTGGCCCCCGGCCAGAAGATCGAATTCTTCGAGGGGGTCTGACCGATGCCGTTGCGTTCCTACAAGGCCACCTCGCCGGGTCTCCGGCAGATGACCCGCTCCACCTTCGAGGAGATCACGACCGACCAGCCGCACAAGCCGCTGCTCGAGCCCCAGACCCGCGGCTCCGGCCGCAACAACCAGGGCCGGCTCACCGTCCGCCATCGAGGCGGCGGCGAGAAGCAGCACTACCGGCGGATCGACTTCAAGCGCGACAAGATCGGCGTGCCGGCCCGGCTCGCGACGATCGAGTACGACCCGAACCGCTCGGCCAGGATCGGCCTGCTCTTCTACCGCGATGGCGAGAAGCGCTACATGCTCCTGCCCCACGGCCTGAAGGTCGGTGACGTCGTCGTCTCCGGTCCCGATGCCGAGGCCCGCGTCGGGAATGCGCTGCCGATCGCCCGGATCCCGCTCGGCACGACGATCCATAACATCGAGCTCGTTCCCGGCAAGGGCGGCCAGATCGTCCGGTCCGCCGGCGTCGCGGCCCAGCTCCTCGCCAAGGAGGGCGACCAGGCCCAGATCCGGCTGCCCTCGGGCGAGGTCCGGCGGGTCAGCATCCGCTGCATGGCCACAATCGGCCAGGTCAGCAACCTCGACCACGAGAACCAGAACCTCGGCAAGGCCGGGCGGGCCCGTCACCTGGGCCAGCGCCCGGAAGTCCGCGGTGTCGTCATGAACCCACGAGACCATCCGCACGGTGGTGGCGAGGGCAAGTCCCCGACGGGGATGCCGCCCAAGACGCCCTGGGGCAAGCCCGCGATGGGCTACCGCACCCGGCGGTCCAAGACGACCGGACGCCTCATCGTCCGTTCGCGCCACCGCAAGTAGCGGGAGGGTAGGAGAGCATGTCCCGTTCGATCAAGAAGGGCCCGTTCATCGAGATCCGCCTCCAGGGGCGGGTCGAGGAGATGAACCGGCGCAACGAGAAGAAGGTCGTCAAGACCTGGTCTCGCGCGTCGGTGATCTTCCCCTCGTTCATCGGGCACACCATCGCCGTGTACAACGGCAAGAAGCACGTCCCGGTCTACGTGACCGAGAACATGGTCGGCCATCGCCTCGGCGAGTTCGCCCACACCCGCACCTACCGCGGGCACGGCAAGCACACCGAGCGCTCGACCGCGTTGAAGTAGGAGCTGCGGTCCGTGCGCGTATCCGCCACTGCCAAGTACCTCCGCGGGTCGACCCGCAAGGCCAATCTCGTCGCCGCGACCATTCGCGGCCGGCGGGTGGAGGAGGCCGCCTCGCTCCTCCGGTTCATGCCCCAGCATGCCGCCCGGGACATCGAGGCCGTCCTGCGGAGCGCTACGGCCAACGCCGAGAACAACCACAACCTGTCGGCCGAGGATCTCATCGTCCTCGAGGCTCATTGCAACGAGGGCCCGACGATGAAGCGCTGGCGGCCGCGTGCCCAGGGTCGGGCGTTTCCGATCCACAAGCCAATGACTCACATCACCATCGTCGTCGCGGATCAGGAGGCCTGACATGGGACGCAAGGTCCACCCGTACGGCTTCCGACTGGGTGTCTCGCGCACCTGGACCGCGAAGTGGTACGCCGACAAGGAATACACCGACCTCATCAAGGAAGACATCACGATCCGCAAGCTCGTCGGGGCGCGGCTCGCCAATGCGAGCGTGTCCGGCGTCGAGATCGAGCGCGGCATCAACCACGTGACGGTCACGATCCACACGGCGAAGCCCGGGATCGTCATCGGCAAGGGCGGCGCCAACGTCGAGATCCTTCGCCAGCAGATCGGTGGACTCACCAAGCGACGGGTCAAGCTGGAGATCAAGGAGATCCGCCAGCCTGAGCTCGACGCCCACCTCGTGGCGATGAACATCGCCCAGCAGCTGACCCGCCGAATCGCCTTCAAGAAGGCGATGAAGCAGGCGATCCAGCGCTCGATGAAGGCCGGCGCGAAGGGCGTCCGGATCGCCGTCGCGGGTCGCCTCGGCGGCTCCGAGATGGGCCGGCGCGAGTGGGATCGCGAGGGGCGGATCCCGCTCGGGACGCTGCGCGCGGACATCAGCTACGGCCAGGTCCATGCCCACACGACGTACGGCCGGATCGGCGTCAAGGTCTGGATCTACCGCGGCGACATCGCGCCTGAGCGGACGCTGCCGCACGAGGCTCAGATGGCCCAGCAGGCCGCCGTCGGTGGGGGGGTCTGACGATGTTGATGCCCAAACGCGTCAAGCATCGCAAGGTCATGCGCGGCCGGATGTCCGGCCTCGCCAAGGGCGGCCACACCGTCGCCTTCGGCGAGTACGGGCTTTCGACGCTGGAGCCTGCCTGGATCACGAGCCGCCAGATCGAGGCCGCGCGGCGGGCGATGACCCGATCCGTCAAGCGCGGCGGCAAGATCTGGATCCGGATCTTCCCCGACAAGCCGGCCACGAAGAAGCCGGCTGAGACGCGGATGGGCTCCGGCAAGGGGGCTCCGGACCACTGGGTCGCCGTCGTCAAGCCGGGCCGGATCCTGTTCGAGATGGCCGGCGTCGACCACGCGTCGGCGATCGAGGCGATGCGCCTCGCCAGCCACAAGCTGCCCGTTCAGACACGGGTCGTGGTCCGCGACAACGTCACGGAGGCGACCGATGGACATCGATAAGGTTCGGGCGCTTTCCGACACGGAGCTCGAAACGGCACTCAAGGAAGCGAAGCAGGACCTCTGGCAGGCCCGCTTCGCGTTGTCGACCCGACAGCTCAAGGACTACAGCACGATCCCGCAGACGCGGCGAGCGATCGCGCGGATCCTGACCGTTCAGCGCGAGCGCAAGCTCGGCCAGACGGCGTGACGGAGATCACGCGATGACAGGAGCAGACACCCAGGTGCAGCAGACTCAGCGAAAGACGAAGGTCGGCCGCGTCGTGAGCGACAAGATGGACAAGACGATCGTCGTGTCCGTCGAGCGCCTCGCGCGCCACCCTCTGTACAAGCGCGTCATCCGCTTGACGACGAAGTTCAAGGCCCACGACGAGGAGAACGACGCCCATACCGGCGACACCGTCCTCATCGAGGAGTCACGGCCGCTCTCGGCGACGAAGCGCTGGCGCCTCATCGAGGTCGTCGCACGCGCGGGCGAGCACGGCAGCACGAGCGACATCGTGTCCGAGGAGGCCGAGACAACCGAGGCGATCCACGCCGCGGCGCACCCCGGCCGGACGCGCAGCGACGACGATGCCGAGACCGTCGCGTCGGGCGAGGCCGCGCCCGCGCCTGCGCCGGACGGCTCCGCCGATGACGACGACCGCTCCGAAGGTGGCCCTGCGTGATCCAGCCCCAATCCCGGCTGCGCGTCGCCGACAACACCGGCGCGCGGTCGATCCAGTGCATCCGGGTCATGGGCCGCTCGCTCAAGACTTCGGCTGGTGTCGGTGACGTGATCATCGCCAGCGTCAAGCAGGCGATCCCGAACGCCGCCGTCAAGAAGGGCGACGTCGTCCGCGCGGTCATCGTCCGGACCGCCAAGGAATACGGCCGCCCTGACGGCAGCTACATCCGATTCGACGAGAACGCAGCCGTCCTGATCAACAACCAGGGCAATCCGCGCGGGACCCGGATCTTCGGGCCCGGTCGCCCGCGAGCTCCGCGACCGCAACTACATGAAGATCGTGTCGCTCGCGCCGGAGGTGCTGTGATGGCTGCCCGCAATGCGCCAGCGCGCGCCACGAAGGTGCCGGAGATCCGGGCCGGCGACACGGTCGTCGTGCTCGTCGGCAAGGATGCCGGCAAGCGCGGCGTCGTCGAACGCGTCGTCCGCAATCCGCAGGGCTTCAAGAAGAGCCAGGCGAAGTACGGCGCGGGCTTCGTGCGGACGTCGCCGCTCGCGACGGCCTCGGTCGTCGTCGAGGGCCTCAACGTCGCCAAGCGCCACACGAAGCCGCGCCAGAGCGCCAGCTCGACCGACCGGATGCCGAAGATCCAGCAGGGCGGGATCCTCGATCTCGCCCAGCCACTGCCGATCGGCAAGGTGATGCTCGTCTGCAGCCACTGCGACCAGCCCGACGCGGATCGCCCACAAGGTCCTCGACAACGGCCGCCGCGTCCGGGTCTGCCGCCATTGCGGCGAGCAGCTGGAGGTGAGGTCGTGACCAGTCGCCTCCACGAGCGCTACTCGGCCGAGATCGTGCCGGCGCTCCAGAAGCAGTTCGAATACGGCAACCCGATGCAGGTCCCGCGGCTCAGCAAGATCGTCGTCAATATCGGCCTCGGCGAGGCGCTGACGAACGCGAAGGCGCTCGACGCGGCTCTCGGCGACCTGACCCTCATCACCGGCCAGAAGCCGATCGTCACGAAGGCGAAGCGCTCGATCGCCCAGTTCCGGCTGCGGACCGGCAACACGATCGGGGCCAAGGTGACCCTCCGCGGCGAGCGGATGTGGGACTTCCTCGACCGCCTGACGACGCTCGCCCTGCCCCGGATCCGCGACTTCCGCGGCATCCCGGGCAGGTCGTTCGACGGCCGCGGCAACTATCAGCCTCGGGCTTCGCGAGCAGCTCGCGTTCCCCGAGATCGAATACGACAAGGTGGACCGTCTCCGCGGGCTGGAGATCAGCATCGTGACGACGGCGAAGACCGACGAGGAATCGAAGCGCCTGCTCGAGCTCCTCGGCATGCCCTTCGCCTCGTAGGCGCGGGGAGGAGCACAGATGGCAAAGAAGTCGATGATCGCCAAGGCCGCGCGCAAGCCGAAGTTCGAGGTCCGCGGCTACCACCGCTGCTTCGTCTGCGGCCGGGCGCGCGCCTACATCCGGCGGTTCGCGCTGTGCCGGATCTGCTTCCGGGAGCGCGCGCTCCTGGGCGAGCTGCCGGGCGTCACGAAGTCGAGCTGGTAGGGAACCGATGAACATCTCCGATCCGATCGCGGACATGCTGACGCGCGTGCGCAACGCGTCGCGGGCGCGCCACACGGAAGTGGTCGTGCCCGCGTCGCGGACGAAGCGCGAGATCGCCCGCATCCTCAAGGACGAGGGCTTCATCGCCGACGTCAGCGAGGAGCAGGAGGGTCCGACGCTCGTGCTCCGTCTGACCCTCAAGTACGTCGACGGCAAGGTGCCGGTCGTCTCCGGGCTGAAGCGGATCAGCAAGCCCGGCCTCCGGGTCTACGCCCGCAAGACCGACATCCCGCGGGTCCTCGGCGGCCTCGGCATCGTCATCGTCAGCACCAGCCAGGGGATCATGACCGGCGCGCAGGCCCGCAAGGCCGAGCTCGGCGGCGAAGTCCTCGCGTACGTCTGGTAGGCGGGACGCATGTCACGTATCGGTCGCCTCCCCATCGCCATCCCATCCGGCGTCGACGTGACGATCGAGGGCCGAAGAGTCACGGTCAAGGGGCCCAAGGGCTCGCTGAGCCGCGAGCTTCATCCGGACATGGACGATCAGCCGCGAGGACGATCGAGCTCGTCGTCACCCGGCCGACGGAGCAGAAGACCCACAAGCAGCTCCACGGCCTGACCCGGACGCTCGTCAACAACATGGTCGTCGGCGTGACCGACGGCTACCGCAAGGGCCTCGAGATCACCGGCGTCGGCTATCGCGCCGTCAAGGTCGGCGAGAAGCTCCAGCTGAGCCTCGGCTACAGCCACCAGATCGAGATCGAACCGCCGAACGGCATCACGTTCGAGCTCGAGAACCCGACCCGCCTCGCCGTCGTCGGGATCGACAAGGAGCTCGTCGGCCAGATCGCCGCGAAGGTCCGCTCGACCCGCAAGCCCGAGCCGTACAAGGGCAAGGGCGTTCGCTACGCCGGCGAGCAGATCCGTCGCAAGGCCGGCAAGGCCGGCAAGATCGGCGGCAAGAAGTAATCACCACGCAATGACGAAGGAACGAGCACGATGACGCAGGTCGCCAGCCGCGGCGCCGCACGACGCAAGCGCCACGACCGGATCCGCCTCCACCTGGAGGGGACCGAGTCGCGGCCGCGCCTCGCGGTCTTCCGCAGCAACAACCACATCTACGCGCAGGTCATCGACGACGCCTCCGGGCGCACGCTGGCGACCGCCTCGACGGTCGAGAAGGAGCTTCGCGAGCTCTCAAGCAGACCAAGACCGAGGAGGCCGCGGTCGTCGGCAAGCTCGTCGCCGAGCGGGCGAAGTCCGCGGGCGTCGAGCGCGTCGTTTTCGATCGAGCCGGGTTCCGGTACCACGGGCGGATCAAGTCGCTCGCCGATGCCGCCCGCGAAGCCGGCCTCGACTTCTGATCGGAAGGAGCACCAGTGGCACAGGATCGACCCGAACAAGCTCGCGCTCGAGGAGCGCGTCGTCCAGATCAACCGCGTCGCCAAGGTCGTCAAGGGCGGCCGGCGGTTCAGCTTCAGCGCGATCGTCGTCGTCGGCGACGGCGCCGGCCACGTCGGCGCCGGCCTCGGCAAGGCCGGCGAGGTTCCCGAGGCGATCCGCAAGGGCGTCGAGGACGCCAAGAAGAACCTGATCAAGATCCCGATGGTCGGGACGACGATCCCCCACGAGGTCAACGCCAGTCTACTCGGCCAGCAAGGTGATGCTGAAGCCAGCCTCGCAGGGCACCGGCGTCATCGCCGGCGGCTCGGTCCGGGCAGTCGTCGAGGCCGCCGGGATCCGCGACATCCTCGCCAAGATCCACGGTTCGACGAACCCGGTCAACGTGACCCGGGCGACGATCGAGGCGCTCCGCAGCCTGCACTCCGCCGAGGAGCTGGGTGCGCGTCGCGGCGTCAAGCTCGTCAGCCGGATCTCCGGCCAGCCGGCGGCGGTGGCGGCGGAGGTGGTCGATGGCCGGTAAGCTGCGCGTCACCCAGATCAAGAGCACGATCAGCCACATCGCCCGGAACCGGGCGACGATCCGGGCGCTCGGCCTGAAGCGGATCGGCCATACCGTCGAGGTCCCCGACAACCCCGCGACCCGCGGCATGGTCCGCCAGGTCCGCTTCCTCGTGAACGTCGAGGAGGTTCCCGGAACGGGCAAGGGAGCTGCCGCGGCGCCCTCCGAGGCCCGAGGCGACGCTCCTGCGAGCCATCGCTCCGAGGATTCCGAGGAGAAGGCATGAAGCTTCACGATCTCCGGCCCCCGGCCGGATCGCACACGGCCCGGACCCGGGTCGGCCGCGGCATCGCCGCCGGCAAGGGCAAGACCGCCGGCCGCGGCACCAAGGGCCAGAAGGCTCGTGCCGGCGGCTCGATTCCGCCGTGGTTCGAAGGCGGCCAGACGCCGCTCCACATGCGGATCCCGAAGCTCCGCGGCTTCAAGAATCCGTTCAAGATCGACTACGAGGTCGTGAACGTCGGCGCGATCGCGGGTCCGGCCGAACGCGGGGCCTTCGAGGGCGGCGAGCCGGAGCGCCTCAAGACGAAGCGGCAAGGAGGCCCGCACCGACCGTCAACCAGGACATCCTCCGCGCCGTCGGGCTCGTCCGGACCATCAAGAAGCCACTCAAGATCCTCGGCGCCGGCGAGCTGTCGTCGCCGCTGTTCGTCGTCGCCGACGCGTTCACGAAGTCGGCGGTCGCCAAGATCGAGGCCGCCGGCGGGACGGTCTCCGTCCTCGAGGTCCCGGCCGAGACGAAGCCCGCGCTCGGTGTCGGCGAGGAGGGCGCCAGGCCAGCCGCGAGAAGCGCGGACGGCCGCCGGCCGAGCCGCCGCGGACCGCAAGGCCGACGCCCGCGACGGCTCGGGATGTGGCGGCGGCCGAGAGCGCCGCGGAGGCCGCTGCGGCCAGCACGGCGAAGGCGGCCAAGCCGCCCAAGGCTCCCAAGGCCAAGGCAGTCGCCGCGGAGTCCGAGACGGCCGACGACGGGATATCACCGCCGACGCTCCGGACGTTGCCGACGCCCCCGACGCGGCCGAGGCCCCTGAGGCGGCTGACGCGGCTGCGGCCGGCGGAATCCGACGCGTCCGCGAGTCCTCTCGAGGCCGCCGACGCGACGCCGACATCGGCCGCTCCGGCGGCGCGACAGCCACCGAGGCCGACCCGGCCACCGACGACGAGAACGCGTAACCCGTGTTCGAGTCGCTACTGAACGCCTTCCGGGCGCCGGACATCCGGCGCCGGATCCTCTACGTCCTCGGGATCCTCATCGTCTTCCGGTTCCTGGCCCATGTGCCGGTGCCGGGCGTCGATCGCGCCCAGCTCGAGCAGTTCTTCCAGAACAACGCCCTGTTCGGCGTACTCGACCTGCTCTCGGGCGGCGGCCTGTCGAGCTTCTCGGTCATGGCCCTGGGCGTGAACCCGTACATCAACGCCTCGATCATCATGCAGCTGATGACCGGCGTCATCCCGTCGCTCCAGGCGCTCAGCCGCGAGGGTGAGTACGGCCGGAACAAGATCAACCAGTACACCCGCTACCTGTCGGTGCCGATGGCGATCCTGCAGGCGTACGGGTTCCTGGCCCTCCTCAACTCGCAGGGCGTTCTGTCGTCCGGCTTCGACCTCGGCGAACGGCGCCACGCTGACCCAGATCGCCACGCTGACCGCCGGCTCGATCGCCCTGATGTGGCTCGGCGAGCTCATCACCGAGAAGGGCATCGGCAACGGCATCAGCTTCATCATCTTCGCCGGCATCGTCAGCCAGGCACCGGCCGCGATCGGCGGGTTCATCGCAGACCCCGAACCTCGCGCTGGTCATCGGCTTCGCGATCCTGGCGATCGTGTCGGTCGCCGTGATCATCTACATCCAGGAGGGCCAGCGCCGGATCCCGATCCAGTACGCCAGCCGCGTCCGCGGCCGGCGGATGTACCAGGGCGGCCAGACGTTCCTGCCGCTGCGCGTCAACCAGGCCGGCGTGATCCCGATCATCTTCGCGATCAGCATCCTGCTGTTCCCCGCGCAGATCGCGTCCTACTTCCAGAACTCCGAGATCGAGATCGTGGCGAGCATCGCCCAGTGCGATCGTCGCGTTCTTCAACCCGCAGTCGATCGATCTACGTCGTCGCTGTACTTCCTGCTGACGTCGGGTTCACGTACTTCTACACGGCGTTCACGTTCAAACCGGACGAGACCGCCGAGCAGCTCCGCAAGAACGGCGGGTTCATCCCGGGCATCCGGCCGGGCCGGCCGACGGCCGACTACCTCGCCCGGGTCGTGACCCGGATCACGATCGCCGGCGCCCTGTTCCTGGGCATCGTCGCGACGGCGCCGTCGGTGGTCGGCCTGCTCGTTCCGTCGCTGTCCGTCATCGCCCTCGGTGGCACCGGCCTCCTCATCGTGGTCAGCGTCGTCGTCGAGACGATGAAGCAGATCGAAGCGCAGCTCCTGATGCGCAACTACGAAGGCTTCATCCGATGATGGCCCTGTTGACCCGAATCGGCATCGCCGACCAGGGCGCGTCGAGGCCAAGGCGTCATCGAGCACGTGAGCGAGCGCGCTTGACGCGCGTGAGCGAGCGCGCGCAGAGGACAACGCGGGCATCGGCCGCCATGGGCGGCAGCCGATGACTGTCGCAGTCTCCTGGGCGCTCCGGGTGCTGGCAAGGGGACCCAGGCGCCGATCCTCGCCCGAACGCTCGGCGTGCCGATTCTGGCGTCCGGCGATCTGCTGCGGGCGGCCGTCGCCGCCGGCACGCCACTTGGCCGCGAAGCCGAGCGATACATGAACCGTGGCCAGCTCGTTCCGGACGACACGATCGTCGGCGTCTTCCTGGATCGGCTCGACCAGCCCGACGCCCGCGCGGCGCGGTCCTCGACGGCTTCCCCCGGACGCGTCGTCCAGGCCGAGGCCCTCGACGACGCGCTCGCCGGCGCCGGCCGGCGGGTCGATCGGGCGATCTTCATCGACGTGCCGCCCGAGGACCTCGTCGCCCGGATGGCCAACCGCCGGATCTGCACCGCCAACGGCCACGTCTACAACCTGGTGTCGAACCCGCCGCAGCGTCGACGGGCCGTGTGCGACCTCGACGGCTCGGAGCTCGTCCAGCGGGCCGACGACGAGGAGGAGACCGTTCGGGCGCGGATGGCGGAGCAAGTCCCGCCGCTCGCTCGAGGTGGTCGACCACTACCGAAGGGCCGGCGTCCTGCAGGCGGTCGACGGGCGGGAGCCGATCGCGGACGTCAGCGAGCGCCGTCCTGCGTGCCCTCGACGACAAAGCCGGGCCAGAGGTGTCGGCGTAGCCATGGTCACCCGCAAGTCGCGCCGCGAGATCGAGAAGATGCGGCAGGCCGGGCGGATCGTGGCCGAGGTCCTCGCCCTCGTCGAAGGCGGAGCTGAAGCCCGGCGTCACGACCGGCCATCTCGATCGACTGGCCGAGCGCCACATCCGCGGCCGCAGGCGCCGTGCCGTCGTTCAAGGGCTACGGCCACCGGAGCAACCCGTTCCCGGCCAGCCTCTGCATCTCGATCGACGACGAGGTCGTCCACGGCATCCCGGGCGACCGCACCATCCGCGACGGCCAGATCGTCTCGATCGACGCCGGCGCGATCTTCGACGGCTGGCACGGCGACGGGGCCCGGACGTTCGTCGTCGGCAAGCCGTCGCACCGAGGTCGAGTCAGCTGGTCGACACGACGCGCCTGGCGATGATGGCCGGGATCGCCGCCGCCGTGCCGGGCGCCCACCTCGGCGACATCTCGGCCGCGATCGAGGACGTCGCGGCGCCGCACGGCTACGGCATCGTCCGCCAGTTCGTCGGCCACGGGATCGGCACCGAGATGCACCAGGAGCCGCAGGTCCCGAACTACCGGACCGGCGTCCGGGGCATGAAGCTGGCCACCCGGGATCTGCCTCGCCATCGAGCCGATGCTGACGCTCGGCAGCCACGAGGTCGAGGTCAAGCCCGACGGCTGGACCGTCGTCACGAGCGACGGCTCGCTGGCCGCCCATTTCGAGCACACGATCGCCGTAACCGAAAACGGCCCGGAGATCCTGACGAGTGTCTGAGGGCCGCGAGGCGAACGTCCCCTCGCTTGCCCTGTTCCGTTCGATTTGATACGCTACGCGTTCGTGTGTCGGTCCCCGTGGGCCGGCACTCATCGTGAGAAAGGGAACACCGAGGCCTGTGGCTAAGCGAGATGCGATCGAAGTGGAAGGGACGGTCATCGAACCGCTCCCGAACACGATGTTCGCCGTCGAGCTGGAGAACGGCCACCGCGTCCTTGCCCACATCAGCGGCAAACTCCGGATGAACTTCATCCGGATCCTGCCGGGTGATCGTGTCCGGGTCGAGCTGTCGCCGTACGACCTCACCCGGGGCCGCATCACCTACCGATTGAAGTAACACCCCCTGACGGGCACGTACCGCCACACACCACGAGTCGAGGATCCGTTGAAAGTCAGAGCCTCCGTCAAGGCGCGCTGCGACAACTGCAAAGTCATCCGTCGCCACGGCACCGTGATGGTCATCTGCACCAACCCGAAGCACAAGCAGCGGCAGGGGTAATCGATGGCACGCATCGCCGGCGTCGACATCCCCCGCGAGAAGCGGGTCGAGATCGCCCTCACCTACATCTTCGGGATCGGCCTGCCGACCGCGCAGAAGATCCTCAGCCAGACGAACGTGAATCCCGACACGCGGGTCCGCGACCTGACCGAAGAGCAGGTCAACCGGCTCCGTGAGCTCATCGACCGCCGCTACAAGGTCGAGGGCGACCTCCGCCGCGAGGTGGCGCTCAACATCAAGCGGCTCATCGAGATCGGCTCGTACCGCGGGCATGCGCCATCGCCGCAACCTGCCGTCGCGAGGCCAGCGGACGAAGACCAACGCTCGCCAGCGGCGCGGACCGAAGAAGACGGTCGGCGTGCGGCGCAAGAAGTAGACGAGGGCGACCAACACGTATGGCCGAGCGCAAGCGGGCGGTTAAGCAGCGCCGCCGCGAGAGGAAGAACGTCCCCCAGGGGCACGTCCACATCCAGGCGACGTTCAACAACACGATCATCACGATCACCGACCTCGACGGCGCCGTGATCAGCTGGGGCTCCGCCGGCGTGGCCGGCTTCAAGGGCTCCCGCAAGAGCACGCCGTACGCCGCCGCCCTGTCCGCCGATGGCGCCGCCAAGCGGGCGATGGAGCACGGCATGCGCCAGGTCGAGGTCTACGTCAAGGGCCCCGGCGCCGGCCGCGAGCAGGCGATCCGCTCGCTCCAGGCGGCCGGCCTCGAGGTCTCCGCGATCACCGACATCACGCCCATCCCGCACAACGGCTGCCGCGCCCCCAAGCGGCGCCGGGTCTGAGCAGAGTCAGGAACGCATGGCCCGATACACCGAATCCGTCTGCCGTCTCTGCCGCCGGGAGGGCGCCAAGCTCTACCTGAAGGGCACGCGCTGCTACACGAAGAAGTGCGCCTTCGAGCGACGCCCCTCGCCTCCCGGCCAGCACGCCGTCCGCCGCCGCAAGGTCGGCGAGTACGGCCTGCAGCTCCGTGAGAAGCAGAAGGTCCGCCGCGTCTACGGCGTTCTCGAGCGACAGTTCCGGAACTACTTCCGGGTCGACGCCGACGAACTCCGGCGTGTCACCGGCGAGTACCTCCTCCGGCACGCTCGAGCTCCGCCTCGACAACGTCGTCTTCCGGATGGGCTTCGCAACGTCCCGGGCGCAGGCCCGCCAGCTCGTCGGCCACGGCCATTTCGCGGTCAACGGCGTCCCGACCAACATCCCGTCGTTCCAGCTCAAGCCGGGCGACAAGGTCGAGGTCCGCGAGTCGCACCGCAGCCGCGAGCCGTTCAAGATCGGCCAAGGAGACGCTCCGCTCGCACCAGGCGCCGGAGTGGCTGTCCATCGACGCCGCCAACCTGGCCGGCACCGTCGCCGACGTTCCCCGCCGCGACCAGATGCCGCTCGACCTCAACGAGCAGCTCGTGGTCGAGTACTACTCGAGGTAAGCCCCGCTCATGATCGAACTCGAGAACCCGCAGATCGAGCCCGTCGAAGAAGTCGGCACGTACGCCAAGTACGAGGCCGGACCCCTCCAGGCCGGCTACGGCGTCACGCTCGGCAACGCTCTTCGTCGGGTGATGCTGTCGTCGCTCGACGGCGCCGCGGTCACGAGCATCCAGATCCGCGACGTCTACCAGGAGTTCTCGACGATCCCGGGCGTCAAGGAAGACGTCACGCAGATCGTCCTGAACGTCAAGAAGCTCCGGCTCAAGAGCTTCGCGACCCACCCGGTCCAGCTCCGCCTCATCAAGAGCGGCGCCGGCGCAGTGACCGCGGCGGACATCGCCGAGTCGGCCGACGTCGAGATCGTCAACCCGGAGCTCGTCCTCATGACCCTCGACACCGACGACGTCACGATCGAGATGGACCTGACCGTCGAGCGCGGCGTCGGCTACCTCGGTGCGGAGCGAGCCGAGGCGCTGCCGATCGGCGTCATCGCGATCGACGCGATCTTCACGCCGGTCCGCAAGGTCAACTACTGGGTCGAGAGCATGCGCGTCGGTCAGATGACCAACTACGACAAGCTCACGATCGAGATCGAGACCGACGGCACGATCTCGCCGGAGGAGGCCCTCAGCCACTCGGCGGAGATCCTCGTCAACCAGTTCCGTCCGTTCGTCTCGATCGGCATGGCCGCCGTCCCGGGCGACCAGGCGGTCAGCGGCGTCGCCCAGCTCCCTCCGAACATGCTCGACATGCCGATCGAGGAGCTCGACCTGCCGATGCGGGCCTACAACTCGCTCAAGCGCAACAACATCGTCAAGGTCGGCCAGCTGCTCCAGCTCAAGGACGACGATCTCCTCCGGATGCGCAACTTCGGCAAGAAGTCGCTCGACGAGATGAAGGAGCGTCTCCGGATGCGCGGCTTCATCGTCCCGGAGACGGAGTCCGACGGCCTCGAGGACGGCATCGAGGACGAAGCCTTCGACGACGAGGGCAGGAGTCCTGACGTGGCCCACCGGATCGGCGGCCGCAAGCTCAGTCGCAAGCAGGGGCCGCGGCTCGCCCTCTACAAGAACCTGACGGTCTCGGTCCTGCGCTACGAGCGCGTCCAGACGACCGAGGCGAAGGCGAAGGAGATCCGCAGCCGCGTCGAGCAGATGATCACGCTCGCCAAGCAGGGCGACCTGGCGGCGCGCCGCTCGGTCGTCGCCGCCTTTCCGAACGAGCCGCTCGTCGTGAACAAGCTGTTCGACGAGATCGCACCAAAGTACGCCGATCGGACTTCGGGCTACACCCGGATCGTCAAGATCGGACTCCGACGGGGCGATGCCGCTCCGATCGTCCAGATCGAACTCGTCTGATGACCGCTCTGCCGGTCCATGGCCGCGTTGCCGTCTCCGCTCCCTCGCTCACGCACGTCAAAGTGCGCTCGCTCGGGTGCTCGCCGGCGCCTTGCCATGAACACGGCCGACCGGCCATCTAGCAAACTACATGGCGCCCGAGAGGACGCCCCCGACCACGCCGGCTCGCCGGTTCCGGGCTCGGGTTGAATACGACGGCACGGACTTTGCCGGGTTCCAGGCGCAGCCTGGTGTCCGGACGGTCCAGGGGGAACTCGAGGCCGCGCTGGCCCGCCTCAGCAATGGGGAGCGCCAGCCGGTCGACGGGGCCGGCCGAACCGACGCCGGGGTGCACGCGCTGGGGCAGGTGATCGCGTTTCACCTACACCGGCCGGCTCGCTGCCGAGGAGCTGGGACGGGCGCTCGATGCGCTCCTCCCGGCGGACGTCGCGATCCGCGACGTGCGGCAGGCGCCGGCGAGCGTTCCACCCCCGCTACGCGGCGCGGTACCGGGAGTACCGCTACACCGTCTGGAACGGGCCGCGAAGCCCGCTTCGCGAGCGCACGGCGCTCTGGGTGCGGGTCCCGCTCGACACCGCCGCGATGGCGCGGGCCGGGTCGGTCCTCGAGGGCCGGCACGACTTCAGCGCTTTCGGGGCGGCCGACCGGAGCCCGGTCCGGACCGTTCACGCGGTCCGGGTCAGGCGGGAAGGCTCGCTCGTGACGATCGACGTCAGGGCCGATGCCTTCCTGCGTGGCATGGTCAGCCGGATCGTGGCCGTCCTCCTGGAGGTCGGTCGCGGCAAGATGAATGAGACAGCGGTCCGGGCGGCGCTCGCCGCGCGGACTCCGGCTCTCGACGGAGCGACAGCTCCGGCGCAAGGGCTCTGTCTCCGGCGAGTCGTCCTCGGACGGCGAGCCGGCGACGGCATATGGAGACGACTGAACAACGATGAGCGCGAAGACCTACGCGGTCCGCGAGAGCGAGATCGAGCGACGCTGGTACGTCGTCGACGCCGCCGATGAGACACTCGGCCGCCTCGCGTCGCGGATCGCGCGCGTCCTCGAGGGCAAGCACAAGCCAACATATGCCGCCGAACCTCGACTCCGGCGACCACGTGATCGTCCTCAACGCGTCGCGCATCGCCGTCAGCCGCAACAAGCGCGAGACGAAGCTCTACATCCGCCACAGCGGCTATCCCGGGGGCTACAAGGAGGAGACGCTCGGTCATCTCCTCGAGCGGCGACCGGAGGAGGTCATCCGGCGGGCCGTCAAGGGAATGCTTCCGCGAACGAAGCTCGGTGCCCAGCAACTCCGCAAGCTCAAGGTCTACGCGGGTACGGACCATCCGCATCAGGCCCAGCGGCCTGAGCCGCTCGCCTGACGAGGAGCCAACGAATGATCAGCCCCGCCTTCTTCTCCGGGACCGGCCGTCGCAAGACGGCGATCGCCCGCGTCCGGCTTCTGCCCGGCGAGGGCGAGATCGTCGTCAACGGTCGAAGCCTGGAGGAGCACTTCGGCAACGCAGTCAACGAGTCGGACGTGCAAGATGCCGTTCCGGGTCACCGGGACCGAGGGCCACTTCAACGCGATGATCAAGGTCGAGGGCGGCGGCGTGACCGGCCAGGCCGGCGCGATCCGCCACGGCATCGCCCGGGCGCTGCTCGAGGTCGACGCCGCAGGCGAACCGGCTGCCGCTTCGCCAGGCCGGGCTGCTCACCCGCGACCCGCGGATGAAGGAGCGCAAGAAGTACGGGCTGAAGCGAGCCCGCAAGGCGCCCCAGTACACCAAGCGCTAGTCGCGCGCGCTTGACGGCCGATGCGTGCGTTGGCCGTTGCGCTCCTCGCTCACGGGCCGCTTAGCCCGCGTGTGAAGGCACACTTCGCGCTTCGCGCGCCCTCCGGTGCTCGCGGCCGCCTTCGCCTCGACCGCCCTTGCGCCGACTGCCGCTCCGACGCGGCTGATCGCGCGTTGCCCGCTGCGGGCGTGCTCGCTCACGGACGTTTGAAGTCCGCTCGCTCACGTCCTCGCGGGCGCCTTGCGCTCGACTCGCGATGCGCGCCGTTAGAGTGGCGACATGAACGTGTCGGCTGAGCGATCCGCGTCGCTCCGGGGCCGGGACCTGCTCTCGGTTGCCGACCTGTCGATCGACGAGGTGGTGCGGGTCTTCGACCGCGCTGCGGAGCTGAAGGCGGAGTACCTCGCAGACCCGCCGCCACGCCGCGCCGCCGCTCGCGGGACGGACGCTCGCGATGCTCTTCCAGAAGCCCAGCCTCCGGACGCGGGTGACGTTCGAGGCCGGCATGAATCAGCTCGGCGGGCACGCGATCTACCTGACCGAGGACGACGATCATGGGCGCCCGCGAGAGCGTCCGCGACGTCGCCCGGAACCTCGAGCGGTTCGTCGACGCGATCGTCGCCCGGACCGGCCCTCATGCCGTCGTCGTCGAGCTCGCCGCCCAGGCATCGATCCCGGTCATCAACGGGCTGACCCTGCGCGAGCATCCGTGCCAGGCGCTGGCGGACATGTTCACGATGCGCGAGCGGTTCGGCCGGCTGGAGGGCGTCGTCCTGGCCTTCGTCGGCGACGGCAACAACGTCTACCACTCCCTCGCGCTTCTCGGCGCGGCGCTCGGGATGGAGGTCCGCCTCGCCCATCCGCCGGGCTACGCGCCGAACCCGGCGATCGTCGAGCGTGCCCGGCAGCTCGCGGCGACTGGCGGCGGTCGGCTCGACTTCGGCCATCCGACCCGCGGAGGCCGTTCGCGGCGCGGACGTCGTCTACACCGACGCCTGGACGTCGATGGGCCAGGAGGCGGAGACGGAGGAACGGCGCGACGCGTTCGAGCGCTACCGCGTCGACGCGGCGCTGCTCGAGACCGCCGGTCCGGACACCGTCGCGATGCACTGCCTGCCGGCGCATCGCGGCGAGGAGATCACGTCCGAAGTCATGGACGGCCCGCGGAGCATCATCTGGGACCAGTCGGAGAACCGGCTCCACTGTCCAGAAGGCCCTGCTCGTCGAGGTGCTCGGTGAGCTGAGCGCCGAAGCGACGGCAAGGCCAGACCCCGACCAGTCGTCGAGCGGATCGCTGTACGAGCGCTACAAGGACGCCCTGCGCCGTGGCCACGTCGCCGCGCTCCGCGGCCGGTACGAGGCTGCGATCGGCGCCTACAGCGAGGCCGCCGCGATCGCACCCGACCGGGCGCTTCCGCACGCCGCGATCGGCGGGATCCTCGTCAAGATGGGCCGCACCGGCCGAGGCGCTCGAGGCCTACGACCGGGCCCTCGCAATGGCGCCGCGGGACGAGGCCGGCGCTGCGCGGCCGGGCTGAGCGCTGCGCAGCTCGGTCGCCGGGTGGAGGCGGCCGACACTGCTGGATCGCCTGGCCGAGGTGCTCGACGGTGTCGGGCAAGCCTGCCGGACGCCAGCGACGCCGCTCGCCGGGCGCTCGAGCTGGCCGAGTCGCGGGAGCGGCGGCGGTAGGTCGAGGCCTACGCGGAGCGGCTGCGGGCATCGGACGGGCGACGAGGCGGCCGAACGGGCCCTCGCCCAGGTCCTCCGATGTCCTGGAGCCGCCGGTACGGCGCCGCCGGCGAGCGGACGTGGTCGAGGCGCCCAGGTCGAGCCGAGCCAGAACCCGAGGACCGAGCGCTGAGCCGCGGCGCCGGAGACGAGCCGAAGCCCGGAGCCGAGTCGAGCCGTCGAGCGCCGGACCGGAGCCGGTAGCCGCGAGCTGGCGCCGTGAGCCTCGAGCCGAGCCGCCGGCATCGACGCGTTCGCCCTCGGTCGCGCGGCCGAGGACGCGCTCGCGCCGGCGACGCCGCGCGCGCGACGGGCTGCTCGCCGCGGCCGCGGCGCACCATCGCCAGCCGGCCGACTCGTATCGCCGCGATCGATGCCTGCTACCTCGCCCTCGCGGTCGCGCCCGCCGACGTCGACCTCCACGTGCTGCTCGCCGAGCTCTACCTCGAGCTGGCTGGCGCGTACCGGCGGTCGACAAGCTGCTGCTGCTCGGCCGCCTCGCCGAGCTCGACGAGGACCCGGCCACTCGCGACCGCCTGTGCGCGATCGCCACCGACCAGCTGCCCGATGAACCGCGCCTAGCGAGCTCTGCGCCTGAGCTCGCGTGACCTCGCGAGCCAGCCGGGGTCCGGTCGAACGGGGCCCGATGCTACACTCACGGGAAGATGGAGCAGCTCCTCCAATCGATCATCGAGCAGATCCAGGTGGACCTCGCTGATCGACATCGCGATCGTCGCGGTTCTGATCTACTGGCTCTTCAGCCTGATCCGCGGGACCCGCGCCGTCAGCCTCGTCATCGGCGTCACCGTCCTGTTCGCCGTCTACGCGGCTGCCCGCTTCTTCGGGCTCCAGCTCCTGACCCAGATCCTGCAGGCCGGGCGCCGTCGTCGGGCTGTTCGCGCTGGTCGTCGTCTTCCAGCCCGAGCTGCGCCGCGCGCTCGAGCGGATCGGGCGGGTCGGGTCGTTCAACTGGCTCTTCTCGCCGGCCGAGCAGCGCGCCGTCGAGCACGTCGCCGACGAGGTCGCCCACGCCGCCGCGCTGCTCTCGGCCGACGGCCACGGCGCGCTCATCGTCCTCGAGCGGGACACCGGCCTCGAGGAGGTGGCCGAGACGGGCGTCATGATCCACGCGGACGTCTCGGCGGACCTGCATCCGGACGATCTTCTCGCCCAAGACGCCGCTCCACGACGGCGCGGTGATCATCCGCGACGAGATGATCCTCGCCGCCGGGCGCGCTGCTGCCGCTCGCGGAGATGACCGTCCACACGGAGCGGTTCGGGACACGCCATCGGGCCGCCCTCGGCATCACCGAGCAGACCGACGCGTCGTCGATCGTCGTGTCGGAGGAGAACGGCCAGATCAGCCTCGTCGAGCGGGCCAGGATCGTCCGCAACCTGAACGAGCCGCAGCTCGCTCGGGCGGTCCGGTCGCTGCTTGCCCCGAGCGATGGCCGTGGGCCGTTCGGCGCGCCATCTCGCGAGCGGCGAGCCCGGCGCCGGTGGCCGGGCGCCGCGCCTGTCCGACCTGTCCCGGCTCGTCCGCGCCGCAAGCCGACGGCCGCTCCAGCCCCGGCTACCGGCCGTCACGCCACGCTCGACCGGATGACGACCGCCGGCCGCCGCCACCGCACGCGTCCAGCGGTGAGGCGCCTCGTCGGCCTGGTCGTCCACAACTGGCCCCTCAAGCTCGCGGCGGTCGTCCTCGCCACGATGCTGTACGCGGGTTCGTCGTCTCGCAGTCCGTCCAGGAGTTCACCGGGCGGCGTCCAGATCAGCCATTGAACATGCCCGACGACCGCCCGCCTGGCGACAACCTGCCGGACGTAACCCGAGCATCCGCTACGTCTCCATCGGCGACGCCAGCGCCCGCGCCTCGACGGACAGCTTCCAGGCGACGGTCGACCTTGCCAACGTCGACCCGGAGGCCGGTCCGACGACCGTTCCGGTCCGCGTCGAGTCGGTCGACCCGCGTTTCCCGTCGTCGAGCTGCGGAGCCGCGCGATGATCAGCGTCACGCTCGATCCCGTCAAGACTCGCGACGGGATTCCCGTGCGACGGTCGTGCCAGGGCCCGACCCCGGAGGGCCTCGATGTCCGGCCGGCGGTCGTGACCCCCGAGACCGTCGTCGATCACCGGGCCCGCCTCGGTCGTCGACCGGGTCACCGAGGTGCAGGCGAACGTCGTCATCGAGCCGAGCGGCCTGGACGTCGATCGCGACGTCGAGCTCATCCCCGTCGACGCCCTCGGCGACCGGGTGACGCCCGTCGACGTCGAACCCGCCGACGGCGCACGTCCGGATCGCCGTGTTCAGCGACCTCGAGTAGCCGGCCGCTGCCGGTGACACCGGTCCTCAGCGGCACGCCGGCCGGCGGGTACGACGTCGACGGCGATCACCGTCGATCCGCTGATCGTCTCCGTCGAGGGCGAGGCGGACGCGATCCTCGGCCTGAGCCGAGGCAGCCGACCGAACCCGTTCGGTCAGCGGGGCGACGCAGGATGTCGTCCAGGACGTGGCTCTGAGCCTGCCCGAGGGCGTCCTGCCGGCCGGCGGTGACGACGCGACGGTCCGGGTGACGGTCACGATCCGGCCGATCGCCGCGACCCGCATCTTCGACGCCGCCATCGTCACGGTCCGGCGAGCAGGCCGGCCTGGACTACGGGCTGTCGACGACCCATGCGCTCGCCGACGTCGGCGGGCCCGTCGCCGACCTCGACCGCATCGATGCCGCGACCTTCACGCTGCTCGCGCCGAGGTCGGTGGTCTCGGGTCCGGGACGCACATCGTGCCACTCGACGGCGAACCTGCCGGTCGGGCCTGTCGCTCGTGACATCGTGACCCGACGACCGTCACGGTCACGATCACCATCCCGGCGTCGCCAGCTCCATCCGGCGCTCGCCGTAGCGTGCCCCGACTCTTCGGCACGGACGGAATCCGTGGCGTCGCCAACGTCGACCTGAAGCCGACCCTCGCCTACGCGCTCGGGCGGGCGACCGCGCACAAGCTCGCGGGCCCGGGCGCGACGATCGTCGTCGGACAGGACACGCGGCGGTCCGGCGACATGTTCGTCGCGGCGATCACGGCCGGTGCGACGAGCCTCGGCGTCGACGTCCAGATCGCCGGCTGCGTCCCGACGCCGGCCCTCGCGTTCCTCGCGGGGTCCGGCGACTTCGCCGCCGGGATCATGGTCTCGGCGTCCCACAACCCGGCCGAGGACAACGGCCTCAAGGTCCTCGATGCGGCCGGGCCTCAAGCTCGACGACGCGATCGAGGACGAGCTCGAGCAGCTGATCTGGCGGACCGAGGAGCTCGGCATCGGTCGCCGCAACGGCGAGATGGGCCGCGCGCGTCGTCGACCCGGCGCCTGCTCGACCGATACCGGGCCCACCGGCTCGGCCTCGCCCGCATCGATCGACGGCGCGGGCCTGCGGATCGTGCTCGACTGCGCGAACGGCTCGGGCGGCGATGGTCGGGCCGGAGTCCTCGCGGCGACCGGCGCGACCGTCGAGGTCATCCACAACGAGCCCGACGGGGTGAACATCAACGTCGAGTCCGGGGCGACGGCGCCGGCCTCGCTCGCCGCGCGAGGTCGCCGCCCGCGGCGCGGACATCGGGTTCGCGCTCGACGGCGACGCCGACCGGCTGCGTCGCGGTCGACGCGGCCGGGCCGGGTCGTGGACGGCGACCAGGTGCTCGGGGTCCTTGCCCTCGACCGCCTCGAGCGGGGCGTGCTGCCCGAGGGCGCGCTCGTCGTCTCGGTACTGTAGCAACGGCGGGCTCCAGTCGGCCGTCGAAGCGGCGGCGGTGGTCAGGTCGTCCGGACGCCCGTCGGCGACAAGTACATCCTCGAGGGGATGCAGGTCAGCCGGGCCGGGCTCGGTGGCGAGAAGAGCGGCCACGTCATCGTCCTCGAGCACACGACGTCGGGCGACGGGATCGTCACCGGCGCTCGAGATCCTCCGGGTGATGACGCGGACCGGGACGTCCGATCGCCGACCTCGCCGCGCAGGATCCCGCTGCTGCCGCAGCAACAGCGCGCGGTGAAGGCGCGTCACAAGGACCAGTGGGAGGGCGATCTCGCCCTCCAGCGCGCGATCCACGATGCGGAGCGGCGGCTCGGTGCCGGCGGGCGGATCCTCGTCCGGCCGTCCGGCACGGAGCCCGCGCTCCGGGTCATGGTCGAGGGACCGGACGCCGACCTCGTGTCGGAGCTGGCCGACTCGATCGCGGCCCTGGCTGGTGAGCGACTAAACTGACGAACCGGCGCCTCGGCGCCGGCCTGTGCCCGGCGGTCACGACTTGCCGCGGGACGCGGAGGAGGACTGACGAGACGAGATGTGCGGCATCGTCGGCTATACCGGGCCCCGCGAGGCGGGGCCGATCCTGATCGAGGGCCTGAAGCGGCTCGAGTACCGCGGCTACGACTCGGCCGGGATCGCCCTCGTCGACGAGGACGGCGACCTCTTCGTCGAGAAGAAGGCCGGCAAGCTCTCGAACCTGACGACCGCGATCGCCGACCGGACGCCGCACGCCGCGATCGGCCTCGCCCATACGCGCTGGGCGACCCACGGCCGGCCGAACGACCTCAACGCCCATCCCGCACCAGGACTGCACCGGCGACATCACGGTCATCCACAACGGGATCATCGAGAACTTCCGCGAGCTCCGCGACGGGCTCGTCGAGCGCGGCCACACGCTGACCTCGGAGACCGACACCGAGGCCGATCGCCCATCTCGTCGAGGAGGCCTACCAGGGCGACCTCGCCGACGCCGTCCGGGCCGCGCTCCGCCAGCTCGAGGGGGCCTACGCGCTCGTCGTCATGCACAAGGGCGAGATCAGCCGGCTCGTCGGCGCCCGCCAGGACGTGCCGCTCGTCGTCGGGCTGCACGGCGAGGAGAGCTTCATCGCGAGCGACGTCGCGGCGATCCTCGCCCACACGAACCGGGTCGTCTTCCTCGAGGAGGGCGACGTCGCCGACGTGCGGCCGACCGGCGTCGTCGTCACCGACATCGACGGCAACGTCCGCGAGCGGCCCGAGACGATCGTCGACTGGACGCCCGAGGCCGCCGAGAAGGGCGGCTACGACCACTTCATGCTCAAGGAGATCCACGAGCAGCCCGAGGCGCTCCGCCAGTCGATCGCCGGGCGCGTCGACGCGCGACGGCCGGATCCAGGTCGAGGAGCTGGAGCCGATCGCCGACGCGATCCGGAGCGGCGACGCGCGTGGAGCTGGTCGCCTGCGGGTCGCGCCTACTACGCGTCGCTCGTCGGCGCCGCCGCGCTCCAGGACTGGACGGGCATGCCCGCCCGGGCCACGGTCGGCTCGGAGTTCCGCTACAGCCCGCCGCCGCTCGACGGCACGACGCTCGTCATCGCCGTCACCCAGTCGGGCGAGACGGCCGACACGATCGCCCCGACCCGTCACGCCCGCGAGCAGGGCTGCCCGATCGTCGCCGTCACGAACACCGTCGGCTCGGCGATCACCCGCGAGGCGGACGCGGTCGTCTTCCTCCAGGCCGGACCCGAGATCGCGGTCGCGGCGTCGAAGACGTTCGTCACCCAGGTCACGACGCTCGTCATCCTGGCCGCGGCGATCGCGAAGATCCGCGGCGCGCTGCGGGCGAGCTCGAGCAGGAGCTGGCCGACGCGCTTCACGCGCTCCCCGGCGCCGCCCAGCGGGCGATCGACGCGTCCGACCGACGGCCGCGGATGCGCTCGCCCGCCGCTACGTCAACTCGCGCGGCTTCATGTTCGTCGGTCGCGGCTACACGTACCCGACCGCCCTCGAGGGCGCGCTCAAGCTCAAGGAGATCAGCTACGTCCACGCCGAGGGCTACGCGGCCGGCGAGCTGAAGCACGGCCCGATCTCGCTGCTCGACGCGGAGTGCCCGCTCGTCGCGATCGCGACCCGCTCGTCGGTCTACGACAAGCTGATCAGCAACGTCATGGAGGGCCGGGCCCGCGACGCGAAGGTCATCGCCGTCGCGACCGAGGGCGATCCGCAGATCGAGCGATTCGCCGACGACGTCCGCTGGGTCCCCGACACGCACGAGGCGCTGAGCCCGGTCCTCGCGGTCATCCCGCTCCAGCTGTTCGCCTACGAGGTGGCGATCGCCCGGGGCACGGACGTCGACCAGCCGCGCAACCTGGCGAAGTCGGTCACGGTCGAGTAGCGCCGGTGCCGCAGCCGGAGTCCACCCGCCGCGACGGCCCAGGTGATCGGGCCGGAGGTTCCCGCTGGGACCATCGAGGAGCTGGGCATCGACATCATCAAGGTCGACCGGATCCGGGCGGCGATCGACGAAGTTCGGCGAGCGGTTCTCGAAGCGGGTCCTGACGACCCGAACGAGCGCGCTATGTCCGCGACCGGCCCGAGACGTTCGCCGGGCGCTGGGCCGCGAAGGAGGCCGTGAGCAAGGTCCTCGGGCTCGGCGTCCGCGGCATCGGCTGGAAGCGAGATCGAGATCGAGCGGCTGCCGACCGGCCAACCGGCGGTCCGCCTGCACGGGCGGGCTGCGGCGCGGTGCCGCAGCAGCTCGGCATGGTCCGGATCGCGGTCTCGATCACGCACGAGTCCGACTATGCGGTCGCCGATCGCCTTCGGCGTCCGGACCGCCGGCGGCCGCTACGTCTTCCCGGCCGACATCGAGGATCGGCTCGACGACCGGGAGCGACGGCTCCTCGCCCGGATGGAGCGCCTGCGCGCACTCCACGACGAGGCGGGCCGGCTGGCCGAGGACGGGCGAGGCGGCGACGATGGCTGATCGGCCGGTCGGGTTCGGGCGGCGCGAAGCCGGTGCGGCGGGCGCCACGATCGCGACGCCCCGGTCCCCGGCGCCGTCACGCTCGACGACGCGTCGCGGCTCGGCGCTGCTCCCGGAGCGGCCGAAGCGCGGCCACAAGGGCTCGTTCGGCAAGGTCCTCGTGATCGCCGGATCGATCGACTATGCCGGGCGCGGCGCTGCTCGTCTGTCGTGCCGCCGGCCGGGCCGGCGCGGGGCTCGTGACGCTGGCCGTGCCGGAGTCGCTCCAGCCGCTGTTCGCCGCGAAGGTCGATCGAGGCGACGACGATGGCGCTGCCCGAGGACGACCTCGAGGAGGTCGACCCGGAGCCGGCGCATCGCCCGGATCCTCGACCACGACCACGACGCGCATCGTCGTCGGGCCCGGGCTGCGACCGGGCCTCGCAACCGCCGAGCTGGTCCGCGAGCTGCTGGCCGTCCCGGACGACGAGACGCCGCCGCCGATCGTGCTCGACGCCGAGGCGCTTCGCTCGCTGGCCACGATGGAGCGCTGGTGGGAGGGCGACCGGCGGCCGGCGGTCCTGACGCCCTCACGTCGGCGAGTTCGAGCGGCTGCGCGCGGGCAGCGGCCGCGAGCCGGGCGACGACGGCGATCTCGTCGACGACGACGCGGCGCGCGCGGCGGCCGCCCGCGACGCCGCATCGACGTGGGGCCACGTCGTCGTCCTGAAGGGCGCGAAGACCGTCATCGCCGCGCCGGACGGATCGGTGGCGATCGCGCCGTTCGAGAACCCGGCCCTCGCGTCGGGCGGGACCGGCGACGTCCTGAGCGGGACAATCGGGTCGCTGCTCGCCCAGGGGCTGGAGCCGTTCGCGGCGGCTCGGCTCGGCGTCTACCTCCACGGCCTCGCCGGCGACGCGGTCCGCGAGCGGTTCGGCGACGCCGGCCTTCTCGCGTCGGACCTGCCGGACGCGATCGCGATCGCACGCAAGCGCCTGGCGCCGATCGCCGAGCGGAAGGCGAGCGGGGGCCGGCTCGGATTCGGGACGCGCGGGGTCCCGGCGGCGCCGTCACTCGCCTGGAGGGCCCGGCGACACGCCGATGCCCCGGCCAGCGATCCGAGCGTCGGACCGAGTCGGCTCGGACGCCGGCCGCGGGGCGTCGACGCTGACCACCGACGCCACCGGTCCGTCGACGCGGCGACGCCGATCGAGGACCGGCTCGCCGCGGCGGGTCTCGCCGCCGCTGCCGCGGACGGCCTGGCTCGAGCTGGACCTCGACGCTCTGGCCGAGAACCTGGCCGTCGCCCGGGAGCTCGCGGGACCCGGCGTCCTCGTCGAGCCGGTGGTCAAGGCCGATGCCTACGGCCACGGGATGGTGCCGATCGCCCGGGCGCTCGTCGAGGCCGGCGCCGACGGCCTCTGCGTCGCGACACTCGACGAGGCGGTCGCGCTCCGCGATCGCCGGGCTCGGCGGGACGCGTCACCGTGCTGTATCCGATCCCGCCGGGACTTGCCCTCGAGGCGGCTGCCGCCGGATCGCCGTCGCAGCGGGGGACGGGGACGTCCTTGCGCGCTCCTCGCGGCAGGTCGGTCGCGCGGACTCGCGGCCGGCGGCGCCCGAGCTCGAGATCGAGCTCGAGATCGAGACGGGCCTCGGACGCGGCGGTGTCGCGCGCGGCGGACGTCGTCGCCGCGGCGCGCGTCGATCGCGGCCACGACCGGGGCCCGCCTGGCGGGCGTCTGGACGCACATGCAGGCGGTCGGAGGATCGACCCAGGACGGCGGCCCAGGTCGAGCGGTTCGAGGCCGCGCCTCGCCGCGCTCGCCGCGGCCGGGATCGACGTGCCCGCGGCGCCACGTCGCCGCGAGCGCGAGCCTGCTCCCGGCGAGCGTTCCCGTCGTACGACGCGGTTCGGCCGGGCCTGATGACCTACGGGCTCGCCGCCCGACGAGCTGACGGCCGAGATCGCTCGCCGCCGGCGGCCGCGCGGCTCCGACCGGTGATGTCGCTCGTCGCGCGGCCCGGTTCGCGTGGTCGACCTGCCGGCCGGGCACGGGATCTCGTACGGCCCCACGTTCGAGACCGGCCGGCCGAGCCGGATCGCGACGCTGCCGCTGGGCTACGGCGACGGCTGGCCGCGATCGCTCTCGAACCGCGCCGAGGCGCTCGTTCGCGGCGTGCGGGCGCCGCTCGTCGGCAACGTGGCGATGGACGCGATGCATGTTCGACGTCACCGACGTTCCCGGGCCGCCCGTCGGCGTCGACGACGAGTTCGTCCTGCTCGGCGCGCAGGGCAGCGAGCGGATCACGGCGGCCGGACCTGGCGCAGGCCCGCACCACGAACTCGTGGGAGGTCGTGACCACGACGGCTCCGGCGGCTTCCTCGGGTGTACGATGCCTCGGCCGGTCGCGGTCGGCGTCCGTACGCTCGCGTCCGGGGAGGATCGTTGGCTCGGATCGAACTCTGGAACGGGGACATCTGCGACCTCGAGGTCGACGCCATCGTGAACGCCGCGAACCTGTCGCTGTGGATGGCGACCGGCGTCGGCGGTGCGATCAAGCGGGCCGGCGGCGACTCGATCGAGTTCGCCGCGGTCCGCCAGGCCCCGGTGCCGATCGGCGGTGCGGTCGTGACGCCGGCCGGGACGCTCGCCGCGCGAGTCGGTCATCCACGCCGTGTCGCTCGATCGCGACCGGCGGACGAACGCGACCGATCATCGACGCCGCGGTTCGCAGCGCGTTCGCCCGGGCCCGCGAGAATCGGCGTCACGAGCATCGCCTTCCCGGCGCTCGGGACGGGCGTCGGCGGCTTTCCGCTCGACGAGGCGGCACTCGTCGACAGTCAAAGCGGTCCGCGACGAGCTGCCCGGATCGCCTACGATCCAGCACGTGATCTTCGCGATGCGCGGCGCCACGGCCTACCACGCGTTCGAGATCGCGCTCGCCGCGACGGCGAGCTGCCTGCGGCTTCCGAGCGGCCGGCCGGGCCAGCGGGGCATCGCGTGAGCCTCCCGTACGAGCCAACCGAGGAGCAGCGCGACGAGCTCGTCGAGCAGGTCGCCCGCGAGATCCAGCTGCGCGGCCTGACCGGCCCTGCGGTGCACTTCCTCCAGGCGAGCCGGCCGTATCGGCCGCTCGGCGCGAACGCGATGCTGTTCTTCGACCCCGTGCTGCAGGGCCTGTTCGGCGGCGGGCTTCGCGGGCGCGTCGGAGATCCTCGCGGACGATGCGGGGATCGAGCAGCTGATCGCCCGGCTCGAGGAGCTGGACGAAGAGATCACCTGGGACGCCTAGCGGCGGCCCGCGCCGCTGCGGCCGATCGGTCCGGCTGGCGGACCAACGGGCGTTCAGAAGTCCGATTCGAGTGCAGTTCGGCTCTTCCCGTGGCTCCTTGGTCCGGCTGGCGGACCAACGGGCGTTCAGGAGTCCGCTTCGAGTGCAGTTCGGCCCTTCCCGTGGCTCGTTGGTCCGGCTGGCGGACCAACGGGCGTTCAGGAGTCCGATTCGAGTCCAGTTCGGCCCTTCCCGTGGCTCGTTGGTCCGGCTGGCGGACCAACGGCCGAGGATCGCGGATCGCCACCGAGGGCACGATCGCGGGGTAGCATGGCGCGTGACGCGACCCGAGAGCCTTCCTCGCCCTCGACCTGGGCGCCGCCACCTCGTCCGCCGCGCTCGTCGCCCGGGTTCGCCATCGGTGGCGCCTGATCGGGTCGCTCGCCATGCCGCCGGCATCGACGTCGACGCCATCGTTCGGCTGCTGCTGGAGCCGGTCCGGGCGGGGCGACCCGCAGCTCGCTCGGAGCCTCGGCTACGACCGGGCCGGGGCCGGCGCGATCTGCCGCGCCTCATCGCTCCGCAGCGCGCCGCCACAGCGGTTGGCGCGATCGCGGCGTCGGACCGGGCGGTGGCGCCGCTCGAGGACGCCGCTCGTCGGACCGGCTGGCGGGTCGTCGCGGGCTGAGTCCCCGGACGACCGACCCGCTGGCGATGACGTCGGCGATCCTCGACCCGAGCGTCGACGCCGTGCTCCTCGGCGCCGGCGAACCGCCCGGCCCCGACGAGCGGCGAGCGCTCGACGACGTGGCCGCGCTCGTCGCGGCGGTCGCGGCTCCGGCGGCCGGAGCTGAGCGTGATCCTGGCCGGCTCGATGGCAGAGGAGCTCCCGCAGGTTCGAGGCGACCGAGCGGCGACCGCCAGGGCGAGGTCCTGCTGGCGCCGGCGGCGACCGCCGGCGACCCGCCGGGATCGGCGCTGCGCGAGCTGCTCGACGACGTCCGCGCGCCACGCGACGACGCGCGGCGGGCTATCGCCCGGGCAGCCGCCGGCCTGGCGGACACGATCGACCGTCGGGTCGAGGTCGTCGACATCGGCTACAACGGCGGTCTCCGGGCCACGGCCGCCCCGAGCGTCGCCGGCGCGCCGGGTCGCGTCACGCCGTCGCTCGTCGCGGATGCCGGGCTGGTTCCGCCGGACCCCGGCGACGCGGCCGTCGACCGGGTGCTCGCCTGGTCGACGATCCCGATCGACCGTCATCGGCTGCGCGATCGGCTCCGCGAGCTCCGCTTCGCGCCGTGGGCCGATGCGTCCGGCGAGGGCGCCCGACTCCGCTGGCTGCCGCTCGCGCGGCGCTGGCCGACGCTCGTCGAGGCGACGCCGGAGTCTCAGACGGCCGAACCCGCCCGACCTCATCGTCGCGAGCGGCGGCGCCTGGGCGGTCGCGCCGGGACCCGCGATCGCGCTCGCGATCGCCGACGTCATCCGCCGGCCGGCCGCCGTGTCGATCGCCTACGACCACGCCCGGCTCCTCGGCCCCGCTGGGTCGATCCCGGACGCAGGCGAGCGCCGCCAGCTCATCGGCGACATCGTCGACGACCTCCTTGCGCCGCTCGCGAGCGTCGTCATCCCGGGCGGGATCCGGGCCGGCAGGAGCGCCGGCCACGTCACCGTGCGTGGCGCCGCGGCGGGCACGAGCCAGCTCGACCTCGATCCCGGGCGGACTCGAGCTGATCGACCTGCCGCCCGGCGAGCGCGGCGACGGCCGAGCTCCAGTTCCGCGACACCGTCCGGCTGGGCGGTCGAGGGCGGAAGTTCGCGGTCGAGGTCACCGGCGGTCTCGGCGGGCTGCTGCTCGACCTCCGTGACGTGCCGCTGCGGCTGCCGGACCGGCCCGAGCGGCGCCGCGAGGTGCTGGAGGCGTGGCAGGACTCGCTCTGGGTCACGCGCGACCGATGACCGACCCCGGCATCGAGTACGTCGTCCGCGCGCACCGTCGTCGAAGGGCCGATCGAGGTCCGGTTCCCGCTGCGGCCCGGCGACCGGGCCGCTCGTCGCGGCCGGCGATGCGCTCGTGCCCGGGTCGCGGATCGTCGACCGGGTCCGCGACACCCGACTTGTCGAGGTTCGCGGCGGGCCCGTGGCGGAGGACGCCCGTCCCGGCGATCGCTGGACGCAACCGTCGCACGCGACCGGGGTCCCGCTCCGGCGCGGCGCGGAGAAGTCGCTCGGCGAGCTCCTGTTCGAGCTCGGCGGGCACTGGCGGATGGCCGCCGGCGAACACACCGAGCCGATCGACACGCCGATCGCCGGCGTCGTCCACGAGGTCCGGCCCGGAATCGGGATCGGCGTCCGCGCGGAAGGGCCGCGTCATCCGGGGCGTCGAAGCGCTCGGCGAGCCGACGCGCGGGCGTCCTCGCGCTCGGCGCCGGAACCCGGCGAGGGCGCAGGTCCGGGCATCGTGCTGCGGCCCGGAAGCCTCGACATCGGCCTCGCCGGCGACGATCCTCGTCGTCGGCTCGCGGGTCGACGCCGAGGCGCTGACCCGGGCCCGGGCGATGGGCCTGCGCGGCGTCATCGTCGGCGGCCTCGCCGGCAAGGAGCGACGCGACTTCCTCGCGTCCGAGGCCCGCCAGCGCGCGTCGCTGCACGAGCTGCCGACCTTCGCCGTGCTCGTCCTCGACGGGGCCATCCGTCGCCGGATCGCCGGTCCCGATCGCCGCCGTCTTCGCCGCGCTGGCCGGACGCGAAGTCGCGATCGTCACGGATCCGCCCGCGCTCGTCTTCGACGAGCCGGAGATCGAGCTGCCGCCTCCGCGCCCGCGACCTCGTCCGGGTCCGGGCGGGCGAGCGGGCCGGCCGCGAGGGCCGCTGGGCGGGCCTGGCCGGGCTGCGGCGCTTCGCCGACGGAACGTTCCTCGAGGCGGGCTGGGTGGCAGTTCGACGGCTGGCCTCCGGTGCCGGTCCCGCTCGCCGACCTCGAGCGGTTCGGCTGAGGCGCCGGCGCCTCGCCGCTTTCGAGCGCGCCAAACGCCAGATTTCCTCCCGGCAGCCGCTCGGTCCTTGGGCTACCCTCGGTCCGATGTCCGTCCCGACCGCCCTCGAGCGGCAATTCTCAGTCAGGACCCGGCGACGACGCGCGAGCTGGCCGCCTGGCTGGCGGCTGCCGCCCGCCCCGGCGATCTCATCTGCCTGCGGGGCGAGCTCGGCGCCGGCAAGACGCAGTTCGCGAAGGGATTCGGTGCGGGCCTCGGGGTGACCGAGACGATCAACTCGCCGAGCTTCATCCTCATGGCCGAGTACGACGGCCGCCTGCCGCTGTTCCACATCGACCTGTACCGGCTCGCGGACGCGCGGATGCGCTCGCGGGCGGGCTGATCGACGATCGTCAGGCGAGTGGGGTCACGCTCGTCGAGTGGCCGGAGCGGATGGGCGAGCTGCTGCCGTCGGCCCGCCTCGATGTGGCCATCGAGAGCGGCCTCGGCGGGGCGGCAGACGATTCCCGGACGATCACGATCCGGGCCCTCGACCCGACCCTGGCCCGCTATCTCGAGGCGGCCGCGTGAGCACGGCGGCAGCCGCTACGAACGGGCGCCGGCCGTGGATTCTCGGGATCGACAGCGTCGACCAGCCGCGTCGTCGTGGCCGCCGCGACTCCGGCCGGTGAATTCCTCGGGGCGTCGACCTGGGAGGCCGGCTACCGCCACGGCGAGCAGCTCCTGCCGGCGATCGGCAGGCTCCACGGGGAGCTGAATCTCCGTCGCTCCCGGATCGCGGCGATCGTCGTCGGGACGGGCCCGGGCGCGTTCACCGGGCTGCGCGTCGGGATCGCGACCGCCAAGGCCCTCGCGCACTCACTGGGCCGCCCGATCGTGGGCGTGCCGAGCGGCGAAGCCCTGATCGCGGCGGCGAGCGGTGATGGAGTGCCACTAACGAAGGTCGTGCTGCTGCTCCCCGCCGGACCGTCGGACCGGATCGTCGTCCGGAGCGGCCAGGCGCCCGAACTGCTGCCGGGCGGCAGCGACCCCCAGCTCGCCGACGACGATGTCCTCGTCGCGGTCGATCTCGACGGCCGCGCCCCAGCCGACGCGATCGCTCCGCGGCGCCAGTGCCCGGTACGGCCTGGCGTCGGCGCTGCATGCGACTCGGCACAGAGCGCCTCGCCGCCGGGGACGAGGACGACCTCGCCCGGCTCGTCCCCGACTACGTGACGCTGCCCCGCGGCGTTCATGCACCCAGCGGGGAGGTGGCATGGTCGCGCGACCACCGGTGAAGGTGACGATCGACGCGATGCGGCTCGAGGACCTTGACGCGGTCCACCTGATCGAGCTCGCCAGTTTCAGCGCGCCATGGCCCCCGAATGCCTACCGCAGCGAGCTCGAGACGAACCGCCTTGCGAACTACCTCGTCGCGCGAATCGATGAGCGGATCGTGGGGTACGGCGGGATGTGGCTCATGGTCGACGAGGCCCACATCACGACGTTCGCGGTTCATCCCGTCTGGCGCCGCCAGCGCATCGGTGAACGGCTCCTCGTCGCGTTCCTCGACCTCGCGATCGGGCGGCACGCCCGCGAGGCGACCCTCGAAGTGCGGCTGTCGAACATCGCCGCCCGGCGCCTCTACGAAAAATACGGCTTCCGGCCCGTCGGCCTGCGGCCGCGCTACTACAGCGACGACGGCGAGGACGCCCTCATCATGACGACCGAGCCGCTCTCCGAACCCCGCTTCCGCGAGCGCCTCGCCCGCCTTCGGGGGGAGTTGGACAGTGCCCCCGCCCCGACCCAGCCTGACGAGCCGGCGACGGGCGAACGCTCGCCCCTCGAGGAGCCCCGGTGAGCGGCCGGCTGATCCTCGCCGTCGAATCGTCATGCGACGAAACGGGGATCGCGGTCGTCGAGGGGGGCCGCCGAATCCACGCCAATGTCGTCGCGAGCCAGACGGCGCTCCACGCCGCGACGGGCGGGATCGTCCCCGAAGTTGCCGCACGCGCTCACCTCCGCTGGATCGTGCCGGTCCTCGACGAGGCCCTCGCCGGGGCCGGGGTCTCCGTTCCGGATGTCGATGCAGTCGCCGTCACCTACGGACCGGGACTCGCGGGCTCGCTGCTCGTCGGGATCAACTTCGCCAAGACGCTCGCGTTCGTCCACGACAAGCCGCTCGTCGGCGTCAACCACCTCGAGGGACACCTGTACGCGGCCTGGCTGCTCGATCCCGGCGAGGCGGAGCACGAGGCACCGCTCTTCCCACTCGTTGCCCTGATCGTGTCAGGCGGCCACACATTCCTTGTCGAGATGCGCGACCACCTGACCTACCGGCTCCTTGGCCAGACCGTCGACGACGCGGCGGGCGAGGCGTTCGACAAGGTCGGCCGCCTTCTTGGCCTGCCGTATCCCGGCGGCCCGGCTATCCAGTTGGCGGCAGAGGCCGCGACCCGCCACGACGCGGTCTTTCCACGGGCGTGGCTGGGTGACTCGTACGACTTCAGCTTCTCCGGGCTCAAGACGGCCGCCCGCCGAACGGTCGACGAGGCGCGCGCGGCCGCGGGGCTGTCGGTTGTCCGTGGGCTCCGGGCCGGCGAGGACGCCCAGCTGCCGGCGGCGGTCACCGCAGAGCTCGCGTGGGGCTTCCAGGATTCGGTCGTCGACGTGCTCGCGACGAAGACGATCCGGGCGGCCGAGGAGGTCGACGCCCGGACGATCGTCCTCGGCGGCGGCGTGGCGGCAAATGCGGCGCTGCGGGCGCGGATCGCTGCTGGCGCGGAGGCGGCGGAACATCCGCCTCAACGTGCCGCGCCCGGGGCTGTGCACGGACAACGGGGCGATGATCGGGGCGGCCGCGGCATGGCGCCTCGAAGCGGGCGACCTGGCCGGCCTCGACCTCGACGCCCGACCATCCCTCCCCCTCGCCCGGCGTGAGCCCGTGCCTCGGTGACGACGGCGCCGCGGATCGATCCGGCGGCCGTTCGGAAGACCCTGCGCGAGGCAGGGCTGCGGGCGCGGCATTCGATGTCGCAGAACTTCCTCGCCGACGTCGACATCCTCGAGGCGATCATCGTCGAAGCGGGAGCGGCGCCGGGCGACCGGGTGATCGAAATCGGGCCTGGCCTGGGCTTCCTGACGTCAGGCCTGCTCGAGGCCGGGGCTTCGGTCACGGCGGTCGAGCTGGATCGGGGTCTCGCCGGCTTCCTCCGTGAGCAATTCGCCGCGGAGCTGGCGGAGGGACGGCTCCGGTTGATCGAGGGTGACGCACTGGACCAGCCGCTCAATCGCCTCGCGGCGGAGCCGTTCGAGGTCGTCGCCAACCTGCCGTATCACATCACCAGCCCGATCCTTCACCGGCTGCTCGGCGAATCGCCCCGACCGGGGCGGCTCGTGCTCATGGTCCAGCGGGAGGTCGCTGAGCGGATAGCGGCGCCGCCGGGTCGGATGAGCTACCTCTCGGTGTTCGTCCAGTACCACGCCCGGGTCCGGGTCGCGTTCAACGTCCCGGCCGCTGCCTTCGAACCGGAGCCTGCGGTCGAGAGCGCGGTCATCGTCGTCGAACCCTATCCCGGCGACGACAGGCTGCAGGACGCGGCAGCCGAGGACGCACTCTGGCGCCTCGTCCAGGCCGGCTTCCGCGAGCGCCGGAAGATGCTCCACAACGTCCTGTCCCGACAGCTCCCGGTCGAGCCGGCGCGCGTCACGGCCGCGCTCGAGGCCGCCGGGATCGCGCCCGACCGAAGGCCGCAGACCCTCGCCGTCGGCGAATGGATCGCCCTGCTCGACGCCTTCGGCGAGATCGCGCCGGATACGCGCGGGCGGCGCCGGGAATGACTGATCCCGCGCGGCGTCTCACGCCCGTCGTCCGCCTCGCCCCGGCCAAGCTCAACCTGACCCTCGCGATCGTCGGCCGGCGGCCCGACGGCTATCACGCCCTGCATTCGGTCATGGTCCCGCTGGGCCTGGCCGATCGGCTCAGCCTCGCCATCGGGTCCGAGGGCGAGGACAGCCTCTACTCGACGGGCTTTGATCCGGGGCCGCCCGAGCACAATCTCGTCCTCAAGGCGGTGACGGCTGCCCGGCGGGCCGTCGGCGGGCCGGTCGGCAGCGCCGCGCCGCCACTGGCCATCCGACTCGACAAGCGGATTCCCGTGGCCGCGGGGCTCGCCGGCGGGTCGAGCGATGCGGCCGCGGCGCTGGGTGGAGCGCTCGAGACGTGGGGTGCCGAGCTCGACCCGCAACAGCGCTTTGCGCTCGCCGCCGACCTCGGGAGCGACGTTCCGTTCTTCCTCGGCAGCGGCGCCGCCCTCGTCGAAGGGCGCGGCGAGCGGGTCACGCCGCTCCACGGTGTCAAGGCCGCCGCCGGCGAGGCCATCCAGCTTCCGGGAGTCCTGCTCGTGACGCCTGCCGTTCCGGCCCACACGGCCGCCGTGTTTGCGGCCTGGTCGGGCGGGGCGATGGCTGATCCCGGCGTCGCCCGGCGGACCTCCGAGCACTTCGCGAGCGAATTCGGCTCGGGGCTGAGCGTCCGCGCGTTCATCGAGCGGGCCGCGGTCCTCGCCTCGGCCAATGACCTCCTGCCGGCGGCCGCAGCGGTCGTGCCCGGCCTCGTACCTCTCCGTCGGGCGCTGACGCGCCTGCTTGGCCGGCCGATCGGGCTGTCGGGCTCCGGTGCGACACTCTGGGCGCTCTATCCTTTACTCGACGACGCCGAGACCGCGGCCTCGACCGTCCGCACGGCCGTTGCCGACGGGACACTGGCGTTCCCCGGTGCCGAGCCCCCGTTCGTCGCCGCCACGACGATCGAATCAGGGAGGAGAAGCGATCAATGAGCCGACAGGCGATCTCGAGCGGCGGCGCGCCTGCTGCAATCGGCCCCTACAGCCAGGCGGTCCGCAGCGGCGACATGGTGTTCTGCTCTGGCCAGCTCGGGCTCGAGCCGGTGAGCGGTGAGCTGGTCGACGGGGTGGAGGCGCAGGCCGAACGCGCCCTTCGCAACCTCCAGTCCGTCCTCGATGCTGCGGGTCTCGGGTTCGACGACGTCGTGAAGACATCGATCTTCCTTGTCGACATCGGCGACTTCGCGGCCGTGAACGCGGTCTACGCCCGGTTCATGCCGGATCCGCCGCCAGCCCGATCGACCGTCCAGGTCTCGGCGCTCCCGAAGGGTGGCCTGGTCGAGATCGACGCGATCGCGAGACGCCCGCACGCCGACCCCTCGGGCAGGCAGTCGGCGTGATGGACGCTGCGAAGCGAGCGGCACTGGTCGCGGAGTATGTCGCCGGTCCCGAGGTCATCCGCGCATCGCTCGACGGCATCACCGAGGCGGAGCTCGACGCTCGCCCGGCCGACGGCGGTTGGACGCCTCGCGAGGTCGTACACCACACTGCGGACAGCGAAATGACCTCGGCGATACGGCTCCGCCGGCTCGTCGCCGAGGACGCTCCCCTGATCGTGGGCTATGACGGCGATGAGTTCGCCCGGAGGCTCCACTACGGCGACCGGCCGATCGAACCGGCCCTGGCCGCGATCGATGGCGCCCGCCAGACGACGGCTCAGATCCTCGACGGCCTGACGGAGGCGGAGTGGGGGAGGACTGGCACTCACTCCGAGATGGGCCCGTATGGCGTCGAGCGCTGGCTCGAGATCTACTCGGCCCACTGCCACGAACACGCCGACCAAATCCGCAAGGCTCGCGCGGAGGCTACTGCTGACGCTCACACTTGACTGCGTTCGTCGCGGTAGGGTGCGTCAGCGCAAGGCGGCCGCGAGCACCGGAGCGAACGGGCTTCAAAGGCCCGTGAGCGAGGAGCGGAACCGCCAACGCCGCGCTGGCGTGCCAAACCGCGACAGCCGCGCTACGATGCCGGGACCCTGAAGATGCATCCACAACCCCAAACGCCGGCACTGCACCGGGCTCGAGCCACATGCCCGCCCGCTGCACCCGCCCCTCGGCGTCGCCCCTCGTGACACCCCCAAGTACCGGCCAGCGCCCGGGAGTTGCCGCGGTCGTCCTGGCCGCCGGCCTCGGCACGCGCATGAAGTCGCAGACGCCGAAGCTCCTCCACGAGCTCTGCGGCCGGCCGATGGTGGCCTACGTCGTGGACGCCGCCCGCGAGGCGACCGGCGGCCGCCCGATCGTGGTGACATCTCCCGCAACCGCCGCGATCCGCGACGCGCTGGGTGGTGATGTCGACTACGCCCTCCAGGCTGAGCCCCGTGGGACCGGAGACGCCGTCAGGGCGGCGATCGAGGCACTCCCCGAAGGCGTCGAGGAGGTCCTCGTCCTCATCGGCGATCTGCCCCTGCTCGAAGCGGGCCTGCTGACCGAGCTGCTCGAGGAGCGTCGCCTCGACGAGGCCGCCATCGCCCTGGTCGCCGTCGACGCGATCGAGCCGGGCAATCTCGGCCGGGTCATCCGCGACGAGGCGGGCACGGTCGATCGAATCGTCGAACGCAAGGACGCGACCGACGAGGAGGTGGCGGTCAACGAGATCAACTCCGGGCTCTACGCCTTCGACGCCGCCTGGCTGCAGGGTCGAATCGGGTCGCTCAAGCCCTCGCCCAAGACGGGCGAGCTCTACCTGACCGAGCTCGTCGAGCTCGCTCGCGAGGATGGCCGCCTGGTCGCGGGCTTGACCGTCGAGGATGACGGCCGGCTGCTCGGGATCAACGACCGCGCCGAGTTGGCACAGGCGGAATGGGACCTCCGGACGCGGATCAACGCGGCTCACATGCAGGCCGGGGTGACGATGCGCGACCCCTCGACGGTCTACCTCGACGCTTCCGTCAGCCTGACGGAAGACGTTACGCTCGAGCCGAACGTCATCCTCCGCGGCCGCACGTCCGTCGGCCGGGGGAGCACGATCGGGGCCGGCAGCCAGATCATCGACAGCACCGTCGGTGAGAGCTGCCTCGTCTGGGCCAGCGTCATCGAGAAGTCGATCATCGAGGATCGGGCGACCGTCGGTCCGTTCGCCCACCTGCGGCCCGGATCGATCGTCGGCCAGGGCGCCGAAGTTGGCAACTTTGCCGAGCTGAAGAACACGCGCCTCGGGCCGGGCGTGAAGCAGCACCACGTCAGCTACCTCGGCGACGCCGATCTCGGGGCCGGGACGAACGTCGGCGCCGGCACGATCACAGCGAACTACGACGGGACCTCGAAGCACCGGACGACGATCGGTGAACGCGTCTTCCTCGGCGTGGACACGATGCTCCGAGCGCCGGTGACGCTCGGCGACGACAGTCGCACCGGCGCCGGCGCCGTGGTTACGCGTGATGTCCCGGCGGGAAAGCTCGCCGTCGGAGTACCGGCCCGCATCCGTGAGCCACCTGCAAGACCCGAGGCCACCGAACCAAGCGCAGCGCCAGTGGCCCCAGAAGCGACCGCGGCCTCGGAGCCGACTGAAGACGACGTTTCGGCGTGAACGGATCGTTCCTCGAGCTCGGCATCATCGTCGTGCTCGTCCTCCTCAACGGCGTCTTTGCCGCTACCGAGATCGCCCTCGTCACGATCCGCCGCAGCCGGATTCAGCAGCTCATCGACGAGGGCCACGGAGCCGCCGTCCGGGTCCAGCGGCTCAAGGACAATCCGGGCCGCTTCCTGGCGGTCATCCAGATCGGGATCAATTTCCTGGGTTTCCTGGCGTCGGCCTTCGCCGCGGTCAGCCTGGTGGACGGAATGGCGACATGGCTCGAAACGTTCCAGCCGCTCCAGGGAGTTGCAAACGCGATCGCCCTGATCGTGGTCACCAGCCTGCTGACGATCTTTACGATCATCTTCGGTGAGCTCGTACCCAAGCAGATCGGGCTCGCTCATGCCGAGCGCGTCGCCATGTCGACGAGCCGGTTCATCGACTTCCTCGGCGTCATCTTCGGCCCCCTGGTCGGGTTCCTGACGTGGACGACGCGCCGGATCAGCCGCCTGTTCGGCGCTGATGTCGCCGCCGACGAGCGAATCAGCGCGGAAGAGCTCCGGCTGATCATCGAGCAGGGCGGCGAGCAGGGGATCCTCGAGGCCGAGGAGGAGCAGATGATCAACGCGGTCATCGAGCTCGGCAGCCGGCGCGTCCACGAGGTGATGGTGCCCCGGATCGCGATCGCCGCAATAACGGCGTCGGCGACCTTCGATGAGGCGATCGAAACGATCATCGAGCACGGCCACAGCCGGATTCCCGTGTACGAGGAGTCGGTCGACGAGATCCTCGGAATCCTGTATGCGAAGGACCTGCTCCCGATCCTCCGCGACCCGTCGGGCCCGCGTCCGGACCTCCGCGGGCTCCTGCGGACGCCGGTCTACATCCCCGAGTCGATGACGGTCGACGATCTCCTCCACGAGTTCCAGCGGCGGAAGGTCCACATCGCGATCGTGCTCGACGAGTACGGTGGGACGGCTGGCCTGGTGACGATCGAGGACCTCCTCGAGGAGATCGTCGGCGAGATCCAGGACGAGTACGACGAGGAGGAGCCGATGGTCGTCCGGCTCTCCGAGGACGAAGCCAGGGTCGACGGCCGCGCCTCAGTGGACGACCTCGCGGACCTGTTCGACTCGAACCTCGGGCTCGAGGACGAGGACGAATACGACACGGTCGGTGGGCTGATCTACCACCGCATCGGCGGTGTTCCGTCGCCCGGCGACAGGGTCGACGTCGACGGCCTCATCCTGACCGTCGAGACGACCGACGGCCGGCGGGTTGGCAAGGTCCTCGTCGTGCGCCGGCGGGACGAGAAGGGCGAGCTGGTGGCCGACGAGGACGGGGACCGCTAAACCTCGGCCGGATGGCCTCGCGGAGCTCCGCGTCCGACCTCGGTGAGCTAGGCCGTGATCACCGAAACGATGATCTGCTCGAGCTTCTGGCGGGCGCGCGCATCGGCGACACCCGCGGCATCAAGCTCCGCAAGGGCCTCGTCGCGGTAGCGGCGAGCCTCGTCGCGGGTGAAGTCGTGGGCTCCGCTCCGTTCGAGGATCGCGATGATCTCGCTGACGTCATCGTGCGTCTGATCGGCCCTTGCATAGAGCTCGGCGAGGCGGTCACGATCCTCGGGCCCGGCGTGCTCGAAGGCGTAGATCACCGGCAGGGTCTTCTTGTGGCGGGCGATGTCGGTCGGCTCCTTGCCGGTTGCCCGCTCGGCGCCCCAGATGCCGAGCAAGTCGTCGTTCAGCTGGAAGGCCAGCCCCAGCGCCCAGCCAAAGGCCCGGTATCGGGCGATCACCTCGTCGTCGTCCGTAGCCAGGAGGGCCCCGGCCTCCACGGAGGCGGCGATGAGGGCCGCGGTCTTGCGCCCGATCATGTCGAAGTAGAGCTCGACCGACATGAGGGCGTTCGATTCGCTCGGTCGCGATGTCGATGTACTGGCCCTCGCACAAGGCGACGCAGGTCTCGTCGTACAGCCGCATCAGGCGGAGCACCTTCGCGTCGCTGAACCCGAGGTCCGACAGGCGATGGAGCGCCACCCGACTCAGGCTGAACAGCATGTCCCCGGTGTTGATCGCCTGGGCGACGCCGTGGAGCGCCCAGAGCGTGGGCGGTGGCGGCGCTCGCGATCGCCATCCTCGATGTCGTCGTGGACGAGACTGAAGTTGTGGCCGAGCTCGACGGCGGCGGCTCCGGGCAGGGCGGCGGCGTGGTCGCCCGCGATCGATGCATACGCGAGGAGCCCCAGGAGAGGCCGCATCCGCTTGCCGGCCGGCGCGCCGTCGTGATCGAGGCCCGAGGTGGTAGCGGATCATTTCGTAGGCGCCCGCGGTCGAGGCGTCGTGATCGCCGACGAGCCGGAGGATCTCCGCCTCGGTGTCGGCGATCAGGGTGTCGAGATCGAACTCGCGCGACACGGTAGCCATCGTGGCGCCAGTGTAGCCGCATTTCGACAAACATGCGAGCCGCCGGTAGCCTGTTCGGCGGGCTCCAGGCAGTTCTGCGGACGCGACACACGCACACCGCAGCGACTAACGTTCCTGGCATGCCAGACAAGACAATCGCCGGATGACCCAGGACTGGCGAGCGGTCTTCGAAGCGACTTACTCGACACCGGCCTCAGCCGTGCAGGAGCGCGTCTGGCGCGAAGTGTTCGGCGAGGACTATCCGGAGGGCATCGATCCCAACAGCCTCCTGTCGCGGCGCGAGCTGGCGCGGTTCGCCACCGAGGTCGGCGTTGGTCCTGGGCAGACGCTCGTCGACGTGGGATGCGGGCGAGGCGGCGCCGGAATTTGGGTGGCCCGATCAACCGGCGCGGAACTCATCGGACTCGATATCGCCGAGAACGCGCTGGCCGCCGCGCGGAAACGGGCGGAGGCGATGGATATGGCCGCCACCTTCCGGGTCGGGGTGTTCGAGAGGACCGGGCTGGACGACGCGACCGCGGACGCGATCATGTCTGTCGACGCCCTGCTCTTCACGCCGGACAAGTCGGCTGCCCTTCGCGAGCTCCGCCGGATCGTTCGCCCCGGCGGCCGGCTGGTCGTCACGTCGTGGGACTACCACCGTCAGCCGGCCGGGCGGCCACCCCAGGTCGCGGACCATCGACCCGTTGCCGAGGCGGCTGGCTTCGACGTCGTCGCGTACGACACGACCGATGATTGGCGCGAGCGGAACACCAGAGTGAGGCAGGGCCTGCTCGAAGCGGTCGAGGAGCTGGCTGCCGAAGAGGCTCCGACGTCGAGGAGACCCGAGCGGCGATCCTCGAGATGAAAGCGACACTGGACGCGATGATTTGCCGGTTCTTCATGGTCGCCGAGGCCCGCTGACTCCTTGGTGGCGAAAGCGCGAAACGGCGCCAATGCGGGGGACGCGACCGCACCGGCGCCTATCCGGCTATTCGCAGGAGTCGGCAGCTCGGATCACTCGTCGGCGCTGCGATTTTTGCCATCGGCGGGGGGCGTGCGTGGGTGCTACCGTGCGATCGTGCCGATCCCCCGTCGCTACACGACCGAGGCCATCGTCCTCTCCCGGTTCGACTTCGGTGAGGCCGATCGGATCCTGACGCTGATCACGCCGGCCTGGGGCAAGATCAAGGTCATTGCCAAGGGCATTCGCCGGCCGACGTCGCGGATCGGTGGCAGCCTCGAACCGTTTGCCGAGCTCCAGGTGGCGTTGGCCCGGGGCCGAACCTTCGAGGTCGTGACACAGGTCGTCGTCGACCATGCCTGGTTGAACCTCCGCGATTCGCTCGAGAGCGCGGCGACAGCCTGGTATCTCGCCGAGCTCGCCGATCGGTCGCTCGAAGAGCGCCACGCGGCGGAGCCCCTCTACACGCTGCTCAAGCGGGCGTACGGACTGCTGGACGCCGGAATGGCGCCCGGGCGGGTTGCCCGCTGGTACGAGATGCACCTCGCCGACGAGCTCGGCGTCCGGCCCGAGGTGGACCGCTGCGCCGAGTGCGACCGGGTGCTCGAAGCCGGCGAGCGCCACCGCTGGGTCCCCAATCTCGGCGGGGTCGTCTGCGAGCGATGCCCGGGGCCGTCCTACGAGCGAAGCGGCCTCTCACTCGATGGCCTGAAGCTCCTCAAGGCCTACCAGCGACTCGACATCGAGGCAATCGCCGCTCTCCGCCTCGCCGAGACGTCCGAACGCGAGGTCGAAGCCGCCATGCGGGAATTCATCGGCAACGCGCTCGAGCGCCAGGCGCGCTCACTCGCGTTCCTGGACGAGGTCAGGGCGGGGGTCTGATCGGGCGGGACGCATCGTCGCTGCCCGGCGCCAGTCCATTCGAGCCGTCTGCTAGCATCGCGGGCGCCAAGGTCACCGCAGGGTGGTCGAGGCGAAGGCGGCCGGGAGCACCGGAGCGAGCGGGCTCAAACGCCCGTGAGCGAGGAGCACACCGGCCAACGCGCGCATCGGCTGCCATGCGGTGACCGTCAGCCCTGCGACCGTCCCTGCCACGGCCGGTCGCCCCACTGGAGCTCCTCGTGACCGACACCCCCACAGCGACCGATCCGGATGCCGTCGCGCCCGCCGTCGACAACCTCGAAACGATCGTCTCGCTCTCAAAGCGCCGAGGCTTCGTCTTCCCGTCGTCCGAGATCTACGGCGGGATCAACGCCGTCTGGGACTACGGCCCGCTCGGGGTCGAGCTGAAGAACAACGTCAAGCGGGCCTGGTGGCGAGCGATGGTCCAGGAGCGCGAGGACATCGTCGGCCTTGATGCGGGGATCCTCATGCACCCGCAGGTCTGGGTCACGTCCGGACACGTCGGCTCGTTCAGCGACCCCCTCGTCGAATGCGCGACGTGTCACCGCCGCTACCGGCTCGACGAGCTGCCGGGCGCCGAATCGCTCACGGCGTCGGACCTGACCGATCCGACCGTCATCGAACGGTTCAAGCTCGTCTGCCCGAACGACGCGGGGCCGCTCTCCGCGCCGCGCCGCTTCAACCTGATGTTCGAGACCCACATGGGGCCGGTCCAGGATGAGTCGTCGATCATCTATCTCCGGCCGGAGACCGCCCAGGGCTCGTACGTCAACTTCAAGAACGTCCAGCAGAGCTCTCGCAAGAAGATCCCGTTCGGGATTGCCCAGGTCGGCAAGTCGTTCCGGAACGAGATCAGCCCCGGCAACTTCGTCTTCCGGATGCGCGAGTTCGAGCAGATGGAGATGCAGTACTTCGTCCGCCCGGACGAAGCCGCGCGGATCTTCGAGGAGTGGCTCCCGCGCCGCTGGGACTGGTATGTCAGGTACGGCGTCACGCCCGAGCGACTCAGGTTCCGCGAGCACGCGCCCGACGAGCTGGCCCACTACGCGAAGAAGGCAGTCGACGTCGAGTACCGCTTCCCGTTCGGCTGGAAGGAGCTCGAGGGGATCCACAACCGGGGCGACTTCGACCTTTCCCGCCACGCCGAGGCCTCGGGCGAGAACCTCGAGTATTTCGACCCGGCGACCGAGGAGCACTTCATCCCGTACATCGTCGAAACCGCCGGCGGACCGGATCGGGCGGCGTTCACGTTCCTCATCGACGCTTACCGCGAGGAAGAGGTCCGGGGCGAGAAGCGCGTCGTTCTCGGGTTGAACGCGGATCTGGCGCCGTACAAGGTCGCGGTGCTGCCGCTGCTAAAGAAGCGGCCGGAGATCGTCGAGATCTGCCGGCGGCTCCGGGCGGACCTCGCCAAGGACGTGATGGCGGTCTACGACGACACCGCGGCGATCGGGAAGCTGTACCGGCGCCAGGACGAGATCGGGACGCCGTGGTGCGTGACCGTGGATGTGGAGTCGCTCGAGGATGGCGCGGTGACGATCCGCGATCGCGACTCGATGACGCAGGAACGAGTGCCCCTCGAAGGCGTCAAGCAGCTGATCCTCGACCGGCTGGCCGCCGCGCGGGGCGACTGACGGCTCGTCCCAACGGCCGCCCGTGCGTACGATGAGGCCGATGAAAACGTTCGACGCGATCGTCGTCGGGCTGGGCGCGCACGGGTCGGCCGCCGCGGCCGCACTGGCGCGGCGCGGGCAACGGGTCCTGGGTCTGGAGCGGTTCGGACGCGGCGAAGGGCGGGGCTCGTCCGGTGGCTGGACGCGGATGATCCGCATCGCCCACTTCGAGCACCCCTGGCTGGTCCCAATGGCTGTTGCCTCCTGGGACGGATGGCGAGCGCTCGAGACCGAGACCGGCACTGACATCCTGACCGAGACGGGCGGGCTCTATGCGGGGCCGCCCGCGAGCTCCATCGTCAAGGGAGCCGTCGAGGGCGCCGCCACGCATGGGCTCGAGCACGAGGTCCTCGATGCTCGTGAGATCCACGCGAGGTGGCCGATCCTCGAGCCGGCCGATGACGTTGTCGGGGTCCTCGAGGCAAAGGCTGGGGCTCTTCGGGCGGATCGGGCAAACGCCGGCCACCTGGCGGTCGCGGAGCGGGGCGGCGCCGAGCTCCGATATGGCGCACGCGTTGTCGACTGGCGACCGGCGTCGGGTGGTGGCTTCGATGTCGAGATGGCCGATGGCACCATCGCCGGCGCCGAGTACCTCGTCCTAACGACCGGCCCGTGGATCGCCCAGTTCGTGCCCGACCTCCGCCTCCCGCTCGTGATCGAGCGCGAGGTGCCGATGTGGTTCCGCCCCACGGTCGACCCAGCGACGGTCGGGGCCGATCGCCTGCCGATCTGGGTGCTGCGCGAATCCAACACGATGTACTACGGCATCCCGAACGACCCCGAGCTAGGGCTCAAGATCTCAATTCATCACTGGGGCACATTCGTCGAGCCCGACGCGGTCGATCGCTCCGTCCCCGAAAGCGACATCGAACGGGTCCGCCAGTTCATCCGTCGCCGGATGCCGGCCGCTGACGGCCCCCTCGTCCATGCCGAGGTGTGCCTCTACACGAACGCCCCCGACGAGACCTTCATCATCGATCGTCACCCAGCGGCACCGGGCGTCGCCTTTGCCTCGGCCTGCTCGGGCCACGGGTTCAAGTTCGCCCCGGTGATCGGCGAGATCCTGGCGGACCTGGGCGTCGGCACGGCGCCATCGCTGCCGATCGACGCATTCAGGGCTGGAAGGTTCGCGCGATGAAGCGTCAAGTAAGGGGCGTCCGGCACGATCCACCGACGTGGATGACGTCAGGACGGGTCGGATCCTGCGTGCTCTGCGCTCGTCGCGCGGCTGGACGCAGGCCGAACTTGCCGCTCGCTGCCGCGCATCACAGCAATCGATCTCCCTCGTCGAACGAGGTCACGGCTCCCGCCTCGCCGCGGCCACTCGAGACGGATCTTTGCGGCGCTTGACGCGCGCTGGGAACCGATCGTCACGTGGCGCGGCGGCGAGCTGGACCGCCTGCTCGATGACGATCATGCGCGACTTGTGGCTGAAGTGGTTCGCCGACTGGTCGCCCTGCAATGGGATCTCGCCGTGGAGGTCACGTACTCGGAATTTGGCGAGCGTGGCTCGGTCGTGTCCTGGGGCTCGTCGGGAGTTCCGGGCCATGGTCGTTGTTGAGCTCAAGTCAGACCTTCCGGTGCTGGCGGCCCGTTGCGGAAGGCGGACGAGACGGAGCGATCGTCTCGGTCGCTCGGGCGCTCGCGCTTCGGCTTCGATCCCCGACGCGTCGCTCGCCTCCTCGTTCTTCCGCGCCGCGACGGCACGACGACGGCTCCGACTCCGGGTCGCCGATCCTCGCCGCCACATTCCCTTCTGAGGGCGCGAAGGTCCGGGACTGGCTCCGAGCGCCAGACGGAGACCAGGCGTGGATCTTGTTTGTCTCGGATACCAACCCAGGTCGTGGTCACGCGTTCGAGGCGGGGCACGACGGGTCTTAGAAGGTCAGTTCGAGGCCGGGTTGAGCCCGCGGCTATCGGCAGGCGTGCTCGCGACGGCACGAAGGTCGGTGTTGCGCGATGTATTACCACCCCGGTTGGTCTTTGAGCCCGCGGCTCGTGGCCGCGCTGGGGGCGCGCGCTGCGCCGCGATCGGCTCTCTCGCGGCGCTTTCTCGGGCTACTGGTCCGCGTTCGCCTCGGCGGCGTCGATCGCGGCGGCCAGGTCGCCGGCGGCGATGCCCCGGGGCTCCTTGCCCTTCGGCCAGTAGAGCTCCTTGTGGACCTGCTCCTCCGGGTAGCCGCGGGCGAGGAGCGTCTCTTCGGCGCTGAGGATCATGTCGGGGTTGCCGCAGATGTAAGCGATCGAGTTGGCCGGCGTGAGGCCCAGCTCGTCGAGGACCGGCTCCAGGATCGACTCGACCCGTCCGGTCCTGCCGATCCAGGCCGCATTGATCGGATCGTTCGGGCGAGAGACGGTGGGAATGTACGTGACCGGGTACTCGCCCGACTGCTCCCAGCCCTCCACGATGTCGCGGTAGCCGAGCTCGTGGGCATGCGAAACGCCGTTGAGGAACACGGCCCGGCGCGTCGCTCCATCGGCCAGCATCTGGCGCATCATCGAAACAAACGGGGCATTGCCCGTGCCCGATGAGATGAAGATATGCGTCCGCTCGTCCTCGGGCTGGAGGATGAACTTGCCTTTCGGGCCGATCATCCGCATTCCCTGGCCGATCGGCATCCGCCACAGCAGCGGGGTGAACGTCCCGCCCTGGACGAGGCGGACGTAGAACTCGTAGCCGTCTGTTCCGGCGACGATGGGCGGCGAGGCCACGGAATACGGGCGCTGGACGATCTTGCCGTCGACCATGACCCCGATCGTCATGTACTGGCCGGGCTCGAACGGCGTCGGGTCGCCGTCGAAGCGGACCCAGAAGTAGGCGAGCGAGTCGGTTTCGTCCTCGCGCCGCACGAGTCGGGCGTTGTAGACGGGCGCCTCCGCGTCGATAAGGCGCGGATCAGCGGCGAGTTCGGTCATCCGGCGGATGGTAACCCGTGAATCAGCCCGAGGTTTACAATCGGCCGCGACCGAACCGATCAGCACCCACGCGCCGCCCACGGGCCGCGCCGCGCCCAAGGAGCACGCCGAATGGCCACGACGTCCCCCGCGACCGACCGCGCCCACGAGGCCGGCAAGCGCTACATCTACGCGTGGGGCGGCGGCACGGCCGAGGGCGACGGCGGAATGAAGGACCTGCTCGGTGGCAAGGGCGCTGGGCTCGCCGAGATGACGAAGGCCGGGCTGCCGACCCCGCCCGGCTTCACGATCACGACCGAAGCCTGCAACGACTACTTCGCGGCGGGCGAGAAGCTGCCCGACGGACTCTGGGAAGACGTCCTCGAGGCGATGCGCGAGGTCGAGGAGCGCTCCGGCAAGGGCTTCGGCGACCCGAAGAACCCGCTCCTCGTGAGCGTCCGCTCCGGCGCCAAGTTCTCGATGCCCGGGATGATGGATACCGTCCTCAACCTCGGCCTCAATGAGGATACGCTCGGCGGCCTCATCGGGCTGACCGGCAACGAGCGCTTCGGCTGGGACGCGTACCGCCGGTTCATCGCGATGTTCGGGCGGATCGTGATGGACGTTCCCGCCAGCCGTTTCGACGAGCCGCTCGAGGCCCGCAAGGAGTCCCACGGTCACGGCGCGAAGGACACCGACCTCGACGTGGCGGACCTGAAGGCCCTCGTCGGTGAGTACAAGCAGATCGTCCGCGAGGACACCGGGCGCGACTTTCCGTCCGACCCGAACGAGCAGCTCGACCTTGCGATCAAGGCTGTCTTCGCGAGCTGGTTCGGCAAGCGGGCGAAGGACTATCGCGACAGCCAGAAGATCGCCCACGACCTCGGGACCGCGGTCAACGTCGTGACGATGGTCTTCGGCAACATGGGCGACGACTCCGGGACGGGCGTGGCGTTCACCCGCGACCCGAACACGGGCGAGCGTGTCCTCTTCGGCGAGTACCTCACCAACGCCCAGGGCGAAGACGTCGTGGCCGGCGTCCGGACGGCTCCCAAGATCTCGCAGATGGCCGAGGACATGCCGGCGGTCTACGACGAGTTCCAGAAGATCGGGCAGCAGCTCGAGAGCCACTACCGCGACGTCCAGGACCTCGAGTTCACGATCGAGCGCGGCAAGCTCTACATGCTCCAGACGCGCTCCGCCAAGCGGACCGCGGCAGCCGCGGTGAAGATCGCGGTCGACATGGTCGAGGACGGCACGATCACGAAGGAGGAGGCGGTTGGCCGGATCGAGACCGCCCAGGTCGACCAGCTCTTGCGGGCCCAGTTCGACCCCGGCGCGCGCCAGAAGGCCGAGCGGATCGCCAAGGGCCTCAACGCGTCGCCCGGCGCGGCCGTAGGCAAGGCGGTCTTCGACGCCGACGTGGCGGTCGAGTGGGTCGGCCGCGGCGAAAAGGTCGTCCTCGTCCGGGTCGAGACCTCGCCCGACGACTTTCACGGGATGGCCGTCGCCGAGGGCATCCTGACCGCCCGCGGTGGCGCGACTTCCCACGCCGCTGTGGTCGCCCGCCAGATCGGCAAGCCATGCGTCGCCGGCTGCGCCGAGCTCGTCGTCGACTACGGCTCGAAGAGGGCCCGCTCGACCGATAGTGGCCTCGCCTTCAAGGAAGGCGACTGGATCAGCGTCGACGGCTCGACCGGCGAGGTCTTCGTCGGCGCGATCCCGACCGTCGAGGCTCGCTTCGAGGACCAGCCCGAGCTCCAGACGATCCTCGGCTGGGCCGACGAATTCGCCCGGATGGCCGTCTGGACCAACGCCGACAAGCCGGAGGAGGCCGAGCAAGCCCGGAGCTACGGCGCCCGCGGCATCGGGCTGTGCCGGACCGAGCACATGTTCCGCGAGGGCGAGCGGCTCGACATCGTCCGTGGCGCGATCCTCGTCGCAAGCGTCGCGACCCGGGCCAAGGCGCGGTTCGCCAGCGGCGCACAGCTCACCGCCGAGGAGCTCGACGACGTTCAGACGTTCGACCGGGCGATGGCCAAGCTCGAGGTCCTCCAGCAGGGCGACTTCGAGGGCATCTTCCGGGCGATGGACGGCCTCCCCGTTGTCATCCGCCTCATCGACCCGCCGCTTCATGAGTTCCTGCCGAACCTCGAGGAGCAGCTCGTCAAGGTCACCCGGGCCGAAATGCAGGGCGGCGCCTCCGAGGAGGACAAGGAGCTCCTGGCGACGATCCGGAGTCTCGACGAGCAGAACCCGATGCTCGGGCTGCGCGGATGCCGTCTCGGGCTGATGATCCCCGACTTCGTGAAGATCCAGACCCGGGCGATCCTCAACGCCCAGATCGCGGTCAAGAAGGCGGGTGGCAACCCGATCGCCAAGATCATGATCCCGCTCGTCGGCCACGTGAACGAGCTTGCCTTTACCCGGGCCCTGCTCGAAAAGGAGGCCACGGCCGTCCGCGAGGCAGCCGGCGGCGTCGAGGTCGACTACAAGTTCGGGACGATGATCGAGGTCCCGCGCGGCGCACTGACGGCCGATGAGATCGCCCACGAAGCCGACTTCTTCAGCTTCGGCACGAACGACCTGACCCAGATGACGTTCGGCTACAGCCGCGACGATGCCGAGGGCGGGTTCCTCTTGAAGTACGTCGAGGACGGGGTTCTGCCGGTCAACCCCTTCCAGACCCTTGACGACGCCGTCGCGGGCCTGATGAAGACGGCGGTCGACAAGGGCCGCTCGACGAAGCCGGACATCGAGCTCGGGATTTGTGGCGAACACGGCGGCGACCCGGATTCGATCGCGAAATGCGAGCGCATCGGGCTCGACTACGTGTCCTGCTCACCGTTCCGCGTCCCGGTCGCCCGACTCGCCGCGGCACAGGCGACGCTCGCGTCGAACGACCGCGACAAATAGTCGCCGCGCACGCTCCATCAGGGATCGTGCAGTACTATGCCGGCATAGGACTACGGCGACGGGGACCCGACGTCCTGAGAGGCCACGCGATGCCCGTTGATTTGGCTGGACTCTACGAGGCCTTCATGACCGGTCTCGCGACGGTCCCGTCAGCCCTCATTGCCGCCGCACTCCTCGCCGGGCCGACGGCAGTCTGGCTTATCGCTCGATTCGTCAACCCGCCCGACGCCGCCATGACCGAGGAGCTCGTCCTGGAGGAGCTCCACTGGGTCTGCCCGCACTGTCGATCGATCAACGAGGATCGGATCGCCAGTTGCTACCGCTGCCACAGACTCCGGGCCGACGAGAGTGTCCCGCTCGTCATCGAGACGGCACCGACAAGGTCCGGACCGGGAGTCGGGATTGCCGTGGGCCCGGGTGCGCCCATGCTGGCACCCGACAGGTCCTGGATCGAACGGGAGGTGGCTCGCGCATCCGACGCGGTCGGCGACGCCCTCCCGCCGGAGGAGGACCTGCTGGCGGCCGAGTCGGTGTCGCTCACCTTCGAGCCCATCATCCTGGAGCCGAGCGTGAAGGCCTCGGGCCATTCTGGCGCAGCGCAGCCGCCACGGCGCCGTGCGCGGCGCAAGCCACAGGGCACCGACGATTCGCATCCGAAGCGGGCGAGGAAAACCGGGTCGGGATGACCCGCGCAACCAACGTTCCCCACCGCGTCGTGATCGTCGGCGGTGGCTTCGGCGGCCTGTACGCGGCGCGCGGGCCTGGGCAAGGACCCGCGGGTCGACCTGACGCTCGTCGACCGCCGCAACTTCCACCTGTTCCAGCCGCTCCTCTACCAGGTCGCGACCGGCGCCCTCAGTCCCGGCGAGATCGCCCAGCCGCTGCGCTCGATCTTCCGGAAGCGGAGGAACACGACGGTCCTGCTCGGCGAGGCGGTCGGGCTCGATCCGGTCGCGCGCGAGGTGGCGATGTCCGACGGCGGCCCGATCGCGTACGACACGCTCGTCGTCGCCGCCGGCGCCCACTTCTCGTACTTCGGCCACGACGACTGGGCCCGCAACATGCACCCGGCCTGAAGTCGATCGACGACGCCGCTCGAGATCCGGCGCCGGATCCTCATCGCGTTCGAGGCCGCCGAGCGCGAGCACGACCCGGAGCGGCGCGCAGCGAGTGGATGACGTTCGTCGTCGTCGGCGGCGGCCCGACCGGCGTCGAGCTGGCCGGCGCCCTCGGCGAGATCGCCAACGACACGCTGAAGCGCGACTTCCGCTCGATCGACCCGAGCCAGGCCCGGATCATCCTCGTCGAGGCGATGGAGCGGATCCTGCCGCCATATCCGCCCGACCGCTCGGCGTCCGCGAAGAAGCAGCTCGAGAAGCTCGGCGTCGACGTTCGAACGGGCACGAGGGTCGTCGCACATCGACGACGGCCTGCGTCCGACGTCACAGGTCGGCGACACGGAGGAGCGCTGCCCGCCCGGACCGTCCTGTGGGCCGCCGGCGTCCAGGTGTCGAGCTTCGTCGCAGCCGTGGCCGAAGCGACGGGCGCCGAGCAGGATCGGGCCGGCCGGATCCTCGTCGGGCCCGACCTGACGATCCCGGGCCACCCGGAGATCTTCGTCGTCGGCGACGCGGCCGTGCAGCCGTGGAAGGAGGGCCGGCCGGCGCCGGGCGTCGCCCAGGGTGCGATCCAGGGCGGCGCGCTACGCGTCGCGGGTGATCCGGCGCCGCGCTGTCCGGCGAGGCCGACGCAAGCCGTTCCGGTACAGCAACCACGGCGACGTCGCGGTCATCGGCCGCCAGGCCGGCGTCACCGACATCCCGTGGATGGGGCCGTTCGGCCGCCAGGGCGGGTTCCTCGCCTGGGCGCTGTGGCTGCTGATCCACATCACGTACCTGATCGGGTTCGCGAACCGGGTCGTCGTCGTGACGCGCTGGGCTGGTCGTTCTTCACCCACGGCCGCGGCTCGCGGCTGATCACCGGCGAGCCGTTGCTGCCGCCGATCGAGGAGCCCGAGCCGCCGGCCTGAGAGCCGAACCAGCGGGCTATGCTCGCCAGCGATGGCCGACCGGAAGCCCGAGGCGGGCCGCGAGTACCTCGACTACGCCACGTACCTCGGGCTCGAGACGCTGCTCGGCCGCGCAGCGGCCGCTGAGCGACCCGCCCCACCACGACGAGCTGCTGTTCATCGTCCAGCACCAGACGACCGAGCTCTGGTTCAAGCTCATGCTCCACGAGCTGCGCGCGGCGACCGCGCTCGTCCGTCAGGACGACCTCGAGGGCTCGTTCAAGATCCTGGCCCGGGTCAAGCACATCCAGCAGCAGCTCCTGAGCCAGTGGAGCGTCCTCGAGACGCTCACCCCGACCGAATACGCCCAGTTCCGCTACGTCCTCGGGCCGGCGAGCGGCTTCCAGTCGCACCAGAATCGGCTGATCGAGATCGCTCTCGGCAAGCGCGACCGCCGGCGTCCTCGATGTCTTTCGCCACGCGCCGGCGATCCGCGAGGAGCTCGAGGAGGCGCTTCGCCCGGCCGAGCCTGTACGACGAGTTCCTGCGCTGGCTGGCCCGGCGGGGATTCGCGGTCCCGCGGCGAGGTGCTCGAGCGGGACGTCTCGAAGCCGTACGCCGCCGCACCCCGGCGTGACCGAGGTCATCGTCGTCGATCTACGAGCACCCGGCCGAGTCGTGGGACGCCTACGAGATGGCCGAGAAGCTCGTCGACGTCGACGAGACCTACTCGCTCTGGCGGTACCGCCACCTGAAGGTCGTGCTCCGGATCATCGGCCAGAAGCGCGGGACCGGCGGCACCGCCGGCGCGGGCTACCTCCGCCAGCTGATCGACGAGGTCTTCTTCCCGGAGCTGTGGGAGGCGCGGACGACGCTCCGGGAGCGGGTCAGGGACGGCTGAAGCCGATCACCGACCGAACCCCCTCGCCGCGCCGCATCCGCTCGAACGCCGCTTCGAGATCGTCGAGCGCGATCCGCGCCGTGACGAGCCGATCGATCGGGCAGGCGTCCGTCGAGGTGGAGCTGCCGCGTACCGCGGGAAGTCGACAGACGGGGACCGCCGAACCGTAGTTCGAGCCGACGATCCGCCGCGCCGCCGTCGACGAACGGAAAGACCTCGAACGACGCCCGCGCGCCGAAGCGGCGTCATGCCGACGAGCAGCGCCGTCCCGCCGGTCGGCAGGCAGGCGATCGCGAGCTCGACCGTCGAGGGCAGCCCGATCGCCTCGACGCAGACGTCCGGGCCGCCGTCGGTCGCGTCGCGGATCGCCGCGGCCGTCGCCGACGGCGTCGTCGCCGGCCAGGACCGTGTCCGTCGCCCCGACCTCGCGGGCCAGGTCGAGCTTCGCCGGCGACGCGATCGACGGCGACGATCCGGCCCGCTCCGGCGAGGACGGCGCCCATCACGGCCGATAGCCCGACGCCTCCCAGCCCGATGACCGCGACGCTCGAGCCCGGCTCGACGGGGAGCGTCTTCGTCACCGCCCCGACGCCCGTCGCCACGCAGCACCCGATCAGCGCCGCGACCTCCGGCGGCGTGCCGTCCGGCATCGGGATCGCGGCCGCGGCCGGAACGACCTGGGCCTCCGCCATCGTCCCGATCGCGCAGTAGCTGAGGACGTCGCCGCCACCGTCCGACCGCCGCAGTCGCGACGTGCCGTCGGGCATCAGGTGGGTGTACGACGGGGAGTCCGGGCACTCCCAGATGCGGCCCGCCAGGCACGACCGGCACGCGCCGCACGGCGACGAGCCACGACAGCGCGATCGAGCCGCCCGACCTCGACGCCGCCCGATGCCGGTTTCGACGCCCGGCCCGAGCGCCTCGATGACGCCGGCGCCCTCGTGGCCCATCACGATCGGGCCCGGACGGTCCCACTCGCCGTCGCGGACGTGGAGGTCGGAGTGGCAGACGCCCGACGCCAGCCATCCGGACCCGGACCTCGCCGACGCGCGGCTCGCCAGCGTCCAGCTCCTCGATCCGCGACGGGACGCCCGGCCGATCCAGGACCGCGGCACGGATCGGGATCGCGGGCATCGTCCGCGAGCATAGCGGCCCGGCAACCGTCCGGCCCGGTGCGCGGGCGCACCGATACGACCCGACAGAGGATTGCAGGACAGAGATAAAACGCCGACGCTCCCGCAGTAGCATTCGTGGCCGATGTAAGCTCGCCCGCGTTACGCGTCGCCTGGCAGCCCCTCGGAGGGGGTAGCGCCAGTCTCGTCTGAGGGAGGGTTCTGGCGATGGCTCGTCGTCTCGTTGCGGTGACGGCCGCGTTCGTTCTCGTGCTTGGAGCCAGGCGGGAGCGGCGCTCGCCGCGGCATCCGCCACGAACGGCGGCAAGCGATCGGCCACCTCGGCGCCGATCGAGAAGGGCACTCCTCGCGGCCCTCGACTCCGGCGCCGTCGATCGTTTCATCGTCGAATTCACCTCGAAGCCGGACCTCCGCGGCGCTACCAAGGTCAAGGGCCATGCGCAGCGCGGTAAGCTTCGTTCTGGCGACCATGACGGCCAACGCCCAGAGATCCCAGGCCGCCGGCTGTCGCCCTCGCGAAGAACTCCGGCGCTACAGGCGAAGAGCTACTGGCTCTACAACTAGATCGATCGTCGCGGCGATTCGAAGCTCGCCCAAGCAGTTCGCCAAGCTGCCCGGCGTCAAGACCGTCCGGGCCCTCAAGGTGTATCCCCTCGTCAAGCCGGTCGAAACGAAGGTCGCAATCCTCGCGGCGGCCGGTGATCCGGAGTGGGGCGTCGACAAGATCCGTGCGCCCGAAGCGTGGGCTGACGGGGTCATCGGCCAGGGAGTCGTCGTCGCGAACGTCGACACCGGCGTCGACTTCACGCATCCCGCACTCGTCAACCAGTATCGGGGCAACATCGGCGACGGCGACGTTCGACCACAACTACAACTGGTGGGACCCGACCGGGATCTGCGACGACGAGCCCTGCGACAACGCCGGCCACGGCACCCACACGATGGGCACGATGGTCGGTGGCGACGGCCCCGGCCCGTTCACGCCCGACATCGGCGTTGCGCCCGGCGCCCGCTGGATCGCAGCGAAGGGCTGCGAGGACTTCGGCTGCTCCGAGGAGGCACTGCTCTCCTCCGGCGAGTTCATGCTCGCCCCGTACGGACATGAACGGCGACAACCCCGACCCGTCGAAGCGCCCGGACATCGTCAACAACTCGTGGGGCTCCGGACCCGGCGACCCGTTCTATCTCGCCGACGTCCAGGCGTGGCGCGCGGCCGGGATCATCCCGGTCTTCTCGTCCGGCAACCCCGGCCCGTTCTGCGGCGAGGGTGGCTCGCCCGGCGACTTCCTCGAGTCGTTCAGCGCCGGCGCGACCGACATCGACGACAACATCGCCGACTTCTCCGGCCGCGGACCGTCGGTCTACGGCAAGGTCAATCCGGACATCAGCGCCCCGGGCGTCGACGTCATCTCCAGCGTTCCCGGTGGCGGCTACGAGTCCTTCTCGGGGACCTCGATGGCGGCACCGCACACGTCCGGGGCGCTCGCCCTGGTCCTGTCGGCCAAGCCGGTCCTCATCGGCGATCCGGATAACTATGTCCCGGCGACCGATGGCGTTCAAGGCGACGGCCGTCGATCGCATCGACATGGACTGCGGTGGCGACGCCGACGGCGACCCGAACAACGTCTACGGCGACGGCCGGATCGACGCCAAGGCGGCGGTCGACCTCGTCGCGACTGGCGGGACCCTCGCCGGAACGGTGACCGAGGCTCAGCGGCGAGCCGATCCCCGGCGCCCAGGTCACCGCGACGGGCGGATTCCGCGACTTCACCGTCACGACCGACGCCGCCGGCCACTACGAGATGTTCCTCGCGGCCGGGACGTACGACGTCACTGCCGTGGCCTTCGGCTTCGCCCAGAAGATCGCCCCGGGCGTCGAAATCGTCACGGATGAGACGACGACGCAGGACTTCGCCCTCCGGGCGCTGCCACGGTTCACGGATCACCGGCCACGTCCGCGCGGCGGAGGACGGCACGCCCATCAACCGTGCTCACGTACTGGCAATCGGGACTCCGGTCCCGGCGGCCAGCGACGGACGCCACCGGCGTCTACCGCCTCACCCTGCCGATCGGGACCTACACGATCCGGGCCTCGGCCGGCGGCTGCACCGAGACAGGCAATGGTCGACGGTGTGGAGCTCGTCGACCAGGACATCACCCTCAACTTCAGTCTCGGCCGCAAGCTCGACAACTTCGGCCACGGCTGCCGGCCGATCGCGTTCGTCTGGGTCGACGCGACGACCGAGACGGCGCTTGTACGGTGACGACTTCGCCGGGCGGCTCCATCTGCCCTTCCCGTTCGACTTCTACGGCGAGGCCTACGAGCAGGTCTTCCTGTCCGACAACGGCTACCTGAACTTCCTCGAGCGGGGACGTGTTCAACCCGTTCCCCCTGTCGATCCCGTCCGATGATCCGCCGAACGCGGCGATCTATGCGTTCTGGCGCGACCTGTATCTCGCCGACGAGAGCGTCATCGAGTACGCCACCCTCGGTTCAGCCGGGCAGCCGCACGTTCGTCCTCGAATACACCGACATCGGTGTCCGCGGGGCGACGGCGACGATCGATTTCGAGATCAAGCTGTACGAGCGCGGCGAAACCGATCGACATCCTGTATGGCAGCAACCCGGCCGACTCCCGGCGACGGCCGCGGAGCGACGATCGGAATCGAGGACGCGACGGGCACGGATGGACTGGAGTTCTCGTTCGGCCAGGGTCTCCTTGTCCCCAACACCGCGTATCGTTATGAGATCGTGCCGTCGGGCGTCGTCCACGGCACGGTGACCGACAAGAACGACGGCGAACCGATCGCGGGCGCGACGGTCTCGACCTCGCCGGGCCTCGGCTCGACGAAGACAGGTCCGGACGGGACCTACAGCCTGCGGCTCTATCCGGGTCGGTACACCCAGACGGTCGCAGCCCCGAACTACGTTTCCAAGTCAGCCAACTTGCTGATCATCAACGGCGCCAACGTCACCCGGAACGTCAGACTCAACGCGCCGGTCCCCACGGTCGACCCGACCGAGATCGCCGTCGAACTCGACTTCGGCGCCGATCCGACAACGAGGACCGTGACCCTGGGCAACGCCGGCTCGGCGCCACTTGCCTGGGAGACCAAGGAGCGCAGCCGGGGCTCCAGCCCGCCGGTCATCGGCGGGGCGGCAGCCGGCACCGGCGCCTGGCGGCAGGATGTGAAGCCTGCGATCCGCATGCCCGTCAACGGCGGCGGCACAGCGGTTGCCCATCCCAAGGCCTTCAAATGGACGGCGGCCAAGCCGACCGCCGACACGTCGATCCTCATCTATGCCGACGACCCGGTGCATCCGGCGCCGGAGACCTACGTCGATCAGGCCCTGCAACGGCTCGGCCTGTCGTACACGGCCCACTACGAGGCGGACTTCGACGGCTTCGTGGCCGACCTGGAGTCGGGCGACTGGGATCTCGTGATCTTTGCTGACGACAACTGGGGACCGGACTTCTCGGTCTTCGACAGCCTCAACTCCTACGTCGAGAATGGCGGGCGGCTCATCTTCCACACGTGGGTGATCGAGTTCGATCCCAGCCATCCGCTCTTCGAGCGGCTCGGTTTCTCGTTCGCCGAGAGCAACTTCGATCCTCCGAACCCTGTCCACTGGTGGCAGCCGGAGCATCCGGCCTTCACCTTCCCGGAGGAAGCCCCCGAGTTCACCGAGCTCGACGGCGAGATCTACGGGATCTACGGTCAGCGCGGTGACCCGCTCGAAGGGGCGGAAGCACTCGCCGGCTACACGACACCCGGTCCGGACGAAGGCCAGGCCGCGCTCATCGTGGCCAACAACGATCGCACCGCCTTCAGGGGCTTCCTTGACGGCCAGAACAGTGCGGATCTCGACGCCGACGGCGTGCCCGACGGTGTCGAGTTGTGGGAGAACCTTGCCTTCGGCATCAGCTCGGGCTTCTTCACCGACCTCCCGTGGCTGTCCGAAAGCCCTGCCTCCGGCTCGCTCGACGTGGGCGCCAGCCAGGAAGTGACCGTGACCATCGGCGACCCGACTCTCACCCCCGGTGAGTACCGCGGATCCGTCGTGTTCCTCACGAATGCGCCAAAGCCGCGCCAGGTCACGGTCGACGTGACTCTGACCGTCACCCTGCCAGAATCGTGGGGCGGCATCTCGGGCACCGTCACCGACGCGCACAGCGAGGAGCCCCTTGCCGGCGTCAACGTAACCCTCCATTCGGAGTGGAACGGGAGCCCGCTCGACGCCAGCACAACCACGGCCGGCGACGGCACGTACACGCTCATCGGGCCTAGCGGCACGTGGCCGCTGGAGTTCGCCAAAGACGGATACGTCGGCCTCACGCGTGACGAGCTCGTCACGGCCGGTACGACTCGTACCGGGGTCGACGCAGCGCTCCATCGGAACCAGCCCCACGGGACCGTCGAGGGCGGCCCATTCACGTTCACCCTCACGCCGGGCCATCAGGCCACGGGGACGATCACGATCGCCAACCCGGACGGCCACGCCGATCTCACGTTCGAGATCGGCGAGGTCAACCTCGGCGGCCCGACGGTGGCCGGCGTGACCGGGGACCGCACCCTGGCCAAGGTCGCGCCGAACGCGACGTCGACCAAGGGAGCGAACCGTCCGGCGACTGTCGTCCCGCGCAGCATCCTGGCCGCCGGCGACGTCCTCGCCAGCTGGCCGACCGAAGGGGTCGCTCTGCCGTGGGGCGTCGGCTACACCGGCAACGTGTGGATCAGCGACGCCTTCGACAACGGCGACCTCTGCGGCTTCGCAGGCGTCTGCAGGTCGACCGAGTTCACCACCGACGGAACCCCGACCGGCAACTCATTCGAGTCGCCGTGGATCGAGGCGTTCGGTGGCGACATGGCCTTCGACGCCGGCCGCAACCTGCTCTGGCAGGTCAACATCGGTGGTGACAACGGCATCTACGGTCTCAACCCGACCGACGGCTCGGTCGAGCAAGTGATCACGGGCTCGCCCTGGGATTCCGTCGACCAGCGCGGCCTCGCCTACGACCCGGCGGCCGACGTGTTCTACATCGGCGGCTGGAACGAGGGCATCGTCTATCGCGTCGCCGGCCCGTCGCATCCGACGCCGGGCGAGACGCTCAACGAATGCCAGCCACCCGATCCGAACATTTCCGGCCTCGCTTGGAATGGCTCGTTCGGGATGCTCTGGGAAGCGACCAACAGCGATACCGACACCATCTATCTCATCGACCCGGTCAATTGCGAAGCCTCGATGGCCCTGCCGCACCCGTCCGGTGGTGGCTTCAACGGCGCCGGCATCGAGCTCGACAACATCGGCAACATCTGGACGGTCAGCCAGAACAGTGGTGAGGCGTTCCTCATCGAATCCGGACTGCCGCTCTTCAGCGACGTTCCGTGGCTGACGGTCGACCCGGAGACGGGCACCGTGGCGCCCGATGGATCCGCCATCGTGGATATCAACGTCGACAGCACGGGCCTCGAGCCGGGGGCCCATCGGGCAATCCTCGTCGTCCAGACGAACGATCCCGACCTCGGCAACGTCCAGGTGCCGGTCACGCTCCTCGTGCCGGCATACCAGCAGGGCATCAATGCGGGTGGCTTCTCGTACGTCGACCCGGACACGGGCATCAACTACGTGACGGATCGCGCGTTCCTGTCCGGCTCGTTCGGATACACGGGCGGCAGCGCGGCCTCGACGGGCAGCGACATCGCCGGCACCACCCGCGATCCGCTGTACCAGAACCAGCGCGCCGGGATGAGCGACTACCGGTTCTCAGTTCCGGACGGCACGTATCGCGTCGATCTGTCGTTCGCCGAGTTCCAGGCGCTGGCCCCCGGCGATCGCATCTTCAGCGTCGCGTTCGAGAACGCGCCGCTGATCTGGCAGCTCGATGTGGCCTCTGCCGCCGGCGGTGTGCTCACGGCCTATGACCGAAGCGTCATGGTCGAAGTCACCGACGGCGTCCTCGACATCTCGTTCGTCGGCAATGTCGGCGACACCCCGATCGTCAATGGGATCCTCGTTACGGAGATCCCGCAGGGCAGCCCGTAGTCCCAGTTCAACTCGGACATGAGAAGGCCCCGCCTCCGGCGGGGCCTTCGTGATTCCTCGATTACCTCAGCCGCCGGTGACCGTGAGCATCCCGGTCATGCCGTAGGCCTCGTGGCCGGGCAGATGGCAGATGAACGTCAGCTGGCCCGGCCTGTCGAACGTCACGGTCGTCGAGCGCTCGGTTAGCGCGTCGATCGAGACCTCCGTCGGGCGAGCGTCGTGGACCGGCTCTGTTCCCGTGCGATGGCGTTCGTGGAGCCCCTCGTCGCCGACGATCCACTCGTGGTCGATCGGGTCCGTGTTGTGAATGACGAATGTGACCGGCCGTCCGGCCGGGACGCTGATCGCCGCCGGCTCGAACCTGGAGTAATGGATTGTCACGTCGACGACGATCGGCTCGTTTGAGCGAGAGACGGCTCCGGCGATTGCCGCCGCGCCGAGCGCCGTCGCGATCCCGAGCCCGAGCGCCGCGACGGCGCGATCGATTGACATGCCGCGCTCCGATCAGACGAGCGCGTCGTTTGGCCGGTAGCGGGTCATCAGGTGGATTCCCGCCACGCCCATGAGGGAGAAGAGCACGGCGAGCAGCAGGCGCGCGATGTCGGCTCCGCCACCGATCGATGGCGCGCCGGGCGTCGCGAGCCCGGCGTCCACACGGGACGGCGCCCCGGCGCCGCTCGCGTCGATCGCCAGGTCGTACGAGAGCCCGCTGGCGGCGGAGTCGATCGCCACCTTCGTCAGCCAGGCGGTGGTCGGGACCCAGTCCATGCCCCGGTCCGACCGGAGGTCGTCGAGGAGGCTGTTCGTCGCAAGCGAATTGTGGTCGAGGCGCATCCCGTTGCTGCCGGTCGGCGCCGGGAGCAGGACCGGCGGCTTGTCGGTCAGGAGGAACACGTCGGCATCAATCCGCTCCGTGCCGGCCTTGCCGAGAGCCAGGATCCTGAGCGGAACCCACGGGTTGTCGGTCGGGATCGTGATGTGGACGGAGACTCCGTCACCGACCTGCTGGCCGCGCTCAGCCGCGGCATCGGCGTCGAAGGCCGCGGCGAGGAAGATCTGGCTGCGCGCGGCGTAGAACTCGAGGACCTCGGGCGCGTCGGGCGGGAGGCGGAAGCCGTGGTCGCTCGCCCACGTCCCGATGTCGGCCGCGCCGCCGCGCAGGACGGTGATGTCTAGGGCGTCGATCCGGACCTTCATGAGCTCTTCCGCGCCGCGCGATGCAGCCGGGCTGCCCGCCGTATCCGAGAGGAACGTCAATCGTTGGGCCTCGGTCTCGCGGATCAGCCGCTGGAGGGTCCAGTCGCCGCCCTTCTCGACGCTCGTCGGGACGGCCGGCAGGGGCGTGATCGAGCCGAATGCTCCACCACCACCGGCGAACTGGAACGCCGTGATGTAGTGCTCGACGCCGTCGTGGTAGCCGGCGAACGTCGTCGTCCGGAGGAGGTTGACCGCGCCGTTGGGTCCGATGAGCCCACCACAGGCGAGGGTCGGACCGGCGGTCAGGAGGAGTCCCAGCAGCGTTGCCGGGAGGATGATGCCGAATCGTCGCATCGGTCGTTCTCCTGGGAGTAGGACCTGGTGGGTCCGCGTGGCGCCCATGACGCCTCCCAGCAACACCAGGTTCCCCGAGGCGTATCTGCGAGAGCTATTCTCCGACCGGCGCCCCCCGAGGTCTGAGGTGGAGGCCCCCGACGCCATCGGCCCTAGGGTTGCTCGATCCTGACGTCGTCGACGCCGGCCTCGACCAGGCTGTCCGGGCCGCCATCGGTCGCCGTGAACACGATCCGGATCGTCTGACCGGCCCACTTCGTCAGTGGCACGCCGGCCTTCGTCCACTTGCCCCGCTGGATGACCCCGGCGCCGAGGTCCCGGAAGACGCGCACCCGCGTCCCGCCGCCGAGTTCGACCCACGCCATGAACGAGTCCTTCGTCGAGCTGTTCGACCCGTGGGCGAGGTAATAGCGGAACGTCAGCGAGCCGACTTGCGATGGCAGCTTGATCGGGGCCGAGCGGATCGTCGTCGTCCCGCCGTCGAGGTCGTACTGGTTCGCGCCAGTCCCGGCCGGTCCGCCCGTCACCATCGCCTGCGCTCCGGAGGACGCCGTCCCGAGCTGGATCGGATAGCCGCCGGATGATGTCGGGCCCGGATTACGACGCGCCCACGTCCCACCCGTGGCCGTATCGGTGCCATACGGGTCCGAGGACCAGAAGCGGTAGATCTCGAAGTCGTCGTTGAAGACGCCGCAGTGCGTCTTGTCCTTCGCGATCGCGCGGTACGGGCAGCCGCCGATATCGATGAGGTAGAGGAGCGCGCCTCGGTTGCGAGCCGTCTGGGGGGCGATGGCCTCGTCCGGCGAATAATGGTCGGTCCAGACGCTGGACGTCTCGGGCGGATAGAGCTCCCAGGTAAACGAGAAGATCCGATGGACGCCGTACATCCAGTCGATCTGGTCACCGTCGGTGATGTATAGGTCGCTCGACTGCTCGGCCTTGTAGCCGTTGAGGTTCGCCATCGCCTTGCCCATCGCGACGAACGTGCTGTGGTCCTCGATCGACATGTCTGACGGGATGTCGGTTCGGGTGTAGCCGTATGGCCAGAGAATCAGCTGGCCGTTGGTGTGGAAGGTGACGTGGGCGCGGATCTGCTGAATCCCGTTCTTCACGCGGCTGTTGACGAAGTCGCGCATGGCCCGCGCCTCCGTGGCGGAGAACGGGCTCGATCCCCGGTAGGTGATCGACGACGGATTGCCTGAGGAGCCGCCGCAGCAGGCCCAGCGATAGTCGTAGTTCCGGTTGAGGTCGGTGCCGACGGCGCTCGTGCCTGCGTTCGGCTGGCGGTTTTTCCGCCAGGCGCAGTACGGCGCGTGGGCCCCGCCGCAGGTCAGATCGTACTCGCCACCGTCCGGGTTCAGGGCGAAGACGATCCAGATCTCCCGGCCATTGACGAGGTTCGTGACGGTCGCGTCCGAGCCGTAGTTGTCCGCCAGCAGGTGCAGGGTGTAGAGGGCCTGCTCGACGGTCATGTGCTCGCGCGCATGGTGGAGGGCGTCAAACAGGATTTCGGGCTCGGCCTCGTCCACCGCGACGTTGTCGCTGACCTTCGCCGCCCAGATGGTCCTGCCCAGGTGGCTGGTCCCGAACTTGAAGACATCGACGATCGCCGGTTTGGCCGCCTCGACGGCCTTGATGTCGGCCGCCGTCTCGGCGTAGTCGTGGTAGGCGCCATCCCGCGGCGGGAAGCCGGCTGCGGCGGCCGGGCCGGCAGTCGACGCGAGGATGACCGACGCTAGGAGCGCGGCTGCGGCGACGATTCGGGAGAGGGAACGTGACGATGGGCGGCGGTGTCGTCCAACCATGAGGCTAGGGTGACCTCTGGTGGTGGTACGGCGCAACCCCCAGTCCGGGCAGGCGCCCGGTACGAACCTCTCATCGGGCGGCCGGCTGGGCGAAGATGGGCCGGTGCTCGTCCGCCTCGCCGTCGCGCTGTTCGCGCTGCAGTCTGGCTTCCATGGCTTCACCGCCTCGCTGCCGGTCAGCCTCGCCCGGGCGGGCGTAGCCGACGCGGAGATCGGCGTGATCGTGGGACTGGCGGCGGTCGTCCAGGTCCCAGCTGCGTTCGCCGGCGGAGCGCTGGTCGACCGCTTCGGTGGCCTCCGGCTTCTCGCCGTCGGCGCTGTCGCGTACCTCATCGGCGCCGGCGTGCTACTCCTGCCGGGGGTCGATCCGGCCGGCGACCTGCTGCCGTTCGCCGTTGCCCGGGTCAGCCAGGGGATCGGGATCGCCGTGACGTTGCCGGCGGCTCTGTCGCTCGCTGCCCGACTCGTAGCGTCGGAACGCCGGGGCTTCGGGCTCGCCTTCATCGGCAGTGCCCAGAACCTCACGCTCGTGGCGATGCCGCCGCTCTCGCTCGCGGTCCTCGGCAGCGGCTCATCGCTCGATCCGGTCGCGCTCGTGGTCATCGGCATCGTCACCCTCGGGGCTCTGTTGCTCGTCGCGGCCCCGATCAGGCTGCGTCCGGCGACCGAGCACGAGCACCCGGAGCGCTCCCGCGAGCATTCGCCACGCGCCGGGATCGAAGCCTCCCGTGCTTGCCTCGAGGTGGCTCGGTTTCGCCTTCCGCCGGGAGTGGATCCCGCTGCTCGTCATCACGCTGCTCTACGTGTCGCATTGGGGCGTCGTGACGGCCTACCTACCGCAGCGTGCGGAACTGGCGGGTGCAGACGTCGGGCTGTTCTTCGTCGCGGACGGCATCGCCGTGCTCGCCCTCCGCATCCCATCCGGTTGGCTGGCCGATCGGATCCAGCCGCGCTGGCTGGTGCTGACCGGGTTGCTGCTGACGGCCGTCGCCATCGGCCTCCTCGTGCTGCCGCCCACGACGCCGGTGCTGGTCCTCGCCGGCGCGCTGACGGGCGGCGGTGCCGGGCTCGTCCTGACCCCCCTGCTCGTCGAGATGTCGCGGCGGAGCACCGATGCCGACCGTGGCAGCGCCTTCGCCATGCTGTCGGCGGCACTGGCCGGGGCGCTCGTACTCGGCAGCATCGGCGCGGTGCCGATCATCGCGTCGGCCGGCTTCGAGGCGACCATTCTGGTGACGATCGTCGGCCTCGCCTGTGCCGCGGTCGTCGCGCTGGCCGATCCCCGGCTCGCCGCCTCGGCAGGGTCGCGGAGCCGGCCGCTCCCGGTTCCTGACGTAACGGGCGGCGACGAGAGGCTCTAGCCGGTCGCGTCCGTGGCAACGGGGAGCCGGAAGCGGAACGTCGAGCCGCGCCCGGGCGTGCTCTCGACGTCGATCGAGCCGCCGTGCGCCTCGACGAGGCCGCGGGCGATCGCGAGTCCCAGCCCGGAGCCCCGTGAGCCCGGCGCCTTGGCGAACCGGTCGAACACGTGAGGCAGCAGGTCGGGCTCGATTCCCGTACCGGTGTCGCGTACGGTCACAACGACCGCACGCGGCCCGCCGGCACTGCCCGGGCCGCCGTCGCCCACCCGGGCGTCGAGGGCGATCGACCCACCGGCGGGCGTGTGGCGCAGGGCGTTAGCGACGAGGTTCGAGATGACCTCGCGAATCCGAACGGGATCGACCTCGAGAAGCGGGATGTCGTCCGCGATCTCGACCTCGAGCTCGACGCCGGCGGCCTCGGCGGAGGACCGGAACGCCGCGACGGCATCGGTCGCCACGACGGCGAGATCTGTGGGCTCGCGGTGGAGCGGCAGGCTGCCGCTCTCCGACAGGGCGACGGTTCGGAGGTCGTCGACGAGCCGGCCGAGGACCCGCGTCTCCTCGAGGATCGCCCCGAGATGCGCCTCGTCGACCTCGTGGACGCCGTCGAGCATCGCCTCGATGTTGCCCTGGACGACCGCCAACGGCGTTCGGAGCTCGTGGCTCACGTCGGCAAGGAGCCTCCGCCGCTGGGCCTCATCGGCCTCGAGCCGGGTGACCATCTCGTTGAACCCGCGGGCGAGATCGCGCATCGGCCGGGGCCCGGTCCGCGGGACGGTGACGCGGGTCGTGTAGTCGCCGTGCTCGACGCGATCGGCGGCCTCGACGAGCTCGTCGAGCGAGAAGGCCACGCGGCGGAACGTCCGGCCCCATCCGGCGATCGCGAGGACTCCAAGGACGACGACTCCGATCCCCAGCAACCGGGCGACATGGCCGAATGGCCCGCTCGCCATCACGACGCTCCCGACGAGCCCCACGAGCCCAACGACCCCGATCAGGAAAGCGATCCCGAACAGGCAGCCGAATCCGCGCGCCCATGGTCCTCTGCGCCGTCCCCACGGTCCGCGTCCGCGACGTGGCGGCCATGGCTCCTCGGCCGGCCACCAGCCCGGGCGCTCGCCGCGTCCCGCCCATGATCCTCGGCCGCGCCCGCGACGCGACCCGCTCACGGGCGATCGTCCGCGAACCGGTAGCCGACGCCGTAGACGGTCAGGACGTAGCGCGGCTCGCGCGGATCGGGCTCGAGCTTGCGACGGATGTTCTTGATGTGGGTGTCGATTGCCCGCTCGTACGACTCGAAGGCGACGCCATGGACGGCATCGAGGAGCTGTGAGCGGGTGAAGATCCGGCCGGGCTGGGCGGCCATCGTCGCGAGAAGCTGGAACTCGGTAGGCGTCAGTTCGATCGGCCGGCCGGCGATATCCGTCCGCATCCGCGGAACGTCGAGGGTCAGGTCGCCGGCCCGGACGACATCCCGGCTGCCCGGTTCGGGCTGGCGGCCGGCATCGACCCGGCGGAGCACGGCCTTGACCCGGGCGACGAGCTCGCGTGGACTGAATGGTTTTGTCAGGTAGTCGTCCGCGCCGAGCTCCAGCCCGAGCAGCTTGTCGATCTCGTCGTCGCGGGCGGTCAACATCACGATCGGCAGCGACGAATCACGCCGAATCGCCCGCGTCACGTCGAGGCCGTCGACCTCCGGCAGCCCGAGATCCAGGACGACGAGATCTGGCTTCGTCCGGCCGACGGCTTCCAGTGCGGATCGACCGTCCGCCGCTATCACGACGGCGAAGCCCGCATGCTCGAGGTAGTCACGGGCGAGGGCGGCGATCTTCGGTTCGTCGTCCACGACGAGAATGGTCTTCATCAGATGCCATCGTAGGCTGTACGTCGGAGGCGCCGGCCCCCTACTGGAGGCCGGCGCCGCTGAGGTCAGCTCCGCGTCAGCTTCGCGGCTGGTCGGTCGGGTCCTTGCCTGCCTGCCCGCTCTCGCGGTGTAGCTCGTCGTGAATCTCACGGGCCCGGTCGCTCCACGGTCCGCCGACCGTACGGGCCACCCCGTCCGCCCCAGCCCGGCCCGCCCCAACCGCCTCGACGACCACCGCCCAGGACGGCCCGGAGCAGCGCGAAGACGAGGAGGATGAAGAAGAGCGCCCCGAGGAAGCCGAAGAACCCGAAGCCGCCGTGGCCCCAGCCGTAGCCGTAGCCGCCGACGTACGGCCCCACAGCCTGACCCGGCGCGACGACAACCTGGCCGCTTTCGACGAGGCCCGCCGTCACGCCCGCGTTGTACGCGGTGATACCGATGACCGTTGCTCCGGCCACCAGGATGAGTGCCAGCACCACGCCGGCGATCGTTCGTCCATTCATTTGATCGTTTCTCCTTGTCGGCGATCGTTCTCGATCGCCTGGTGAAACCATCGTCAGGCTCGATTGTGAGCAGGCTGTGGAGGCGCGGCGGAGGTTCCGCGGAGACCGGTTGAGCGGCTGGTGAGTGCCGGCTGCTAGCCTTGGCCGGTGCCCACCCTCGCGCCGCTCGACCACCTCCTTGACGATCTGAACGAGGCCCAGCTGGAGGCGGTCCGCGCCGTCGACGGCCCGGTCGCGATCATCGCCGGGGCCGGGACGGGCAAGACGCGGGTGATCAGCCGGCGGACGGCGTTTGCGATCGCCTCGGGCGTCGTGCCGGCGGACCAAGTCCTGGTCGTCACGTTCACGGACAAGGCCGCCGGCGAAATGATTGAGCGCCTCCGGTCTCTCGGCCTGCCCGGCGTTTCGGCTCGAACGTTCCACGCGCACGCCCTTAGCCAGCTCCGCCACTTCTGGCCGCTCAACCACGACGGCGCGCCGCTGCCGGAGATCCTCAGCACCAAGCTGCCGATCCTCTCGCGGCTCGCCCGGGGCCTGCCCGGCCACTACCGCTTCACACCGGCGAAAGACATTGCGGACGAGATCGAGTGGGCGAAGAGCCGGCGCATCGACCCACGGGGATATGAAGCCGCAGCAGGGGCTGCCGGGCGCGAACCGCCGCTGCCCGTCGACCTCTTCGTTCGAGCGTTCGGCGATTACGAACGGGCGAAGGCCCGAGCCGGCCGGCTGGACTTCGACGACATGCTGATCGGCGCGATCGACCTCCTCGAACACGACCTCGAGGCAGCCGACATCGTCCGAACCCGCAAGCGCTGGTTCAGCGTCGACGAGTACCAGGACACGAATCCGCTCCAGCAGCGTCTCCTCGAACTGTGGGCCGGCGGCCGCCCTGACGTCTGCGTCGTCGGCGACGAGGATCAGACGATCTACACGTTCACCGGGGCGACGTCCGACTACCTGACCTCGTTCGCCGAGCGCCACGCCGGGACAAGAGTGATCGCCCTGACCGAGAACTACCGCTCGAGCCCGGAGGTCCTTGACCTGGCGAATCGGCTCATCGCGTCAGCGGGCCGCTCGAAGCTGCTGACCGCGACGCGCCCGTCGGGCCCGCGGCCGACGATCACCCGTCACGCGACCGCGGAGGCGGAGCTTTCGGCACTCGCCGCGGGGATCCAGACACTGCTCGCCGGGGAGACCGCAGCCGCCGAAGTCGCCGTGCTCGTCCGGACGAATGCCCAGCTAGCACCGATCGAGGCGGCCCTGACGCGTGCCGGGATCGGCTACCGGGTCCGGGGACTCGGGTTCTGGCGACGGCCGGAGGTCAGAGCCGCGATCGAGCTGATCGAACGCGCGGGGGCGGCGATCGGGGAAAGCCTCGCCGGCGCGGTCCGGATGCTCTGGGCCACGGAACTAGGGTACGAAGAGGGGGCCGCCTCCGAACGAGGCGAAGCCGGCGAACGCGCCGCCGCGCTCGAGACGCTCGCCTCGATCGTCGCCGATCTCGTGGCGGCGGACCCGGAGACAGACGGCGATGCGCTCCTGGCGGAGCTCCGGCGACGAGCGGCGGCCGAGGAAACCTCGACGGCCTCCGGCATCGAGCTCGCGACGTACCACCGAGCGAAGGGCCTCGAGTGGGACGCCGTCTTCCTACCGATGCTCGAGGAAGGCTTCCTGCCGATCCGCCAGTCCTTCGACGATGACGCGGCAATCGAGGAGGAGCGACGGCTGCTGTACGTCGGGATCACCCGGGCGCGAGTCCACCTCGCCCTGTCGTGGGCGGCGCAGCGGGAGACCCGAGGCCGCGAATCGCGCCGGCGCCCGAGTCGGTTCCTGGACGGCCTCGTGCCGCGCTCGGCAGGGACTGGGGCACGATCCGTCCGCGACGCGCGGCCGCGCCTCGTGCAGCTGTCGGACGGTTTCGCACCGCCTGCCGCGAGGGAAGGCGAATCGCCGCTATTCGGGGCGTTGCGGGCGTGGCGAACGGAACGGGCCCGGACGGACGCAGTGCCAGCGTTTGTCGTGGCCCACGATTCGACCCTCGCCGCGATCGCCGAAGCTCGACCGGCGTCATTGGCCGGGCTGCGGCGGATCAAGGGCATGGGCCCGACGAAACTCGAGCGCTACGGTGCCGAGATCCTGGACGTGATCCTCGCCTCTCGCTGAGGGCGATGCTGATCAGTTGACGATGGTGTTTGCCGTCGCGGTGTTTGCGGCGTTGTAGACGGCCTGGGTGTTGGCGTTGAACTTCGGGCCATACATGTTCTTCAGGCCGCTGTAGCCGTAGGAGTTCAGCGAGTTGAGCGTGCCGCTGCCCGTCATCTCGTCGAATCCCTTCAGCCACGGGCCGCCGGACGAGCCGCCGGTCATCCCGCAGGCCATGCCCCAGGTCAGGTCATCGTTGAGGGTGTCGGCGAAGATGGGGCCGGTGCAATAGACGAGATCCTTGCCGTGGTATTTGCCCGCGGCCGGATAGCCAAAGGCATAGAGCGTGTTTCCGGCGCTCGTCCCGGAGAAGCTGATCGGGAACGAGCCGACAGTCGCGTCGAGCTGCGCGGTACCGGACTTGCCACCGGCCCCGACGACGGCGAATGCGAAGTCATGAACGGTCGCCTGGGTGTTGAAGCTGCCGGCCGTCGTGTATCCCCGATGGACGACGAGCGCATCGGCCGTCCAGCAGCCGTACGCGGTGTTGGCGCAGGTGAACGTCGGGGCGCCATCGAACTCCGGGATGAACAGCCAGTTCGTCGCGAATGCCCGGGCGACCTCGTTGTAGGCGCAGTGGCCGGCGGTCAGGACGAGCGACCTGCCGCTCCGCGAATCGGTGGCGACCGATCCGGAGCAGACGTATGCCGAGGAGCCCATGACGAAGTAAACCTTGCCCGAGCCCTTCAGGATGGCTCCGCCCTTCGTCCACGAGGCGCCGGTGCCGGACCCGCCTCCGGGCCTGGCCTTCGGCACGAACGTCCCGCCGGATCGGTCGAAATCACGCGGCGTGGCCGACCGTAGCCGTGCTGGCGTCCAGAACGACACGATCTGGTCGTGGCGCGAGACGGTCGGCCCGGCGGCGCCGACGGGAGCCGCCAGCGCCGGGATGGCGACGATGGCGAGCGCGGCGAGAAGGGCGAGCGGGGAGCGACGACGCACGAGGACCTCCGGCTGGGTGGGGTTTGGGCGTTGCTCAACTGTTAGCTCCAGAGCGCGGCCGAGTCAAGCCGCAGCTGACCGAACGGTGCCCCGCGGCACCAGCCGTTCGGCTGTCCGGACTAGGGGTCCGGTCTTGGGCCCATGCCCTTCGGACCACTGCATCTGGGCCAAACGGGGGATGCGCGGCTTGCATCGAGGGGGCATACTTCCTCTTATCCGGGGTTTCCGCCCTACCCAGAAGGCTGAAAACCACACACGTCGTCCGGCAGTTACCCGACCCGCTCACCGGGTCTCCCTCTGGCGCTCGCCAGCCTGAGTTGCCCACGCTGTGGAAAGCCCCGACTCGTTTCCCCGCGCCTGCCGGCACGACTCATCCACCGTCGCTCGTGGTCATGCACGGCGTTCCGGGAGAGAGGAGGCACGAGTCTTGCGTGTTCCAACCATCGGCGCCCAGAGGGCGTCTCGCCGCGAAACTACGTCTCACCATCGACCTGTGTCCCGCTCGCGGACGCTCATTGGGTCCCTTGTAGCGGCCTCGCTGCTGGCCTCGCTCATCGCCGTACCGGCCGCAGCCTCCTCCCGGACAACGGTCCGGATCCCGGCCACAGGGACCATCACCACCTCGGCGGTCGCTCGGTACTGGTTCCCCGAGGAGCTCTACTACCTCGGACTCGTGAACTGCACCCGGACCGGCGGCTGGGTCCTCAACGACGGTACGTGCCGCGGCTACGGCAGCGGTCGCTACAGCGCCTACGTGCCGCCCCTCCGCTACAGCGCCGGCATTTCGGACCTGGTCGCCCGACCGTACGCGCGCTACCTCGCGGTCACCAACCAGTGCAGCCACTTCCTCAACGGGAACCCCGGCGACCGACTTCGTCGCGCGGGCTACAACGGCTACAGCTGGGCCGAGAACATCGGCTGCCGCAGCGGCTACACGTACGCCAAGACCGCGATCCTCGCCTCCCACCTGAACTTCCAGGCGGAGAAGTCCTCGAATGGCGGCCACTGGCGGAACATGAAGAATGGGAAGCTCAAGTGGATCGGCATCGGCGTGTGGAAGTACGGCTCGCGCGTCCGCCTCGTAACTGACTTCTACTCCGGCTAGCCCCCAGCTGGCCTCATGGCGGAAGCCGCCAGGCGAGCGATGAGCCCGGTGTGCATCGCGCACTCCGGGCTCATCGCTGTCGCTACGGCGTGACGATCACCCAATATCCGACGCACGCGGCTAGGCCGTCCCGTTTCACGTAGCGGGTAACGCGCGACGCCAGGGTTGTCGACGACAGCCGCGTGCCTGGCGCCGGATCGACATTCGGGCGCGGGTACCAGGGGCCGACGATCTGGGCCGACGTCACCGTGAAGCTGCCGCCCAACGCCGGGTCGCTCCGTATCAGATCGAGTGGCCGACGTCGCTCAGGATCTTCGAGACCTGCCCGCCCAAAAAGATGAGAGCCACGATCGCGATGATCGCGATGAGCGCGAGGATGAGGGCGTACTCGGCGAGGCCCTGGCCGCGATCGCGGCCTGCGATATTCACAAACGAGGCGCGAAGTTGGTGAAGTCGCAGCATTGGTTCTCCAGTCGGTCGTTGCCCGCCGCGGGTCGGCGGACCTCGATCGGATCATGGAGGGACAACGCGGCGACGCCAATCGGTGGAATCATCGAGCGACCTGTCGATGACAACCCGCTCGCTGCGGACGCTGGTGGACGCCGCTGACCGTGAACGGGCGGCAACCGTTGGTCGGTTACGGTCCAGCCGGCCAGTTGAACCGGATGACCGTGCCCCCGGGATCGCCGCTCTCGACCGAGATGCTTCCGCCGACCGCCATCGCTCGCCGCGACAGGTCCGCGAGCCCTCGGGCTCCGGCGCGTAGTGCGTCTGCGGCGGCGGACGCGTCGATCCCCCGACCGTCATCGCGGATCTCGAGGCTGACTCGCTCAACTGACGTCGACACGAGAATCGTGATGTTCGCCGCGGAGGCATGGCGCACGGCATTGTCGAGCGCCACCTGCGCGATTCGCCAGGCGGTTCGCTCGATATCCGGCCGGGGTCGACCCGCCGTGGTCCCGACGTCGAGCGTGACTTGGACGCCAGCTTCCGCTTCGGTGCGCTCAGCATGGTCCTCGAGGGCCTCGACGAGCCCGAACGTCTCGAGCACGACCGGCCAGCGGTCGGCCATCAGCCGCTCGAGCTCCAGGTCGACGGCACGGAGGCGATCGGCTAGGGCCTCGACCGGTCCGCCCCCTTCGACATCGGCGATTGCCCGGCGCAGGGACGGCAGCACGACCGCATGGAGATCGCCGGCGAGGCGGACGCGCTCGGCGTCGATCGCCGCCGCGCCCGCATCGGCTTCGCCGGGCACGAGCTCCCGGAGGGTTGCCCTGACGCGCTCCGACAATGGTGTGGTCGGGCGGCCGTTCGCTTCGGCGCGGGCCGCTGCCGCACGGATGTCGCCGGCGACCCCGAACGCTGCGAGCAGGAGCACGACATCGACAAACAGGGCGGTTGGTCGGGTGGCGATGTCGACCCAGGTCAGCGCTGGGTCAGCCGGTGTCCCGGCGATCACGAGCAGCACGATGACGAGGCAGCCGGCCGTCAGCCAGGCGACGAGCAGCGTCGCGATCGTCGTCACCTGCCGCCCAGCGGGACGCTCCGGACGCGTCGCGTACAGCGCCGCGATCCCCATGGTTACGATCGCCGCGGCGATCGATCTGCCGGCCAAGACGAGCCAGGTGTTCAGTCCGACCGCGCCCGGATCGACACCCCGCGACAAGGCGATCGGAGTTCCTGCCGCGACGAGTGATGCGAAGACGAGGGAGGCCCAAGCGAGGCCGGGGACGCGATGCCGGACGAGGAGCCCGAGGCACAGTGCGCCCGTAGCGACGAGTGGCGGCACGAGGTCCAACGGCCGGCTGGGCGGGCGGAGCACCACGAGTGCATTCGCCAGCGCGACGACGGCCCCAGCCCCGATCGTGGCGGCGACGAACCGCATCGGCAGCCGTCGTCTGGAGGTCGCGGATCCGACCTCGCCATGTACCTCTGGGACGACCGTCACGGCGGCGGTCGAAGGCGCCTGATTCACGGTTCTCGGCCCAGCCAGCCTTCGCGCATGGCGAGCATCGCCAGTTCGGTCCGGCTCAGGACGCCGTACCGCCCGAACAGACGCCGGAGATGGCTCTCGACCGTTTTGATGCTGATGCCCAGCCCGACCGCGATCTCGTCATTCGTCGCGCCACGGGCGAGAAGCCGGAGCGCCTCGAGCTCGCGGGAGCTTGGCTGGCGTGGCGCGTCCCGCAGCGCGTTCAGCGTTACGGCCGGGAACCTCGTATCGCCCCGCGCGACGGCCTCCACGGCGTCGAGTATGTCGCCCACGTCGCTCGTCTTCGCGAGGTAGCCGGCCGCACCCGCCTCGAACGCAGCACGCAGGAAGCTCGGCTGCTCGAAGCCACTCAGCATCAACATGCGGGGTCCACGGCCCCTGCCGAACAGTTTCACCAGGTCGAGCCCGCCCGCGTGGCCAGCGATCCAGACGTCGCACACTACGACGTCCGGCGAGGTCCGCCGGACGAGGTCGATCGCAGCCTCGACGTCCGTCGCGCGACCAACGACTTCGATCCCGGACCGCGAGTTGGCGGCCTCGACGAGCGCGGCGAGAATCGCGGGGTGATCGTCGACCAGCGCGAGGCGAATCATCTGGGCGAGGGTAGCGGGTGGACCCGCCCGATCCAAGCCGATGGATACCCTCAATCGGGGCGGCCGGACGTCACGCTTCGGCGGCGACTCGCTCCAGATCGATCGTCCGGACGCGGCGCGTGCGTCCGGCATCGGTTCGCACGAGCGCCGAGGGGATCACCCCGCCCGGGAGCGACTCGACCACCGCTGTCTCGCCGTTGTACAGGCCCGAACCGATGATCCGAACGCGATCGCCGATCGCCAGATCTCGGCCGGAGGCGGCCCTCATGTCGATCGCGACGACTGTCGGTCGTAAGTAGATGGGCTCCGGTGTGTCGCTGGGCGGCGGTGCCTTTTTGTTGCGCGGCGTGGGATAGGTGACCTTGCGCTTTCGCACGGTATCGGTGGTTCCTCGCTTCAGCAGTGGATGGCCGGGTGACGGTCGCTAGCGGCCCCGCTCGGGACGTCCCGTGTCCTTCGGTGGCCGCGGCTCGTGGCCTGGGCGCGGCGGACGTGGCAGCGTGCCCTTCGCCATATCGGCCGGTCGTTCGCGCGGCGGGCGTTCCCGGGCGGCCTTGACCGATCTCGCGAACGCCTCTGCGGTCGCTGCCGGCAGGCTCTTCATCCACGCGTCTTCGATTTCCTTGACTCGTTCGGACTCCCGAGCGCGCCGTTCGCGCTCCAGTTTTGAGTGCTTCGTCATCGATCCTCGCTTCGGTCGGCGGCCGGGCGGTGTGCTCAGCCAACTGCAGTGTAGTCCCTCCTGCCGCGATTCCCGTGGTTTCGTGGCCAATTCGAGGGTGAGCGCGGGCTCGCGACCGGCCCGCTTGACCGTGTGGCGATCTCGACCCACGCTTGTCGCATGACCCGACGGCCGCTCGTCGCGGCGCTTATCGCCGCGCTCGCCGTCACCTCGGCATTCATCTTCGTGCTGTCGCGTCCGGCCGCCAACGGATCCGATCTGAGCGGCGTTGCGCCAGGCATCGGCACGGCAATCCCGCCAGAGCGAACCGCGATCCCGATCCCGATCCCGGGTCACGAGGTGTACGGGTATGTGCCGTACTGGGAGATGGACGGCGGGATTGCCGATCACCTTGAACGGACGGACCTCACGACCCTGGGACTGTTCTCGGTCACCCACAGGAAAAATGGGACGCTCGGGGCGGCGGAGCGCGGATACAAGAAGATCGACGGCCCGATCGGCCGCGACCTTATCGCCGGTGCGCACGAGCGGGGCGTCCGCGTCGAGCTCGTCTACACGTCGTTCGGCCGGGGCAAGAACGCCGCCTTCTTCACCGCGCCCGAGGTCCAGGATCGGACGATCGCCGAGCTGGTCGCGCTGGCCGCCGATCTGGGCGTCGACGGGATCAACGTCGACGTCGAGCTGCTGGCCGTGGAGCATATCCGGGCGTACGGCGAGTTCGTCGGACGCCTGAGGTCCGCGATCCGTGCCGTCGACGGCGACGCCCAGGTCTCGGTGGCAACACAGGCCAACGTTACTGGAACGTCGATGGCGATCGCCGCTGCGGCGGCCGGCGCCGATCGGATCTTCATGATGGGCTACGACTACCACTGGTCCGGCTCCGAGCCAGGCGCCTCGGCCCCCCTCGATCGGCGTGACGGCAGCGAGAAGGATCTCGCATGGTCGCTCGATCTGTACCGGGATGCCGGCGTCCCGGCTGAACGGACGATCCTCGGCCTCCCGCTCTATGGAATGACCTGGCCGGTCATCGGACCGGAGCTGGGAGCCGCGAGGAGCGGTCGCGGGTCCGTTTGGGTCCCCGGTGACAATCTCGGGACGCTGCGCGATCGGACCCTCGTGCCCGTCCTCGACCCGCTGGAGATGGTCGAGCACCTGGCCGTGCCCGATGGGAACGGCTGGCGGGCGATCTATTTCGACTCGCCAGTGAGCCTGACCCCGAAGTTTGCCCTCGCGGACGCCCGCGGGCTGGCCGGCGCGGGCCTGTGGGCCGTCGGCTACGAGCGAGGGCTGGTCGGCTACACGCGGCTCATCGCCACGTTCCGGGCCGGTGAGTTGTCGACCTCCGCGGGTCCGACGAGCCCGTAGAGGTGCGACGAACGCAGCACGAGGTCCTTTCCAGGGACCGGCTCAATCGCGCCACGCTTGCCCGACAGCTCCTCCTCGAACGTGCCGCGATCCGTCCCACCACCGCGATCAAGCGGATCGGCGGACTGCAGGCGCAGGAGCCGGCGTCGCCCTATCTTGCGCTCTGGTCGCGCCTCGCCGCGTTCGACTCCGCCGCCTTGGACCGCGCGTTCCAGCGGCGCCGGGTGGTCAAGGCGACGCTCATGCGGTCCACGTTGCATGTCGTGACGCGGGACGACTACATCCACCTGTTGCCGGCGACGTTGCCGATGCTACGCGGGCTGACCCGGCGCGGACAGGGCCCAGAGCCCGCCCCGGAGCGGATCGACGCCCTCGCCGAGGCCGCGCTTGCCTTTGCCAGCCGGCCGCGTGCCAACACCGAGCTGCGCGAGCATCTGGCCGGCCTCGCCGACGACATGTCGGTGGACGACGCGCTGTGGTTCGTCCGACGCTACGCGGCGTGGATCCACGCTCCGTCAACCATCCCTTGGTCCTTCGGACGACGACCGATCCTGACCGGCGCGTCGGCCTGGCTTGGCGAGGCCTCGTTCGCGGAAGAAGCCGCCGCCCTCGAGTACCTCGCCCGACACTATCTGGCGGCCTTCGGCCCCGCGACGTCAGCCGACATGGCGGCGTGGTCGGGTCTGGCGATCACCAGGCTCCGGCCCGCTCTCGCCGAGATGGATGCCGGCGGGGGACTGCGGCGTTACTCGGACGAGCACGGCCGGGAGCTGCTCGACCTCGCGGGAGCCTCAGTACCGCCTGCTGACGCGGACGCGCCCGCACGATTCCTGCCGATGTGGGACAGCGTACTCCTCGCCTTCGCCGATCGGACCCGGATGATCAGCGACGAGCACCGCAAGGTCGTCACCGCAAGAAATGGCGACACGCTGCCGACGTTCCTCGTGAACGGCCGCGTCGCGGGCCTGTGGTGGGCTGAATCCGACGGCGTCGGGTCGCGGATTGCTCTCGAGCCATTCATCAGGCTGAGTCGCGGCGAGCGACGCGAAGTCGAGCGGGAAGGGGAGCGCCTCGCCGCCTTCGTCGGCCCGATCGAGCCCGGCGTGTATCGCCGCTACCGGACGACGCGCGCCCGCGCATCGGTCCCGGCGATCCCACGCCGGGCCAGTTCGGCGGCCAGGCCGTCGAGGTCGTCGACGCCGACGTAGATGGCCGGGACGCGCAGGAACCCCCACGGCACGCGCTCCTTGAAGTCGACCCGCACGCCGCCGTCGGGGCTGCCGGCGAAACTCACGTCGGCGTGCCGAACGCTCCGCCGCACGCCGATTGCGGTGATCCAGCGGAACGGCCCTTCGATCCGCCACGAGGCGATGTTGGCGATCGGCGTCCGCAGCCGGAACCGGCCGAAGTGGACATCGAGCTCGTCGTTCAGCTCGACGTACGCCGACTCCGGCCGGGCCGTCCAGAGTCGGATGAAGCCGCGCGATCGGGTACCGATCCGGATAGGAAAGCGGAGCTGTGCCACGCCGACAAACCTAGCCGCCCGCGGCTAGCGGTCCTCCTCGATCCAGCCTTGGCGGGCCGCCAGCCGGACGAGGGCGGTGCGGCTTGCGACGTCATATCGATCGAACAGCCGCCGCAGCTGGCTCTCGACGGTCTTGACCCGGAGGGCGAGCCGGTCCGCGATGTCGGCGTTCGCGAGGCCTTCCGCGACCAGGGCCAGGATTTGCAGCTCGCGTGGGGTCGGGACACGGAGGGCATCGCTGGCAGCCTGCCGGGCAGCGACCGGGAACGCGCTGCCGCCGGCGGCCACCGTCTCGACCGCGCGCACGATCTGGTCCACCGTGGCCATCTTGCTCAGGTAGCCCTTCGCGCCGAGCTCGACGGCCCTGACGTGATAGCTGGGATACCAGTAGGAGCTCAGGATGATGAAGGCGGGCCCAGGCGTGTGACGCCGGACGACCTCGAACCCGTCGCCGGCATCCGAGAGCTTGACGTCGCACAAAACGACGTCCGGTGCCGCGCGCTGGATCAGCGAAGTCGCAGTCGCGACGTCCCGCGCGGTGCCCACGACGGTCACGCCGGCCGACTTCTGGATCAGCGCAGCGAGCCCGTCGGCGATGGCCGGGTGATCCTCGACAATGGCCAATCTGATCAACCTCGCCACCGCACGCCAGCCTAATCTAACCCGACGCTCGGCCGGCGAGCGGGAGCTGGACCGTCAGCACCGTGCCGGTTCCGACGACTGAAGCTGCTTCGATCTCTCCACCGTGGGCACTCACGATCTCGCGGGCGACGTACAAACCGAGTCCCAGGCCGGACCCACGATGCGGCTTCCCGAGCCGCGTGTATGCCTCGAACATCGTCCGCAGATCCTCGCTGGCAATTCCGGGCCCGTGGTCGCGAATCTCGATCTCGGCGCGTCGGCGCGACCGCTTGACCTCGACCTCGATCGCCTGCGAGGCGGGCGCATACTCGATCGCGTTCGTGAGGAGATTCAGGAACACCTGCTCCAGGCGGCCGGGGTCGGCCCGAACGAAGACGCCCCTCGAGGGAGCCGTGAGCTGGATGGTCGGGGCCTTGGGCAGCACCTGGGCGACGTCGACGGCGGTCCGGACGACCGCTGACACGTCGATGCGGTCCAGCCGAAGCTCGAGCTGGCCGGTCTGGATTCGGCTGACGTCCAGGAGTCGCTCGATGAGCGTCGCCAGCCGCCTCGTCTGAGCGAGCGCGCGCGCCGCATACGTCGCAGCTTCCTCCTCATCGCCGTCGGTCAGGTTCCGATCGACGAGTTGGAGGTAGTTATGGATGGCGGCCGTCGGTGTCTTGAGCTCGTGGCCGGCGGCGGCCATCAGCCGCTCGAGGCTCAGCCGCATCGTGCGCTCGGAAACATCCCGGATCGCCACGACGCCACCCCACGTCCGGTCCTCGACCGTGAGCGGCTCGGTCACGGCCTCGAACCACCGTCGCGCGCCCTCCGGTTCGCTCACGGCGAACTCCATCCGGAACCGCTCTCCTCGGGCCGCCCGCTGCTGGGGCCAATCGGCGCGGGGCAATGGCAGCCCGGCCAGGTCCTCCGGTCGGATCTCCGCGTCCGGGCCACCGAACAGCCGGTCGTACGCCGCATTGGTCGCAACCGTGCGTCCCGCGTGGTCGACCGCGACAACCGCGTCGCCCAGGCTCGTGAGGACGGATTGGAGCCGGTCGTGCTCCTCCTCGCTGTGCCGCTTCTGGTCCTCCAGCGCCACCGTCTGTAGCCGCAGCTCCTCGGTCCGGGCAGCGAGATCGTCATTGGCGATCCGCAGCTCCTCAACGCTCGCGGTCAGCTCCTCGTTGAGCGTCTCGAGCTCCTCGTTGGTTGCCTGGAACTCCTCGTTGAGCGTCTCGACCTCTTCGCGTCCGGACTGGGCCTCTTCACTCGCCTGGAGCATGACCTGATTGGACGCCGCGAGCTGGGCGACATGATTGGTGAGCTCCTCGTTCGCTCGGAGGAGCCGGCGATTGACGGAGGCCGCTCGTTCGAGGCGATGCAGCGCCCGGGCGTGTGTCAGGCGATCGCGTTCGACCTTGGAGACATCGCTCAGCTCGATGACGGCGCCCTCGACGGCCCCGGCCTGACTCAGGTTCGGTCGAATGACGGCCTCGATGTGGCGAGCCGCGTCCGGCGTGATATCGGCCGCCTCCACCTCGTACGTCGCGGTGATGGCCTTCCCGTTCAGCGCCGCATCAATGGCGGCCCGGACGTCGGTGGACGGAAGGGATTCCGCGAGGTGAATGAGGTCCTGGCCGAAGGCCGTGCCATGAATTCCCAGCATCCGCCTCGCCGCGGCATTGATCCTCACGATGTAGTAGCGACGATCGACGACCACGACGCCCAGGCCCAGGCTGAGAAGCAGGGACTCGGCGGCCTCGGTCGAGTCCACGGCCATCCGGATATCTCGGCGCGTCGACCGGATCGCCGTGTCCAGCGACAAGTCGGGGTCGCGCGGAATTCGGAGCGCCTTCGGCGGCGAGAGTGGCGCCACCGGCCGGCCGGGGACACGGCGGTACACGCGGAGGCGAGGCTGCTCCTCAATGAAGGGCGCGGGTAGAGCGGCTACTGTCTCCGAGGGGCCGAGGACGAGGCGCCCGTCGGCGCGGAGCGAAAACCCGAACGTCTCCAATGCGGCCTTCTGCATCGGCGGCGTGAAGTAGATGAGCACGTTGCGGCAGAGGATGAGATCGATCCGGGGAAACGGGGCACGAGCACCTAAGTCGTGCTCGCCGAAGATCATCAGCGACCGCAAGGTCTTGGCGACCTCGTACCCACCATCGGACTTCAGGAAGAAGCGCTTCCGGAGCGCGGGCGGCACCTTCTGCAATGCTGCCGGCGGGTACAGGCCGCGACGCGCGAAGGCGATGGCCGCGCTGTCGATGTCGGTCGCGAAAACCCGCGCCTCAAGCGGATTCGGATCGTCACTCATCGCCTCGGCGAGCGTCATGGCCAGCGAATAGGCCTCCTCGCCCGTCGAGCAGCCGGCCGACCAGACTCGAAGCTCGCGTCCGTGCCGCCGGGCCTCGCTGATCAACTCCGGCAGGACCTCGTCGCGGAGGTACTGGAAGACCTTCGGATCCCGGAAGAACTCGGTCACCTTGATCAGCAGGCTGCTGATGAGGCGGGCGTATTCTTCTGGGTCGTGATCGAGGTGGTCTGCATACGCGGTCAGCGTCGGCTGGCCCGTCGCACCCATCCGGCCCCGGATGCGGCGGGTGATCGTCGCGTTGCGGTAGGTGCTGAAGTCGATTCCGCTGCGATCGCGGACGCGAGCGAGCAATGCCGCGAACTCCTTGCCGTCGCGACCGTTGACCGGAACACCGTCCGAGGCTAGGAGATCGCGGAGGACCGACCCGATCGAGTCGAGATCCGCGGTCGCGTCCACGAGCGACGGGGAGATCGAGCCGGGCATCGATGGAAACATCGCGGTCGCAGGGTTCTCGATGACGACGGTGCCGCCGGCCTGCTTGACATGCCAGGCGCCTGCGGAACCGTCGCTGCCACTCCCGGTCAGGATCACCGCCGTCAGGCCAGAACCGAAGGCCGCGGCCGCCGTCTCCAGGAGCAGGTCGACCGATGGCGCGACGCGACCGGGCCTCGCCGGCCGGAGGTGCAGCTTCCCCCGGACGATCTCGACGAGCCGATTGGACGGGACGACGAAGATCACGCCGTCCTCGAGCGATGCCGTGTCGTCGACGACCGTGATCGGCAGGGTGGCATGGCGCGAGAGGATTTCGCCCAGGTGACTGGGCCGGCGGGGATCGAGGTGCTGGGCGATGACGATCGGCGCCGGGAAGTCCGCCGGCAGGCTGGCGACGACGCGGGATAGGGCCTCGATGCCTCCCGCCGAGGACCCGATCACAACTAGTTGTGCGTCCGCCGCCTTCGTGGGCACGGCGCTCATTCTAGGACCACGGCGTCTGCTGCTGTGTTGGACACGGTCACAGGGACGTGCGTGTTTCCATCCTCGCACACGCCTGCACGGTGACGTACGTTCGCCCGGACGAGGGCTGGGGCCACGAGACCTCCTTCTCGCGTGGCCGCCCGCCGGGCGACTCTGGGACCGCCCTGGCCGGGTGCGCCGACCCTCGCCACTGACCGTTGACGAACGATCCGGCCTCCCCCGGGTCGTTCGTCACTTTACTTGTCGGGACTGTTTGGCAACCAGGAAGCGACCGCCCCTTGGCGGCCTGGGTCAGTTGCGCAATTTCATCCTCACGGCTCGATGGCGCACGGCGCGATCATCCGCCTGCAGGGCTCACGTGGGTCGACCCAGTGCCCCTTCCCTCTCGGGGAGTTGGTGTCTCCATTGGTTCTGCAAGCCCCTCGCCCCGGAACATGACCAACCGGAAGGCGAGGGGCTTCATTTCGCCCCGAATTGCGCCCAAGGGCGACGGCATCCCACACTTCCTTAGAGTTCCGCGGTGATGGACCGTCCGAAGTGTGCTGGAGGCGTGGCGCGATGAAGTTCTGGAGCGAGGTCCCCTCCGCTCGCGCGCGGGAGGTGCTGGCCGATGTGGCGACCTGGATCTGGGTCGGCTTCTGGGCGGTCTTCGCCTACCGCCTCTATTCGACTCTTTCCGGATTCGCCGAGGTCGGTCGGGCTATCGGGCAGGGCGGTTCGAACATCCAGGCGGCCGGATTCTCGGTGGGAGACGCGTTGCGGGGACTGCCGCTCGTCGGCGAGACGGTCCAAGACCTCACCCGCTCAGCGTTCGGGGTGGCGGGCGAGCCATTCGTGTTCGTGGGCCGCGAACTGGAGCAGCTGCTGCTCATCATTGCGGCGCTGCTCGGCCTGCTGGTCCTCGGCGTGACCCTCGTTCCCTGGCTGATCCGCTATCTGCCCTGGCGGGCGCGTCGCCTGTTCGAGCTGCGGAGGGCGCACCGCGCGATCAGGGTCGCTCGCCAGGACGTGCCCGACGCAGCGGTCGAACGCCTCCTTGCGTCGCGAGCCCTCCATCGACTGACCTATGGCGAGCTCCTGGAGCACACGCCGGATCCTATGGGCGACTTCATCCGAGGTCGATACAAGCGTCTCGCGCAGGCCGAGCTGGAGAGCGTCGGGCTGCGGCCGTGACGGAGCCGGCCGGCGTGCCCGGATCCGTCGTCGGTGCGATCCAGATCGCCGATGACTTCGCGCTCGTCGACGTCCGCACGTCGGTCGCCGAGGCGGTTGCCCGCGCGCTTCGCGGAGCGACGATCAGGGGCCGGAAGCTGCCGATCCGTCGCGAGCGCGACTGAACCGGCTGGGCGATGTTCGGGCCCCGCTCGTCGAGGCTCGGCAATGCGCGATCCGGCAAATCCGGGCAGGATGACCGTATGGCCCGCCCGCTTCGGCTTCCGGGGCCGCTCCTCGCGTTCATCGTCGCGCTCAGCCTGGGCGCCGGCTGGATGGCCGGTCCGGGCACCTCGCCTGCTGCCGCCGCCGATCCGAAGCTGCCGGCCTGGGACGGTGGCGTCAACCTCTATCGCGAGGGGACGTTCACCACGCAGAAGTCGTGGCTCTGGTGCACGGCGGCCGACGTCCAGATCATCCGCAACATCGTCGAGGGTGCCCGCGACCACACGACAAGCGGCCAGCGGCGCTACTTCGACTGGATGCGCGACCACAACAAGTACTCGCTGCCGGAGTCGGCCGGCGTCGATCCCCAGGGTTGGACTGCCGGCCTCCGACACTTCGTCGACGACCGCTACCGGCTCGTGGCCAGCAAGTCGTTCGACCTGGCGCTCACCTCGGCCGTCACCAACCTGCGCCGGACGAACCTGCCGGTTGCGGTCACGGTTGCGCACGGCGGACACGGCTGGGTCCTGACCGGGTTCACCGCCACCGCCGACCCGCTCCGGACGAGCTCGTTCAAGGTGACGAGCGTCCGCGTGGTCGGGCCGCTCTACGGCCTCCAGAGCAAGAACGGCTACGACATGCGACCGAACACGAAGCTGACGACGGCCCAGTTCCGGAGTTTCTTCACGGCCTGGCACTACGATCCCAAGCCGATGATCTGGGACGGGCTCTACGTGTCGATCCAGCCGATCCCGGCGAAACCCGTGGCCGCCCCACCTGCGTCTCCGATGCCGACGCCGAGCCCCAGCTTGTCTCCCAGTACGTCGCCCAGCCTGGGCCCGGCTTTCCCCACGTCGCCACCGAGCGCGTCATCGGCGCCGTTGGCCGTGGCGGCGGCCAGCCAGGGGTCAGCACGTCCGGCCGGGCCAGACAATCCGGCAGCAGCGGTCTCAGAAGCCGGGACGCTGGTCCTGGTGGCCACCCTGGCAGCCCTCGCCCTCATTACGATCCTGGTCGGGCGCAACATTGGCTCGCACAGAGGCAAGGCCCGGGGGCGCGCAGGATGACCTCGGTCGATGCCCTCGGGCGGCTGCTCGAGCCCCTCCCGCCGATCGACCTCCCGCGCGACGAGGTAGCGACTGCCGCTGCGAGTCTCAACCTGAGCGCATCGCCGGACTATCTCGCCAGTCACTCGTTCCGGGCCTTCGCGTGGGCCGCGTGGTTCGGCCGGCGCGATGCGATCGCGTTCGACGCCGGAACGCTGTGGGTAGCGAGCGTTCTTCATGACATCGGCCTGACCGAGGTCGCGCGCGCCGCGGCCTGCTTCGAGGTGGACGGCGCCGAGGCCGCCGGGGCATTCCTCCAGCGGCACCACGAATCCGAGGACACGATCGAGATCGTCAAGCGGGCGATCGTCCTTCACATGCAGCCCGCCGTTTCGCCCGACGAGGGCCCGATTGCCTTCCTCCTCGACGCCGGCGTATCGTGCGACGTCTCCGGACGCCGATACGAGGAGCTCGACGCCGGCTTCCGGGATTCGGTCCTCGAGCGATTTCCGCGGCTCGACTTCAAGCGCAAGTTCACGGCGCTGATCGCCGCGGAGGCCGACCGCAAGCCCGACTGCATGGCTGCCACGTATATGACGGAGTACGGGCTGCCCCAGCGGGTCGCGGCGGCTCCGTTTGCCGAGTAAGCCGGCCCGTGGTTGGCGGGTCGGGTCCAAGACGGCAATGAGACGAGCGTCCCCGACGATCGGCCGAATGGATTCTCTCCGCGCCAGGGGATCGAGCTCGGCGACGAGATGAAACATTCGGGTTCGTCGAACGTTTCCTCCGACGTGGAGCCTCCTCCTACTGCGATCCACGACGTCGATGCGTCCCCGGTCCGCACGCGCGCCGGTGCCGGGGCGGAGGCGTTCGTCGTGTCCGCCTACGAGGCATATCACGCGGAGGTCTTTGCCTTCCTCGCGCGCGCAACTCGTGACATATCTGTCGCCGAGGACCTCCTTCAGGACTCGTATCTCCGGTTGACGAGCGAGGCCCGTGAGGGCCGCGCCCCGCTCCAGGTTCGCGCCTGGTTGTATCGGGTGGCGTCGAACCTCGTCATCAGCCGCGCCCGACGGCAGACGACGGCCCTCCGCTGGTTCGGCCGCTACGGGCGGCAGCAGCAGGCACTGACCGCGCCGTCACCGGAAGCTGGCGTGATAAGCCGGGAGGGCGCGGCCGAGATGGAGCGGGTCCTCGAGGGCCTCAGCGCCGATGCGCGGCTTGCGCTGCTGCTGTCGGGCGAGGGGTTCGCCGGCGAGGAGATCGCGGAGACGATCGGTCGATCCGCTGCAGCGACGCGCACGCTTCTGTGTCGTGCGCGGGCTCGAGTGCGTGTCAGGCGCGAACTCTTCGCGGAGGCGGCTCGATGACCAACCACGAGGGCTTCCTCGAGCTCGCGGCTGCCGCGATCGATTTCGAGCTCGAGCCGGAGGAACGGGCTGAACTTGACCGCCATCTCGCGGAGTGCGATTCATGCCGGCGAACTGCCGCAGCGTACCGCGACGATGCGGCCACCATCGCCTACAGGCCCGGGCCGCGCCTGGAGTCCGGGCAATCGGTCGCGATCCTCGCCGCGGCCCTCCGGCCGCCGAAGAGCGGGCCCCCGGTGCGCCTCCTCGCCATAGCCGCGTTGCTGGCAGTCCTGGGCACGGGCGTCGTCGTCGCCGGCATGGAGATCCTCCGCCGCTCGGACGACCCGAACATCGCCGTCGTGTCGCCAAGTCCAAGCAATCCGTCAAGCGCCGTACCTTCGCTCGAGGCGAGCCCGCAGCCCTCGGTGCCTGATGGAGCGACGGCGCAGCCGCCCGCGGCAAGCCAGCGCCCGGTCGGATCGCCGACCATCGGGTCCATCCAGGTGCGCGGCAATGGGCAGGACCTCGGGACGTTGATCCGGATGGTGCCCGGCGCCGCTGGAGATCTCTTCGTCTCGATTCCGGCTACCGATGGCACGGTCCTGGGCCGTCTCGACGCGACCGGTGCGCCGGCGCCGGGCTGGCCGGTCTTCCTGCCCGGTTCGGAGACGTGCGACCAGCTCCTGCCTGTCGCGAGCGGTTCGGTGCGCCTTATCTGCCACCGACCTGCGGCCGAGGAGGGCTTGGGCGGGATGATCGCCCGCGTCCACGCGTTCGATTTGAACGGCCAGGCGCTGCCTGGCTGGCCGCTCGAGATCGAGGACGTCGTGACCGGGCGGATCGTCCAGGACGACCTGATGCTGATCGTGAAGCCGTACGTCGGCGACGTCTCCGAGACCGACACGCCTGAGAACGTGTTCCTTGCGCTGGTAGATGCGTATGGCGTGGCTGTGTTCGGGCCAGAAGTGCCGTTCGAATGCTGCGAGCACTCGTGGGCCGTCGGGCCTGATGGGATCGGCTATGGGACGACGCACCGCGACTGGGACACATCGGTCAAGACCGACGTCGCGGCCTTCGGCACCGATGGCCTGCGGGCCGGCTGGCCGATCACCATCGACGGCAACGTCTCCGAGTTGGCCTTCGACGGCCAGGGCCGGGTCTATTCTGTCGTCGGCTCACCAAATGCCGAGCCGGCGCGAACGCTCGTCATCGGCCAGGACGGCCGGATTCTGCCTTCGGGCTCGAGCGAGCAGGCCATCGTCTCGTCGAGCCTATGGACGGGCGCGGGACCCGGCTACCCGGGAGCCCCGATCGTTGCCCAGGACGGGACGGCGTTCATTGTGAGCTCGGCCTACGAGATGACCGACGTCCTTGCACTTGACCCGAGCGGCCAGCGGGTTGCCGGCTGGCCGTACCACTCGGACCTCGGGCTCCAGGAGACGGGTTTCTGCCCGCCCGGCGACACGGGGTGCGGCGGGTTCCGGGTGGCCCCCGCGATTGGCCCCGGCAACATCCTGCACGTCGTCCATACGCCGCTGAGCGCCGCTGGCGGCGGAAGCGTCGTCGCGATCGGGCGGGATGGCCGCGTGATCGATGGATGGCCGGTAACCCTCACGCGCTCGGGATCGGAGTTCTGGTCGGTCGTCGTTGGGGCCAATGGCACCGCGTACGCCATGGCGGTCGAGCCCGAGCCGAACGGCAGCCACTCGGCGACGATCCTCGCCATCGCCCCGGATAGCGACATCCTCTACAACGTGACAATCGTCGAGCCCTAGGCTCGTTTAGGCCAGTCCCAACACCGCCAGCCACAGGCAGGCGCGGTGACCGCGCCCCGGGCCGCCCGTCCGCGGGCGATCATTGGCCCATGCAGAGACCTCCGGCCGCCGGAGTCGTCGGCGCGATCGCCTTCCTGCTCATCGGCTGGAGCGGCCTGCTCGTGCCGTCGCTCATCCGGTCGATCAAAGAGGCGTTCGACCAGTCCGACGCAGGGATCGGCTTGCTCTACTTTCTCTTTTCGGGCGCCTGGGCGGCCGGCGCGTTCGGCGGCGGCCTCGTCACGGAACGGCTCGGCCGTCGCTCGGTCCTGACGCTCGCGGCCGCGCTCATCGCTGTCGGGCTCATCGGCCTCGGATTGGCGCCAAGTTGGGCGATCTTCCTTGTCGCGGCGCTGCCGGGCGGACTCGGAGCGGGCATGATCGACGGCGGCGGCAATGGGCTCTTTCTCGACCTCTTCCCGTCCAGTCGTGGTCGGGCGCTGAATCTCCTCCACGTGTTCTTCAGCCTCGGCGCCCTGACCGCGCCGTTGACATCGGGGCTGCTCGTCGAGAACGGGGTCGAATGGCGGTCGATCCTCATCGCGACGGGGCTCGCAGCCGTGCCCGTGTCGGTCCTGTTTGCGATCGTGAGGATGCCGGGCGGTCGGCGCGAGCGACCGCAGCCCCGGCGGCCCGATGCGATGGCATCAACTGGCGGCCCACCTCGCTTGGCGGCGCCCCTGTTGCTGATGGCGTTTGCGATCGCGTGCTACGTCGCCTCCGAGGTGGGCGTCTCGAACTGGCTGGTCCGCTACCTGCCCGCGCCGCTGAGTGTCGCGACCCTCGCCCTGACCCTCTACTGGGTTGGCATTGCCGTCGGACGCCTCGTGTCATCGCTGCTCGCCGACCGCTTCGACCACCGTCGTTTCACGCTCGCCTGCGCACTTGGTCTCGCCGTCATCCTATTCGGCGCAATCCTCGTCCCCTCGCTGCCCGTCTCCATAGGCCTCTTTGCCCTCGCAGGCGTCGCCTCCGGACCGATCTTCCCGATGATCATTGCGCTCGGCGGCGAGCGCTACCGCGACCGCTCGACGGCCGTTAGCGGGTTCCTTGGCGGGACCGGCGTGATCGGCTCGATCGTCTATCCATCGATCATGGGCCTGCTGTCGGTCACGGTCGGGCTGACGGTGGCGATGCTCGGCAATGCCGTCCTCGCCCTCGCGTGCGCATTCGCCCTCGTGCTCGTCGGGCGCTCCACCGCGAGCGCAGACAGGCTTGTCAATACCCCCCTGGAGTCTTGACACAGGGGTGGTAAGCTAGGCACGAATGGCTTGTCAAGACTTGACAAGCCCCTATCCATGTCCGGGTGGTCGAGGCGTAACGGGGCACCCACGGCGCGCGAGGTCGAGCGCCGCAGAACGCTCGGGCGGAGGCCCGAGCCAGGAGGTCGGTTTGGCGGTCGGCGTTGCAGCCGAAGTCAAGAACAAGCTCAGCGTCGTCGACGTCGTTGGTGAGTCGGTCCCGCTGAAGAAGGCCGGCACCACCTACAAGGGTCTCTGCCCCTTCCACGGCGAGAAGACACCGTCGTTCACGGTCACGCCTGCCCGCGACTCCTGGAAGTGTTTTGGCTGCGGCGAGGGTGGCGACATCTTCAGTTTCGTCATGAAGCGAGACGGCCTGACGTTCCCCGAGGCGCTCAAGGTCCTCGCGGCGAAGGCTGGCGTCGAGCTCGACGAGCGGACCTCCCGGGAGGACGCCCACAAGAAGCGCCTCCGCGACGTCCTCGAGAGCGCGATCGCCTTCTATCACGCGGTCCTGACAGGCTCGAAGACCGGCGACCCGGCGCTCGCCTACCTCCGCGGCCGCGGCTTCACCGACGAGACGATCGCGAAATACCAGCTCGGCTACGCGCCCGGCGGCTGGGACACGCTGACGCGCCAGCTCGGCGCGAAGCGCAACGTCCGCGCGGACGAGCTCGTCGAGGTGGGGCTCGCCCAGCCGCGGCAGTCGAACAGGGGAGGGGTCTACGACCGCTTCCGCGAGCGGGTCATCTTCCCGATTCGCGACATGAACGGAGCAGCCGTAGGGCTTGGTGGGCGAATTCTCCCGGAGCGCGAGACCGGCACCGCAGGGGCGTCGAATGAGTTCGCGCTCCCGGAGGACCGAGGCGACGCTCCTGCTAGCCATCGGTCTGACGGTCCGAAGTACCTCAATTCACCGGCCACCCCGCTGTTCGACAAGAGCCGGACGCTGTACCTCATCGATCGCGCGAAGGGTCCGATCCGCAAGGCGAATCAGGCCGTGATCGTCGAGGGCTACACCGACGCCTTGATGGCGCATCAAGCGGGATTCGACAACGTCGTCGCGTCACTCGGGACCGCGCTGACGCCGGGCCAGATCGCGGTCCTCACGCGCTACGGGAAGCGGATCGCGCTCGCGTACGACGTCGACGCCGCCGGCGACAAGGCAGGTACGTTTGGGGTGAATGCGCTCGAGGCGATCATCCCAAAGCTCGCCGCCGCGGACACGGGCGTCGAACTCGACGAGGTCCGTGTCGTCCGCCTGCCTGACGGCCGGGACCCCGACGAGGTGGTGCGAGAAACTCCCGATCGCTGGCGCGAGGAGGTCCGGACCGCACAGCCGATCGTCGACTACCTCATCGACCAGTACGCAAAGGGATTCGACCTCAAGACGCCCGGCGGCAAAACGAAGTTCGTCAACGCGATTGTGCCGACGCTCCGGGTCATCCCGCCAGTCATGCGCGATGCCTACCTCCAGACGATCCACAACGTCTCCGGAGTCGAGGAGCGGACCGTCCTCGAAGTCCTTCACCAGCGACCGGAGGCGATCGCCGTACAGGGCCGGATCTCAGCCGACGCCGTGATCGGCGCGGCCGACGCGCTTCCCGTCGATCGGATCCTCGCCGCGATCACGCCAGTCGAGGAGGAGCTGCTCCGCCTCTTGCTCCTCGCTCCGGAGCAGCAGGCCCGCGCGGCCGACGAGATCGGCCCCGACCAGCTGCCTTCGACGCCGGCCCGCGAGCTGTTCCGGGCGATCGTCCTGCAGCGCGCCCCGGACGATCACGGGGTTCGGCCGCCGTTCTCGATGTCCGCGCTGATGGCCGGGCTTGACGACGAGACCCGGGCGACCGCCCAGGCGATCCTCGCCAAGCCGTCGCCCGATCTCGCGCTCGTGACGTCGGAGCGGATCATGTACGCCGTCGATCGGTGCCTGCTCCAGCTCGAGCGGACGAAGCTCGACGAGCGCGCCGACTGGGTCGGTGGCGAGCTCCTCGCCGCGGAATCGCGCGGCGACCGGGAGCTGGTCGGCCGGCTCGTCACCCTTCAACAGCAGAACAACGAAGCTCGTCGATCGGTGGACCGCCAGATCGAGCAAGCAACCGTGTTAGTCCGAGCATGACCCCAGGAGGCACTGATGCCCGATCCGTTGGATAAGCAGCTTGTGGAAGCGGTGCTGACGCGTCCCCGCCGCGCCCGCGCCGACGTCGAAGAGGCGAAGCTTGCGACTCGCGGCTTGAGGGCGGCGAAGGTCGTCCTGCCGAAGGTCGACGACGACGAAGACGACGACGGGGACCTCGTCCTCGGCGGAAGCGACGATTCGGACGGCGGCGACGTCGCCGTCGAGGTCGTCGGCGAGAACGGCGAGGCCGTCGACAACAAGCTGCCGGTCGATGCGCCGGCCAAGCTCGACCCGGCCGAGGTCGAGGAGCCGACTGCGGAGGAGCTCGACGCGATCTCCGCCGACATGATCGGGATCGACGACCCGGTCCGGATGTACCTCAAGGAGATCGGCAAGGTCGCCCTGTTGACGGCCGAGGAAGAGGTTGTCCTGGCCAAGGCGATCGAGCTCGGCGAGCAGCTCGTCGAGGCACCGTGGAAGGGCATGGTCTCGCTCCACGAGTGGACGCTCCACGACACGGAGCGCAAGACCCGGACGCTCAAGCAGCAGCATCGCCTGCCGTACGGCGACGAGGCCCACAAGCTCATGACTGACGCGATCTCGGACAAGGCGGCCAAGGATCTCCTCGTCCCGACGCCCGACTTCCACCTCATTCGGGCCGGCAGGGACGCTCAGTCGGAGGGGACGAAGGACCTTCTCCGACAGGCGAAGAAGCTGGTCCACACCTACAACGAGAAGCGCGATCCGGCTACGTTCCTGGCGCTCCTCGACTGGGCCTACTTCGCCGTCCACAACGGCGATCTCGATTCACGCGACAACGTGGGCCTCCAGGCGATCCACACGTGGTCGCGCGACGAGGTCGCCTACCCCGCACTCGAGCGCTGGATCACATCCGGCAAGGACGCCGAGCTCATGAAGCAGCTCGGGTTCGACCCGGAGGTGCCGCTCAACACGAAACTGGCCCACCGCAAGGGTGAGTTGGTCCGGATCGGGCGCGATGCGCGAGAGCAGCTGACGTCGGCGAACCTGCGGCTCGTCGTGTCGATCGCGAAGAAGTACATCGGCCGGGGGATGTCGTTCCTCGATCTCATCCAGGAGGGGAACATCGGCCTCATCCGCGCGGTCGAGAAGTTCGACTACGAGAAGGGCTTCAAGTTCTCGACGTACGCGACGTGGTGGATCCGCCAGGCGATCACCCGGGCGATCGCCGACCAGGCCAGGACGATCCGGATCCCGGTCCACATGGTCGAGACGATCAACCGCCTGATCCGGGTCTCGCGGCAACTGCTCCAGGAGCTGGGCCGGGAGCCGACGGTCGAGGAGATCGCCGAAGCGATGTCGAAGGGCCAGGAGGTCCAGGTCACGCCGGAGAAGGTCCGCGAGATCATCAAGGTCTCGCAGGAGCCGGTCTCGCTGGAGACGCCGATCGGCGAGGAAGAGGACTCGCATCTCGGCGACTTCATCGAGGACCGCGGCGCCCTCGCCCCGGCCGAGGCCGCGTCCCATCAACTCCTGAAGGAGCAGGTAGAGGCGGTCCTGGATTCGCTGACCGGCCGCGAGCGTCGCGTTCTGCAGCTCCGGTTTGGCCTGGAGGACGGTCGCGCCCGAACGTTGGAGGAGGTCGGCAAGGAGTTCAACGTGACCCGCGAGCGCATCCGCCAGATCGAAGCGAAGGCGCTCCGCAAGCTCCGTCACCCGTCCCGCTCGCGCAAGCTCAAGGACTACCTGGAGTAGGGCAGGGGTCGCCTCGGGCGGCGCCCGCAGCGCCGGCGCCCGGCCAGGGCCCCCGACTCGCCGCCGCCTTCTCGCCCAACGGATTCCGGCGCCGCCAGAGTCGTTTTCGGGATGCGTCCAACCAAGGAAAACGATCGGTCAACGCTCTCGGCGGTCGATTGGGCGGCCGATTCTCCGTGCCGGCGAGCCATGCCGTAATTGGGCCGCGGCTGCTCGGATCGATTCCGTAAAGGACGGCCCGCCGGTCGAGGTACGACGGCAGCGTTCGGACCAGGCCGGCGTCGCGAAGCAGCAACAAGTGGCGTGTCGTCGCCGGTCGACTGAGGCCGATCTGCTTCGCCAGTGACGTCGGCCGGCGAGGCCCGAGCGCGAGCGCAGCGATGATCTGCCGGCGAACCGGGTCCGCGAGGAGTTCGATGCCGGGTCCGTTGCGCTTGGGCATATCGATCACGAGCACGGTGACAGGCCCCGCTTATCCGGCGATTGACGCCAACTTGGCTCAGGATCGCTTCCGCATTTGCCCGTGCAGGTCGTTTCGTTTGATCGGACGTTTCCGAGAGATCGCCCAGGACGGCGAAGGAAAAGCGCGAGCGTGCGGAAGGCCGAGCCTCCGCTATGGCACCCTACGGCTCATGGACCTTGGTCTGACCGATCGGCGCTTTCTGGTCACGGGCGCGAGCCGCGGGCTTGGCTCGGCGGTCGCGCGAGCCCTTGCGGCTGAGGGCGCCCGGCTCGCGCTCGGGGCGCGGCCCTCGGATGCGCTGAGCGCGAGCGCCAAACAGCTGGGCGCCCACGCCGTCCCCGTCGACCTGTCGGAGGCCGGAGGGGCCCCAACTGCGGTTCGGTGGCGCCGTTGACGCGCTCGGCGGCCTCGACGGTCTCCTCGTCAACAGCGGCGGCCCGCCACCCGGGACGTTCGATGAGCTGGACGAGGCGTCGTGGGAGAAGGCGATCTCTGGGACGCTGCTGAGCTCGATCCGGCTCATCCGGGAGGCGCTGCCGCACCTCCGCGACGGTCGCGACCCGGCGATTCTCGTGATCCTCTCGTCGTCGGCGCGCGAGCCAGTCCCGGGGCTCGTCACCTCGAACGTCCTTCGCCCGGGCCTCGCCGGCCTCGTCAAGAGCCTGGCATCGGAAATCGCCCCGATCCGGATCAATGGCCTGGCTCCGGGCCGCCTGGACACGGATCGAGTTCGAAGCCTCGACGCCGCCCGAGCCGCCAGGGACGGGATCAGCGTCGACGACGCCAAGAACGCGAACATTGCCCGGATCCCGCTCGGGCGCTATGGCGATCCGGACGAGCTGGGCCGCGTGGCGGCGTTCCTGCTCTCGCCGGCCGCGTCCTACCTGACCGGCGTCATCCTCCCGGTCGACGGAGGAATGATCAAGAGTCTGCCCTGAGCTCGCCCGGCTCGGGTCCGACGGCGACCGGCTGATCGGATCGGCTCCAGTCGCTGAACGAGCCCGGGTAGAGAAGGGGATCGGGCAGCCCTGCGATGCGCAGCGCCAGCGCGGTGTGGCAGGCCGTGACGCCGCTCCCGCACGAGGTGACGACCGGCCGATCCGGCGGCGCGACCGACCGAATTCGCCCGGCAAGCTCCGCCGGCGGCAGGAACCGGCCGTCCGGTCCGAGCGCGATCTTCGCCGGCGCATTGACAGCGGAGGGGATGTGCCCGGCTTTCGGATCGACTGGCTCGATCTCGCCGCGATACCGCTCCGGCGCCCGGGCATCGATGAGCGTCACCTCGCGGATGCGTGCGATGAGCCCGTCACGATCCACGGTGTTCGACCAGCGATCGGCCAACCGAAGCCCGCCCGACGCGACCGCTGGGGTGTCGGTCGACACCGGAAGCCCGGCCGCCTGCCACGTTCGCAGCCCTCCGTCGAGCACGGCGACGCGCTCGTGGCCGAGGTTGTCGAGCATCCACCAGAGCCGTGCCGCCACCGTCCCGAGGACGTCATCGTAGGCGACGATGAAGTCGCCCGACCCGAATCCGAGCCGGCCCAGCCGATCGGCGAACACGGCCGGCTCGGGCAGCGGATGCCGCCCGGGTCCCGACGGCGCCGCCAGATCGGTGTCGAGGTCGACGAAGATCGCGCCCGGGAGGTGCCCGCGCTCGTATTCCTGCCGGCCGCGATCGGGCTCCCCGAGGTACCAGCGGACGTCGGCGATCCGAAGGTCGGGCTCGCCGAGGCGCGCGGCGAGGGCTTCCGGCGAGATCAGCGGCGAGGTCCCAGTCACGAGGCGAGTATGCCAGCCAACCTGGGGGCGCAGGCCAACGGCCTCTGCTATCCTCGGCGCGGCGCGACGCCCGTCGGCGCACGCCCGGACCGGACCCCGGTCCCTCGCTCCGGCGTAGCTCAGTGGTAGAGCGGGCGGCTGTTAACCGCTTGGTCGTAGGTTCGAGTCCTACCGCCGGAGCCACTCATGTTCTGAGTCGGAGTCGGTCCATGGCGAACGAACGCACGTACCCATGTCTGCCCTGCGGCGACATCGACGAATCGATAGCCTTCTATGAGTCACTTGGGTTCAATAGAACATACCGACAGGTCCGTCCAAACCCATACGCCGTCGTAGCCCGAGAAGAATACAGATCCATCTCTTTGGCATCGAAGGGTTCAATCCCGCGGAATCGTATGGCAGCGTCATTGTGGCTGTACCGGACCCAGACAGCCTTTATCGTGATTTCGCTGCCGGATTGCGGAAAACGCATGGCAAGCTGCCAGTCGCAGGCATCCCACGCATCCTGCGACCGCGGAAGAAATACGGCACGGTGCGTGGATTCAGAGTCGTTGACCCGGGCGGGAACTGGCTGCGGATTTCCAAGCTTGGTGAATCTGAAGAGGAAGACTCAGCGGAGAAAGCGGAAGGATTGGCGCAGATCATCTATGTCGCGGCGCGCCTGGGAGATGCACATGGGGATGAGGCCCTTGCGCTGAAGACGCTCGAAAGCGGCCTGAGCCGTTTTGGCGAAGCTGCCACAGCAATCGAACTCGCAAAGGCGTATTTATATCGAGCGGAATTGGCCGTTCGAACAAGTGACCACGAGTTGGCTCAATCGTCACTTGCGGCGGCGGAGTCGCTTGAACTGACTCACGATGAAAAGGCTGCCGTTGCCGACGAATTCGCTCACGTGACCGAGCTTGTCAATGAAGGCCGGACCCCCTAGGCACGGAGGTTAGCGCCCGCCAGCGTCATGACCCGATCGGGGCGGAGCAGGAACGGCGGCAGGTAGGCGGGGATGTTCGAGAAGGGCAGGACATCCGGGTGGAGCGGGATGCCGAGCGCCTCGTCCATGAACCTGCGCCGGGCCTGGATTCGCGACCACGCATCCGGGTGCTGCGCAGCGAACGCGATCCGGAGCCCTTCGTCCGCGAGGGCGATGCCGTCCTCGATGTTCGTCGTGAAGTACTCGGTCCCGGTCGCCGGGATGATGTCGACCTGGAAGGCCATCCCGGAGCGGAGTTCGATCGTGGACCCGGATGAGATCGGGGAGTTCACCCATTCATCGAGGTGAATCTGGTGACCCGGGTTGAGGAAGATCCCGAAGAACGGGTCGCCGAGGCGGCGCGCGACGATGTCGTGGAGTGCCCCGCCGACCTGCCCGACACGAAGGGCGCCATACCACTCCGCCACCGCCTCGAAGTACGGCCCGACGAGGCGTTCCACGTAGTCCTGGATACCGTCCGGCAGCTCGGACGCATCCTCGACCACGAAACCAGCCCGGCAGTTGAGCGCGCCCCAGATTCCGAAGGCGACCGTGAAGCGATCGCCTCGCTCGATCGGCCGATCGCCGGGACTCAGCAGGCCGAGCCGGGCTCGCTCGCCGGCGGTCAGCATCAGGTGGCAGGACAGTGGCGTGCCGTCCCAGCCGAGGAGCGCGACCGCCTGACGTTCGGTCAGCCCGGGCCGGAGGCCTTCCAGCACGGCGCGCACGCCGCTCGACGTCCGGCTGGCGGCATGCTCCAGGACGGCGAGCTGATCGAGATCGTTGATCACCCGAAGGCCGTCGGCGGCGCCGATCAGGACGTCGGTCGCATTCTCGACAACGCCGCTGCCGCCGACTAGCCGTCGCAGCTCGTCGACGAGGTAGGAGGGCGCGTCGCTCCTCGCGGGATCCTCGTACGTCTTCCACCCGACCACGCCGACCCGGGATCCCGACCGGATGCCCTCGTCGGCGAGGATCTCGCTGAGCGGGCGCGATCGATCGCGGGGCTGGCTCGGCAGGCTGAGGTCCTGGAACATGTGGCGTCGCATCGGCAGCGGAGCGGCGCCCGCCATCGCCCAGCACTCGTTCCCGACGAGGATCGCCGGCTCGCCATCCGGCCCGAGAACCAGCACCGCCTCCTCGAAGCGCGGGTCGAACCCAGTGAGGAACGCGAGGTTGGCGCTGTGCTCGCGGTCGGCGTAGACGACGAGGCGGTCGTACCCGCGTTCGCGCGCCCGGGCCCTCAGCTGCTCGACCCGCTCGGCGTAGAGGCTGGGCGGAATCTCGGGAGCCGGACCCGGCGGCCCGAAGTCCGGCAGGGGCACGTCGGCCAGGCGGGCTTTGCCGGGGCTCGTCATCGCTGTCGCCTTCCCTTCGTCATGGCCTCGATTGTGATGGCGTCCACGGTTCGGCCGCCGTCGCACCACGCGCAATCCGGACGATTCTGTCGGCGGTGATGTCGAGCCAGGGCCCGACCTCGCCATCCGGCCACGTGACCCGGACCTGGGCCCGGTCCGCCCCGCCGAGCCCGAGATGAATCGGCCCCAGCGTCCCGCTGGCGTGGCCGCCCCCGATCGTGACCTCGTGCTCGACCGTCCGCTCGCCGATCCGGACGGCGACCCACGCGCCGACCGCGGCATGATTCGGAGCTTCCTGGTCGAGGACGATGCCGAGCCAGTGGCCGGGCGTCGCGGCGACCCCCAGGTTCCGCCACAGCCTGACGTTCTCGCGCCGCACCACCGTCACGATGTCGAGCAGGCCGTCGGCGTTGAGATCGACGAGCGCGGCCCCGCGCGAACGGCTGAAGTCGAGCAGGCCGGCCTCCATCGCCCCCTCGGCGAACGATCCGTCGGCCTGGCCGATCAGGAGGTTGCTGGGGTCCTTCATCGCGTAGTCGGTCTGACCTTCGACGTTGCCCTTCGTCACGTACAGGTCGCTGAAGCCATCGTTGTTCACGTCGGCGAACGCGGGGTGCCACGCCGTCGACGGCTTGATGTCGCCGCCGGCGAATGGCCGGTGGGCGGTTGCCCCGCGGCGCAGCGCGATGTCCTCGAATAGCGGCCGAGCGGGACCGTCGGCGAGGGTCTGGAGCTTGTTGTCGCCCTGGCTCGTGAGGTAGACCTCGGGATAGCCGTCGCCGGTCAGATCCTGGCTCGCGATGCCCATCCCGAACAGCTGCAGGCGGGCCCAGCCGTCTGCTCGCGTGTAGAGCTCCGGCGGCTCGCCGGACGCAATCCGCCAGAGCTGCTCCTCGCTATCGGCGTTGTAGTGGCGGTCGTTCGAGACACGCAGGTCGCGCCGCCCGGACCGATCCCAGTCGCTGAAGAGCATCGACAGCGCGCACAGGCCGGGTCGGAGGGGGAGGGCCTCGCCGTACGTCGAGCCGCCGGGTGCGGGTCTGACCAGGTGGCTGTCAGCGCAGGTCGTCGTGCCCTCCGGGTTCTCGCCGGGGACCAGGTAATTGCCGAACGCCAGCGTCGGTAGGGTGGCGTCGGCGCCCTCCCACGTGGCGCTGAATCCGACGGTCCAGCCGTCACCGCCGTCCAGCCCCAGCGCCTCGTTCGCCCGCTCGAAGCGGCAGTCGCCGAGACCGCGCAGGATCACGTTCTCGCCGAGGCGCAGGACGGCAAGGTCGGTGAGCCGGTCGCCGTCGACGTCGATGGGGTAGGCGCCTGTCACCGAAATCGAGGTTCGTCACCTCATCCTGAACGGACTGGAATGCCAGGGAGCCGCCGGGCGCGCTCCTGTTCCGGAACAGCCCAGCCGGTTTCGATCCGCCGGCGAAGTACAGGTCGGGCAAGCCGTCGGCGTTGCAATCGAATGCGGCGACCCCGCCGCCGACGAAGAACGTGAACTCGCCGTCGTAGGCGTGGCGGACACCTGCGGCGACCGCTTCGTCGGCGAAGCGCGGAGCGGGCAGCGCGGTTGGTGGGCCACTGGTTACGTTGAGGGCGCTACTCGCCGCGACAACGGCGATCGCCCCCACGAGCACGGTCGCGCCGCCCGCGAGGCCGATCGTCCGCCAGTTCCTCCGCCGGCCCGCCGCCGTTGCAGCCGGATCCGGGACCTCACGGCCCGGCGGAGACGCGGCTGACGGGTCGGTCACGAGGTTGATGTCTCCAATTCGGCGGGCCGGACTTGCACGGCAACCGCGGTATTGAAGCACGCTCTGGGCGACCAATCGCGCACCGGGTTGACCGCGGGCGATGTGACCGGCATTCTCCGCTGCGTTGCCCCGAGGTCGGAGCGACCGCGGGACGACCGCGTGGAGGAGGCACGTAGAGGGGTAGAGGTTTGACGATAGCGGCTGGGCTGCGGCGGCACGTTAAAGGCCGGCACGTGATCTTCGACGGGAGGGGCGGTAGGCGCGCAAGGAATCCGCTGGTCGCCGCGATCACGTCGCTCGCGATCGTCGCCACGCTCGTGGCCGGCTGCGGCTCGCCGCCGCCGGAGGTCGTAGAGAACTGCACCCGGACTGTCGCGGCTGGTCGGTCGGTCGCTCGCGTCTGGGACGAGCAGACGCTGGCGCTCATCCGCCAGGTCGTCCCGGCCCCGACCGTCCACGCCCGCAACCTGTTCCACGTCTCGGCCGCGATGTGGGACGCCTGGGCGGCCTACGATCCGACCGCGGACGGGTTCTTCGTGAAAGAGAAGCGGTCGGCCTCAGATGCCAAGGCCGCTCGGGAAACGGCGATGAGCTACGCCGCTTACCGCACGCTCCTGTGGCGCTACGGCACGGTCGCAGACCTGGCGACGGCGTCGGACGAGCTGGCGGCGACGATGAAGTCGCTGTGCCTCCGGACGGACTTCACCGCGACCGACGGCGACTCGTCGGCTGCCCTCGGCAACCGGATCGCGGCTGCCGCCCTCGAATTCGGGCGCTCGGACGGCGCCCTCGAGGACGAGCGCTACAAGGACCCCGCCTACGCCCCTGTCAACAAGCCGCTCGAGGTCGCCAAGTCCGGGACGGTCATGGCCGATCCGAACCACTGGCAGCCGCTCTCCCTCGAAGAGCAGATCTCGCAGAATGGAATCCCGATCCCGGGCTCGATCCAGGCATTTATCGGTCCCCACTGGGGCCACGTGGCGTCGTTCGCCCTGCCCAAGTCTGACCAGGGCACGCCGATCGATCCGGGGCCGCCGCCGCTGCTCGGCCAGGCGACCGACGCCGAATTCAAGGCCGAGGCGGTCGAGATCATCCGGCGCAGCAGCCAGCTCGACCCTAGCGACGGGGTCACGATGGACATCGGGCCCGGGGCCCTGGGCGGCAACGCACTCGGAGCCAACGACGGACGGGGCCACGAGGTCAACCCGGCAACCGGCAAGCCGTACGAGCCGGACGTCGTCCTGCGGGCCGACTACGCGCGGGCCCTGGCCGAATACTGGGCCGACGGCCCGAAGTCGGAGACGCCACCGGGCCACTGGAACGTGATCGCCAACCAGGTCGCCGACAGCCCCGGCTTCGTCGCTCGGATCGGCGGCACGGGGCCGGAGGTCGATCGGCTCGAGTGGGACGTGAAGATGTACTTCGCCCTGAACGCGGCCGTCCACGATGCGGCGATTGCGACCTGGGGCGTCAAGGGCTTCTACGATTCCCCGCGGCCGATCTCGATGATCCGCTACATGGGCGGCAAGGGCCAGTCGAGCGACCCGTCAGGACCGGCCTACGACGCCGAGGGCCTGCCGCTTGAGCCCGACCTGGTCGAGGTGATCACCGCCGAGTCGAGTGCGCCTGGCCAGCGCCACGCCGAGCTTGCCGGTCATGTCGGCGAGATCGCGATCCGGGCGTGGCGTGGGTTTCCCAAGGACCCCAAGGCCGAGACGAGCGGCGTCGGCTGGATCAGGGCCGTCGACTGGGTGCCCTACCAGCGCTCGACGTTCGTGACCCCGGCCTTCGCCGGCTACCCGTCCGGGCACAGCACGTTCAGCCGAGCGGCGGCCGAGGTCATGACGGCGTTCACCGGTAGCGAGTTCTTTCCGGGCGGCCTGTCCACGTGGTCGGTCGCGCCGGGTGGGTTGATCCACGAGAAGGGTCCGGCAACGGAGGTCACGATCGAGTGGGCGACGTACTTCGACGCCGCGGACCAGGCCGGGATCTCGCGTCTCTTCATGGGGATCCACGTCCCGACTGACGACGTCGAGGGTCGCAAGATCGGGGCGACATGCGGCAAGGACGCGGTGGCCCTCGCCCTCCGCCACTTCGATGGCTCGGCGACCCCGTGACTTTCTAACGGCCTCGGCGCTCAGCCCGTCGCCGCGGCGAAGACCTGCTCGATGACCCGCAGATTGGCGATCGCATCCTCGGGTGGGATCGGTGGCGGCGTCCCGTCGAGGATCGCCGCGGCGAAACGCTCCGTCTCGACCGTGTAGGGATCGGCCGTCTCGAAGGTCAGGACCTCGGTCTCAGGATCGGTCGGCGGATTGCCGCCGGCGACGACCCGGATTGCCGTCGGACGATCGGGCGGGATATTGAACGGGATGTCGACGCTGATTCGGCCGGTCGTGCCATAGACGTGAACCCGCTGGTCCGTCTCGACCTGGGTTGCGCAGGTGAACGTCGCAACGCCGGTCGGGAAGTCGAGGATTGCGCTCGTGAGAATATCGACGCCGCTCGCGGGGTCGCGGACGATGGAGGCGACCACACGCGTCGGCTCGGCGCCGAACAGCAACCGCGACAGATTGACGTTGTAGCAGCCGATGTCGAACAGCGCCCCGCCACCGTACGCGGCGATGTTCCGGATGTTGCCCGGATCGTCGTTGAAGTACGAGAACCAGCTCTGGACCGCGACCAGCTGCCCGATCCGTCCCGACGCGACGAGATCGCGGACAGCGACCCACGACGGGTGGAGCCGATACATGAACGCCTCCATCAAGACGACGCCGGCTTTGCGGCAGGCGGCGACGATCGCTTCGGCGTCGGCGGCCGACGTGGCCAGGGGCTTCTCGCACAGGACGTGTTTGCCGGCCCGGGCCGCGGCGATCGCCCAGTCGCGATGGAGATGGTTCGGCAGGGGGATGTAGACGGCATCGACGTCGGGGTCGGCTAACAGCGCCTCGTACGAGGCATAGGCCCGCCCGATCCCAAGCGATTCGGCCGTCGCCCGCGCCCGGTCGTCGTCGCGCGACGCGATCGCCACCACCTCGCAGCGGGCGGCGTGGAGCATCCCGGGGATCACCTTCTTGATACCGATGTCGGCCGTTGACAGGATGCCGATGCGCAGATTGGTCACGGTCGTTCGCCCCGGCTCGTAGGTGGCACCTGATTCCTCCCGTCTCCGCTCGTCGGCGACACACTCTCGTTCGCCGGCGCTACCGGAATGACGCCCTGCTGGGATCACGTCTTGACACGGCGGCGCGGTTGTACGAGTCTCGCACACACATTTGTAAGAGAGGAACACGAACCCATTGATGATCGGTTCCCCCGACCTTGGGCATCGTAGCGAGACCGTCCGCCGAGCCAACCTCCGGTCGATCGTCCGGGAGCTCCATGGCAGCGGCACGCTGTCGCGCTCCGACCTCGTCGCGCGAACGGGCCTGACCCGGAGCGCGATCCGGGCCCTGACTGGGGAGCTGATCGCGGGCGATCTCGCGACGGAGGGCCCGGCCACCCTCGACGGTACGCCGGGCCGGCCGTCGCCGCTGGTCCGCCTCGACCCGCACGGTGCGGTCGTCATCGCCCTCGAGATCGCGGTCGACAGCCTCGCCGTTGCGGCCGTCGGGCTGGGGGGCGAGGTCTTCTGCGTCGAACGGATCGGCCTGCCGCGTGGACGCTCCAGCGTCGTCGACATTGCGGCCGCTCTGGCCGAGCTGGCCGGCCGGGTCCGGAGCGGGACGCTCGGCGGCGACTCGGTCGTCGGCGTCGGCGTGGCAGTCGTAGGGGTCGTCCGCCGGAGTGACGGGATGGTGGCCCTCGCGCCGAACCTCGGTTGGCGTGACGAGCCGCTCGGGGAGCACCTCGTGGCCGCCCTCGGAATCGACGCGCCGATCGCATTCGCCAACGAGTCGGACCTGGCGGCGCTCGCCGAACTCCGCCGAGGAGTGGCTCGCAACATCAATGACGTAGTCCTGATCTGGGGCTCGGTCGGCGTGGGCGGCGGGCTGATCGTCGGGGGCGAGCCGCTCACCGGAGCCGCCGGCTACAGCGGCGAACTGGGCCACATCCCGGTCAACCCCGACGGCCTGCCGTGCCGCTGCGGATCGATCGGCTGCTGGGAGACCGAGGTCGGCGGGAGCGCCATCCTGCGGCGGGCAGGCTATCCGCCCGAGGGTGGCCCGGCGGCCCTCGACGCGGTCCTCGCCGAGGCCGAGGCCGGCTCACCGTCCGCCCTCGACGCCTTTGCCGAGACGGGCCGCTGGCTCGGTATCGGCCTGGCCGGTGTCATCAACATCCTCAATCCCGAGCTCGTCCTGATCGGCGGCCGCTTTGCCGCCAGCTACCCATTCCTTCGAACGACCCTCGAGGCCGAACTCGACCGGCGGGTGCTGCGAGCCTCGCGAGGCCTGGTCCGGGTGATCCCGGCGACGCTCGGCGTGGACGCGCCCCTCCTGGGTGCCGCCGAGCTCGCCTTCGAACCATTGCTTTCAGACCCTGCGGCCTGGCTTCGACCTCGCCACGCCCTGGCCGCCCTGGCATCCGCCTAGCGCCGAGCAGACGAAAGGAGGACACTCCGCAGCGGACGACCGTCTGGTTCCCCAAGTGGACGGTGGCAGACTGGGGAAAATCGAACGCAGTGGCGCCGGGCCAACAGCGGCACGCGAGGGGCCACGCGCAGAGGAGGAGACTCAATGTCGATTCGCCGATTGGCGGCGTTAACATCAGCCGTAGTATTCGTGATCGGAGCCTGTAGCTCGGGCGGAGGGGCGACGAGTTCGCCCGCCGGATCCGTGGCCGCCAGTGCCCCGGCCGCCAGCGCACCGGCCGGCAGCGCCGCTGCGGGCGACTGCAACGTCGGTATGTCGTGGAACAACTACCAGGAGGAGCGCTGGGCGAAGTGGGATGAGCCCGCGATCAAGAAGGCCGTCGAGGATGGCGGCGGGACCTACACGGCGAACGACGCGAAGTCGTCGGCCGAGACCCAGGCGACGAACGTCGAGACCCTGATTTCGGGCGGTGCGAACGTCGTCATCATCCTCGCCGAGGACGATGTCGCCATCAAGCCGTCCGTCACGAGCGCGATCGGCGAGGGCATCCCTGTGATTGCCTATGACCGCCTGATCGAGGACCCCGGCGTCCTGTACATCACGTTCGACAACATCGAAGTCGGCCGGATGCAGGCCCGCGAGGTCTTCAAGCTCGTTCCGACGGGAAACTACGCGATCATCAAGGGCAACGAGGCGGACGCCAACGCCCGCTTCCTGCGCGACGGCTACGAAGAGATCATCGGCGCCGCCGTGACGGCCGGTGACATCAAGATCGTCGGCGAGACGTTCACCGACGGCTGGAAGCCGGAAAACGCCCAGACCAACATGGAGCAGATTCTGACCTCGGCGAACAACGATGTCGACGCGGTGCTGTCGGAGAACGACGGCATGGCCGGTGGCGTCGTCGAGGCGCTGCGGGCCCAGGGCCTCGCGGGCCAGGTTCCGGTTTCGGGCCAGGACGGCGATCAAGCTGCCCTGAATCGCGTCGCAAAGGGCGAGCAGACCCTCAGCGTCTGGAAGGATGCGCGGGAGCTCGGCAAGGCAGCCGGTGAGGCCGCCATCGCCCTGTGCGCGAACCAGGACGTCGCTGCGGTTGAAGGCACGGCGCCGTTCACCACCCCCGGTGGGAACGATGTCTCCTCGATCCTCCTCGCTCCGCTGCCCGTCCTCAAGGACAACCTGAACGTCGTGGTCGACGCGGGTTGGATCACGAAGGACGCGCTATGCCAGGGCGTGACCGATACGTCGGTGGCGGCCTGCCAGTAAGCGATCCCCGGACTCTGTCAGTCAGCGCCCTGCGCCGCGGCCCCGCCGCGGCGCAGGGCGTTCCCCGTCACCAGCCGTAGCGAGGCGTCGTCATGACCGAGGCCACTGCCGTCAAAGCGACCAGCACCGCCGGCGAACCGCCGAAGCGGTCGGCCGCCTCGCTGTTGCAGAGCCTGGAGATCGACACACGACTCTTCGGGATGATCATCGCGCTCGCGGTCATCTGGATCGGCTTCAACATCGTGTCGGGCGGTCTGTTCATGACCTCCCGCAACCTGTGGAACCTCTCGGTCCAGAGCGCAACGGTCGCGATCATGGCAACCGGCATGGTCCTGATCATCGTGTCGCGCAACATCGACCTGTCGGTCGGCTCCGTGCTGGGCCTCACCGGGATGTTCATGGCGATGCTCCAGGCCGAGTGGATCCCGAAGACGTTCGGTCTCGGCTTCGATCAGCCCTATACCTGGATCATCGCCCTCGCCGCCGGGATCGCCCTGGGTGCGCTCATCGGCGGCGTCCAGGGCTTCATCATCGCCTACATCGGCGTGCCGTCGTTCATCGTCACCCTCGGCGGCCTGCTGATCTGGCGCGGCTTGTCCTTCCAGCTTGCTCGCGGCCAGACCATCGCCCCGATGGACAACATCTTCGGATTGATCGGGGGTGGCCCGAAGGGGTCCCTCGGCGAAACTCTGAGTTGGGTCGTCGGTGGCCTCGCGATCGCGGGGATCATCTACACGTTGGTGGCGAGCCGCCGCCGCCGGCGTCGGTACGGCTTCCCGCTTCGGCCAACCTGGGCGGACGCCTTGCTGGCGGTACTCGGCTGCGCAATCGTCGTTGGGGCGGTCATGCTCGCCAATAGCTACCCATGGCCCGATCAGCTGGCCCAGCAATTTGCCCAACAGAACAACATCCCGATCCCGGAAGGCGGCCTCATCATTCCCACCGGCATCGCGATTCCCGTCGTCATCGCCATCGGGACGACCGTGGTCATGACCTTCATCGCCACGCGCCGCCGGTTCGGACGGTACGTCTTCTCGATCGGCGGCAACCCCGAGGCCGCCGCGCTCGCCGGTATCAACACCCGCCGGACGATCCTGATGACCTTCGTCCTGATGGGCATCCTCGCCGCGATCGGCGGGGCGGTCCTGTCAGCCCGCCTCAATGCCGCGACCGTCAGCCTGGGCACCCAGAGCGAGCTGTACGTCATCGCCGCGGCGGTGATCGGAGGGACATCGTTCGCGGGCGGGATCGGCACGATCCCCGGAGCGGTTCTCGGTGCGGTCGTCATGCAGTCGCTGCAATCGGGCATGGTCCTGTTGAAGGTCGACTCGCCGATCCAGGACATCGTCGTGGGTCTGGTGCTCGTGGCCGCGGTCGGCCTCGACACGATCCTCCGGCGCCGGTCGAGTTGAGAGAGGATCAGCCATGACGATGGGCGACATGACCCCCTCGAACCAGCCCCCGCCGCAGGGCCCAACGGCTGGCGCGGCCGCCGAACCCGCCCCGACTCCCGTCGCCGGCCCGATCGTCGAAATGCGCGACATCCGCGTCGCGTTCGGCGGCGTCCATGCGGTCGACCAGGTCAGCGTGGACCTGCGGGCCGGCGAGGTCATCGGGCTCGTCGGCGGCAACGGCGCGGGAAAGTCCACGCTGATGCGCGTGCTGTCGGGCGCGCATCCGGCCGACTCGGGCGAGGTCCTGATCAACGGACAGCCGGTCACCATCGGCAACCCGCGCGACGCCAAGGCGCTCGGCATCGAGACGATCTACCAGACACTCGCGCTTGCCGATAACGTCGACGCGGCGGCCAACGTGTTCCTTGGGCGCGAGCTCAGGACGAGGGTCGGCAACCTCGACGACGCGGCGATGGAATCGGCCACGCGCAAGGTCATGGGCCGCCTGAACCCGCGGTTCCGGAACTTCAAGACTGCCGGTGAAGTCGCTGTCGGGCGGCCAGCGCCAGGCGATCGCGATCGCGCGGGCGATCCATTTCAATGCCCAGGTCCTGATCATGGACGAGCCGACCGCGGCATTGGGCCCGGCCGAGACCACGCAGGTCCACGAGCTCGTCGCCCAGCTCAAGGAGGATGGCATCGGCATCTTCCTGATCAGCCACGACATCCATGACGTATTCGACCTGGCCGACCGCATCACGGTCATGCTTCAGGGCAAGGTCGTCGGGACGGTCGACAAGGGCTCCGTCACGAAGGACGAGGTTCTGGCGATGATCATCATGGGCAAGAAGCCCGGCGAGGTCACCGAGAAGGAGCTGGCCGAGCTCCACGCCTGAGCACAGCGGCGCCTTTCAGCTCCGGTGGAACGTCGGGGCGAGGGCCGGGTAGAGGCCGCGATAGACCTCCAGCGAGTCGGCGTAGCGCTCCTCGTCCGGACCCGGCGCCGCGACCGGCGTCGCGCTGACCAGCTCCGCGGCCGCAGCCTCGACTGACGGATACCAGCCCGCGCCGACCGCTGCGAGCAGACCTGCGCCGTACGCCGCGCCCTCCGACGTGTTGACCGTTGCGATCTCCGTGCCGAGGACGTCGGCGAGGATCTGGCGCCAGAGCTCGCTCGCCGTTCCGCCGCCAGAGGCGCGGATCTGGCCCGGGGCGGGCATGCCGGCGCCGATCATGAGGTCGAGCCCATCACGCAGGCCGAATGCGACACCCTCGAGGACCGCCCGGGTCAGGTGGCGTCGGTCGTGGGCGACGGTCAATCCGACGAAGGCGCCGCGGGCGAGGGGATCCGGGTGAGGGCTGCGCTCGCCGGTGAGGTAGGGAAGGAACACCAGGCCGTCGCTGCCCGGGGGCACCTCCGCGGCAGGAGCGACGAGATCGGTGAACTCCATGCCCGGCGCCAGGGCATCCCGGAACCAGCGCAGGCTGCCGGCCGCCGAGAGCATGACCGACATCATGTGCCAACGGTCGGGCACGGCATGGCAGAACGCATGGACCCGGCCGGCGGGCTCGAACAGCGGTCGGTTCGTCGTCGCGAAGACGACGCCAGACGTCCCCAGCGACAGGGCGACGATTCCCTCCGTGACGGCGCCGACGCCCGACGGCGTTCGCGGCCTGGTCGCCGCCACCGGCGACGACCGGCGTGCCCACCCGGAGGCCCGTCGCCGCGGCCGCCGGCGCCGTGATCGATCCCGTGACGGTCGGCCCTTCGAACGTCGCGGGCAGCCACGCCGGATCGATCTCGAGCGCCTCGAGGACCTCCGGCGACCAGTCGCGGGCGGCCAGGTCGAACAGCAACGTGCCAGCACCGTCCGCCTTGTCGATGGCGTAGTCGCCGGTGAGGCGCAAGCGGAGGTAGTCCTTCGGCAGCAGGACGTGAGCGACCCGGCTCCAGACCTCCGGCTCGTTGTCGCGGACCCAGACGAGCTTGGGGGCCGTGAAACCAGTGAGCGCATCGTTGCCGGTGATCGAGATCAACCGCTCCGGACCAACGGCACGGCGGATCGCCTCGCATTCGGCGCCCGTCCGCTGGTCGTTCCAGAGGATCGCCGGCCGCAGGGTCTCGCCCACCCGATCGAGCAGCACCGCGCCGTGCATCTGGCCGGTCAAGCCGATGGCGGACACGTCCGTCGCCCGCGACGCCGCTCGACGCGAGGACCGACCGGATGGCCGCGACGGCGCCGTCCCACCACAGGCCTGGCTCCTGCTCGCTCCAGAGCGGCTGGGGCACCTCGAAACCGTACTCCGACGCCCCCACCCCGTGGACGACCCCCGACTCGTCGATCAGAACGGCCTTTGTCGCCGTCGTCGAGACATCGATCCCGAGGACGTGGCCCACCGGGTCAGCGACCGGCGCCGGTCTTGACCCGTGCGGCCTGATCGACGGCCCAGATCTGCTGGTTCACGAGGTTCTCGAGCAGTTCCTGGCGCCCGGACGACGGTCGTGGATCGATCCCGCCCGCCGCGACCTGCCCTTCGAGCGAGGCGAGCGACGCGTCCCCGGCGAAGATCGACCGCCCGAGCTCGTCGCTCCAACCGGCGTAGCGCTCCTCCCGGAGCCGCTCGAGTGTCCCCGCTTCGATCATGCCCGCAGCAACGAGTAGGGCCCGGGCCAGCGTGTCGATCCCGCCGATGTGGCCGTGGAACAGGTCCGTCCGATCCAGGCTCTGGCGGCGCAACTTGGTATCGAAATTGAAGCCGCCCGTTGTGAAGCCGCCGCTCCGGATGATCTCGTAGAGGGCGAGCGCCAGCTCGTCCACTGAGTTTGGGAACTGGTCGGTGTCCCAGCCGTTCTGGTAATCGCCCCGGTTCGCGTCGATGCTGCCGAAGATCCCGTTGGCGATCGCGTACGCCACCTCGTGGTGGAAGCTGTGGCCGGCGAGGGTGGCGTGGTTCGCCTCGATGTTGACCCGGTATTCGCGCTCGAGCCCGTGGCGGACCAGGAAGCCGTGCACGGTCGACGAGTCGTAGTCGTACTGATGCTTCGTCGGCTCCTGCGGCTTGGGCTCGAGGAGGAGCGTGCCCTTGAAGCCGATCTTGTGCTTGTGCTCGGCGACGAGCGTCAGGAACCGCGCAAGCTGCCGTTCCTCGCGTGCGAGGTCCGTGTTCAGCAGCGTCTCGTAGCCTTCTCGTCCGCCCCACAGCACGTAGTTCGCGCCGTCGAGTCGCTTCGTGGCCTCGAGCATGAGCTTCACCTGCGCCGCGGCGTAGGCGAACACCTCCGGATCGGGGTTGGTGGCCGCGCCGGCGGCGAAGCGGGGATGACTGAACAGGTTGGCCGTTCCCCATAGGAGCCGCGCGCCGGTCCGGGCCATGTGGGCCTCGATCTGGGCGAGGATCATGTCGAGGTTCGCGCGGGTCTCGGCGAACGTCCGGCCCTCGGGCGCGACATCGCGATCGTGGAAGCAGAAGAACGGCACGCCGAGCTTCGAGATGAACTCGAACGCCGCGCTGAGCTTGGCGGTCGCGGCGGCCATCGGGTCGAGCCCGGGCTCGAGCCACGGCCTGTCGAACGTGCCCACGCCGAAGACGTCGGAGCCGGGCCAGTTGAATGAGTGCCAGAGGCAGACGGCGATCCGGAGCTGATCCTCCATCCGCTTCCCGAGCACGAGCCGATCCGGCTCGTAGACCTTGAAGGTCAGCGCGTCGGTCGAGTCGACCCCGCCGAAGGCAATCGGTCCCGCAACGTCGGAGAAGAAGTCACCGTCCACGTAGATCCTCCTCCAGCGCCGGGCCTCACGCGTCGCGCCGACTCGGGCGCCGCGGCCTCATCGCGATCGAGTATCGCATTTCATGCGAGGCGAGCACGCGCCGCCGCCGGCCTACTGCATCGGTCGTATCCGCTTCGGGACCATCGCCCGACTTCGTCTCATCCAACCGTGTGTTCCGCCCGCACGGCCTCCGGGCGTTGACTACAGCCGTGGAAACGCGACCAGCCCGCAGGCGCAAGAAGACCTCTGTTTTCCTCGCGTTTACGCTCCTGCTCGTCGGCGCAGCGGCCGCCGTCTCGGCGGCACCGAACCTCTTCCCGGCCACTGGCCACACGGGCGGCCCGAACGGCGCCCGCGGCGTCGAGGGCGGCGATCGCATCACGCTCAACATCCCGATCGGCGGCCTCGCCCCTGGTGCGGCGACGCGTGGCCGCCACATCGTCGAAAACACGGGCGGCCAGCCCTTGCGCTACACGCTCACGAGTAGCAGCGTTGACGGCGACGGCAAGGGCCTCCGAGACGTCGTCTGGGTCGTGATCAAGGCGTCCGATCCCTCGAGCCCCGAGGCCTCATGCGACTCCTTCGACGGATCGACGCTCTACGCTGGACAACTCGGCGCGACCTCGGCGGGCTTCGGCGATCCCCGGATCGGTGGACACGCAGGCGACCGCCTCCTTGCACCTGGTCAGCGCGACGCGCTCTGCTTCGAGATCGAGATGCCCTTAGACGCGGGCAACGAGTTCCAGGGCGCAGTCACAGCGTCCGTCTGGACGATCGCCACCGAACAGGTCGCCGAGAACTCCTAAGCCCCTTCCGGGCCGGAACAGGCGGGTCCCCGGGAACCTATCATTCGAGACGTGACGTTTCCGGTGCAGGTCGGTCCCACCGCGATCACGATCAATCGGGACGATCGCTTCATCGTCTGCCAGCCGGACGGCCGCATACTCGGCGGGGTCGACGACGGCTTCTTCACCCGCGACACCCGGTTCATCTCGGGCTACGAGCTCCGAATCAACGGCCGCCGCCCCGTGTTACTCAACTCCGCCCCGATCCAGTTCTTCTCGGCGCGCTTCGAGTTCACCAACGATGCACTCCTGGACGACGTCGGGAAGGTCGAGCGCCACTCGCTGTCGATCCGCCTCGACCGGACCGTCTCGGGCGGCGTCCACGAAGACCTCGACATCGTCAACTACGGCCGCCGTCCCGTCCGCCTCACGATCGAGGTCCAGATCGAGTCGGACTTCGCCGACATCTTCGATGTCCGCCGCGACGCCCTGGTTCGCCGCGGCCAGCTGAACTCGCGCTGGTTCCGTTCCCGCCGCGAGCTCCGCTCCGAGTACGTCAACCGCGACTTCCGGAGGGAGCTTATCGTCGCGGTCGACCGGCCCGATTCGCCGCCGCAGTTCGCCAACGGCAGTCTCGTCTTCGTCGCCCGGATCGCGCCCAAGGCCGTCTGGCATACCTGCCTCAAGTGGCTGCCGGTCACAAGCGCCGATGCCCGCCGCCGACCGGCCACCCTCGCCTGCAACGCTGTCGAAGTCCCGCTCGCCGGCAACAGCCCGCGCCTTCCCGAGGTGACGATCGAGACGCCGAACGCGACCGTCCGGCGGGCGTGGGACCAGGCCGTCCGCGACATGGAGGCCCTCCGACTCGAGGATCCGACGTTCGAGCGCCGCGTCTACATCCCGGCCGCCGGGGTTCCCTGGTTCGTGACGATCTTCGGCCGCGACACGCTGATCGTGTCGATGCAGGCGATCTCCGGCTATCCGGAATTCGCTTCCGGAGCGCTGCGCCGCCTCGGGGCGATGCAGGCGACGGACGACGACCCAGAACGGGACATGGAGCCGGGCAAGATCCCGCACGAGATTCGCCACGGGGAGCTGGCCCAGCTCGGGATCCTGCCGTACACGCCCTACTACGGGACCCATGACGCGACGAGCCTCTACCTCATCGTCCTGTCGTACCTGTTCCAGTGGCTCGGCGACGAGGCCGTGCTGAGGCGCTATCTGCCGAACGCGGAGGCGGCACTCCGCTGGATCGACCGGCACGGAGACCGGGACCGGGACGGCTTCCAGGAGTACAAGACCCGCTCGTCTCACGGCCACTACAACCAGGGCTGGAAGGATGCGGGCGATGCGATCCCGGAGGTGGACGGGACGCTGGCGCCGCTGCCGATCGCCCTGTGCGAGCTCCAGGGCTACGTATACGACGCGAAGCTGCGGATGGCCGGCATCTACGACATCCTCGACCGGCCGACAGATGCCCGGCGGCTCCGTCGGCAGGCCCTTGAGCTGTTCCACCGCGTCAACGAGCGGTTCTGGTGGGAGGAGGAGGGGACGTACTACCTCGGCCTCAACGGGAAGAAGGAGCCGATCCGAACGGTGGCGTCGAACGCCGGCCATCTGCTCCAGTCGGGGATCGTCCCGAAGGAGCGGGCGGGCAGCGTGGTGAAGCGTCTCCTGGCCGACGACATGTGGTCGGGCTGGGGCATCCGGACGCTCTCATCGGACCACGCGGCGTACAACCCGTTCAGTTATCACACGGGCACGGTCTGGCCCCATGACAACGCCATGATTGCCGGCGGGTTCCGGCGCTACGGCTTCGACGCCGAGGCCGCCAAGGTGGCCAAGGGGATGTTCGACGCCGCGGAACGGCTCGTCGCCTACCGCCTCCCGGAACTGTTCGCCGGGCTGCCCCGCCACGAAGCTAGCTTCCCGGTCCAGTACCTGGGGGCCAACGTCCCGCAAGCCTGGGCCGCCGGATCGATCTTCCGGTTCATCGCGATCCTGGCCGGCGTCCACGCAATGTCGGACAGCGACGGTTCGCGGATCTACGTCAACCCGGCGCTGCCGGACTGGCTACCCGCACTTACAATCCGGAACCTGCGGGCGGGCCGCGGCTCGCTTGACCTCGCCCTCAGCGACGGCTCCGTCGAGGTCCTGTCGAACACGACCGGGTTCGAGCTGATCCACGGACCCGCGCCGCGTCCGGAGGAGGGAGAGCGAGCCGGACGCTAGGCCGTGGGGGCCGTTTGCGATGAGCCTGCAAGATCGAACCGCACGGCGCCAGCCGCGATCCTGTCGCCCTCGCTCGCACGCTATGCAAGGTGGAACCCCTGCGGACGCGCGGGAAAGGTCCCGCGCTCTTTCTGAACCCGGCCGACGACCCCGCGTTCGTCGGCGAGGTGGAACGATTCATGGACGGCGGCGCCACAGAGGCCGGCGAGCTCGAACGGCGATTGCGCGAGTCGTATCCGGGCGCCGTGGTCAGGCCCCGGGACCTCTCCAACGAGCCCTTCGTCGTATGGTATGTGTACCGGGATGGCCATTGGGTCGCCTCCGGTTGAGCGCTGGCGACCGCAGACGATGAGGTGAGGGGCATGTCCGAGACCGAGGACGACCTTCGAACGACGTCCGATGCCGTGATCGCGGGGACCGACAGGCTGAAGTCCCTCGAGGAGGCGAAGCGGGGCCTCGAACCCGAGGACCCGGAACGCGAGCGCCTCGCTGCCGAGATTGCCGAAGTCGGGAGCCACCTGGAGAAGGCGACCGCCGCCGAGCTTGATCTTGCCCACGCAGCCAAGCAAGAGGCAGACGCCTCGCCGGGCTCGCCCGAGGGCCCGATCGAGGGCTGACCCATCGGCGCGACGGTTCGCGCCCTACTCAAGTTCGACTCAACGCCACCGGCATCGATGTCGGCACACTCCCGTTGTGTCTCAGACGTTTCTCACGCCACGGCGCGAGGATCGCTCGATCGATCCCAGCACGTTCCCCTTCGAGGGCTCCTCCTCCCCCTCGTCCTCGGGCTCACCGTCGTCGCAACGAGCGGCGGCGGTGGGTCCTTTCTGAGAGCCGGCCGTCGGTTCTCATGACACTCGAAGAATCACGTCTGATCGTTGGGCGGAACATCCCGCGCCTCCACCCGCCGACGAAATGGAGCTCCAGATGACCGAACCCGAGATTCAGCTTCAGTGAGCACCTGCCACGACGAAACCTCCGTCGGGCGGTCATCCTCGTCGGCGCGATCCTGGCGATCGTCGTAGGCGCCGCCGTGACGATGGGTGCGTCGCCCTCGGCATCGCCGGCAGGCCCCGGTGCGACCACCCAGCCGCAGGCGAGCGGCGATCCAGGCTCACCCGACAACGGGCCGTGGAAGGCCTTCGGCCGCGACGACGTCGGTGGGCGGGGCCGGTTCGGTCCGATCACGATAACCTCGATCAACGGCTCGAACCTTGGCCTCGAGACCGAGGACGGCTGGACCCGCACGATCGCCATCACGTCGTCGACGACGATCACGAGGGACGGCGAGACGATCGCGGCGAGCGACCTGGCGGTCGGCGACGAGATCCGCCTCAGGCAGAGTCGGGCGAGTGACGGAACGTTCACGATCACGGCGATCGACGTCGTCCAGCCGAGGATCGGCGGGACGGTCACCACCGTCACGGCTGACAGCGTCACCGTCACCGGTCGCGACGGCGCGAGCCACACCATCACCACGACGAACTCGACGACCTACCGCCTGGGCGGCGCCGCCGCGAGCCGATCGGATGTCGTCGTCGGATCGAGGATTGTCGCGACGGGCAGCGCGGGCACGGGCGATTCCTTCACCGCGTCGACGGTGACGATCAAGGCCGCGCGGGTGGGCGGGACGGTCACCGCCGTGACTGCGTCGACCATCACGATCCAGCAGCGGGACGGTTCGAGCCTCACGATCAACGTCGACGCCGACACGACCTTCGGGGTCGCCGGCAACAGGGCAGCGGCTCTTGGCGACGTCACCGTCGGGATGCGGCTCATCGCCGCGGGCCGACCCAATGCCGACGGTTCGTTCGACGCCACCGCGATCCGGGCGGGCAATGGGCGGTTCCGCGGCGGGCCGTCCGACCACGACGATGCCGGTGAGCCGAGCCCGTCGGGTAGCCCGTCGACGACCGGCTGAGGAGCGTCCGCGGGATTTCTCACGGTCTTCTCAGGCCGAGTTGCTTACCTGAAGTCACATACCGCGAAGCCTCGACGGCGAGGCACCTGACTCCCAGGAGGCAGCTCCAGTGAACCCGCTCGACACGAACCCGACCGACTCCCAGCGCGCCGAGCCGGCCCGGACGTCCTGGCACGCGATCGTCGACCCGCCGACGCCGTCCGCTACGTCTGCACCAGGCGCCGCCTCCGGTCACTCCGGCCCGGCTGACGCATCCTCGGCCCGGCGCCCGGGCGGTCGCGGCTTCCGCACCGTCGTTGCCGCGTGCATCCTGTCGGCAACCCTTGCTTCAGCCTCGACAGCAGCACTCGTCTCGGTGGCCGTCGGCGGCTCCGGGCCCGCCTCCGCTGCCACGACGCCGAACGCCGTCGTCACCGGTACTCGATCCGGCACGGACGACATCACCGCTGTCGTCGCGACTGCCCGCCAGTCGGTGGTCACGATCACGACCAGCGGCGTCTCCATCCGGGGCATGTCGCCCTTCTCGGTGCCGTCGACGGGCGTCGGCTCCGGCGTCATCCTCTCGGCCGATGGCTACATCCTCACGAACAAGCATGTCGTCGAAGGCAGCTCCTCGCTGACGGTCGCGCTGTCCGACGGCACTGAGTACCCGGCCACGGTCGTGAAGGAGCTACCGGACAACGACCTCGCGCTGATCAAGATCGAGGCGACCGGCCTGGTCCCCGCGACGATCGGCGACTCGACCACGCTCCAGGCAGGCGCGACCGCGATCGCGATCGGCAGCCCGCTCGGGACCTATACCGAAACGGTGACGAAGGGAATCATCTCGGCGACCGGCCGCGATATCACCGTCACGGACGAGGAGACGGGCCGGCCGACGCAGCTCCACGACCTGATCCAGACCGACGCGGCGATCAATCCCGGCAACAGCGGCGGCCCGCTCCTCGACGCCAGCGGGGCGGTCGTGGGGATCAGTACCGCGGTCGCCGGCAACGCCGAAGGCCTCGGCTTTGCGATCCCGATCAACGCGGCGAGCGAGCTCATCGCCCTCGCGAACGGGTCGGGGAGCTGAGCGGAGATCCTCAGCCGCTTCTCATCCGCCTCTCAGGGAGTCCTCGCATCCTGCGTCCTATGATCACCAGCCTGCGCTTTGTGGCGTCGGCTGACCCCACCGCCACGATCGTCGGATAGAGAAAGAGAACATCGGATGCACCTCCTCATCGTCGAGGACGACGAACGCCTCGCCCGGGTCCTCAAGAGGTTGCTCGAAGAAGACCGCCACGTCGTCGACGTCGCCCACGACGGTGAGACGGGCGCCGCGATCGCGGAGGACGCCGCCGGGATCGACGTCGTCATCCTCGACGTCGGTCTGCCCGACATCTCCGGCCTCGACGTCGCGCGACGCATCCGCCGGACGCAGCCCGACATCGCGATCCTCATGCTCACCGCTCGCGACACGGTCGGCGATCGGGTCACGGGCCTCGACGCCGGGGCGGACGACTATCTCGTCAAGCCCTTTGCCTTCGAGGAGCTCGCCGCCCGCCTCCGGGCGCTGTCGCGGCGGGCGGCCGGGCCGAGGCGGCCTGAACCCGTGCTGGCAGTCGGCCCGATCAGCCTCGACGAGACATCGCGACGGGTCACCGCCGGCGGTCGGGACGTGGACCTGAGCCCGCGCGAGTTCTCGTTGCTCGAATGCCTGCTCCGTCATCCGGGCCAGACGCTGACCCGCGACCAGCTTCTCGACCAGGCCTGGCCGTTCAGCGTCGCGGTCACGCCGAACGCCGTTGACGCCTACGTTCATTACCTGCGGACGAAGCTCGGTGAGGTCGGCAGCCGGATCGAGACGGTACGGGGCGTCGGCTACCGGCTGAGCGATGCCTGACGGCGCCCCACGTACGGGCGCCGATGACGCCGCCGAGAGCGAGGCACTCGCCACCGACGGCCGGCTGATCCGCCGTGTCCGCTGGCGCCTGGTCGCGTGGAGCGGCCTCAGCACCCTCGCCGTCCTCGTCGTCCTGGGCGCGGCGCTGTACTTCATCGCCGCCCGAACGCTAGAGGCGCAGGGACTCAGGCAGCTCGATAACCGGATCGACCAGCTGCGTGGCATCCGGCCGGACGTCGACGAGCCCGGGCTTGGTTTCATCTTCGGCGGTGCCGGTTCGGGCACGTTTGCGATGGTTCTCAACAGGGAGGGCGAGGCCGTCGGCCGGCATCCGCCGCCGATTCCCGACGGACTGCCCATCCAGGCGTCGATCGACGCATGCGCCTCGTCGAAACGGGACGTCAGGCTGGCCACCGTTCGCGAGACCCCGCTGCGGGTCCTGACCGAGCGGATCGAGACAAACGTCGGCTCCGTCTATGTCCAGGTGATCGGCGATCGGACGGCCGAGCAGACCACCCTTAACGCGATCCTCCGTGTCCTGCTCTTCGGCGGCGCCGTCGTCGTCCTGGTAGCGCTCGGCTTCGGAGCGGTCTACGCCCGGCGGGCACTCGTCCCGATCCGCGAGTCGCTTGCCGCCCAGCGGCTGGCCCTCGCGCCGCCAGCGCGAGTTCGCGGCCGATGCGAGCCACGAGCTGCGTACGCCGCTCACCGTCGTCCGGGCCTCGCTCGAGCACCTCCGGCGCCACGCGGACGAACCGGTCGGCGCGGTGGGCGACGCCCTTGACGACATCGGAGCGGAGGTAGAGCACCTGACCTCACTCGTCGACGACCTGCTCCTCCTCGCCCGATCGGATTCCGGCGCGATCTCGCTCGACCGACTGCCGCTCGATCTCGGCGACGTTGCCGCGGCGGCCGCCTCGTCGCTTGCGAAGCCGGCCAGCGCGAAGGACGTCAGCGTCGAGGTCGATCCGGAGCCGGCGATCGTCGAGGGCGACGCCGCGCGGCTCCGCCAGCTCGTCTTCATCCTGGTCGACAACGCGATCCGCCACAGTCCGACGGGTGGTCATGTCCGCGTCGCGGTGCGCCGAGAGGGCGGTTCCGCGCTGCTCGACGTCGAGGACAACGGACGCGGCGTAAAGCCGGAGGACATGCCCCACGTCTTCGAGCGCTTCTGGCGAGCGAGCGGCGCACCGTCGGGCGGCACGGGTCTTGGGCTGGCGATCGCCAAGTGGATCGTCGATCGCCACCAAGGCTCGATTGAGGTGTCGAACCGTCAGGGCGGGGGCGCCCAGTTCCGCGTCCGCCTGCCGTCCACCGATTCCGCGACGGCCTGAGTCCGTCGCTGAGATCCTTCTCAGACGACTCTCAGGCGGAGCGGCTGGAATGGAAGCACCTCGCGGCGGAATGTCGCCGGGACAACCGCCCGATAGGAGATCATCGTGACCTCGCCGATGCCAGTCGATCGATCCAACACCCGGCCGCCGTTCCTGCGCAACCGATGGTTCGCCATCGGGCTGGGCGCGGTCGTCGTCGCCCTGGTCGCGGGTGGAGCTATGGGCTTCTCGTACCTCTTCCTCCGCGAGCCGGCGCCGGCGGCCGTTGGGCTGTCGAACGCGTCACCGACGCCGAGCGCCACGACGGCCACAGGCGAGGCGTCCGCCGATCCCGCGGCGAGCGCCGCCGCGACAGCATCCTCATCGACGACCGGGACCGGGCTCGACGGGACGTGGAACGTCGATTCGTCGGTCGGCTCGTTCAGCGACTTCTCGGGCTCGTTCGTGGGCTATCGCGTCGATGAGGAGCTCGCGACGGTCGGCGCCGCGACGGCCGTCGGGCGGACGCCGGACGTCACGGGCAGCCTCACCCTGGCCGGCAGCCAGATCACTGCCGTCGAGATGAGCGCGGACCTCTCCACGCTCCAGAGCGATAAGTCACAGCGGGACGGGCAGCTCCGCCGCCAGGCCCTCGAAACCGGCCAGTTCCCGACGGCGACATTCAGCCTGACCCAGCCGATAGATCTCGGCTCCGCGCCGGTCGACGGCCAGGTGATCAACGCCACCGCAACCGGCGACCTGACGATCCACGGCGTGACGAAGTCCGTCGAGATCCCCGTGGAGGCCCTGCTCTCCGACGACGTCGTGACCGTGACCGGCTCGATCGACATCCTCTTCGCCGACTACTCGATCAGTCGCCCGACATCGTTCGCAGTCCTCTCGATCGCCGACCACGGGACGATGGAGTTCCAGCTCAAGTTCACGAAGGGCTGAGCGCGGTCTATCTGGCCAAATATTCCCCTTGGGCTCTTAGCCCAGGTGGAGTCGGCCTCCTGCGGCCCTCCCGAGGCCATTTCTCGGCGGAATTAGCCCCTCACGGCTGATTCCGTCGTTGGCTGGACCCATAAGCGGCAGACACCACGCCCAGCATTCCCGGGGTGAGTATTTGGCCAGTTTGGCCCGGCTGAAACGAAGAAGCCCGGGTCCCTTGCGGGCCCGGGCTTCGCGTTGTTCGATCCGTCGTCAGCGCGGCTTCGTTCGGTTCGCTGCCACGTGGGCGCTCCACTCGGAAGAGCGGCCGTCGGGAGAAGCACTGGAGCCGTGCCAGCCACAGACGCAGGTGATCGTCTGTGCCTGGTGCTTGTACTCAGCGATGACGTGCTTGAGCGGCTCGGGCGCCCGCGGCGTGACGCCGGGCCGTGGCGGCACCGTCATCGTGGCCGGTTGCGTACGGGTTCGCTCGTCTGTCACGCCTCGCGCACCTTCACGGCGCGCGGCCCCTTCGGGCTCGCCTCGACTTCGAAGTCGACCTTCTCACCACCGACGAGTCGATCGAAATCGAGCCCGCCCTCGAGGGCGCCGCGGTGGAAGAAGTAGTCCTTGCCGTCGTCGGCAGTGATGAAGCCGAAGCCGCGATCGGCTACGAGCTTCTTGACAGTCCCGCTGGACATGTTGCCTCTTGTTTCTTCTCGAACCTGGTCGGCCGACGCACGGCCGGTTCGAGAGGAACCATCGACCACGCGGGGGACGCCCGACTGTCGGGCGGACGCACATTGTACCTTCGTTGCCTATCCTCCGCCGATCACCCGGCTCAAGAGCGCGAATCCGTCGTCGGTACCCGTCCAGCGTCGTCGGAGGTCCTCGATCCCGACGCGCCGGCGCACGTAGCGCATCGCGACCACGGCGACGATGACATCGTCCAGCGGCCCGAGAACGGGGATGAATTCCGGGATCAGGTCGATCGGCGACAGGATCCAGGCAAGGAGTCCGACCAGGACGAGCCGCACGTCGATTGGCGCCGACCTGTCCCCGATGACGGAACGCAGGAGCCGCAGGACGTCGGGGATCAGCCCGATCAGCTCTGGCGCCGACACGTCCTTCGGCCGAAACGCCCAGAGCAGAACAAGGAGAAACGCCCACAGCGCGATCAGACCGACGGCGATCTCGAGGATCACGTCCATGGTCCGACCGTCAGACGATCCCGAGGTGGGCTGCCCCGTTCCACAGCTCGATCACCCGCCGCTCGCGCTCCCAGCCGAGTCGCGAGATCGTCGCGGTCGACAACTCGAACAGCGCGCCGGCGTCGGGCTTCAGGCCTAGCCAGCGAGCCGCAAGGATCCGCAGGCAGTGGCCGTGTCCGAAGATCGCCACGTCACCGTCCACGTCGAGGGCCCGCGCGATGACGTGATCGACTCGCCGCGCGACGTCAACCAAGGACTCACCGCGGGTGATCTGGGCGGTCCAGATCGTCCAGTCCGGGACCTCCTCTCGGATCTCGTCGGTCGTCAGGCCCTCGAACTCGCCGTAGTTCCATTCGCGGAGGTCCGCGTCGATGACGGCGACGTCACCGAGCCCGCCGATCCGGCACGTTTCGCGGGCGCGAGACAGGGGACTCGAGAAGACTGCCTTGAGCGTGTATCCGGCAAGCCGCTCGCCAAGCCGCTGCGCCTGCTCGAGACCGTTCTCGTTGAGCGGAATGTCGGTCCAGCCGGTATGGCGTCCGCTCGCGGACCATTCCGTCTCGCCGTGCCGGACGAGGAAGAGCCGCTGGAGTTGCGGTCACGATCTCGTCTCCAGGCTCGTCTCTGGCCGGGCTCGATCCGCCTCGGACGCCTCGAAGAACGGACGCGATCGCCAGCCAAGGAGCACAGCCAGCACGAGTGCCGGCAACTGGGCGATCCGCGCGTTGTAGCGGTAGACCTGGTCGTTGTAGAGCTCGCGGCGGTCGGCGATCATCTCCTCGAGCCGCTCGATCTCCTCCTGGAGCGCCATCACGTTGCCCGCGGACTTGACCTCCGGGTAGCGCTCGACGACGGCAAACAGGGATCGAACCGCCGCTGACGTCGCGGCCGACGTCGCCGCCTGCTGCGGGATCGCTGCCGCGGGCGAGTAGGCGGCCCGCGCCGCGGCGACCTCCGTCAGGACCTCCTGCTCCCATGCCATCACGCCGCGGACGGCCTCGACGAGGTTGGGCAGCTGGTCGAAGCGCTGCTTGAGCACCACGTCGATATTGGCCCAGGCCTTGTCGATCCGGAGCCGCAGGGCGACGACCGAGTTGTAGGTCGAGAGGACGAGGAAGACGACGACAACGATCACCACGGCCACGGCGAAGGCCGCGGCAACGGATTCCGGCCTCATCCGCCGGGCCCCCTGCCCAACATGAGGGCGATGGCCATCGCCGAGCCGATCGCGACGACGGCACCCAGCAGCCCGACGAGGAACTGGCGCTCGTGGCGTCCGGCCGCGACCGACGGCGTGCCGAGGGCGATGATGAGCGGCGCATCCGGCGAGGCGGCCAGGATCAGGGCGTCCGGGGCGATTTCGAACGTTCGCTTGAAGCGGGCGGCGACGTCCGGCGTCGCGAGCGGCAGATCGGTGGCGGCGTCGTCCAGCTCTGGCTGACGGACGGGCCGCCCGATGCCGAACCCCGGGATCGCGGCGTTGCCCCACGCCTCTTCCGGATCGGATGCGAGCGTGCCGGCAGCCCGGGCCGCCTCCAGATCGGCGGCAACCTCCGGGTCGTTCGCCAGCGATAGGGCCGTGTCATAAGCGTTCGCGGCCTCGGGGTCCTCGAGCTGATCGAAGGGCATCGCCCGGCCGATGACCGTGACGACCTCGCCCGGCTCGATCCGTGCCTCGGTGTACCTGCGCGCGCGCCGCGCGACCCCGAGGTGGGCGGAGGCGAAGCCCTGCCATCGGCCGCCGTCGTCTCCCGGCAGCCCGTCTCCGGCCGGCCGGACCGTCAGAAGCGCCGCGATCTGGGACTCGGGGTCCTCGCCCGGTCCGAACGCCGGGCCCGATCTGATGCGGAGGCCGGGCGGCGTCTCCCCGAGCGCGCCCGTTCGCTCCTCGAAGCGGGCCGGGACGTCGAACCGGGCGCCGCGCGGAAACACCCGAAGGTCGCCGCTTTCGTCGCGGATCCGGAATCCAACCGCCGCCTCCTCGTGGAAGGCGGCGGTTGCGTCGTCGTCACCCTTGTCGTCGATCCGCGCCCGGTAGAACACGCATGGGGCGCTTTGGAGCGGAGAGACGAGCGTCAGTTCGGCGGCCTCCACGACGCCGCTCACGAGGACTTCGCCGACCGCGATCGAGGAGATTCGGGACGGCGACGTATCGCTGATCCGGGCGGCCTCGCGGTAGCCGCCGAAGCCACGGACGAGAAGGATCATGCCGCCGATCAACCCGCCGCAGGCAAGCGCGAGGAGCTGGGGATCCACGATCGACGCCTCGTCAACCCGCGCATGTCTGGCGCGGGTTCAGGGACACGCTGCCCGCGTTCGCCTGGACATCGAGCACGATCCGGATCGGGGCAGTGGCGAAGCCTGGCGTCTCCCAGGCATCGCCCGACCTGACGAGACCCTCGTCGTCGAAGTTGTTCGACGAGATCGGGTTGTCGCCGGTGGTCAGCCGCAGGCCGACATCGCCCGGAGCGCAGATCGAAAGTGAGCCAGCATTCACCGTCAGATCGCCCTCGAGCGGCATGTCGGGCAGCCAGACGACAGCGGAGCCCGCGTTGACAGTTCCGTCGAGCGTCGAGGCCGCGGCCACGTCGCGCAGATCGATTCGTAACGAACCCGCGTTGACGGTGACATCGACCGACGCCAGATTGGCGCGAGGGAGCGTCAGCCTGCCAGAGCCGGCGTTGAGCTCTACGTCGAGCTCGATCGTCGGATCCGTGGGAAGCGTGATGTCCCAGCGCTCGCGGGCTCCGGAAAGGCCGAAGGCGGGTCCGCCGTCGGCCGCCTCGACGGTGATGCCATCGCCGTCTCGCCTGATGGTCGGGGGCGTGCCGTCTTCGGATGCCCCCTCGACGGCCCAGCTGCTGCCCTCAGTGGTGTCGACCGCCAGCTCACCGCATTGGAACCTGACGCTGACGCGCGCTCCATCGGGCAGCTCGCCGGACTCCCGCCCGAATGCGATACCCGCCTCGTCTCCCCCGCAGCCGATCGGCAGCCCGGCCCCGGAGCCGACGAGCCCGCCGGCCATCACCCCGAGGCATACCGCGGCCACAAGGCCGCCGAGCCGTGCCGCCGGCCGGCCCGCGAGGATCATCGACAGCCCGGCGGCGATGAGCAGGACCGGCCACAGCTGCCACGTGCGTTCGGCGACGTCGGTCGGGATCAAGCCCTGGCGTACGCCCAGCAGGATCGCCCCGAAGACGATGAAGAACAGGCCGAACCCGATGAGATTGCTGTTGGCCTTCATGGCGCAACCCTCCGATCGGAACCGTACACGACTGTGCTAGCCTCGGCCGGTCGTCGCGGCGACCGGAGACGCGACCGACGACGCGAGGCGAGGGGAGGTTCGATGCGGCTCAGCGAGTGGCGGGCGTCCAGCCCGAGCAAGGAGGCTGGCTCGGTGAAGGTCGCTGCGACCGTCGACCCGGTCCTGCGGTCGCTCGGCGCCGAGCCGGATCCGCAATGCTGGGTCGCCTGGGGAGAAGAGCCCGGCGTTCGCTACACGATCTTCGTCCCGACGGCAGCCGGCCTCGTCGCGACCTACGTCAGGGTGAATATCCCGGGCGAGGGACCGCGGGCGACGGGCAAGCTGATCCGCTGGAGCCGCGTCCAGCTGGGCGAACTGTCGATCGAGACCCAGGCCAACCACCGCCTGCTGAGCTTCCAGGTCGAGCAGCAGGTACTCCACGGCTCCGACGAGAAGGCCGACCGGATCGCCCGCTTCGCCCTCGAGCTACTGGCGGCCGTCGACGGCAGGGTGCTTCCGCCTGAGCCGAGCCCGAAACGAGGTGCCGCGAGGAAGGCCTCGTCGGGCGCCTCCGCGGCGAGATCTGCCAAGACCACCACCGTCGCACCCGGCTCGCGCCGCAAGTCGTCGACCGTCTGACGCGCCGTGGCGATCGATGGGCCGCCGCGCGAACCGCGCATGGCCGCGCCACATCGCCTGCCGGGCGCGCCGCTCCACCCGGTCCGCCGAACGATCCGCTATTGGGTCAGCCGCATCGTCGCTTGGCTCGTCATTCGCGCCTACCTGCGGCCGCGGCTCGAGGGCCGCGAACGCCTGCCGGCCGGCCCCGCGATCTACTGCTTCAATCACATGAACTGGACGGACCCGTTCGTCCTCATGGCGATCCTGCCCTTCCGGCCGAGGCTCTATTTCTTCGGCCCGAAGGAAGATGACATGGGAGTCGGCGGCCGCAACCGGTTGATGTCCTGGACGCGGGCGACCGTCCCGTATCGGCCGGGCAAGAACGACCTGCTCGACGCGACCCGTCGGGTCAGCGCGGTCCTGAAGTCGGGCGGCGTCCTCGCGATCGCCGGTGAGGGCCGCATTCACGCGTCCGAACACGAGCTCCTGCCACTCCAGGAAGGTCCCGCCTACTTCGCCCTCCGATCTGGGTTGCCGCTGGTACCGATCGCCATCAGCGGGACCAGCTGGCTTCGGCTCGGCCGCCGGGTGACGGTGGCGGTGGGGGAGCCCTTGTCCGTCGAGGGACGACCGAGCCGGGAGGCTATCGACGAGCTCACCAAACGTTGCTGGGCGAGCCTCCACGCCCTCGTGGCCGACCGCCCGGATTTCCCGCCGCCCGGTCCCGTCGGCCGTTGGCTGACCGAGGTCTTCAACGACTGGCCGGAAGGAGCGCGACCGGTCCGGTCGGCCGGCTGACGGGCGGGTCTGGCATACTCGGCGCCGTCCCGATTGCACTGGAGGCGACGTTGGCGACGAGTGGCCTGTCGGCCGATCCGAAGGAATACCGCAAGCGCCTGGCGGAGCAGAGCGACGAGCAGATCGACGCCTGGGCTTCGGAGCTGATGCGGGATGTGGCCATCCGCCGCGGCGTGATCCGGGTGATCGAGGACTTCCGCCGGACGGCTCGGCTGGGCGAACCGGAATTCGAACGCGTGTTCGCTTCGGGCGGCGGGCCACCCGCGGTCGTCGGGCGCGACCGGGAGGGCCACGTGATGGTCCCGGCGATCACCCTCTTCGCCCTCGTTCCGGGGATCCGCTCGCAGGTCACCGATGGTCGGGCTCGACTCATCGCGTACCTCGTCGCGAACTTCGACGAGATCGTCTACGTCTGACGCCGCGAAAACCGCGGGCATCGGGGCTCGGCTTGCCGGCCTCGTCCGCCTCGTTCATCCGTTCCCATCAATTCTTGATGGACTCGTCTCGGGGGCGGTCGCGTGTCTTGCGGGCGCGGCACCGATCGACGCGGTCAGGCTGGGGCTGGCGATGACTGCGCTCCAGTTCGGGATCGGAGCCACGAACGACATCGTGGACGCGCCGCGCGACGCGGGGCACAAGCCCGGCAAGCCAATCGCATCGGGCCTCCTCTCCCCGTCGATCGCCGGCGCGATCGCCGTCGCTAGCTTCGGCGGGGGGCTCGTGCTGTCAAGCGCTTCGGGTCCTCCGACCGTCGCCGTCGCCATTGTGGTCATCCTGATCGGCCTCGCCTATGACCTTCGGCTGAAGGGGACCGCCTGGTCGTGGCTGCCGTTCGCCGTCGGGATCCCGATCCTGCCCGTCTTTGGCTGGCTTGGGGCGACAGGCACGCTGCCGCCGGTCTTCGGGATCCTCCTGCCCGTAGCCGTCGCGGCTGGCGCCGCGCTGGCGATCGGGAACGCGCTTGCGGACGTCGAGCGCGACCAGGCGGCGGGGACGGCGTCGATCGCGACGGCACTCGGTCCTCGCCGCGCGTGGGTGGTCGAGGCCGGGCTGCTCGGCGTGGTCGTGGCTGCGGCACTGGCCTCGGCGCTGGTCCTCGAGGGGCCGTCCGGCCGCGTCCTGGTGGTCGCCCTCGCCGGGTGCGTTCCAATGGCGGGACTCGCCCTGGGCCGGGGTGGGGGAGCGGACCGCCGGGAGCGGGCCTGGCAGGTGGAGGCGGTCGGTATTGCCGCACTCGGCCTCGCCTGGATATGGGCGGCCTTCGGCTGACGCGGCCCGGACCGGTCGGGCTGCCATCGAGTCCCAATATCGGCGCACGCCCCTAACGCACCTCCAGCCACGTCGTTTATCAGAGCGAACCGTTACAACGGAGGTATGTCTATCGTGACCCACTCAATCAGGCATGTCCGCGTGGTCGTCGTGGCAATCGCCGTCCTCGCTCTCAGCGCGGGCGCGGCGCTCGCAGCGCGCTCGGCTCTCACGATGCCAGCGGCGTCGGATGCAGGTCTCGAGCGCGCCGCCGAGGCCGCCGGAAAGTCCGTTCCCGTCGCCGGGCCGCCTGCCGAGGCAGCGCCCGTCGTCCAGGCCCCCGAGAACGTCGACGAGCAGAAGCCGGCCGAGGAGCCCGCCGTCGACCAAGCGGCTGAGCACCCGGACAATCACGGCAAGACCGTTTCTGAGGCCGCCCAGGCAACGACGCCCGATGGCTTCGATAACCACGGCCAGTACGTGAAGTCGATCGCCACCGACAACCACGGCCAGGATGTCGCCGCGGAGCCCGCTGGCGCTCAGGCGGCCAAGGGCAAACCCGAGCGCTGACCCGGAGGAATCACGGAAGCCGGCACCATTGGTGCCGGCTTCTTGCTGTTGGCGTCGTTGCGAGCGCTCAGTTGCCGGTGTCGCCGCTCCGGACCATCGCGATGGCGTTCTCGAGCTTCAGCTTCGCGATCGTCAGGTATTTCGCGAGGTTGGCTCGGTCCAGTTCGGGGATCGAGCGCACCACGTCGGGTGCCCGGAGGACGCCAACGAGCTCCTCGACGGCATCCGCTAGGTCGTGTCGCGCCTGGACCAGTGAGTCGTCGTTGAGGCTCGAGGTCGCGCGTTCCTGACGCTGACCCGTCCAGCCCGCCGCGGTCTCGGCTTCATCCCGGATCTCGGGCGCGTGGCCGTTGCTGTCGCTCTCGATCGGAAGCTCTTCGACTTCTTCCCCGAGCTCCTCGGCAGGTCGCCGCCTCGAGGGGCGGCCGTCGATCTTCTCGCGGAGCTTGACCAGCGACAGCTCGCCGCTGGCAACGCGGGCCGCCAGGCGGCGCCGTTTCTTCTCGTCGGTGACCTTCATGAGCTCGTACGCATGGGACAACGTGTCTTTGCGCACAGACACAAGCTCGCGGATCTCCTCCGGGGCGTCGGCCAGGCGGAGGCGGTTCTCGAGGTAGCCCTTGTCCTTGCCGAGCTTCTCGGCCAGCTTTCGAATGCTGTAGCCGTGCTCACGGACCATCCGGTCGTACATCGACGCCTCTTCGAGCGGCGACAGGTCCTCGCGCTGAAGGTTCTCGATGATCGAGATCTCCAAGGCCGTATCGTCGTCCAGCTCCTCGACGAGGGCCGGGATCGTCGCGAGGCCGACCTCTTTCGACGCCCGCCAGCGGCGCTCGCCTGCGACGAGCTGGTAGCGGTTGCTGCCAAGCGGCCGGACGAGGATCGGCTGAAGGACGCCGTGTTCGCGGATGGACGCGGAGAGCTCGTGCAGCGCTTCGACGTCAAAGACCATGCGCGGCTGCTGCGGATTCGACTCGATCCGGTCGACGGGGATCGTGCGAACCCCAACGGTCCGCCCAGCGTTGTCGGACGAGATGAGGCTGATGATCGATGGCGAGAGCTCGCGGTCCTCTGACAGTCGCCGGGCCGCGGCGGCGCGGAAGTCAGGCCTGGCCAAGATCGATCACCTCCCGGGCAAGGTCGCGGTAGTTGCGCGCCGCGTCCGACTGGCCGGCGTACGTCGTGATCGGTCGCCCGGCCAGCGGCGCCTCACCTAGCTTCACGGTGTTGCGAATAATGCTGTTGAAGACGTGGTGGTCACCCACTACACGTAGCTCGTCGAGCATGTCGCGGGCGAGATTCGTCCGGCCGTCGTAGAACGTCGGTAGCAGCCCCAGGATCTTCAAGTCGCGGTTGAGCTTCATCCGGATCATGTTGATGACCTTGACGAGATTGTTCAGGCCCTTCATCGCGTAGTACTGGGTCTGCACCGGGATAATGACGTTGTTTGCCGCGACGAGTCCGTTGACCGTCAGTAGACCGAGGTTCGGCGGGCAGTCGATGAGGACATAGTCATAGGGCTCGACGCGATCCTCGAGTGCATCGCGGAGGACCTGTTCGCGTCCGAGAGCGGTGAAGAGTTCGCCTTCAGTGCTCGCCAGGTCGATGTTGGCCGGCGCGACATCGATGCCCGCGCTCTCCGTCGGGCGGATGATGTCGGTCAGCGTCGCGCGGCCATCCGCGAGAACGTCGGCCATGGAGCGCTCGACGGTGTTGAGGTTGATCCCGAGACCGGCGGTCAGATTCGCCTGGGGGTCCATGTCGACACAGAGGACGCGATAGCCCTCCTCCTCGAGCGCCCCGGCGAGGTTGATCGCGGTCGTGGTTTTCCCGACGCCGCCCTTCTGATTCGCAATTGCGATCACATTCGTCACCGGGCTATCACCTCGAAACTCTGTGCGGACGGGTATTCGCGCGGTGGGCCGCTGCGGAATTGCCGTCATGCTACTCGACGAACGATGTGGTTGAACGTCGGGGTTATCCACACAGTTTTGGAGTTGTTCACCGATTCTGTGGATAGTTTGGCGATTCGACGCGCGTTGTCCAGTGGTCGACTGTGGCCGATTTTCGCCCCCGTTTCCCTTGTTACGCGCTAATCGCGCCTCGCGAGGGCTCTATCATGGCGGCTGTCCTTGCACAAAGACGGCCAGCGGAGAACAGCGTTGCCGACGAATGAAGAACGCATTGCGCGGCTGCAGGCGATGCGCGCCGAATCCCTTTTGGGTGGCGGCGAAGAGCGGATCGAACAGCAACACAGCCGCGGCAAGCTGACCGCGCGCGAGCGCCTCGACCTTCTGCTGGACCCGCAGTCCTTCGTCGAGCTCGACGCGTTCGTCACGCATCGGTCGTCGGACTTCGGGCTTGACGCGCAGATCGTCCTCGGTGACGGCGTCGTCACCGGCCACGGGACGATCGACGGGCGGCTCGTCTTCGTCTTCAGCCAGGACTTCACCGTATTTGGCGGCTCGCTGTCAGAAGCCTATGCAGAGAAGATCTGCAAGGTCATGGACCTCGCGACGAAGGTCGGTGCGCCGATCATCGGGCTGAACGATTCCGGTGGGGCGCGAATCCAGGAGGGAGTGGTCTCGCTTGGCGGCTATGCCGACATTTTTCTGCGCAACACGCTGGCGTCGGGCGTCGTGCCACAACTGTCTGTCGTCCTGGGTCCGTGCGCCGGCGGTGCCGTCTACTCGCCGGCCATCACCGATTTCATCGTCATGGTCGAGGAGACGAGCTACATGTTCGTCACGGGACCGAACGTCGTGCGAGCCGTGACCCACGAGGACGTCGACGCGGAGCGCCTCGGCGGCGCGATCGTTCACACGACGATCAGCGGCGTCGCTCACCTCGCTGCCGCCGACGAGGCCGAGGCCCTCGCGGTCACCCGCCGGATCCTTGGCTACCTGCCGCAGAACAACCTTTCGGATCCACCGCCCAAGCCGACATCAGATTCCATGGATCGGCGCGACGCGGGCCTCAACGCAATCGTCCCCGACGATCCATCGAAGCCGTATGACATGCACGACGTCATCGCGGGCGTCGTCGATGATGGCGATTTCCTCGAGATCCAGCCCGGCTGGGCCCGGAACATGATCGTCGGGTTCGCTCGACTCGGCGGCAAGAGCGTCGGGATCGTCGCGCAGCAACCGGCGGTGCTGGCAGGAGCGCTCGACATCGATGCGTCGACGAAGGCCGCTCGCTTTGTACGCACCTGCGATTGCTTCAACGTGCCGCTTGTGACGTTCGTCGACGTGCCCGGCTTCCTGCCGGGCGTCGGGCAGGAGCATGGCGGAATCATTCGTCACGGCGCGAAGCTGCTGTTCGCGTACTGCGAGGCGACTGTTCCGAAATTGACGGTCATCACGCGCAAGGCCTACGGCGGCGCGTATGACGTCATGAGCAGCAAGCACATCCGTGGTGACATGAACTTTGCCTGGCCGACCGCCGAGATCGCGGTCATGGGAATCGAGGGTGCGGTCAATATCATCTTCAAGGATCGCATTGCCGCGGCCGACGACCCCACGGCGGAGCGTGCCCGCTTGGTCGCCGACTACGAGGCCCAATTTGCCAACCCATACGTCGCGGCGGCACGCGGCTACGTCGACGACGTGATCATGCCGTCCGAGACGAGGCCGCGGCTCATCGCCGCTCTCGAGATGCTCGCCGGGAAACGCGAATCAAATCCGCGCAAGAAACACGGCAACATCCCACTGTGACCTCGGCCTCCCAGGCGGACCGTCCGGCGGCGGCGTCTTTGCGCAAAGACGGTCCGCCGCCATTTGCCCGGATACTGATCGCGAACCGGGGTGAGATTGCCGTCCGAATCATCCGGGCATGTCACGAGCTAGGCATCGAGGCGGTCGCCGTCTACAGCGACGCGGATGCGGACTCGGGTCATGTGCGGGCCGCCGACGTCGCGATCCATCTCGGCCCGGCGCCACCGGCCGAGAGCTATCTCCGCGGTGACGCAATCCTCGAGGCAGCGCGGGACACCGGAGCCGAGGCGATTCACCCGGGCTACGGATTCCTGTCAGAGAGGGCGTCGTTCGCCCGCGCCGTCGAATCGGCCGGACTCGTCTTCGTCGGCCCTGACTCGGACACGATCGCCGCGCTCGGCGACAAGCTCGCGGCGCGTCGCCTGGCCAGCGAGTCCGGCGTTCCGGTTGTCCCGGGCACCCTCGAGCCGGCTGCGGTCGACCGGGCCGATGGCATTGACACCCTCGCCGACGAGGCCGCGCGCATCGGCTATCCATTGTTCGTCAAGGCGGCGGCCGGCGGTGGCGGACGGGGCATGCGTCGCGTCACCTCGCGCGACGAGCTGCCGGCCGCACTCGCCGCCGGAGCCGCTGAGGCAGCCGCTGCCTTCGGCGATGGATCGGTCTACCTCGAGCGCGAAGTCCTGCCGGCTCGCCACATCGAGGTCCAGTTGATGGGCGACGTCGAGGGCTCGGTCGTTGCTGTCGGCGAGCGGGACTGTTCGTTGCAGCGGCGCCATCAGAAGCTCGTGGAGGAGGCACCTGCGCCGGGCCTGTCGAACGACGAACGGCTTGAGCTCCACGCCATGGCCGTCCGACTGGGGCGCGCGGCGCGGCTGCGGAACGCGTCGACGGCCGAGTTCCTCTTCGACGAGGAGCGTCGGTTCTGGTTCCTCGAGGTGAACACCCGGCTCCAGGTCGAGCATGGTGTCACCGAGCTCGCCGCGGACGTCGACCTGGTCCGCGAGCAGCTCCTCGTCGCCGCCGGCCGGCCGCTGTCGGGGCGGATCCTGGCCGCCGCCGAGAACGCGGCGCGGCCAACCCGGCACGCGATCGAGGTCCGTCTCTCGGCGGAGGATCCGGGCCGCAGCTTCGCGCCGGCGCCGGGACGGATCGGACGCTGGCGGATGCCGGCCGGACCGGGGGTCCGCGTCGACACCGCGGCAGAGGCCGGCGATCGGATCCCACCGGATTACGACCCGCTCGTCGCCAAGCTGCTCGTCGTCGACGTGGACCGACCTTCGGCGATCGCGCGGCTCGGTCGGGCTCTCGACGAGGTCGAGGTCACTGGAATCCAGACGACCCTGCCGTTCCACCGTTTCGTGGCCGCCCACGACGGGTTCCGGACGGGCGAGCTGTCGACCGGCTGGGTCGCCGAGGAGTGGGACGCCGCGGTCGGAGGCATCCGCGAGAAGGCGCTCGATGTCGCGGCGAAGGCCGCGGCCGCAAGCGTTGGAACCCCAGACACCGCCCGCCACGCATCTCCGCCCGCACCAGCCGAGGCCACCGGTTGGGGCGTGGCCTCCCGCGAGGACGCCGTCGACCGGTGGCCCCGATGACCCGAGCCGTGAGGGTCGCGCCAGCTCCCGCCAGCCGGCTGCCGGGCGATGAACCCCGCGACGTCGACCCGTCAGCCGCCGCCGTAGAGCCGCTGGGACACGGCCGGGTTATGGTCCAGGCAGCCGATGGCCGGCCGGTCCAGGCCCTCATCGGCGAGGGTCACGAGGCGACCCCAACCGGGCCGAGAACCGTCGAGGTAGTCGTGGACGGCTGGCGGTTCGAGCTCGAAGTCGAGGACGCCGCCCGGGCCGACCTTCGGGCCCGCGCGACGCGGGCGCGCGCCACCGGGCTCGGAAGCGGGCCGTTCGAGGTCCATGCCATGATCCCCGGGCGGGTCGCCGCGATGGCGGTGGCGGTTGGAGACGCGGTCATCGCCGGTCAGACCCTCCTCGTCGTCGAGGCAATGAAGATGCAGAACGAGCTCCGCGCGCCACGGGATGGGGTAGTCGAGCGCGTGTCGGTCGAGGTGGGGGAGACGATCGATCTCGGCGACCTGCTGGTCGTGCTGGCATGAGCAAGCCGAGTGATCCCCGCGATCCGCGCGGCCAAGGTGACCCCGAGCGCGAGCGGTGGCGCCGCACGACCAGGGCGAAGGCGGTCTCGCAGGCCCCAGAGCGGCGCGAGCGCTTCGCCACGTCGTCCGACATCGAGGTCCAGGACCTCTACACCCCGGCCGACCTCGAGGCGCTCGGCTTCGACCCGACCCGTGACCTCGGGTTGCCGGGCGAGTATCCGTTCACGCGCGGCGTCCAGCCGACGATGTACCGCTCCCGCCTTTGGACGATGCGCCAGTACGCCGGTTTCGCCACGGCGGAGGAGACGAACCAGCGGTTCCGCTACCTCCTCGAGCACGGCCAGACCGGCCTGTCGGTGGCATTCGATCTCCCGACCCAGATGGGCTACGACTCCGACTCACCGGAGGCCGCGGGGGAGGTCGGCCGGGTCGGCGTCCCGATCAGCTCGCTCGCCGACATGGAGGTGCTGCTCGACGGCCTGCCGCTCGACGAGGTGAGCACCTCGATGACGATCAACTCGACCGCGGCGATCCTCCTCGCCCTCTACGTCGCGGCCGCCGAGAAGCGGGGCGTCACCCGCGACCGGATCTCTGGGACGACCCAGAACGACATCCTCAAGGAGTACATCGCCCGGGGCACCTGGATCTACCCACCGCGGCCGTCGATGCGCCTCGTCACGGACATCTTCGAGTTCTGCGCACGGGAGTTGCCCCGCTGGAACACGATCTCGATCTCGGGCTACCACATGCGCGAGGCGGGGGCGACGGCAGCCCAGGAGCTCGCGTTCACGCTCGCCGACGCGATCGCTTACTGCGAGGCGGCCATCGCCCGGGGCCTGCCGATCGACGAGTTCGCCGGCCGGCTGTCGTTCTTCTTCGCGGCGTGGTCGGAGCTGTTCGAGGAGGTCGCCAAGTTCCGGGCGGCCCGACGGATGTGGGCTCGGATCGTCAAGGACCGGTTCGGGGCCGTGAGCGAGCGGTCGATGATGTGCCGCTTCCACGTCCAGACCGCCGGGTCGTCGTTGACCGCCCAGTCGATCGACAACAACGTCGTCCGGACGACCGTCCAGGCCCTGTCGGCGGTTCTGGGAGGCGCCCAGAGCCTCCACACGAACGCCCGCGACGAAGCCCTCGCGCTGCCGACCGAGGAGAGCGCCCGGCTGGCGCTCAGGACGCAGCAGATCCTCGCCCACGAGAGCGGCGTCAGTGACACGCCGGATCCGCTCGCCGGCTCGTACTTCGTCGAGAGCCTGACGACGGAGCTCGAAGTAGCTGCCCAGGGCTACCTGGATGAGATCGAGGCGATGGGCGGTACGCTGGCCGCGATCGAGGGCGGCTTCCAGCAGCGGCAAATCCAGGAGTCCGCGTACTTGGTCCAGCAGGCGATCGAGCGGGGCGACCAGGTGGTCGTGGGGGTCAATCGCTTCAGGGACGACGCCGCCCTCAGCGTCGCCCCGGCAATCCAGCGGATCGACCCAGAGGGTGAGCGCCGCCAGATCGAGCGCGTTCACCGAGTCCGGACCGAGCGTGACCCGGTGGCCTGGGAGCGCAGCCTCCTGGGCCTCGAGGAGCACGCTCGAGGCGGGGAGAACCTCATGCCAGCGCTGATCGAGGCCGTCAAGGCATATGCGACGGTCGGCGAGATCAGCGATCGCCTGCGCGCCACTTGGGGCGAGCACCGCGAGCTCATCACGGTCTGAACGAGGCAGGAGGCGCCCGATGCCCAGAGACGAGCCGGCCGATCGTGTCCCCGCTCACATCCGCAGCCTCGGCAAGGTCCATCATGTTGCGCTGATCGTCGGCTCGATCGAGAAGGCGCTCGGGCTGTGGCGCGATCAGCTCGGCCTCGAGCTCGAGGCCGTGATGGACATCGGCCAGGACCGCGTCCGGATCGCGTTCCTCACCGTCGGCGAGTCGAAGATCGAGCTCGTCGAGCCGACCGACGACACGACCGGCGTCGCCCGCTTCCTCGCCTCGAAGGGCGAGGGCTTCCATCACATCTGCTTCGAGGTGCCGAACCTCGCCGAGACCCTGCTCCGGCTCGAGATCGACGGCCTCGAGCTCATCGACACGGCACCCCGCCGCGGCGCCGAGGGTCCCGTCGCGTTCATCCACCCGCGGTCGTGCCACGGCGTCCTGGTCGAGCTGATCGAGGCGCCGGGCGGCCCAGCGTGGGCAGCCCTGGGCTACTGAGGGCTGGCCGGAGGCTTTGACGCCAGGATTGAGAAGAACAGCGGCAGCTCGCCCTTGACCGATGGGGGCAGACGCCAGGCCTTGTCGTCGTCCTCGACGAGGAAGGCCAGCTTCCACTCGACGAAGGGGTACTCGCGGAGCGACTCGATCCGGAGGCCGGCGTCGATCAGGGCCGTGACGATCTCACCCAGCCCGTGGTCCCAGCCGTACTCCGTCGGGGTCGCGACCGCCGCGGACGGGTCCGCATATGAGCCCTCGACCGGGAACGACAGCGGCTCAAGATGCTCCCAGTACGGGTAGATGAGTCGCAGCTCGCCCGGCTCGACACCCTCGTCCTCGAACGTCTGGCCGACGGGGTGGATCTCGGTGATGTAGAAGCGCCCGCCCGGACGGACGAAGTGAGCCACGACCTCCGCCCAGCGGCGAATGTCCGGCAGCCAGCCCAGGACACCTCGCGAGGTGTAGACGACGTCGAAGTCGCCCTCGAGGACCGATGGCAGGTCGTACAGGTCGGCCTGGATGAACCTGGCCTCCAAGCCGATCTCGGCCGCTGTCGAGCGGGCCAGCGTAAGCGCAGCCTCGCTGAAGTCGGCTCCGGTCACACGTGCGCCGAGGCGCGCCCACGACAGCGTGTCGATCCCGAAATGGCACTGGAGGTGGAGCAGCTCCTTGCCCACGACCGGCCCGATCTCCTCGATCTCGTACGGGCGGAGCCGGATCCCGGCTCGCTTGAACCCCTCGAGGTCATAGAACTCCGAGCGTTCGTGGATTGCCGTCCACTCGTCCCACAGGGCGTTGTTCGCCCGGATCGGGTCTACGGCTCCGCCGGGATCGCTCATGGGGCGTGCCGTCAGAGAGCCCAGGCGAAGATCACGTCCTGCGACCGATCGGCCGCCCGAGCGAACGTGACGATCTGGCCCGCCAGCTCCCGGATCCAGGGCTTCTCCTCCCTCGGCAACTCGCCGAGGTCCTCCTCGACGAGGTCGATCCAGCGGCCGGCGACGGCGTCGACCTCCCGGTCGCCCAGGCGGGCAATCGCCCCGAGCCAGGCCGGATCGACGCGCTCGATCGACCGTTCGGCCAGCTGGCCCGGTCCTTCGAGCTCTCGGCGGGCGTCGATGAAGTCCGACGGCGCCTCGCCGCCGGTGACCGATCGGACCGCTTCGGAGAAGAGATCCAGCCACGTCGGATCAAGTCCGCCACCGAGCGAAAGATGGGCGTCGAACCGCGACCGGTCCGCGAGCGCGGCCCAGTCCTCGACGGTGAGCACGAGGAGGATCTCTCTGGCATCGCCAGCGATCAGGTCCATCAGGGCTCCCACCGCCGAGTCCCTCTCAGCCGCTATAGCCGGCGGCGCGGAGGAGGTCCGGCAGCTCGGTGGGGGAGCCCGCGACGCTGATACCCGCCGCCTCGAGCGCCGAGACCTTCGATGCGGCCGTTCCGCGCCCGCCCGAGATGATCGCGCCGGCGTGGCCCATGCGCTTGCCCTCGGGGGCCGTCCGCCCGGCGATGAAGGCGGCAATCGGCGTTCCTTGGAGGTGCTCGCCGGCCCACGCCGCGGCCTCCTCCTCGGCGGCGCCGCCGATCTCGCCGATGAGGATGATCGCGTCGGTGTCCGGGTCGGCCGCGAAAAGCTTCAGCACGTCGAGAAACGTCGTCCCAATGACCGGATCGCCACCGATCCCGACGCACGTCGATTGGCCGAGCCCGGCGTCGCTCATCGCCTGGACAGCCTCGTACGTCAGCGTCCCGGAGCGCGACACGACCCCGACCCGACCCTCGCGGTGGATCGAGCCCGGGATGATCCCGACCTTGGCACTCCCCGGTGACGTCGCCCCGGGGCAGTTCGGTCCGATCAAGCGGGCGCCGAGCGACCGGACCAGCTCGACCGCGGGGATCATGTCGAGGGCCGGGATCCCCTCGGTGATGCAGAAGATCGTGCCGATCCCGGCACTCGCCGCCTCCATGACCGCGTCGGGCGCACCTGCCGCGGGGACGAAGATGCATGACGTGTTCGCGCCGGTCTCGCGTACCGCGTCCCCGACCGTATCGAAGACCGGGACGCCGCCGTCGAGCGCCCGCTGGCCGCCCTTGCCCGGGGTGACTCCCGCGACGATCGACGTCCCGTAGGCGGCCATCGCCCGGGAGTGGAACTCGCCCTCGCGGCCCGTGATTCCCTGGACGAGGAGCCGCGTCTCCGGCCCGATGAGGATGCTCATGCGGGCGCGCCTGCCGCCTGGCTCGCGGCGACGGCCTTGGCTGCGGCCTCGTCGAGCGAGGCGGCGGTCTCGAAGCGGGCCTCAGCGAGGAGCTTCCCCGCTTCCTCCGCGTTCGTCCCGACGATCCGAACGACCATCGGGACGTCACGCTCCTGCTGGCCGCGTGCCTCGATCAGCCCGCGAGCCACCTCGTCGCCGCGGGTGATCCCGCCGAAGATGTTGACGAGAATCGCGTTCACCTTCGGGTCGGCGAGGATGATCCGCATCGCCGCAGCGACCTTCTCTGCGCGCGCCCCGCCGCCGATGTCGAGGAAGTTCGCGGGCTCCCCGCCGGCGCGCTTGACGAGATCCATCGTCGTCATCGCCAAGCCCGCGCCGTTCACCATGCAGCCGATCGTGCCGTCGAGCTTGATGAACGTCAGCCCCGCCTCACGTGCTTCGCGGTCGGCCGGGTCCTCCTCGTCCGGGTCGCGCAGCGGCTCGAGCTCCGGATGGCGGGGGAGAGCGGAGTCGTCGAGGGTGATCTTCGCGTCGAGGCAGACGAGCCGTTCGACGTCGACGCCGTCGGCGCCAGTCTCGCGGACGATCGCGAGCGGGTTGATCTCGACGAGGTCGGCATCGTAGGCGCGCATCGTCTTGACGAGGCCCTTGGCGATCCCGACCGCGGTCTTGAGATGCGCGCCGAGGCCCATCGCGAACGCCAGCTCCCGAGCTTGGAAGTCGAGGAGCCCAAGCGAGGGATGGGCGTGGAACGTGACGATCGCCTCGGGCCTGTCCTCGGCCACCTGCTCGATCTCGACGCCGCCCTCCGACGAGCCCATGAGGAGGATCCGACGAGCCGCCCGATCGAGGACGGCCGACAGGTAGAACTCCTTGACGATGTCGGCCGCCGGGCCGACGAGCACCTTGCGGACCGTGATGCCCTTGATGTCCATGCCGAGGATCGCGTCGAGCGACCGCGACCGCCTCATCGGGCGAGCCCGCGAGTTTCACGCCGCCGGCCTTGCCGCGACCGCCAACGAGGACCTGGGCCTTGATCACCACCTGGCGCGCGCCGACGGCGAAGAACCGTTCGGCGGCGGCCAGCGCCTCGTCGGTCGTGCGGGCAACCTCCCAGTCCGGAACCGGCAAGCCCTGGGCGACGAGCAACGTCTTGGCGTCGGCTTCCTGGATCTTCACGCGCGGCAGGCTCCTGCGGTGAGGTGCTGGTGAGCGGGAAGGGATGGTACCGCGTCGGGGCGGCCGCCTAGCAGGGTCCGGACCCCGCGACGGGACGCTATCTCGGGCTAGAATGCGGCCATGCCCCACCGAGTCACCCTGATCCCCGGCGACGGCATCGGGCCGGAGCTGGCGGAGGCGACCCGCCGCGTCCTCGACGCCAGCGGTGTCGAGTTCGAGTGGGAGACGGTCGACGCCGGCGAGGCCGTCATCGCGGAGCACGGGACGCCCCTCCCGGAGCACGTCCTCGACTCGATCAGACGGAACAAGGTCGCCCTCAAGGGCCCGATCACCACGCCCGTCGGCGAAGGGTTTCGCAGCGTCAACGTCACGCTCCGCCAGACGCTCGGGCTGTACGCGAACCTTCGCCCGGCACGCTCGATCCAGGGCCTCGAGACGCGCTACGAGGACGTCGACCTCGTCATCGTCCGCGAGAACACCGAGGACCTCTACGCCGGTATTGAGCACATGGTCACGCCTGATGCCGCGGAGAGCATCAAGATCATCACCCGGGTCGCGTCCGAGCGGATCGCCCGGTTCGCCTTCGACTACGCCGTCGCGAATGGCCGCCGGAAGGTCACCGCGGTCCACAAGGCGAACATCATGAAGCTGTCCGACGGCCTGTTCCTCGAGAGCTGCCGGACCGTCGCCGCCGAATTCGACGGCCAGATCGAGTTCGAGGACCGGATCGTCGACAACATGTGCATGCAGCTGGTCCAGAAGCCCGACCTCTATGACGTCCTCGTGCTGCCGAACCTCTACGGCGACATCGTGTCGGACCTGGCCGCTGGGCTCGTCGGCGGGCTTGGCGTGGCGCCGGGCGCGAACATCGGCACGGAGGCTGCGGTGTTCGAGCCGGTTCACGGCTCGGCGCCCAAGTACGCTGGTCAGGACAAGGCGAACCCCACGGCGATGATCCTGTCGGGCGCCCTGATGCTCCGCCACCTCGGCCAGCCTGAGGTCGCCGACAGCGTCGAGCACGCCGTGCGCGACGTCATCGCAGCAGGCGAGACCGTGACCTACGATCTGGGCGGCACCGCCGGGACGAGCGCCTTTGCCGACGCGATCATTTCCCGGCTCGCCGACCTCCCGCTCGCCCGGGTATGACAGCGACACCCACGCCTGCCGCGCGGACGTCGCCTGCCCCTGCCGGGCGGATGCCGGCGAAACCCGCCGGAACAGCCGCTCTGGGGCTCGGGCGGACCGCACGTCGCGACGCCTGGTGGATCGCGCCAGGGGTCCAAGCGATCGTCTTCACGATCTGCGCCACCTACCTGTTCGTGAGCGGGATCCTATTGACGCCGCTGTTCGCCACGCCGTACGAGTTCGAGGGCTACCTGTCGCCGCTCTTCTCGCCGGAGATCAAACCGGACTGGCTGCCGAGCTGGATCAGCCCCGGCCTGCTCATCCTGTGGATCCCGCTGGGTTTCCGCGCGACCTGCTACTACTACCGCAAGGCCTACTACCGCTTCTACTTCGCCGATCCACCGGGCTGCGCCGTCGGTGAGCCGACGATCCATCGGCGCTACAAGCTCGAGGCGGCGTTCCCGTTCATCCTCCAGAACGTCCACCGCTATTTCCTGTATCTGGCGTTCGTGCCGCTCTTCTTTCTCTGGCTGGACATCGTTCCCGCGGCCTACCACGACGGCCAGCTGCGACTCGGCCTCGGAACGGGGATCCTCCTCTTCAACGTCGTCCTGCTCTCGGGCTACTCGCTGTCGTGCCACTCGCTGCGCCACATCGTGGGGGGTCGGATGGACTGTTTCTCGTGCACGCGACGACAGCAGGTCCGCTACTCGCTCTGGCAGCGACTCACCTCGCTTAATCGGCACCACATGGCGTGGGCCTGGGCGAGCCTCCTGTCGGTGACGCTGGCGGACGTCTACGTTCGGCTCTTGGGGCTCGGCGTCATTACCGACCCGGCAATCCGCCTGTGAGCGACGGTCCCGAGCGATATCCGCACGACGTTCTCGTGGTCGGGGCCGGCGGCGCCGGCCTGCGGGCAGCGATCGAGGCGGCCGCTCAGGGAGCGTCGGTCGGGCTCGTCTGCAAGTCGCTGCTCGGCAAGGCCCACACGGTCATGGCCGAGGGCGGCGTCGCCGCAGCGCTTGCCCACGTCGACGCAAAAGACAGCTGGCAGGTCCACTTCCGCGACACGATGGTCGGCGGCAAGCTCCTGAACAATCCGCGGATGGCCCAGCTCCATGCGCAGGAGGCCCCGGATCGTGTCCGCGAGCTCGAGTTGTGGGGCGCGGTCTTCGATCGGACCCGCGACGGGCGGATCCTCCAGCGGCCGTTCGGCGGCCACTCCTTTCCGCGCCTGGCTCACGTCGGCGATCGGACGGGCCTCGAGATGATCCGGACGCTCCAGGATCGGGCCGTCGCAGACGGGATCACGGTCTATATGGAGTGCACGATCACCCACCTCCTGTCGCGGCCTGACCGCGTAAGGGGCGCGTTCGGCTACTGGCGGACGACCGGCGAGCCCGTCGTCTTCCCGGCCAAGGCCGTCGTCCTCGCCACGGGTGGCATCGGCCGGGCCTACGAGGTCAGCTCCAATTCGTGGGAGTACTCCGGCGACGGCCAGGCGCTGGCCTATCTCGCGGGCGCCGAGCTCATCGACATGGAGTTCGTCCAGTTCCATCCGACGGGCATGGTCTGGCCGCCTGGTGTCCGCGGCCTGCTCGTGACGGAGGCGGTCCGGGGCGAGGGCGGGATCCTCCGCAACAAGGACGGCGAGCGATTCATGTGGAAATACCTGCCCGATGACCGCCGCAACGAGTACGCGGCGACCGACGAGGAGGCCGCCCGCTGGGTCGAGGCGCTGAGCGCGGGCCGCTCGACCGACGCACGCCGGCCACCCGAACTGTCGACCCGCGACAACGTCTCGCGCGCGATCTACACCGAGGTCCGCGAGGGCCGCGGCTCGCCGCACGGCGGCGTCTATCTCGACATCAGCTACCTGCCGCCCGACCACGTCCGTCGCAAGCTGCCCTCGATGTACGAGCAGTTCAAGGAACTCGCTGACGTCGACATCACGGCTGGCCCAATGGAAGTTGGCCCCACGACCCACTACATCATGGGTGGCATCCGCGTCGACGCCGAGACCGGGGCGACGACGACGACCCGGGCTGTTCGCCGCGGGCGAGGTCGCCGGCGGGATGCACGGGGCGAACCGGCTCGGCGGCAACTCCCTTTCGGACCTGCTCGTGTTCGGTCAGCGGACCGGGGCCGGAGCAGCGGACTTCGCGGCGACGCAGCCGGATGAGGCTTACGTCGATCCGGCCGCCGTTCAGTCGGCCGCGTCGGAGCTGGCGGCGCCCCTCGCCGGAGGCTCAGGCGAGGACCCGTATCGGCTGCACGAGGAGCTCCAGTCAGTCATGCAGTCGCACGTCGGCATCTTCCGGACCAAGGATGACCTGAATGAGGCAATCGGCCGGATCGGCAAGCTGAGGTCCCGCTGGCCGTCGATCCGGATCACCGGCGGCCGTGCCTACAACCCGGGCTGGGGCCTCGTCTACGAGGTCCGCAACATGCTGATCGTGTCCGAGGCGATCGCCCGCAGCGCAAAGCAGCGTCGCGAGAGCCGTGGTGCCCACAGCCGGCTGGACTACCCGGAAGCCGATCCGAAATGGGCCAAACTGAACAGCGTCGTCCGAGTCGCAGGCGACGCCATGGAGGTGGGAACCTCACCCGTGCCGGCCGTGCCCGATGAGCTCCATCAGCTCATCACGAAGGAGTTGAGCTGATGCCCGACGTCCACCTCAGCGTCTTCCGGGGGACGCCCACGACTAAGCCGACGTTCGTCGAGTACGACGTGCCCGCGGAGGAGGGGATGGTCGTGCTCGACGCCCTCCACTGGATCCAGGCGAACGAGACGCCGGACCTGGCCGTCCGCTGGAACTGCAAGGCGGCGAAGTGCGGGTCGTGCGGCGCCGAGGTGAACGGGCGGCCGAGCCTGACCTGCAAGACGAGGCTGTCGGACTTCGAAGAAGGCGAGACGATCACCGTCGAGCCGATGCGGGCGTTCCCGCTCGTCCGCGACCTGGTTACGGACGTCTCCTGGAATTACGAGGTCAACAAGGCGATCCCGCCGTTTCAGCCGCCGGCCGACAAGCCGCAAGAGACCTGGCGCTGGCAGCAGCAGGACATCGAGCGAGTCCAGGAGTTCCGGAAGTGCATCGAGTGCTTCCTCTGCCAGGACGTCTGCCACGTCCTGCGCAACCACGAGACGGAGCAGCCGTTCATGGGTCCGCGCTTCCTCGTTCGGAGCGCCGGCCTCGAGATGCACCCGATCGATACGGCCGACCGGACCAGGCATCTGAAGGACGAAGGCGGCATCGGCCTTTGCAACATCACGAAGTGCTGTACCGAGGTCTGCCCGGAGCACATCAAGATCACGGACAACGCGATCATCCCGCTCAAGGAGCGCGTCGCGGACAAGTATTACGACCCGATTCAGATGGTCTGGCGGAAGCTCCGCGGAGATCGCGCCACCGAAGGGTCGTCGATCCCGCCGCTACCCAGCTCGCCTGCCGACGCGGACTGAGCGTGTCCGACCGCGATCCGACGCTCTGGCCGACCCCACCCGACGCGGCGAGAGACGATGCGCTGCGGCTGATCATCCGGACTGACGGCGCGGCCCGTGGTAACCCCGGGCCGGCATCGGCGGGAGCCGTCCTCATCGACGCCTCGCGTCCGGACGCTCGGGACCCGCGAGCACCGGCCGACGCCACGATCTCCGATTATCTCGGGATCCAGACGAACAACGTCGCGGAATACACGGGCGTGGTGCGGGCCCTGGATCTGGCACGCGAGCTCGGGGCCAGGGAAGTCGCGCTGATCCTCGATTCGAAGCTCATCGTCGAGCAGCTGGCGGGTCGCTGGCGGGTCAAGGACGCCAAGCTCATTCCGCTCTGGGAGGCTGCCCGCTCGACGCTCCGGTCATTCGATCGATGGTCGGCGGTCCATGCCCCGCGCGCCCAGAACTCTGCCGCCGACGCGCTCGCTAACGAGGCAATCGATCGCGCTCAGGCGGGCGGCCCTGCGTCTATCGTGCGCCGGCCGGGAACCTGAGCCGCGGGTCCGCCGTCGGGCGCAGGTGAAACCTATTGCCGTTCTGCTTGCTGTCGCTCTCGCCTTGCTCCTCTCCGCCTGCGGCGAGTCGGACCTGACCCGGGAGGCGCGTCCGACGGCTCTCACCGGCTCCGCCTGGCGGGTGGTAGCTGTCAACGGCCGGCCGCCCATCGCCGGCAGTGAGCCGACCGTCGTCTTCACGGCAGCCGAGGTCAAGGGGTCTGCCGGCTGCAACTCATACGGCGGCCATTACGAGTACGCGCCGTCGACGGGTGCTATTGCCTTCCGGGACCTGGGAATGACGGCGATGGCATGCGCCGAACCCGCCCGGAACGACATCGAGGTGCTCTTCACGCGGGCGATCAATCAGGCGGCGACGGCATCGATCGATCCGGCGGGGCGTCTCGTCCTGAGCGGACCGGGCGGGGAAATCGTCCTGACGGTCGACGCGGTTTCGCAGTAGGGGTCGGGCTCACCGCTCACGGTAGAATTGGGTGTCAGCGAGGCGGTCGGATGGTCGCGCGCATCACGGGGCAACCTGCGGTGCGTGAGGAAAGTCCGAGCTCCTCAGCGCAGGGTAGCGGGTAATTCCCGTCCGCCGCGAGGCGAGGACCAGTGCCACAGTGACGATGCCGGCCCTTCGGGGTCGGAGTGAAACGCGGCAAACTCTACCCGGAGCAAGGCCAAATAGGAGGGCGCAACCCGGTTCGCCGGGGGAGAGGTGCGCTGCCCAGCCCTCGGGTCGGCCGCACGAGCCGGCGGGTAACCGCCGGCCATAGATGGATGGCCATCCCCGCGTCGGGCGAAAGCTCGGTGTGGGACAGAACTCGGCTTAGAGACCGCCTCGCTGACATCGCCGCCGCATGGCGGCTCATGCGTGCGTTGCCGGCTGTGGTCCTCGCTCACGGACCTCGATGTCCGTTCGCTCCGGTCCTCACCGGCGCCTTCGCCTGAACCGCCCTGCGACGGCTTGCGCTGCGTTCAGGTGAGGCTAGTCCTCGTCGGGGCGGAACGTATGAGGCGCGGTGCAGGCGTTGCAGATTGGGGACGCGGAGTCGAGATCGCCGAGGGGGATCGGAACCCGCCGATCGGGGAGCAGACACTCGACGTCATACAGCCGCTCGCGTCCAAGATCGACCTGGATCAGTCGCCTGAACGTGCAGCGCTTGATCCGTTGGGGCGCGAGCCGATACGCCTCCGGATCCGGCGGGACGATCGGTAGTGGCAGGGCCATCGAGTTGGCTGGGCCTCGAGAGGGGTTGGGCACGTAGCCCCGGTTGGGCGGCGGAGCCTACACCCGGCATGTTGCGACGACAACCTGCCAAACGTACTAGACTCCGCGCCGGGCAACCGAGGGAGGCATACGGAGGGTTCGTGCGGGAGGCCTCAGGCCGGTCCGATCCGGCCGCCGACGAGTGGCATGTGACCGTCGATCGGTCCCTTCCGACCGACCGCTCGGTAAACCCCAATACCTGCCCGTTTCTGCGCACCGTGGATCGCGCCGGGCTGCTGGGGCCGCCCTTCGAGGCGCCGGATCCCGCAAATCGGTGCGCGGCCGTAGGGGCGCCGACACCCCAGTCGGCTCGTCAGCAGGAATTCGTCTGCCTGACCTCCAGCCACAGCAATTGTCCGCGCTACCTTCGGGGCGAGCTCGTTGCCACCGAGCCAGTCGTCCGGGCGGCAGATCAGCGAGGTCCCTCGACCGCGGTGATCGCATCGGCCCTGGTTCTCGTCGCCGCGTCGGCCGCCTCGGTCGGCTTCCTGTTCGTCCGAGGCGAGCTGAGCATCCCGAACGCATCGATCGCCCCCGGTAACGTCGCCGCCGTCACAGGCAGCCCATCGCCGACAGCGGCCGTCGCGGCCATCGATTCCCCGAGCCCGATCAGGCCGACTCGAGCACCAGCTTCGACGCCGCCACCGACGACGGCCCCGACGCCCACCCTCGACCCTAGCCCGGCCCCGACAACCGCCGCGACCCCCGCTCCCACGCCCAAGCCGGTGCCGACGAGCAGTCGATACGCCGTCCTCGACCCGTGTCCGAACACACCCGATTGCTGGATTTACACCGTCCGTTCGGGTGACAACTTCGTGAGCATCGTCAACTGGTTCGGGGTTCCGTACGAGACCGTCGTGGACATGAACCCAGGGATGGGTGACCCGACGACGATTCGGGCCGGCGACAAGATCCGCATGCCGCCGCCGACCCGTTAAGGTGGCGGCTGTCCCGTTCGCGGAGTTCGAGGCGCTGACGTTCGACTGCTACGGCACCCTCATCGACTGGGAGGCCGGCATCTCCGGCGCCCTCGGCGGCATGCTGTCGAAGCACGCCATCGCGCCCGACGTGGAGGAGCTCCTCCAGCGTTTCGCGGCGCATGAGGCCGCGCTCGAGGCCGGCCCGTATCGGCGGTACCGCGAAGTCCTGGCCGAAGCGGCCCGGCGGGTCGGGGGCGCCTATGGCGTCGAGCCTTCTGAGGATGAGGTTGAGGCCTTCGCCGCGTCAGTCGGGGAGTGGCCGGCCTTCCCGGATTCCGCGGCCGCGCTCGCTGGCCTGGCCGGACGCTACCGGCTGGGCGTCATAACGAACTGCGACGACGACCTGTTCGCCGAGTCGAATCGCCGCCTCGATGTCACGTTCGACTGGGTCGTGACCGCCGAGCAGGCCGGCAGCTACAAGCCCGACCCGCGGAACTTCGAGCTGGCGTTCGCCCGGATGGATGTGCCGCGCGAGCGCATCCTCCACGTCGCCCAGAGCCTGTTCCACGACCACGTCCCGGCCAAGGCGCTGGGCCTGACGACCGTCTGGATCGACCGCCGACATGACCGCCCAGGGTTCGGGGCGACGCCACCGGCCGAGGCGACGCCTGATCTCGTCCTGCCCGACATGGCCTCCCTCGCCGCGGCGGCGCTGGCAGTCTGACCCCGCGGCGAACGCGGCTCGGCCGCGGCCGGCGTGGCGCATCTCATCAACTTTGCCCATTGACGGAGCCTCTTCGGGCGCTATGATGCGGGGGAAGTGGTGAGAAGTGGCCCAAAGTGGGGTAGCACGACCCACCGGCCGCTCCCGACCAATCCGCACATGGGGAAGCCGTCAGGTGTTCACCGGCGAGTACCGGCACTCGGTGGACGACAAGGGACGAATCGCAGTCCCTTCGAAGTTCCGCGCCCAGCTCGACAGCGGGGCGGTCGTCTCGCGCTGGCTGGACTCGTGCCTGGCGATTCACACCAAGTCCGGCTGGGACAACCTCGCTGACAAGATCGCGACGCTCCCGATCACGGACGAGCCGTCCCGGCTCTTCTCCCGGTTCATCTTCGCCGGCGCCGTCGAGGCGTCGCTCGATGGACAGGGTCGGGTGCTCATACCTACCTACCTGCGCGAGATGGCCGGCCTCCAGGGAGAGGCCGTGATCGTCGGCTCGCGCGACCACGCCGAGATCTGGGCCCCGGCGCGCTGGGATGACTACCGGCGCGCCCTCGAGGACCCCGACAAGCTCGCGAAGGCCCTCCAGGGCCTCGGGATCTAGGCGGACCACATGCGCTTCCAGGATTCGCTCGGTATCCGTTCGTCGAAGGTGGTGGAGAGATGAAGGAAGGGCACCTGCCGGTGCTGGCGGAGGAGGTCATGTCGATGCTCTCGCCCGCTTCCGGAAGCCTTCAGATCGATGCCACGGTCGGTGGCGGTGGGCACACCGAGCGGATCCTGGAGGCGTCCAATCCTGATGGCCGCCTCCTCGGTCTCGATGCCGACGGGGCGGCCGTCGCCAGAGTCGGAGAGCGCCTCGCCCACTACGGCGATCGGCTTGTTCTTCGCCAGGCGAATTTCCGCGAGCTGCGGACGGTTGCGCCAGCCACGGGCTTCGCGGCCGTCGACGGCCTCCTGTTCGACCTTGGCCTGTCGAGCTATCAGCTCGCGGACACGGAACGCGGCTTCGGGTTTCGGGCGGGCGGCCCGCTCGACATGCGTTTCGACACGGGCCGCGGTGTCCCGGCGGCGGAACTTCTGGCGACGCTCGACGCGGGCGAGCTGACGGCGCTCTTTCGCCGGTTCGGCGAGGAACCGTATGCCCCGCGTATCGCCCGGGCGATCGTCGAGGCCCGCCGGACGGCGCCCATCACCACCGCGGAGGAGCTCGCGGCCCTCGTCGAGCGCGTCGCTCCACGGGGCGCCCCCGGCCGGCGCCGGATCCACCCCGCGACGCGCGTGTTCCAGGCACTCCGGATCGCGGTCAACGAGGAGCTCGATGCCCTCGAGGAGGCCCTCGCAGCGGCGGTCGACCTCCTTCGGCCCGGCGGCCGGCTCGTCGTCCTGAGCTACCACTCGCTCGAGGACCGGATCGTCAAGCGCTTTCTCGACGCTGAACGCAAGGGCTGCATCTGCCCGCCGTCGGTGCCGGTCTGCGTGTGCGGCCGGACGCCGCGCCTTCGTCTGGTGACGAAGCCGTCGCTGACCCCGACGGACGCCGAGATCGCCGCCAATCCCCGCGCCCGCAGCGCACGCCTGCGGGCCGCCGAACGCATCGCCGCGTGACAGCCCAGGTTCCGGCAGGAGGAGTGATGTGAGCAAGCGACACCAGGCCAGCCGTCGTCGGTCGTACGGACGCCGCCAGCATGAGCTGCACGAACGGGAGGTCCGCCGTCATTTCCCCGAGCCGCCCGACAGCGCACCTGGCGATGCCGGCGCGACCACCTCAAGCGATCCATTCGCGTTCATGGATCCGCGCACGCCGCGCCTCCGCTACGCAATGGGCGACTAGGCGTGGCCATCTACGAGGGCGCCCGCCCGCAGTCGCAGCTCTTTCCCGGGCGCGTCAGGCGACGCGAGATCCCGGCGGCCCCGTCGCGCCGCCGGATTCGCGGCGCCGTTCGCGCCCGTCGCCGCTCGAATCGGCTGTCGATTCTGCTTGGTGGGATCGTCATCGCGTTCGTGCTCGCGTTTTTCTCGCTGGCCCAGTCCGTCCGTGTCTCAGCGACGGGCTACGACATCAATCGGCTGCTGACGGAGCGGGAAACCCTGCTCACCCAGAAGCAGGAATTGCTGTCCGATCTCAACCGGCTTGGGCGTGAGCCGGCGATCCGCAAGAAGTCCCTCGACGCCGGCCTGGGTCAGCTCGCCGAGCCACTCGTCCTGACCGGCCGCTGACCGAACGCATCGAAGATGCTCGGTCGCACGGATTCCCGGCGCCGCCTCCTGTTCCTTCTCATCACCTTCGCGGTGGTGGGAGCATCGCTCCTGACGCGCCTGGCGTACTGGCAGCTCGTCCAGCGCGACCGGCTCGCATCGGAGGCGTTCGCCCAGACGACAATGCGCCAGGAATCACCCAGCCGGCGCGGCGATATCTTCGATCGGAGCGGAGTCATCGTGCTGGCCACGACCGTCGATCGCGAGCGGCTCGCTGCGATGCCGTCAGAGCTCAGCCCCGTACGGCGCCGGGAGGTGGCCACAGAGCTCATCACGCTGCTCAGGCTGGGCGACGACGAGGCGAAGCTCCTGAAGACCCGCATGGCGTCGGACAAGAAGTACGTCGTCCTCGCCCATGGGCTCGACAAGAAAACCGGCGACCGCATCCGGGCCGCCGCAGCATCCGGGCAGATCGGGGCGGTGCTCCTGGAATCCGAGCCGGTGCGGGTCTATCCGCACGAGGGCGCGGGGCCCGATTTCGACCCTCGCCGCGCACCTCCTCGGCTTCGTCAACCGGGACGGCGTCGGCCAGTACGGCGTCGAGCAGTACTACCAGGCCGACCTTGCCGGGCAGCCGCGAATTGTTCACGCCGAGCGGGACGTCGCGGCCAGGGCGATCCCGGACACCATCGTGGTCGAGGACGCAGGCCTGCCCGGCGAGGACATCCGACTGACGATCGATGCAGGGCTCCAGCTCGCACTCGAGGGCGAGGTCCTGGCCGCCTGGGCGGCCGACAGGGCGAAGAGCGTGTCGGCCGTCGTCATGGAACCCTACACGGGCGAGATCCTGGCCGAGGCGACCTATCCCTCGTACGACGGCAACGACTACCGCTCGATCGCCGCGATCAACCCGACGCGTTTCATCGATCCCATCGTCAGCTCCGTCTACGAGCCCGGTTCGGTCTTCAAGATGCTGACCGCGGTCGCCGGTCTGGAGACCGAGACCGTCACGACGAAGTCGAAGATCAGGGACGTCGGCACGCTCAAACTCGACGGCGGTCGGACGCACGTCGACGACGCCGACCACAGGGGCATGGGCTGGATGACGTTCGAGGACGCCGTTGCCTATTCGCGAAACGTCGTCGCTGCCAAGGTGGCCCTCGGCCTCGGCGAGACCACCCGCGAGTCATCGGCAATCCTCCACGAGGCGTGGTCGCGCCTCGGCTTCGGACAGCAGACCGGCGTCGACGTCGCGGGCGAGGTCCGCGGCCTCGTCAACGACCCAACGATCAGCCCATGGAGCGAGATCGACCTCGCAAACGGCTCGTTCGGGCAGGGGATCGCGGTCACCCCGATGCAGCTCGCGACCGCATTCTCCGCGATGGTCAACGGCGGGACGCTCGTCCAGCCACACGTCGTCACCGCGATCGGGACGAGGGAGATCGATCCCGCGCCACGCGGCCAGGTCATCGACCCGGCGCTGTCGCAGACCCTCATCGGGATGATGAATCACGTCGTCACGGAAGTCCCGTTCTACCGCAACAGGACGCTCGTCGAGGGCTACTACGTCGGCGGCAAGACTGGCACGGCCCAGATCTGGGATGCGACGGCGCTGGAAGGCCGGGGCGACTGGAAGCACAACCTTTTCAACTACAGCTTCGTCGGATACATCGGCCGGGATGCCGGCGTCCCGGATCTCGTCGTCTCCGTGAAGATCAACGAGGGGACGCCGACGATCGCCCGGACCGGCCAGCTGGAGATGCCGGTCATGTCGTTCGAGCTGTTCCGCCGCATCGCGACCGATGCGATCACCCGCCCCGGACTGCTGCCGGAGCGACGGACGCCGGTCGCACCGCTGACCGCCGACCGGTGACGGCCTCGTATGCGACACTGGAGTTCGTGACCGATCCAGCGTCGCAGGCCCCGTCGACCGATGGCGCCGCCGCTTCCGGACTGACCACCGACGACCTTGCGGGCGCCACGGGCGGCCTGGTTCTCGCGCGCTCGTCGCGAACCGTGCTCGGCGCCGCCGTCGACTCCCGGGAGGTCGTTCCCGGCAACCTGTTCGTCGCCCTCCCGGGCGACCGGACGGATGGCCACGCCTTCGTCGCGGAGGCGGTCGCGCGGGGAGCATCCGCGGTCCTCGTAGCTCGGCCGCCTGAGGGCATCGATCTCGCATCGGCCGGCGTGTCGGTGATCGAGGTTCCGGACACGCTCCGCGGCTTCCACGCGATCGCTACGGCCTGGCGCGCCCGGTTCGACCCACTCGTCGTCGGCGTGACGGGCAGCATCGCCAAGACCTCGACGAAGGAGGCGATCGCGACGGTCCTCGCGGGGGATCTCGTGACCCTCAAGAACGAAGGCAACCAGAACAACGAGGTCGGCCTGCCGCTGACCGTGATGCGCCTCCGCCCGGATCACCAGGCGGCCGTCCTCGAGATGGGGATGTACGTCGGCGGCGAGATCGCGGACCTGGCCCGGATCGCGCGGCCGGAGATCGGTGTCGTCACGGCCGTCCAGCCGGTCCATCTCTCGCGGATCGGAACGATCGAGGCCGTCGAGCAGGCGAAGGGCGAGCTCGTGGAAGCCCTCTCGGCCGACGGTGTTGCGGTCCTCAACGCCGACGACGAGCGCGTCCGACGGATGGCTTCGCGAACCGCTGCCGATGTCGTCACATACGGCTTCGCGGCCGACGCCGCCGTGCGGGCGGAGGAAGTCGAATCGGCCGGAGCAGAGGGGATGCGGTTCGACCTCGTTGCCAGTGGGTCGCGCCGACCGGTCTCGATCCCGACGCTCGGCCGGCTGGCGGTCCACAACGCCCTGGCGGCGGCCGCCGTTGGTCTCACCGCCGGCATCGCTCCCGAGCGGGTGGCCGCGGCGCTTTCTCGGGGCTGGTCGGCGCCGCACCGTGGCGCCCTCGTCGAGGCCGCCGGAGTCACGATCGTCGACAATTCGTACAACGCCTCGCCCGGGTCGGTGATTGCGGCCCTGGATCTGCTGGCGGGAATGCCGGGCCGGCGGGTCGCCGTCCTCGGCGAAATGCTCGAGCTCGGCGACGGCGCCGAGGCGGGGCACGAGCGCGTCGGCGTCGCGGCCGCTGCCGTCGCTGAGCTCCTCGTGGTCGTGGGCGCGGATGCCGCCGGGATCGCTCGCGGCGCACGCGACAGCGGCCTTGCCGCGGAACGCATCGTCGAGGTGGGGGACCGGGCGGCGGCGCTTGCGACGCTCGTGGAACGGCTCCGGCCCGGCGACGTGGTCCTCGTCAAGGCGTCGCGCGGCATCGAGCTCGACCTCCTGGTCGAGCAGCTGGTCGAGGCACGGGGCGCCGGCCGGTGACCATCGAGCTCATCCAGGGCCTCCTCCTCGCGTTTGCGATCGTAGTGATCCTCATGCCGCCGTACATCCGGCTGCTCCGGGCGACGGGCTTCACGAAGCAGATCCGGGTGGAGGGCCCGGACAGCCACCAGGTCAAGCACGGGACGCCGACGATGGGCGGGCTGCTGCTGATCGTCGTCGTCATCGCCCTGTTCCTGCTCCTGCGCGGCGTGCCGGAAGCCGGGATCAACGCCCCGCTGGCGGCGCTCGCCGGCGTCGGCCTGCTGGGCGCGTTTGACGACTACCTCAACGCGAAGACGGGCGAGGGGATCCGGGTTCGCCAGAAGCTGATCTGGCAGGTTGTCTTCGCGGTCGCGGCGGCGTTCCTGATCCAGCGCGTCTACGCGATCGACCAGATCGCCGTGCCGTTCCTCGGCCCCGTGTTCGTCGACCCGACGATCTATGTCACGTTCGCCGCCTTCGCGATCATCGCGGCCAGCAACGGCGTGAACATCACCGACGGCCTCGACGGCCTCGCAGGCGGGACGCTGGTCTTCGCCTTCGTTGCGTTCCTGCTCGTAGCCCTTCTCAACCAGCCCGACCCCCAGCCAAACCTCGCCTTCCTGTGCGCGCTGATCATCGGTGCGCTGCTCGGCTTCCTCTGGTTCAACGTCCATCCGGCCCAGATCTTCATGGGCGATTCCGGGTCACTCTCGCTCGGGGCGACGCTGGCCGTGATCGCCCTCATCACCGGCCAGATCCTCGTCCTGCCGCTCATCGGCCTGATCTTCGTCATCGAGACTGCGTCGGTCTTGCTCCAGGTCGCCTATTTCAAGGTGACCGGCGGGAAGCGGCTGTTCCGGTTTACGCCGATCCATCACCATTTCGAGCTGGCCGGCTGGGACGAGGAGAAGATCACGCTCCGCTTCTGGATCGTCGGGATCCTGTCGGGCCTCCTCGGCGTGACGCTCTTCCTCGCCTCGATCCAGAGGCTCGAGTGAGTACCCAGATGACAACCGAGCGACCGATCGACCTCGACGCACTGACGCTCGACGGCGTCCTTGGCGGGAATCTGCGGGGCCGCCCGGTGACGGTCCTCGGCGCGGCCCGGAGCGGGGTCGCGCTGGCCCGGTTCTTCGCCGACGCCGGTGCGGACGTCACGGTCTACGACGGCCGCCCCGCTGCCGAGCTGGCCGACGCCATCGGGGGCCTCGAGGGACGCCCCGTCCGGATCCTGGCTGGTCCGGATGTCGCCCCCGAAATCCGCCTGGGCCGGCGCCGCCCTCGTCGCGACGTCGCCGTCGATCAACCCGGACTACCCGACGACCGAGCCGATCCTTCGAGCGGCGCTCCAAGGTCTCGTCGCTCGGCACAATGCGGATCCTTCGGCCGCGCCCGCACTCGTTTCCGAGGCGGACCTGTTCCTGCGCCTCTGCCCGGCCGCGACGATTGGGGTGACGGGGACCAAGGGCAAGACGACGACGTCCTCGCTCAGCGCCGCGATCCTCGCCGCCGATCCCGACCATCCGGTCGTGCTGGGCGGCAACATCGGGATCCCGCTCGTCGAACGGCTGCCCGAGCTCTCGGCGGAGCACCGTGTCGTCATCGAGCTGTCCGAGCTCCAGCTGCCGACGTTATCCCGCGGCACGACGATCGCCGTCTACACGAACGTCACCTCCGACCACCTCGATCGCCATGGCACGCTCGAGGGCTACCGTGCCGCGAAACGGCGCCTGGCGGAACTCGTCGACCGAGACGGGGCGCTCATCCTGAATGGCGACGATCCGGTCGTAGCCGGGTACGCGGCCATCGGTCCCGCCCGAACGATCATCTACCGGCTCGGCCCGCCGCCGCCCGGCGGTGTCGGCGTCGACGGGGAGTGGATCGTCGGCGACGGCGTCGGGCGGGTCCTGCCGATCTCGGAGCTCGCGATCCCCGGCCGCCATAACGTCTCGAATGCGCTGGCCGCCGTCAGCGTCGGGCTCCACTTCGGGATCGCCCCGGCTGCGATTCGGCCGGCCGCCGCCGCGTTCACCGGCGTCGAACACCGCCTCCAGCTGATCTTGATCCTGGACGGCGTGCGGTTCATCAATGACTCGCAGGGCACTCAGCCCGACGCCGTCATCGCCGCGCTTCGCGCGTTCGGCCCGCCCATCGTCTTGATCGCGGGCGGCCGCGACAAGGGCGTCGACCTGTCGGCGCTCGCCCCGGTCGTCGCCGAGAGAGCCGCCGCCGCGGTCCTCATTGGCGAGAGCGGCCCAACCCTCGAGGCGATGTTCCGCGCGGCCGGACTGGAGCGGACGCAACGGGCTGGCAGCATGGAGGAGGCGGTCCGCGTTGCCTACGCCCTGGCACGCCCGATGCGCGAGGTCGGCGAGCCGCACGCGACCGTGCTGCTGAGCCCGGCCGCCGCGAGCTTCGACATGTTCGAGGACTATGCCGCGCGAGGCCGTGCCTTCATGGAGGCCGTTGTGCGACTCGGCGATGAGCGGATGGAGGAGATCGAAGGATGAGCGCGACCCTGCCGGTCCAGCGTGCTGACGTCCGGTCGGCCCGGCCGCCGGCCAAGCAGCGGACGGGAACGCTGAAGCGCGAGCGCCACCAGGCCGACTACACGATCCTGGTCACGGTCATCGCCCTCGTCGCGATCGGCATCCTGATGGTCTACTCGTCGTCGGCCATGAAGGCCTATCTCGAAGACGACGACACCCTGGGCATCGTCGGTCCGCAGATCGGCTGGGCCGCCCTGGGCGTCGCGGCGATGGCAGCGATGATGCGCATCGACTACCGCTACCTCCGGATGATCTCGGTGCCGGTCTACATCGTCGCCGTTGTACTCCTCGTCCTCGTCTTCGTGCCGAGCCTCAACATCGTGGTCGGCGGATCGGCTCGCTGGCTGAAGATCGGCCCACTGCCCGTGATCCACCCGGCCGAGATCGCGAAGCTCGCGATGGTCATCTACCTGGCCCACTGGTTCGCCAAGCGCGGAACGAAGGTCAGCGGCTTCTGGTCGGGGACGATCCCGTTCCTGATCATCACCGCCCCGATCCTCGCGCTCGTCTTCCGCGAGCCGGACCTCGGCACGACGATGGTCCTCGGCCTGACGGCCGTGACGATGTTCTACCTCGCAGGCGCAAACCTCGCCCATCTCGCGGCGATGGCGGTGCTGGCCTTCTTCGCAATCGTCGCCGCGGGCCTGCGCGGCTACCAGATCGAACGAATCCAGGCCTGGCTGAACCCGTGGGCCGACCCGATGGGCAAGGGCTTCCACACGATCCAGGGCCTGCTCGCGCTCGGACTCGGCGGGCTCTTCGGGGCCGGACTCGGCGAGAGCCGGCTCGCCGGCGGCCTCTTCCTGCCGAACGCCAGCAACGACTACATCTTTGCGATCATCGGCGAGGAGTTCGGGTTGATCGGGGCAACGATGGTGATCGGCCTGTTCGTCCTGCTTGCGTACTCTGGCATCCGGGTGGCCCTCGCCGCGCCCGATACGTTCGGTGCGCTCCTTGCCGCCGGAATCACCGCCTGGCTGTGCATCCAGGCATTCATCAACATCGGCGTCGTCGTCGCCCTCATCCCGGTTACGGGTATCACGCTACCGTTCATCAGCGCCGGGGGCTCGTCGCTCACCATCAGCCTCGCCGCGGTTGGCATCCTGCTGTCGATCTCGCGAGAGACCATCGAACGAGGAACCTGGAACGATGCGCCTGCTGATCGCGGGCGGCGGCACGGGCGGGCACATCTACCCAGCCCTCGCCGTGGCCCGCTCGCTCCGCGATCGCCCGAACGCGCCTGAGCTCGCCTGGCTCGGCGGCCACCGCGGATTGGAGGCCGTCCTCGTGCGGGCGGCAGGGATCCCCGTGCGGCGGCTCGCCCTTCGCTCGCTCCGGTCGGTCGACATGAGCGTCCACGCGGTCCTCGACCCGATCCGGCTGGCCGTCTCCGTGCCGCAGGCGGCGGCCATCCTCGCCCGCGAGCGACCCGCCGCGATCTTCACGACCGGCGGTTACGTCGCGGTGCCGACGCTCCTGGCCGCTGCCCCGCTGCGCATCCCGGTCGTCCTCTGGGATGGCAATGTCGTGCCCGGTCGAGCGGTCCGGTTGACCGCGACCCTGGCCGATGCGATCGCCGTCTCGCACGAGGCGACCGGACGGGCCCTGGTGAGGACCGGCACGCCGTGGTTCCTGACGGGGACGCCGATCCGGGACGTGACGGCCATCGACCAAGCCGAGGCCCGGGCCCGGCTCGACCTCCCGCCGGACGCCCGGGTCATGCTGATCTTCGGCGGGTCCCAGGCGGTCCGCCGCTTCAATGCTGCCGTCACCCAGGCGCTGCCCCGGCTCGTCGAGCGAGGCCATGTCCTGCACGTGACCGGCGACGAGGCCTACGCTGAGGCCCTCGCGGCCCGCGGCCGGCTTCCCGCCGACCAGCGGCCGCGCTACCGGCCGTACCCGTTCCTGCGCGACGAGATGCTGCCCGCCCTCGTTGCCGCCGATCTCGTCGTCGGGCGGGCGGGGTCATCGACGCTGGCCGAGGTGACCGCCCTCGGAATCCCGTCGGTCATCGTCCCGTATCCCCATGCGGCCGGCCACCAGAAGGCGAATGCGAAGGTCCTCGCCGAGGCGGGCGGGGCGCGACTGATCCGGGACGAGGATTTCGACGCCGACGCGCTCGCGGCGGCAGCCGACCTGCTCGCCGACGACGCCGCCCGCGGCCGAATGGCAGACGCTGCCCGACTATTCGGCCGGCCCGGGGCGGCGGCGGCGGTCGGCGAGCTCGTCATGGCCGCCGCCGAACGCCGGCCGCTGCCCGATGCCGCGGAGATCGAGCGCCTGTCGCGCGGTTCCGCCCGATGACGGCCGCGACCGAGAGTGGCTTCGACCCGATCGCGATCGGGACGGCCATCCAGCGCCGGATCGGGGTCAAGACGGTCCGGGACGAGCCGCTGGCGCGGTTCACGACGATGCGGGTCGGCGGCCCGGCGGATCTTTTTGCGACCGTCCACAACGTTCATGAGCTGCGGGCCCTCATTCGCTTCGCCCGCAGCCGTGAGCTGCCGCACACCCTCCTCGGGCGGGGGAGCAACGTCGTCATCGCCGACGCCGGGATCCGCGGCCTCGTCATCCAGGATCGGGCCGAGGGATCGAAGGTCGACGGCGACCGCTACACCGCCGAGGCGGGCGTGCCGATGGCTCGGGCGGCGACGGAGAGCCAGAAGGCCGGCCTGTCCGGCCTCGAGTTCGGGCTGGCGATCCCGGGCACAGTCGGGGGCGCCGTCTGGGCGAATGCCGGCGCCCATGAGAACGATGTTGCGGCGGTCCTCGAATCGGCCGACGTGCTGCTGGCCGACGGGACGGAGGCGCGCCTCGAGGCCGCCCAGCTCGACCTCGGCTATCGCCACAGCCGGTTCAAGGTGCCGATCGCGGAGGGCGCCCCCGCCGACCTCGTCCTCGGCGCAACGTTCCGCCTGACCGCAGAGCCTGCCGACGTGATCAAGGGCCGGCTCGATGACATCCGCCGCTGGCGTCAGGCACATCAGCCGCTCGGGCTGCCGTCGGCCGGCAGCGTCTTCCGGAATCCGGCAAACGGCCCGTCGGCCGGCGCGATTATCGACGGTCTTGGCCTCAAGGGTCTTCGGATCGGCGGCGCGGCCGTGTCCGAGAAGCACGCCAACTTCATCGTCAACGACCAGAAGGGGACCGCTGCCGACGTCCGGGCGCTGGCCGAGCGGGTCCGGGCGGAGGTCCTCGAGCGTGCGGACACGGCCCTCGAGTTTGAGATCGTCTTCCTCGGCGACTGGGGCGATTCGTCATGACCGCCTCCGGTCGACCGCCCGTCGTCGTCCTCCTCGGCGGTCCGTCCGCGGAGCACGATGTCTCGATCGTCTCGGGCACGGCGATCGCCGAGGCCCTCGCCGGGACAGGCCTCGACGTCGCGCAGATCCTCATCGATCTGGACGGCCGCTGGTGGCGGCTGCCGGCGGGCCATCGGCGCGAGCACCGAGCGCCAGCCGACTATGACGATCCCGTCTCTGTCGCCGCGATCGGTCCGGAGACCGTGGGAGCCGCCATCGATCGCCTCGCCGCCGCGACGCCAGCACCGGTGGTGTTCGTCGCCCTCCACGGTCCGTTCGGCGAGGACGGCACGGTCCAGGCGCTCCTCGAGACGGCTGGCCTGGCCTACACGGGATCCGCCGTGACGGCGTCCGCGCTCGGGATGGACAAGGCGATCTTCAAGCGGCTCGCCCGCGGCATCGGCCTGCCGGTCGCCGACTGGCGGGAGGTCCGGGCGGCGCGCTGGGACGCGGACCGGTCCGGCGTCCTGGCCGAGCTTGAAGCGTTCGCCGGCGGAACGGGCGACACGCGGCTCATGGTCAAGCCCTCGCGGCTCGGCTCGTCGGTCGGGATCACCCTGGCCCACGGCCCCGAGGAGTACGGGCCTGCGCTCGACGGGGCCTTCCGGTTCGACAACGTCGCCCTCGCCGAGGCGTATCTCGCGGGCGCCCGGGACCTGGAGATCAGCGTCATCGGCAACGACCATGCCCGCCTCGAGCTGTTCGGCCCCGGCGAGATCGTGGCCGGTCACGAGTTCTACGACTTCGCCGCGAAATACACGCCTGGCCTCTCGGAGACGTCGCGAAGCGCCGAGGTGTCGCCCGCGACGAAGGCGTCGATGCTGAAGATCGCACGCGATGCGTACCGGGCGATCGGGGCGGAGGGCTTCGCACGGGTCGACTTCCTGCTCCGCGGCGACGAGATCTTCCTCTCGGAGATAAACACGATCCCGGGCTTCACCCCGATCAGCCTCTTCCCGACGATGCCGGCGGAGGGCGGCTACTCGTTCGCCGACGTGTGCGTCAAGGTCGTTGACCTCGCGATCGAGCGCCACGCCGCCGCAGCCGGCGGGGGGCTCGCGCCAACGGACCTGCCGCGGTGACCGCGGTGACCGCGGTGACCTCGGCGTCCGCGGCGACGCCGCTGACCTCGATCACCTGCCCGAACCCGGGGACGTGAGCGCAGTGACCCAACGGACGTTCCGCAGAGCCGGCGGCCGGGGACGTCGGACGCGCCCGATCCGTCGGGCGTCGGCGGGCCTCACCCCGACTCGGGCCGGGGCGGCCCTCGCGATGCTCGTCTCCGCCCTGGCGGTCTACGGCCTGTCCGCGACCTCGGCCTTCGGCTTCGCCCGGCTCGAGATCGAGGGAGCGACCATCACCTCCGAGGCCGCCGTCAGGGAGCGCCTCGAGCTGGCCGAGGGCGAGAACCTCTTCGAGATTGCCACCGAGCCGCTCGAGGCCCGCATCGGCGAGATTCCGGCGGTCGCCAAGGTCGACATCTCGCTCCGGTTGCCCGACACCGTCGCCGTCCAGATCGTCGAGCGTGTGCCGATCCTGGTCTGGCAGATCGGGGAACGGCGCCTGCTCGTCGACGACTCGGGTCTGCTCTTCGCGCGGCTCAACAAGTCGCCGCCCGCATCGGTTGCCGACCTGCCGGTCATCCTCGACGCCCGGGCCCGCTCCGTCAGGCTCGCCGTCGGGCTCCCGATCGACCCTGTCGATCTCGACGCGGCGACCCGGTTGGCGTCGCTGACCCCGGCCGCGGTCGGCAGCGCCGCGACCGGGCTGTCGGTCGGCGTGACCGACGGGAACGGCTTCGTTCTCAACTCTGTGCCCGAGAGCTGGGTCGCGGTCTTCGGCTTCTACACGCCGAGCCTCCGTACGACCGAGCTCATCCCGGGCCAGGTCCAGGCGCTCCGCGAGCTCCTGATCAGGGTGGGCGAGCCGACGGTGGCAACGGTCATCCTCGCCGACGACAGCACCGGGGTGTACGTCCCCAAGCCGTCGGCAGCGCCCGCGCCGTGAGGGCGCTGATCGGCGAGGGAGCAGCCTCGGGTTGCCGCCCTTCGCTCGCGTCGAGTAGCCTTGCCCAAACGCACCGGAGTGAGGGCGGCGCCGAGTGTTCTTACCCCTGGCGGGTCTGCTCGTGGGCGTTCTTGCCGGTCTCGTCCTCGACGTCAATGTCAGTTTCGAATTCAGCCGCTACACGGCCGTCGCGATCCTGGCGGCCCTCGACTCGGTGCTCGGAGCCGTCCGGGCCGAGCTCGACGGGGTCTACGACAATCGAATCTTCATCAGCGGATTCATCGTGAATGCGATCGTGGCGGTGATCCTCACGTTCATCGGCGATCGGCTCAGCATCGACCTCTATCTGGTGGCGCTGATCACCTTCGGGTTCAGGATCTTCAACAATGTGGCGCTCATCCGGCGCCATTTCGTGTAGCGGGAGGTACGGACGACGGCGGTGGAGAGAGAAGCGGTCCTCGTCGGGGTCGACGTCGGCACGTCCAAGGTCTGCACGCTCATCGGCGAGGTGAGTCGCGACGGCCGGCTGACGATCATGGGCCACGGGACCGTCCCGTCGTCTGGACTCAAGAAGGGCGTCGTGGTCAACATCGACCAGACGGTCCGATCGATCGCCGAATTGGTCGAACGGGCCGAGCGCCTGTCGGGCTGGAAGATCGACCGGGCCTTCGTCGCTGTCGGCGGCCAGCACGTAGAGAGCCTCAACTCGCCCGGTCAGGTCGCCGTCAGCGGCCAGCGCAAGGAAGTCACCCGCGAGGACGTCAACCGGGCGATCGAGGTCGCCCGGGCCGTGTCGATCCCCTCGAATCAGGAGGTCCTCCACGTCGAGCGGCGGGGTTTCAAGGTCGATGGCCAGGAAGGCGTGAAGGACCCGCTGGGGATGAGCGCGCTCCGTCTCGAGGTCGAGGTCCACATCGTGACGGGCTCCGCGACCGCGGTCCAGAACCTCTCGAAGTGCGTCAACGCGGCCGGCGTCAAGATCGACGAGCTCGTGGCCGCGGGGCTGGCGGCGGCGGAGGCCGTCCTGTCCGAGACGGAGAAGGAGCTCGGCGTCGCGGTGGCCGACATGGGCGCCGGGACGATCGACCTCGCGATGTTCGCCGATGGGTCACCGTTCCGAACTGCCGTCCTGCCGGTCGGCGGGAACAACGTCACGAACGATGTCGCGATCGGGCTGAAGACGAGCCTCCAGGTGGCCGAGGAGCTGAAGATCCAGCACGGGACCTGCAGCCTCGCCTCGGTCAGCGAGGACGAGGAGATCAACGTGTCGGTCCTCGGCGAGGAAGCGGGCCGGACGATCCAGCGGCTCGAGGTCTGCCAGATCATCGAGGCGCGGATGCGCGAGACGTTCGAATTCGTTCGCGGCGAGATGGCTCGGGCGGGGAGCGGGATGCTGCCGGCCGGGATCGTCCTCACAGGTGGCGCGGCGCAGCTCGCGGGCACAGCCGAGCTGGCCCGCGACGTGCTCCAGATCCCCGTCCGGGTGGCGGCGCCCGCGGGGATCGGCGGGCTGGTTGACACGCTCCTCAACCCGAGCTACTCGACCGCCGTCGGGCTGCTCCAGTGGGGCGCCGGGTCGATGTCGGCCGGCGAGCCGCTGCGCTACGAGTCGGCGCCGGCGATGGGCGGCCTGGGCCGGATCAGGGACGCGCTGCGCAGCATTTTCCCCTGAGCCCTGCCGCCTCTCCGCATTTGCCCGGATTCTCACCCCACGAGCACATGGAACACGTCGGACTCGCTCGAACCTCGACTCGGCCGCCTCGGGACCCGATTCAGGTCGATCTGGCTCACCCGGTGAGAATCCACGGCACGTCTACCCGCCGGAGCGGTACAGCTCGTCGCATGCGCTCGCTCCACGAGAATCCGGGATGAAAACGACCGAACACACCGTCCGCACGGGGACCGAACCGAGTCTCACGGACCTCACGACCGCCTGCGCGCGCTTTGTCGAGGGCGAAGGCGACGGACTATTGAGCGTGTTCGTGCCGCACGCGACGGCCGGGCTCGTCATCGTCGAGCTCGGTGCCGGCTCCGACGTCGACCTGCTCGAAGCGCTCGACCGGCTTCTGCCGCGTGACGATCGCTGGGTCCACCGGCACGGCTCACCTGGCCACGGTGCCGATCACGTAGTCCCGCTGCTTGCCTCGGCCTCCGTCACGATTCCGGTCGTCGACGGTCAGCTTGCGCTCGGCACATGGCAGTCGATCGCGCTCCTGGACCCGAACCGTGACAACCCGACCCGGACGGTTCGACTGAGCTTTTTCGCGGGCTGAACCCGGACTACCGCCGCGGCTTGGCCCGGGCGTAGGCGAGCGAGACCGACGGGATCATCAGGGCCACGAGGGCCAGGAATGTCAGCACGGCCGGCACGGAGAGCGAGCGGCCGGGGCTGGCGGGAGCCGAGACTGCATCGGTCTCGGGAGGGGTCACGCCCGGTGTGCCGACGGCGGCGAGGACGCCTCCGCCGGTCGGGGTCGCGGTCGGTGTCGGCAGGACCAGGTCCGGTGTCGGGGTCGGCTCCGGCGTCGGCGTCGGCTCGACGGTGTCGGGCGTGGGCGTCGGTTCGGGACAGTTGACGGAGATGCTCTTGGTTTCGGAAGCGAGGACGATGTTGAGCGCGAGACCCGATGCGACGCCCTTCGACTCGGCCTGCCAGCCCTCGAGGGTGGTGCAGCCGGCGTCGTTGACCGTCGCCGCCGAGCGGTCGCCACGAACGTCGAGGAGCAGGGGTGCGGCCCCATCGGCCGGACGGGGAACCCCGGTGATCACAACGACCCCCGCCGAGTCCGTTGTCGCTGCGGCGAGGAGGCCGGGAATCACGTCGCCTTCGTGGTAGTAGGAGATCAGGATCGACGCACCCGCCATCGGGCCGTCCTCGGGTTCGACCCAGGTGACCGTCACGACGCCGTCCGTCACGATGTCGGGCGGGGGCTCGCCGGCGAGGACGGCCGTTCCCCCGGCCATCGACACGATCAAACCCGCGGTCAACGCGACCGCCCACCCTCGGTACTTCAGTCCCACGCGCGCTCTCTCCGAAAGTCCTAGTCCCTCGATCGGTCGCGAGGATCGCATCCTGGCCGGACCGGCGTCCATACGGCGTTCGCCCCATTTGTTGGTTGTTGTGCGCCGGTGCACCGCCGGGCACAGGAGCGCGACGACTTCGCAGACCCGCCCCCGTGACCCCGGTGATAGACTCCGCCCCTGAGCGAGGTCAAATGCGTCCCCGGAGGGGGCCTCGATCGGTCAGTACGACGAACGAACATTGGTCCGGACAGCCACCGGAGGAGAGTCGATGCCGTTGCGTTCCGATTCCGAGAACTTCGCGCTGATTCGGGTCATCGGCGTCGGTGGCGGCGGCAGCAATGCCGTCAACCGGATGATCCGGGCCGAGATGATGGGCGTCGAGTTCATCGCCTGCAACACCGACGCGCAGGCGCTCCTCCAGTCGGACGCGCCGCACAAGATCCGGATCGGCGACAAGATCACCAGGGGCCTCGGGGCCGGCGGTGACAGCACGATCGGGCAGCGAGCGGCCGAGGAGGATTCCGAGAAAATCGCCCAGGCGCTCGTTGATTCGGACATGGTCTTCATTACCGCAGGGCTCGGCGGCGGGACCGGCTCAGGTGCCGCTCCGATCGTCGCCCAGATGGCCAAGGAGGCCGGCGCACTAACGATCGGCGTCGTGACGAAGCCGTTCAGCTTCGAGGGCGCGAAGCGCAAGCTGGTCGCGGAGAAGTCGGCCGAGGAGCTGAAGGCCCAGGTCGACACCCTCATCACGATCCCGAACGATCGGCTCAAGGACGTCGTCCAGAAGAACACCTCGATCATCGACGCCTTCCGGGTCGTCGACGACGTCCTCCGCCAGGGTGTCCAGGGGATCAGCGACATCATCACGATGCCGGGGCTGATCAACCTCGACTTCGCCGACGTCCGGGCGATCATGAAGGACGCCGGGTCGGCGCTGATGGGCATCGGCCGGGCGACCGGCGAAAACCGGGCTGTCGAAGCGGCCCGAATGGCGATCGCCAGCCCGCTCCTCGAGGTCAACATCCAGGGCGCCCAGGGCATCCTCTTCAACATCACCGGCTCGTCGAGCCTCAGCCTGTTCGAGGTGACCGAGGCCGCCGAGGAGATCCGCGCCGCCGCCGATCCGGAGGCGAACATCATCTTCGGGACGAGCTTCAACGAGCGGCTCGGCGACGAGGTGATGATCACCGTCATCGCGACGGGCTTCGACGGGATGCGGAAGCGAGAGACGCGCCACGCGGCAGCCGCCCAGCCGACCGACACATCGGCATCACTTCGCGCCCCGCGGGAGCGGGACTTCCTCGAGGAGCTCGAGCGTCAGCGGGTCCAGTCGAATGACGGCGGCTTCGAGATCACGCCGGCCGAGACGGACCATGGCGCGGCTGCCACGGCACCCGGCCAGCGAGTCGAGCGGTCGGTCGGGGAGCCGGTGCCGGTGAAGCGCGCCGCCGCGTACGACGCCGACGACCTCGAAATCCCATCGTTCCTTCGCCGAAAATAGCGGTCCCCAACGAACTACGCGACGCCCGGGAGCGGGTCCTCGGGCGAATCGCCGATGCCGCAACCCGCACCGGGCGCGATCCTGCCTCGGTGACGCTCGTCGCGGTCTCGAAGACCGTGCCCCCGGAGCGCCTCGTCGCGGCGGTTGCCGCCGGCCTGACAACGCTCGGTGAGAACCGTGTCCAGGAAGCCGAGGCAAAGGCTGGCGCCGTCGCCGGCGCGACGTGGCACCTCGTTGGTCCGCTCCAGTCGAACAAGGTCCGTCGGGCGCTCGAGATCTTCGAGACAATTCAAACGGTCGATTTGGTCGAGCTCGCCCGGCGTATCGACCGCCTCGCTGCCGAGGCCCGCCCGGGCGAACGCGTCCCGGTGCTCCTCCAGGTCAACGTTGACGACGATGAGGCGAAGGCCGGGCTCCGGCCGACCGCCCTCGATGGCTCGCTCGCCGAGATCCTCGCCCTGGAGCGCCTCGACGTCCGCGGCCTGATGACGATCGGCCGACTTGTCGAGCGGCCCTCGGCTGCCCGACCGACGTTCGCCGCTCTCCGGGGCGTCGCGGAGCGGCTTCGATCCGGCCACCCTGCCCTCGGGCCGGAGCTGTCCATGGGGATGAGCGACGACTACGACATCGCGGTCGAGGAGGGCGCGACGATCGTCCGCGTCGGCCGGGCGTTGTTCGGCGAGCGGCATTGAAACGGCTAGCGATCCCTGACCTCGGGGCGTAGACTCGATCGGTGGTGTACGTCCTCGGGGACCCGGTTCACCAGCCACCGCATCAGCGACCGCAGGGCAGAGCCCTTGGCTGACACCGACGTCCGCTTCGCCGTTCGGTTGACCCCGCGTGCCGGGGCCGACCATGTTGACGGTGCTGTCGACGGCGTCCTTCGGGCGCACGTCGCCGCACCGGCCGTGGGCGGGGCCGCCAACCAAGCCCTGCTCCGGCTCCTCGCCGACGAGCTCGGTGTCGGCCGCCGCTCCGTCCGACTCGTAGCCGGCGCGGCCGGCCGTCAGAAGCTGATCGTCGTCGAGGGCGTGGAGGCGGACGTCGTCGTTGCCCGCTGGCCGGGCCTCCGGGTATGATCGCCGCCGCGATCTCGCGGGCGATTAGCTCAGTTGGTTAGAGCGTACGGTTCACATCCGTAAGGTCACTGGTTCGAGCCCAGTATCGCCCACCATCGCGACCCCAAACGTGCAAGGCCTTCGGGCCCTGTTTTTGGTCGTGGAGCGCGGCCTCATTCGTCCCATCGGACCCGGATCCGTCCCCGGAGACCCGGCAGCGGCATGGTCGCAGCCTCCGTCTCCACCGCCGCGCGCCCCGAGCGCGATAGCCGCCGCCACGACGCGATCGCAACGTCGGCCTGGGCGCGTCTCCAGGTCCCGACGATCTCGCCCTCTACCAGGACAGCGCCTGGCCAGACTCGAGGAGTCCAGAGCTCACGACGGCGGCCGGAGTCAGGGACCAGGAGCTCCCGATCGGCTCCCTGCAAAAGGAAGTACGCATCGCCGCTCGGGAGCAGCCGGGCCGGCGCCGCGGGTCCGCTGGCGGCGCCGAAGGCCGGCTCGTCACTGCTCAGGATCGACGCGTCGCCGACGGGCGTTCGCACCGGCGTCAGCGATCCGACGAGTGCGTCGAACGCGGCGCGGCCAATCGCCGGTCGGAGCCCGGCCCATTGCGCGAATGCGGCGGGCGTCGCCGGGCCGAAGACGTGCAGGAATCGGCGCGCGAGCTCGAGTCGCGCGTCGCGCGGGTCGACGTCCGGGGGCGGAACGGTCCAGACGGTGGGCTGACGCGCACCCTCCCATCGGATCAGCACCCTCCCGGTCGGCGCGGCGTACCGAAGCTGGTTCGGGTGCACGCCGAGCCCGCGTCCCGCATCGCCGTAGGTCATCCGTCGGCCGTCGAGGAAGGCGTCCAGCCGGCGGGCGAGATCCTCTGCACTGCGTCGCCGCTCGGCGTTGTCCGGGAGTCGCCCGAGCGAAAAGACCGCCAGGTCTTGTGCAGCGACGACGTAGGCGCTGAACCGGGGGCCCCAGACCTGCACGAGCGAGTCGTCCGCCCAGGCGTCCGATCCGGTCCCGTGGACACGTGCATGGATCGAGAGGACGGCCGCCCGCGGCATGCTGTCCTGCAGGCCTGCCCACGCCGCGCGCCGGAGCGACGCGGTCCCCGGTGGCAGCCGCTCGTCGAGAACGTTGACGGCCTGTCGGTAGGTGAGGATCTGCTTGCGCGTGAGATCCAGCCGAGCCGCCGCCACGTTAGGCCGAATCCCGCTCCCGTGCGGCGAGCGCCCGAACCATCTCCGCGCGGTGCTCGAGCAGGACCCGCTGGAGCCGCGGGTCGATCTCCGTCACCGCGAGCGCCTCGTCGGTCCGGGCGACGACGGCAGGTTCGACGAGGACGGCCGGGAAGAGGTGGCGGCTGAGGGTCATCGCGATCTCGTGCGTCCGCTCCTGCCACATCCGGGGCATCACCTCGAAGTACGGCTCGACGTACGGCCGCCCCAGGTCCTGCTGCTCGGGATGCCAGAACCCGCGGGCCGTCGCGGCGACGAGATGATTCGAGAGCGCATCCGAGTCGATGAGGGCCGACCAGGCCGCGGTCTTGGCTTCCGGATGCGGCAGGCTCGCTCGGGCTGTGGCCCCATGCTCCAGGCCGGAGGAGGTCGGGTCGCGGTCGAGTTCCGCGCGGATGAACGACTCGTCGATGGCATCGAGGACGGCGAGCCGGCGGACGATGAGCCAGCGCAGCTCGACGTCCATGACGAGTCCTTCGGGAACGTCCACGCCGTCGAGCCAGCGACCGAGGAGAGCGACGTCATCGGGACTCGCCGCCGCTCGACCGAACGACCGGGCGTGGGCGAGCTGGACGTCGCCGCCCGGCTCGGCGCCGCGGAGGATCTCGAGCGAGCGGGCCGCCATCGCTCCGAGCCGCTCATCGCGGCGATCAGGTCGGCCGAGATGGTCGATCGACTCGCGAACATGCTTGATGAGGTCCTCGGCGACCCCGATGGCGCGTTCGCGGACGATGCCGTCGAGGACGAGCCGCACGTAGTCGCCGGGCGCCAGTTCCGCGTCGCGAGTCAGGTCCCAGATCGCGGCCCACAGGAGTGCTCGAGGGAGCGAGCCCTCGAGCCGGCCGATGCCACCGTCGAGAACCGTCGCCATGGATCGCTCGTCGAGCCGGATCTTCGCCCACGTATGGTCCTCGTCGTTGACGAGGAGCAGGTCGGGCTCGACGACCCCGGCCAGGGCGGTCACGTCGGTCCGGGCGCCGACGACATCGAGCTCGACCCGGTCGCGACGGACCAGCTGTACACCGTCCAGGTCGTACAGTCCGATCGCGATGCGGTGCTCTCTCAGGGTCGGCCACTCGGGCGGCGCCGTCTGCTCGATGACGACCCGCTCATACGTGGCGGGACCGCCCGCGTCGCGAGCAACTGTTACGTCCGGTCGGAGGGTATTGACCCCGGCCGTCTCGAGCCACGACTTCGACCAGCCGGACAGCTCCCGCCCGCTCGCCCGCTCGAGGGCAGCGAGCAGATCCGCGAGCGTCGCGTTCGCATAGGCGTGGGTCACCAGGTAGTCGCGCAGGCCGACGCGGAACGGCTCGAAGCCGACCCAGGCCACGAGCTGCTTGAGAACGGCCGCGCCCTTGGCATACGAGATCCCGTCGAAGTTGAGCATGGCTGATGCACTGTCGGGGACCGGCCCGGAGACCGGGTGGGTCGATGGCAGCTGATCCTGCTCGTAGCCCCACGCTTTCTCGGACGAGCAGAACGTCGTCCACGCATCTCGAAAGCGGGTGGCCTCGACGAGGGTGACATGGGCCATGTAGTCGGCGAACGACTCGTTGAGCCAGATGTCGTCCCACCAGCGCATCGTCACGAGGTCGCCGAACCACATGTGGGCCATCTCGTGGGCGATGATCTCGGTCCGGGTCTGGCGCGACGTGTCCGTCACCCGGGCCCGGAAAACGAACTCGTCGGCGATCGTCACGCAGCCGACGTTCTCCATCGCGCCGGCGTTGAACTCCGGTACGAAGACCTGGTCGTACTTGCCGAACGGGTAGGGGATGTCGAGCAGGCGGTGGTAGTAGTCGAACGATTGGTACGTCGCCTCGAGGATCTCATCCGACTCGAGGTACGGGGAGAGGGACTGCCGGCAATGGATGCCGAGAGGGATCCCGTCGTGGTTCGCCGTCACCGAGTGATAGCGACCGGCTGCGAGGGCCACGAGGTAGGTCGAGATCGGCAACGTCCGCTCGAACGACCAGCGACCGGGCCCGGTGCTGGTCCCCGGACCGTTGCCGATGACCGTCCAGTTCGCCGGCGCCTCGACCGACAGCTCGAACGTCGCCTTGAGGTCGGCCTGGTCGAAGCAGGCGAAGATCCGATGGGCGTCGTACAGGAACGACTGGGTGTAGAGGTAGACCTCACCGTCGGCCGGGTCCTCGAAGCGGTGGAGGCCCTCGCCCGTCGTCGAGTAGGCGCAGTCGGCGACGACGGTGATCTCGTTCTCGGCGAGGAGGTCGGTGAGCGGGACGCGGTCCCCGACGAGGCTCTCGGGATCGATCGCGCGTCCGTTCAGGACGATCGACTCAACGCTCGGAGCGAGGATCTCGATGTACGACGAGGCGCCTGCCTTCCGACAGCGGAACCGAGCTCGGGAGACGGACCCGAAGCGCTCGGCGCCTCGGGTGAGGTCGAGGTGGACATCGTACGAATCGACCTCGATGAGACGGGCCCGCTCGACCGCTTCGTCCTGGGTCATGACGTGCATCGGTGCATCGTGCCGCAACCGCGTCACGTCGGTATCGCTTCATCGCGCGTCCCTAGTTGCACGGGCCAAGCGACGCCTCACCCGGAAGCCTGCGCAGCGTCGTCACGTGCGGCGGCCCAGCCGCCGACGCAGGGCCCGCCAGCGACTCAGCGCCCTTCGGTCCTCGCGACTCGAGAGCCTGACCCCGGCGAAGCGGGCGAGGGCATAGTCGGCCGCGAGGAGATCCAGGCGGAGATCGCTCGCACCGTCCGCCCGCAGCCGGCGCGCATGTTCCGATGGCGTCTCCGCCGGCTCGCGTCGCACCTTCGGCCGATCGGCCAGATCAGCCACGAGGGCCTCGTACGCGGTCGCCGCGTCGACGGGAGTCAGCGGGCGACGGCGGCCTCGCCGACCGAAGCGCGGTCGTTCACCACCGTGGTCGATCGTGCGGATCTCCCGGACATCGTCCTCGATGCGCGGTATCCGCCGCATCCACAGCCGCGCCAGGACGATGACCCCGAGCGCTGCCAGGACGAGCAGCAGGCCGGCGCCAATGGCGATTGCCTCATCGGGCGGCGAGGCGACTACCTCGGGCGGCGGTGCGACGACGGGGTCAGTCGTGGGGCTGGGACCGCCGACCAGGTTCATGAAGGTCGCCATGGCTACGACTGCAACCAAGGCCAGGGCGAGGAGTCGGGCAGTCCGCCGGTCGAATCCGACGACCAACCCGATGAGCAGCAGCGGCACGATCGACACGCCGACGACGAATCCGATCGCGGGAGCCGCGATCGAGGCGGCAGGGATCGCCAGCGCACCGGCCGCGAGGACCAGGACGGCCAGCAGCCCGACCGACGTTGGATTGCGCCGCCAATCGAAGCCCGAATCGGCGCCGACGGCTGCCAGCCGGGTCAGGGCCAGGGCGACCGTGGCCGTCGTCGCGAAGACGATCACCGCGACGATCGCATCCGCGAGGAACCGGCCGCGGAAGGGCTCGGCGACCATGCCGCCGACGATCGCGGCAATCGCCAGACCGGGCACACCCGCGCCGAGGAGCCGGCCGATGGTCTCCTCGCTTAGCGGCAGCCGAGCGTGGGCGAATCCGCGGAGGATCGCGAGCGCGGCGAGCCAACCGCCCGGATTGGCCGCCAGCGCATCGCCGACCGCCCCTCCGCCGAGGGCCGCCCGAGCCTCCGGCAGGCTCAGCCAGCCTGCCGCGCCGCCGGCCACGCACAGGCCGAGCCCGACCACGGGCCAGCGCTCGCCGAGGCGCGGGCCGAGCACGCGGGCGGCCACCACGCCGGCGGCGACGAACGCGGTCAGCAACGCGATGCTCATCGTCGGGTCGTGCAGCGTGAATTCCTGGACCAGCCCCGCGACGACGGAGATCCAGGCGGCCTCGGCGACGATGACCAGGGCCAGCGGGACGACCGCTAGGAGGGCCATCGTCGGCCGGCCCCGTGGCTTCGCCCCAGTCATTGGGCTACCACGAGCGTCTCGGCGGTCCGCCACGGCCCATCGAGCCGGGCACTGCGCGCGGCGAACCCGAACGCCCGGGCACGAGCGGCGTCGTCGTTCGCGTCGCGGCCGCAGGCCAGGACGATCACCCGGCTGCCCGATCGCTCGATCCGTCGCAGGTGGGCCGCGAACGGTGACGGGTCGCGAGCCGTGAGGACGAGGACGGTCGTCCCTGGGCGAGCGACCTTCTGGACGAACACGAGGAGCCGTTCGAATGGCGCTGAGGCATGCGACGAGAGGCGGGCGAGAAGATCGAGGACGCGTTCCGCCTGGCCGGCCGCGGCCGACACAGGGATGTGGGCGAGCCGCGTTTCGGCGCCCGAGTAGCCTGCGGCGGCGATCCCGAACATGGCGTGCTCAGCGGCAAGCGAACGGGCTATCGACGCCGCGACCACGTACAGCTGCTCGACCGTCTCATCGTCGAAGGCGAGGTCCCAGGCGGGTCCGTGGGCGGTCTGGACGTCGAGCGCGATCAGCACCTCCCGGTCGCGCGACGGCTCGAACCGCTTCGTGACGGGACGCCCGAGCCTGGCGCTGGATCGCTGATGGATTCGCCGGATGGGATCTCCCGGCGCATACGGCCGGACGCCGGCAAATCGGGCCGGATCCTCCGTCAGCCCAGCGCGAACACGCTCGACACCGCCCCACCGCTCCGGTCGTTCCAGGTCCGGGGTGGCGACGGTCCGCGGGCGAACGAGGAATCTCGTCGTCGAGGGGCGACCCTCTGTTGCCGCCTGACGAGCGACGAGGTCGCCGACGGCGAGCGTGACCGGCCCGAGGACGAAGACGCCCCGCCGCTCCGCCCCGACGTGGAAGTAGCGGGTCACCCGTTCCCACGGGGCGAGCGTCCAGAAGTTCCGCAGCACGCCACCGTGCACGCCCTCGACGAGCTCGCGTTCCCGGACGAGGACCCCGTGCGTCGCCTCGTCCTCTGCCCGCAACCAGGCGAGCGGCAGGCCCTTCCGGTTCCAGACCTCGATCGTCAGCGGGATGTCGTCACCCCACGTCGTCCGATCGGTCGCGAGCCGGCGGACGTACGTAACGTGGCGCAGGCCGTAGCGGGCCCAGACCTCCCGGATCGTCTCGAGGACCAGCGTGAAGAACCCCAGGGCGATGACGATCGGCACGTTCAGCGCGGTGCCGGCGAGGATCAGGAAGACGGCCGCGAGCGCCTGACCCGTCATCGCGCTAGCGATCCGGGAGGGGCGGGACGGGCACGGATTCGAGGATCGAGGCCAACGCCGATTCGGGCGTCGCGCCGCGGAGGCTCCGGTCGAGGTCGACGACGAGCCGATGGGCGAGGACCGCGCCGGCCACGGTCTTGACGTCGTCTGGCAGGACGAACGCTCGGCCCGCGAGGACCGCAGCCTGCCTGCCCCACGCGGTACAGCGCGACCGTCGCCCGCGGGCTCGCCCCGAGCTGGATGTCGTCGTGCTCCCGTGTCGCCCGGATCAGGGCTACGAGATAGGCCTCCACCTCGTCGCTCACGTGGACCCGGCGGACCTCGTCGCGCAGCGCAAGGAGCTGCTCGGCATCGGCGATCGGGGCGATCCGCTCGAGTGGCTCCGCGTCCGACTGGTGGCGCCGGGCGATGCGGCGTTCTCCATCTTCGTCCGGATAGCCGACCTGGACTCGGACGAGGAACCGGTCGAGCTGCGCCTGGGGGAGAGCGAAGGTCCCCTCGAACTCCACCGGATTCTGCGTCGCGAGGACGACGAACGGTTCGGGCAATTGGTGGGTCGTCCCCTCGATCGAGACCTGACGTTCCTGCATCGCCTCGAGCAGCGCCGATTGGGTGCGGGGCGTCGCGCGGTTGATCTCGTCGACCAGGAGGATGTTCGTGAATACAGGACCGGCGACGAACCGAAGGCCGCCGCCTTCGAAGATGCTCGACCCGGTCACATCCGTCGGCAGGAGGTCGGGCGTGCCCTGGATCCGGGCCGTCCGGAGATCGAGCGCCCGGGCGATGGCCCGGGCGAGGAGCGTCTTGCCGGTGCCCGGCACGTCCTCGACCAGGACGTGCCCATCGGCCAGGAGTGCGAGCGTCACGTGGCGGAGAGCCTCGTCGGCCCCGACGACCGCGAGGCCAACGGCCGCCCGCAGGTCGTCCCAGAGCCGCCGGCCCGACGCGACGTCGGCGGGACGAGGCGCAACCCCGTCGCCGATCCCGATCCGGAGCGCCTCGGCCTCGGTGTCCATCGGCGTCAGGACTCGTTCGCGAGTCGCCGCAGGACTGCCGGGAGGATGCCCCCCTGCTCGTAGTAACCAACGTCGATCGGACCGTCGAGTCGGGCGATCGCCTCGAAGCGCCGCTCCGTGCCCCGCTCGTCGCGCGTCTCGACCGTCAGTCGCTGGCGCGGGCTGAGCCCGTCGGCGAGGCCGCGGATCGTGTACGCCTCGCGGCCCGTCAGCCCGAGCGAGGCGGCGCTGTCCCCGGGCAGGAACTGGAGCGGCAGCACGCCCATTCCGACGAGGTTCGAGCGGTGGATCCGCTCGTAGCTCTCGGCGATGACCGCGCGAACTCCGAGCAGCGCCGTGCCCTTGGCCGCCCAGTCGCGGGACGATCCGGAGCCGTACTCCCGCCCGGCGATGACGACGAGCGGGACGCCCTCCGCCAGGTAGCGCATCGCGGCGTCGTAGATGAACTGCTGTTCGCCGTCCGGAAGGTGAACCGTGTAGGGCCCCTCCGTTCCCTCGACGAGGCGGTTGCGCAGCCGGATGTTGCCGAACGTACCCCGCATCATGACCTCGTGGTGCCCGCGGCGAGCCCCGTACGAGTTGAACTCGAGCGGACCGACGCCGTGCTCCTGGAGCCACTGGCCGGCCGGCGACGACGGCGAGATGGACCCGGCGGGCGAGATGTGGTCGGTGGTCACGGAGTCGCCGAGCACGGCGAGGACCCGGGCGTTCTCGATGTCGGTCAACGGCGACGCCTCGACCGGGAGGCCCTCGAAGAACGGCGGTTTGGCGATGTACGTCGACGCCGGATCCCATGCGTAGCGGTTGCCGGACGGGATCGGCAGCGCCCGCCAGCGATCGTCGCCCTCGAAGACGACCGCGTAGGTCCGCCGGAACAGCTCGGGGTCGATCGAGTCGCCGATGACCTGGCGGATCTCCTCAGGCTCCGGCCAGAGGTCGGCGAGAAAGACGTCGCGGCCGTCTGAGCCCGTCCCGATCGGCTCGTGGAGGAGATCGATGTCGACCCGGCCCGCAAGCGCGAACGCGACGACGAGCGGCGGCGAGGCGAGGTAGCTGGCTCGGGCCAGGGGGTGGATCCGGCCCTCGAAGTTCCGGTTGCCCGACAAGACCGCCGCAACGACGAGGTCGTTCTCCTCGACCGCCTGCGCGACCGATGCATCGAGCGGCCCGGAGTTGCCGATGCACGTCGTGCAGCCGTAGCCCGCCAGCGCAAACCCGAGCGCCTCGAGCGGCGCCATCAACCCTGCCGCTTCGAGATAGCCTGTGACGGCCTTCGAGCCCGGCGCCAGTGACGTCTTGACCGTCGGGCCGACCGTCAATCCGCGGGCGACAGCGTTCCGCGCCAGCAGCCCCGCTCCGACCATGACCGTCGGGTTCGAGGTGTTCGTGCATGAAGTGATCGCGGCGATGGCGACGGATCCGCTCGCGATCGTCGCCTCGCGGTCGCCGACCGAGATCGTGATCGGTTTGTAGCTCTGTCGGTCGCCACTCCCGGCATCCGCGTCCGCGTCCGGCGTTGGTGCAGCGGGCGCTTCGTCGGTCGCGTCGGTGGCTGCGAACGACGGCGGATCGCTCGCCGGAAACGACTCCGCTGACGACTCTTCGACCTGGCCGCCAAGAGGCCGGCGACCCTCGACGCCAGCGTCGTCGAGCGCCTGCAGGCCGTTCGGAAAGTTCGTCTGGAAGTTCTCGCGGAGGACGGTCAGGGGGACCCGATCCTGCGGCCGGCGCGGTCCGGCGACCGACGGATCGACGGACCCCAAGTCGAGCTCCAGGGCGGCGTCGAAGTCGGGCCCGGCCCCGGGCTCGCGCCACAGGCCCTGCGCGCGGGCATAGCGCTCGACGAGCACGATCCGCTCCTCGCTCCGGCCGGTCAGACGGAGGTAGGCGATCGTCTCGTCATCGATCGGGAAGATCGTCGAGGTCGCACCGAACTCCGGGCTCATGTTGCTGATCGTCGCCCGGTCAGCGAGCGACAGGCTGGCAAGCCCGTCGCCGGCGAACTCGACGAACGCCCCGACGACGCCGTACGAGCGGAGCATCTCGGTTACGACGAGGACGAGATCAGTCGCCGTCGAGCCTCGCGGCAACGTCCCGTGGAGCCGGACGCCGACGATCCGCGGCATCGGCTGGTACAACGGCTGGCCGAGGAGGACTGCTTCCGCCTCGATCCCGCCGACGCCATAACCGAGAACGCCGAGCGCGTTGATCATCGTCGTGTGGGAGTCGGTCCCGACGAGCGTGTCGGGATAGGCGATCCGGCCGGTCCCGCTCGGTGCCGCCACATCGGTGACTACCGTCGCCAGGTACTCGAGGTTCACCTGGTGGACGATCCCGGTCCCGGGGGGAACCACTCGCAGGTCACGGAACGCGGTCTGGGCCCAGCGGAGGAGCTGGTACCGCTCGCCGTTGCGCTCGTACTCCCTATCGACGTTGAACGCGAACGACCCGGGTGTGCCGAACCGATCGACCTGGACGGAGTGGTCGATGACCAGGTCTGCGGGGACGAGCGGGTTGACCCTCGCCGGGTCGCCGCCGAGATCGGCCATCGCGTCGCGCATGACCGCGAGGTCGACGACCGCGGGCACGCCGGTGAAGTCCTGGAGCACGACCCGGGCCGGCATGAACGGGACCTCGGCCTCCGCGGCGACGCCCGGCCGCCAGGCGGCCAGCGTCTCGACGTCCTGCGCCCGGACAATGCCGCCGCCGGCGTGGCGCACGACGTTCTCGAGGAGGATCTTCAGCGTGACGGGCGCGGCCCGGAGGTCGATCCGATCGGCCAGGACATCGAGTCGGTAATAGTCTGGTAGCCCGGAGCCGAGGCTGGCCCGGGCGTCGAAGGGATCGGGGCTCGGCACGCGTTCTCCGTCGCTGCGGTCGGTACACTCGTTGGGTGGAAGAGTACCGCGAGTGGGCCGCGTCCCGGTCCAGCGGCCGGTGAAGGCCTGGAATGGGCGGGGGCCGCGCGAGTCGGATCCAGACGGTGACGAGCCGGCCGGGCGCTCCGAGACCATCAGGGCAATCGAGGATGCCGGGATCGACCTGGACCCGCTGCCACCGGGCCACCATCGGCACGGGACGGACATCCACGAGCACGACCACCCGCATCCTCATGTCCGGAGCGAGGGCGGCGAGCCGCCGGTCATCGGAATCATCGGGGCCGGAGCGGTGGGGACGGCGCTCGGCGTTGCCCTGACGCGCGCCGGCTGGCGCGTTCATGCGGTCGCCAGCCGCGACGCCGTCCGCCGCGAGAGGTTCCGGAGCCTGGTCGACGGCAGCCGCGCGTTCAGCGAGCCGACGGCGCTCGTCGAGGAGGTCGAGCTCATCATCGTCGCCGTCCCCGACGACGCCGTCGCCGAGGTCGCGGCAGGAATCCGGATGTACGGCGGCCAGGCGATAGTCCACACGAGCGGCGTCCTCGGGCCGGAGGTCTTGGCGCCCGCGAGCGGCGGCCGGCACACAGATCGGGTCGTTCCATCCGCTCGTCGCGTTCGCCGACATGGAGCGCGCGATCGCTGCCCTCCACGGGGCGACCGTCGCGATCGAAGGCGACGATCAGCTGGCAGCGCTGCTGGGCGAGATGGCCGAGGCGCTCGGGGCCATCCCGGTCCGGCTCGCGCCCGGCGCCAAGGCCGCGTACCACGCGGCTGCCGTACTTGCTGCCGGCGGCTTCGTAGCTCTCCTGGACGCCATCGCGGAGCTCGGGCGGGTGGCTGGTCTTGACGAGGCCGGCGCCCTCGCGATCTACGGGCCTTTGATCGAACAGACGCTTGGCAATGCACGGGCCCTCGGGATCCAGGCGGCGCTCACTGGACCGATGACCCGGGGCGATCGGGGGACCCTCGACGCCCACCTGGCGGCGCTCCGCGAGCACGCCCCCGGCGTCCTCGACCTGTACATCGCCGCAGCCGAACGAGAGATCGCCCTGGCGGAAGCCCGGGGCGCCCTGACACCGGAGGCTGCCAGGAACCTCAGATCGTCACTTGCAACGGCGGTTTGACGCGGTACCATTGCCCGGTGGAGGACAGCATCGCCGCGAAGTACGCGGCCCGCTCGGCGGCCCGATTCGTGCACCCGTCGTCGCGGGCGCGCGAGCGGCATCTCGGTCTTCGCGCAGCCGGCTCGTTCCAGGCCGCGACGACCCGCGCCACCGTCCTCCGCCGCCCGGACGGCAACGTGCTTGCCCGGCTCCGAGGTGGCTGGCGCGCCTTCCGGGCAGCCCGGCCACGGCGAGCCACGGACGGGCGACCGCGGCCCGCGATCGCGATGCACTGGGAGCGTTCCGGCCGCGCCGGGACGGACCACCGGTCCAGCGCCGCCATGGCGCCGTGGCACGGCTGAGGACCACGACCGCCACATCCGCCGGCGGGATCGTCGTTCGCTTCGAGTCTGGAGATCCGCACCTAGTCATCGGCTCGCGTCGACGCGACCGGGACATCGTGACCTGGACCCTGCCGAAGGGAACCCCCAACCCCGGCGAGACCCGTGAACAGACGGCGATCCGCGAGGTAGGGGAGGAGACGGGCCTCGAGGTCCGGATCACAGGCCCGCTCAATTCGATCGAATACTGGTTCGTCCAGCGTGGGCTGCGGATCCACAAGACCGTCCATTACTTCCTGATGGAGCAGATCGGCGGCGACCTCGATCGCCACGATCATGAGTTCGAGGCGGTCCGCTGGATCAGCTTCGCGGAGGCCCAGAACGTCCTGACGTTCGAAACCGAGCGTGCGCTCGTCGCGAGAGCGGGCGACCAGATCGCCGCCGCCGGCCACGCCGACCCAGCCGGCCGGGCCGGTTCGGCGGGCCAGGGAGCGCCCGCCAGGCAGGGCGCCTGAGGTGACCAACGCGGTCGACCCTGGGGTCCACCTGACGCCGCTCCACGATCGCCACCTGGCGCTCGGCGCGAAGGTCATCGAGTTCGGCGGCTGGCTGATGCCGCTTCAATACAACGGGATCCTCGAGGAGCACCGCGCCGTCCGCGAGCGAGCCGGCCTCTTCGACTTGTCGCACATGGGCGAGCTGTTCGTTGAGGGATCAGACGCGGGCAACGCTCTCGCCTACGCCCTCGTTACGAATCCACCGGCCATGAAGGAGGGCCGCGCCCAGTACTCGATGATCTGTGCGCCTGACGGCGGGATCCTCGACGATCTGATCGTCTACCGGCTCGGGCCGGAGCGGTTCGTCGTCGTCGCCAACGCCTCGAATGCGCCGGTCGTCAGCGATGCGCTTGCCGAGCGATTGACGAATTTCAAGGCCGTCCTCGACGATCGGTCATTGGCGATGGCACTCGTCGCGATCCAGGGTCCGCGCTCGGTCGATATCCTGACCGCGATCACGGACATCGACCTCGACTCGCTGCGCTACTACGCGATCGCGGAGGGGTCGGTCGCGGGCATTCCTTCCCTCGTCGCGCGGACCGGGTACACCGGGGAGGACGGCTTCGAGGTGTTCGTCGAGAACGCCCGGGCGCACGAGCTCTGGGATGCGCTGTCCGATGCTGGCACGGGATACGGCCTCGTGCCCGTTGGTCTGGGGGCCCGCGACACGCTCCGGCTCGAGGCAGGCATGCCCCTCTACGGCAACGAGCTCGACAGGGAGACGAACCCGTTCGAGGCGGGCCAGGGGCGGATCGTCAAGCTCGACAAGCCGGGTGACTTCATCGGCCGAGCGGCCCTGGAGCGGGTCGCCCGCGACGGACCGGCGAAGCAACTCGTCGGGCTAACGATGCAGGGCCGCGGGATTGCGCGCCACGGGTACGCCGTGAACTCCGGGTCGCGTCGGACCGGCGTCGTAACGAGCGGAACGCAGTCGCCGACGCTCGGCAAGGCCATCGCCATGGCCTACACCGCGCCCGACGACGCGGAGCCGGGTACGATAGTGGACGTGGAGATTCGCGAGCAGCGAGTGGCCGCCGAGGTGGTCGGCCTGCCCTTCTATCGTCGGACCGATGGCTAGCGGAGCGTCGCCTCGGTCCTCCGAGGGCCGCGCTCCGGCTCGCTAGGGAGCCCGCAACCACTCGAGGCTCCAGGCCCGCCGGCCGCCTGCCACGCCACCAAGTAGGAGTCCGACGATGGTCCCCACGGATCTGCGCTACACCAAGGACCACGAATGGGTCCGCGTCGACGGCGATGAGGCAACCGTCGGCATCACGGAGTACGCGGCCGGCCAGCTCGGCGACATCGTCTTCGTCGAGTTACCGGATGCGGGCCGCACGCTGGAGCAGTTCGCGACCTTTGGCGTCGTCGAGTCGGTCAAGGCGGTCAGCGACCTGTTCGCCCCGGTCTCCGGCGACGTGCTCGCAACCAACGAGGCCCTGGCCGGTTCGCCGGAGCTCGTCAATGCCGACCCGCACGGCGGCGGCTGGATGATCCGGGTCAAGCTCGCCAAGCCAGAGGAAGTCGACGAGCTCCTCGACGCCGAGGCGTACGACGCGCTGACCGCGGCAGGCTGAGGCGATGCCGTACGGACCCCACACAGACGAAGACCGCGAGCGGATGCTCGCGACCCTCGGCATCGGCGGCGTCGACGAGCTATTTGCGGACATTCCCGCGCCGTTGCGCGCCAGCCGGCTCGACCTGCCGGAGCCGGAGCCTGAGCTCCAGCTCGCCGCTCGTCTCGAGGGCCTGGCCGCCAAGAACCGGACGGATCTCGCCTCGTTCCTGGGGGCGGGCGTCTATCGCCACTGGACCCCGGCCGCCGTCGACCAGCTCCTCTTGCGGGGCGAGTGGTACACGGCCTACACGCCGTATCAGCCCGAGATCAGCCAGGGGACCCTCCAGAGCATCTACGAGTACGAGTCGCTCATCGCCGAGCTGATGGCTCTCGACGTGGTCTCGGCCTCGCACTACGACGGCGCGGCGGCGACGGCGGAAGCGGCCCTGATGACCTGTCGGGCGACTCGTCGCGAGCGGGTCCTCGTCTCGCGGGCCGTCCATCCGCACTATCGCCAGACGGTCCAGGGCTACTTCGGGGGCGGCCTCGAGGTCGAGGAGATCCCCGTCGTGGGCGACGGACCGGAGTTCGGCACGACCGATCTGGCGGCGCTCGAACGGCTCCTGGCCGAGCCGGATCGGCCGGTGGCCGGGGTCGTCGCTGGTCAGCCGAATTTCTTCGGGCTGCTGGAGCCGATGGCCGAGATCGGGCGGCTCACGCACGAGGCCGGAGCCCTGTTCGTGGCGGTCGTCGAGCCGGTCTCGCTCGCGGTCCTGGCGCCGCCCGGTGAATATGGCGCCGATATCGCCGCCGGCGAGGGCCAGCCCCTCGGGATCGCGCCCCAGTACGGCGGGCCGTACCTCGGCCTACTCGCCGCGACCGACGCGCTCGTCCGCCAGATTCCCGGGCGCCTCGTGGGGATGACGACCGACCTCGACGGCAAGCGCGCCTTCGTCATGACGATGCGTGCCCGCGAACAGGACATCCGTCGCGACAAGGCCGCGAGCAACATCTGCACGAACCAGGCGCTCCTCGCGCTCGCCGCGAGCATCTACGTCTCGACCCTCGGCCCGCACGGGCTTCGCGATGTCGCCGCACTCGGGGCCGCCCGCGCCGCCGAGCTCGAGGTGGCCCTCGCGGGCGTCGGTGTCGGGCGGCTTCACCCGGGCCCGTATCTCAATGAGTTTGCGGTGCGCGTCCCGAGCGCGAGGGACGTCCACCGGCGGCTCCTCGATCGTGGCGTCCTGGCCGGCCTGGCCCTGGCCGACATCGAGCCCGACGAGCCATCCCTCGCCGATGCCCTGCTCGTCTGCGCGACGGAGGTCACGACCAGCGAGGAGATCGCCCGGTTCGCGTCCGGCCTCGAGGACATCCTGTCGGGCCGCCCACCGGTGGGCGTCGAGGCGGGCGCGGGCGCCGAGCGGACGCGGCACGGACGTCACGGCGCGGAGCGGCCACCGGAGTCGGCCCCGCAGCCGGCGCCGACGCGAGCCCGGGCATGAGCGTCGTCGGCGAGCGGCTCCAGCCCACCATCTTCGAACGATCGCGCCCGGGACGGGGCGGCGGCAAGATTCCGCACCCGCCCAAGGATGCGCTCGATCGTGTTCCGGCCGCCGCCCGCCGGGCGACGCCGCCGGCCCTCCCTGAGCTCAACGAGCCGGAAGTCGTCCGGCACTACGTCAACCTGTCACAGCTGAACTATGCGATCGACACCGGCTTCTACCCGCTCGGCTCGTGCACGATGAAGTTCAACCCGAAGCTCAACGAGTGGGCAGCACGCCTGCCCGGCTTCGCCTCGCTCCATCCGCTCGCCCCCGACGAGATCGCCCAGGGCACGCTCCAGTTGCTGTGGGAGCTCGAGGGGATCCTCGCCGAGGTCAGCGGCATGCGCGCGGTCACGCTCCAGCCGGCGGCTGGCGCCCAGGGTGAGCTGTGCGGGATCCTCATGATCCGGGCATATCACCGCAGCCGCGGCGACACCGCCCGCGACGAGGTCCTCGTCCCGGACTCCTCGCACGGGACGAACCCGGCGACGGCGACAATGGCGGGCTTCCGCACGATCACCATCCCGTCGGCCGCCGACGGGGGAGTCGACGTCGACGCGTTCCGAGCGGCGCTCGGGCCGCGGACTGCCGCGGTCATGATCACGAACCCGTCGACGCTAGGCCTGTTCGAGCGGCGGATCGGTGAACTCCTCGACGCGGTTCATCAGGCCGGGGCCCTCGCCTACATGGACGGCGCGAATCTCAACGCGATCCTCGGCCGATTCAAGCCCGGTGAGGCCGGCTTCGACGTCATGCACTTCAACGTCCACAAGACGTTCAGCACGCCCCACGGCGGCGGCGGTCCGGGCGCGGGCCCGGTCGGGGTCGGGGAGCGGCTCCTCCCGTATCTCCCGGCCCCTCGCGTCCTTCGCGAGGACGACGGCTCGTTCCGCCTTGAACGACCGGGCGAGCGCCCGACGTCGATCGGCCGGCTCCGGAGCTTCGTCGGCAACACCGGCGTCCTCGTCCGGGCATACGCATACCTCCGGGCCCACGGCGGCCCGGGTCTGCGCCAGGTCAGTGATGACGCGGTCCTCGCGGCGAATTACCTGAAGGCCCGCGTCTCGACGGCCTACGAGATCCCGTATGACCGACCCTGCAAGCACGAATTCGTGGCATCGGCCGCCGCGATCAAGAAGCGGACGGGCGTCCGGACGCTCGACATCGCCAAGCGGCTGATCGACCACGGCTACCATCCGCCGACGATCTACTTCCCGCTCATCGTCGAGGAGGGGATGCTGATCGAACCGACCGAGACCGAGTCGGTCGAGACCCTTGACGCATTTGCCGACGCCCTGATCGCGATCGCGGCAGAGGCCGAGAGCGACCCGGACCTCGTCCGGAGTGCGCCGCACACCGCCCCGGTCCGCCGCCTAGACGAGGCGATGGCGGCGCGTCAGCCCAACCTGCGCTGGCGCGGCATGACCGGCGCTCAGACTCCGTGCCCGGACTGATGGCCACTCGGTCGGCCGTTGCCGGCCTGCTAGCGATCACGCTGATCATCGGGGGATGCGAGGCCAATCTTCCCTCGCCTGTCGCGAGCCACAGTCCGTCGGGGACGATCCCGCCCAGCACTGCGCCGGCAGTCGTGATCGACCTGACCCAGACTGCGTACGTGGCTGAAGCCGGCACAGACGGCGGTGCGGCGGTCATCGGCGATTGGCGGCAAGCCAATCAGTTCAACCCGTACTACCTCGGGCAGGGGTCGGAACAGGCCGTGGCCTCTGCGGCGTGGGCCACGCTCGTCACGGTCACCCATGATCGCCGCTACCTGCCGGATCTCGCGACCGCGGTGCCGACAGTCGACAACGGTGGCGTCGAGTCGCCTGGGGAGGGCGATGACGTGATGACCGTCAACTGGAGGCTCCGAGACGGCCTCAAATGGTCGGATGGCGAGGCCTTGACCTGCGACGACTTCAAGTACACCTGGGAGTGGGTCCTCGACGATGACAACTTCGGTGTCGTCACCGCGGGCTACGAGGACATCGAGGATCTCCAATGCAAGTCGGACACCGAGATGATCTGGCACTTCGGCGCCATGTACGAGGGATACCTCACGCTCCTGTCGGCCCCGCTGCCGCGTCACCACCTCGAGCCGATCCCGATGGACCAGCAGACACAGGGGGTGGGCTTCCGACCCGACGAGATCGCGAAGCTGCCGGTGAGCGGCCCGTTCAAGTTCGAGACCGTGACGCCTGATGTCGAGCTCAAGATGGCGAAGAATCCTGCCTACATCAGCCCGAGGACCGGCAAGCCGGCCCATCTCGATTCGTTGACGTTTCGGTGGTACCCGGACCAGGCCGCGCTGATTGCCGCCTATCGGGCGGGTGCCGTGAACGTCGCAACCGGGTTCACGGACGTCGATCTGCCGGGGCTGGCGGACCTGGGCGACCAGGTCGCGACGCAACCTTCGTTGACGTACGAGGCGTTGCGACCGAACTGGTCGGACGAGACCTGCTCGACCGCCCGGGCGGTCAGGGACCGCGGGGTGGGCTGCCCGATGGCCGATCCAACGATCCGCCAGGCGCTCGCGCTGGCCATCGATCGGAACGCGATCGTGACCAAGGCCCTCGGCAGGACCGTCGCCGTCCCGGCAACCAATGTCGATCCCCTCGCGTGGTTCTACGCCGAACAGCCCGTGCCGCCCTTCGATGTGGCCGAGGCGATACAGATCCTCGAGGAAGCCGGCTGGACGGACACCAACGGCGACCGAATCCGTGAGAAGGAGGGGCTCGAGGCCCGAATCGAGATCTGCACGACGGAGCGCCAGACGCGGCTCGACACCGCCGCGCTCGTTACTGCCGCTCTCGCGGAGGTCGGCATCAGGGCGGTCACGACCGTGGTCGATCCAGCCGGCCTGTTCGCGCCGTACGACCGATCAAGCAGCGCGACGCCGTGTGCATTGCAGCGGGGCAACTTCGATCTCGCGATCCATTCCCTGACCTCCTCGATCGATCCCCGCGACTACTACTTCAAGTACCACAGCAGCCAGTTCGAGCCGGACGGCCAAAACGACGCGCGGGTCGACAACGTGGGGATCGACGTCGCACTCGAGACGGTCGGGGGCAGCGTCCATCTGGCGGTGATCCGGGACGCCATGATCGAGTATCCAGGAAATCTACGTCGAACAGATCGTCGAGATCCCGCTGTACGTATCGGAGACTGTCGAGCTCCACTCGCCGAAGATCGGCAACGTAGTAGGAGGCTCGCCCGTGGGGGGCTCCACGTGGAATGTCGCGGACTGGTTCGTCAAGGCCTGACCCTGCTCGATGGTGCGGCTCCCAAACGGGCGGCGCCCGCACGGAATGAACCATTTGCGCGCAGCGCCCGTATCGTGTAGACAAGAGAGGCCCCGGGGGCCCCGATCCGCGTGCACGGAGATCGAACCACGGACGACACTGCGGGAGGCGCAGAGTCGGAGGCCATCAGGAAGCACGACGCCGCGCTGGTGCGGCGCGTCCAGGCCGACGATCTCGACGCCTTCGAGGAGTTCTTCGCCCGATACCGCAACCCCATCTATCGGACGGCGTACGGGCTGACCGGTGATCGGCAGGCTGCGGAGGAAATCCTGCAAGACACGTTCGCACGTGCCTATCAGCATCGCCACGCCCTGCGCCTGGACATCTCGCCCCTGCACTGGCTGCACCGGGTTTCGTTGAACCTCTGCTACTCCCGCCTATCGCGGCGGCGCCTCGTGGCCAGCCCGATCGACGAGGCGACGGCCCAGACCGTGCCCGACGACCGGCAGCTGCCGGCTGAACGGGTGGAGGAAGAGGAACTGCGCCTGATCGTCCGGGACGGCATCGCGACGCTGCCGCAGAAGCACCAGGCCGTGATCGTCCTGTACTACCTCCACCGGCACTCGCTCCAGGAGACGGCCGACGCCCTGGGCATCCAGGTTGGAACGGTGAAGTCACGGCTCCACTACGCGCTGCGCCGTCTTCGCGGCCATTTCGAGGATCAGCAGCGGATCGGCGACGAGTACCTGCCGGTCATGCGCGAAGAAATGGGGCCGAAGCCCCTGTGATCGACCCGACGGGCAGCTGCCGCCGGCACCGGGCGGCTCTGATCGACTTCGTCGATCACGGCGACCTCAGTGACTCGGCTGAGGCGGCGTTCGCGCATCTCGAGCGTTGCGGCCGGTGCGTGACTGAGCTCGAGGCGACGGCGCTGACGATCACGGCGCTCCGACGTCTCGGCGATGCGATGGCGCGCCAGGAGCCGCGAGCCGACGCCTGGCCCAGGCTGCGTGACCGAATCACACGCCGGGGACGCGCCCGTTCGATTCTGATGTCGCCTGCGACGGGCATGGCGATGAGCCTCGCGATCGTCGCCGTCATGGTGATTCCGCTCAGCTTCGGCGCCGGCGAGGCGACGATTCTCGCACCAACCGTCCCCCCGGCCGCGGTGTCCAGCGCGCTCGAGCTGAGCGTCGACCGATCGCGTCCTATCTCGCTATCCAACAAATCGACGCAAGTCGTCATCTCGATCGACCCCGCCAGATGGGCAGGTCCTGATGGTCTCGGGGTCCAGGTATCGACCAGCGACCGGTCGGTTCCACGCCGAAGTGGTTCGGGCGGTCTGGCATGAAACACGAGGAGGTGAACTCGAGACTGGTGTCACTCGAGAGGGTGGCAAGTTTGACATCCCGCGTCCCCATCGCGCATCGTACGCGGAGCACAGCGGCCGGAATCCGCGATAGCTGGTGCGATTTTCGCATGTCCAGGGCCACTGCCAGTGGCCGAGTCACGCGACTCGCAGACGGTGGGAATCGACGGCGCCGGGATATGGCCGTGTTCGTGGGAGTATTTGGGCGAAGCCCAACTTGGAGGAGAACTTGATGCAGAAACGCCTATTCGGGCTGCTTGCGAGCGCCGCGCTCGTCATGTCAGCCTGCGGCACGGCGGCGCCTTCGGCGTCGGCACCCGCCGCCTCAGCTCCGGGGTCCGCAGCCCCGCCGGCGTCCGTGGCGCCGCCGTCAGCGGTGACCGGTTTCACCGACGATCTGCTGTTCACCCCCGCGGCGTATACCCCTGAAGAGGGTACGCCCGGCGGGTCGATCGTCGTCTCCGACTGGCAGACGTACAGCATCCTCAACCCGTATTACACGAGCTCGTTCAAGAACTCCCAGGTCATGGCGGCGACCTTCGCGCCGAACTGGGACATCAGCCCCGACGGGAAATGGATCCCCGAGCTGGTGACGGTCGTTCCGAACCTGTCCAACGGCGGCGTCGTCATGGACTCGAGCGGAGCAGGCTTCACGATCAACATGGAGTACAAGCCCGGCCTCCTCTGGAGCGACGGCGAGCCCCTGACGATGAACGACATGAAGTGGACCTGGGAGTTCATCATGGACCCCGAGCAGGTCGGCCTCGTCTCGGGCACCGTCGGCTGGGACCTGATCGACACGTTCGACGTCGACAGCGCCGGCCTCAAGGGCACGATCCACTTCAAGGAAGGCTACGCGGGCTATTACGGCCTGCTCGGCACCGGGCCCCTTCCGAAGCACTACGTGGAGACGTTCTCGCCGGCCGAAGCTGCCGACAAGTCGTATCCCGTGGGCACGCCTGAGCTGGCGAACGCTCCGACCTCCGGCCCGTTCAAGTACGGTGCGTCTTCGGCCGACACGGTCGAGCTGCTGCGCAACGACAACTACAAGGTCGGCAGCCACGTCGCCTATCTCGACAAGCTCATCTTCAAGTTCTACACCGACGCCAAGGACGCGATGATCGCGGCCTTCCTGGCCAAGGAAGTCGATGTCGCGACTGACCTGCTCCAGGGCGACTATGCGGCGATCCAGGGCGTCGATCCGGCCTGGGGCCAGGCGCTCATCGGCCCGGCGTGGGAGTACGAGCACCTCGACCTCAACCAGCAGAACGAGGCGTTCCAGGACGCCAAGGTCCGCGAGGCCGTGGCCCGTGGCATCGACAAGGACGCTCTGTGGGACATCGTGTACCCAGGCGTGCCGAAGACCGAGCCCGCTTGCGCCCCGACGCCTCCCGGCCTGTACTGGCGGGCTGAGGGTCTCGTCTGCGCCGAGTACGACGTGGAGGCTGCCAAGGCCCTCCTGACCGAGGCCGGCTGGACCGACACCAACGGCGACGGAACCGTCGACAAGGGCGGCACGGAGCTCGAGCTCCAGCACTGCAGCACCCCGGCTCCGTTCCGCGTCTCCGCTGGTGACGTGATCGCCTCACAGCTCAAGGAGATCGGCATCAAGGTCACTCCGACCTACGATGCGATCCTCTTCGAGGCCTGGAGCGGCACGACCCCCGAGACCCAGTGCAACATCTACCGAGGGACCTACGACACGGCGGAGTTCGCCTACGTCCTGACCCTCGACATCTTCGGCGACTACTACTACTCGTATCACTCGAGCCAGGTCCCGACGGAAGAGAACGGCGGCGAGGGTGGCAACACCATGCGGCTGAACGATCCGACCATGGATGCTGCGCTCGACGAGCTGTACAAGACCGTCGATCCTGCCAAGATCTTCGACATCGCGCAGGACCTCCAGCAGATCTACGCTGATAGCAACTTTGAAGTCCCGCTCTACTACCGATCCTCGGTTCGCGGGCTCAGCAACCGGGTTGGCAACTTCGTGAAGAATCCGTCAACGGCGTCCGACATGTGGAACACCGAGGACTGGTTCGTCAAGGAGTAACATTTCACCGCAGTAACGGAACGGGGCGCGGCACCACCGGTGTCGCGCCCCCGTTCCACCTAGAAAGCGCGGGACGGTGGAATGGGCAAGTATTTCATCCGCCGACTCCTCGGCCTCATACCGCTGTTCGTAGCGGTCGTGATCATCAGCTTCTTCCTCATGCAGTTCGCCCCCGGCGGACCGGAGCAGGCGATGAAGGAGAGCAAGAAGCTGACGAACGCCCAGATCGAGCGATGGCTCAACGCCTGGTGCCTAGAGGGCGAAGACTCGATCGTTGCCACCGCCAAGGAATTCGGCGGCTGGGCAGGCATCCTCAATTGCAACAACGACGGCTTGAACGCCTTCTTCTCTGAGCAGGGCGGCCTGAACTTCTTGCCGCGAACCCTCGGCGGCGGAGATAACGGGATCCTCCACGGCGACTTCGGGCGAAGCATCGCCAACGGCCGCGAGGTGCTCGGAATCATCACCGAGCGGTTACCAGCGACGCTCCTGCTGGCCGGCACGGCCCTGTTCATTTGGGTCAGTTTGGCCCTCGTTATCGGGGTGATCGCGGCCGTGCGCCAGTACGGCTTGTTCGACCAGGTGTCGACCTTCCTCGCTTACATCTTCTACTCGTTACCGACGTTCTGGCTGGGCCTCATGCTGATCTTCATCTTCGCGGTGTACCTCGGCTGGTTCCCGACGAGCGGGATGGTGAACGCCCGCGAGTGGCCGCCGTTCGGGACGCCCGCCTTCAGCGTGGCCGTCGCGAAGGACCCGATCGGGGCCATCGTGGAGATCGGCTCGCACATGGTGTTGCCGCTCATCACGCTGGTCGCCGTGAACATCGCCGGCGACAGCCGGTTCGTGCGCGCATCCATGCTCGACGTGCTGAACCAGGACTACGTCCGGACGGCAAAAGCGAAGGGCGCCGCACCGCGCCGCGTCTACGGCCGCCATGCGCTCCGCAACGCCCTCCTGCCGGTCGTTACGAACGTCGGCCTGGAGCTGCCGTTCCTCGTCGCCGGGGCGATCGTCACCGAGACGATCTTCGTCTGGCCGGGGATGGGCTCGCTGTTCATCCAGTCGCTCAGGGAGAGCGATTACTTCGTGCTGATGGCGGTGATCATGATCACCTCGGCGATGATCCTGCTCGCGAACCTGGTCGCGGATCTCGTCTACGGGATCGTCGACCCGCGCATTCGGTACTGAGGGCATGGATCCGATCCAGGCAACGCACGTCGAAGGAATCACCCAGACCGGCGTAGTCGAGTCCGGCGGGCCGGCCACCGATTTCGAGGTCTCACTCGAGTCGCTCAACCAGCGGCAGCTCGCCTGGCGGCGATTCAAGCGCAATCGACTGGCGTTGGTTGGCTCGTCGATCTTCCTGTTCATGGTGGTTATGGCGATCCTCGGGCCCGTCCTGTTCCCGTACGACCGGCTCGACATCACGGCCGTAACGAAGCCTGGCGGCAACCCACCGTCACTCAAGTCGATCGAGACGATCTTCGGGACCGACAACCTCGGCCGGAGCGTCTTCGTCCTGACCGTGAACGGCGCCCGGCTGTCGATGTTGATCGGCGTCATGACGACGATCATCGCCGTGTCGATCGGCGTCACCATCGGCGGCATCGCGGGCTTCTTCGGCGGCTGGTCGGACGGCTTCCTGATGCGACTCGTCGACCTCGTCCTTGCGGTCCCGTTCCTGTTCATCGTGCTCGTCGCGGCCCGCTTCTTCGGGGGCGGCGACCCGGCCATCATCATCCTGATCTTCGGGCTGCTCGCCTGGCCCGGCCTTGCCCGTCTCGTCCGGGCCATGTTCCTCTCGTTACGCGAACAGGACTTCGTCCTCGCGGCCCGGGCGGTCGGGGTGAGCAACAACAGGATCATCTTCAAGCACATGCTCCCGAACGCGATCGGGCCGATCGTCGTCTCCGCGTCGCTGCTCGTTGCCGGCACGATCGTCTTGGAAGCGTTCGTGAGCTTCCTGAACTTCGGCGTACGGGCGACCGACGTGAGCTGGGGGAACGCCCTCTCCAACTCGCAGGGCACCCTCGTCCTGGGCAACTGGTGGTGGGCGTTCTTCCCGGGGATGGCGATCGCCCTGACGGTCATCGCGATCAACTTCATGGGAGACGGCATGCGCGACGCCCTCGATCCGTACACTCGCGGGCGGTGAACGAGTGACCGATACGATCGCGCGGCCGGAGGCGCGGGCCGGGCACACTGCGGGGCCGCTGCTCGACGTGCGCGACCTGCAGGTCCACTTCCACGTCATGGACGGGACGGTCAAAGCCGTCGACGGCGTGAGCTTCTCGATCAACCCGGGCGAGACATTGGGAATCGTCGGCGAATCCGGCTGCGGCAAGAGCGTCACCGCGCTCACGATCATGCGCCTGCTCTCCTCGCCGCCCGCCGAGGTCGTCGAGGGCAGCGAGGTCACCTTCCAGGGCCGCAACCTGCTGGCCCTCGACGACGAGTCGATGCAAAAGGTCCGCGGCAACGACATCGCCATGGTCTTCCAGGAGCCGATGACAAGCCTGAACCCGGTCCTCACGATCGGTGATCAGATCGCCGAAGCGGTCCGGCTCCACCTGGCGTACTCGAAGAAGGAAGCCTGGAACAAGGCGATCGAGTCCATTCGATCGGTCGGGATCAACAACCCCGAGCGACGGGTCAAGCAGTATCCCCACGAGATGTCGGGCGGCATGCGGCAGCGGGTGATGATCGCGATGGCCCTGTCGTGCGACCCGGACCTGATCATCGCCGACGAGCCGACGACCGCCCTCGACGTGACGATCCAGGCCCAGATCCTCGACCTCATCAGGAAGGTCCAGGACGAGACCGGGGCGGCACTCATGCTGATCACCCACGATCTGGGCGTCGTCGCCGAGACGGTCCACGACGTCGTCGTCATGTACGCCGGTCGCGTCGTCGAGCGGGGCACCGTCGATGAAGTGCTGCTCGCCCCCAAGCACCCCTACACAGAGGGCCTCCTCGAGTCGACTCCCTCGAAGGGCAAGCGGGGTCAGCGCCTGAACGTCATCAAGGGCACGGTCGCCAATCCCTTCAACCTCTCGCCCGGCTGCAACTTCACGCCGCGCTGCCCGTACGCGTTCGCGCCGTGCCCGGTCCACGACCCGCGGATCGAGGAGGCGACCCCGCCTGACGTCGCCTGCTGGCTCTACACCCGGGCGCCAGGCGAGCCGCCCCCACCGCGCCAGAGACCCGTCCTGCCGCCGCTCGAAGCAAACCGATAATGGTCGATCCTGCTACGAGCTCGGCGCTGGCGGCGGCGACCATGCCGGCGCCGGAGGCCGAGGAACCGATCGTCGTCGTCGAGAACCTCGTCAAGTACTACCCGATCTACGGCGGGATCTTCCGCCGCAAGATCGGCGACGTGAAGGCCGTCGACGACGTGAGCTTCGAGATCTACCGCGGCGAGGTCTTCGGGCTGGTCGGCGAGTCTGGCTGCGGCAAGTCGACACTCGGCCGGACGCTTGGTTCGCCTGATCCCGCCGACGTCCGGGAAAGCGACGCTCAACGGCGAGGACATCTTCAGCCGAAAGGGCGACGACCTCAAGAAGTTCCGCCGTCAGATGCAGATCATCTTCCAGGACCCGGTCGGCTCGCTCAACCCGCGGATGCCGGTCAGCGAGATCATCGGCGAGGGTCTGCTGGCCCAGGGGGACAAGGAGAACGGCTGGGGCAATCGGAAGGTCCGCGACAAGCGGGTCGGCGACTACCTCGACGCCGTCGGACTGCGCCGCGACTACGCCCGGCGCTACCCGCACGAGTTCTCCGGCGGCCAGCGGCAGCGGATCGGGATCGCCCGGGCGCTCGCGCTCGCGCCCCAGATCGTGATCTGCGACGAGCCGGTCTCGGCGCTGGATGTCTCGATCCAGTCCCAGATCCTCAATCTGCTTCTCGACCTGAGGGCCGAGTTCGACCTGACGTATCTCTTCGTGGCCCACAACCTGTCGGTGATCCAGTACATCAGCGACCGGGTCGGGGTCATGTACCTCGGGACGATGGTCGAGGTCGCCGGCGTCGAGGAGATCTACTCGAACCCGCGCCATCCCTACACGATCGCCCTCCTGTCCGCCGTACCTGAGCCGAACCCACGGATCCGAAAGCGGCGGATCGTCCTCAAGGGCGACGTTCCCAGCCCCGCCGCGCCGCCCTCCGGTTGCCGGTTCCACACCAGGTGTTGGCTGTACGAGCAACTCGGCCAGCCGGAGTCGTGCAAAACGACCATCCCGGAGCTGCGCGAGATCGCCGGCGGCCACCGGGTCGCCTGTCACTTCGCGGAGACGGTGACCCCGGAAGCCGCCGCGGAGGCCGCCCACGTCGTCGTTCCCGTCGCGCTCGCAGTGGAGGGCGTGGCCGCCGAGGCGCCGCTCGCCGCGATCGCCGGTGCCGACGTCGAGGAGACCGAGAGCGATGTGGCCGAGACGGCCGCCGCAAGCAGCTCGACGACCGACCGCGAGCAGCCGTCGGGCGCGGACGCCTCGGGCAGTGGCGACTCCGGCACTGAGGCCTCGGCCGCGGGCTCCGGGCGGCCGCCGGCCGACGACCTGCCGAACTAGGTTCCGGCCGCCGACGACACGCCGGCCGGCGACGTCGCGGTCGCCCGCTTCGCCGCGTCGATCGCCGCACGCGTACCTGCCTCCGAGCCCGCCCCGCGGAAATGACAGGCGGCCAGGTGGTCGGGCGCCAGTTCGAGCAGCGGCGGCTCGTCGGTCACGCAGATCTCCGGCCCACCCAGCTCCGCCCGGAGCTGGCAGCGCGGGTTGAAGTGGCAGCCCGATGGTGGGTTGACCGGCGACGGCACATCGCCGCGAAGGATGACGCGCTTGCGCCGGAGCTCCGGATCCGGAACCGGGATGGCCGACATGAGCGCCTGGGTGTACGGGTGCTCCGGTGACCGGAACATCGCCCGGCGGTCGGCCAGCTCGGCGACCCTGCCGAGGTACATGACGGCGACACGGTTGCTGATGTGCTCGACGACGCCCATGTTGTGGGCGATGAACAGGTAGGTCAGCCCGAGCTCGCGCTGGAGCGACTTGAGTTCGTTGAGGACCTGGGCCTGGATCGAAACGTCGAGCGCCGAGACCGGCTCGTCGCAGACGACGAGGTCGGGCTCCAGAACGAGCGCCCGGGCGATGCCGATCCGCTGGCGCTGGCCGCCGGAGAACTCGTGCGGGTAGCGCCGGGCGTGGTACGGCGCCAGGCCAACCATGTCCATCGTCTTCATGACCTTGGCCCGCCGCTCCTTGGACGAGCCAAGGCCGTGGATCCGGAGCCCCTCGCCGATGCTGTCGCCGATGGGCGTGCGCGGGTCCAGCGAAGCGAACGGGTCCTGGAAGATGATCTGCATCCGGCGCCGGTACGGCTTCAAGTCCGCGCCTTTCAGCGCGGCGATGTCCGTCCCGTCGAACCGGATCTGGCCCGACGTCGGATCGATCAGCCGGAGCAGGAGGCGGCCGACGGTCGTCTTGCCGCAGCCCGATTCGCCGACGAGGCCGAGCGTCTCGCCGCGGCGGATCTCGAAGCTGACGCCGTCGACTGCCTGGACGAGCCCGACGGTCCGCTGGAGGACCCCGCCCTTGACGGGGAAGTGCTTTACGAGGTCGCGGACGACGACCAGCGGCTCCGACTCAGGCCCGGGCGCCGGCGTCGCGGCCGGTACGGGCGTCACGCCGGGCGTGGGGCTCTGACTCGGCAGGGCGGTCACGTTCCGGCTCCGACGGCCGGCGTTGGCTCGGTCCGTGGGACCCAGCCCGCCGGGCGGGGGATCGGCCGGCCGTTGATGTCGTGGTAGAGGAAGCAACGGACCTCGTGGCCCGGGGCGAGTGGGTGGAGCCCGGGGTGGACCTCGAGCGCCAGCGCGTTCTCCTCGATGACGCGCGACGCGCAGCGCGGCGCAAACCGACAGCCCTTCGGCAGGTCAATCAGGTTCGGGACGTTGCCCTGGATGACGGCCAGCTCGTCGCGTTCAACGCCGACGACCGGCAGCGAGCCGATCAGCCCGCGAGTGTAGGGGTGGCGGGGCGAGCGGAAGAGCGTCGTGACGTCGGCATGCTCGACGATCTCGCCCGCGTACATGACCGCCACCCGATCGCACATCTCGGCCACGACGCCGAGGTCGTGGGTGATGAGGATGATCGCGGTCCCGGTCTCCTCGCGCAGGTTCCGCATCAAGTCGAGGATCTGGGCCTGGATCGTCACGTCGAGGGCGGTGGTCGGCTCGTCGGCGATGAGGAGCTCGGGCTCGCAGGCGAGCGCCATTGCGATCATCACCCGCTGGGCCATGCCGCCCGACATCTCGTGGGAGAAGTTCTTGAGCCGCCGCTCCGGATCTGGAATCCCGACCATCCGGAGAAGCTCGCCGGCGCGGGCGACGGCGGCCCCGTGCTTCATCCCGCGATGGAGCTCGAGGACCTCGGCGATCTGCCGGCCGACGTCCCAGACCGGGTTGAGCGACGAGGTCGGCTGCTGGAAGATCATGCTGATCCGCTCGCCCCGGACCTTGCGCATCTCCTCGGGCTTTAGCTTGAGCAGGTCCTGGCCGTCGAACATGACCTCGCCCGCCTCGATCCGGCCGGGCCGGGCGATGAGCTGCATGATCGAGAGCGACGTCACGCTCTTGCCGCAGCCCGACTCGCCGACAAGGCCCATGATCTCGCCCCGATCGACGAAGAAGTCGATGCCGTCAACCGCCCGGACGACGCCATCGCGGGTGTGGAAGGACGTCCGCAGCCCACGGACCTCGAGGAGCGGCCGCTCGCCTCGCTCGCGCTTCGGACGCCGCGCCGAGGCCGGGACGAGCTCCTCGACGACGGTCTCGGTCAGGCTCGGGCCGAGGCTGCTCGGCAGCGCCTCGGTCGTCTTCGTCGCCTCGGTCGTCTTCGTCACCGTTGGATCAGTCATCGTCGGACCGCTCAGCGGTTGAGGCGCGGGTCGAGCGCATCGCGCAGCCCGTCACCGAGCAGGTTGAACGCGAGGACCGTCAGCGCCAGCGCGACGCCAGGGAAGATGAGCAGGTGCGGCGCGGCGAAGATTGTGTTGCGAGCGAGGCCGATCATGGACCCCCATTCCGCCTGCGGGGGTTGGGCGCCGAGGCCCAGGAACGACAGCGCGGCGACGTCCAGGACCGCCGCCGCGATCCCCAACGTCCCCGTGACGATCAGCGGCGTGAGCGCATTCGGGATGATCCTGCGGCGGAGCAGGCCGGACGACGACTCGCCAAGCGCTCGTGACGCAGTCACGAAGTCGCGCTCTCGGATGGAGAGGACGGAAGCTCGCATGATCCGGGCATAGATCGGGATCGCGACGACTCCGATTGCCAACTGCGCATTGAGTAGCCCGCTACCGAGTACCGTGACGATGGCGATCGCCAGGAGGAGCGCAGGGAACGCGAGAAGGACGTCCATGGCCCGCATCAGGACGTTGTCGGTCCTGCCGCTCGCATATCCGGCCAGGGCGCCGATCACCCCGCCGATGATGATCGCGAATCCCACGGTCAGAAACCCGATCCGGAGAGACACTCGGGCGCCGTGCACGACCCGGCTGAAGACGTCCCGGACGTTCCCATCGATCCCGAAATAGTGCTCGGGCTGCGAAGCGGGACAGCCGAGCGCATGAATGCACGGCGAGGCAAGCTTCTTGGCACCTTCCTCCGAGCCCAGCAAGATGGCGTTCGGATCGTGGGTCGCGATCTGATCGGCGAAAACGGCCACGAAAACGAAGAAGGCGAGGATCGCGCCGCCGATGACGGCGTTTCGCTGGCGCAGGAGATTGGCCAGCGTGTCACGCCAGATCGAGGTGGTTCGCGGGCGGCGGAGGTCACCCTCGATCAGCTCCATGGCCGGAGGCGTCGTGACAGCCATCGTCAGGTCAACCTGACCCTTGGATCGAGATACGCGTATGAGAGATCGACCAGCAAATTCACGATCACGAACCCGATCGCGATGACCAGCGTGAAGCCCTGGATGACCGCGTAGTCACGGGCTCCAATTGCCTCCGTGATCGCCCGGCCGACCCCTGCAAGGTTGAAGATGGTTTCGGTCAGGACTGCCCCGCCGAAGAGGGCGCCCAGCTGGAGGCCAATCACCGTCACGATCGGCAGCAGCGCGTTTCGGAAGCCATGGCGCATGACCACGCTCCGATCGCGCAGACCCTTCGCCCGGGCGGTCCGGATGTAATCAAGGCCGAGCTCGTCGAGGAGGCTCGAACGGGTCATCCGGGCGATGATCGCCAGCGGGATCGTGCCCAGGGCGAGGGCCGGCAGGATCATGTGCCTGACAACGTCGGCGAGCAAGGTGAAGTTGAACGTCACAATTGCATTGAACGTGTAGATGTTCGACAGGAAGTCGAGGATCGCACGGAACGGGCCGGTGAGGTCCTCGAGGCCCCACACCTCGGCCAGCGGCGTCACGGACACCCCGGGGGTCAGGCGGCCCGACGGAGGGAGGGCGAAGGGAGTGTCCCTCAACACCACCGCGAACACGTATGCCAGCACCAGGCCCAGGACAAAGACCGGTGTCGAGACGCCGACGTTGGCGACGAGCATCGTGGAGACATCAGCGATCGAGTTTCGCCGATAGGCCGAGATGATACCCAGGCTGATGCCCACGATGATGGCGAATGTGAGCGCGTACAGGGCGAGCTCGACGGTGACCGGCAGCCGCTGGATCAGCAGGTCTGTGACCGGCAGGCCGAACTTTGAGGAAACGCCGAACTCGCCCGAGGCGATGTCCTGGAGGTAGATGACGAACTGGTTGTCGGCCAGCGTCGCCGGGACCTCGCTCAGCCTGATCTCGAGGTTGCCATCGACCCGGAATACGCCCGGAATGATGGCCTTGTCCAGGCCGTGCTCCGCCGAGTAGCGCGCGCATGTCGCCTCGTTGGCTCGTTCACCGAGCGCGGCCACGCACGGGTCGCCGGGGATGATCCGAGCGAGCGCGAATACGAGGAACACGATCCCGATCAGCACCGGGATGCTAAGGATCAAGCGTCGGGAGATGAACCTGGTCATCGGATCATCGAGAAACGCTTCCTCGTCCGGGTAGCGAACGATGGGACGCCACGGCGTGGCGCCCCATCGTCAATCGATATTGGGTGGGGTCAGGGCGCGGGCGGCGGCGGGTTCAGGTTACCCGCGAACAGATAGCCCCAATACTCGAACAGGCCTTCCCGTCCGACATGGAGCGGGTGCTCGGCATCCCACTGGACCGCGAAGGTCGTCAGGACGTCGAGCGAGTCGAGGGTTGCGCCGTTGTGGAACATGACGCCCTCGCGAAGGGTGCAGGTCCACAGGCTGGAGTCCGCGTTGGGGTCGCACGACTCAGCCAGACTTGGCAGGGGCTCCGTGCCACCGATCTCGTACGAGTACAGCGGCTCCATGATCTGCTCGCAGACCCGCAGGGCCTCGCCATCGGTCTCGTCGGCGCAATAGAGGCCACCGGGCTCACCGCCCTGCAGCCAGACGATCTGATCGCGGTCGCCGGCCTTCATCGCGAAGAGGCCCTCGTTGCCCAGCGGCGACGAATGCGCTCCCTCGACATCGGCCTTGAACACCGTGGCCGAACCACCGTGGGAGATCGGGACCATCGGGACATGCTGTTTGATCAGGTCGTTGGCCGTCGTATAGGCAGCCTCGCGGACGGCCTTGTCGGCCGACTGACCACCCTCCGTCAGCGGGGCGGTGATGTCGTCCCACTTCTTCCCGAAGCCCTCGTCGGCACCGACGCCGAAGAAGACATCGAGGAAGTTGGTGACATCCGGATAATCCGCGCCCCAACCAAGGATGTAGATCCCATCGAGCTCGCCACGGCTCGCCGTCGTCAGGTAGGTCGTGTCGTCCTGGACGTCGATCTCGGCGGTGATGTTGAGGTTCTTCTTCAGCTGATCCTGGACGTCTGTCGCGACATCGACCGGGGTGGCGATGTAGCTCCGCGGCAGTGCCCGCAGATGGATCTTCGTGGTGAAGCCATCCGGGTAGCCGGCCTCGGTCAGCAGCGCCTTGGCCGCCGCCGGGTCGAACTCGTACCACTCCTCGCCCGTGCAGCCGAAGGGGATATCGCACGGCGTGAAGTGTGTCGCGACCGAGGATCCGGGCGGGTAGAACGTGTCAACGATTCGCTGTCGGTCGATGCCCATCGCGATCGCCTGGCGGACCTTGTCGTTGTCCCAGTATTTCTTGGTGTTGTTCATCCCGAGGTACATGACGTTCAGCGCGGTCCGCGGGAACAGCTTGAGGTCCGGGTTCGCTCCGATTGCGTCGAAGTCGTCGGCGCCCGGGTTATCGATGCCGTCGACGTTGCCCGACGTCAGCTCGACGAGGCGTTGAGCTGCCTCCGTGCTCCAGCGAATGACCGCGTTCGGGGTCTTCGGCGGGTCGCCCCAGTAGTCGGCGAACGTCTCGAGCGAGATGTCCGAACCGGAGGTCCAAGCCTTTAGCTTGTACGGGCCGGTCCCAACAGGATTTCGGAACAGCGCCTCACCGCCGCCGTTGGTCTCGGCGAGGTAGTCGGCGTCCTGGATTGCCACCGATGTGAACGCGATCTTTGACAGGAAGGCCGCGTCCGGGGCGCACAGCGCAAACTCGACGGTCTTCGCATCGACGGCCTTGATCGAGCCGATCTGGCCCTTGTAGCCCTCCGTCCCGCAGGCGGAACTACCGTCTTCTGGATAACTCACTTGATCGAACGCCGGGACGCTCGCCGGCGGCTGGCTGGCAGCCTGGCTCGGCGCCGTAGCCGGGCTCGGTGATGCGGCGGCGCCGCAGGCGGCGAAGGTGAGTACAGCTGTCGCACACAACGCGAGCAGCGGTGACCACCTCGGTGATCGGGACATGCGGTGTCTCCTCCTCCAAACGGCTCCCCCGGGCTCGTCAATCCGATCCGGGCGGAGCGGCCGTTGCGCGCGTAATCGGCCCGCAGGCCGCAGGTCGCGTGCGCGGAAGCCTAGCACCGCCGAGCGCGCGTCGTCACCCATGAACGTACGGCTCAAACGGGCTCCGGGTTCACCGTGCGCGAGGCTGCGTGCACCGGTCTACACGGCCGGCTGCGCGCTGCGAACCGCTATCCTCCGTGCGTGACGCAGCTCCGCATCGCTCTCGCCCAGATCGCCCCCCGGCTCGGGATGTTCGACGAGAACCTCGCCCTCCATCACGAGCTGATCGGCGAGGCTCGCACGAAGGGGGCCGGGCTCGTCGTCTTCCCGGAGCTGGGGCTCACCGGCTACCTCCTCCAGGACCTCGCCTCGGAGGTCGCGATCCGCCTCGACGACCGTCGCCTCGCGACGCTCGCGGCCGAGACTGACGGCCTGTCGGTCGTGGTCTCGTTCGTCGAGGAGTCCGGCGACCATCGGCTGTTCATCGCCGCGGCCCTGCTCGAGGACGGCCGCATCCGCCATGTCCACCGGAAGCTGTTCCTGCCGACCTACGGCCTGTTCGACGAGCGCCGCTTCTTCGCCGCGGGCGATCTCCTGCGCGCGACGCCGTCGCGGCTGGGGGTCGGTGTCGGCCTTGCGGTCTGCGAAGACTTCTGGCACCTGTCAGTTCCCCAGCTCCTCGCCCTCGACGGCGCCCAGATGCTGATCAATGTCTCGTCGTCACCGGGCCGCGACCTGGCGGCAACGAACGAGGTCGGCCTCGGTACGGCGACATCGTGGCGAACGATCATGCGGACCTACGCCCAGCTCTCGACGTGTTTCGTGGTCTTCTGCAACCGCGTTGGAATCGACGAATCGATCTCGTTCTGGGGCGGCTCGGAGGTCATCGCCCCGACCGGCGAGCCGCTCTTCTCCGCGCCGTTCTTCGAAGAGGGGCTGTTCACCGTCGACGTCTCGCTGGCGGACGTCCGACGCGAACGGGTCGCGCTGCCGCTGCTTCGCGACGAGCGGCCGGAGCTCGCCGTCCGCGAGATGTCGCGGATCGTCGCCGAGCGTGCCGGCCTGCACCCCGACACGACCGCCGAGGATGGGGCCGATCCAGGCCTCGATGTCGCCCCGGGCGACCCGATCGAACGCCCGATCGGCTTCCAGCCGGGCGCCAGACCGTGACGGCCGTACCTTCCGTAACGGACACGGGCGGCCTGTTCGAGCTGCCGGCCGAGCTCGCCATCGATACCGATGTCGCCCGTCGCGTCATCGGCCAGTTCATCCGCGGTCAGCTTCGCCAGGCGGGCTTCGACAAGGCGGTTCTCGGTCTCTCCGGCGGGATCGATTCGGCGCTCGTCGCCTTCCTGACGGCCGAGGCGATCGGGGCCGAAAAGCTCCTCTGCGTTCTCATGCCGTATCGGGCGTCGTCGCCTGCGTCGCGCGCCGACGCGGAAGAGGTCGTCCGACGTCTCGGCACCGCCAGCGAGGTCGTCGACATCAGCCCGACCGTCGACGCCTTCTTCGCCGACGATCCGGATGCGACGCCGCTCCGTCGCGGCAACTTCATGGCACGCCAGCGGATGGCGGTCCTGTATGACAGGTCGGTCACGTGGGGCGGGCTGGTGGTCGGGACGGGCAACAAGACGGAGTCTCTGATCGGTTACACGACGCTGTTCGGGGACAGCGCCTGTGCGTTCAACCCGATCGGCGATCTCTACAAGAGCCAGGTCCGCCAGATCGCCGCCGCGATGGGCGTCCCGGAGCAGATCATCACGAAGGCGCCGTCCGCGGATCTCTGGCCGGGCCAGACCGACGAGTCCGAGGCGGGCTTCAGCTACCCGATCCTCGATCGATTGCTCTTCTGGCGGATCGACAAGCGGCGCTCGATCGACGAGCTGGTCGAGATGGGGTTCGACCGGGCGCTGGTCGAGCGGGTCGACCGGATGGTCGCGACGTCGGAGTTCAAGCGCCAGGTCCCCCCGATTGCGAAGCTAGGGCCGCGGACGGCGGGCGTCGACTACCTCTATCCGCGACGCCGACCGGGTTCCGCGCGGGGGTGACCGGCCGGTCGTCGGGCGGCCAACTCTTCGTCGTCGCGACCCCGATCGGGAACCTCGGCGACGTCACGTTGCGGGCGCTCGAGGTGCTTCGGGCGGTCCCGCTCATCGCCGCCGAGGACACCCGTATCACGCGGCGCCTGCTGGACAGGTATTCAGTCGAGACGCGGACGATCAGCTATCACGCGCGGAGCGGGCCGGGCCGCACGACGGAGCTCCTCGAGCACCTCCGCCGTGGCGAGGATCTCGCGCTGGTGACCGATGCCGGGACCCCGGGCGTCAGCGATCCCGGTGGCGAATTGGTCGCCGCATGGGCGGCCGACGGCGGCACGGTCGTTCCGATCCCGGGGGCATCCGCGGTGCTCGCTGCCGTCGGCGCCAGCGGGATTGCCGGAGCGCGCTGGTCGTTCGAGGGGTTTCTGCCCCGGAGCGGCAGGGAGCGCCGGGAGCGAATTGCGCGGATAGCCGCCGACGAGCGCGGCACGATCGTTTACGAGGCCCCCAGCCGCGTCGTCGCCACGCTGCGGGACTTCGCCGCGGCGTGCGGCCCGGACCGGCCGGCCGCGGTCTGTCGGGAGCTGACGAAGCTCCACGAGGAGATCGTCCGGGCGCCGATCGGCGTGCTCGCCCGCCACGCGGCCGACGGGGACCTCACGCTCCGGGGCGAGTTTGCAATCGTCGTCGGCGAGCAACCCGGTGGCATTCCAGTCAGCGCAGCGACGGACGCCGCCGCCCAGAGCGGCGCTCAGCGCAGCTCGCGCCGACGTCGAGAAACTCGTTGCTGACGGTACATCCCGGGGCGACGCCGCACGGCGGGTCGCGGCCGCGACCGGCATCCCGCGCCGCCGGCTCTACGGCGCACCCGAGGATCGCTAGGATTCAGCTATGACGGCTGCTCACACGCCGGCTCCCGGCGGCATCCCGATCCTCGGGCCGCTCGGCCCGACGACGCGGCTCTTCCTCGTTGCGACGCTCGTGGTCGCCGTGGTCGCGATCGTTCTCGACTTTATCCTCCACGCCGACCCGACGATCCTCTTCATCGCCTCGGCGGCGGCGATCCTCGGCCTGGCCTGGGTCGTCGGCCTGTCGACCGAGCGCCTCGGGGCCATCAGCGGGCCACAGGTCGGCGGCATCCTCAACGCGACGTTCGGCAACATCGCCGAACTGATCATCGCGTTCTTCGCCCTCCAGGCCGGGCTGATCGAGGTCGTCAAGGCGTCCATCACGGGCTCGATCATCGGCAACCTCCTGCTCGTCCTAGGAGCGAGCGTTCTGCTGGGTGGATTAAAGAACGGCACGCAGCAATTCAATCGGCAGGTGGCCGGCTCCAATGCGGCGCTCCTCGTCCTGGCCGCCATCGGGCTATTCATCCCGGCGGTGTTCGCCGCGACGACGGCCATCCCGACGGAGGGCAACCTCGTCCAGGAGTCGGTGCTCGTGGCGCTTTTGCTGATGGCGGGCTATGCCCTGTCGCTCGTCTTTCAGTTCACGAACCCGGCGGAAACACTCGGTGGCCACGGGCCGGCGGAGGGTCACGGCGGGCCGGCTTGGACCGGCCGCACGGCGATCTTCGTGCTGCTCACGGCGGCCGTTCTGCTGGCAGTTCTATCGGAGATCCTCGTCGGGGCGATCGAGCCGTTCATCGCGCGATTCGGACTGTCCGAGTTCTTTGTCGGCGTGATTCTCATCCCGACGATCGGCAACCTCGCCGAGCACCTGGTCGCCGTCCAGCTCGCCTTCAAGAACAAGATGGAGTTCGCGATGGCCGTGAGCTTCGGATCGAGCCTCCAGGTGGCGCTGTTCGTCGGCCCGGTCCTCGTCCTGCTCGGGCTCGTCCTCGGCCAGCCGATGGACCTGGTCTTCGAGCCGCTCGAGGTGGCGGCGGTCGGCGTCGCCGTCGGAATCAGCGCGCTCATCGCGTTCGATGGCGAGTCGAACTGGCTCGAGGGCGCCCTGCTCATGCTCGTCTACATCATCTTGGCGGTGTCCTTCTTCGTGTTCGTCGGCCCGCGCGTGTGAGCGGACCGGCGGCGGGGAGGGAATACCGCCGCCGGCCCGGAAAGACGAGAGTCGTCTCAGGTGCGGTCAGGCGGCTACGGTCTCCGCCTCTTCTGACTCGTCCGTGGTCAGCGGCTCGCCGGCGGCCGCAACGGCCGCGTCCTCGTCGTCGCCGTCGCCGTAGGCCGCCGCCTGGCTTGCGAGGGCATTCGCCGCCGACTCGGCCGCGTAGTCCTTCTTCCGACGTCCGGACAGCATCTCGACGTGGTTGGCGACGATCTCCGTCTTCCAGTGACGTACGCCGCGGTCGTCGTCCCAGCTCCGGGTCTGGAGCCGGCCCTCGATCGCGACCTGCTGGCCCTTGCCGAGGAATTCGCCACATGTCTGGGCGAGCCGGTCCCACGTCACGATGTTGTGGTATTCGGCTTTTTCCTTGCCCTGGCCGATGTACTCGTTGGTGGCGATGCTGAACTGCGTGACGGTCTTGCCGCTCGACAGGCTTCGCATCTCCGGGTCGCGGGTGAGGCGACCGGTCAAAAGGACCTTGTTCACGGTCCGTGTTCTCCTTCTCGGCCGGCCGACGGGGAATCGGGCCGACCCTGCGTGGTCCGGCGGGATCGACGCGGCGGGGCTGGGGCGGTGGTGCGGCGGGCAGGGCGTAGGGTTGCCGGCCCCGGCGGCGGGCTGCCCGGGCGGGTCGGCGGACCTGCGGTGGTCTGCAATCCGTCGGTACGGCGGTCGGCGAGGCCGGCTGGAGCCTGGCGGGCACCGCAGACGCTAGCAGCAGGTCCTGCACCGCCACTCACCCGGCCGTTCACCCCGGATTACGCGGGCGCGAGTTGGGCCTACAGGTCGTCGGTTCGGCGGGTCATCGGTCCGGCTGGCGGACCAAGGAGCGGGCGACGCGTCGGAAACGCGCGGCTCGACCGCGTCTCCTCCGCCGTTGGTCCCGCTGGCGGACCAGTGGAGCGGGCGACCCATCGGAAAGGGCTGCCGGCTGGAGCCGTCCTTCGCTCGTCCGTTGGTCCTGCTAGCGGACCAGGCATTCGACCCGCGGCCGATGCGCCGGAAAACGATTGAGCCGCGTCCCAGAAAACGGGACGCGGCTCAATGAGTGCTGCTGAGCCCGGCGGACGGTAGGAGGCTCGAGTGACTCCTCACCAGACCCACGAGATATATGCCAGACGATCCCCGGCGGGCTAGGCTATTGTGCGTCCCCGGAGGGCACTTCAGCAACTAGGTAGAGTGCCGTAATCCGCATCGGGCGGACGGTACTTCCGCCGACGCCAGCGGGTACCTCCGGGAGGGCCGGGACGATCGGGCGGCCGACTACGCTTGACCGGTGATGCGTCTGCTCGGGGGCCTGGGACTCGTTGCCCCGGTCGTGCTTTTTGCCGTACTGATCGGCATGCCAACGGCCGTGGATTCCTGGGTGGACGAAGGGGTTCGATCAATCGTCGCAGCGGTGGCCGCCGGCGCGATCGGCGTGTCTTTGACCGCCATCGTCGTCTTCCTCTACGTGCGCATCCGTTTCTGGCAAATCGTCCGCGCCTCAGAACGCCTCGCAGCGGGCGAGCTCGGCGTCACAGTTCGCGCCCCTGCGACAGGCCACGGCCTCGAGGGCCGCCTCGCGCGGGCGGTAAACGCGATCTCCGCTGCGCTGGCCGAGACGACCGACGCTGCGACGATGGACAAGCTGACCGGCGTCGCCAACAGGCGCGCCCTGCTCGTCGACCTATTCAACGAAGTCGAGCGGGCGAACCGCTACGAGCGGCCGCTGTCCGTCGCGTTCGTCGATATCGATCATTTCAAGGCGGTCAACGACACCTACGGCCACGCGACCGGCGACGTCGTGTTGCGGGGCGTCGCGCAGGTGATCCAGGCGAACCTCCGGGCAACCGACATGGTCGGCCGCTACGGCGGCGAAGAATTCATGCTGATCCTCACCGAGACGGATGTTGAAGAGGGCGCCGTCCTGACCGAGAAGCTTCGCACGATCGTCGCGCGCGAGCGCTTCGCCGTGGACGGAAACTCGGAGCTGTCGGTAACGATCTCGATCGGGATCGCCGGCGGGACCGGATCGCGCCTAACGAGCGACACCCTCGTGCGCGACGCCGACGCGGCGATGTACTCGGCCAAGTCGCTCGGGCGCAACCAGACGTACATCTTCGCCGAGCCGGACGAGGACGCCCGCATCCCGCGGGCGCCGATTTCCGCCGCGGGCCGGGCACGTGCGGTCGAGATCGGCCTGGCGGCCCGCGACGCGGCCACGGCCAGCCTGACCGCGGTCATCTCGCCCCTGCCGCACTACAGCGGTCAGCCGTCCGCCCTCATCGCCTCGATCGTCGTGGCGATGGCCAAGAACCTCGCCCTTCCACCCGCCGAGGTCGACCGGATCCGGGTCGCGGCGCTCCTCCACGACGTCGGCAAGGTTGCTGTCCCGCAGGACATCCTCGACAAGCCCTCGGCGCTCACGTCGGCCGAATGGCGGTCGGTCGTCCAGCACCCGCGGATCGGTCAGGTCATCCTCGAGCAGGCAGCCGCGCTCAAGGATGCGGTGCCGATCATCCTCCACCACCACGAGCGCTATTCGGGCCACGGCTACCCGTTCGGGCTGCGGGGGAGCGATATCCCGCTCGGTGCGCGGATCGTGGCCATCGCGGACGCCTACGATGCCATGACCCACGACCGGCCGTACAAGCGAGCGATGAGCCATGAAAACGCGATCATCGAGCTCCGCCGCCACGCCGGCACCCAGTTCGACCCCGAGCTCGTCACCCTCTTCTGCGATCTGTTCGCGAAGCACGCGCCGGCGCCCGACCCAGTCGTGGCGTCGATGATCGGGCTCGATGTGGCGACGATCGGGCTCCTCGCGGACCGAAAGCCACGCCGTCGCCGCTCCAAGGACACGTCGACCGCCCAAATCCCGCTCGCCACCGATGCCACAGACGACGACTCCGCGAGCGGCTTCGCCGCGAGCTGACAAGGCGCCAATCTGGCTGCGCCGCTCGGCGCCAGACGCGGATCGGGTCGCACTTCGCCAAATTTGCGCCCGGGTGATCATTAGCCGAGAAACCACCGGGCTCCCAGGCCCCGAACGATCTGATTGAGCGCCTCGTCAGCCGTCGGCAGCTACTTCTGGGTTGACCGAGTCCAATTCTGCCGCACGGCCCTCCGCTAACTTTCTCCCGACGCACATTTGGCCAAGTGGATGGCCCGAAAGGGACGCCTGGACTCGTCGCCCGGGACCTCAGCGCTGCTATACTCCGCCCGTCCTCGACAGCCCGCGGGAATCGCCCGCATCCAGGAGGTCGGCCGTTGCTCGAGGAAGGCGCGTCGTTCGTCCCGTGAGGCGAGCCCGAGTCTTCGATCAGCCCCGGCGCCGAACGGTCGGCGCGATACGGGAGAGGTGTATCCAAGTCCCAGGCTCGGAGCCGCGGGGCTTTTTTCTTGCCTCTGCGATGGATCGCCGCGCCCGCAGGGCGGTCCAGATCAAGGCAACGTGGAGCTGGGCCGATCCGGCGGGGGCGGCCTGATGCCGGCCACCGTAATTGTCGGGCTGCAGTGGGGCGACGAGGGCAAGGGCAAGACCACCGACTTCCTCGCCGAGCAGGTCGCGATGGTCGTCCGCTACCAGGGCGGCGACAACGCGGGCCACACCGTCGTCAGCGGCGACGAGGTCTTCAAGCTCCATCTCGTCCCGTCGGGTGTCCTGTATCCGCATATCACGTCGGTGATCGGAAGCGGCGTGGTCGTCAATCCGGCCACGCTCATCGGCGAGCTCGACATGCTCACCGCGCGGGGGATCGACACGAGCCGCGTCCGGGTCAGCACGGCGGCCCACGTGATCATGCCGTACCACGTGGCCCTCGACCGGGCGATGGAAGCCCGTCTGGGCGACGGCAAGGTCGGCACGACCGGGCGGGGGATCGGGCCGGCCTACGGCGATCGGGCGTGGCGGGTTGGGATCCGGATGGAGGACCTCCTCGACGGCTCACTGGTCCGGGCAAAGCTCGCCAAGATCCTGCCCGACAAGAACCTCCTGCTGGCCTCACACGACGGCGACCACGCGTTCGGGGCAGACGAGCTCGTGGCCCAGGCCGTCGCGTGGGGCGAGCGTCTCCGGCCGCACATCGCTGACGCCACTTGGCTCGTCCAGGACGCCCTCCGCCGTGGTGACCACGTCCTCCTCGAGGGCGCGCAGGGCACGCTCCTCGACCTGGACCACGGCAGCTACCCGTTCGTCACGTCGTCGAATCCGGTCGCGGGCGGGGCATGCACCGGCGGGGGGATCGGCCCGCTCCAGGTCGACGAGGTGATCGGGGTCATGAAGGCCTACTCGACGCGCGTCGGGTCAGGGCCGTATCCGACCGAGCTGACGGACGCGATCGGGGCAGGAATCGCAGCGCGTGGCAACGAGGTCGGAACGACCACCGGCCGGCCGCGCCGGGTGGGCTGGTTCGATGCCGTGCCGCTGCGCTACGCGGTTGCGGTCAACTCGGTCAGCTCGATCATGCTCAACAAGCTGGACATCCTGTCGGGCATCGACCCGATCCGGCTGTGCGTCGCCTACGAGGTCGCCGGACAGAGGGTGGAGGCCTGGCCGTCGTCGGCGACGGTCCTCGACGGCGCCACCCCGATCTACGAGGACTTCGCCGGCTGGTCGGAGCCGATCCATGCCGTCCGATCGCTCGGCGACCTGCCCGAGAGCGCCCGGCGCTACCTGTCGGCCCTCGAGGACCATGCCGGCGTGCCGATCGTCCTCGTCTCGGTCGGGCCAGAGCGGACGCAGACGATCGAACGGGCATGGCGGCCGATGCGCAATCGACCGGCCCCGCCACAGGCCCCCGCCGAGGTCGCCCGATGAGTCGCCCCGTGATGCCGACGCGGATCCTCATCGTGGGCGGCGGTGGGCGCGAGCACGCCCTGGCCTGGAAGCTCGCCGCAGAACCGGGGGTCAACGAAATCGTGGTCGCGCCCGGGTCGGACGCGATCGGGGATGAGCCCCGCGTCCGGATCGCCGGCGACGCGACGGCCCTCGACACCGACGCGATCGTCGCGGTCGCCCGAAATAGATCGGTCGAGCTCGCGGTGATCGGCCCCGAGGCGCCCCTCGCCGCCGGCGTCGCCGATGTGCTTCGAGAGGCCGGCATCGCCACGTTCGGTCCATCCGCCGCTGCCGCCCGAATCGAGTCATCGAAGGCGTTCTGCCACGAGGTCGCCGCGGCCGCTGGCGTCGCGATGGCCCGGGCCGCGTCGTTCGTCGATGCGGCGGCTGCGTCCGACTACGCCCGCCAGGAGGCGGCCCGCGGCGACGGGGTCGTGATCAAGGCCGACGGACTGGCGTCTGGCAAGGGCGTCGTCGTGGCCGAATCCGCCGAGGAAGCAGTCGCGGCGATCGAGGCGATGGCCTGGGCCGGGCTCGGGCGAATCGTGGTCGAGGAGCGTCTCCGCGGACCGGAGGCGAGCGTCATTGCCATCTGCGACGGCGCGCGCGCCCTGGCCCTGCCGGCCGCACGCGACCACAAGCGATTGCTCGACGGGGACGCGGGACCGAATACGGGCGGGATGGGCGCCTTATCGCCGCTGCCGGATCTCTCCGACGACGACGTCGAGGGGATCGTGCGGACCGTCCATCGACCGCTCCTCGCGGAACTGGCTCGGCGCGGGACGCCGTTCAGGGGCTTCCTCTACGCCGGCCTGATGCTCACCGCCGACGGGCCCCAGCTCCTCGAGTGCAACGCCCGGCTCGGCGATCCGGAGGCGCAGGTGATCCTGCCGCGACTGGCGGTCCCGCTCGGGCCGTTGCTGCTGACCGCCGCTCGTGGCCGGCTCGAGACCGCCGCAGGCGCGCGGATCGCGGCCCTGCCCGACACGGCCGTGGGGATCGTCCTCGCCGCCGGAACGTATCCCGATGCCCCGGGGAGCGGCGATGCGATCGTCGGCATCGACGCCGCTCGCGCGACCGGGGCGCTCGTATTCCATGCCGGGACGCGTCGCGACGACGATGGCGGGTTCGTGACGAACGGCGGCCGCGTCCTGACGGTCGTCGGGCGCGGACCGGACCAGCCGGGCGCGCGCGCCGTCGCGGAGGCAGGCGCGAATGCCATCTCCTGGCTGGGCATGCGCCGCCGACACGACATCGCCGCGGCCGCGCCGGTCATGGCCGTCGCCGGGGGGCCGGCCAGATGATCCGGCGCTACACCCTGGCCGAGATGGGCGCGCTCTGGACGGACCAGGCACGCTTCGAGCAGATGTTGCGCGTCGAGCTCGCCGTCGCCCGGGCCCAGAGCGCCCGCGGCCAGGTCCCGCCCGAGGCCCTGGCGGCTCTCGAGGCGCGCGCGGCGGTCGATCCGGAGCGGATCGCCGAGATCGAGAAGACGACCGACCACGACGTGATCGCCTTCGTCTCCCAGGTCGCGGAGTCGGTCGGCCCCGAAGGGCGCTACCTCCACCTCGGCCTCACCAGCAGCGACGTCGTCGATACCGGTCTCGCGCTCCAGCTGCGAGCCGCCGGAGAGCTGCTCCTGCGCGATTGCGACGGGCTCCTGGCGGCGCTCATCGCCCGGGCGCGAGCAGAGGCAGAGACGCTGATGATGGGGCGGACCCACTCGGTTCACGCCGAGCCGATCACCCTCGGCCTCAAGCTCGCGGGCTGGGCCTTCGAGCTCGATCGCGGGCGGCGCCGCCTGGCGGTCGCCGTCGACGAGATCGGGACCGGCAAGATCTCGGGGCCCGTCGGGACGTACAGCCATCTCGGGCCCGATGTCGAGGCGGAGGTCCTTGCCGAGCTCGGGCTGCACGCCGATCCGGCGAGCACCCAGATCGTCCAGCGCGACCGCCACGCGGCGCTGCTCACCGCGATCGCGATCGTCGGCGGTAGCCTCGAGCGGTTCGCGACCGAGATTCGGAACCTCCAGCACACCGAGATCGGCGAGCTCCAGGAGCCATTCAAGGTCGGCCAGAAGGGTTCGTCTGCGATGCCCCACAAGCGCAACCCGATCCTGTCCGAGCGCATCGCCGGTCTCGCCCGCCTCCTCCGCGGCTACGCCCATACGGCGCTCGAGGACCAGCCGCTCTGGCACGAACGCGACATCAGCCACTCGTCGGCCGAGCGGGTGATCCTGCCCGACGCGACGATCCTCCTCGACTACATGCTCGTCCGGATGGCGGGGCTCATCGACGGTCTCGTCGTTCGCAGTGAGCGGATGCGGGAGAACATCGAGCGAGGCCTGGGGCTTCATGCCAGCAGCCGGCGTTCTCGTCGCGCTCGTCGAGCGCGCCGGCCTGTCGCGGGAAGAGGCGTACGCGGTCGTCCAGCGCGCCGCCCTGCGGGCCGCCGACGAGCGGCGCCCCCTACGCGAGCTGCTCGCCGTCGACCCGACCGTTGCGAAAAAGCTCCCGCTCGCTGAGCTGGACGCCTGCTTCGACAATTCGGCGTTCCTTCGCCACGTTCCCACGGTTATCGCGAGACTCGACAGCCTGGAGGCCGAGATTCATGCCACCCGTTAGCTCGCCCGCCGACTCGTTCCTGCGATCCGGCAAGGTTCGCGACCTCTACGCCGTCGGCGCCGACCGGCTCCTGCTGGTCGCCTCGGACCGACTGTCGGCGTTCGATGTGGTCCTGCCGACCGAGATCCCGGACAAGGGCCGGATGCTGACGGGACTCTCAAGGTTCTGGTTCTCTCGAACCGAGGGAATCGTCCCGAATCACCTCCTTGGCACGACCCCGGACGACCTGCCGCGCGAACTCGTCACGGGCCCCGATGCGGCTGCGGAGCTGCGCGGGCGGATGATGCTGTGCCGACGCGTCGAGGTTCTCCCGATCGAGGTCATCGTTCGCGGCTACCTCGCAGGCTCCGGCTGGAAGGATTACCAGCGAACTGGCGCCGTCTGCGGCATTGGGCTGCCGGTCGGCCTGCGCGAGAGCGAGCGATTGCCGGAGCCGCTCTTCACCCCGTCGACCAAGGCCGAACAGGGCGCCCATGACGAGAACATCGGCCTTGACGAGGCCGCGCGGCTGATCGGCCCTGACGTTGCGGAGCGCGTCCGGGACATCGCCCTCGCGCTCTACCGCTATGGGTCGTCCGTGGCGGAGCCCGCAGGGATCATCCTGGCCGACACGAAGTTCGAGTTCGGGGTGGACCCGAAGACGGGAGAACTGCTTCTCATCGACGAGGTCCTGACGCCCAATTCGTCGCGGTTCTGGGACGCGGCGACGTACGAGCCGGGCCGGCCCGCCGCCAGCTTCGACAAGCAGTTCGTCCGCGACTGGCTCGAGGGTGAGGCGTGGGACAAGACCGCGCCGGGGCCAGAGCTCCCCGTGGATATCGTCGATGGGACCCGGGCGCGCTACGTGGAAGCGTTCGAGCGGATCACCGGCGCGAGCTTCGATCGATACCTGGCGGAGGACACGATCGCCCGATGAGCATGGACTTCCGCTTCGCCGTCAACGTCACGCCAAAGGCGGGAATCCTCGACCCGCAGGGACGGGCGGTCGAGAGCAGCCTCGGCCACCTCGGGATCGAAGGCGTTTCCGCCGTGCGTGTCGGCCGGCGGGTCGAGTTGACGGTCGCGGCCGACGACGCGGCGGCGGCCAGGGCGACGGTCGATCGGCTCGCCTCGGAACTCCTGTCGAACCCCCTCATCGAGTCGTACGCCGTCGAGGAAATCGGGGCGGCCTCGTCGACCATCGGGGCTCACGCATGACGGTCCGGATTGGGATCGTGGTGTTCCCGGGTTCGAAATCGCGACATCGATGCCGTCAATGCACTCGAGGTCGCCGGCGCCGAACCGGTCATGCTGTGGCACGAATCGGCATCCCTCGCCGGCGTCGCCGGGGTGATCCTGCCGGGCGGTTTCGCTTATGGCGATTACCTGCGCGCCGGTGTGATCGCCCGGTTCAGCCCGGTGATGCGCTCCGTGGCCACCTTCGCCGCTGACGGCGGGCTCGTCCTCGGGATCTGCAACGGGTTCCAGGTGCTGACCGAGGCCCATCTCCTGCCCGGCGCACTCCTCCGCAACCGCGGGCTGCGGTTCGTCTCGCGCGAGGTGTCAATCGTCCCCGAGCGCCTCGACACCCCGTTCACCCGGGCGATCGGCGAGCGCCGGCCGCTGCGGATGCCGGTCGCCCACGGTGAAGGCTGCTTCTACGCCGACGACGCGACGCTCGACGAGCTGCAACGGAATGGCCAGGTGCTGTTCAGCTACGCCCGGGCCGACGGGTCGACGGCGGACGAGACGGGCGACGCCGCCAATCCGAACGGCTCGCTCCGGGCGATCGCCGGGATCATGAACGCCGCGGGCAACGTCGCCGGCCTCATGCCCCATCCAGAGACCGCGGTCGAGGCCATCCTCGGGTCGGCCGATGGGCTCGGGATCATCCGCTCGTTCGTCGACAGCTCCGCCGAGCGAGCCGGCGCCGGGATGCCGGTCGAGGTCGGAGCGCGATGACGCTGGCGGAACCCTTGGCCGACGCCGCGTTGGAGCCGCTCCACCGGCGCCTCGGCGTCACCGATGACGAGCTAGTGGCCATCCGCCTGCGCCTCGGCGGTCGGGAGCCGAACGATCTCGAGCTCGCGATGTTCAGCGTCATGTGGAGCGAGCACTGCTCCTACAAGAGCTCCAGGCCGCTCCTGCGAACGCTGCCGACCAGCGGCGAGGGCGTCGTGGCCGGGCCCGGCGAGAACGCCGGGGTGATCTCGATCGGCGACGGGCTCGCGGTTGCGTTCAAGATCGAGTCCCACAACCACCCGAGCGCGGTCGAGCCGTACCAGGGCGCCGCGACCGGCGTCGGGGGCATCCTCCGCGACATCTTCACGATGGGCGCCCGACCGATCGCCGTCCTCGACGCGCTCCGGTTCGGCGAGCCGGGCTCCGCCCGGACACGTCATCTGGTTGATGGCGTGGTCAAAGGGGTTGGCGGCTACGGCAACTGCGTCGGCGTGCCGACCGTCGGCGGCGAGCTCGTGTTCGACCCGAGCTACGAGGGCAATCCGCTCGTCAACGTCATGGCGATCGGCCTGTTGGAGGAGCGGCTGCTCACGCGCGCGGCCGCGCCGGGCCCGGGCAACCTCGTGGTCCTCTTCGGGTCGACGACCGGCCGCGATGGGATCGGCGGGGCGAGTGTCCTAGCCAGCGCGACGTTCGGCGACGCCGAGGCCTCGAAGCGGCCCAGCGTCCAGGTCGGGGACCCATTCGCTGAGAAGCTGCTCATCGAGGCGTCGCTGGAGCTGATCGAGCGCGGCCTCGTCGAGGGGTTGCAGGACCTGGGTGCCGCCGGGATCACGTGCGCGACGTCGGAGACCGCCGATCGGGCGGGGACGGGGATGCGGATCGAGCTCGGCTCGATCCCGCGCCGCGAACCGGACATGGAGCCATTCGAGGTGATGATCTCGGAGTCGCAGGAGCGGATGCTCGCTATCGTCCGACCCGATCGATGGGATGACGCACGCGAGGTCTGCGAGCGCTGGGGCCTGCCGGTCGCCGTGATCGGGACCGTGACGGACGACGGGGACATCGCCATTGTCGACGCCGGGCGCGAGCTGGCGAGGGTGCCCGCGGGCGCGCTCACGAGCGACGCGATCGTCCACGAGCGAATTGCCTCGCCGCCACCGCGCAGCCGCCTCGCCCCCGCGCCCGGTGCCCCGGCCGACGAGACCGGACTCTTGCCGGAGCGTGGCATGGACCCTGGCGCCGTCCTTCTGGCGCTGCTCGGTTCGGCAAACCTTTCGTCGCGCCGGCCGGTCTTCGAGCAGTACGACTCGACGGTCCAGGCGAACACCGTTGCCGGACCGGGCCAGGGCGCTGCTGTCCTCAGGATCAAGGGGACGTCGAAGGCGCTCGTCGCCACGACCGACGGTAACCAGGCCGTCGGACATATGGATCCGTGGCTCGGGGCCGCGATGAGCGTCGCCGAGGCGGCCCGCAATGTGTCGATCACCGGAGCGCGGCCGCTCGGCGTGACGAACTGCCTGAACTACGGCGACCCGACCCGGCCAGAGGCGTTCTGGCAGTTGTCGGAGGCCGTCCGGGGCCTGGGCGACGCATGCCGGGCGCTCGGCCTGCCGGTCACGGGCGGCAACGTCTCGCTCTACAACGAATCGCCTGGCGGTTCGATCGCGCCGACGCCTGAGATCGGGGTCGTCGGCTTGCTCGAGAACGTCGATCGCCTCGTGCGGCCGGCCTTTCGGGCCGACGGCGACGTGATTGTCCTGGTCGGCGAAGCGACGCCGGGTCTCGCAGGGAGCGAGTACGCCCGATTGGCGGGTGTCGCGGCGGAGGACGGCCCACCGAACCTCGACCTCGGGCTGGAGGCCGCGGTCCAGGCCTTCGTCCGGGAGGCCGCGGGGCGCGGCCTCCTCGCCTCGGCCCAGGACGTTGCGGGTGGCGGCGTGGCGGTCGCGCTGGCCGAAAGTGCGATGTGGGCCGACGGTGGTCGCGGCCTTGGCGCCCGCCTTCGGCTGAGGGTCGCGAATTCGCCGGCCGTCGACCTGTTCGGTGAGAGTCCGTCGCGGATCCTCGTCTCGGCCCCAGCGCGGTACGTCGCGGCGCTCGTGCTCCTCGCGCGGCAGCACGGGCTCGTCGCCGAGGAGCTCGGGTCGGTCGGCGGCGAGCGGCTAGTCGTGGAGCTTGCCGGGGCCGGAGCGACGGGCGCTGCGGAAGAGCGTGGCAGCCGGGTAGCCGACGCACTCGACGTCGCTGTCGCCGATCTCAGACACGCCTGGGAGACCGGGCTGTCGCGGGCGCTCGGCTGGGACGGTCACTGAGATGTGTGGCGTCTTCGGGGCGGTCATGCCGCCGGGCTCCGGCGCCGAGGCCGCGGCCGTCGCCGCACTCGGCCTGTTCGCGCTCCAGCACCGCGGCCAGGAGTCGGCCGGCGTGGCGGTCAGCGATGGCGAGCAACTGATGCTCTACAAGGACCTCGGGATGATCAGCTCGGTCCTCGACGAGCGGCGGATCCCGTCCCTACGCGGCGACCTGGCGATTGCCCACTGCCGCTACTCGACGACCGGCTCGACCGTCTGGGAGAACGCCCAGCCGACGTTCCGGCTCGGCCCGCGCCGGGCGATCGCCGTCGGGCACAACGGCAACCTCGTCAACACCCGCGAGCTACTGGCGTCGCTGAGCGGCGGCCGGGGGCGCCTTCCCGGCCTCGACCGACACGGAGCTGCTGACGGCCCTTCTCGCCGACGAGCCGGCGGCCGACACCGTCGACGCGCTCGTCCGGGTCCTGCCGCGCGTCCGCGGGGCGTACAGCCTCATCGTCCTCGACGAGCGCCGGGTGATCGGCGTCCGAGATCCGTTCGGGTTCCGACCGCTGGTGCTGGGCCGACTGCCGTCGGACGGCGGCGATGCCTCGAACATCCCGAACGGCGGCCTCTGGGGCGATGACGACAGCAAGGCCGGCTGGTGCCTGTCGTCCGAAACGGCCGGGCTCGACATCGTCGGTGCCGAGTACGTACGCGACGTCGAGCCTGGTGAGATCGTGATCCTCGAGTCGGGGCGCCCTCCGCGGTCCGTGCGCTTCGCGGAGGCGAGCCCGGCGCTGTGCGTCTTCGAGCTCATCTACTTCGCCCGGCCGGACTCGTACATGGAGGGTCGCAACCTGTACGAAGTCCGGCGCAGGATGGGGATGCAGCTCGCCGTCGAGCATCCCGCTGACGCCGACCTCGTCATGCCCGTGCCGGACACGGGCGCCCCGGCCGCAGCGGGCTACGCCGAGGCGTCCGGCATCCCGTACCGCGAGGGCCTCGTCCGCAATCGGTACAGCGGCCGGACGTTCATCCAGCCGTCCCAGACGATGCGTCAGCGGGGCGTGACGATCAAGCTCAATCCGCTGCGTGAGGTCGTCCGCGGGAAGCGCCTGACGGTCGTCGACGACTCGATCGTGCGGGGCACGACGACCAAGCAGATCGTCTCGATCCTGCGGCGGGCGGGCGCCGCGGAGGTCCATGTCAGGATTAGCGCGCCACCGATCTACCACCCCTGCTTCTACGGCATCGATACCCAGGTCGAGACCGAACTGATCGCGGCGACCCATTCGGAGGACGAGATCCGCGAGTTCATCGGCGCCAATTCGCTCGGCTATCTCTCGATCCGGGGCGTCCTCGCTGCCCTCGAGCTGCCGTACGAGCGGTTTTGCTTCGCCTGCTTCGACGGCCGCTACCCGGAGCCGGTCCCGTACGACGCGGCGTCGCGCAAGTTCATCCTCGAAGAGCCGCTTCCTGTCCGTGGCTGAGACCCGCCGCTCCGCCTATGTCGCCGCGGGCGTCGACGTCGACGCCGGGGATCGTGCTGTCGAGCTCATGCGGGCTGCGGTCGAGAGCACCCGGCGGCCGGAGATGCTCGGCGGGCTCGGTGGCTTCGGCGGGGCGATCACGATCCCCGCGGGTTACCGGGAGCCAGTGCTCGTTGCCTCGACCGACGGGGTCGGGACCAAGACGGCGATCGCAGCCGCGCTCGGACGCTACGACACGATCGGGATCGACCTCGTCGCGATGTGCGCCGACGACGTCGTCTGCAGCGGCGCCGAGCCGCTCTTCTTTCTCGACTACGTCGCCGTCGGACGGCTCGACCCGCCACAGGCCGCGGAGCTCGTCGGCGGCGTCGCTGCCGGCTGCCGAGAAGCGGGTTGCGCCATCGTCGGCGGGGAGACGGCAGAGCACCCGGGGCTCATGGACCCGACATCGTTCGATCTCGCCGGCTGCTGCGTCGGGGTCGTCGAGCGGGATCGGCTGATCGACGGGACCGCGGTCCGGGCGGGCGACGCGATCGTCGGCCTTGCGTCGAGCGGGCTGCACGCCAACGGCTTCTCGCTCGTTCGCAGCCTTGTCGCCCAGTGGGACCTCGATCTCGCCCGACCGTACCAGGAGCAGCTGCTGCTGACGCTCGGCTCGGACGCGGCCGGTGCCACAATCGCCGCCGAGCCCCAGCACGGCCTGGCCACGCTCGGCGAGGTCCTCCTTGCCCCGACGACGATCTACGTCCGATCCATCCTGGGACTGCGCGAGACGCTCAATGCCCTCGGCACCGACATCCGGGGCCTCGCCCACATCACGGGCGGCGGCCTGCCGGGCAACGTGCCACGGGCGTTGCCGATGGAACTCGGAGCAAGGCTGGATCCGGGTCGATGGCGGATGCCGTCCGTTATGCGGCTGCTCGGGGCGCTCGGGGGGCTGGACGAGGCGGAGATGCGGGCAACATTCAATGGCGGGATCGGGATGGTTGTCGTCGTCGCCCCGGATGCGGTCGAAGCCACGATCGCGAGCATCGACGCCGGCGGGACGGTCGCAACGGTCATCGGCGAGGTCGTTAGCGTCGAGCGGCTCGACGGCGCGCGGTACGGCGAGGCTGCAGCGGCGTGAGCGGCCGGATAGCGGTAGCGGTATCAGGGGCCGGGTCTAACCTCCGGGCACTCCACGCTGCCGCCGGACGCGGCGAGCTCGGCGGGGAGATCGTGCTCGTCGTGGCCGATCGACCGTGTCCAGCGATCGACTGGGCCGGTGAGCACGGGATCAAGACCGAAGTTGTGGACGACGGCGAGGACATTGCGCTCGCCGCAGTCCTCGGCGTCGCCCGACCGGACGTCGTCGTTCTCGCTGGATACATGCGGATCATCGGCCCACAGGTCCTCGCGGCTTACCCAGACCGCATCCTGAACACGCATCCGAGCCTCCTGCCCGCTTTCCCGGGAGCTCACGCCGTCCGCGATGCTCTCGCTGCGGGGGCCAAGGTGACAGGAGCGACAGTCCACCTCGTCGACGAGACCCTCGACGGCGGCCCGATCGTGGCCCAGGAGGCAGTCTCGATCCTCGACGCCGACGACGAGGCGGGGCTCCACGGGCGAATCCGCGCCGTCGAGCACCGGCTACTCCCGCGGGCGGTTGCGATCCTGCTTTCAGGCGCGGTTGGTCGAACGGGTCCGGTCGTCGATTTCGACTGGCACCGGATCGATGTCGACGTCCCGGTCGCCCGGCGAGCACTGCTATCCGTCTCGGACAAGACCGGGTTAGTCGAGCTGGGACGGGGCCTCGTCGATGCCCACTTCGAGCTCGTCTCGACCGGCGGCACCGCCCGCGCGCTCCGCGACGCCGGCCTGCCCGTCACGGACGTCGCCGCGGTCACGGGTTTCCCGGAGATGCTCGACGGCCGGATAAAGACGCTCCATCCGCGCGTTCACGGCGGCATCCTGGCCGATCGGCGTCGGCCCGAGCACCGCCAAGCGCTCATCGCCGCCGCAATCGCGCCCTTCGAGCTCGTCGTCGTCAATCTCTACCCGTTCGCTGCCGCCGCCGAGCGGCCTGGAATCTCGTTCGACGAGCTCGTCGAGGAGATCGACATCGGCGGCCCGTCGATGGTCCGGGCGGCCGCGAAGAACCACGCGTCGGTCGCCATCGTCACGTTCCCCGGATCGATACTAGGCGATCCTCGCCGCCCTGGTCGGGGAGGGGAGCGTCCCGGCGGGGCTCCGCGCCGCGCTCGCCGTCGAAGCCTTCCGCCACACCGCCGCCTACGATTCCCGGATCGCCGCGGAGCTGCCCGTCGGATGGTCGAGGCGGGTCTCGAGCTCCCGGACGAGCCCGGCTTCCCGAGCGCCGCCGACCCCTACCCGCCGAGCGTCACGATCGCCCTCGAGAAGGTCGAGACGCTACGCTACGGCGAGAACCCCCACCAGGTGGCCGCGCGCTATCGCCGGCCCGGTGCGAGCCCCAACGACGGCCCGTTCGCGGCCGGCGCCGCTCCGCTGCAGGGCAAGCAGCTCTCGTACAACAACGTCCTCGACGCGTCGGCCGCGGCCGCCATCGGCCGGACGCTCGAGGATGCCGGCTGCGTCATCGTCAAGCACACGAACCCGTGCGGCGCCGCGGAGCGCGACACGCTCGTGGACGCGTGGGCCGCGGCCCTGGCGGGCGATCCCGTGTCTGCATTCGGTGGCGTCGTCGCCCTGAACCGCGAGGTCGATCGCGAGACGGCCGATGGGCTCGTCGGTATCTTCCTGGAGCTCGTCGTGGCGCCCGGCTTCTCGGCCGCGGCTCGCGAGATCCTCGCGACGAAACAGAACCTCCGGCTCATCGTCGATCCGACGCTCGCGGAGACCTCGAAGCCGCTCCCGCGCCGACCCGGACCCGCTGGGGTCGATCCGGACGGCCGGCGGCGCGCTCCTCGTGACCGCTTCTGACACGGTCCCCGACGATCCGGACGCGTGGCAGGTCTGCACGACCCGCCACCCGACCGACGCCGAGTGGCGAGACCTCCGGCTCGCGTGGCGTCTCGTCCGGGCCGTCACCTCGAACGCGATCGTCCTCGTCCGCGACCGGCGGCTCATCGGGCTGGGCTCAGGTCAGACGAGCCGGGTCGACGCCGCCCGCCAGGCCGTCGAGAAGGCCCGCGCGATCAGCGGCGAGGCCTCAATGCGCGGCGCCTCGTGCGCATCGGATGCCTTCTACCCGTTTCCCGACGGCGTCGACGTCTGCCTCGGAGCAGGGGTTTCGGCATTCGTCCAGCCGGGCGGCTCGATGCGAGACGCGGAGGTGATCGCGGCGGCGGAGAATGCCGGCGCGACGATGCTGCTCACGGGGGTCCGGCATTTCCGCCACTGAGCGGAGAAGCGGATACTTGCACCAAGAGCGCCGGATGGAGGCAGTCCATGGGCAATTCCGCGACGAACGAGGAAGTGGTCCGCCGCTACCTGGAGACGTCGGCGGCGAAGGACTTCGACACCCTCGCCAGTCTGAGGCATCCGGACTGGCAGTCGCTCTGGCCACAGTCGGGCGAGCGCGTCGTCGGTCACGCTCATTGGGCGGAAATCGCCCAGAACTACCCGGGCGGCGTGCCCGAGGTCGACATCGGTCGTCTCGTCGGCTCGGAAGATCGTTGGTTCTTCACGCCCGGGAATATGGTGGCTCGAGCGGCCGGGACCGGGGACTTCTGGTGGGGCGAGTGGCGGATGCGCTATCCCGACGGAAAGACCTACCTCTGCGTAGCACTCCTGGAGTTGCGCGACAACCTCATCTGGCGCGAGACGGTGTACTGGGCCGAGCCATTCGATCCACCGGACTGGCGGCGCAAGCTCGTCGAGCCGCCGAACCAGCCGACCGGATGACGTTGCGCCGGGCCGCGCTTGACCCCGTTGCGCCGGGTCCGGCATGATCGAAGACGTGGAACGCTACGGGAGCCTGATGGCGATGCCCGGGCGGCTCCGCCTCGGACAGTCCTGACCGGACCTCCGCGGGCGGGTAGCCGCCGTTTCGCCTTCTGCCCAGCGCCGTTGCGCCCAGCCCGTCACCCAGGAACCGTTCCATGCCTGATCGCTACTACCTGACGACCTCGATCGCCTACGCCAACAACAAGCCCGGCATCCACACGTTGTACGAGGTCATCGGCGCCGACGTCGTCGCGCGCTGGTACCGGATGAAGGGCGTCGAGACGCGCTTTCTGACCGGCACCGACGAACATTCGATCAACATCGCCCAGGCCGCCGTCGACGCCGGGCGGCCGGCACGCGACTTCGTCGACGAGCAGGTCGGCTATTTCAAGGCCGCCGAGGACGCCCTCGGGATCAGCGCCGACCGGTTCATCCGGACGACCGACCCCGATCACATGGAGGCGGCGCGGGAGATGGTCCTGCGGGCCTATGCCGCGGGCGACATCTACCTCGGGACGTACGAGGGCTGGTATTGCCCGAACGAAGGGTTCCTCAACGCGACGGATGTCCAGGAGACGGCCCGCGGCACGATCTGTCCGAACCACCCCGACGTTCCGCTCCAGTGGCTGACCGAACAGAACTGGTTCTTCCGACTTTCGGCCTACCAGGAGCGCCTGGAGCGCCATTTCGCCGAGCATCCCGACTTCGTCCAGCCCGACTTCCGGCGCAACGAGATGCTCGGCTTCATCCGCGGCGGCCTCCAGGACTTCTCGATCAGCCGCGAGCGGACGCCCGGCAACTGGGGGATCCCGTTCCCGATCGCCGAGAACGGCGAGACGCCCAGCGCGAGGATGGCTCCTGGGATCCGGAGGCAGGCGTGATCTACGTCTGGTACGACGCGCTGATCAACTACATCACCGGCGCCGGTTTCCCCGGCGACCCGGAGTCATTCGCCAAGTGGTGGCCGGCCGACGTCCACGTCATCGGCAAGGACATCGCCCGGTTCCACTCGATCTTCTGGCCGGCGATGCTCTGGAGCGCCGGCATCGAGGCGCCCCGTCATGTCTGGGTCCATGGCTTCCTCATGGCCGCCCACGGCGAGCGGATGAGCAAGAGCCGTGGCAACTTCCTCGATCCGGGCGACTTCGTGGCCGCGTTCGGGAGCGACGGCGCGCGCTACGTCGTCCTGCGCGAGGTGCCGTTCGACAAGGACGCCGAGGTGTCCTGGGACTCATTCGTCCGGCGCTACAACGCCGATCTCGCGAACGACTTCGGCAACCTCGTCAATCGGACCGTCTCGATGGCGAACCGCTACCTGGACGGGGAGCGACCGGGGCCGGGCCTTGCGACGCTGGAGACCGTCTGGACCGAGCGCCTCGCCAAATACCAGACCGCCCTCGAGGGATATCTCCTTCACGAGGCCCTGGCCGAGCTCTGGGAGTTCGTCGGCGCGGCGAACCGGCTCGTCGACGCCGAGAAGCCCTGGGAGCTCGCCAAGGCCGCCAAGGCGGGCGATACCGTGGCAGAGGAGCGCCTGCTCGGCGTCCTGGGCGACCTCGTGGAGGCCTGTCGGCTCCTTGGTTTCGCGGCCGCGCCGTACCTGCCGGCGACGGCGCCACGCGATCCTGGGCCAGCTCGGCTACGACTACCCATATGCTGCCGACGGCAACGCCGGTCCGCCGATCCTCGACGAGCTGCGCTGGGGTGCCCATGCGGCCGAGGAGGGGCGAGTCGCCGCTCCGGAACCGCTCTTCCCCCGCCTCGACGTCGATTCCGAGGCGAGTCCTGACCCAGATTCGATGCGACTCATCGACAGCCACTGCCATCTCCAGGCCGACGCATTCGACGGTGACGTCGACCTGGTGATCGGTGGCGCCCGATTGGCCGGCGTCGAACGGATTCTCGTTCCCGGCTGGAATCCGGCGTCGTGTCGCGGCGCGCTGGCGCTCGCCGATCGATTTCCCTGGCTCGACGTGGCCGTGGGGGTCCATCCGCACGACGCGTCGAATGTCGACGAAACGGCGTGGGCGGAGATCGTCGCGCTCGCCAGCGATCCACGAGTGGTCGCGATCGGCGAGACGGGCCTCGACTACGACCGCGTCTTCTCGCCGATCCTCGAGCAGCTCCAGAATTTGCGACGCAACCTCCGTCTGGCCGTCGAGACGGGCAAGCCGGCGATCCTCCACTGCCGATCCGCCGAAGGCGAGCGGGACGGCCAGGATGCCCTGCTGCACGAGCTGCTGGCGTTCGGGAGCGCGCCACCGCGCGTCCTCATCCACTCCTACTCCGGTCCGCTCGACTATGCCGAGGCGATGCTCGAGCTGGGTGCCGCCGATCAGCTTCTCCGGGCTCGTATTCCGGGCGGCCGAGGAGGCGTCGGCCGACGTCGCTCGGCTCGCGCCGCCGGACCGCATCCTCGTCGAGACCGACTCGCCGTTCCTCTCGCCGCCAGGAGCACCCCGCCGGCGGAACGAGCCGGAGTGGGTGGCCGTGACAGCGCGCTGGGTCGCCGAGCAGCGGGGCATCGATGAAGACGGGTTCGGTGACCTGCTCGTCGCCAACTATGACGGGCTGCTCTCGAGCAACCGGGGCGTTGACGCATCGACCTGAGCATTCCTGCCAGCGTCCGTGGTGAACGTTGCAGAATCGGCCGAATGAGGCCGGCGCCTGCGGAGGCATCCGTTAGCGTCGGCTACTTCCGACGAGAATGATGACAGCACCGGCCTAAGGTCGTGTGGCGCATCTGACAGGAGACCGGCTGCGAGGCCGATCGCGAGGCATGCGGACTTGACACCCGGTGGGCCTCCCCGTTACAGTGTTAGCACTCTCACATCGAGAGTGCTAAGCAGCATCGCCGCGACGACTTGGAGGCGCCCGGAGTACCCGGGCCAGAGGTCGAATCGCGACTGCTGCGAGGGCACTACATCGTTTTCGGGTCGAGTCGCGGTTGTTAGCGCCCGGTCCATCAAGGCTCGACGGAGGCTTCGGCTTCTGTCACAGGAGGAATGCACGTTGGCCACTGCCACCGTTACTACCACGAAGCTCCGCCCCCTCGGCGACCGCGTCGTGATCCAGCCGTCCGCGCGTGAGGAGATGACGAAGAGCGGCATCGTCCTTCCGGACACCGCCAAGGAAAAGCCCCAGGAGGGCACGATCCTCGTCCGCCGGCCCCGGCCGGATCAACGAGGACGGCAAGCGCGAGCCCATGGACGTCAAGAAGGGCGACAAGGTCCTCTACGCCAAGTACGCCGGGACCGAGTTCAAGGTCGAGGGCGAGGATCTGCTGATCGTCAGCTCAGAAGGACATCCTCGCGATCGTCGAGGACTGAGCGCCTCGGCCGTCGAGCGGATTTCAGACGCAGTATCTCCAGGAGGACACTGACATTGTCTAAGCAACTCATCTTCGACGAGACGGCTCGTCGTTCACTCAAGCGCGGCATCGACAAGCTCGCCGACGCCGTCAAGGTCACGATCGGCCCCAAGGGCCGCAACGTCGTGCTCGACAAGAAGTTCGGCTCGCCGACGATCACCAATGACGGCGTGACGATCGCCCGCGACATCGAGCTCGACGACCCCTTCGAGAACATGGGCGCGCAGCTCCTCAAGGAAGTCGCGACCAAGACCGACGACGTCGCCGGCGACGGTACGACCACCGCGGTCGTCCTCGGCCAGGCGATGGTGTCCGAGGGTCTCCGCGTCGTCACCGCCGGGGCGAACCCGATGGTCGTCAAGCGCGGCATCGAGCAGGCGGTCAATGCGATCGTCGATGAGCTCGAGAAGCACAAGGTCGACGTCAACAGCCGCGAGCAGATCGCAGCCGTGGCCGCGATCAGCGCCGCGGATCCGGAAGTCGGCGAGATCATCGCCGAGGTGATGGACAAGGTCGGCAAGGACGGCGTCATCACCGTCGAGGAAGGCCAGAGCCTCGGCCTCGAGAAGGAATACACCGAAGGGATGCAGTTCGACCGAGGCTACCTCTCGGCGTACTTCGTCACCAACCCCGATCGGATGGAAGCGGTTCTCGAGAACCCGCTCATCCTGATCACCGACAAGAAGATCTCGAGCGTCCAGGACATGCTCCCGGCCCTCGAGAAGGCCGTCCAGCAGGGCAAGCCAACGCTCATCATCGCCGAGGACATCGACGGTGAGGCCCTCGCGACGCTCGTCGTCAACAAGCTCCGTGGCACCGTCTCGGTCCTCGCCGTCAAGGCGCCCGGCTTCGGCGATCGCCGCAAGGAGATGCTCCGCGATATCGCCGTCCTGACCGGCGGCACCGTCATCAGCGAGGAGATCGGGCGCAAGCTCGACTCGGTCACTGTCGAGGACTTCGGCTCGGCCCGTCGCGTCGTCGCGACGAAGGACGACACGACGGTCATCGACGGGGCCGGCTCAGCCGGACCAGATCAAGGCCCGGATGAGCCAGATCAAGGCCCAGATCGAGGACACGACCTCCGACTACGACCGCGAGAAGCTCCAGGAGCGCCTCGCCAAGCTGTCGGGCGGCGTCGCCGTGATCAAGGTCGGCGCGGCCACCGAGGTCGAGCTGAAGGAGAAGAAGCACCGCATCGAGGATGCGCTCTCGACGACCCGTGCGGCCGTCGAAGAGGGCCTCGTCGCCGGCGGTGGCACGGCGCTCCTCCAGGCGGCCCCGGCCCTCGACAATATCAAGCTCGAGGGTGACGCCCAGGTCGGCGTCGACATCGTCCGCAAGGCCCTCGAGGCCCCGGCCCGCCAGATCGCCGACAACGCCGGCCAGTCCGGTGAGGTCGTCGTCAACCAGGTCCGCGCCGCCAAGCTCGGACACGGCTACGACGCTCTTCGCAACGAGTACGGCGACATGTTCAAGAAGGGGATCGTGGACGCCCGCAAGGTGACCCGCTCCGCCCTCCAGAACGCGGCGTCGATCGCGGCGATGGTCCTGACGACCGAGACCCTGATCACCGACATCCCCGAGAAGGAGAAGGCGGCAGCCGGCGGCCACGGTGGCCACCCCGGCGAGATGGACTTCTAGTCCGGACGCCTTCAGCGAAACACAGCCCCGGGCCGGCACCGCCGGTCCGGGGCTCTTTCTGCCGGCGAGACGGCAGGGATTCCATCGTTTGACAGCACGACACGGGGCGGCGACCCTGTGGCGCCACCATCACGCCATTTCTACTATGGAGAATTTGTGACTCGACGCTTCGCGCTCATCCTCGTCGCATTGTTCGCGACGACATCGCTCGTACTTGCGGCCTGCGGCGCCCAGACGCCGGCGGCGCCCGCCCTCACCGACCCGAAGGAAATCCTCACCGAAACGGTCCTGAGCCTCAAGGATCTCAAGACCGTCGAGGTGACAGGCACGTTCACCGGCTCGGTCACGTCGCCGGAGCTCGGTGCGCTCGATCTCTCGACCGTGAAGATCAGCGCCGCGGCCGACGTTCCCGCCAAGAAGGCCAAGTTCTCGCTCGACGCTCCGACGGTCCTCGGGACGAGGATCGACGCGCTCCTGCTCGATACGGCCGCGTACTACAAGATCGCCGGCCCCCTCGCGATGATGGCCGGCGGCTCGGCCGACAAGTTCACGAAGGTCGACGTCCCGCAGGAGTCCGGCAAGCCCGTCACCGATGTCGCGGAGCTGGCCAAGCAGATCGATGAGTTCAAGGCCCTGCTCGACAAGCTGCCGACGCCGCCGACGAAGGAAGCCGACGAGAAGTGCGGCGACCAGGACTGCTACCACGTCGCGCTCAAGCTGACGGCCGCGGATCTCAAGGTCCTCGATCCCTCGACCACGTCCGCCGAAGGCGACTTCAGCCTCGACCTCTGGACCCGCAAGAACGATCGGCTGCCGGCCAAGATCGCGCTGTCGGTCACCGACACCGGAGATGGGCACCGTCGGCATGACGTTCGACTTCAAGTACGGCGGCAGCGTCTCCGTCGAGGCGCCGCCGGCGGACCAGATCGCCCCGTAACGATCCGTTTCATCGCAGCCATCAAGCCCCGCGCAGGCATCGCCTGCCCGGGGCTTCTTCGTGCGTCGGCGAAGGCCGTGTGAATGCCGCCGACCTACAATGAGAGGGTGAGCCCCACGACCCGCCGCCGGACCGCCGGCACCCCAGCCGACGGCGCCCAGGCGCCCGAGGGGACGGCCTTCGTCGACGACGCGGACGCGGCCGACGGCGCCCCACGCTGAGCCGGACTGGCTGCGCGACGCGCCGCTCCCCGGCGAGACCCCGCCTGAGCTCACGCCGGACGAGCGAAGGGCGCGGGAAGCCGCCCAGGAGGCGACACGCAAGCTCGCCGCGGCGAAGCGCGCCGAAGAGATCGTCGGCCACCTGAATCCCGAGCAGGCGCGGGCGGTCACGACGACCGACGGACCACTGCTCATCCTCGCCGGCGCCGGCAGCGGCAAGACGCGCGTCCTGGCCCACCGCATCGCGTACCTGATCGGCGTCAAGGGCATCAGGCCGTGGCAGATCCTCGCGGTGACGTTCACGAACCGTGCCGCGGGCGAGCTGCGCGAGCGGATCATCACGCCTCGTCGGCGAGCCCGGCCGGGACGTCCAGGCCGGGCACGTTCCACGCGCTCTGCGCCCGCGTCCTGCGGCGCGACGGCGAGGCAATCGGGATCAGCCGCCGCTTCGTCGATCTACGACACCGACGACCAGCAGGCGCTGATGAAGACGATCCTCCGCGAGGAGGACATGCCGCTGACCGGCGAGTTCCGGCCGTCGGCCGTCCTGGGCGCGATCAGCCGGGCGAAGAACGAGATGCTCGACGCGGACGTTCCTCGCCGAGAACGCGGTCAACCACCACGAGAAGGTGATCGCGCGGCTGGCGAAGCGGTACGTCGCAGCGACTCAAGCAGGTCGGCGCGCTCGACTTCGACGATCTGCTGCTCGAGGCCGTCCGCCTCTTCGACGAGGCGCCTGACGTCGCTCGCCCGCTACCAGGATCGTTGGCGCTACCTCCACGTCGACGAGTACCAGGACACGAACCGGCCGCAGTACCTGTGGATCCGGGCGCTCGCCGCGAAGCACCGCAACCTGGCCGTCGTCGGCGACGACGACCAGTCGATCTACCGCTGGCGGGGCGCCGACATCCGCAACATCCTCGACTTCGAGCGCGACTACCCGGACGCGACGGTCGTCAAGCTCGAGCGGAACTACCGCTCGACGCAGCTCATCCTCGACGCTGCCCACGCCGTCGTCTCGCGCAATACGGAGCGGACGGACAAGAAGCTCTGGACGGAGCAGGCCGGCGGTCGCCCGATCCAGCGCTTCGAGGCGTACAACGAGGAGGAAGAGGCGGAGTGGATCGCCCGCCAGATCGAGGGGCTCGTCGGCGGACGCGGTTCGGTCCTGACCCGGCGGGCGGACGACGACGAGGAGTCGGTTCGGGCGCGCGACGTCGCGGTCATGTACCGGATGAACGCCCAGTCCCGGGCGATCGAGGAGTCGTTCCTCCGCTACGGCATCCGCTACCAGCTCGTCGGTGGGACGCGGTTCTACGCCCGGCGCGAGGTCAAGGATGCCCTCGCGTACCTGCGGGTCCTCCGCTCCGACACGGACAGCGTGAGCTTCGAGCGGATCATCAATGTTCCGGCGCGGGCGATCGGTGAGAAGACAATCGAGGCGCTGCGGGCGGTCGCTCGTCGCGACGAGGTTTCGACCTGGGAGGCGATCGAACGGGCTGCCCGGGGCGAGGTCGAGGGGCTCGCGCCGCGCGCACGAACCTCGCTTGCGGACTTCGCCGCGCTCGTCCGGCGCCTCCGATCTCGCGTCGGCGTCCTGCCTCTGCCCGAGCTGCTCGACGACGTCCTCGAGGCCTCGGGCTACCGGGCGATGCTGGCCGACGGTTCGGAGGACGGCGAGGAGCGCTGGGCGAACCTCCTCGAGCTGCGATCCGTCACGACCCGCTACGACGACCTCGAGCCCGAGGATGCGCTCGACCGGCTGCTGGAGGAGACCGCGCTCGTCGCGGACCAGGACACGTACGAGGGCGACGCCGACGCAGTCACGCTGATCACGCTCCATGCCGCAAAGGGACTCGAGTTCCCGGTCGTCTTCATCGCCGGGCTCGAGGAAGGTCTATTTCCGCACAGCCGGGCGCTCGAGGACGAGAAGGAGCTCGAGGAGGAGCGGCGGCTGGCGTACGTCGGGATCACCCGCGCCAAGCGGCGTCTCTTCCTCTCCCACGCCTGGCGTCGCTCGACATGGGGGATGGGCCAGGCGTCGGTGCCGTCCCGGTTCCTGCTCGAGATCCCGGCGGAGCTGATGGTCGGGCCGGACCTCGAGTGCCGCCGGCTCGGCGGCCGGTGCCGGCGACGGCCTCGACCTCGACCTCGATCTCGCGTTCGGGTCGCGGCGGACGACACGCTTCGGTACGCCGATCCGGAGCGGCGGCGGCGCCGCATTCCGGCAGGGGAGTGGCCGGCCGGGTGGCCCTGCGCCGGGCGAGACGTTCCGGCCGACGCGCGACCTCGCCGCCAAACGTGAGGCGTTCGCGTCCGGTGCACCCTCGGGATCGCTCGCTCCCGCCGCCGATGCGGCCGCTCCGACCCTCGGGGCCCTGCCCGACCGGCGCGGCCGATCATCCCCGGCGAGCGCCAGTTCCGCGACGGCGATCGCGTCCGGCATGCACGCTGGGGCGACGGGATCATCGTCATCGTCGAAGCTGACCCGGAGCGACGAGGAGGTCACGGTCGCGTTCAAGGATGCCGCGGTCGGCCGCAAGACCGTCCTTGCCAGCCTCGCCAACCTCGAGATCATCGGGTGACCCGTCGATGCGATCGGTGGCCGAGCTGCGTCGTCGTCTCGCTCGCCGAGTTCGCGCGCATTCGCCGCGGAACGGATGGAGCCGGCCGCGTTCGACTACGTCGACGGCGGCGCATGGGACGAGGTGAGCCTGGCCGAGAACGACGCCGCGTGGCTGCGCTACCGCCTCCGGCCACGCGTCCTGGTCGACGTCGTCGCGGATCGACACCTCGACGACGATGCTCGGCGCGCCAGGCCGCGCTTTCCGATCGCGATCGCGCCGATGGCCGTCCACGGGCTCGCGCATCCCGGAGGCCGAGGCCGCGACGGCCCGCGCCGCCGCCGCCGCTGGCGTCCCGTTCACGCTCTCGACGATGTCGACGCCGCTCGATCGAGGAGGTCGCCGACGGCGGCACCAGATGGCGCGCGCTGGTTCCAGCTCTACACCCAGGCCGATCCGGGAAGAAGCCGCGGCCCTCGTCGAGCGGGCCGCCGCGGCCGGCTACTCGGCGATCGTCCTCACCGTCGACCTGCCGGTCCTCGGATACCGCCAGCGCGACCGACTCAGTGCGTTCGACGTCGGCATCGCCGCCGCGATGGGCAACTTCGATGAGCGAGGGGCTCGCGCCGACGCACGAGGACCCGCGCGCCCCGAGCCTGACCTGGGACGACCTCGCGACGATCCGGAGCTGGTCGAGCCTGCCGCTCGTGCTCAAGGGCATCCTGACCGCGCGAGGACGGCCGGCTGGCCGCGGAACACGGCGCCGACGCGATCGTCGTCTCGAACCACGGGGCACGTCAGCTCGATCGCGTCGCCGGCGCCGGTGGACGTGCTCGAGGAGGTGGTCCGGGCGGTCGACGGCCGTTCGGAGGTCTGGGTCGACGGCGGCGTCCGGCGCGGCCTCGACATCGCGATCGCGCTCGCGCTCGGGGCGCGGGGCGTGCTCGTCGGCCGGCCGATCCTGTGGGCCCTCGCGGCCGGCGGCCAATCGGGCGTCGAGCGGGCCCTGGCGATCCTGCGCGAGGAATTCGAGATCGCCCTCACGCTCCTCGGCGACGCCGACGCCGGGCTCGATCTCCCGGGATCATGTCGCCAGGGCCGCCCCGTGACCGAGACAGCCGATCGCCTGCCCGTCGATGAGGCCCTCGTCACAGCCGCCGCCGCGCTGACGGCGGATGCGGCCGTGGCGCGCCACACGCGAGCTCGTCGCGAGTCATCGAGCGTGCGAACCGGCTGTACTACCAGGAGGACGCCCCGGAGCTCAGCGACGCCGAGTACGACCAGTTCTTCCGGGAGCTCGTCGCGCTCGAGTCCGCCCACCCGGAGCTGATCACCTCCGACTCGCCGACCCAGCGGCGTCGGCGGCGCGATCAGCGCGCACGTTCGACGAGGTCCGCCACCGGCGGCCGATGCTGTCGCTCGGCAACGCGTTCAGCCACGACGAACTGCGGGCGTTCGACACTCGGGTGCGGCGCGGCCTGGGCCTGCCGCCGGCGCCGGAGCCGGCCCCGGACCTGCGCTACGTCGCCGAGCTGAAGATCGACGGGCTCGCGATCACCCTCCGCTACGAGCGGGGCCGCTTCGTCCAGGGCGCGACGCGCGGCGACGGGACGACCGGCGAGGACGTGACGGCGAACCTGCGCACGATCAAGTCCGTCCCGGAACGGCTGAAGGAGCCGGCGACGCTCGACGCGCGCGGCGAGGTCTTCATGCCGAAGGCGGAGTTCGCCCGGATCAACGCCGAGCGCGAGGAGGCGGGCCTCGCGCTCTACGCCAATCCGCGCAACTCCGGCGCGGGCTCGCTCCGCCAGAAGGACCCGAAGGTCACGGCCGACCGGCTTGCTGTCGACCTGGAGCTACCAGCTGCTCGAGGAGGGCGGGCCGGCCGGACGTGGCCTCCGCAGTCGGCGGCGCTCGACCGCCTGGCGGCCCTCGGCTTCCCGGTCAACCCGAACCGCGAGGCCGGGCTCGACATCGAGGCCGTGATCGCCTTCACCGAGGCGTGGCGCGACAAGCGCCACGAGCTGCCGTACGAGACCGACGGCGTGGTCGTCAAGGTCGACCGCGTTCGACCAGCAGGAACGCCTCGGGATCGTCAGCCGCGGCCCCGCGCTGGGCGATCGCCTACAAGTTCCCGCCGGAGCAGGTCGAGACGGTCGTCGAGGACATCGTCCCGTACGTCGGGCGGACCGGGACGCTGACCCCGGTCGCCCACCTGCGGCCGACGAAGGTCGCGGGCTCCACCGTGGCCCGTGCCACGCTCCACAACCTCGACGAGGTCCGGCGCAAGGACATCCGGATCGGCGATCACGTGGTCCTCCAGAAGGCGGGCGACGTCATCCCGGAGGTCGTTCGGTCGCTCGCCGGACAAGCGGACCGGCGACGAGCGCGAGTACGAGATGCCGCGCCACCTGTCCGGTCTGCGGCACGGCCGTCGTTCGCGACGAGGGCGCCGTCCGCCACTACTGCCCGAACCCGGCCTGCCCGGCGCGTGTCGGCCAGGAGTACGGCCACTTCGTCGGGCGCGGCGGGATGGACATCGAGGGCGCCGGCTGGGCGGTCCTGTCGCAGCTCCTGGAGCGCGGCCTCGTCAAGCGGCGCGGCGACTTCTACCGGCTGTCGGTCGAGGACCTCGAGGGCCTCGACCGATTCGCCCGCAAGAGCGCCGAGAACCTCCACGCCGCCATCCAGAAGTCGAAGCGCCGGCCGCTCGAACGGATCATCGCGGCGCTCGGCATCCCGCAGGTCGGCTGGACGACCGCGATCGAGCTGGCTCACTGGCTGGCGGCCGAGGTGCCCGAGGGCGACGGATGGCTCCTCCGGGCCGCCGAGCACCTCGACACGGGTCGCCGCCGAGACGCCCGAGCGCTTCGAGGAGATCGAGGGCGTCGGGCCGATGGTCGCCGGCAGCCTCGCGGCCTGGTTCGGGCCAGGCGGACCCGGCAACGGCGTACTCGAGGATCTCGCCGACGCGGGCGTCGAGGCCGAGCTGCCGGCCCCGCGGGCGGTCGCGGCGAGCCGGGCCGCTTAGCCGGCAAGTCAGTCGTCGTCACGGAACGCTCGAAGGCTTCAGCCGCGAGGAGGCGGAGGAGGCGTCGGGCGGCCGGTGGCAAGGTCGGCGGGCTCCGTCTCGAAGAAGACGGACTACGTCGTCGCCGGCGAGAAGGCCGGCTCGAAGCTCGCCAAGGCCCAGGAGCTCGGCGTGCCCGGTCCTCGACGAAGCTGGCTTCCGGGCGCCTGCTGGCGGGCGATGGCGCGTAGAGTGCGGCATGAGTGACGAGCCGCGGGAAATCAGCGAGGCTGACGAACGGTTCGTCGCGCGGCTGGCGGAGGACCTCGGGCGGTCCTGGGAACGGAATCCTCATCGACGACCTGCGCCTCGGCCGACCGAGGACACGCCGCCAAGATCCGTGTCCTGTGCCTGTTCGATGGCGGGATGCAGGTCCTGGAGGTCGGCGGCGAGACACGTCGAGGCCTACAACCGGCTCGTCCGCGCCGCAGCGGAGATGCGTCTTGCGATCGCGGCGCGACGGATGATCGCGCCGCTCTGACGCCGGCGCGTCCTTGCGCCCGGGTGGACAATCGTCGTGGAGGTGGCAACGACCATGTCGATGCCCTTGTCGGCCGAGTGCCTGTGCAGCCATTCGGTGGACTGCAACCACGAGTGTCACGGCCGTCACTGTGACCCCACCGAGCATGTCTGCTCGATCGAATTCCTGCCGGACGAGGGCGGGCTCGCGCCCTGGGGCTTGCGCAGACTGCACGCCAGGCCAGGGTCTGCCGCATGCCGAGGGATGCGCGGCGGCCGCTCAGCAGCTTCGTCGCCGGGCACGCAGCGATCGGAGGAGCTCAGGCAAGCGCTCGGTCGAGCTGACCGAGCCGTACTCAGAAGTCGGCGATCAGCTGGGCCCGCTTGGCCTCGTACTCGGCCTCGGTCACCGCGCCGCGTGGCCCGGAGCCGATCCAGCGCCTCCAGCTTGGCCTCGAGCCGTTCGGTCGCCGTCCTGCGGTTCGACGACGATGACCGGCGCAGCTGGCCTCGGACGGACTCCGACGCGGACCGCTGGTTCGACCTGGTCACCCGGCGGGAGCCAGCCCTCCTGCGGTGTGACGTTCTTCGTCGCGCGGCGCTGGCGATCGTTGGCCCTCCGTCCAAACCAGACGCGCAGCAGATCTCGGGCCAGCATGACGAGGACGATGACGAGGACGATCGTGATGATCAGCCCGACCGGACCCAGCGACCGGCTCAGCCGGGCGGCGACCACCGCGAGCATCGCGACGACGAGCAGCAGCCACAGGGCGTTCGAAGAGGTCCTCACGCGCTCACGATAGCCGCTGGCGGGCCGGCCCGACGCCGTCGGCTATCATCGGCGCCATGCCCGGTCTGACCCGCTCCGACGTCGAGCACGTCGCGCATCTCGCCCGCCTGGGCCTGACCGACGACGAGCTCTCGCTGCCTCGAGGGACAGCTCAACCACATCCTCGACCAGTACACGATCCTCGCCCGGCTCGACACCGAGCAGATCCCGCCGACCGCCCAGACGATCGAGCTCGAGAACATCCTCCGCGACGACGTCGTTCGCGAGTCGCTGCCGGTTGACGCGATCCTGGCCAACGCCCCGGAGCGCGAGGGCGACTTCATCGTCGTCCCGCCGATCCTCGGCGGCGATTGACGCGATCGCGGACCGATCCACCGATGACCGACCTGACGCGGCTCCTGGCCCACGACATGGCCGTCCGCCTGCGGGCCGGCGAAACCAACTCCCGCGAGCTCGCGGAGGCCCACCTCGACGCCGCCGAGCGCGAAAACCACTCGCTGAACGCGTGGTTGACGATCGATCGCGACGGGGCCATCGCCGGCGCCGACGCCGCCGACGCGCGCCTCGCGGCCGCCCAAGCCGAGGGATCGGCGGCCGTCGATGCGCTCCATCCGCTGCTCGGCATCCCGATCGCGCTGAAGGACCTCATCTCCGTCGCGGGCGGCCAGTGCACCGCCGGCTCGCGGATTCTCGAGGGCTACATCGCCCCGTACGACGCCCACATCACCGAACGGCTGCGGGACGTCGGGGCGGTCATTCTCGGCAAGACGAACATGGACGAGTTCGCGATGGGCTCGTCGAACGAGCACAGCGCGTACGGGCCGGTCGCCAACCCGTGGGATCTCGAGACGGTGCCCGGCGGCAGCAGCGGCGGCTCGGCGGTCGCGGTGTCAGCGTTCCACGCGCCGCTTTCGATCGGCACCGATACCGGTGGCTCGATCCGTCAGCCGGCCGCACTGACCGGGATCGTCGGGCTCAAGCCGACGTACGGCCGGGTATCGCCGCTACGGGATCGTCGCCTTCGCGTCGTCGCTCGACCAGATCGGGCCGTTCGCTCGCGACGTCCGCGACGCCGCGGCGCTGCTCCATGCAATCGCCGGCCGCGACGAGCGGGACTCCACGTCGGCGCCGGAACCCGTTCCGGACTCGCTCCTGCGCCTTCCGGCGAGCGATGATGAGGCGGCGGAAGCCCTCCGCGGCAAGCGGCTGGGGCTACCTCGCGAGTACTTCGTCGCCGGGATGGATCCGGACGTCGAGCGCCGGATCCGCGAGGCCGTGTCCGCGCTCGAGGGCGCCGGCGCCCGCGTCGAAGAGGTGTCGCTGCCCCACACCGACTACGGCCTCGCGACGTACTACATCGTCGCCCCGGCTGAGGCGTCCGCGAACCTCGCCCGCTACGACGGGATCCGCTACGGCCCGCGCCTCGGCGACGGCGACGTCCTCGGCAACTACCTCGCGACCCGGGGCCAGCTGTTCGGCCCGGAGGTCAAGCGCCGGATCATGCTCGGGACCTACGCGCTTTCGGCCGGCTACTACGACGCCTACTACCTGAAGGCGCAGAAGGTTCGGACGCTCATCAAGCGCGACTTCGACGTCTTGTGGGAGCAAGGGTTCGACGCGCTCGTCGCCCCGACGTCGCCGTCCGTCGCGTTCCGCTTCGGCGCCAAGATGGCCGATCCGGTGGCGATGTACCTGTCGGACGCCTGTACCCTTCCGGTGAACATGGCCGGGTTGCCCGGAATCTCGATCCCGTGCGGGCTGTCGGAGGGCCTGCCGGTCGGGCTGCAACTCATTGGTGCAGCCTGGTCGGAGCTCGAGCTCTTCTCGCTCGCGCGCGGCTACGAGGCGATCACCTCATCTGCCGAGTGGCGGGGAAAGGAGCCGGCGCAACTCGCGGCTGCCGCCGATCCCTCCGCCCCGACGCCCACGGAGCGAGCAGCTTCCCTCGCCGGAGCGCGAGCATGACCGCCGAGACGACGCGGCCGCCGCTCGCCGAGCGCGCTCTCGCACAGCGCGTCCGAGCAGTCCCGCCGTCAGGGATCCGTCGCTTCTTCGACATCCTGGCGACGATGGACGATGTCATCAGCCTCGGGGTAGGGGAGCCCGATTTCGACACGCCGGAGCGGATCGTCGCCGCCGGCGTCCGCTCGCTCCACGCCGGCCGGACCCACTACACCTCGAACTACGGAACGTCGCCCTGCGGGAGGCGCTGGCGGACCATCTCGAGCGCCGTTACGGCGTGCGCTACGACCCCGCGACGGAGCTGCTGATCACCGTGGGCGCCTCCGAGGCCGTCGACCTGGCTCTGCGGGCGACGTGCGATCCGGGCGACGAGGTCATCCTTCACGAGCCGTCCTACGTCGCCTACGTCCCGGCTGTCGTCTTCGCCGGCGGCGTCGTCCGCCACGTCGCGACCCGCCTCGAGGACGACTTCGCCCTCGAGCCGGCGGCAGTCGAGGCCGCGATCACACCGCGCACGAAGGCGCTGTTCCTCGGCTATCCGTGCAACCCGACCGGCGCGGTGCTGCCGGACGACGTCCAGGACGAACTTGCGCGGATCGCCGACCGACACGACCTGCTCGTCTACAGCGACGAAATCTACGACCGACTGGCGTACGGCTCGTACCGCCACCGCGCGTTCAGCGCCTTGCCCGGGATGCGCGAGCGGACAATCCTCATGGGCGGCTTCTCGAAGGCCTACGCGATGACCGGCTGGCGAGTCGGCTACCTCGCCGCGCCGGCCGCGATCCTCGAGGGGATCGTCAAGGTCCATCAGTACGGGATCATGTCGGCCCCGACGACGGCCCAGGACGCCGCGCTGGAGGCGATTCTCCACGGCGAGGCAGACGTCGAGCGGATGCGCGTGGAATACGACCGACGACGGCGACTCGTCGTCGACGGCCTCAATGACATCGGGCTGCGGACGTTCGAGCCGCGCGGGGCGTTCTACGCGTTCCCGGAGGTGACGTCCGCCACGGGCCTGTCGTCCGAGGAGTTCGCCGAGCGTCTCCTCGCCGAGGAGCACGTCGCCGTGATCCCCGGTTCCGCGTTCGGTCCGTCCGGCAAGGGCCACGTCAGGGCGTGCTACGCGACGTCGTACGAGGAGCTCGAGGAAGCCCTCGTTCGCATCGGCCGTTTCGTGGAGCGCCAGGCGAGCGGAGCGGCCGCCTCGATGACCCAGACGACTGCTCCTGGGAGTCGGGCCCTCGAGCGCTACGAGGCGGTGATCGGCATCGAGGTCCACTGCCAGCTCAAGACCGCATCGAAGATGTTCTGTGGCTGCTCGACCGACTACGACGGGGCGGCCCCGAACACCCACGTCTGTCCCGTCTGCCTCGGCCTGCCGGGCGCGCTGCCGACGATCAACCGGCGCGCGGTCGAGCATGTCCTCGCAACCGGCGTCGCGATCGGGGCGACGACGCCCGACGCGACCCGCTGGGACCGGAAGAACTACTTCTATCCCGACCTGCCGAAGGGCTACCAGATCAGCCAGTACGACCTGCCCCTGGCCTCGGCCGGTCGGCTGACCGTCGAGACCTCGGAGGGTCCCGTCACGATCGGGATCACCCGGGCGCATCTCGAAGAGGACACGGCCAAGCTCATTCACGCGACCGGGGACGACGGCCGCAAGGTCAGCCTCGTCGACTTCAACCGCTCCGGCGCCCCGCTCATGGAGATCGTGACCGATCCTGATGTCCGGTCCGCGGAGCAGGCTCGCCGCTACGCCGAAGAGCTGCAGCTGCTCCTCCGGGCGATCGGCGCCTCTGATGCGGACATGGAACGCGGCCAGCTGCGTGTCGAGGCGAACGTCTCGCTCCGGCCGCGCGGCACGGAACCGTTCGGGACGCGGGTCGAGGTCAAGAACATGAACTCGTTCCGGTCCGTCGAGCGGGCGATCGGCTTCGAGATCGAGCGCCAGGCCGCGGCGATCGATGCCGGCGAGACGCTCACCCAGGACACGCGCGGCTGGGACGAGAACCGCGGCACGACGTACGTGATGCGCTCCAAGGAGGACTCGCACGACTACCGCTACTTCCCGGAGCCGGACCTGCCGCCGCTTCGCGTGGACGCGGCCTGGCTCGACGAGATCCGCCGCGGTCTGCCGGAACTGCCGGCCGCGCGGCGAACCCGCTACACCGACGAGTTCGGGCTGCCGGCGTATGACGCGGCCGTCCTCGTCGCGGAGCCGCGTGCGACCGAGCTCTTCGAGGGCGCGCGCCTGGCCGGAGCCTCGCTCGACCCGAAGATCATCGCCAACTGGGTGACCGGCGCCTTCTTCGGTCTCCTGAAGACCGATCCCGAGGCCGCCGCACGGGTCGATCCCGCCCAGCTGGCGGACCTCGTCGGTCGGGTAGTGGCGGGCGAGCTCTCGGGAACGAACGCCAAGGAGGTCTTCGCCGCCCACGCCGAGAGCGGCGAAACGGTCGGCTCGATCGTCGATGCCCGCGGCTTCCGCCAGATTTCGGACGCCGGGGCCCTCACCACGATCGTCGACGAGGTCATTGCCGCCAACCCGGGCGCCGTTGCCGACTACCGGGCGGGCAAGCCGGTCATCGGCTTCTTCGTCGGCCAGGTCATGAAGGCGACCCGCGGTCAGGCGAATGCCGCGGTCGTCCAGTCGGCCGTGCGCGAGCGGCTCGACGCGGGATTCCGGCTCGTGATGATCGTCAACGTTGCGTTGTGGGGGCTAGGCGTCGTGCTGATCGCCGCCGGCTACCAGCGCGCCAAGGGGCCGTGGAGTCGCTACCAAGCGCTCAAGGAGCAGGACGCGAACATCGCCCGTTACGAGGCGTGGCGTGGCGGCGCGCGCGACACGTCACCAACGGGCGCGTCGGTCGCGATGATGGTCCTGCGGCGTCAGGCGCAACGAGCGGGCCTCTTGATCGTCGCCGGCTTCGTGCTCGTCCTGCTGGGCTTCCTCATCAAGTAACCCGACCCAGTCCGGGTGGCGGCGCTCTCGCCGCTAGAATCGGCGGACCCATCTCGCCCCGTCACGATCGGAGTCCGCGTGAGCACTGTCGACAAGAGCAGCATCGGCCTGGGCGACAGGCAGTTCCACATCGGCATCGCGCCTGGCGAGGTCAGCACAGTGGCACTCATGCCGGGCGATCCATTTCGTGTTCCGCTCGTGGCCGAATACCTGGACGATGCCCGTGAGGTGGCCCACAAGCGCGAGCACCGCACGATGGTCGGGAAGTACAAGGGCCGGGAGATCACCGTCACCTCGACCGGGATGGGCTGTCCGTCGACCGCGATCGCTGTCGAGGAGCTCGCCCGGGTCGGCGTGACGTCGTTCATCAGGGTCGGCAGCACCGGCGCGCTCCAGCCCCACCTTGCCCCGGGCGACCTCGTCGTGAGCGAGGGCTCGTTCCGCAACGACGGCACGACGGACATGTACGCCCCCAAGGGTTACCCGGCCGTCCCGGACCTCGAGCTGACGCTCGCCCTCGAACGAGCGGCCCGCGTCCACGGCCCCAAGCACGGCCTCGCGGTCCACGCCGGCCTGAACGTCACCGATGACGCGTTCTACGCGGAGTCGCCGGCCTGGACGGAGCAGATGTCCGGCCTCGGCCTCCTGAACATCGAGATGGAGTCGTCGGCGATGTTCGTCGTCGCCCGCCAGCGCGGCCTGCGGGCCGGGATGATCTGCGCGGTCTCGAGCAATCTCGTCGTCGGGACGAGCGTTTACGACGACGAGGCCCACAAGCGACTCGCCACCGGTTGGGGTGCCAGCATCGAGGCGGCCCTCGATGCCGCCGTCGAGCTCGGCCTGTGAGCCCCACGTGGGTCTGAACTTCCACACGCATCTCGAGGGCTGCGTCCGACCCGAGACGGCCGCCGACCTCGCCCGAACGATGGACGTGCCGGAGCCGACCGGCGGCTGGGACGCGGCTCTCCGGATGAAGGAGCCGGCCGACCTGACGGTCTTCTTGGCGCATGTCGCCGCGGCCTATCCGGTGCTGGGCTCGCCCGACGCGATGCGCCGCGTGGCCCGTGAGGCCGTCGAGGACGCCACGGCGGACGGCTGCGACTTCCTGGAGATGCGGTTCGGGCCCGCGACGCACGCTCGGGCCGGTTTCTCCATCCCGCAGGTCATCGCCGCGGCGTGCGAGGGGCTCGAGGATGGTCGACGGGCGACGGGGCTCGCGGTGGGACTGGTGGTCTGTCTCCTGAGGCACAGCGACGACGAGACCAATCTCGCGGTCGCCCGCGCGGCGGCGGCCGCTGCCGGGAATGGCGTGGTCGGCCTCGATGTGGCTGGCGACGAGATCCTGTTTCCATCCCTCGGGCCGTACCGCGAGCCCTACGCGATCGCATCCGCCGCCGGGCTGGGACTGACGGCGCACGCCGCCGAGGCAGCGCCGGGCGCCGCGGCCGTCGAGGCTGTCGCAACGCTCGGGGTGACGCGGATCGGCCACGGGTCGCACATCGCCGACGATCCCGCCGACGCTGGCGTGGGCGGCCGGGGAAGGGATCGCGATCGAGGTCTGCCCGACCTCGAACGTCCTGACCGGCGCCGCACGTTCGGTTCGAGAGCATCCGTTGCACGCGTTCCTCGCCGCCGGCTGCCGCGTCGTTCTCGGCGACGACAACCCGATCAACATCGGGAGCCGGATCACCGGCGAGGAGAGGCGCCTGGTCGAGGAGGGTGGGCTCACGTGGGAGCAGGTACGCAAGATCCACGCGACGGCGTGCGACGTCGCGTTCACCGACGAATCCACGAGAGCGGCCGTTCGGGCTCGCGTGGAGGCCAGGCCGGTCCAGCCTGCGTAGCGGCGCGCCGCCGCACGCGACCTAGCGCCTCGCGGCGATCCTCCGCCACTCGATCGCCGTGCAGCGGTCCATCACCACGGCCAGACCCGCAGCCTGCCGCGATCGGGCCGCCTCCCAGTTCACGACGCCGAGCTGAAGCCACAGGCAGCTCGCACCAATGGCCGCCGCCTCTTCTGCGTGCGGCACCACGAGCTCCGATCGGCGAAAGACGTCGACGATGTCGAACGGCCCGGTCTCGGCGACGGCTTCGACAAGGGTCCGAAACGCCGGAATCCCGAGGACGCTGCGCTCGTTCGGGTTGACCGGCACGCACTCGAACCCCTGGTGGACGAGGTAGCGGAAGACACCGAACGACGGGCGCCCCTCGTTCGACGACGCGCCGACGACGGCGATCCGGCGAGCGCCTCGGAGAATTGTCTCGATGTCGGCGTCGTCCGCGACGGCGACCGGTCCGCGGTTCTCGGCCAGGTCGAGGTAGGCGATCGTTCGCGCCTTCTCCTTGCGCCGGGCTGCCTCGTCCGGATCGTCGCTCAGGTTGCGCCTTCCTTGACGTAGGGCTGGCCGACCGCCGCGGGCGGAATGCTCCGACCCACGACGCCGGCGAGGACGATCAGGGTCAGCAGGTACGGCAACGCCCCGAAGAAGTTGTTGTACAGACTCGGGTAGCTCGCCTGGATGCCCGAGAGGAACACGCCGAGGTCGCCCGGTGGTGGGTTCGATCGGATCGCGATCCCGAGGGCCTCGGAGACCATGAACAGCAGCGCCCCGCCGAAGGCCCCGATCGGCGTCCAGCGTCCGAAGATCACCGCCGCCAGGGCGATGAATCCCCGGTTGGCGGACATATTGTTCTGGAATGACGCGTTGAACTCGAGCGTCAGCCAGGCGCCGGCCAGGCCGGCGAAGATGCCGCCGAGGATGACGTTTCGGTAGCGGACCCGGATCACGTCGATGCCGACCGTGTCGGCGGCCCGCGGATGCTCGCCGACTGCTCGTGTCCGGAGCCCCCAACGCGATCGGAAGAGCATGATCTGGAGAACGACAACGAAGATGATCACCGACGTCGTGATCGGGCCCGAGCTCAGGAACATCCGCAGGATCCAGCCGATGAGCGGCAGGTCGTAGAACTCGGGCGGAAGCTGGATCGTGTCGAACGTGCCGGCGCTGCCGCTCGGCTTGATCAGTCGATTCAGGTAGCTGGTCAGGCCCAGGGCGATGATGTTGATCACCGTGCCGCTGATGATCTGGTCGGCCCGGACAGAAATGCACAGCCAGGCATGGAGCAGCGAGACCAGCATGCCGGCCCCGATCGCGGCGACAACGCCGACGACGAGCGCAGGCGTCGCGCCGAAGATCGAACCCGAGCCTTCCGCCGGCATCGCGTTGTTGACGAGTAATGCAGCCATGAACCCGACGAACGCGGCGGTCAGCATCATGCCTTCGATCCCGATGTTGACGATGCCGCTCCGCTCGTTCATGACTCCGCACAGTGCTCCCAGCGCGATCGGGGTCGCGAGCTGCAGCGTCTGGGCCGACAGGTTCGTGGTGAAGACTGCGTCGATGAGGTAGGCGAAGAACTGGAAAATGAAGCCCAGGACCGGCAGATCAAACAGGAAGTCCATCAGACGGTCGTCTCCCCATAGGTCCGCGACACGGTACCGAGCTCACCCGGCGTGACGCGCTCTGTGCGGCTCCGGAGCAGATGGCGGATCACGCTCTCGGCGGCGAGGAAGAGCAGGATCAGGCCCTGGATGACGTCGATGATCTCGATCGGGATCTTGGCCGTGATCTGCATGGCCGGCGCGCCCGCGCGCATCCCGCCGAGGAGGAGGGCGGCGAGGAGAATGCCGACGGGGTGGGCTCGCCCGAGCAGGGCGACGGTGATCCCGGCGAAGCCGATCGTCGTCCCGAAGACCGCCGGGTAGTAGCCGAGGCTGAGGATCTCGAAGGCCCCGGCCAGGCCGGCGAACATTCCGCAGAGGCTCATCGTCAGGACGATCAATCGGCGCGGGCTCATGCCCGCATATCGGGCGGCGCTCGGGTTCGACCCGACGGTCCGGATCTCGAAGCCGAGCGGGGTTCGATAGATCAGGACGTACGTCAGGGCGACGAAGGCCAGCGCGATGAAAATGCCGAGGTTGCCGTTCCGGCCGAAGACGATCGGCATCGCGGCGTTGCCGACATCCGCGGTCCGGGCGAACGTCGGACCGACGATCTTGAAGATGTCGTTGACGAGGCCGATGATCACGAACGCGGCGAGCGAGTTGAGCATGATCGTCGACACGACCTCATGGGCGCCGGTGAATGCCTTCAGGGCGCCGGGAATGAAGCCGTAGATCGCTCCACCCAGGGCGCCGGCGAGGATCGCGATCGTAACGGCCACCGGCACCGGCTGCTGGGCGACCATGCCACCGACGAGACCCGCAACGAAGCCACCGACGAGCACCTGGCCGGACGCCGCCGATGTTGAACAGACCCGCCTTGAAACCGACGCCGACCGCGAGGCCGGTCATGACGAGCGGGCCGGCGGCTGCAAGGGTGTTCGTCACGGCGCGCGCAGCCTGCTCTGGGTTGATCGAGGGGGCGAACGAGATGTCTCCGCCATTCACGTCGATGAACGAGAGGCCTGTCGCACCCTGGAGCAGGCTCTCGTATGCGACGAGCGGCAGGAGCAGGTTGATCGACCCTTCGGTCGCAAGGCTGGAGGCGATGATCAACAAGGACCCGAGCAAGAGGGCAAGGAAGATCGAGACGACCGGAACCGCGGCCAGCGCCCAGAACCGTCGCACGGCGCCCATCACGTAGGCGTCGCCACGCTACCGCCCGCGTCGGTCCCTGGTTCGACGGGCGGGATCGAGCGGCGACCGGCGGCCATCAGGAGTCCGATCTCCTCGCGCTCGGCCGTCGGTCCGTCCACGAGCGCCACGATCTCGCCGCGGTACATCACGGCGATCCGATCGGACAGTTCCAGGACCTCGTCGAGCTCGGCCGAGACGAGGAGAATCGCGGCTCCCTCATTTCGTTTCGCGATCACCTGGCGATGGATGAACTCGATGCTGCCGACATCGAGGCCGCGCGTCGGCTGGTCGAGGATCAGCGCCGAGAGCTTTCGACTGAACTCCCGCGCGACGATGGCCTTCTGCTGATTGCCGCCGGACAGCGTCGACGCCGGGACATTCGGCGACGGCGTGCGAATGTCGTACTCGCGCGATCGCCCGCTTCGCCCAATCTGCGATCGCCTGATCGTTGCGGAGGAAGCCACGGACGAACGGCGGCTCGTCGTACTGGGTCAGGACGAGGTTATCCGCGAGGGGGAAGCTCAGGACGAGCCCGAAGCGGTGGCGGTCGCCCGGGACGAACGACATCCCGCGCCGCTGGAGCGCGCGCGGGCCGCTGCCCGTGACGTCGCGGCCGGCTAGCGAAACCTTCCCGCTCGTCGGCCGTCGCAGGCCGGTGAGGGCCTCCACGAGTTCCTCCTGGCCGTTGCCCGCGACGCCGGCGACGCCAAGTATCTCGCCTGCCCGGACCTCGAAGCTCACGCCCTTGACGGCCTCATGGCCGCGGTCGTCGGCGACTCGCAGATCGGATACGACGAGTGAGGGTTCGCCCGGATGCGACTCGCCGCGGTCGACCACGAGCTGGACGTTGCGCCCGACCATCAAAGCGGCCAGATCGTCCTCGTCCGTTTCGGACGGAATCCGCGACCCGACGACCTTGCCGCGCCGGATGACGGTGATCCGGTCGGCGATCTCGAGGACCTCGTACAGCTTATGGCTGATGAAGATGATGCTGTGACCCTCGTCCGCCAGGCGACGGAGGACGGCGAAGATCTCCTTCGTTTCCTGGGGCGTGAGGACGGCGGTCGGCTCGTCGAGGACGAGGATCCTGGCCTGCCGGTAAAGGGCCTTGAGGATCTCGACCCGCTGCTGCCAGCCAATCGATAGCGACCCGACCTTGACCTCCGGATCGATCTCGAAGCCGAACCGCTTGCCGAGCTCGACGATCCGGCGGTGGGCCTCCTCCCGGTCGAGGAAGATCGGGTTGGCCATCGTCTCCGCGCCGAGCAGGATGTTCTCGGCTACGTTCAGAACGGGAACCAGCATGAAGTGCTGGTGGACCATGCTGATGCCGCGGGCGATGGCGTCCGATGGGCCGCCGATCTTGACGGGGGTGCCGTCGAGGAGGATCTCGCCGCTGTCCGGGGTCGCCAGCCCGTATAGCATGTTCATCAGCGTGGACTTGCCCGCGCCGTTCTCGCCGAGCAGCGCGTGGATCTCGCCCGGCCGGACCTCCAGGTCGATCCCATCGTTCGCGACGACGCCCGGATAGGACTTCGTGATTCCACGCATCTCGAGCGCGGGGGCTGTCACGGACTCGGGCACGGACTCGGTCACGGCGGCCTCGGGCGGATCTCGAATCAGTTGACGGGGTTCGCGCGGGCTGGCGACATCATAGGGGCAGGAATCAACCGAGGGGCGGCGTTGCCACCACCCCTCGGTCGAGTGTTGCGAAGTGTCGAGGTCGGGTCAGGTACCCGCCACGGTGCACTTGACCGGCGCGCACGGATCGAGCGAGCCGTCGACGAAGCCATCGAAGGCCGCGTCGATCTTCGACTGGATGTCCGGCGTGATCAGCGCCGCGTTGTCGTGATAGTCGGACAGGCCGATGGCCGGCGGCTCTGACGCCGCGTTGTAGGCCACGGTGCCCGCCTTGAACGTATCCGAGGCGACGCTGAGGACGACGGCCGTGACCGTGTCGACGAGCTTCTTCTCGGCGCTCGTGACGATGCACTTTGAGAGGTTCGGCAGGCTGACGGCCTGGTCGACGTCGACCCCGATGCCGTAGGCGCCGTCCTTGGCGCAGACAGCCTCGAGAGCGCCCTGGCCGGTAAGGCCCGCGATCTGGAAGATGACGTCCGCGCCCTGGCCGAGGAACTGGCCGGCGATCGTCTTGCCCTTGGCCGGATCGTTGAACCCGACGGCCGGGTTCGGATCGGTCTCCTGGTAGAGGACCTTGATATCCGACTTGATGGACTTGGCGCCGTTCTCGTAGCCGCGCCAGTAGTTCACGACGGCCGGGACGTTCGTGCCGCCGACGGCGCCGATCGTGCCCGACTTGGAGATGCTGGCCGCGACGATGCCGGCGAGGTAGCCGGGCTGGGCCTCGGCGAAGACGATGCCCTGGTAGTTCGGCAGGAGCGTGGCAGCGTCGCCGGCGCACGCGAACGTGGGATCGGGATCACCGTTTGCATCGACGCAGACGCCCTGGTCGACACCGACGAACTTGGTGTCAGGGTTGGCCTTGGCCGCCTTGGCCGTGTCGGTCCCGATGAGGAAGCCGACGGTGACGATCACGTCGAAGTCGGCATCGATGAGGGTCTGGATGTTCCCGGCATAGTCCGAGATCGCCTGGGTCACGATGACCTCGTGCGAGCCGCCGGACTGGGTGGCGGCGGCCATGGCGCCCTCATTCGAGGACTGGTTGAACGACTTGTCCTCGAGCTGGCCGACGTCGGTGACGACACCGACCTTGATCGGCGTGAGGGCTGCGGCGGACGGCGGAGTCGATGCCTCGACCCGACGGCTCGGTGCGAGGCGGGCGCGGACGCCGGTGCCGTCGAGGCCGACGGGCTCGGGGTTGCGCCGCCGCCACAGGCGGCGACGAGGATGGCCATGCCGCTGAACAGCGTCAGGCCAATGGAACGGTTGCGCATGTGTCCTCCTCCAACATCGAGATCGGTCGCGTCGGCCGATGGTCTTGACCCTAGGTCCGGCGAGGTCTCGAAGAACGTTCGCCCCGCGGGGCGACCATTGGCGCGCATCGTACCGACGGGGGAGCGGCCGGGCAAGGGTAAACCTTGAAGGTCCGTTTCCCGGGTCAACGGCCGAAGCGCCCGCTGAAGGATAGGGCTTTCCGCGATCGCTGTGCATACTGGCGCGATGTTCGTTTCAGTCGAGAGCGGCCGGACGGCGACCGGCCTCGCGTTCGAGATCGCGGGCTCGGGCGAGCCCCTCGTGCTCGTCCACGCCGGCGTCGCCGATCGGCGGATGTGGGATCCCCAGTGGCCGGCCTTCGCGAAGGCTCACCGCGTGGTCCGATACGACCTGCGTGGCTACGGCGAGAGCCTGCCGCCGAGCGGGCCGTGGTCCCAGCACGCCGATCTTCTTGGGCTGCTCGAGGAACTCGGGATTGGCCGGGCCCACGTTGTCGGGACATCGGTGGGGGCCGGGATCGCGGTCGAGGCGGCGCTCGCCCAGCCGCAGGCGGTCGCCTCGCTCATCCTGGCGGCGCCGGGAGGTGCGCTGTATGGGGGCGCGACGGACGACCTCCGGCCGATCTGGCACGAGGAAGTCGAGGCGCTCGATCGAGGCGATCTCGACGCGGCCGTCGAGGTCAACCTCAGGGCCTGGGTCGACGGTCCGTCGCGGCCGGCGGACGCGGTCGATTCGGCGATCCGGGCGTTCGTCGGCACGATGCAGCGGGACGCGTTCGAGCTGCCCGAATGGGATTCCGAGGCCGCGCCCGAGACGGAGCTGGAACCTCCGGCTCACGCCCGCCTCGCAGAGATCGCTGTCCGACGTTGATCGTCGTCGGCGAGGCCGACCAGGCCGCCACGCGCGAGGCGGCGCACCGGCTCGCGACCGAGATTCCAGGCGCGCGGGTACGTGAGCGTGCCCGACGTCGCTCACATGCTGACCCTCGAACGACCGCGCGAGTTCGAGCGGCTCGTCCTCGACTTCCTCGCCGCGGCGCGGTGAGCCTTCGCTACGTCGCGCTCGGCGACTCATACACGATCGGGACGGCCACCCGGAGCGCCGAGGAGCGCTGGCCGGACCAGCTCGTCGCCCGGCTGCGTGCGGACGGACCGGTGCTCGACCTCGTCGCGAACCTCGGCGTGAACGGGTATCACGTCGCGCGACGTGATCGAGGCCGAGCTGCCGGAGCTAGGCGCCCTGCGGCCGGCGTTCGCCTCGATCCTCGTCGGCGTCAACGACGTCGTCCAGGGCGTCCCGGAGGCGACTACGCGCAGAATGCCGGCCACATCCTCGACGAGCTCCTAGCGGCGCTACCGGCGAACCGGATCGTCGCCGTCTCGACGCCCGACTACACCGTCACGCCGCAGGGCGCGGCGTACGGCGATCCAGCCCACCAGGCCGCCGCGATCCGGCGCAACAACGAGATCCTGCAGGGCCTCTCGGCGGTACGCGGACATCGCCTTCGTCGACATCCACGATCTGTCCCTCCGCGCCGCGACAGACCGTTCGCTCGTGGCCGACGACGGCCTCCACCCGTCGGGCGCCCAGTACGCGCTGTGGGTGGATCGAATCGCGCCGGTCGTGTCGGAGCTGCTCGCCTCGTAGCCCGCCCTGTTACGCGTCCCGTCCCAACGGACGGTCGGGACGCCGCCCAAGGGCCTGATCGGACTCTTCAGCGGTCGTGAGTTACGCCCGCAGCAACAACGGACGAACGAGGACGTCGTCAGCGGCCTCCGTGCGTTCCTCGTCCGTCCCTTGGTACGCCTCCCGCAACAGCACGCGCCACCGCTCCTATCGCTCGGCGTAGTCCCAGCTGCGCTTGCTCGTCAGCGCCTGCCACTCCGACAGCAGCATCGCCATCCGGACGTCGTCCTGGAAGACGCCGTCCTGGTAGAACGCCCGCCGCAGGCGACCCTCTGCACGAATCCCGCCTTCCCGTACACGTGTTGGGCTCGCTCGTTCACGGAATCCGTGACGAGCCAGACCCGTTCGAGCCGGAGCTGGCCGAAGCAGAAGTCGAGGATGACGTTCACCGCCTCCGTCCCGAGGCCGCCGCCGCGGAGATCGTGCTCGCCGATCGCGATCCCGAAACCCGCCGAGCCGTTGACCCGGTCGATCTCGAAGAGGTCGATCCGGCCGATCGGCTGGTCGTCGGCGATCAGGCAGATGACGAACGCGAACCAGTCGCGCCCGGCCTCACCGGTCGCAGTCTCAGCGTCGGCCCGGCGGCGGGCGAGGCTGCGAGGCATCTCGCCCATGAGCCGCGCCGTGTCGGCGTGCTCGTACCAGCGGTGGACATGCTCGGCATCATATGGTTCGAGCGCGCGGAGGTAGACGTGCTCACTGCGCAGGATCGGATTGGGGGCGCGAGGCGCCGGCTCGGAGCCACGGGCCGAGGCGCTAGCTGAGTGCCCGGCGGACGCGACGTGGACGTGTCAGCCCCGGCGGAGCTCCCGGAGCCGGGCGTCGTCGATCCCGAAGTGATGGGCGATCTCGTGGTGGAGCGTGTCGCGGATCGCCGCGACGAGGCGCTCCGGATCCGGTTCGCCCGGGACAGCGGGCCGCGGAACAGCGTGATCTTGCTTGCAACCGCCGCGTTGTCGACTCCCCAGCGCGTCCGCGGCACGCCCTCGTAAAGCCCGAACAGACCGTGCGCTCGGACGCAGGCCAGCTGGGCCGGCGTCGGCTCCTCCTCGACGACGATCGCGACGGAGCCGAGCTGATCGAAGAACGCGGTCGGCAGCTCCTCGAGCGCAGCGTCGATCACGGCATCGAAGTCGAGGCCGCCGTCTGGTGAGAGGACACCGGGATCCATGGCACCGCGATGATGGGGCAAGCCGCCCGCCCGTGCCGACCCGAGCCATCCTCCCCGGCACTGTCCGGGCTACCATTGACGTCCCGTGACGATCGCCCCGAACGACTTCACCCACCTCCACGTCCACTCCGAGTTCAGCCTCCTCGACGGTCTCGGGCGGATCACGGACCTCGTCGATTCGGCGGCCCAGCAAGGCTTCGACAGCCTCGCGATCACCGACCACGGCGCTCTCTACGGCGCCGTCGGCTTCTACCAGGCCTGCGTCAACAAGGGCATCAAGCCGATCATCGGCGTCGAGACGTACGTCGCCCGCCGGTCGATGACCGAGAAGGAGGGCAAGGCCGACGCCCAGCCCTTCCACCTGATCCTCCTCGCCAAGGACGACGTCGGCTATCGCAACCTCTGCCGGCTCGTCACCGATGCCCACGTCGACGGCTACTACTACAGTCCGCGGATCGATCGCGAGCACCTCGCCCGCCACGCCGAGGGCCTCGTCGGGCTGTCTGCCTGCCTCGGCGGGGAGATCGCGCGAGCGCTCGAGGTCGACGACTGGGAGCGAGGCGCGGTCCGTTGCCGGCGAGTACGGCGACATCCTCGGCAAGGGCAACTTCTTCCTCGAACTCCAGGACCACGGGATGGCCGAGCAGAAGGCGCTCAACGAGAAGCTGCTCCGCCTAGCCCCGGAGACGGGCCTGCCGCTCGTCGTAACGAACGACCTCCACTACGTCCACGAGCTGCAGGCCGACGCCCAGGACGTCCTGCTCTGCGTCGGGACCGGCAACAACATCGACACGCCGAACCGGATGAAGTTCGAGAGGCCGCGACTTCTGGCTGAAGTCGGCCGCCCAGATGGCCGCGCTCTTCCCCGATCAGCCCGAAGCGATCCGGAATACCCGCCTGATCTCCGAGATGGCCTCGACTCAAGCTGCCACTCGGCCACCTCCGGATCCCGCACTTCCCGGTGCCCGACGGCGAGACCGCCGAGAGCTGGCTCCGCAAGGAGTGCGAAGCGGGGCTGCTGCGGCGATACGGCGAGCGTGACCCCGGAGCTCCAGGCGCGGCTCGACTACGAGCTCGGCGTGATCCTATCGATGGGCTATGCCGGCTACTTCCTGATCGTCGCGGACTTCATCGCGCTTCGCCCGCGAGCAGCGGATCCAGACGACCTGCCGGGGCAGCGCGCCGGGCTCCATCGTGACCTACACGCTCGGGATCACGCCGGTCGACCCGATCGCCTACGAGCTGCCGTTCGAGCGCTTCCTCAACCCCGACCGGGTGACGATGCCCGATATCGACGTCGACTTCGAGGACGGCCGGCGCGACGAGGTCATCGCCTACGTCACCCGCAAGTACGGCAGCCGACCACGTCGCCCAGATCATCACGTTCGGCACGATGCTCGCCCGGGCGGCGATCCGCGACGTCGGCCGCGTGCTAGGCCATAGCTACGGCGAGGTCGACCGGATCGCGAAGGCCGTCCCGAACCAGCTCGGGATCAGGCTCGACGAGGCGATCGAGACCTCGCCGGAGCTGCGCGGGATGGTCGAGGGCGACCCGGCAGTCAAGCGGATCACGGATTTCGCCCGGCAGCTCGAGGGCGTCGCCCGGAACGCGTCGACCCATGCCGCGGGCGTCGTGATCAGCGACGAGCCGCTCACGGAGCTCATGCCGCTCCAGAAGGCCACGAACTCCGACGCGCTCATGACCCAGTACGAGATGCACGGGATCGAGGCGCTCGGGCTCCTCAAGTTCGACTTCCTCGGCCTGTCGAACCTGACGATCCTCCGCCAGGCCGTCGATCTCGTCCGGCAGGAGCGGGACATCGAGATCGACCTCGAAACGATTCCGCTGGACGACGCGCGCACGTTCGAGCTCCTGGCCTCGGGCGAGACGACGGGCATCTTCCAACTGGAGTCGGCGGGGATGCGCCGCTACATCCGCGACCTCCGCCCGACCTCCGTCCTGGACCTCGCCGCGATGGTCGCCCTCTACCGGCCGGGCCCGATGGAGAACATCCCGGCCTACATCCGGCGCAAGCACGGCCAGGAGAAGGTGACGTACCTCCACCCCTGCTCGAGCCGTACCTGAAGAAGACGTACGGGATCTTCGTCTACCAGGAAGACATCATGTCGGCGGCGGTCGCGCTCGGCGGGTTCACCGGCCCGGAGGCCGACACCCTCGGCTACGCGATCCGGAAGAAGAAGTCGAACGTCCTCCGCGCCCAGAAGGAGCGGTTCGTCACCCAGGCCGCCGAGCGGGGTGTCGCGCCGCAGGTGATCGATCAGGTCTTCGCGGCGTTCCAGCCGTTCGAGCGCTACGGATTCAACAAGGCTCACGCGACCTGCTACGGCCTCATCGCCTACCAGACGGCGTACCTCAAGGCGAACTACACCGTCGAGTACATGACGAGCGTCCTGACGGCGTTCCGCTCGAACGAGGAGAAGGTCGCCGCCGCGATCGCCGAGTGCCGCCGGATGGGGATCGAGGTCCTGCCGCCGGACGTCCACAGCTCCGGTGTCGAGTTCACCGTCGAGGGCCAGGCGACCCGCTTCGGGCTGCTCGCAGTCAAGAACGTCGGCCAGGGCGCGATCGAATCGATCATCGCGGCACGGGCGGAGGGCGGCCCTTTCCGGTCGCTGACCGACTTCTGCTCTCGGGTCGACCTTCGCCTCGCAAACCGCAAGGTCCTCGAGTCGCTCGCCCGGGTCGGGGCGCTGAATGCCTTCGGCCATCCGTCCCAGATCCTCCTGGGCCTGGACGACGCGATGGCGGCCGGCCAGTCGGCGCAGCGCGACCGGGTCAGTGGCCAGACGTCGCTGTTCGACCTCGGCGCGGAGGACGCGGCCGCGTTCGAACGGCCGCTGCCCCAGACGACCGAGGTCCCGGTTCGTGAACGCCTCCGCTGGGAGAAGGAGCTCCTGGGCCTCTACCTCTCGGAGCACCCGATGGGCGAGATCGCCGGCCAGGTCGGCCAGTTCGTGACGGCCTACAGCGGCGACCTCCGCGACGAGTCGCTCGACGGCCAGCGGATCGTCGTCGCAGGCATCGTCACCGGCTTCCGCACGGTGATCACGAAGACGAAGTCGACGATGGGCGTCGCCACGGTCGAGGACCTCCAGGGGACGATCGAAATCGTCGTGTTCCCGAAGCTGTACGAGCAGACCGTCGGGACCTGGGCGGAGGGAGCGATCCTCCTCGTCGCCGGCCGGGTCGACCACCGTGGCGAGGAGGTCTCGCTCCTCGCCGACCTCGTGACCGACTGGGACGGCGCCCTCTCCCGCGGACCAGAAGCGTTTGCCCGCGAGGTCGCCGCGGGGGACCGGGGCCGGCCTCCGCGGCGCCAGCCGGTGACGACGGAGCCTTCGGTGCCGCCGTCTACGGAACCGCCAACGGGGATGGCAATGGCCATGGCGGCGGCAACGGTCAGGGACCCGTGAGCGCCCCGTTGTCCTCGTCTGGTGTCCCGGTCGGAGTCGGAGCACCGGGCGTGGCGGCATCGGAGATCCCGTACGTGTCACCGCTCCGGGCCGACGCCCGGCCCGCCCAACTCCCGCCGGAACCCCCGAGTCTCGGCCCGGGGCGTCGCTGCCGGCCGTCGCACCCGCCGAACCGATCCCGACCTATCAGGAGCCGCCCGACGTCGAGCGGCTCGCGCCGGAACGTGACGTCGAGCCCGCGCTCCCCGACGAGGCCCGGGACCGTGCCGCAGGCGCGGCCGATGCGGGCACGCGCCCCGTGGACGCGGCGCCCGGGGCGATCCTCCACGTCCGCTTTGCCGGTGGCGCGGGCACGGATCGTGTCGTCGGAGCCATGGAGGCGTTCAAGGGCCTCCTCGTCGAACGGCCCGGATCGACGCGCGTCGTCCTCCACGTTCCGGCCCAGACCGGGACGACCTCCTTGCCGATGGAGCTCCGCCGCGGCGTCGCCTACGACTCGGAGCTGCTCGCGGAGGTCCGACGCCGCCTTGGCGACGGCATCGTCGAGCTCAGCACTGGGCGGAGCCTAGGCGCCACTCGCCCGGCGGATTGCCTGGACCGCCGATAGCTGCTCGTGGAACTCCGCCCGGACGGTGTTGACCACGTCCCGCTCGACGTCGAGCTCCCGGGCGATCTCGTTCACGGTGGCGGCCTCCTCGGCCGTGATCGTCCCGTCCTCGGCCCCGATCGCGAAGCAGCAGCGCAGGAGCGCGACCCGCTGTTCCAGCGTCGAAATGTTCCGGAACTCGCGGGTGACGACGAAATCCTCGGTGGCGCCGTCGACCCGGGCCTGGATCTTCGCCATCTGCACGACGAGCACCGCCTGGGACGCGTCGAGGCCGCCGAACTGGATGGCGAACTGCTCCATCAGCGCCGTCTCTTCGTCGCTGATGTCGAGATCGGCTGCTGCTGCCCTGCTCATGACGTAGGCGAAGCAGGCGAGATATCGCGCTTCCTCGGGCGGCAGCGCGTCGAGGCGAGCGACGATCCGGCGGGCCGTCGCGGTCTCCGCCGAGGATCCGGGCAGGGGCGCCTCGTCATCACCGACGGGCAGGCGCGGATCAGCCTGGGGTTGAGGGTCGAGGCCGAGGAAGCGGCGGAACATCGAGAGGCTCTCCTTACCAGCGATCGTAGGCGGGGTGGTCGGGCTTTACGGCGACGAAGGTGCCACGGCACGTAGCGGTGACCTCGCCATCGGCCTCGAGTGTCGCCTCCACGCGTGGCCCGGTCGTCGTCGGACTCGACCACGCGCGCGGCGAGATGGACCGGACCCCTCGATGGCGTCGGCCGCCGCATTCGGACGGCGTAGTCGAGCGTGACCGTCGTCGGCGGCCGGTCAGCGCCGCGCCGGCGCATCAGGTGACGGGTCGCGGTCCAGTTCGAGTGGCAGTCCAGCAGCGACGCCGATGATTCCGCCGTTCAGGATGCCGTCGAACGCCTCGTGGTGGGGGGCCGGGATCCAGTCGGCGACGACGCTCGTCACTGTCCACTTCCGAGGGAAAGCTCCGGATCCGCAGGCCCTTCGAGTTGGCGGGCCCGCAGCCGAAGCAGCGACCTTCAGGCGCGTATCGCTCCTGGAGGCTCAGGTCCTTCCGGTCGGTCATCGGCCGGAGTATCGCAGCCATCCTCAGTCTCGGCCGGGACCGCGGGATCGACGCCCCGCCGGGCGGCTCGTCGGATCGCCCCGGCGATCCGGCTCCGGAAGAAGAAGGGGACCGCGATGAGGGTCGCCTGGGCCATCGGCACCACCATGCTCGTGGTCTGCGGGTCGACCATGCACGCGACGCAGGCGAGTTCGGAAGCCATGGGGGAGGAATACCCGACGAACGAGCCTCAGGTCAAGGGTACGGATGTCCCAGAAGCGCGCAGTCTTGGTGCCGAAGGTGGGATTCGAACCCACACGAGCTTGCACTCAACGGTGTTTGAGACCGTCGCGTCTGCCATTCCGCCACTTCGGCGCGGCTCGCAATCGTAATGGACGCCGCCGAGACCGCTTAGCTGCAGGGATCGGGCTCGCCGGGAAGGAGTGGCCGCACGACGGCGCCGAACACCGCATCCGTGTTGTCCGTCCAGCGGGTCAGCTCGTTCGCGGCACCGAACGCCGCCAGGGCGGCCTTGAGGCTGTCGCCCTCGATGACGCCACAGCGCGCACCAGCCAGTGCGACGCCGAACTGGTTCATCGGTACATCGAGGGGCCACGATGCGAACGACGGCGGAAGCGACGCGTCTTCCACGGGCTGGGTCAGCAGAACCGCGAAGCGGTCGGCGATGTATGGCGCCTCGGGGCCGAGCTCCGCCCCGACCCACGTCCCGATGTCGTGGATCCGTGCCCAGAACTGGCCGAATCCCTCCCGCGTGCCCGGTGCGCCGTCGCATGGCGTGGTCACGCAGACGATCTGGCGCGTCGGGTCGCCGAGGACTTCTCGCTCGACGCCGTCGATGACGAACAGGAGGTGGGCCGTCTGGGCGCCGGGCTGGAGGCCACCCGTCAGATCCGTAGGTCCGTCGAGCAGGCCGGCCGTTCGTGCAGCGGCGACCAGAGCGTCGATGCCCGCCTGGCTGAGCGGGCGCTGCTGGAGGTTTGGCAGGAGCTGGCCCGGGTAGATCGCCCTCTCGGGGCCGTGAATGATGAGCCTGCCCCCGTCGATCGCCAGGTCCGGTCCGGCCGTGCGGAACGCGCCGACCGGCGGGAGCGCCTGGCTGACCCATGCTCGAAGCGGCGAATCCTGCCGTCGGGGCAGACGGCGACGGAGACGATCCCGCGCCAGCGCACCCGCCGACGAGGAGGAGAACCAGGAGCAGAGTCGACATTCGGCGCATTGGTGACGCTCCAAAGCTGGGCGGAGGATAGAACCTGTCCGGGTCGTCGGGACGCCAGGGGCCGCGCTGAAGTTGCCGTTGCCGCGACGCACGACCTGCGGAACCGCCTCCTGCGCCATGACGTCTCCGCGCGGACCGATGCTAGACTCGCCCAGCCTCAGAATCGCCGTCCGGAGGGGCCCCCTGAACGTGGAGGACCTTCGCTCGACCACGGTCGCCGACGACCCCGTCCAGCGCCGAGACCTAATCCTCGTCGAGCGTGCCCGTGCGGGTGATCTCGATGCATTCAACGACCTCGTCACCTGCTACCAGGACCAGTTGTTCGCCCTGGTCGTCCGGATGGTGCCCGATCGTGACCAGGCCTCCGATGTCACCCAGGAGGCATTCTTCTCCGCGTTTCGCAACCTGGGCAGCTTCCGCGGCGGGAGCGTGAAGTCGTGGCTCAACCGAATTGCCGTCAACGCCGCCATGGACACCCAGCGCGCCAAGAAGCGCCGACCCGTCCAGCCGTATCCCGAGCTCGAGGACGAGAGCTGGCAGCCACCGGCGCCCGCCGACGCGGATCCGGTTCACACCGCGCTGACGATGGAACGGTCGCACGCCCTGAACGTCGCCCTCGCCTCGATCACCGGCGACCAGCGCACCGCGATCGTCCTGTTCGACGTCGAGGGCTATGACTACGCCGAGATCGCCGAGATGACCGGCGTCTCGCTCGGTACCGTCAAGTCCAGGATCCACCGCGGACGCCTCGCACTTCGCGACCGCCTCGTGGACCGAATGGACCTATTCCGTGGCTGAAGGGAACCCCGTGCGCAGGGAGCTCGTCTGACGATCATGCCCCACCAGTCAGAGCAGCATGCTCAGCACGACCATCTTCTCGTGGTCTCGCTCGCTGCCGGTGACCTCACCGCCGCCGACCGCGACCGCGCCACCACCCAGATCGCCACCTGCGCCGAGTGCGCGCTCCTCCACGACGACCTTCTCGCGATCGCGCGGGCGACAGCGGTCCTCCCAGCCGCCGTCCGCCCGCGCGACTTCCAGCTGAGCCCCGAGCAGGCCGCCCGGCTCCGGCCCACCGGCTGGCGTCGATTCGTCGCCGCCTTCGCGTCGCCCCGGTTCGCGATGACGCGGCAGCTGGGCGTGGGACTCACGACGCTTGGCATGGCCGGCCTGATGGTGAGCGTCCTCGGGTCCGTGGATCTCGGGATGGCCGGGTCGGCGGCTGCCCCCGCGGCTGCCCCTGCCGAACAGCAGTCCCTCCGGTCGACGAACGAGTTCAGCGCCGGTGGCGAGCCGGCGGCATCTCCCGCTGCGCTTGCGGCCCCGTCGGGCCCGGCCGCGTCTCGCGCGGCCGCGTCGGGCGCGCCTGCCTCCGAGGCGGCCCCCGTCGTCGACGCTGGTGGGACATCGGCGAGCCCTAACAGTCTGACCCCCTTGGCCACGATTCTCCCCGACGACAACTCCGGGCCATCAGCGACTTCGGCGACCGACCGAGGGACGACCGGCGTGGCGCAGGTGCCACCGGCGCCAACACGCGGGACTCCCGCCCCGGACGCGAACCGTGACCTTTCCGCCGACGTCACCGCCGAGGAGCCGGCCGTCTCGTTGATCGTCGTAGCGTCTGTGATCCTCCTTGCCGCCGGCATTGCCCTCCTGCTGGCCCGTCGCGTCGGTCGGAAGATCACGATCGGCTGACCCGACCAGGCGGTCCGGCTCCGGGCGGTCCCCGGCTACACTTCTCCTCGTGCCCACCGAACGCCTCATGCTGCTCGACGGCTATGGGCTCGTCTATCGCGGCTACTTCGCACTGCCACCGCTGACGACGTCCCGGGGCGATCTCGTCAACGGCGTGTTCGGCTTCGCCAGCATCGTCCTGCGCGGGCTCCAGGACCTCCAGCCGGACTACCTCGCGGTGTCGTTCGACCTTCCAGGCCCGACGTTCAGGCACGAGCAATACGCGGACTACAAGGCTACCCGGACGAAGATGCCGGACGACCTCCGCGACCAGTTCCCGAAGGTTCGCGAGGTCGTCAAGGCACTCCGTATCCCGGTCTACGAGATGGCCGGCTACGAGGCCGATGACGTCATCGGGACGATCACCCAGCAGCTCGACGCGCGGGACAATCTCGAGACCACGATCGTGACCGTCGACCTGGACATGCTCCAGCTCGTCACACCGCGGGTCCGCCTGATGACCACCCGGTCCGGCGTCGAGAACACCGTCATGTACGACGTGGCCAAGATCGACGAGCGGTACGGCCTTCGGCCGGACCAGATGATCGACTACAAGGCGCTGAAGGGCGATCCAACCGACAACATCCCCGGGGTGCCGGGAGTGGGGGAGAAGACAGCAGCAAAGCTGATTCGCGAGTTCGAGACCCTCGACGCGCTCTACGAGCGCCTCGACGAGGTGACGCCCGAGAAGCTCCGCGACAAGCTCGGCGAGTACCGCGAGCAGGTGTTCGTCGGCAAGGACCTCTCGACGATCGTTCGGGATCTGCCGATCCAGATCGACCTGGAGGCCGCTCGTCTCGGCGACTACGACCGCGACACGGTCGTCCGCCTGTTCCGCGAGTACGAGTTTCGGACGCTCATCGAGCGTCTGCCACCGATGGCCGGCGAGTCCGCGGAGGAGCGAACGGAAAGCCTCCGATCCGTTGCCGAGAGCGGTTACGTCCCGGCGGCTCGCGTGGCCGGCCGGCCGGAAGGCTGGGGACCCTCCCGCTCAGGCACACGGCCGGAGAGCGGAGAGTTGCAACTGCGACTCGACTTCAATGCCGTGGGTGGCCGCCAGGGTCCAGTCGGGGCGGATGAGGCATCACGGAACGGGGACGATTCGGACGGGACCGCGGTCCCCGACGATCTGCCGTCGGCGCTCGCGGCGGCCATTCTCGACCCCGGCCGGATCGAGGTCCGCGGCGCCGAGGAGATCGGCGACCTGGAACCTTGGCTGGCGGCGCAACCGGCGGTGGGCGTGGCGCTCCTCGCGGACGACCACCGACCGCGTCGGGGCACGCCGCTGGCCCTGGCCGTCGCGGGAGCGGATGGACGCGTCGTCTCGGCCGATAGCCAGGTGGCGGCGGACGCCTTGCGCCACCTTCTCGAGCGACTCGCCACCCCGCTGGTCGGGCACGAGGTGAAGCAGGTGCTCGTCGCCTCCTTCGCGGACGACGAACACGGATCGCCGCCGCCGGTCGCCTTCGACACGCAGATCGCCGCCTACGTCCTGAACGCCGCGCTCCGCAGCCAGACGATTGCCGACGTCGTTGCCGAGAACCTCGATCAGATCCTGCCCCCGACGACGGAGCTGCCGGCGACCGCCCAGGCCGGTCTCGAGGCACTGTCGGCGATCGCGGTTCGCGAACCGCTCGAGCGACGGCTCGCCGATGTCGGGCTTGACCGACTGCTGCGGGAGGTGGAGCTGCCCCTGATTCCGGTGCTCGCCCGGATGGAGGCGGTCGGGGTCGCCGTCGACCTCGAGGCGCTCGCCGTCCTCGATCGCGAGTTCGGCGCGGAGATCTCGCGGCTTGAAGGGGAGATCTACGTCGACGTCGGCCACGAGTTCAACCTCGGCAGCCCCAAACAACTCGAGCAGATCCTGTTCTTCGAGCTGAACCTGCCGAAAGGCAAGCGAACGAAGACCGGCTTCTCGACCGACGCGTCGGTCCTCGAGGAGCTCCGGCCGGCCCACCCGATGATCGACAAGCTGCTCGAGTGGCGGATCTACACGAAGCTTCGCTCGACGTACGTCGAGGCCCTGCCGAGCCTCATCGCTGCCGATGGTCGCCTCCACACGACCTTCCACCAGGCGGTTGCCTCCACCGGCCGCCTCTCCTCGTCGGACCCGAATCTCCAGAACATCCCGATCCGGACGCCGCTCGGGCGACGGATCCGCCGGGCCTTCGTCGCCGGGGCGCCGGACCTGACGCTCCTTGCCGCCGACTACAGCCAGATCGAGCTCCGGATCCTCGCCCACGTCTCGGGCGACGAGCACCTGAAGGACGCGTTCGCGCGGGGAGCCGACATCCACCGTGAGACGGCCGCCCGGGTTCTCCACAAGGCGCCCGAGGACATCAGCCATGGCGAGCGATCGATGGCCAAGATGGTGAATTTCGGCCTGGCCTACGGGATGAGCGACTTCGGGCTGGCGTCGCGGGCGAACATCCCGCGCAAGGACGCCCAGGAGTTCATCAACAGCTACTTCGCGGCGTACTCGGGCATCAGCTACTACATGATGGCGATCAAGGAGCAGGCGAAGGCCCAGGGCTTCGTCGAGACCCTCCTCGGGCGCAAGCGCCAGATCCCGGAGCTCCGCGCCTCGAACCCGGCCCTTCGCGGCGCCGGCGAACGGATGGCGATCAACATGCCGATCCAGGGGACCGCCGCGGACATCCAGAAGATCGCGATGAACCGCGTCGCCGAGCGCCTGGCCGCGGCAGGCATGCGCGCGAGGCTCCTCCTCTCCGTCCACGACGAGCTGCTGTTCGAGGTCCCGCGCGACGAGGTCGACGATCTGGCCGCCCTCGTCCGCGAGACGATGGAGGGAGCCCTGCCGTTGTCGGTGCCGCTCATTGTCGACGTCAAGGTCGGCGACGACTGGGAGTCGATGACGCCGCTGACGCGGGCCGACGAGATCGCCGCCGAGGCCGACGAGCTGCCGCTCGAGGCGCCGATCGCCCCGCTGGCCGGGTAGGCCGTCGGCCAGTGCCCGAGCTTCCCGAGGTGGAGACCGTTGCCCGCGACCTTCGCCCGCTGATCACCGGCGCCACGATCGTCGACGCGACGACGCGCTGGGCACGAACGCTCCGCGGCATCACGCCGGAGGCGTTCGCGACCGGCGTCGCCGGCCGACGTATCGAGGGTGTCTCGCGGCGCGGCAAGCAGGTCGTCGTGTCACTTGACGGCGACGCTCTTCTGACGATCCACCTCAAGATGACCGGCCAACTCTTCGTCGTGCGCCAGGACACGCCGGACGATCCGTACGTCCGACTCGTCCTCGAGCTCGACGACGGCCGCGAGATTCGGTTCCGCGATATCCGCAAGTTCGGCCGCGTCGGGCTCTACATGGCCGCGGACGACGATCCGTTCGCGACGACCGGCCCCGAGCCGCTTGCGGACTCGTTCACGGTGGCTGCTTTTCGGCGCCAGATCCGTGGGCGAAAGGGCCGCCTCAAGCCGCTGCTGCTCGACCAGTCGTTCATCGCCGGCGTCGGCAATATCTACGCGGACGAGGCGCTCTGGGCGGCCCGCCTCCACCCGCTCCGGACGGCTCGGACCCTGCGGCCCGCCGACGAGCGCCGCCTCTGGCTGGAGCTTCGCCGGATCCTCGCCGAGGCGGTCATCCGGCGCGGCTCGTCGATCGACGACTACACGGCGCCCGACGGCGACGGCGAGATGCAGGACCACCTGCGCGTCTATCAGCGGGCCGGCGAGCCGTGCTTCCGGTGTGGGCGACCGATTCGACGGATCGTCGTCGGCGGCCGGGCGACCCACTTCTGCTCTTGGTGCCAGCGACTCTCGGCCGCGGACCGGGCGGCCGCTCGGACGATTCTCCAGTCGACGGCCACGCCCGACCGACTCGGCCGGCGTTGGACGGAGCTGGGCGGGGAGGGGAGTCTCGGCCTCACCCGGGCGGAACGAACCCGCAAGGCCGCCGCGACCCGCCGCGCCGCGGCCCGGGCCTCGGCCGGGCGCTAGGCATGTCGATTCTCAGGCTGACCGGCGTCCATCGCGAGGTCGGGACCTTCGTCATCCTCGACACCATCACCGCGTCCGTCGCGGTCGGCGACCGGATCGGCCTCGTCGGCCCGAACGGCGCCGGCAAGACGACGCTGATGCGGCTCGCCGCCGGCCGCGATGAACCCGATGTCGGCGAGGTCCATCGGAAACGCGGGCTGACACTTGGCCTCCTTGCCCAGGAGTCGCATTTCGACGACGAGTTCATGGCCGCGCCGGATCTCCGTGCCGCGGTCCGCCACGGTGCCTCGCGCCTCGACCGGATGGCGGAGTCGCTCGCGGCGATGGAACACGACCACCGTGTCGAGGAGCCGGCATATGCCCATTTGCAGCACGAGTTCGAGATCCTCGGCGGCTACACGCTCGATCAGCGCGTCGACGAGGCGCTGTCAGGCCTCGGGTTCACTCGCGACGAGTGGGACAAGCCACCGACGGCCCTGTCCGGCGGCGAACAGACCCGCGCCGCCCTCGCCCGACTCGTCATCGCCGATCCGGACCTCCTGCTTCTCGACGAGCCGACGAACCATCTTGACATCGCCGCCCTCGAGTGGGTCGAGGAGCATCTCCGCCGGCGTCGCGGCTCACTGCTGGTCGCTTCGCACGACCGGGCATTCCTGGACGCGACCGTCACCCGGATCTGGGAGCTTCGGGAGCGTCAGCTGACGGTCTTCCGCGGTGACTACAGCGCCTATCACCGGCAGCGGCTCGAGCGCGACGCGCGAGCGGCAAAGGATGCCGAGGGCCAGGCGGACTCGATCGAGCGCGAGAAGGAGCTCATCCAGCGCTACCGCTCCCACCGCAAGTTCAGCAAGATGCATGAGCACGAAGCGCGCCTCGAGCGCCTCCAGGCCGAACGCGTGGAGGCGCCGAAGGGCAGGCGGAAGCTGCGGCTGCCCGGGGCGGCGCTGGCCGGCGGGGGTCCGGCTCGCTCTGGCGAGGTCGTAGTCCGGATCGAGGACCTGGTCGTTGGCTACCTCCCCGGGCGCGGCGCAGTCACGGCCGACGGCTCGCCGTCGGCCGAAGCAAAGCGCGTTGCGCGGGCCCCGTTCCTTGCCGCCCAGCGCGGCGACCGGATCGGGATCGTGGGGCCGAACGGAGCGGGCAAGACGACGCTTCTCCGGACGATCGCGGGCGACCTGCCGCCGATCGACGGACGCCTGTCGTTCGGCAACGCGGTTCAGATCGGCTACCTGGCGCAGCTTCGCGGCGCGGCGATTCCCGGCGCGACGGTCATCGACGCGCTGCTCGACGCGATCCCGATCACGGCCGGCGAGGCGCGCGGTTACCTGGCCCGGTTCCTGTTCCGCGGCGACGACGCGTTCAAGGAGGTCCGATCGCTTTCGGGTGGGGAGCGGTCGCGGCTCGAGCTGGCGCTCCTCGGGATCATGCCGTCCAACCTGCTCCTCCTCGACGAGCCGACGAACCACCTCGACATCCCCGCGCGCGAGGCGATCGAGGCGTTCATGACCGAATCGCCGGCGACGCTGCTCGTCGTCAGCCACGATCGCCGGCTGCTCGAGACGATCTGCACGAAGCTGTGGGTCGTCGACGGCGGACTGGCCGCCGCGTTCGACGGCGGCTATCGAGAGTGGCGGGCCGCGGTGGCGGCCGGCTGGACGGTCGCCGAGGCCGCCGCGCGACCGCCGGCGGCGAGCGGGCTGGGCGGACGGGCGGTCGTCGGCGCCGACGTTGGCGCCGCCATTGGTGCTGCGGTCGGCGGACCGGCAGCGACGCGGGCACCGGCGACCCGACGAGCGAGGCGGGACAAGCTGTCCAAGGACGCGTACCGGCGCCAGAAGGCCGCCGTCGATGCGGACCTCAGCCGGCTCGGGCTGCGCAAGAGCCATCTCGAGCTCGCCATGGCCGATCCGACCGTGGCGTCGAACTTCGTCGAGATGCGGCGCATCTCCAGCGAGCTCGTCGACGTCGACCAGGCGCTGGCGAACGCAGAGAACGCCTGGCTGGAGCTTGAGGAGCGGGCGCCATGAGTCGGACGCTCCGGATCGGCATCACCGGGCCGATCGGCTGCGGCAAGTCGGCCGTCGCCGGCTGGCTCGGTGAGCTGGGTGCCACCGTCATCGACGCCGACGACCTGGCCCGCGAGTCGACGGCACCCGGCGAACCGGCTCTCGACGCCGTTATCGGGCGCTTCGGCGAGCGCTACCGTCGGGAGGACGGCTCGCTCGACCGGGCTGCGCTCGGCCGGCTCGTCTTCTCCGATCCGGCCGCCCTCGCGGACCTCGAGGCGATCGTCCATCCCGCGGTCCGGTCGCGAATCGAGATCGCAATGGCGGCCGCGGAAGCGGCCGAGGCGCCGGCCATCGTCGTGGAGGCGATCAAGCTCGTCGAGGGCGGACTCGCCGAGCTCTGCGACGAGGTGTGGCTCGTGACGTGCGACCCCAAGCGTGCAGCACGAGCGGCTGCTGGCGCGCGGCCTGGGCGAGGCCGAGGCTACCCAGCGGATCGCGGCCCAGGACGATCCTGCACGGCGCCTACGCCCCGCCGCGACACGGGTGATCGACACGTCCGGTGACGTGGCAGAGACGCGTCGCCGTGTCCTCGAGGCCTGGACGGCGTCGCGAGCCCAGTAGCAAGTAGTCGGTTCGCGGCTGTCACGGGGCAATCGAATGGCCACCCGGTTCGCGCGAACGAGCCGGGTGGCCGGGAGGCGCGCCGGGTCAGCGGCGCAGGAGTAAGCGCAGGACGCGCCGCGGGCTGTCCTGGAGCCGGGTCAGCGGATCAGGGGGCGGTGCTTGGAGCGGGCGAGCCGGAGGCGCCGGGTGCGAACGAGGGCGTCGCCGTCGGTGTCGGTGTGGGCTCCGGCGGTCGGGAGCGGCCCGCTGCTCGGCGGGAAGTTCTCCGGGATCGGCAGTCCGTACTTCGAGATCAGCAGGTTGGTCGTCTCGCCGAGCGTCGACGCGTCGACCAGCCGGACGTCGGCTTCGGGCCGCATCGCCAGACTGAACGTCGCGTTGCCCGAGGCCTGGAGATGCGAGATCTCCTCGGCGATTCCTGAGCGTGGCCTTGACGACGTAGAACGTGCCCGCGCGGGCGAGGATCACCATGTTCTGGTAGGTGATCTTGGTCGACTTATCCGTGTAGAACTGGCCCGCGACGAGGAGGTCCTGCGGGACATTGACCGTGGCGCTCGTGAACACATCGACCGTCATGCCGGGCTGCAGCAACCCGCCGACAGCGCGGTCGTCGGGCACGGTCAGGGATACCGCCCGCCACGCCTCGGAATCGGGGGCGATGGTCTCGCCGGGCTCGAGGATCGAGAACTGCCCACCGGTCGCCGTCGACGCCAGCATGTTCAGGGTGATCATCTGGTCCTGGAGCACCGAGACGGCAAGGACCCGTCCGATGACTTGATCGGGCTGCTTGACGATGATTGCGTCGGAATTCGTCGGGTCGAGCGGCACCTGACGGACCGTCAGGTCGTCGGCCTCGACCGGCTTGCGGGCGGGGATCGGCCGCGCGGCGACGACCACGCTCACCGTCTTGAGGCCGCTCTGTCCCGCTTGCTGCTGTGCCTGGTTGATCAGGAAGAACGCGGCGCCGCCGGCGGCGAGGGCCAGGACAACGCCGAGGATGACAATGAACTTACCGCGCCTTGACGGGTCTCTGTATTCCATTTCCATTGGTGAATGCCTCCCAGGTCCGGGTCGCCGCGCGCGAAGGCGCGCCGCCCGGTGAAGTCGATATGCCGTGCCCGTCCGGCTAGTTCCAGGGCACCAACCGCGCCACCTGACCGCGGCGCAGCTGGGGATCGTTGGGGTCGGCGATCACCGGGGTGATCGCGTATGCGCTGATGGTGTTCGAGTCCATCGCCGCGATCCGCATGACGGCGAAGCCGACGATGTCGACGTAGTTGTCGTTGGTGCCGCCTGCCCGTCGCGACGTCGACCCACAGCTGGAAGGAGGTGGGTGACGTGATGACGGCGTCGCAGTCGCCGTTCATGCCGGTCGCCCGGACGACGAAGCGGTGCCGGCCCGGCGCCATCGTCCCGGTGTTGATGGTCAGAGTGGAGTCCGTGCCGGTGCCGTTCGCGGCGTGACGGCGCTCGGACTGAAACTCGTCGCGCCGATGCCGGTCGGGAGCGGGCCGTCGAGCGACAGGTTGACAGTTGGCGCCGTAGGCCGCACCCGTCGCGCTTCAGGTTGAGCGTGAAGGTGACCGTGTCGCCGACGTTGGCGTGCGATCTCGATCGAGGACGTCGAGGTGATACGTGAAGTCGCGAGCTGACCGTGCCGACCTTGAGCGCCGACTGGCTCCACTTCGTCGTGAGATACGGGCTGCCGGCCTGGCCCTGGATCCAGAGCGTGTAGACACCCGGTAGCGGCCCCCACGGTCGTCATGTTCGAGAGCGTGACGGTCGTCCCGGAGCCGAGCGACGGCGTGACCGGATTCGGCGTAGTACGTGATCGGCTGGGCGTCCGATGAGGGTCCCGGTCGACGATCGGGATTGTTGGGGATCGAGGGTATCGGCGCAGCGTCGACAGGGTCGACCTGGCGCCGAGTGAAGGCTGGTTGCTTCGCCGACCTTGATCGAGGCCGACGCTGAGCGATCGGGCCCGTCGTCGGCAACGCGATCGTCGGCGGCGGCGTGATCGTGAAGTCCGGGATCGCCATGACGTTGCCCGGATAGACCGCGATGAGGATTTCGTCACCTGGCGACGTACCGGTCGAGCATCTCGTCGATGACGATGCCGGTCGAGTTGCCGCTCATCGTCGCGACCTGGTCGTTCGGATCCGGCGGGGTGACGGCGGCGGGGAACATGCGGACCCGGATATCCGCCGACGGTGACCCAGTTCGCCTCCATGTCCTTGAGCGTGTTGCTGTTCGTCGATGCCGTCACGCCGTTGTAGTAGAGCTGGGTGCCGGCCGCCTGCGAAGTTGCGGATGTCGAGTGCGATGAACCCGCGGAAGTCCGCGCCGTTGATCGGGCTGGGCGCCCTGGCCGAGGATCGCCACGACCGGGCCGTGGTCGACGGGGTCGCTGCCGGGGTTCGCCGAGTCGAAGGCGCTGCCGGCGTTGGCGGGTCCGTCCGGAGCGACGGCATTCGTCTCGCGATCCGAGACAGGCCGTGTTGCGCCGTCGCGAAGAAGTCCAGGAAACTGTCTGGTCCTCGGGGCAGGGGCTGACGGCGCCGGCGGTCGGGCCCGGCAGGTTGACATAGCGCCGCACCGCGATCGGCAGCATGTTGCCGTTCGCCAGGGCCCGTGCCTGGCCGCCGATCGTGCTTCTGGTCGAGGCCGACGATCCGCCCGAACGTGTAGCCGACGGGGTTCTGGACGGCCACCCGGATCTCGCCACCCGCGATGAGGATGCCGTTGATCAGGTACTCCGGATCGCCGGCGTGGCCGGGCTCGTAGACCGGCGTCGCAGGCGGCAGGGTCGGGATGACGCCCGGACGGTGAGTGGGCGAAGTTCGGCGTCAGGACCTCGCGCGCCCGCGCGTCGGCCTGGCTGACCGTCTCGCCCCGGATCAGGGCGTTGCCGGCAGCGAGTGCCGCGGCATCGGCGGCGTTCTGGAGGAATCGTCGCTCGCTGTAGAAGCGACCGACGTCGAATGCGAGGCCCGCCGCCGCCGAACAGCACGGTGATGGCGAGCGCGAAGATCACGAGGACCTGGCCCGGGACGCGTCGACGTCGCGCCCGCGGCCCGGGCGCCCGGTGCGTCCGCGTGCATCAGTTGAGGACCATCGTGACTTCGCCGGTCAGGCGTCATCCGGCCGCCCGCGTCCTTCGGCAGGAACGTCGAGATGAGCGGGATCACAGGTCCTGGTGGTAGACGGCCTGGACCGTGACCTCCTGGCCGGTTCGCGTGTCGTTGCTCGTCACGCCCGTCGGCAGGACGTAGGTGATGACGAGATCGCCGTTCGTGTACGTCTGGCCGCTCTGCGTCCAGGTCGCGCCGGTCGAGAAGTGCGGCGACGTCTTGGCCAGCATGTTCATCGAGTGAGGACCGGCGGTCTTGATGGACTCGTTCCGGGCGAGGTCGTTCGTCGCCTTCGTCACGCGTCTGCGGTCGTAGACGTAGACCGTCCCGAGCCGCGCGGCATCCCGCGCGGCGTTGGTCATCGTCACGTAGGTGTTGAAGATGAAGCCGAACTGGATGATCCCGAGCAGGATGAAGAAGAGCGGCATGAGGACAGCGAGAACTCGACGAGGCTCTGACCGGCCTCGCCGTGGCGGACGACGTCGGTCCGTGTTGCGGCTGAATGTTCGTGCGCGCACCGAGCGCGTGCGACCTCCAGACATGCATCTCTGGTTGGCTCTGAGTCTCCGTTGCGGGGCCGCCGTCCGGTATGACCCGTTGGTCCCACCGTGCGTACCCCTCTGCCGTACGTGACGAGGGTCCTCGCGACGCCGCCGGCTACCGAACGCCCGTTCGTGTCTCGGCCGCGTTCGTGTATCCTTGGAGCCCATGCCCGACTTCCAATTCGTCGCCCCGTTCCAGCCCACCGGCGACCAGCCGCAGGCGATCGACAAGCTCGTTGACGGGCCTCAAGCGCGGCGCCCGCCACCAGACGCTGCTCGGGGCGACAGGCACGGGCAAGACGGCGACGCTGGCGTGGACGATCGAGCGGATCAACCGGCCGACGCTCGTCCTCGCCCACAACAAGACGCTCGCCGCCCAGCTCTACGCCGAGTTCCGCGAGTTCTTCCCGGACAACGCCGTCGAGTACTTCGTCAGCTACTTCGACTACTACCAGCCGGAGGCGTACCTGCCCCGGAGCGACACCTACATCGAGAAGGACTCGACCCGCGAACGACGAGATCGACCGGCTCCGCCACGCCGCGACCCATGCGCTGTTCGAGCGCCGCGACGTGATCATCGTCGCGAGCGTCTCGTGCATCTACGGCCTGGGCGCGCCGGTCGACTACGGGGCGACCGTCGCTCCGCCTCCGCAAGGGCGGCGCAGTACCGCCGCGACGCCGTCCTCCGCCAGCTCGTCGACCTCCAGTACCAGCGCAACGACCAGGCCCTCACGCGGGCCCGCTTCCGCGTCCGCGGCGACACCCTCGAGTTCCAGCCCGCGTCGGAGGAGCACCTCGTCCGGGTCGAGTTCTTCGGCGACGAGGTCGAGCGGATCACGGAGCTGGACCCGCTGACCGGCGAGCTGCTGCCGAGCGCAAGGAGGTCAACGTCTACCCGGCCAGCCACTACGTCACGCCGGCCGACAAGATGAAGGACGCCATCGTCGACATCGAGGCCGAGATGGAGGAGCGGGTCGGCGGGCTCGAGGCCGAGGGCCGGGTCCTGGAGGCCGCTCGCCTGCGCCAGCGGACGACGTTCGACCTCGAGATGATGCGGGAGCTCGGGTTCTGCACCGGCATCGAGAACTACTCGCGCCACCTCTCGCGGCGCGAGGCCGGGCTCGCGGCCGTGGACGCTGCTCGACTACTTCCCGCCGGACTGGCTGCTCGTCGTCGACGAGTCGCACATGACGATCCCGCAGGTCGTCGGGATGTACAAGAACGACCGGACCCGCAAGGAGATCCTCGTCGACTTCGGGTTCCGGCTGCCGTCGGCGCTCGACAACCGGCCGCTGACGTTCGAGGAGTTCGAGGGCCACCTCAACCAGGTCGTCTACATGAGCGCCACGCCCGGCCCGTACGAGCTGGAGCGGAGCGAGCAGGTCGTCCAGCAGCTGATCCGGCCCGACCGGCGTCGTCGACCCGATGATCGAGGTCCGCCCGACCGACGGCCAGATCGACGACCTCCTCGAGGAGATCCGGCTGCGGGTCGAGCGCGGCGAGCGGGCCCTCGTCACGACGCTGACGAAGAAGATGGCCGAGGACCTCGCCGACTACCTCCGGGAGCTCGGCGTCAAGGTCCAGTACCTCCACAGCGAGGTCGACACGCTCGAGCGGGTCGCGATCCTGCGCGACCTCCGCCTCGGGGTGTTCGACGTGCTCGTCGGCATCAACCTCCTGCGCGAGGGGATCGACCTGCCGGAGGTGACGCTGGTCGCGATCCTCGACGCCGACAAGGAGGGCTTCCTGCGGAGCTCGTGGTCGCTCATCCAGATGATCGGCCGGGCGGCCCGGAACATCGGCGGCAGGGTCGTCATGTACGCCGACCGGACGACGGAGTCGATGGCCGCCGCGATCGAGGAGACGGACCGCCGGCGAGCGGATCCAGGAGGCGTACAACCTGGAGCGCGGGCATCGAGCCGACGACGATCGTCAAGGGCATCCACGACCTCAACGAGCGTCTCCGCGTCGTCGCCGAGTGGACCGTCGTCTACACCTCGGAGCGCGACGACCTGACGGGCGCGCCCTGACGCTCGAGAACACCGCCGCGATCGAGAAGCTCGTCGCCCGGATGGAGGCGGAGATGCGGTCCGCGGCGAAGGAGCTCGAGTTCGAGCGGGCCGCTGCGCTCCGCGACGAGATCCAGCAGATCCGGCTGCGGGTCCTCGAGCAGGACCAGTCGGTGATCGTCGGCGAGGCGGCGGAGCGCGCGGCGCGCGGCGGCGGGCCGGAGCAGCGACCGGCGAGCGGCCGCCGCGCCGCAGGAGCCGACCGGCCCGGCCGTTCGAGGTCACGAGCGTCACGGTCCTGCCGGCCGACGAGGAGCCGGCCGCGAACCTCGACGGCGAGCCCGGCGATCGACGAGAACACGGCCGCCGACTGGCTGCCCGGGATCCGCGACGAGCACGACGACGACGTCCGGGCTGGCAGGCGCGCTGGCTCGATCGGCCGACGTGGGACCGGACCGTGACGCCGAACGTCCGGCGCCGGACGGGAACCCGACCGGGGCGCCGCCGCCGCTGACGCACAAGGGAACGTTCGCCGCACAAGAAACCACGGTGGGATGCGCTGCCACTGGTTATCGGCCAGACCGGCACCACTCGAGGCGCGCCGCCGCGATGGCGGGCGCTGACCATGGAGGGTGCGATGCAGTCCAACATTCTTCGAACGGCGGTTGTCGCCGCCGTGCTGTTGCTCGGCGTGATGGGGTGCGGCGGAGGCATCGCGAACCAATCCGAACCAGCGGCGGGCGCCAAGACGGCACTGGATGGGATCCAGTCAGGTGGGCTTGGCAAGATCGCCGAGTACGCCTGTGCGGCCAAGCAGGGAGACGTCGCCAACCTCTTCGGTGGCGAGAGCGTCGGGTCATTGACGGCCCTCGGCATGGATCCGAACGAGGTCTTCGATGCCGTGAAGCTGGAGTTCAAGGACGTCAAGACCGAGGAGAAGAGCAGGTCGGGCGACAGCGCGGTCGTTCATCTCTCCGGCTCGATGACCGTTAACGTCGACCCGACGAAGATGCGCGAAATCCTGAAGAAGGTGATGGAGGCCCAGGGGCAGCCGGCCGACGATGCCATCATCGACGCGGCGATCGGCGCCATGGGGTCGCAGCTCAGCCAGACACAGGCGATCGACGAAGACGTGACGATGGTGCAGGAAGGCGGCAAGTGGCTGCTCTGCAGCTGATCCCCGGCTGATCCCGACCGACGTGTCGAGCGAGTCGAGGTCGGTTCCCGCCGGTGCCGCCGTCGTCCTCGTGGCGTCAACGGCCGCCGCCGGCAGCGGACCGAACCTGCTCGAGGTCCATCGGGTCCGTCCTAGAACGACGCCACGCGTCACGCTGGGTCGAAGGCGAGCATCTGCATTCGGAGGCGGCCGCGCGAGCGGCACAGAAGCGTTCGGGTGGCCAGTTCGGATCGACCCAGCCGGGCGCCGATCTCGCCCGCCCGGTAGCCCTGCGCCGCGAGGACCATCGCCTCACGCTCGATCGGTCGAACGCCCGTCAGGGCCTGCCGGACGAATTCGTCCCGTTCGCGACCGATGACCGCGTCCTCCGTTGACGGGAGGTGATCGTCCTCCGAGAGCCGCTCGAGCGTCCGCTCTCTCGTGTTCTTCCGGCGCGCCGAGCTAACGACAATGTTGTGCGCGACCCGGTGCATCCAGGCCCCCGGAAGATCGGGCATGCGCCCGTCGCGGGCGATGACAAGCAATCGGATGAAGACTTCCTGGCAGACGTCCGCCGCCTCGTCCGGGTCGCGGGTCAGCGAACGGGCATACCGCTCGAGCGACGGCTGGTTGGCAAGGAAGACCGCCGTGACGTCGTTGTCGACCGGCTGTGTCTGTGCGTCCATCGGATCCCCTCGAGACTTGCGGCCGCTTGGCCGTCTTCGAGAGGTATCCGTCGCCCGGTGTCCCGAGCACATGAGGCCGCTGTCCCGAGTGGTCGGGCGAACGGTCGGGCAAAGGGCCGCCCGGCGGCGGCGTCTGCCGGCCGTGCCGTGGCGCGGGTCGTCAGCTCGTCGAGCTGTCGCGTCCGAGCCCTGCCTCGCGCGCCCGGACGATCGCCTGGCCGCGGTCCGCGACCTGCAGCTTGTTGAAGACGTTCGCGACGTGATTGCGGACGGTCTTGGACGTGATCCCGAGTCGACCGGCGATGTCGCCGTTCGACCGGCCCTGGGCGATCAGCTCGAGGATCTCGTTCTCACGCTCCGTGAGATCGGGGAAGGGCTCCGCGGCGGGGGAGCGAGGTGCGGCGAAAAACTCACTGACCCGCCGCGCGATCGACGCCCCGAACACGGTCTCGCCGACCGCCGCCGCGCGGATCGCCGAAAGGATCCCCGCGCGCTCGGCGTCCTTCGGGATGTAGCCGCGCGCCCCGGCCCGCATCGCCGCGAACAGCGACTCGTCGTCCTCGGACATCGTCACGATGAGGATGCCGACCGTCGGGTCGGCTTCGAGGATTCGACGGGTCGCCTCGATCCCCGACAGCTCCGGCATCCGCAGGTCCATGAGGACGACCGCGGGCCGCCCGCTCGTCGCGAGGTCGACCGCCTCCCTGCCCGTCGTTGCCTCGCCGACGAGCTCGAGATCCGATGCGGTCTCGACGAGCGCGCGCAGGCCGTCCCGAAACACGGGGTGGTCGTCCGCGATCAGGACGCGGATGCGGTCGGTCATGGGTCCTCCGTCGGTCGGTCGCCCGTATCATCGTCCGTCAGCGGGAGCCTCGCGCGGACGATCGTGCCGCCGCCGCGACGGGTGTCCAGGTCGACCTCGCCGCCGACCTCGGCGGCGCGCTCGTCGATCGAATGCAGGCCCACACCCGCCGGTGCCTCGGGGTCGATTCCGAGGCCATCATCGGTGACCTCGACCACGAGCCCGTCACGGTCGACCGTGAGCCGGACAACGCACGAGGTTGCCTTGGCATGGCGGATGGCGTTCGTCATCGCCTCGATCGCGATCCGATATGCGACCACCTCGACGGCCGCCGGCAGCACGGGCAGCGGCTCGTCGGCCTCGACGCGGATCGTCGGCCCGGATCCGCCGCTGAGCGCGGATGCCTGCTGGCCGATCGCCCCAACAAGACCGAGGGAATCGAGCGTTGGCGGCCGGAGCTCCCGGGCCAGGCGACGGACGTCCGAGATGACGCTCCGGATGTCGCCCCGGATCTCGTCCAGGAGGAGACCAAGCCCGGCCGAATCGGATTCGGCCCGCTCACGGGCGAGGTCGACTTTCAGCCCGACCGCCGCGAGCGACGGCCCGAGCCCGTCGTGCAGGTCGCGCCGCAGCCGTCGCCGCTCCTCCTCGCGCGCGGCCACGATCCGGCCGCGGCTCCGTGCGAGCAGATCGATCTGGAAGAGGCGATCGCGGATGACCGCAAGCACGAGCGCGATCGGGACGGGCAGCGCCAGCATGGCGGTCGTGTTGCGCTCGGCCAGCGGGTGGCCGATCAATACGATCGGAAGCGTCAGCAATCCCATCGTCGCCACCGATGCGAAGCCGAGCGCCAGGGCGATCCAGCGTACCTGCCGCCGGCGGGGCTCGCGGGTCCGCCGGTAGCCGGCGACCGTCGCCGCCATGATCAGCACGATCATCCCGCTGGCGATCGCCGCCTGGACCGCGGCCCAGCGGCCGATCCAGTCGAGGATCGTCCCGCCTGCCAGCCGCGCGACCACGAGCCCGAGAAAGAGGGCCGCGATCGGCGCCGCGTAGAGCGCCGGGATCAGGAACCGGTTACGGGCGCCCAGCTCACTCCGAACCGGGTAGATCGTCAGGATGTGGGCGATCGACGACCAGAAGATGAGATTGAACACGGCGGCGGCGCAGAACGCGAACAGATACGGCGTCTGGACAGCGAGATCGCTCGGCTGGAGGTCGAGCTCCCAGGCCACGATATCGGCGAGGTTTGCGGCCGCCCCGACGAGCAGCAGCCGCAGCGCCGTCACCCGCGGCCGCCGGACAACGAACACCAGCGCCAGGACCAGCACGCTGACCCCGAAGGCGACGAGCCCGATCGGAGCCCCGCCTGCCCGGTTCGGCGGGAGCGTCAGGCGTGGGGCATCGATGGTCAGCAGCTCTCCTTCGCGGCGGACCTCGAAGCGAACCGTGTCGTGCAGGTCCGGGGCGGCGTCCCGCGGCGCTGCCGGAGCAACCCATGGCAGCCTGAAGGCGTCGGCGGCCCACGTCTCGAGGGGGACGCCGTTCATCGTCACGACCACATCGCCGCGCTGGATTCCGCCGCTTGGACCGACCGGCTCGACGACCACCCCGTCGCGCGTCCAGACCCAGTTCGAGCTCGGGATCACAACTTGCTCGGACGGCACCAGCAGCCGCGTCCCGGTCAGGACGATGGTGACGGCCAATGCACCGCCGACCGCCAGGAGCGTCAGCATCCACGGCAGGTCGCGCCGTGGCCGCGTCTCCGCCTGGCCCGGATCGCGAACGTGGATGCGCACGCGGCCAACCTCCGATCCCCGGGCGACGGACGACGACAGCATAGGCGGCGGTCGTCTCCGTGGCGTTCGCTGGGGAGCTCATCCAGGAAGACGGCAAGTGGGTGATCTGCACGTCGAGCTGACCGGCTTCGCCATCGACAAGAACGCCTGTTCGATTTGCAGAGGTTCGCGTACACTTAGGGCGACATGCCCCAGGATCAGCTCGTCGTTCGCGGTGCCCGCGAACACAACCTCAAGGACGTCACGGTCGCGTTCCCCCGCGACCGGCTCGTCGTCATCACCGGGCTATCCGGCAGTGGCAAGAGCAGCCTCGCGTTCGACACGATCTACGCGGAGGGCCAGCGCCGCTACGTCGAGAGCCTGTCGGCCTACGCCCGGCAGTTCCTCGGCCAGATGGAGAAGCCGGACGTCGACCAGATCGACGGGCTGTCGCCGGCGATCTCGATCGACCAGAAGGGCGCCAGCCGGAACCCCCGATCGACCGTCGGGACGGTCACCGAGATCTACGACCACCTTCGGCTCATCTTTGCTCGAGTCGGCCATCCGCACTGCCCAACCTGCGGCCGGGAGATCGAGCGGCAGTCGGTCCAGCAGATCGTCGACCAGGTGCTCGCGCTGCCGGAGGGCACGCGCCTCCTCGTCCTCGGGCCGCTGATCAAGGACCGCAAGACCGAGGGCGACCGGGTCTTCGAAGGCGCGCGGCGGCAGGGCTTCGTCCGGGTCCGCGTCGACGGCGAGATGTACGACCTCGCCGACGCGCCGACCCTCGACAAGTACAAGCGCCATTCGATCGAGGTCGTCGTCGATCGGTTCGTCGTCCGCCACGCCGAGCTGCCGGAGGGCGCGACTCGCGGTGCCGATGGCCGGCCGATCGACCCCGAGACCGGGCTTCCGATGCCGGACCCGGACGCCTCCCGGCTCGCCGACTCCATCGAGACCGCCCTCCGTCTCGGCGAGGGCGTGGTCCTCATCGCGCCGGCGTCGACGCCGTCGGGCGACGAGGCCCCGGACTTCGAAGAGCGCCGCTACAGCGAGCGCTACACCTGCCCCTACGACGGCACGACGATCGACGAACTCGAGCCCCGCAGCTTCTCGTTCAACTCGCCGCACGGAGCCTGCCCGGCCTGCACCGGCCTCGGGACGAAGCTCGAGATCGACCCGGACCTCGTCATCCCGGATCGCTCCAAGAGCCTGGCCAAGGGCGCCCTCGTGCCGTGGGCCAAGATGCCGACGGACGCCTCCTGGCGCCTCAAGATCCTGGAGTCGATCTGCAAGGCGCACGGCTGGTCGTTCACGGCACCGGTCCGGGACCTGCCGAAGGAAGCGATCGACTACCTCCTCTACGCGTCGAAGGAGGAGAAGGTCCTCGTCCGCTACAAGCACGAGCGCGGCGAGAACACGTACAAGGCGACGTTCGAGGGAGTCGTCACGAATCTCGAGCGGCGATATCGCGAGACGGACTCCGAGTACATCAAGACCGAGCTCGAGAAGTACATGGTCACCCGGCCGTGTCCGGTCTGCCAGGGGCGGCGGCTGAAGCCGGAGATCCTCGCCGTCACGGTCGACGGCAAGAACATCTGGGACGTCTCGGTGATGTCGATCACGGAGGCGTTGGCGTGGGTGGCGGCGCTACCGAAGAAGCTCAGCGAGCGCGAGCGCACGATCGCCTATCAGGTGCTCAAGGAGATCAACGCCCGCCTCGGGTTCCTCGTCGACGTTGGCCTGGATTATCTGGCCCTCGACCGGACGAGCGTGACGCTATCGGGCGGCGAGGCCCAGCGGATCCGCCTGGCGACGCAGATCGGGACGACGCTGATGGGCGTCCTCTACATCCTCGATGAGCCGTCGATCGGGCTGCACCAGCGCGACAACGCCAAGCTGATCGCGACGTTGACGCGGCTTCGCGACCTGGGCAACACGGTGCTCGTCGTCGAGCACGACGAGGAGACGATCCGGACGGCCGACTGGGTCGTCGATATCGGGCCGGGGGCGGGGGAGCACGGCGGCGAGATCATCGCCAATGGGCCACTGGAGACGGTCCTCGCCGAGCCGCGCTCGATTACCGGCGCCTATCTCCGCGGCGAGCGGCAGGTCCCGATCCCCGAGAAGCGGCGGAAGGGGAACGGCAAGAAGCTGGTCGTTCGGGGCGCGCGCGAGCACAACCTCCGGAAGGTGGACCTGCGCCTGCCGCTCGGGACGTTCACCGCGGTCAGCGGCGTGTCGGGCAGCGGCAAGAGCACGCTCGTCACGGACGTGCTCTACCGCGCCCTGGCACGCGAGCTCAACGGCTCACGCGAACCCGTCGGCGCCCACGACAAGCTCGAGGGCGCCCAGCACATCGACAAGATCGTCGAGATCGACCAGAGCCCGATCGGCCGGACGCCCCGGTCGAACCCCGCGACCTACACCGGGCTGTTCGGCCCGATCCGCGAGATCTTCGCGGGCATCCCGGAATCGCGCGTTCGCGGCTACGCCCCCGGCCGCTTCAGCTTCAACGTCAAGGGCGGGCGCTGCGAGAACTGCAAGGGCGACGGGATTCTCAAGATCGAGATGCAGTTCCTGCCGGACGTCTACGTCACGTGCGAGGTCTGCAAAGGCAAGCGCTACAACCGCGAGGCGCTGGAGATTCACTTCAAGGGCAAGTCGATCGCCGAGGTCCTCGAGATGACGATCGCGGAGGCGCTCGAATTCTTCTCGGCCGTCCCGAACGTCCGGACCAAGCTCCAGACGCTCAACGATGTCGGCCTGGGGTATGTGCACCTCGGGCAGCCGGCGACGACGCTGTCGGGTGGTGAGGCGCAGCGGGTCAAGCTCGCGACCGAACTTTCGCGACGGGCGACCGGCCGGACGCTCTACGTCCTGGACGAGCCGACGACCGGGCTCCATTTCGCCGACGTCGAGAAGCTGCTCGAGGTTCTGCATCGGCTCGTCGAGGGTGGCAACACGGTGCTCGTCATCGAGCACAACCTCGACGTCATCAAGACGGCCGACTGGATCATCGACCTGGGTCCGGACGGCGGTCACCGCGGGGGGCAGATCATCGCCGAGGGAACGCCCGAACAGGTCGCGGCCGCGGCGGGATCCGCGACGGGCGAGTACCTCGCCAGGGTCCTGCGCGGCGAGCCGCTCGTGCCGCTGTCAGACGTGACGTTCGCCGAGGCCTCCGGTCGCGGCGACGGGGCAGGGAACGGACGCCGGGCGGCGGAGAAGACGATCCGGTTGACGCCAAGCCGGAAGCGCGCCGCGGCCGTCGTGAGCGGAGGCGCCGGCCAGGACTGACGCGCCCCACGAGAATCGGTTGTGGGGACGGCGTTTACGATTAGGGCGATGCCCGATATCGAGTACGCCTTCCTTGCCGACGCCGCGGAGGCGCCTCCCGGCCAGAAGTTCCACGTCCTCGGCGGCGGCGTGGCTCGGATCGGGGGCCGGACGTTCCCGCTCCGCCACCCACACATCGCCCTCGTCATGGGCCTGCTCGTCACCGCGCCGGAGACGGAGCGTGAACACGAGATCCGGTTCGTCCTCCTCGACCCGGACGGAGCCGAGGTCGCCGGCGCGACCGGCAGCCTGACCGCCCGCGGCTCGCACGACGGTCGCGACAGCATCCTCACGTTCTCGATCGACCTGTGGAACATCACGTTCCCCGCGCCCGGCGACTACTCGTTCCGGATCCTCGTCAACGGCTCCGAGCGCAAGCGGCTGCCATTGCTGATCGCCGGCCCGGATGCCTGAGGCGGCGCGGCCGATCGGGCCCTGGCGTCACGAGGTGCCGGCCATCGACGAGGCGGCGCTGGTCGCGGCCCGTCACGCGGACCGGCTGCTCGCGATGGCGGAGGAACGCGGGATCTCCCGATGGGCCGCCTACCTCCAGCCATTGCCGGACCGGCTCCGCGACGGCGACCTCAGAGATGTCCGGCTCGCGGCGATGCGGGCGAGGGCGGCTTACGGTCCGAAGGACTCGATTCGGGATGCGTTGCCGGCCGAGTTGACCGAGCCCTTCCTCGAATCGGTCGATCGGCTCCTGAAGGCCCTCGCCAGGCGGGAGCTGAGAGGCGACGCCTAGCCGTTAGCAGGTGGTCGGGGCGGCCGACCACTCGTCGCGGAGCATCGCCATTCGATGGACGTCGATGTAGCGACCGTGGCGGAAGAGGCCCCGCCGGAACGTCGCTTCCTGGACGAACCCGAGCCGCTCGTAGACATGCCGGCCGCGGGCGTTGTCGTCGTATACATCCAGCCAGATCCGCTCGAGGCGCAGTTCGCCGAAGCCGAAGCCGAGCAGCGCCCGGATCGCATCCGAGCCGTAGCCGTGCGACGTGTCAGCCGGATCGCCGATGAGGATGCCCAGGCCGGCGCTGCCGTTGATCAGGTCGAGCATGTGGAGGTCGATCGAGCCGACGGGGCGCTCGTCGTCGAGTAGGGCGATGACGTAGAACCAGCGGTCGCGCCCGTGATGCTCGAGCATGTCCTCGAACCAGCGCTCCTCCATGGCTTGACCGATCGGACTGCGGATCGCGATGTGCTCGGCGGTCCTGGCGTCAGAGAGCCAGCGCACGAAGAGCGGGATGTCCGGGCGCTCACCGGGCCTAAGGAATACGAGGCTTCCCCGGAGCAAAGGCTCCCCGCGCGCTCGATCGGTGGATACCGTGGCCATGTCGGAGAGTCTAGTCGGGCTACGGCTCGATTATCGTCGTGGTGTAGAGGACGGTGCTGTCCGGAGCGATGGCGAGAATGCTCGCCGAGTAAGCCTCGCGAGCCTCCGGCTCGATTACCAGTGCAAAGACAGTCCCATCCGATCCGACGGCGACATTCCAGAACTCCGCGCCCGGACGCGTGAGTGCTACCGGCCAGCCAGCGCGCTCCCGCCCATCCGGGCCGACGGCGATCAGGCTCCCGCCGACCTTGTCGTTACGGGCCTGCAGCGGCATGTACAACGTGCTGTCATGGCCGACGGCTGGGCTGGCATATGACCCGCAACTTAGCTCGGTTCGAGGATCCAGGTGGAGTACCGGGACTGAAGCCCCGTGGCTGGGTCGAACGGCCAGCCGGACCTTGTCGCCAATGACGGCTCGAGAGCGAAGACCGAATTCTCGAGATGGCTGTAGACGAAGATCGTTCCGTCGTCGCTGACGATCGGTGACTCAGGGACGTAACCGGTGCCGCAATCCACATCCTCGGTGCCCAGCGGATTTACGGTGGTGAGGGGCACATCGGCGGCAGCCGAGGCGGCCTTGCCAGTGCGGTCAAATGCGAGGACGCCGGTGGAGCCGCCCCCCTGCTGGTCCGACGGAAACGACGATCCGTCCGTCCCGCCCGATCGCAGGCGCGGATGCGCGTCCTTCGACCTGGACGGGCCAGCCCGCCAGTTCGCCTTCAGGACCCACCGCGGTGATGCGACTGTCAGGCGGTGGTTCGCCAGCGGACGCGGTGCCGTAGGCAGTCCCGTCGTGGGCTATTGCCCAGCCGTAGCAGCACTCGTGCGATGCGTCCGCGCCTCGGCGGATGGTGCCGTCGCGCCCGACGACCTGCACCCAGACCTTTGGGACGGAGGCATAACGCCCGCCGACGAGCGTCAGCTCGTCACCGACGACGCGACCCATGAATTGCAGATCGGACCCAAGAGCGACCGGCCATCCGGCGAGCGAATGCCCGCCCGCCCCGATCGCCAAGGCGCGCACATCCTGGGGTGTCTCAAAGCCAGGCGGGTCGCAGACGACGCGGACAGTGCCGTCACTGACTGGCAACAGGATGGGGCACCAGTCGTCCATCGCGATCGGCCAGCCCGGGCGCGACGTTCCTGTCGGCATCGAGGAGGACCATGACGGAGCCCGTCAGCGTTGGGATCGATACGAGGACTGTCCCGTCCGGTCCGGGGCGCCATCCGACATCCGCCTCGAGGTCTCGGGCTGAGCGGCGGACGGGGGAGCGTGGCGGACGCCGGCAAGGGCGCAGGAGACGGCGACGACGTCGCTGCGCCGGGGGTCGCCGGAGGCGCGGATGCCGGTCCGGGCGCGTGCGACCCGGACGGGGATTGCGATGGCGTGAGCGGGGCTAGGCTCGCCGTCGAGGCACAGGCAATGACGAGCAATCCCACAACGATCGTTGCGGCGATATTCGAATGATCGGGGCGCCCATCGGAAGTCCTCCGGACAGTTAGTAGCAGAAAGACATCCGGTCGCGGTCGCTTGGTTGGTTTGACGTGTCTGCTTGACGACACCATCGCCCTGCCGTCTCGATGCCGAGCTCCTCCGCGCTGAACGCCTCGAGCAGGAACACCGACGGCGCAGCGGGTCGTAGACGAGCGTCAGCGATCGGCGGGCGCGGGTCCAGGCGACGTAGGCGAGGCGGCGCTCCTCCTCGAGGGCGCGGGCCGGGTCGGCGGACTCCGCCACGGAGCGGCGGCTCGGGAAGCGGCCGGCGTCCAGGCCGATGACCGCGACGTGGTCGAACTCGAGGCCCTTCGTGCCGTGGGCCGTGGCGAGAGTGAGCGGGGCGTCGTCGCGGCACAGCTCGGCGAGCGCCGCCGGCGGGCCGCGATCGCGCCCGGAGCGCGAACGAGGCCGGAGTAGGGACGGCCCAGGCGAGGAGCGCGCCGCGATGTCGGCCGGTGCGGCCCGTCGGGATCGGCGCCGGCGTCGGGCCGGTCGGCGTCGACGGCCCAGCCGGCGCGGACGCCTCGAGCCGGGCGAGGAGCGGCAGGCCGGGTCGGTCGACGTCGTCGCCTCGGCCAGGACGCGCGGTCGACGAGCGGCGACGAGACGAGGAGCTCGATCGCCGGCGGCCGGAACGGGCAGCCGCCGGTCGAGGGAGACGGCGATCGCCGGCAGCGAGCTCGCGGTTCGTCCGGGCGAGGATCGGCCCGGGTCGCCGTCGTCGCCGGCCAGCGCTCGAAGACGCGCCCGATCCGAACGGTCTCGTCGGAGCCGTCGCGGCGCGAGGACGATCGGCCCCGTCGCCGCCGGCCCGGCGCGGATCGCTTCGCGAACCGCTCCCGGTTGTGCTCGACGAGCCGGACCGCCCGGTCGACGACCGTCGGTGGACAGCGGTAGTTCACCTCGAGGTCGACGCGCCGGAGGCCCGGCAGCGAGCTGCGAGGGACAGCACCCGCCGAACGTCGGCCAGCCGCCATCCATAGATCGACTGGTCGTCGTCGCCGACGAAGAAGACGCGGTTCGCCGGCGCTGCGAGGAGCAGGGCCAGGCGGAGCTGGGCCCGGTCGAGGTCCTGCGCCTCGTCGACAAGCAGGTGGGCGCAGCGCCTCCGCCATTCGGCGCAGCACCGCGGGCGAGGACTCGAGCAGCCGCACCGCGCGAGCCACGAGATCGTCGAAGTCCAGGCCGCCGGTCGCCGCGACGGCCCGCTCGTAGGCCACGAACGTCCGCGCGGTCGGGCCGGCCTCAGGGTCGGCCGCGACCTCGTCTGCCGTGACGCCCAGGTCCAGCTTCAGCCGCGAGATCGCGGTGTCGAGCGCCCGCCAGCCGGCAGGACCCGCCGTCGGGAGCAACTCGGCGCAGGATCGTCAGCCGATCGACGAGCGGCTCGACCGTCGCCCCCGCGTCGCGCAGGATCTCGAGCCCGAGCGCGTGGAACGTCCGGACACGAACGCCGCGCCCGCGTCGACGCCCAGCGGCTCCAGTGCAGACGCCAGCCGCTCCCGCAACTCCTCGGCGGCGCGCGTGTTGAACGTGATCGCCGCGATCTCGTCGGGCCGGGCCGCACCGGATGCGACCAGCCACGCGATCCGGGCGACGAGCGTCGTCGTCTTGCCGCGACCCGCCGGCGCGACGCAGAGCAGCGGCCCGGGCGGCGCGGTCGCCGCGGCCCGCTGGTCCGGCGCGAGCCGCTCGAGACGTCGGCGACGACGGCTCGGTGCATCGACGAAGCCTTGCGGAACACGGCTGTTCACGCTGTGGCTTATCTGGTACTCATCAGCCGTCGACTCGCGCCGATCGTTAACGCTTGCGCGCCGACGGCGGTATCGTTGTCCGTCGGAGGCTGCCGCATCAGTGCGAGCGCGCCAATGCCGCGTCCACGCCTTGAGATGGAGGTATCCCGTGGCCCGTTCCCGCCGCGCGCTCCCCGCCCTGTTCGTCCTCGCCTCGTTGGTCGACTGCTACTGCCGGCCGGCGTGAGCGCGAAGGACCACCCGGTTCGCTTCGCGACGTTCAACGCTTCGCTGAACCGCAACAGCGCGGGCCAGGCGCTCACCGACCTGTCGAGCCCGGGCAACGCCCAGGCCGATGCCGTTGCCGAGATCATCCAGCGCATCCGGCCCGACGTGCTGCTCATCAACGAGTTCGACTTCGAGCCGGACAACGCGCTCGTCAAGGCATTCCAGGAGAACTACCTGGGCGTGCCCCATAACGGCGCCGCAGCCGATCGATACCCGTTCGTGTTCGTCGCTCCGTCGAACACCGGCATCCGTCCGGGTTCGACCTGAACAACAACGGCGTCAACGGACACGACGCCGTCGGTGACGGACTCCTACGGCGACGACGTCTCGGGTTCGGACTGTTCCCGGGCCAGTTCGGCATGGCCGTCTATCTCGACGTTACCCGATCGACTACGAAGCAGATCCGGACGTTCCAGCACTTCCTCTGGAAGGACATGCCGGGCGCGCTGCTCCCCGACGACGCGGCCACGCCGGCGCCGGCGACTGGTACTCGGCCGACGGAGCTCGCGATCTTCCGCGCTCTCGTCGAAGAGCCACTGGGACGTCCCGATCGAATCAGGGGCGAGGACGTCCACTTCCTCGTCAGCCACCCGACACCGCCCGTCTTCGACGGGCCCGAGGATCGGAACGGGACGCGGAACAACGACGAGATCCGGCTCTGGGCCGACTACATCACCGGCGGTGAGACCGCTCGACTACATCTATGACGACGCGGGGGCGCAGGGCGGGCTGGCCGACGGCGAGCGGTTCGTCATCGCCGGCGACCAGAACAGCGATCCGCTCGACGGCGACAGCATCGCCGGCTCGATTCAGCAGCTGATCGACCACCCGCTCGTGAACACGAGGTTCACGCCGCAGAGTGATGGAGCAGTCGAGGCAGCGATCCTCCAGGGAGGTGCGAACCTCACCCATCGCAGCGATCCCCGATTCGACACGGCCGACTTCGCCGACGGCGCACCCGGCAACCTGCGAGCTGACTACGTCCTCCCTCGAAAGGGGATCCAGATCGTGGACGGCGCAGTCTTCTGGCCGGTCCAGGCAGGCCCGCTCTTCCGCCTTACCGGGGGTTCCCGTTCCCAAGTTCGGACCATCGGGCAGTCTGGGTCGATCTGGACATGCCCGGCTGACCCTGAGCCGGCCGGGGTCGCCGTTTTTTCGGTGCGCGAAGGCACCGGAAATGGGCCCCAGCCATCGGTGGCCCGCACGAACAAACCCCCCAATTCTCGCCTCGGGAATGGCCGCTGCGGTGCAGAACGGTACAATTGAGGTCAGTTGCCGCGAGCATTACGCCCAGACAGGAGGAGAATCACGTGCTGGTCATGTCGTCGAGCCCCCTCGCACGAGGGTCCGCTCGCGCTCATCATGTTCGTTGCGATCGCCGCCCTCGTGGTGCCGGCCATCGCCATCGCCGCCAAGCCAGCACCTCCGGTCACGATCCAGATCCTCAACTATCGGACTGGCACGGCAATCTGGATCCGCTGAACATCGGCGGCATCAATATCGGGGGCGCGGCCGTCATCTCGAGCTATTGGCAGGCTGACCGAACCCAGTACCCGACCCTCACGTTGACGGCGGCGATGACTTCGGCGCAACTCCGCCGCTTTCCGGCTTCAACGAGGAGCCATCCGTCAGGGCCCAGCGGTTGATGGGCATCCAAATCGGTACATTCGGCAATCACAACTTCGACCGTGGGATGAGTCACCTCCAGTCGATGATCGACCTCGCGGGTGCCGCCAGAGCGCCGAGACGCCGGATCTCCCTATCAGTACGTTCTGCCAACCTGGACAACCGGGACGACAACCTCGACGGGGTTGACGATTTCAAGGTCTTCAACATCGGCGGGATCAAGGTCGGCGTTATCGGGGTCACAAACCCTGAGGCGCCTGGGCTCGTGTTCCCCGGAAGCTTCGGAACGATCGTGCCGAGCGATCCGTATTCGGCCGCGAACAAGGCAAAAGCGGCGGCAAAGAAGGCCGGTGCACAGGTCCTCGTCGCGATCACCCACATGGGCGTCCGGGGCTTCACGGCCGGCGACCGTTCGGTGAGCTCATCGACTTCGCCAACAACGTGGGTGGCTTTGACGTCATCTTCGGCGACCACACCGACATCCAGTACTCCGGCGTGATCAACGGGCAGCTGGTCCACGAAAATCGGAGCTTCGGCGTCACGTACGCGAAGACGCTCCTTCGGTAGGCCAGCAACGGCCAGGTCACTAGTCGATCAGTCAGTTTTGTCACGCCGCTCGCTTCGGCGTGACCGCGGACCCGGCGATTAAGGACATGCTGGCGCCATACCGCGCACAGCTCTCCGCGATCCTTGACGGCCAGATCGGAACTGCCAGCGCCACCTTCGTGCGCGGCGGCAACATTGAGCGGCGACAGGAAGTCGCATTGGGCGACCTCGTTGCCGATGGGATGCAGTGGCGCTATGGCACGCAGCTTGGCTACATGAACAGTGGCGGCATTCGCACGCCGTTGCCGAACCCTGGGTACCTCCCTGCCAATACAGCCCTTCGACGGCCGTCGATCGGCTATGCGGCCGGTCCGCCATTCGATCTCGTGAAGGGCGACGTTTACTCGGTCCTGCCGTTCAACAATGTCATCACGACGCGAAGCGTCACCGGCGATCAGCTTTGGGCGATGCTCGAGAACTCCGTCAGCCGGATCGCGGCCGACGGAACGGGTGCCGATGGACGGTTCGCCCAGATCTCGGGCTTCAAGTACACGTTCCACTACCTCAACCCGTCTGGTTGCACCGGAACGGTGAACACCCCCTCATGGGAGTGTGGGACGCCCTCGCGGGTCACGTCGATTGAACTCAGCGATGGAACCCCGATCCTCCCGGACGCCACGACCTATACGGTCGCCCTTCCGAACTTCGTGAACGTCGGCGGCGATGGTTACACGATGCTGAACGACGGGCAGGGAGTTACTCGCGATCTCGACGCAGCCGTCATGCTTGAGTACATGCAGGCCACCGGCCCGAACTTCAACCCGGCCAGCTATCCGCTGGACCGAGTCACCAAGCTTCCCTGAACTCAGTGAGGTAGTCCGCGAGGCCGGGCTTGCCCGGCCTCTCGCTCCAACTCGTGTTCCTCGTTCTTCGATCCTCCGGACTTTCACCGGTGCCGTCCTCCTGACCCTCATGTATGTGGCGGCAGCCCTCGCCCATGCCGGCGGTGAACCCCTCATCCACGTTCCGGCAGACCATCTTGAGGCGGGGGAACGTTCCAGGTCATCGCCGCGGACCTGGGCGAGAACGCGCAGGTCTTCCTCGCTATCGCGGCGGGCGAGCAGAAAATCGAGCTTGGCACCGTGACAGCCGGGCCCGACGGTCATTTCCCAGCGAACTGACGCTGCCCGAAGGCATCCCCGACGGCTACGCCGAGCTGACGGCGACGAGCGCGACGGGTCGTTCGCGAGCGCTGGGTCCGCGTCGGCAGCGGTCCGGATCTTGGTGTGCCTTTGACGGCTGATCAGGATGCCCCGCTGGTTGATGCGTCGCTGATCCTGGTCTTGATTGGGGCCGTGGTCCTGATCGCTGCCTGGCGATTCTGGAGCGGAAGGAGCAGTACGGCGCGAGCCCGTCGGCAACGGTCCTGACGCCCGTAGGCGCAAATTGGGAGAACCCGCGCACTAGGATGTCCGGGATGTTCGGACGCCCATCGACCGACCGCGAAGTCCGTCGGCTCGACGTAGCCATCGCGCTGGTCGGCGCCGCCCTCGCGGCCACGACGATTCTGCTATTGCTGGTGCCGGATCTCTCCGGCCGGATCGTCGCGCCCCTCGTCGATGTGGCGATCAACGTCGCGGCCACGCTCGGTCGGTGGCGCGGTCTGGATCCTTGCCTGGGTCCGCTGGCAGGAGACCGGCGGCGTTGGAGCCCTCTACGAGAGCGGCGCCTTCGTCGTGCTCACAGTTACGAATGGCGTCGTCCTTGGGCTGGTCCTCATCGGCCGCGGGGACCATTTGGGTTCAACCCAGGGGGACCAGAAGCGGCATCCGCGTATCTCTGGACGTCCGCCAGGCTTATGGCGGGCGCCCTGCTCGTCTCGGGCGCCGTTCGGGGCCTCCGGCGGACGACGCCACCGAATCGTCCGCTCGCCATCGCCCTGGGCCCGACGATCGGACTCCTCGTCGTCGTGGTCGCGGTGTTAGGGGGATCGGCACGGCATAGTGGCCGTCCCTCCGACCGGCGTCCCGCTCGACAGCCCGGTGATCGCCGTGCTCCAGATCGCCGCCTTCGGGCTCTACCTCGCGGCTGCCTTGTTGTTCCGCCGGCTGTACGTCCGGGAACGCCTGGTTTCGCACGCGTTCCTCGCCGTCGGCCTCATCGTGGCCGCCTTCAGCCAGCTGCATTTCGCGATGAATCCGGTCGTGCTCGACCGGCATCGTCACGTCGGGCGACGTCCTTCGATTGATGTTCACAGCGATCCTCTTTCTCGGGATCGAGGCTGAATTGCAGGCCGACCTCGCGGCGCTTCGCCGGGCCAACGCCGAGCTACGCCGGCTACGCGACGTCGACGCCGCGAACGCCATCGCGGAGCGGTCGCGCCTCGCCCGCGAGATCCACGACGGGCTGGCGCAGGACCTGTGGTACGCCAAGTTCAACAGGGTCGAGTCGTCCGGCGCCGCTCGAGGAGCGAGCGGGACGACCGGCCGGGAAGTCATGAGCGCGCTCGATGCCGCCCTCGCCGATGCCCGCCAGGCGGTGATGGCCCTGCGAGTCGGACCCGACCGAGGGCGGCCCTCGCTGGCGGAGGTGCCCGCGGTATGTTCGAGGACTTCGCCGACCGGTTCGGCCGCGGGCGTTCGATGATCGAAGGCGAGGTGCCAGGCTCTCGCCCGGACAGAGGCGGAAGTGCTGCGGATCGTCCAGGAGGCGCTCAACAACGTCCGGCGGCACGCCGATGCGACGCTGGTCCGCGTCAACCTCGACTGCGACGAGGGCGGACTCCGGGAGGCCGTCGGCGACAACGGCGGGGATTCGACCGGCGGCCCGACCGCGGATCGGTTCGGGCTCGGGGGATGGCGGAGCGGGCGGAGCTCATCGGGGCTGGCTGGACATCCGGTCCGCGCCACCAGGACGGGACGAAGGTCGTGCTCGACATCCCGGTCGGGAGGCACGGCGTGACCGAACCGCTGCGAGTGATGCTCGTCGACGACCAGCCTTCGTCCGATCCGCGATCCGCCAGGCGCTGACCGCCCCCGACGTCGCGGTCGTCGCGGAGGCCTCGACCGCCGAGGAGGCCATCCGCGCGCCCTCGCGGCGCGCCCGGACGTCCTGTTGCTCGACATCGACCTGCCCGGGATGAACGGCCTGCGACTCCTCGCGCGAGCTCGCCCCGCGCCTGCCCGAACGCGAAGATCGTGATGCTGACGGTATCGACCAACCAGGCCGACGTGCTCGAGGCCGTCCGCCTCGGGGCGTCGGGCTACCTGACGAAGGACCTCGACGCTGATGCGCTCCTGCGCTCGATCCGCGGCGTTCGCGACGGCGATCTCGCGATGCCGCGGCGACTGGCGCCCGGACGATGAAAGACCTCGTCTACGCGGGCGCGGACGGACGCCAGGCGATCGTGCCGGGCTGGGTGGGCTGAGCCGGCGCGAGGAGGAGATCCTGCGCCTGCTCGCGAGCGGGCTGACGGATCGCGAGATCGGCGAGGCGCTCACGATTTCTACCCGCACCGTCGAGACGCACGTCAGCAACATCCTGCGGAAGCTCGACGCCCGCAACCGGGCGGAGGCGTCGCGGCGGTATCTGGAGCTGCGCTAGGCCTCGAGCGGGAGGACTGCCGGGTTCAGGCTTCGGATCGCGGACGAACCTTCGAGGCCCTCATCGACCTCCGAAGCCTCGCCTCGGGAGACTGCTCGAGCGGCCGCGATCTGACCCGCAGCAGCCGCGGCCGGCCCGCGTCAATCGTCAGGCCGGTACCGTCTGCGAGCGTCACCAGTAGCCGTTCGCCGACGCACGCGAGCCCTCGATGTCGGCGAGCCCGACGGAAAATTCGGCGTCGGTCGGCCCGTCGGCAGTCGGCCGGACCAGCAAGATGAGCCGCGCGGTCGTCAGGTAGAGGCGCCCTGACAGCAACTCGACGAAAGCTTGCGCGGTCGAGGGGGCGGTGCCCGCGCCACCCTCGCCTGCCGCACCCCCCACCCCCGCGAGGAGCGCCCTCCCCACCATTGCCCCAGGGCGCATCTCTACCAATTCTTCGTTCGGGCCAAGTCGAGCGCGGATCTCCGGATCGGGCTCGATCGCTTCCAACCCCTCATTCCGGTACCGCTCCCGCGCCTGAATTGCGTCGGCCTCGTCGGCGGCCGTGCGCGCCACGATGTCGGCAGCGTCACGCAGGGCAGCTGGCTGCGGCTCGGTGCGGTGGAGGCGTTCTGGGTCCACGGAGGCAGCGTAGTGCGCCGGTCCAGTGGGGAGATATCGGGAGAAGTACGGATTGGGGTACGGATCGCGACCCCGTGTCGCGGTGCCGTGCGGCAACGAAAAGTCCGTGTACGGACCCGTAAATCCGTATCTCGATCCGTGGACACCCCGATGAACCGTCGTGCGCGTTCCGGGAGCATGACTCGGCGTCACCGGGGAACGGTTGAAGGCGGATTCGTCACAGCGCACTCATTCCGGGCTCGCGGAATCACCGGCGTATCGCCGGAGTCTGGGGTCATATCGATGGTCATGATCGGCACGTCACGCCGCTCTCGCGTTACCCGCACGTCGCTGGTCGTGCTGCAGGTATTCCTGCTCCTCTTTAGTGCCATCGGGCCGGTGGCAACGTACCGCCGCCGATCCGTCGCCAGCTCCGACGAGAGCCGACGCCTACCACCGAGCCCCGGAGCCAACGACGAGCCGACCCCCGAACCGACCGCCAAGCCGACCCCTGTACGGACCGCGGAGCCGACCGCCGCGCCCGATCCGACCCCAGAGCCCGCCCCGGACCCCGCTGCCGACCCCGTTCCGACCGCCTCGCCCGACCCAACCCCTGATTCTGACGCCCGACCCAACCCCGGATCCGACGCCCGCCCCGGCCGCGACCCCCGTCCCACAAGCGCCTTCATCGTCGCCTTCGCCGCCGGCGTACCCCCGCCGAGCAGCTCGCCGCGATCGAAGCCGCCGGCGCGACATCCATGACACGATCGCCGCCCTGCGGATGCATGCCGTCAGCGCGAGCGCTGTCGCCGCTCGTTGCCCCGTGAGACGCGCGCGTCTCGAGCGTCGAGCTCGACCGCAGCCGCGCGACCGAGGCCGACCCGGACGACGCGCTCTATCCGCGACCAGTGGGCGCTGCCGAAGATCGGCTGGGACCAGGCTTACGGGACCATCGATCGGCGGCTCCGCGACCGTGGCCATCCTCGACACCGGCGTCGACGGCTCGCAGCCCGACCTCGCCGGCAAGCTCGTCGCCGGGACGTCGCTCGTCGGCGCCGTCGGCGACGACCGACCCGAACGGCCACGGCACCGCGATGGCCGGGATCGTCGCCGCCGGCGACGGACAACGGCAGCGGCATCGCCGGCGTCGGCTACGACGGCGTCTCGAATCATGCCCGTCACGGTGCTCGGTTCGGACGGCACCGGGCCGCGACAGCGACGTCATCGAAGGCCTCGTCTGGGCAGCCGACCACGGCGCCGACGTCGCCCTCATGGCGTTCTCGGCCTCCGGCTATTCAGCGCACTCCAGACGGCCGTCGACTACGCCTGGTCGAAGGGTGTGGTCCTCGTCGCCGCAACCGGGAACGACGGCTCCTCCTCCGCCGCGTTCCCGGCCGGCGACCGAGGCGTCATCGGCGTCTCCAATACAGACCAATCCGATACGTTGAACGCGTCGTCCAACTACGGCGCCGGATACGTTCCTTGCCGCCCCCGGGACGACATCCTGACGGTCGTCCCGGGCGGCGGCACCACGACCGTCACCGGAACCTCCGCGTCGGCCGCGCATGTCGCCGCCGCCGCTGCGCTGCTGCGCGCCGCCGACGGGTCGCTGTCGAACGGCGTGATCGTCGGGCGCCTCGCGCGCACGGCCGATGCTGCCGGCACCGTGGCCGAGACGGGCAACGGCCGGCTGAACCTCGCCCGCGCGTTCTCGGACACCTCGACCGATTCCGTCCAGCCCGCCGGCGCGGCGCCGGTCGGGGACGGGGGGCCGTTCGTGGGGCCGTATCTCGTGGCCGCCAAGTCGGTGAACTTCGTGCCCACGGCGGTGTCCACGACAGAAGGAAACAGCGGAATAACACTGCTGACCTTCACCGTAAACACGAATGGCTCGGGAACAGGGACCGTCCAATTCGCGACATCGCCCGGTTGAACGAACCCGGCCTCGCAGGGTTCGGGTACGTGCGATGAACCGAGGATTACATCGGGCAGACGGGCACGTTGACGTTCAGCGGCTCAGGCGGTGGCAATGACCCGAAGACCATCTCCATCGTGATCTGCGGCGACACGACCTTCGAGCCGAACGAGACGTTCACTGTGACGCTCTCCAACCCGTCGCCGTCCGGCGGGAGTGGAAAGAATTCTCGGTGCCGACTCCATCGCTACCGGGACCATCACGAACGACGACGCCGCCAACAGCGCCCCGACCGCGACCACGCCGACCTTCAGTCCGGCCTCGCCCCTGACGAACGACAACCTGACTGCCTCGACCACGGCGGCCGACGCGGATGGCAACAACGTCTCAGTCTCCTGGACTTGGAAGGTCACTCGCGGCACCAGCACGTGCATAGTCCAAACAAACACAAGCGCCTCGGCCCCGGTCGGCTCAAGGTCGGTCTCGCTGAACCTGGCGACAGGCTCGTGCCGGTGAGCTGCGTTGGGCCCACCATCAACCCGTTCAGCCCGAGCAAGGGCGACGTCGTGACGGTGGAAGCGACGCCGAACGACGGAACCGTCAATGGGACACTCGTCTCGAACACGGTCACCGTCGCCAACAGCGCGCCGGTCGTCGACCAACGTCGTCATCTCACCCTCGAGCCCGACGACCAACCAGACGATCACCGCCACCCCGACGACGACCGACGCCGACGCTGACACGGTCACCTTCACCTACCAGTGGCAGAAGAAGGTCGGCCTGGGATCGTTCACCAACATCCCCGGCGCGACGTCAGCCTCCCTTGATCTTTCTATCGCCGGCAACGGCGACAAGACCGACCAGCTGCTGGTCTTGGTGACCCCCAACGACGGCGCTGTCAACGGGGCGCAGGTCACCTCGTCCGCGGTCACGGTCGCCAACAGCGCGCCGGTCGTCACGGTCCTCATTACGCCGCCGAATCCGAATACCAACGCGGTCGTGAGCGCGAGTACGACGTCGAGCGACGACGACGGCGACACGGTCAACCTCACCTACGTTTGGAAGAACGGGACGACCGCGTCCGGACGGTCACCAAACGGCGCGATGACGAACACGTTCGACCTCTCCCACGCCGGCCACGGCGACATGGCGACGTCGTCCCGGTCGAGGTGACGCCGAACGACGGAACCGTCAACGGGCCCCCCGTCTCGACCTCCGTCACCGTCGCCAACACGGCGCCGGACGTCACGCAACGTCCGTGATCTCGCCGTCGAGCCCGACGACCACCAGACGATCACGGCCACCCCGACGGCGACCGACGCCGACGGTGACACGAGTCGACCTTCTACCTACCAGTGGCAGAAGAAGGTCGGCGCCGGCATCGTTCACTAACATCGCCGGCGCCACCTCGCGCCTCGCTCGACCTGTCGATCGCCGGCAACGGCGACAAGGGCGACGAGCTGCGGGTCCTGGTGACCCCCAACGACGGCACCGTCAACGGGGCGCAGGTCACCTCGTCGGCAGTCGCGGTCGTCAACAGTGCGCCGGTCTGCCTGGCCGTCGACATCCTAACTAGCGAGGACACGGCCGGCTCGACGCCCCCCGACTGTACCGATGTCGATATCGATGCCTTGACATACACGGTCACGGCCGCCGCGTCCGGCGACTCCGGGACCGACGGCTTGACGAACCTGACGTTCGACCCAAATGGTGCGTTCGAGTCCCTCGATGACACCGAGTTCGGGACCGACGACTTCACCTATACCGCCTCCGATGGCGACGCCAGCTCGGTCGCGGCCGACGTGAACGTCACGATCACCGGCGTCAACAACGCCCCGGTCGCGAACAACGACACCGGCTCGACCAGCGAGGACACCAACCTCAACGTCGCCCCCGGGCGTGCTCGCCAACGACACCGACGCCGACGCCGAGACACCAGATCGTCGTCGCGGTCAACGGCGCTCCGCGGCCAACGTCGGCAGCGAGTCACCCTGGCCTCCGGGGCCATGCTGACCCTCAACGCCGACGGCTCGTTCACCTACAAGCCGAACGGCCAGTTCAAGGGCCTCGACACCGGCGAGACCGCCACCGACAGCTTCACCTACACGGCCAGCGACGGGACGGCCTGCGTCCAACACGGCCACCGTCACGATCACCGATCACCGGCGTCAACGACGCCCCGGTCGCGAACAACGACACCGGCTCGACCAACGAGGACACCGCCCTGACCGTCGGCCGCCCCGGGCGTCCTGGCAACGACACCGACGTCGAGGGCGACAGCCTGACCGTCGTCCTGGTCAACGGCAGCGCGGCCGACGTCGGCAGCGAGATCACCCTGGCCTCGGGCGCCAAGCTGACGCTCAACGCCGACGGCTCGTTCACGCTACAACCCGACCGGCCCGTTCGAGGACCTCGACACCGGCGAGACCGCCACCGACAGCTTCACCTACAGGCCACCGACGGCGACGGCTCGACTCAACAGCGCCACCGTCACGATCACGATCAGCGGCGTCAACGACGCCCCGGTCGCGGTCAACGACACCGGCTCGACCGAACGAGGACACGCGTCCTCAACGTCGCCGCCCCGGGCGTGCTCGGCAACGACACCGACGTCGACGGCGACAGCCTGACCGTCGCGGGGTCAACGGCCTGGCGGCCACGTGGGCAGCCGAGGTCACCCTGGCCTCGGGCGCGATGGTGACGCTCAACGCCGACGGCCGTTCACGCTACAACCCGAACGGCGCGTTCGAGGCCCTCGGCACCGGCGAGACGGCCACCGACAGCTTCACGTACCGGGCCAGCGACGGCGACGGCCAGTCGAACAGGCGACCGTCACGATCACGATCACGGGCGTCAACGACGCCCCGGTCGCCGGCGCGGTTACGTTCGACGACGACAACGCCTCGAAGGGCAGTCGACCAGGGCGACCTACGTTCAGCGAGTCGATAGGGAAGTCCCATACGTGCACGTTCGTCTGGGGCGACAGCATCCCCGGACAGCTCCGTCACGCGTCGGAACGTCTGCGACGGGCTGCTCGAAAGACGCACACCTACGGCGATGACGAGCCCAGGCGCTGCCGACGACAAGTACAGCAGCTCACGTGTCACCGTGACGATGGCGGCATCAGCGCTCGGCCTCGGCAGAGGTCGGCGTTCAGAATGTCTCCCCGAGCCTCGACACCCCGGTGTTCAACTTACAACCCGTACACGGGCGCGCCAACGCAGCGATCAAGTTCTCGGACCCGGGTGGTGGATGCTCGGCTCCACGTTCGAGCTGGGGCGACGGTGGCCCAATCCGCCGGAACCGTCTCTGGTGAGGAGTCATCGCCACGCCAACGCAACTGGGCACGCCACTCGCTTCCCACGCCTACGCGCACGGCTGCGCCGCGGGCCCGCCCTCGGTCACCTGTGTCATGAGACGATGGTGGCTCAGCGAGCCATCCCTACGGCCTCAGTTATCGATCATTACATCGTGACCTTCCGGCCGCCCATCCAGGATGGCGTCCGGAATATCGTCAAGCAGGGCAACGTGATCCCCGTGAAGCTCACGATCACGGACTGCTCCGGCCAGCCGGTGCTGGCAAGACCCTCTCGATCGGGTACATCGCCGGCGACGTATACGACGACGACGGCACGGGTCACGTGTCGTCACCGAGTCCGTGTCGGGCGCGGACACGACCGGCTATCATGCGTCAGGTCGATAGCAAGTACATGTACAACCTCGCGACCAAGAACTTCAACGCCGACCATGCCGTACACAGTCGTCATTCGTGAGGCTAGACGCGACCCCTGGCCACGTTCGTCGCGAGCTTTCGTGATCCAGGCCACCAAGTAGACCTCACCCAACCCGCTATTCCCGAGCGCGCATCGAGGGCCGGTCCTGGGGGGACCGGCCCTCGGTGATTCTTGGCACCGGTACTGTCGGGAGGCGCGCGCCGTCACCATTCCACCCGATAGAACCATCGACTCCCCGCCGCCCACCCGTGACGATCCTCCCAGATACCTGATCCCTATTTGATCGATCAAGGCGAGGAAAACGTGTGATGGAACGGAAGAGGTTCCGACGGGCGGCAGCGCTCGCCCTCGTATGCCTGCTCCTCTGCGCGACCGCGGTGTTCGCCGACACGATTCCGGCCGACGGCGACGCCGTTGACCCGGGCAACCAGGGCTTCGTCTACCTCGGCGAATTTGCTCCGGGCGCGACTCACAACGACCAAGGTCGACTTCTCGCTGACCTGTGCCGGCCTCCAGCATGCCGACGAGGGCCAGACGGTCACCCTCGCCCTCTCGGGCGTAACGGTGCCCCTCGACGGCGCCGCGACGGCGACATCGACGACGATTGGGCCTGTGCCGGCGAGCTGGACCGATGACACCTTCGGCTGCCCATCCCCGGCGCCGACGCTCCCCGCCAACGGCCAGAGCACCGTCACCCTCCGCATGCCGACGACGGTTGGGGCGGGCTTCATCTACACGGTCATGTATTCGCGCGTCGGCGCCAACGGGCTGACCGGCCTCACGGCGATCTCCTTCGAGGTCGACGTCGTCGCGAACACCCCGCCCGTCCTGACGCTCCCCGGGCCGATCACGGCCGAGGCCACAAGCTCCGCCGGCACCGCGGTCACCTACGCTGCCAGTGCGATCGATGCCGAGGACAACCCCGACCCGACCCCCGTCTGCGCGCCGGCGTCGGGCTCGACCTTCGCGCTGGGAACGACGACGGTTTCCTGCTCCGTGACGGACGGCGGCGGTCTGTCGGCCAGCGGCACCTTCACGGTCTTCATCGCCGACACGACGTCTCCCGCCCTGGTCCTACCCGGCAATCTGACCGCCGAGGCGACCAGCGCCGGTGGGACAAGCGTCGGTTTTGCGACCTCCGCCAGCGACGTAGTCGACGGGTCGGTTGCGGTCGACTGCGACCATGCCTCCGGTGACGCCTTCCCGCTCGGCACCACGACCGTGAGTTGCACGGCGGCCGACGCCGCCGGGAACTCGACTTCGGGTTCGTTCAACGTCACGGTCACTGACACGACCGCACCCGCCCTCGGCCTGCCCGGCAACCTGACCGCCGAAGCCACGGGCGCCAGCGGGGCGAGCGTCGCCTTCACGACCTCCGCGAGCGACGCGGTCGATGGCACGGTTTCGGTCGATTGTGACCACGCCTCCGGCGATACGTTCCCGCTCGGCACCACGACCGTGACCTGTTCGGCGGCCGATGCCGCCGGCAACTCGACCTCGGGTTCGTTCGACGTCAGCGTCGGCGACTCGACGGCTCCGTCGCTACACGGCGTGCCGGCCGACTTCTCGGTCACGACGGGCAACACGGCCGGTCGGATGGTCTCCTACGCCCTCCCGACCGCGACCGACGGCACAGACCCGAGCCCGTCAGTCGGCTGCGGCCCAGCATCCGGCTCCTTCTTCGCCGTCGGTCCGACGACGGTCACCTGCACGGCCACCGACGCGTCCGGCCACTCCTCATCCGCGAGCTTCAGGGTGACGGTCACCTACCTCGCGCCGCCGGCCGATGATGAATACTCCGTGATGTGGGGCGCGCCGGTCGACGGGACGCCGGCCGGGCTCGTTACCAACACGAACCGGACGGTCCCGATCAAGGTCAGGCTCTTCGCCAATGGTGACGAGCTGACGACCGGATCGGCCAGCCTGCGAGTCGTGGCCTGCGGTGGCGACACCGCGCTCGTCGTGCCGCTGACCTGGGGATCCGCGCGCTGGAACGCCCACCTTGACATGTCACTTCTGCAAGCCGGTTGCTACGTCGTCATCGCCAGCCACGGCTCACATGACGCCGGGTCGTTTGCTCTCGAGATTAGCGGCGCAGACGCGGCGGCCAAGCCCGCCACTGCGACTACGCCACCGACCGGCAAGGACAAGCCCAAGAAGTAGCCGCTCCGGCGACCTTCACCGCGCGACTCGCGAACAGCCCAGGTCACGGCGCGTTCGGGCGCCGTGCCCTAGCATCGGGTGCGTGACACCCGACCTCGAAGCGACCCTCAAGAAGCTGCCCGACCGCCCGGGTGTCTACCTCATGCGCGACACCCGCGGCGAGGTCGTGTACGTCGGCAAGGCCCAGAGCCTTCGAGAGCCGCGTCCGAAGCTACTGGCAGAAGGCGTCCGGGCCGCTCGAGGGCCACCGGATCCGCGCCGTCGATCGATCGGATCGCCGACGTCGAGTACACGATCACCGACTCGGTCAGCGAGGCGCTTCTCCTCGAGGCGAACCTCATCAAGCGGTACAGGCCGCGGTTCAATGTCCGCCTCAAGGACGACAAGAGCTACCCGTACATCAAGATCACGATGGCCGACGACTTCCCGCGGATCGAGCGGACGCGAAAGCTCGTCGACGACGGCAGTCGCTACTTCGGGCCGTACGCATCTGCGACCAGCGTCGACGAGTCGATGAACCTCGTCCGCCGGCTGTTCCCGTTCCGGACCTGCACGATCGAGATCAAGGACGGGGAGCGGGCCCTGCAGCGGCCGTGCCTGCTCTACCACATCAAGCGCTGCCAGGGCCCCTGCATTCAGGCGGTCTCGAAGCCCGACTATCGTGCCCAGATCGACCAGATCGAGCTGTTCCTCGAAGGACGCCAGGAAACCGTCGTCAAGGCACTCACTGGCGAGATGCGGGCCGCCTCCGAGCGGACCGACTACGAGGTCGCGGCCGGGCTCCGCGACAAGATCCGGGCGATCGAGCGGACGATGGAGAGCCAGAAGATGGCCGCTTTTCGGCGGACGCAGCTCGACCTGGTCGGTCTTGCCCGCCAGGACAATCAGGCGGCGATCCAGCTGTTCGCGATCCGCAACGGGTCACTCCTCGGCCGCGACGTGTTCCTCCTGGACGCCGCCCACGAGGCGCCCGACGAGGAGGTCCTCGCGAGCTTCCTCGAGCAGTACTACGCGCGCGCGACGTCGATCCCGCCGCAGGTCCTCGTCCCGTTCGAGCTGCTCGAGACGCAGGACCTGGAGGCATTCCTGGCCGGGCGGCGAGGCGGGCCCGTGCGGCTGCTAGTGCCGCAGAGGGGAGAGAAGCGGGAGCTTATGGCCCTCGCCACGCAGAACGCCGGCGAGACGCTGGCCCGCGAGCAGGCGCGCTGGCTGGCCGACCAGGGCAAGACCCTCGTGGCGCTCGAGGAGCTCGCCGAGGCGCTCGGGCTGCCCGGGCCGCCGATGCGGATCGAGTGCTACGACATCTCGAACGTCCAGGGCTCCGATTCGGTCGGGAGCATGGTGGTCTTCGAAGAGGGCAAGCCGCGGACCGGGGAGTACCGCCGATTCCGGATCAAAACGGTCGTCGGGGCGAACGACTTCGCCTCGCACCAAGAGGTCCTTCGGCGGCGGTTCCGACGGGCACGCTCCGGTGAGGAGGGCTCGGCCGAGGAGCTGCGCTGGGCGATGCCGGACCTCGTGATCATCGACGGTGGCAAGGGCCAGATCGCGGCTGCGAAGGAGGTTCTCGACGAGCTCGGGCTGCACGACCTGCCGGCCGCGGGCCTCGCGAAGGAGCGCGAAGAGCTGTTCCTGCCGGGCGCATCAGACCCGATCGTCCTGCCGCCCACGTCGAGCGCGCTCTACATGATCCAGCGCCTCCGCGACGAGGCCCACCGCTTCGCGATCACGTACCACCGCGACCTGCGCTCGAAGCGCCAGGTCCACTCGGCCTTCGACGACCTGCCGGGTGTCGGCCCGAAACGGCGGCGGGCGCTGCTGCGCGTCTTCGGCTCGGCGAAACGGGTGCGGGAGGCGCCCGTCGAGCAGATTGCGGCGGTTCCGGGGATCGGGGCGTCGCTCGCGGCGCGGATCAAGGAGACGCTGGAGGCGTAACGGATCGGCCGCGACCGCGTCGTCGTTCGTGGCGGTCCACTTCCGGGCACCACGCGGCCAATCGCCTGCCTGAGCTCCGTCAGTGACCGTCGAATTCACTGGGCCGGGAAGAGGAAAATCCGGCCCACGGAGCCGTTCCGTGTATCATCCGCCGTCGATGCGCAAGACCGGTCCCCTCCTCATCCTCGTCATCGGCATTGCCGCGCTCCTAATCGACTTCGTTCCCGGCCTCCGCGTGCCCGACAGCGGCGTCGGCCGACGGCCAGCGACCGATCGAGACGAAGCTCGGGCTGGACCTCCAGGGCGGCCTCCGCGTGGAGTACCAGGCGAAGCCGGTCGGCGACAAGGTTCCCCGGCCCGAGGATCTCGAGGTCATCCGCGAAATCATCGAACGGCGGGTGAACGCAACGGGCGTCGCCGAGCCGCTCATCACGACGCAGGGCGCCGACCGGATCGTCGTCGAGCTCCCGGGTGTTTCGGACCCGAATGCAATCCGCCGGCTCGTCGGACAGACCGGTCGCCTGGACTTCGTCCCCCTCGGCGACGTTCAGATGCAGAAGGACCAGGAGGTCGACCTCACTCAGTACCCACCGCTGTTCAGCGGCGAGGAGCTCTCCAGCGCGACGATCGGCCAGGACGGCACGACGGGCGCTCGCGTGGTCAACTTCGTGCTCAAGGAGCGGGGCGCGAAGCTCTTCGAGGAGTACACGACGGCCAACGTCGGCAAGTACTTCGCGATCGTCCTCGACTCGCGCGTCATCTCCGCGCCCGTCATCAACCAGGCGATCTCCGGCGGCAACGTCCAGATCTCACAGAGCGGCACGATCGGGGGCTATCCGCTCAAGGAAGCCACGGAGCTCGTCACCGTCCTCCAGTTCGGCTCGCTCCCATTCCCGATCGTGGAGCTGTCGAACACGACGATCTCGCGCCACCCTCGGCGAGCAGTTCCTCGCCCAGAGCCTTAGGGCAGGCGCCATCGGAATCGCCCTCGTGATCATCTTCATGCTGGTCTACTACCGGCTGCCCGGGCTGATCGCGAGCTTCGCCCTCGTCTACTACACGCTGGTGGTCCTGGCCCTGTTCCGGTTGATTCCCGTGACCCTTACCCTTGCCGGCGTCGCCGGTTTCGTCCTGTCGATCGGCATGGCGGTCGACGCCAACATCCTCATCTTCGAACGGATGAAGGAGGAGATGCGGCTCGGCAAGTCGCTGCCCTCCGCCGTCGAAGCGGGACTTCGGACGGGCCTGGAATTCGATCCTCGACTCGAACGTGTCGAGCCTCATCACGGCGACGATCCTGTACCTGTTCGGGTCGTCCGTGATCCGCGGCTTCGCCCTGGTCCTCATCCTGGGCGTGCTCGTCTCGATGTTCAGCGCGATCACCGTCACTCGCACGATCCTGCGCGTCGTCGTGACCCAGGACTGGGCGCGGCGGCCATGGCTGTACGGCGTCACCGAGGAGGAGTTCGTCGCCCGCGGTCAGGGCCGGACGGCGCTGCGCCGAGAGGCTCGCTCGCGTGTTTGACATCATCGGGAAGAGGCGCTGGTACTTCCTGATCTCGGCGATCATCACCCTCCCCGGCCTGTTCTTCATTTTCATCGCCCCGCTGGCGAGCAAGGACGCGGGCCTCCAGTTCACGATCGACTACACGGGCGGCACGAAGTGGGAGATCCGCTTCGCGAACCAGAACGTGACCACGGACCAAGTTCGAGCGGTGTTCATTGCGAACGGCCTGGAGGCGTCCGTCCTGCAGACGGGCGACGGCTTCCTCGAGATCAAGACGGAGCCGATCGGCCTGAGCGAGGCGCCACCGTCGCCGACGCCTCCACCGACCCTTGCCCCGTCCGGCAGTCCGGGTGCTACGGCGTCGACGGCCCCATCGGCTGCGCCCTCCGCAGCGCCGTCCGGGTCGGCCGCGCCTAGCGTCAGCCCGGCTCCGTCGGCCAGCCCCAGCCCTACGCCGGCGCCGTCGGCCAGTCCGGCGCCCTCGGCCGGGGCCAGCCCCGGCGCCTCGCCAGGCGCCTCACCGGGCGCGTCCCCACCGGTCGTTACCGGCAACACGGAGCTCCCGACCGACGGCAAGCTCGGCGAGATGGTCGTCGCCCTCGAGGACGCCCTCGGCCCGATCGAATCGCAGCGATCGCTGACGACGATCGGCCCCGTCGTCAGCTCCGACCTCGTCCAGCAGGCCTTGATCCTCATCGCCGTCGGCTCGCTTGGCATCCTGCTCTGGATCACCTACCGCTTCCGCGACGTGAAGTTCGGCGTCACGGCCCTCGTCGCCCTCGTTCACGACGTGATCGTCGTCGTCGGCTTCTTCGCGATCCTCGGGACGTTCTTCCACTTCGAGATCGACGCACTGTTCGTGACCGCGATGCTCACAGTCATCGGCTTCAGCGTCCACGACACGATCGTCGTCTTCGACCGGATCCGCGAGAACCGTGCCCGCCACGCCGGGGAGCCATTCGCGGAGGTCGTGAACCACTCGATCCTCCAGACGTTCGCCCGTTCGATCATGACGAGCTTCACGGTCGTCCTGACCCTCCTCGCGCTGCTCCTCTTCGGCGGGTCGGCGATCCAGAACTTCGTTCTCGCCCTGCTCCTCGGGATCATCTCAGGGACCTACTCGTCGATCTTCAATGCCGCACCGATCCTCGTTGTCTGGCAGGAATGGGACGATCGCCGGCATGGCCGGGCGTCTTCGACCCGCGCTCCGCGGACCCGACGCGCGGTCTCCTGATCGCCGCACCGCGCGCGACCGCTGCCTCGAGCGCGATCGCCGCCCCGCGCGACGCCTCCTGCGCCAGTGCAGCCACGGTGAAGCCTGTCGTGGCATCCTGACGTCGTGATCGAACCCCGCTATCGCTGGCAGTTCCCCGCCGCGATGGCCACCGACTCCGGCCTCCTTGCGGCGGCGGAGCATCACAATCTGGACGAACGGGTCGCAGGCCTACTCGCACGCCGCGGCCTGCTTGATGCCGCGGCCTTCGACAGGTTTTTCGCCGCCCCGCAGGATTCGCTCCATGACCCGCGCCTCCTGCCCGACGCTGAGGTGTTCGCGGCGCGGATCGCGCGAGCCCGCGAGAGCGGCGAGCGGATCCTCGTCTTCGGGGATTTCGACGCGGACGGACTGACCGGCCTTGCGATCCTCGACGATCACGTTCCGGCGGCTTGGCATGCAGGCAATCCCGTACGTTCCCAGCCGGCTCGACGAGGGGCATGGCCTGTCCCATGCGGCCATCGCCGCCGCCGGCGAGGCGCTTGCCACGGTCATCGTGACGGTCGACTGCGGAACGACCAGCCTGCCCGAGATCGCGGAGGCGCAGGCGCTCGGGATCGACGTGCTCGTCACGGACCACCACCGCGTCCCGGCGGAGCTTCCGGTGGCGGTAGCGATCGTCAATCCCCAGCGCGCCGACAGTCACTATCCCGAACGCCGGCTGGCCGGGAGTGGCGTCGCATTCAAGCTTGCGCAGTTGCTTCTCGCGGACGAGCCCGACGGTCCGGCGGCTGCCCTTGCGCTGACTGACCTCGCCACGATCGGGAGCGTCGCCGACGTCGTCCCGATCCTCGGCGAGACACGGGCGATCGTCCAGCTCGGCCTGGAGCGCCTCCGGACCGAGCCGCGGCCGGGGATCGTTGCCCTCCTTGCCTCCGCCGGCGTCGCGGCCACGGCCGTCGACATGGAAACGATCAGCTTCGCCCTTGCGCCCCGGATCAACGCCGCCGGTCGGGTGGGCGAGGCGCTCGTCGCGGCCCGGCTGCTGCTCGCCGAGGACGCAGCCGAGGCGGATGCACTCGCGGCGGAGCTCGAGGCCGCGAACCTGAGCCGCCGGGACATGACGAAGCAGGCGATCGGCGAGGCCAGGACGTCGATGGCGGTGCTCGTCGAGGGAGTGGAAACGCCCCCGCCGGACGCCCCGGTGACGATCGCGCGCGGTCCCTGGCCGGTTGGGATCGTCGGACTCGTTGCCTCGCGCCTGGTGGAGGAGCTCGGGCGGCCGGCGGTCGTTGGGGCGGAGCTGGGGCCAGTCATCCGGGCGTCATGCCGGAGCGACGGCAGCCTCGATCTCGGTGCCGCCCTCGAGGCCTGCGCGGATCTTTTCATCCGGCACGGTGGCCATGCCGGCGCCGCCGGGTTCGAGATCGCAACTGAGCGATGGCCGGCGTTCGCCGAGCGGTTCACGGCGCTCGCCGCGGTTGCTGCGCCGCGTGACCCGCGGACGGCCATTGCGATCGACCTCGCGCTCCCGGCCGCCGACATCGACTACGCGCTTCACCGGAGTCTCGCCCGCCTCGCGCCGTGCGGAGCCGGGAATCCAGAACCGCTCGTGGCCGTCCTCGGGCTGGTGGTCACTCGAAGTCCGCGAGGCCGCGGGCGGGCACACGCAGCTGACGCTCAAGCGACGACTGGACGTCCTCGACGGGATCGCCTTCGGTCGATCCGACCTTGCAACGACCGTCAACGAAGGCGACCTCGTCGACGTCGTGGGCAAGCTGACCAGCCGCCGATTCGGTGGCTTCGAATCGCTGCAACTGGAGATCCGCGACGTGGCCACCTCCGGCAGTCATCGCGAGGCGGCCGTGATCCTCGGGCTGACGGAACCAACGGCTGCGGCCGCAGCGGCCAGCGCGGACCCCCTGACCGCCGCCGGGGCACCCGCGTGACGCGCCGAGCGAGCGCCGTCCGTGGCACCCGCGACCCGTACGGACTGGGTCCGGCACGCGACTACGTCGCGCCGATTCTCGCCGGCGATCGCCCTCCTGGTCGTTGCCGCGATGACGTTCAGCTTGATGAACAATCAGATCCCCTTCGGCGGAGGGACCGCCGGACCGGGCGTCCAGTCCGGGACAACCCGGACGCCGGCTCCGTCGAACGTCGTGATCGTCGAGCCGGAGGTGACGTTCCCGGGGACGATCGTCTATGCGAAGGCCGGCAACATCTGGGTCCAGAGCGGCAAGGACGCGCGCCAGCTGACTGACGCGGGCGCGGACTCGATGCCCAGCTTCTCGCCGGACGGCGAGTGGGTCTATTTCATCCGCGAGCAGACGGGCAAGGGGTTGTACCCGGTGGACGGTCGTCTCAACTGGTACGACCTCGCGACGCCCGAGCTCCTTCGCGTCCGGACAGACGGCGAGGGCGACGTCGAAGGGATCGTCAACGGGCGGATCAAGGACGGCAGATCCCTCTGGTTCTTCTGGATGCGCCAGCCGGTGTTGTCGCCGGACGGGCACACGATCGCGGTCGTTTCGGACGGTACCGACCCGGGTGCGAACGACGTCGTCATGCAGTTCTATGACACTGAAACTGGGAAGTTCAGGAAGCTCAAGCTCGCGCAGTCTGCGCCCCTCGGCCACCAGGACCCGGCGTGGATGCCGGATGGGAGCTACCTCCTCCTCGTCAAGAACGGCCGCGACGGCAGCCGCGGCGCACCTCAGATCATTCGGTACAACCCCGAGAACGAGCGATCCTTCACCGTAACGGGACCGGGCTACATCTCGCCGGCACCGTCCCCTGACGGGAAGTACATCGCCGCGACACGGACGGACAACTTTGGCACCGACGTCGTCATCCTCGATGGCGCGACGGGCGCCGAAGTCCTTCGCGTCACCGACGACGACGGCTCCTTCTCGCCGGTCTGGTCGCCGGCCGGCGACGCCATCGCCTACCTCCATCTCGACGGCAGCATCGTCGACCTGAAGCTGGCAACGCTCGAGGGTGCGGCGGGCAGCTGGACGATCGGCGAGACAACCTCCCTGACCGAGGTGTCGGGGCTCGACGCGGCATCGCGGCCAGGCTGGTTCATCCCGGCCGAGGAGCTGCCCGTCCCCTCAGCCGCACCGAGCTCAGCCGCGCCAACCTCGTCCTCGCCCGCGTCCACGGCGCCGTGAACGCGACCAACGGGACATGACCGAGGAGCCCTCGACACCGGCCCCGGAATTCACGGGCACCTATCTCGCCCGGCTGGCCCGCCGCTCCGCGCAGACCGGGACCGTCCTGTGCGTCGGGCTCGATCCTGACCCGGCGAGCCTGCCGGATGGGTTCGGCCAGGACCTCGCGGGCATCGAACGGTTCGCCCGCCTCGTCCTCGAGGCGGCGGTCCCGTTCGCGGCGGCGGTAAAGCCGAATCTCGCGTTCTTCGAGGCGTTCGGGTCGGCGGGACTTGCCACCCTCGAGCGGGTCCGGGGCGGGATCCCGGCCGACGTGCCGGTGATCATGGACGCCAAGCGGGGCGACATCGGGACGACGGCCGCGCGGCAGGCCGTTGCGCTGTTCGATGCGCTCGGCGCCGACGCGGTGACCGTGAACCCGTATCTCGGCGGCGAGGCCGTTGAGCCGTTGTTCGAGCGTCTCGATCGATTCGCCTATGTCCTCTGCCGGACCTCGAACACCGGCGCCGCCGAACTCCAGTCCCTCGTCGTGGCCGCCGCCGATGACGCGGACGGGGACGAAGACGCCCCTGAGGAGCCGCTCTACGCCCGGGTCGCCCGGCGTGTGCAGCAGTGGGGCCCCGGCGGGACGGTCGGCCTCGTCGTGGGGGCGACCGCGCCCACGGAGCTGCGCGAGATCCGGGCGATCGCTCCCGGGCTTGCGTTCCTCGTGCCGGGAGTCGGCGCGCAGGGCGGCGAGATCGGCCCTGTTCTTCGGGATGGCCAGGCCACGGCTGATCCGGGCGGGGCCGGCGTGGGCGGCGGGCTCCTGGTGAACATCTCGCGGGGAATCGCCGCCGCGGCGGCCGATGCGTCCGATCCCGGAGAGGCGATGGCCGCGAACGCCCGTGAGTGGGCTGCCAGGCTCCCCGTGCTACCCTAGGCGCCGCGAGCGCCATCTGCCGCACGGTCGGCTCGACGCTCCCCAAAGCGAGAGGTTCAGTCGGACACGATGCCGTTCAACATCGGAGCGCCGGAGCTGATCGTCATCCTCGTCATCGCGCTGCTCGTGATCGGACCGGGCAAGCTGCCCGACGTCGGGTCGGCGCTCGGCAAGAGCATCCGCGAGTTCCGCAAGGCGTCTTCCGACGTGCAGGACGCGACGAGGGTCGACGCGTCACCGATCCCACCGGCCCCAGCCCCGCAGTCGCCGCCTTCGGCACCGCCCAGCGAGCCGACGACCGAGTCGAATCGCTAGGTCGCGGGGCCCACCGCCCGCTATGACCGACGCCGACGCCCTGCGTGAGGGCGGCGTCCCAGAACGCCTCCCGACGCCGCCGAGCCCCGCGCCCGGCGCGGGTGCGCCCGAGGCCGAGAAGGTCATGTCCCTCGTCGACCATCTCGGCGAGCTCCGGACTCGACTGGTCCGTTCGATCATCGCTGTTGCCGTAGGTAGCGCAATCGGCTTCTACGTAGCGCCGCAGGTCCGCGCCACGCTGATCCTGATTTTGCCCTCCGGCCAGGTCCAGGCACTTGGGCCGGGCGACGCGTTCGCAATCACCCTCCGAATCTCGGTCGTGATCGGGATCATCCTCGCGATGCCTGTGCTCCTCTACCAGCTCTGGGCGTTCGTCGCGCCCGGCCTCACGGCCGGCGAGCGACGGATGCTACGGCCGTGGGTCCCGCTCGCGCTCTTCTTCTTCGCGCTCGGCGTCGGCATAGCCTGGTTCGTCCTGCCGTTCGCGATCACGTTCCTCCTTCAGTTCAGTGACCAGTACCTCACCGCCGACCGCCTCGCCGCAGTTCCCTATTTCGACTTCGTCACGACGCTCTTCCTCGCTTTCGGCCTCGTGATGGAGTTCCCGATCGTCCTCTACGGCCTGTCGCGGGTCGGCATCGCCACCTCCGACCGGCTCCGGGCGTCGCGGCGCATCGTCATCCTCGTCATCGCGGTGTTCGCGGCGCTCGCGACGCCGGGCGGCGACATCGTCAGCCCAATCATCCTTGGCGGGACGATGTACCTCCTGTTCGAGCTGACAGTCATCGCGATCCGCCGATCAGGCAAGTAACCGGCGCTAGACTGACCGGCATGGCCACCGCCCGACGGTCAGACGAATCCGAACTGCACGCCGACGAACCGTCCGAACCGGCTCTCGGCGAACAGCAGCACGTGGCGATCGTCACCGGCCTGTCCGGCGGCGGCAAGACCGCGGCCGCGAAGCTGTTCGAGGATCTCGGCTACACGGTCGTCGACAACCTGCCGGGCGAGCTCCTGCCCGATCTCGCGGAGCTGGTCTCGGACGACCGCGAGCGGTTCGACAAGGTCGCGATCGTGCTCGATGTCCGAGCAGGAAATGCGCCAGTCGCCTTCGGGGCAATGCGCGGCGCGCTCGAGGGCCGCGGAATCCGGCCGCAGGTGTTCTTCCTCGAAGCCCGCGATGAGGTGCTCATCCGGCGCTTCTCCGAGACGCGCCATCGCCACCCGCTGGCCGACCAGCGCGGGATCGCCTCGTCGATCGTCGAGGAGCGGCGCCTCCTGGATCCCGTCCGCGCCGAGGCCGACGTCGTCATCGATACGTCGGACCTGTCGCTGCGCGAACTGCGCGAGCGAATTTTCGCAAGGCTCGGCGACGCCTCCGATCCGGATCGCCTTGCCATCCAGCTCATAAGCTTCGGCTTCAAGTACGGCGTGCCGCTCGAGGCCGATCTCGTCTTCGATGTCCGGTTCATGCAGAACCCCTACTACGTGGAAGGCCTGCGCCAGCTGTCGGGCCTGACCGACGCCGTCCGTGAGTACGTCCTCGACCAGCCGGTGGCCGTGGAATTCCTGCGCTACCTGCGCGAGTTCCTCGCGTTTGCGCTGCCGGCCTACGTGAGCGAGGGCAAGACGCGGCTGACGATCGCGCTCGGCTGCACGGGCGGCTACCACCGTTCGATCGCCCTGGCCGAGGAGCTTGCCAGCTGGCTGCGCGAAGAGGACTTCGGCTCCGTCGCGGTCTTCCACCGCGAGCTCGAGCGGGCCTGACCGATGCGGCAACCCGGCGGCCACAACCTCCGGCGCTGGCTCACGCCGGGGATCGGCGTCAAGCGCTGGCTGCTCGTGGTCTTTGTCGGGCTGCTGCTGCTCGCCCTCGGCGCCGCCCATCTCATCCGCCAGGCGAGTCGCGACCTGCAACCAGGCGGCCTTGCCCAGTTCGTGCTCGACGCGGTCACACTCCAATTCCTGCCGTACCCGCTTCGCGGGCTGACCGTCGGACTCGTCGGGCTCTTCCTCGTCGCGCTCGGGGCCTACCGCGCCGCCCGGGCGCTCACGGATCCCTTCCGATCGGCCGAGGCCGGGCCGCTCGTCGAGCTCATCTACCAGAAGCGGTTCCTGGCCCGCGGGCCGCGGATCGTGGCGATCGGCGGCGGTACCGGCCTGTCGACGCTGCTGCGCGGTCTCAAGGAGCACACGAGCAACCTGACGGCGGTCGTGGCGGTCGCCGATGACGGCGGGTCGTCTGGGGTGCTCCGAGAAGAGCTCGGGATCCCGCCGGTCGGCGATATCCGTCGATGCATAGCCGCCCTTGCTGATGCCGAGCCGCTCATGAGCGAGCTGCTCCAGTATCGATTTCCCGGCCGTGCCTCGGATCCGGCGCCCGAGGCCGGCGGATCGCTCGGCGGTCACGCGGTCGGCAACCTGCTCATCGCGGCGATGACCGCGGTCGAGGGCGGCGACTTCGAGGAAGGCGTCAGGCAAATGAACCGCGTCCTCGCGGTCCGCGGCCAGGTCCTGCCGGCGACCGCGACGCCGCTGACGCTCCACGCCGAGCTTGCGGATGGAACGGTCATCGACGGCCAGTCGCGGATCGCCAACGTCTCGTCGATCGCCCGGGCCTGGGTGACGCCGGACGACGTGCATGCTTCCGAGGATGCCCTGGCAGCGATCGCCGAGGCGGAGCTGATCGTCCTCGGCCCGGGCAGCCTCTACACGAGCCTGCTGCCGAGCCTCCTCCTGCCCGAAATCCGCGACGCCATCGCCGCGTCCGGTGCGGTGCGCGTGTTCGTCTGCAACGTCGCGACCCAGCACGGCGAGACGACCGGCTTCGACCTGGCGGCGCACGTGGATGCCCTCGTCGGCCACGCCGGGCCGGGGATCGTCGATGCCGTGCTCGCGAACAGCCACTTCGGCGCCAAGGTCCCGAGCGACTACCCGGCGGAGCCCGTCAAGTTGCGCTGGCCGCCGGCGGTCGCCGCACCGCCGAAACTCATCCTCGACGACGTCGTCGACCCGGACAACGCCCACCACCACGACCCGGCGCGGCTGGCAGCCGCCGTCGTCCGCTTGTACGAGCGTGAGAGCGGGTCGCGTCGACGATTGGGCGGCGTCGCCCGGACGGCCTGAGCGAGTGACCCGCTCCGAACGCGACCTCGTCACCGCCCTCCGATCGGAGCTCGCGGCGATCGATCCAGCTCGGCCCTGCGACCGGCGGTCCGAGGCGGTAGGACTCGCCTCCGCGACGCCGGCCCGCGAGGGACCCGTCGCCAGGTTGGCGATCCGCCTCGGTCGTCGCGGCGCCCGTGGCCGGGCCGCGACGGGCGATCCCTCCGGCCCCTCCAATGGCAACCGGGAGCCGTTCGACTGGCCGGCCGCCGCCGAGCACTGCCGGATGGCCTACCTGCGCGGGCTCTTCCTGGCCCGCGGGTCCCTCAGCCTGGCGAGCGGTCGGACGCATCTCGAGTTCGTCGTCGACCCGGCCGAGGCGCCGTCGCTGGCCGAGCGGCTGGGCGAGGTCGGCCTGCCGGCATCGTGGCGCATCCGGCGCGGCCGCGGCGTGGTGACGTGGAAGAGCGGCGACACGGTGGGGCTGTTCCTTCGACGGATCGGGGCCGGCGGCGCGCTCCTGGAGCTCGAGGCCCGGCAGGTCTCGCGGGCGCTGCGGGGCGACCTGAATCGCGTCCTGAACGCGGAATCCGCCAATCTCCAACGAGCTGTCGGGGCGGCCGGCCGGCATCTCGCGGCGATCGGGGAGCTCGACGGGGACGGCCGGCTCGCTGAGCAGCCCTACGTCGTCCGGCTCGTGGCCGACGCTCGCCGCGAAACACCCGAGGCCACGCTCGCCGAGCTGGCAGAACGGCTGGGCCTCCACCGGTCGGCCGTCCAGCGGGCGCTCGAGCGAGTCGAGCGACTCGCCCTCCATCCCGACGAGGGTGCCGGGCGGCGAACGGCATCGACCTCGCGCCGAACGCAAGGGGCGGCGCGGGCGGCGCGGACGCCGCGCGAGAGCCGCGGGACGCCATCCGGCCGCGCTCTGGCATGATCCGAACGATGCGTCCCGTGATCGTCGCCGCCAACTGGAAGATGAACACCACCCCGGCCGACGCCGGCGAGCTGGCCCGGACCATCGCCTCGCGGACGCGGGTGCCGGGCGTGGAACGGATCATCTGCCCGCCGTTCGTCTGCCTCGCCGCCGTGCGCGACGCGCTCTCGGATGCGGGCGAGGACGTCGCCGTCGGCGCCCAGGACATCCATCACGAGGTCGCCGGAGCATTCACCGGCGACATCAGCGCGGCGATGCTCGACGGGCTCGCCAGCTGGGTCATCGTCGGTCATAGCGAGCGGCGCCGGGACCACGCCGAGACGGACGAACGGATCGCCGGGAAGCTCGCACGGGCGATCGAGGCCAGGCTCCGGCCGATCCTCTGCATCGGCGAGCAGCTGGCCATTCGCGAGGCGGGCAGCGATGCGGCCGCGGCGGTCGTCGTCGACCAGCTGTGGGGCGCCGTCATGCCGAACGACGCGGATGCGCTCATGGCCGCCGGCCTCGTGATCGCGTATGAGCCCGTGTGGGCGATCGGGACCGGCAAGAACGCCCGCGGTGCAGATGCCGCGGCAATGGCCGGCGCCATTCGCAACGGGCTCCGGGCGATCGACTGGGGCGATCGCGCCGAGGACGTGCCCGTTCTCTACGGCGGCAGCGTCACCGCGGTGAACATCGCGGAGTTCCTGGCCGAACCCTCGATCGACGGCGCACTCGTCGGGGGCGCGTCGCTCAAGCCCGACGAGATGGCCGGAATCGTCGCCCGGGCCGGCGTCACGGCTGATGCGCGCCGATCCGAGAGTCCGATTGCGTGATCCGCTGCCGCGTGTACACCGCCTCGTGATCGTGGCCTCGTGACCGAAGCCACGCCTCACACCGGGCCGGCGAGGCCGAGGCCGATCGTCCTCGTGGTCCTCGACGGCTTCGGCGTAGGGCGCGATCCCGCGGCCGATGCGATCGCCGCCTCCCCGATGCCCGTCTGGCGGGGGCTCCTCGAGCGCTGGCCACACGCGATTCTTCGCGCCTCGGAGGATGCAGTCGGGCTGCCGCCGGGCCAGATGGGCAACTCCGAGGTCGGCCACCTGAATCTGGGAGCGGGCCGGCCGGTGCTGCAGGACCTGCCGCGGATCGATGCGGCGATCACCGATCGTTCGTTCTTCGAACGCCCCGCGCTGGTTGCCGCCTGCGACCGGGCAGCCGAGCCGGAAGGTCGTCTCCACATCATCAGCCTCGTCGGCCCGGGCGGCGTCCATGCCAACGATCGACACCTCGTCGCCCTGGCTGAGCTGGCCGCCCGACGTGGCACGCCGCACGTCCGCCTCCACGCCCTGCTCGACGGCCGCGACACGCCGCCGCGCTCCGCAATCGCCTTCGTCGCCGACTTCGAGCGTCGTCTCGCGACCGCCCACCCGGACGCCCGGATCGCGACCATCGGCGGCCGCTACTACGGGATGGACCGTGACAAGCGCTGGGAACGGATTGCCCGCGCCTACGACGCGATCGTCCATGGGGTAGGGGAGCGAGCCGGCTCCGCGAATGAGGCGATCGAGCGCGCCTACGAGCGGGACGAGAACGACGAGTTCGTTCTACCGACGGTCATCGAGGGGATCGACGGCCGCATTCGCGACGGGGATCCCGTGATCGTCGCCAACTTCCGCGCGGATCGGGTTCGGCAACTGACGCATGCGCTCGTCGACCTCGAGTTCGACGCCTTCGACCGGGAACGGGTCGGGCCCCGGCCCCGCGACCTGTTCGTCGTGACGATGACCGAATACGAGGCCTCGCTGGCAGTCGCGGTCGCGTTCCCGCCCGAGGAGGTCCGTTCCCTGGCCCACGCCGTCTCGGACGCGGGATGGCGCCAGTTGCACGTTGCCGAGACGGAGAAGTACGCCCACGTGACGTACTTCTTCAACGGTGGGCGGGAGGCGCCGCTGCCGGGCGAGGACCGCCGCCTCATCCCCAGCCTGAAGGTCGCGACGTACGACCTCGCGCCGGCGATGAGCGCCGATGGCGTCGCCGAGGCGGTGGTGGAGGCGATCGGCCCCGACACCTACGACTTCATCGTCGCGAACTTCGCCAATCCGGACATGGTCGGCCACACCGGGGTCTGGGACGCCACGATCGCAGCTCTCGCCGCCGTCGATGGTTGCCTCGGGCGGATCGTCTCGGCCCTCGCCAGCCTCGACACCGCGGATCCGGACGGTCCCGGATCTCTCCTCATCATCACCGCGGATCATGGCAACGCCGAAGAGATGCGCGACGCCGCAGGCCACCCAGTCACGGCCCACTCGCTCAATCCGGTCCCGATAGTGGCGATCGGCCGGGCGGTCGCCGGGCGCCGACTCCATGACGGCGTCCTTGCCGACGTCGCCCCCACGATTGTCGAGCTAGCCGGCCTGGAGCGCTGGGTCGGGATGACCGGCCACTCGCTGGTCGATCCTGTGGCCGGCCCACCGGCGCTGGCTTCGTCACCACCGTCGGCCGGGAGGTCGTCGGAAGCGTGATACCATCGGCCGCCGTACCGTCTTGGAGGTCCTTCCGCGTGGATCCGTTTCTGGCGATCGGCCAGATCATCGTCAGCGTTGCCCTGATCGCCGCCATCCTGCTGCAGGCACGGGGCGTGGGCCTGTCCGGCACGTTCGGCGGTGATTCTGCTGTCTACCGCAGCCGGCGTGGCGTCGAGCGGCGACTGTGGCAGTTCACGATCATCCTGCTCGTTCTGTTCGTGCTGTTCTCACTCGCGTCGTTCGCATTTTCGCCGGTCGTCTGAGCCGCGGACTGGTTCGGCTGCCGGTCAAGTCCCGACCCGCGGCGGCGTGACACATGAACCGTAACGACCAGGCCATCATCGGTGGCCTCATCCTGGTCCTCGCCGTCGTCGCGCTGGCGATCGGCATGCCGGCGTTTTCGCCGGTGTCGTCGCCTGCCCGGTCGGCCCTTCCGACGATCGAACCGGTTGCCCCCTACCGCGAGGGCACGATCGGCCGGCCCTTCGCCGTCTCCCCCCTGGCCGCTCGAACGCAGGTCGACCGTGATCTTGTCGCCCTGACGTTCTCGGGGCTGGTCAAGCTGGGGCCGGACGGCACGCTGATCCCGGATCTCGCCGCTCGCTGGACGACCGACGAGACGGGCAAGTCCTGGACCTTCAGCCTCCGACCGGACGCTCGCTGGCACGACGGCGAGCCCATCACCGCCCATGACGTGGTCTTCACGATAAACGTTCTGCGCGATCCGACGTACACGGGACCTGGCGCCGGATCGTGGCTCGAGGTGACGCCGACCGCCGTCGACGAGCGGACCGTCCAATTCGACCTGACGACGCCGCTGGGCGGTTTCCTCCAGCTGGCCACCCAGCCGATCGCGCCTGCGCACCTGTTGAGCGGCGTGCCGATCGAGTCGCTCGCCGACGACCCACTCGGGCAGGCTCCGATCGGCTCCGGACCGTTCGTCATGGCCGAGCTCGACGCCGATCATGCTGTCCTGGAGCCGGCGGCGTCGATCGATCTGGCCGGTCCCGACGGCGCCGAGCCTAGCCAATCCGCCCCTCCGCCTACCGACGCGCTCGCAACCCCAGGGGCGACGAAACGACCGGCGATCGCTGCGCCGCGGCTCTCGCGGCTCGAGTTCCGCTATTTCGACGATGTGGCGGCCCTGACCGATGCCTTCGCGGCTGGCGACATCGACGTGGTCTCCGGTCTGCCGCCGGCCGAGGCGGCCAATGTCGTCGCCACGGTCGATGGCACGCGCACTCTCCGATCCCCCGGCACCACCTTGACCGCCGTCCTGCTCAACCTGCGCGGTCGGACATCTCGAGCTCCGCGACCCGGCTGTCCGGAAGGCGCTACTCGCGGGACTCGACCGCGGCGCGATCGTCGCCGAAGCGTTCGGCGGGATGGCCACGCCGGCGGACTCGCCCATTCCGCCGACCTCGTGGGCGTTCGATCGGGCGGCGAGCGTTCCCGTGGCCCATGACCCGGCCGCCGCGGCGGCTGCCCTCACGAAGGCGGGCTGGACGAAGGTCGACGACAGGTGGCGGCCGCCGAAAGCGACGACGCCGTACACGATCGAGCTGCTCACGCCGGACCGCGAGATGAACCCGAGCCTCCATGTCGTCGCCGAGCAGGTCGCCGCCAACTGGGAGGCCCTCGGCTTCACCGTGACGCTCGTCGAGACCGATCCCGGATCATCGCTCACAGAGCGGCTGCGTGAAGGCAAGTTCACCGCCGCCGTCATCGACATGTCGGTCGGCCTCGATCCGGACCTCTATCCGCTGCTCGCATCGAGCCAGACGAGGACGGGCGGCCTGAACCTCATCGGCCTCCAGGATTCGACGCTCGACGGGCTGCTCGCGGCGGCTCGCAAGCCAGGTACACCGGAGGCTCGAAAGGCCGCCTATACGGCCCTCCAGACGCAGCTGTCCCTGGGCGAATACATCCTCCCCCTGGCCTTCGCCGACGAGGTCGTCGTGGCCCGAAACGTCCTTCAGGACGTGGTCGTCCAGCCAGTCGGCGACCCCTCGGATCGTTTCTGGGACGTGCTAACATGGCGCCTCGCGAACGACCGGTGAGCACGTGCGAACCGATCGCTACGGGTCGACGCCGAGGTGGCGAAATTGGCAGACGCGCTAGCTTCAGGAGCTAGTGCCCGCAAGGGCGTATGGGTTCAAGTCCCTTCCTCGGTACCACCTCACCACTGAACCCGTTGACGGCTGCGAACACACCTGCCCAGGTGGCGGAATTGGTATACGCGTACGTTTGAGGGGCGTATGAGGCAACTCATCCGGGTTCAAGTCCCGGCCTGGGCACCACACCTGCACTTCCCTAACAACTGCCGAACGCGCCCCGGCAACCGCGCCGCACGTCGCCCCCACGATCGCGAGGGCAGCAGAACGGCCCGGAGCCGCTATCCTTCGCGCGGGCGGTTAGCTCAGTTGGTTAGAGCGCCTCGCTTACACCGAGGAAGTCACTGGTTCGAGTCCAGTACCGCCCACCACGTTCCACGCACGAAATGGCCCTCCTGACGGTCCATCCGACCGGGAGGGCGATTCGAGTCCCTGCTAACAGATTGCTAACGAGCCTCGGCGACCGCCGGGTTCGGCGAGGACGCGGCGTCGAGCTGCCGCGGCGGCGGCTGCCTGAAGTCCGGGCAGGACGTGGGAGTAGGTGTCCAGGGTGATATTCACGCTCGCGTGGCCCAAACGCTCGCTGACGATCTTGGGGTGAACCCCCTGGCCGAGCATGATCGTCGCATGAGCATGGCGCATGTCGTGGATCCGCAGGTGCGAGAGGCCGGCGCGACCCCGACGATCCGTTGCCACGAGCGGCGCAGGTTCCCCGGCTCTATCGGTGTACCGATCCCGGTCGCGAACACGAGATCGAGGTCGCCATATGCCGGTCCTGCGAGGAACCGCGCTTCCGCCTGCCGGACGTCGGTGACCGGCGGAGAACGAGCGACAGCATCCGGCGACAGCGCAATCGCCCGCCGCGAGAGCCGTGTCTTCGGGTGACGGAAGACGATGCCCTGACCGGCGATCCGCTGCGCGGTCTGTTGGACATGGATCGAGGCGCCATCCAGGTCGATGTCGGACCAGCGGAGGCCGAGCAGCTCTCCCCGGCGCATCCCGGTCAGGAAGGCGAGGCGAACGAACGACGCCGTGCGGTGTGGTGTCGGCCGCCGCCATCAGGCGCGGGCCTGCTCGGGGGTCGACGGTCGGCATCTGGCGACGAACCGCTCGCGGTGGCTCGACGGCATCTGCCGGGTAGCGGATGAGGAGCTGCCAGCGCACGGCCTGGTGGAGCGCCGCGTGAAGGATCTGGTGGTAACGGCAGGACCGAGGCGCGAGCCGCCGCGCCCATCGCGACGGCCCGACTCGAGCAGCCGCGAGTAGAGCCTCTGGATGTGCGTCGGACGGAGCGCCGTCAGCTCGAGCGGACCGAGCGCCGGAACGAAGTGGACTGCGAATGGCGTCGCGATAGGCAGATCGTATGTCTTCGGGGCGAGGTTCGACCCGACGTAGTCGTCCAGCCAGCGTTCGAGATAGTCGCCGACGGTCAGCTTGCCCGATGGGGCGCTCGACGCCGGTATCGCGCTCGTGGAGGAGCTGAACGAGCATCGCCTCGGCGTCTCGCTTCGGCCCCTTCACGGACCTCCACATCTGCCGGCGCTTGCCGGTCGACGGGATCGGAGCCGAGATCGACGATGACGGTCCACGAGCCCTTGCCCCGTTGTCGGATCGAGCCTCTCATGATCGTTCCTCCTCGTTCTTGGCGCGCGTCGCCCGCCGCTTGGCAGACTCCTGCGGGGTTCGTTTCATGGCGAAGTTGAGGCCTGGATACAGGAATCGGTCGATCCATCCCGAATTGAACGCGTGTAGGTAGCGCTCCTCGTCGGCGTGCGCCGCTGCGCCACGGGGCGAACGCGAGGAAGTTCGTGACGCCGAGTCGTTCTTCGTCGCCCGCGAACTGCCATATAGAGACGGCGAACCTCCTGCGGCGGAATGTCGGGCGCGGCTCGCAGGATTGTCAGCGCGATGTCCGCCTCGTGCCGCGTCAGGAACCGGATCTGGCCCTCGGAGAACTCAATGCAGGCGGCGATGACCGGGAGGAGTAGCGAAGCGTCGTCAGCGTTGTAGGAGTCCAGATGCCAGCGTTCGCCAGGGTGGCGTCGCGCCCGCTGCGCGATCGCCTGGATCGTTCGGAGACTCGTCGGCACCCGCGGTTTGAAGTCCTCGATCGTCATCAGCTTGCGTTAAATCGCGGGCGCGCTGAACTCGGCACGGGCGAGCTCCTCGATGGCCTCGCGGATGTCCGGGTCGGTATTCGCGCCTCGCCTCGGTTGCTGCGTCATGTGGCCCCTTATCTGCGCATGTGGGCCGTGGACATGCGGATACTGACTGATACGCTGCGTTTATGCAACGCCCAAAAGGGCACGCAGAGCAATGAGGGATGACGTGACCGACCGACAAACGCTGACCATCGAGGAGGCTCGACAGGTACTCGGAATCAGTCGGGGCAGCGCATATGAGGCCGCGCGGACGGGCGCGCTGCCGGTCATTCGCATCGGTAAGCGAATGCTCGTTCCGAAGTCCGCGCTTGACCGGCTCCTGGCCGATCCACAAGCGATCGCCGGCCCCAAGGCCGTCGCCTGAGGCCCAAACGAAGGAGCCGGGCAGCGTCACCTTCCGCACGGCTCCGGACAGGAGACCGTCAATGCTCAATCGGACCCCTGCCACCGGGCGGCCTACCACCCAACTTCCGCACCATCGGCATTGCTGTCATACCCGATGTTACGACCCGCAGATGAGCGCCGCACTCGACTGGCTGGCCGTGGCCCTCGAGGCCTATGAACCCGCAGGAAGACGTCGTCGGGCGACCCGTCGAGCGCTGGCGATGATCGAGCAAGAAGGCGATGGACGCGGCATGACCTCCGCGGAACTCGTCGCGCAGCTCGACGGGGTGAAGCGCCAGGGCGCGGGCTGGATCGCCCGCTGTCCTGCCCATGAGGACCGCCACCAGTCCCTGAAGATCGACGATCGGGACGGGAACTCCTGGCCTACTGCCATGCCGGATGCACCTTTGAGCAGGTCATTGCGGCCGTCGATCCGGGCGTCGCCCCTCCGAGGACGAACGGGCACGCTGGCCCGTCGCGACTCCGGCGCCAGCCCGTTCACCCGCCGATACGAGTATCTCGCCGCTGACGGAACGCTCGCTTACTACGTCGAGCGCCACGCGGGACAAGCAGTTCCCGACAGTACGGCCCGGACGGCTCGCAAGATCGGCGACAGGCGCAGCGTCTCCCGTACCGATCTGCCCGAGCTGCATCGCTTCGACCGAAGGGCGTGATCGTCGTCGAGGGGGAGAAGGACGCCGACCGACTCGATCGTCGATGGGGTTCATCGCGACGACGAACAGCGGCGGTGCCGGCAAATGGCAGCCGGAGCTCTCCGAATATCTGCGCGACCGTCAACGTACTGCGTCATCGCCGACAACGACGACGCCGGTCGCAATCGCGTGCCGACTGACATCGCCCGAAAGCTGCACGGCATCGCCAGCGGGATTCGGCTCCTGGAGCTTGCCAGAGCTACCCGAGAAAGGCGATGTATCGGACTGGCTCGACGCCGGACACACGGAGGAGGAGCTGCGCGAGCTGTTGCTCGTTGGCTGCGCCTGTTTATCGAGCAGCCGCCGGTCCCGACGCTCGCAGTCGTCGCTGGCTGGCGTCGAGACCTTCCTGCGGCGGTTTGTCGTGTTCGGTCGGCCTGAGGCCGATGGTCGCGGTGGTGCTGTGGATCGCCCACACCTACGCTCCTCGAGCTAGGCCGACGCGACCCCGTACCTCGGCGTCGACGCAGCCCGGAGAAAGGCAGCGGCAAGACCAGGCTGCCTCGAATGCCTGCGGCTGCTGGCACGCGGGCGGCCGGAGATCTTCATCATCCCGACCGCCTCGACGATCTATCGGATGCTCGAGGCCGATCCCAACACGCCGCTCCTGCTCGACGAGCTGGATGCGGTGTTCCGCGACCGGATCGGACAAGTACGAGGAGGTTCGCGCGATCATCAACGCCGGCCATCGTCGCGGCGCGAAGGTCCCGCGGACGGTGTCGACGGGGAACAAGCACGAGGTCAAGATGTTCCCGGTCTTCGGGCCGCGGGCCTTGGCTGGCATCGGCAAGCTGCCCGACACCGTCGCCGACCGGAGCATCCCGGTCCGGATGCTCAAGAAGAAGCGCAGCGAGAAGGTCGAGAAGTTCCGCGAGGTCGGGAGCCGGCCGCGAGGCCGAGCCATCGTCACGGATGCTCGAGGCCGCAACTGCGCGGCGTCACCACCGGCTCGTGAAGCCGTTGTGCCCGACGAGCTGCCCGGATCGCGCCGCCGATGCCTGGGAGCCGCTCCTCGCGATAGCCGATGCAGCCGGCGGATCGGTGGCCGGCTCGTGCTCGGGCCGCGGCCGTCATCCTCCACGCCGATCGCGCCGATGACGAGCTCGCTCGGGCTGCGGATGCTCGCGGACACCCGCGTCGTCTTCGATCGCCTCGGAGGTGGATCGGCTCGCCACCGCGGCGCTGATCGACGCTCTCAAGGAAGACGAGGAGTCGCCCTGGGTGGACGATCACAAGCCGTTGACGCGCCGATCGGCCTCGCCTGCGCTATCTGCGGCCGTTCGGCATCCGGTCGAATCCAGCTGAAGGTTTGCTGGCGACACCCGCCCGAGGGTTCCTGCGAGAGTCGTTCGCGGACTCCTGGGACCGCTACCTACCGGAACCGCCGTACGTCCCTGCCAGACCCGTTACCCCGTTACCAGGAACGTGCGGAAGGTAACGGGGTAAAGGGTTTTAGCGGGGGTAACGGGTTGGATAACGACGAAGGCTACGGGACGGCGTGACGAGCCGGTACCACTCAATAGAGGACTGAACGCATGAACCGTTGTCAGGACTGCAATCACCCGACCCGGGTCGGGCCACTCAATTCATGGGAGCACGATCGCCTGTGCCGTCCGTGCTTCGCGGTTCGGTACGCGCGCTATCGGGCTTGCGAGCCTAACCCACCGTCCAAGTATCCGCCGACGGTAAGGGCCAACTGATGACCACCGACTACCGGGCCGAACAGGAGGAACCCAGATGATCGACTCCTCAGAGACCGCAGCGGAGGACACGCAATGGACGCCCGACGCAACGCAGCCCGCATCGAAGCCGCCCGCCAGCGAGAGCGCGAACGGATCGCCCGCACGGAACTCCGGCAAGCGCGGCCGTGGAGCGGCGAACGAGACGCCGACCGAAACGCCCGAACCGACGAAGGCGCCAGTGCTTGACCGCCATTGGGGCAGGCCGGTCGGATGGATCTCCGTGCTCACCGATCGCGGCGCGGATATCTGGTTCGTGCCTAGCGGCGGGGCTTGGCGACCGAGGGGGTGGGCTGCTACGGCACGTCGGGCATTGAGGAATGGGGCGGCCTCTGTGCACTGAAGCGGGTACCGCTGTCCACCGGCAGAGGCACCGCCCCGTACACCGTCTCGATCGAGATAGCCCCCCCGCTGAGTTACGGTCCGCCTACTCCTTCGGCATGATCGCGTTGGCCGCGCGGAGGACGCCGCGCTTCAGGCTGCGCGCGCCGACTCGGGTCATGGCCTCAGGGCGGGACGGCGAGGCAGGCCGGCGTACCACGATTTCGTCACCAACGCCGATGGTGCCCGGGCTGCTCACCGTCGCATAGATTCCGAGGCAGCGGTTCGCGTGCTTTGCCACGGTGCGCATCACTTGGATGTCTGTCGGGAGCTCGCGCTGCTCGCGGGTAGGCATGACGCAACGCAGCGTGGGGATCTCGCCGTGCAGACCTGCGTTCGGCAGGTCGAGGTCGGCGTTGCACCAGCTGTTCTCGGGCAAATCGTCGCCCGGTTCGGTGTCGACGACGAGGTTGGGCCGGAACCGGCGAACATCGAAGTCGGATCCCGGCGTGAGCGCGGCCATCGCTGCCAGGCTGGCGCGAGTGATCACGTGCACCGGATAGGCGTCGAAAAGCGAACCGACTGGCGTGACGTACCGACTCAAGTCGGCGAGCTTGCGGAGCGGAAACACGCTGAGGTCAGGCAGCGGCTCGTCCTCGGCGAGCCCGAAGTGCGCGCGGATCGAGGCCTTGGTCTCTCGCGGCGCCCGGTATGCATCCTTATCGGAAGGAGGAGGTATCGGCTCGAGCCGGACCTCGCTGCCGACCAGCTCCGAAAGCAGGGCATGCACCGCCGGATCGGCGCTCGAGATCTCCTCGCCGTCGGGCAACACGACGACGACTTCCGGGGCGGACCCCAACGGATCGGCCGCGTAGCGGGCGCCGCACCTCAGCAGCGCAGGCCGGCGTCGTGCGGTCGTGATCGAGCCCAGCTCCGGATCTCGAACCGCCCACATCCGGTCGGCGAACATGCCGCGCTCATCCACGGCGACGTTGTCGAGGCGTTCACCGCCCATCGACTTCACCGGGTAGCGCCAGATCTCGGTTACCGTGACAGGCATTTTGGGCGCCTCTCAGTCGGTCATCGCCCCCGCTTCCGCGCCCTGCGACGAGATGTTACTCCGGGCGTCTGGGTTGTCGATTTATGCCCATCCCGTGCTGGAGCGTGGTCAGTGGGGACTTCTATAAATCCGTGCACTATCAGAGGGGGGTGATTTGGGGGCCAGGAGGAAAAGGGTACGGAGGTCACCATCGCGACGGCCTCGCATGCGGCAGCTCAATTCGGTTGCCTCGTGAGCTATTGCAAGTTCGATGAGCCGGCCGAAGGTTCCATGCCTCGTGGCCTCCGCCCTTCGACCCCGGCCGGATATGGTCCACGGTGTCTGCGCCAGGCTTGCCGCAGAGTGTCGGGGACACCCCTGGCGGTCCGATATCCCCACTTTCCATGGCGAGTTGCAGCTGGGACTCAATCTGATTTGCTGTCGCGCTCACGGATTGTCCAGCGGCAACAGGCAGCGTGCTTTGGATCGTTCCGCGATGGGGGTGGCTTTTCTCACATGGTGAGAGCTGTACCCCTCGATATCCTCAAAAAATCACAAACGCGCGCCGAAGTCCACAAAGTGGCCACGCATTCGGGCGTATCGCCCGGAAAGGAGCTGAAATCGCCGACCCGACCCGGGGCTGGCTGGTCCTCCGCGCCGACCTGACGCCGGACTGGAAGAAGTTCTATTCCTACTGGATGCGAGAGCGTGCAGCAGCCGAACGCGAGAGCCGCGAAGCGGGTATCGAGGCGTTCGAGGCTCAGACCGCCGCCGCGCGTGTCCTCCTCGAGGCGTCGTGGGCCGAGCAGGACCTCGTGAGGGCCGTACGTAAGGCCGAGATCCGCCACGCGCGGCAGGCGGCCAGCATCGAGCGCCGCCGCCGCTACAAGGCGGCCTGGATGCGCGAGTACCGCGCTCGAGCCCGGGCCGCCAGGGTCGGAGAGCGCGAGGCCATCGGAGGCTGAGGCGAGCCACCGGTCAGGACCTTGCCGCGCCGAAAGGGTTCACCGAGCCCTAGATGGCTCCATACTTCCTGAAGGGGAGGGCATTCGTCGAGACATGGCACGCCGCGCGACGGTCAGATTGGAACGCCCCCGACGACGGCTCACCCAGGCCGAGCTCGACGCCTTCCTCGAGAAGGCGGCCGACATCCTGCGCGGGAACGTCGACCACTCGGAATTCCGCGGCTACGTCTTCGCCCTGCTGTTCTTCAAGCGAATCAGCGACGTCTACCTCGAGGAGCTCCGCAAGCTGACCGAACGTCTCGGGCGACGCGAAGCTGGCCGAGGACCCGCGGATGCACAACTTCGTCGTGCCCGACGAAGTGCTCTGGGACAAGGTCGCCACCAAGCCACGGAACGAGATCGGCACAGCCCTCAACGAGGCGATGATCGCGATCGAGCGAGCCAACGAGCCGAAGTTCGACGGCATCCTCACCAACAAGATCGACTTCAACAAGAGCGATGAGCTCCCACGCGAGAAGCTGATCAATCTGATCAACCACTTCCGTGGTCAGACCGTTCGACCACGCCCACGTCTCCGACGACGTCTTCGGTAACGCCTACGAGCACCTGATCCGGAACTTCGCCAGCAAGGCGGGCAAGTCGAGCGGCGAGTTCTACACGCCGGCCGAGGTCGCGTACCTGATGGCGGAGATCATCGAGCCGCAGGAGGGCAACTCGATTGCGACTGGGCGAGCGGCTCCGGCGGCCTGCTCTCCAGTCCACGGAACTACGTGCGCCGCCACGGCGGCGACCCGGACCGCCTCCTGCTACTACGCGCAGGAGAGCAACGTCGCGACCTACAACATCTCGCGGATCAACATGATCCTTCACGGCGTGAAAAGCTGGACCACACGAGCGCGAGGACAGCATCCGTGTCCCGCTTGCTGCTCGATGAAGGCGACAAGCTCCTGAAGTTCGACCGGATTGTGATGAATCCTCCGTTCTCGCTCGAGGACTGGGGGTACGACGAGCTCGATCGGTGGGCGACCCGCACCAGCGGTTCCCGTACGGCATGCCGCCGCGGGACAACGGCGACTACGCCTGGCTCCAGCAGGTGGTCGCATCGCTGAAGGACGACGGCCGCGCCATCGTCGTCATGTCGCAGGGCGTGCTATTCCGCGGCCAGCCGGAGCAGACCGAGGAGGAGGATGGTCGGCGACAGAAGGCCGACGCCGAGTACGTCATCCGTCAGCGGATTCGTGCGAGGCAGACCTCATCGAGTGCGTGATCGTGCTGCCCTCGAAGCTCTTCTACGGCAACAACGTCCCGGCTTGCCTCGTTGTCCTCAACAAGAGCAAGCCCGCGGAGCGCGCCGGCCGCATCCTCATGATCTGGGCTTCGCGGCACTACAAGAAAGCGAACCCGCAGAACCTCCTGCGACCGTCCGACCTCATGCGGATCCTCGTTCCGTGGCGGGCGTACGGGGACTTGGAGCTCGCGAGCGTGCCCTCGTGGCGGAGCATGAAGCAGCACTCGATCGCCGAAGAGGAGACTGAGCGAGAGCGGCGTCTGCAGGACATCGAGGACGCTTACGCGCCCCTTGCTTGAGGCGCTCCCCGCGCTCGAAGCCGAACTCGCCGACCTCGAGGCGACCGCGTACCCACGTGGAAGGCATCGCCGACGCCGACCACCCGTTCTTCGGTCCGCTATCGGGCCTCGCCTCGGACAAGGCGGCCGCTGCGAACTGCGACCGCGGCCGCGAAGAAGGCCTATACCGCCCGGATCCGGGAGCTGAAGCGCGAACATCAAAGAGCTGACGGAAGCTTCAGCTCGAGCGCGACCGAGCAGGAAACGGAGGTCGGCGGAGGAATTCGACCGCGAGATCGCCCATATCCGCGAGGCGGCTGCGGACCTAGTGCGGATCTGCTCAGACCCTGAAGAGGCCGCCCGCTACTTCACGCGTTGCGGAGCGCCAAGAGATCGACGGAGAACGAGTTCAATCTGAATTTGCCGCGTTACGTGCACACGTTCGACCCGGAGCCAGACGATCCCACTTGCGACCGCCATCGACGATGTTGAGGCGGCGAACACGCACGCTGACGAGGCTTTGGCTGAGCTTCGGTCGCTTCTCGCCGAGCTTCCACGAGGCGACTCGGTGATCACGCATCCATTCCGGAGCATCCTTGGCCCTATCCCTGATCAGCTGGGACGTGGTGCCACTCCGAGCCGTTCTGGCACGATCGACCTCGGGCGATTGGGGCGACGAGCGCGGCGAAGTGCCGTATGCAAGTCCTTCGCTCGACAAATTTCACGAGTTACAGCGAAGCTCGATTTCACTGACGTTGCTCCACGTAGGTTCTCGGCGGAGCGCGCCGCTCGGTTCGAGGTTCGAGCGGGTGACTTCCTGCTCGAGCGGTCTGGCGGCGGCCCGCGCCAACCGGTCGGGCGGATCGTGCGAGTCGGCCACCGACCTCGACGGGCTATGGGCTACTCGCAATTTCGTCCAATTGCTACGGATCGACGACAAGGAGATGGTTCCCGATTTCGTCGGTTGGTGCCTGTTCGAACTTGCACCGGAGCGGAGTCATCGAGCGGCTTGCAGCATCAGACGACGCAGATGCGCAACCTGGATCTTCCGCGACTATCTGCGAAATTCGTCTCCCGCGCCCGTCGCTTGAGATGCCAGCAGGCACCGCATCGCGGAGCTGATCGAGCGCATCCGACTTGACTGTAGGCAACGGTTCGACCGAGCAGGTCCAGGCGGTCGAACAATTGAGGAGACAGCCCTCGTTAGCCAATTGCTCGCGCTGAAGGCGTCTACACGACAATCATCGAGTGGCTGCCGAAGAAGGTACGCCGCGACGTCGAGCAGCACGGGAGATCGTGCCGCTTAGCACGGCATCGCGGACATCGAGGCTGGTGTGACGCTAAACACTGACCGGGCTCCGACGGAGGCGACCGTCATCGGTATCTGACGGTGGTGAATGTTCAGCGTGGGGAGCGATCGTCGACGGCGTCAGCCTCGGTACTTGGAACTGTGGGAGTCGGAGATCCCTAGGAAGCTCTCTCGTGCTCGGGGACATCTTGGTCGGTCGAAGGTCACGCGAACAGCGGTGAGATAGGCCGTGCGGCGCTCGTGAGCGAGCACGAGGCATGGCCTCACCTACCAAAATCACCTGTTCCGCGTCCGGGTCTCCGATGCGAGCGTTGATCCCGCGACTTCCTCGATCCACGCACTCAACTCTGAGTCACGCCCGGCGGCACTGGGCCGCGGTCTGCAACACGAGCAGCGGCTTGAACACGATCAAATCGCAGGCAGCTGCGCGCGATTGCTGATACCGCAAGCCTACCGTCGATGAGCAGCGCGCGAATTGTCGATTTGCATCGACGCGTCAGAGCGCGCGTTCTAGTGGCAGCGACTCAGCAACGGGCTGCGGTCGCTCGGGCTCGCGCAGTGCCCTGCTGAAAGCATACCTTCTGACCGGACGCGTGCAGGCTATCGCCGAGACCACTCCGGCATGAGCTTCACCGAGTACAAGACCGTCGAGAAGGAGATCCTCGACAACCTGACAGTCGCCGGAGCTCGGCTGGCGGTACATGCACGGCGATCGAGTCACCGCCGAGTACCGGGGCGGCGACGAGCAGGAGATGCTGCTGATCCCCGTCCTGCGGGACCGCCTTAAGGCGCTCAATCCTGGCGTCGCTCGTCGATGACGAGCGCGACGAACATGGTCATCACGCGGCTGCGGGCCCTCCGCGACAACCAGGAATGGATCTCATGGCTGCGGGGCGAGAAGACGATGAAGTTCGGCCCGTGACGAGAACGCGCAGAACGATCAAGCTGATCGACTTCGACGACCCCGACGCAGAACGACTTCCTGGCCAGCAACCAGGTCTGGATCCAAGGGATCGAGCGCCGCCGCCCCGACATCCTGCTCTACGTCAACGGCATCCCGGTCGTCGACATCGAGGCAAAGACCGCCGCGCGAGGCACGTCGACTGGGCCGAAGGCGCAAAGCAGTGCGATCGCTACGACCGCGAGATCCCGCAGCTCTACGCCTCGAACTGCTTCTGCGTCGGCGTCAACGAGCTGCGGATGAAGTACGGCGTGCCCGGCTCGCTCCTCCAGCACTGGCAGCAGTGGCGCGATCCCTCACCGCACACGGAGATCTCGTCGTTCGACGAGATGAAGTGCACCCTCTACGGGCTCTTCGACCGCGGCAACCTGCTCGACATCATCGCCAACTTCATCGTCTTCGACGTCGAGGACGGCAAGCGCGATCAAGAAGGTCGCCCGGTACCAGCAGTTCCGAGCCGCCAACAAGATCGTCGATCGCGCCCTGGGCATCGAGAAGCCGAGTGGCGAGCGGCGCGGCATCGTCTGGCACACCCAGGGCAGCGGCAAGTCGCTGACCATGATCTTCGCCGCGCGGAAGCTGTGGAACCACCCGGACGCTCGAGCAGCCGACGCTCGTCATCGTGGTCGATCGCGAACAGCTCGAGGAGCAGATGGCTGGCGAGCTGTATCGGCACCAACACCGAGAACGTCGCGGTCGCCGGCACGAAGCGCGAGCTCCGCGACCTCGCTCGCCAGCGACTACCGCGGCGTGATCCTGACCCTCGTCCACAAGTTCGACGACATCGAGCCGGAGATGACCAGCTCGGGCCAACGTCATCGTGCTCGTGGACGAGGCGCACCGCACGCAGTACGGCGACCTGGGCGTCTTCATGCGGACGGCGATGCCGAACGCCTCGATGTTCGGCTTCACCGGAACGCCGATCGAACTCAACGACCGGCACACGCCGCGCGCGTTCGGCAAGAGATCGGCGCCGGACAGGTTCGAGCGCTACATGGACCGCTACAGCATCGAGGACTCGATCCGCGACGGCGCCACCAAGCCGATCCACTACGAGGTCCGGCTCACCGACTGGACGGTCGCGCACGCCGACCTGGACACGAAGTTCGAGGAGCTCTTCGCCGATCGAAGCGACGAGGAGCGGCGCCTCCTCATGCAGCGAGGCGAAGCTCGAGGCGATCCTCAAGCATCCGCGGCGCATCGCCCAGGTCGCGGAGCGACGTCGCCGACTCACTTCGTCGAGCACGTCCGCCCGAATCGCTTCAAGGCGATGCTGGTCTGCCGCGACAAGGAGACTGTGCGTCCTCTACAAGGTCGCCCTCGACGCTGCGCTCCAGGAGCGGCTCGGTGGCGAGGACCTCGACGATCTGACTCGCATCGTCATCTCCGAGGACCTCGCCCACGACTCCGAGGTCGTGCAAGCGGCACTACCTCGGCGGCGACCGACAGACCGCGATCGAGGATTTCAAGCAGCCGGCCCCGCTCGCGCCCGAGGATCGTGCTCGGCCCGAGCATCGCTTCCGGCGGACCGAGATCTTCATCGTCTGCGACATGCTGCTGACCGGGCTTCGATGCCCCGATCCTGCAGACCATGTACCTGGACAAGGGGATGCGCGATCACACCCTGCTTCAGGCGATCGCGCGGGTCAATCGGCCGTACAAGGACATCAAGGAGAGCGGCCTCATCCTCGACTACTTCGGCGTGTTCGAGGACCTCAATGAGGCGCTGAACTTCGACAAGGCCGAACTTGGCGACGTCGCCTACCCGTTCTCGGCGCTCCGCGAGCGGTTCCGCGACCAGATCACGGCGCTGCTCGCCCTCTTCGAAGGCATCACACGCGACGGCAAGCACGCCACCCTCATGCAAGGCGCTGCTCCTGCTGAACGACGACGAGGAGCGTCGCGAGCAGTTCGAGGAGCGGTTCCGGCAGCGTGCGGATCCTCTTCGAGATGCTCCAGCCGGACGAGTCACTGCGCGACTTCCTCGCGGACTACACCTGGCTTGTGAAGTTCTACATGCTCTACCGCAAGAAGTTCTATCCGAAGGAGCACTTCGAGATCACGCCCGAGGATGGCGCCAAGACCGCGCACTGATCCGCGAGCACGTCGATGTCAAGGAGCTCGAGACTGAATTTCCGAGCTACGTCCTCGACGAGAACTACCTGACCAAGATCGAAGACGCTGGAGCCGGACGCCAAGGCGCTCGACATCGAGGCGATGCTCGACGCGAGATCCGGGTCCGCCTCGACGAGGACGAGGACGTCCGCCCGCTCAGCGAACGCTCGACCGCATCATCGAGCAGAAGCGCGCTGGCACCCTCGCCGGGATCGCACTCCTCAAGGAGCTCGAGCGAACTGACGACCGAGGTCGTCGAGGTCGTCCAGGAAGCTCAGCGCCCGGTCGTAGAGTCGATCGCGCAGCGAGGTTAGTCAAGCGTGTCGAGGGCATCTCGCCACGAGGCATGCGAGTCCGTTGCGCGAGGCGATCGTTGCCCGCGCGACCGAGCTGTGCTTCCCGAACTGGTACGCCCAGGCTACATGGACACTGAGCTTTATCGGGAGTTCACGATCCTGCTCGCGACCGCTTCAAGGATCTCAACCTGCACGGCCAAGGCAAGGATTTCGTCGACCGATGCATCCGGCTGCTGAAGAAGGTTCGCTTTGTCGGGGAGGCCGAGGCATGACGACCGTCGCCTACCAGGTGCAGGTCAGCACGCGAGCGAAGTATCCCCGTCTGAAGATGTCGGCGCGCGAGGGGCTCGTGGTGGTGGTTCCGGACGGCTTCGACGAAGCCCGAGTCCCGTCTGTCGTTGCGAGCAAGCGGGATTGGATCCGCCGCACGAAGGAGCGACTTCGGACCCAGGCCAAGTTCCTTTCGCCGCTTCCGGCGGGGCGAACGGCCGGAGCGAATTTCGCTGCGGGCGATTGGCGAGGAATGGTCGATCGTGTACCGCCAGACCGATCGGGCAGGGATAATTGGCGTCGAGCGGCCCGGGCAGCAACTTGTCCTCTCCGGTGACTTTGACGATGGGCCTGGCGTCTCCAAGGCGCTTGAACGCTGGCTCTCGCGTAAGACTAAGAAGGGCATTGTCCCGTGGCTCCTGGCCCTCGCCAACGATCGCGAGCTTCCCATCTCCGCCGTGGCGATTTGTTCGCAGCGAACTCGATGGGCGAGCTGTTCACGCACAGGCCGAATCAGCCTCAACGTCCGCCTCCTGTTCCTTCCGAAAAGGCTGGTGCGTTACGCGTTGCTCCATGAGTTGGCGCACGTACAGGAAATGAACCATTCCTGTCGATATTGGGCGTTCCTCGCGTCCCTCGAACCAAACGTGCGCTCGTTGGACGCCGACCTGCGCGACGCGTGGCGCCTAGTTCCTGAGTGGGTCCACCCGTCTCGGATGACTCGTCGCCGGTGATCGAGCGACCGAACGACGCAATCGGCGCTTGCGCTGATGCCCGCCGCTGCCGATCCCGCCGGCCGTCCGGTCGGCCTGCCTACGCCGCACTAGCGAGCTCAGGGTCGCGCTCGGCGCCCGCGCTGCGCGGCGATCCACCGCCAGGCAAGATCCCAATAGCCGCCCGCGCTCGAGGCCGTCCCTGGCCGCCTGCGCCTCCCGTGCGGCGGTCCAAGGGTCAGCGATCGTCTCGTCTAGGCCGCAGCCGATCAGCCGGTTCCGCGTCGCGGCGCAGCGTGCCGCGTCGAGACGTTCGGGATCGGCTCGGCGGGACATGGCGAGTACCCGCGTCTTCGTCGGGCCGCCAGCCGCAGCCGCCACAGGAGCCGCCAGCCTCGAAGCCGTCGACAGCGTGACCATTCCTGTCGGTCCAGAAGTGCCCAGTCCCGGCCGGCATCCCGTGGACATCGGGGAGGCGATTGAGATGCCATTCGGACCACGTCGGATCGAGATCCTCGATCGTGAGCCTATAGACCGTCGTGTCCTTCATCGGGACCCTCCGGAGCGGCAGCCTTCCACCTTCCAAACTGAACCTCAGGTCGTGCCGGGTCAATGCATGGTTTAGCTGAAGACGGCCGAAGGAAGCTCCCGATTCGAGCGGCGGTCCGGGGCCGAGAGATGCCGCCGTGGTCGTCGTCCTTACAGGCCCCGGCCGCTCTTCAACGCTACGGGCTGTCAGTCGGGACGACCGCCCCGTCGTCATACAGCCTGTAGATCGACCCCTTGATCGTGTCGAACTGGACCGGCCAGTCCCACTCGCGGGCGATGCAGACGAGCCGGGCCATGACCCGGTAGTGCTTGCCATCGTCGTCATCGCGCGATGTCGCCGGGCCCGCCGACGGTCCAGGGTGTGACCTCAGTTCCACGGGATAACGGGTGATCGCCACGGCGAGGGTCTCGCCCTCGAACGTGATGCCACTCGCCAACGGCGCCGCCAGTTCGTCACCAGACATCCAGCCCAGAAAGCTGAAGTCGCTGGTGCCCGCGACATCCGCGCACGCGGCGAGGTCGAGGCTCAGGGGCGGCGGGGAATGGAAGGGGAACGGCGAAGGCGTCGGGGTGACGCCGGGCGTCGGGACGGCGCCGGGGCTCGAAGGCGACCAGGCGGTCGATGACGAATTGATCACTGCACAGCTGCCGCTGCTCGGGTCGGCAGTCCGCTGCGCGCTCATCGTCGAGGTGGCCGACGACCACGATCGGGACCGGCGGGAAGGGCTGGCCGTTGACGGGCAGGAGAGATACGAGCGGAACTACCCAGTCCTCGTTCGGGATCCATGGGGTGAGCATGGGGCCCGTGGCGGGCACTAGCCGGGAGTCCTTGGTCAGGACCGCTGCCGGCTCGTTCCGCTCGGTGATGCCGTACTCCCCGTCGTGGCAGTAGATCTCGAGGTCGCCCGGCGGTGCGTCGGGTGGTGCGCAACTGTGCGCGATCCCGAGATATGACCAATAGCCGGCGAGCGCGATCGGTCCGCCCGCGAGGCTTCCGGCCGCACGAGCCAACTGCAGCTCGGACACCGTGTAGACGTGGAGCCCATCGACCCCGGCCGGGAGCGATGACGTGGGGCTCGCCATGGGTGAGGACGCCGGCGTCTCCAGGACGGCTGCCGACGAGGTCGGCGCCGGCCGGGTCGTCAGTCGGTTCAGGGTCCATCGCTCCGGACGCGACGAGGATCCCGCTCCCCCCGATAACGGCGGCGACCATGAGCAAGGCAAGCGGCCGCGAGCCGCGGTGCCGGACCGGCTCCGGCGTGAGCACGATCTCGTCCATTGCTCGGATGAGCGTCTGAGGGGCGTCGGGAAGCCGGGCACGGTGGAGACGGTCGTGCAGGTCGCGTTCGAAGTCGGTCATCGGGTGACCTCCGCGGGGAGCTGTGCGCGCATCCGATCGAGGCCGCGGTGCAGCCTTGACTTCACCGTCCCGACCGGGAGACCCAGGCGGACGCCGACATCCTCGAGCCGCAGATCGGCCCAGTAATGGAGGAGGACGATCGCGAGTTCGTCAGGGTCCAGGACCGCAAGGTGGCGGAGCACAGCGTCACGCTGGAGCACGGCGGAGAACGGGTCCGCCACCGCAGCCTCTGGGGCTCCCTCGATCGGCACGAACCGCACGACCTTCCGCCGCCGAAGCCGGTCCCGGCAGCCGTTGACGAGGATCCGGTCGAACCAGGCACCGAATTGGTCCGCGTCTCGCAGCGAGCCGAAGGACCGCCACGCCGTGGCGAGCGCTTCCTGGACGGCCTCCTCGGCGTCGCTCGCGCCCCCGAGCAGCAGACCCGCGAGCCGGTAGGCTCGATCGAGCTCCGGTGACGCGAGTACGACGAAGTGCGCCCTGCGCGCATCGAGCGGCGCCATCGCGTTTGCCTTGGAACTTCCGGGTAAAGGAGCGGCGTCAGGCTTCACGATGGTCCAGACGAACGAGCTGTCCGCACGGTTCTTGCCTGCTCACCTGGCGAGCGTACGTGACGCGCCCGGCACTGGCGCGGCCGCACCACCATCGTCGAGGGGGAGAAGGCGCCCGTCGAGCGTACTGCCGGCACCCTCACTCACGGATCGGGCCGCTCGGCGGCGGCTGAGGGCCGGCTAGGCGTTACCGGCGTCGACGGAAGTACAGGACAGCGGCGACGATCGCAACGATGATGGCCGCCATCACGACCTCCGGAGCCCCGATGTTGTACGACATATCCCAATCGCCCTCCGTTCTTGGGATCACTCTACGGTCGTGCCTGTCGCTCCGCGGCGATCCACGCCCAGCCGCGCTCCCAGTAAGCTCCGTCGCGCGGTAGCCCATCACGCGCCGCCTGAGCCTCCCACGCGGCGATCCAGGCATCGGCGTTCGCCTCGGTCACGCCAGCAAGGATCAGCCGACGCCGGGTAGCAGCGTGGCGGGCCTCGTCGATGCGTTCGGGGGTCGATCGGCGGGACATCGAAGTACCTCCTGACCTTGGCTGTCGGCCAGCGTCCGGTACTCACGCCGCGGGAGTCGATTGTAGTCGCGGTCGGACTGCCTCCGCGCGGCCGCACATATTGACGACCGCGTGAGAATCCCTCAATGCAGTCAGTCGTCGTTGACAACGACGTGCAGTCCTCTCCGTCAGGTGCGGAGCGGGTCGGCCACTCAGTCAGATCAACCCGTCGTTGGAGATCGTGGCGCGGATCTCCCGAGCTTCTCGCGCACGTTGCACGTGTGGCCGCGCGCTGCGCCAGCCTCACAGCGGCGCAGGTTCGCCGGTTGGCCGAGGAGTACGAGAACCTCAACGCCACTCTCGGCGAGAAGCGCGTCCAGTCGGCCCTCCTGACGTTCCCCATCGAGCCGAACTCCAACTCTGGGGACGAGGGTCAGGCCACCTGCATGATCGACGTAGAGGTCGACGGGGACCACGAGATGTTTGCCTCGGCCCGCGATTTCGTGCACGACGTAACGATCGATGCGCTTCGTCGGTTCGCATCGATCCAAATCGACGTTGTCGGACCCGAGATGCACGTCGTCGTGCGGCTTCAACGGCCTCAGAAGGTGTTCAAGCCGGATGACTTGATCAAGTATGAGGGGGTAACCCTCGAGGTCCTAGGGCGTTCGCCGCTGGCGGTCGAGGCGGCTGTGTCGGCAATGACGGCAGCACTTAAGCGAGGCGGGGCTCGGGCTGGCCGTGGCGAGGGTTACTACCGTCGGTTGCAGGCCGCGAGTGGCGCGGCCTTTGGGGTCGCCGTTATATTCGTGACCACCTTCACCTACTACCTTGTGTTGAAGGATCCCGAATTCTCATCCGTGCTGGTAATCGCGTTCCCCCTCGTACTCATAGCCGTGGCCGTCGCGGGATTCTGGGCCTATCCAGCTCTGGAGGTGGCTCCTCGAGGCGAGACCCGCATCTGGCGGCTGACCAAAGTGATGGGTGGACTCGCCTTAGGCCTGGTTGCGACGGCACTCGGTAGAGTGGCGTTCGGTTCCTGACCGCGATAAGCCGCAGCTGAATCGCCCTGACCTAGCATCCTCATCGCCCCGGCTCCGTGCGTCCGCTCCGTCGTGACAGCGAGACGGACGGCGACCGGGATTCCTTGGGGCCCGGGAGTCGACAGGGTCCCCGCGCTAGCCGCTTAGCCCCGGCGGCGAGCGCTTCAAACACCTCGCTGCTGAATTCGAGTCCGGCCTCGCGAAGGTGATCGGCAAGCTCCCCGAGTTCGAATTGAAGCGTCTTCGCGTGTTCCTCGAAGGCAGCCCTGGTGACGATGTCGACGACGGTCGGCTCTGGAGTCGCCTGCCAGGGCAGTCTTGCCGATCGAATTGCTCCGACGTGCTCGCTCCCAGCCGGGTCGTAGAAGACGTCGAACAGCTCGCCGTCGAGCACGACGACAGGCAGGGCGAGGGCTGCGCGTTTGGACTTCGCGATGACGCCCGTCGCGGCACTGATCGCCTGCTGCACGGTGCTATACGCCGAGTCCTCCCTCCCGAACGCGACATCGACGCTCATCCCGATGGCCTGGTCATCGGGGCCGATCACGATGGGCCTGAGAGCGCCTTCGGCGCTGTTGATCGTGTCGGTCGCGTTCGGTGTTGCGATCGGCACCCATCGGCGCTCGCCTGAGGGGATCACGACCTTCCGCACAAGCCACGGCTGTTTGCTGAACTTGCACTCGACGACGACGTAGAGTTCAAGCGGCGACGTCGTGAGCAAGCAGAGTGCCTCGACGTCGATTTCGCGGACCTTCTCGGTGTTCGGGTCGATGTACGTCCGCCCCTGGCGCGCTCGGAAGCCCACCTTCGCCAGATGGCGGGCGGCTTCGTACTCCAGGGCATATCCCTGCGTATGAAGCCACGCCTGAACGGCCTTGATCCCGCCGCTGCTGCCGCTGCCTGCACTCACAGTGCGCAGCGTACTTGCTTCGGTTCTTCAGGTGCCGACTGGGCTGGGAGCTAGGCGATCCTCGCCGACGCCGACATGCGGCGGCTGTTGATCGGCAGACCAATCCTCGTGCCCGCGGCGATCGCGTATGTGTGACACCTAGACCGGCGGCGACGGCGGGCCGTACTGTCGTCTCGTGAGGGCCATGACACCTGAGCTCCGAGAGTCAGCTCGGCAGTTCCTGCGCCATGTCGCGACGGGCGTCGTCTTCTGGGTCGTAGCTGTCGTTGGTGGCGTTTTGACGATGGTATCCATTGCCGTGCCCGGATTCGTGGTGCCCGTTTGGCTGGCAGTCGCCATCTTCCTGGCGAGCCTGGTCTACGGCTATCTCAATGCCTTTCGGGCGTTCCACGCCCTAAGGCATGGCCGCACAGCAAGCGCCAGCCAATCCAATGCGTCGGCTGGTGGGTATCCGCTCCGAGCTAGAGACTCTGTGGTCTGCGATCGGCAACACAGCCGTCTGGGACGCGGACCCAACCTACTACCGGGACCGATGCTTCCGTGCCTTCGAGTCATTCCGCGCGGCCGTGGAGCAGGACTGGACCGGCTACGTGCCTAGGCTCGAAGAGATCACCCGTACGCAGATCGATCCGGTATTCGTCGGCAGTCACGAGAGCGCCGGCTACCGACAAACGCTGCTGAGCTACCGCACGCTGGCTACCGAGATCTCTCACGGCCAACCGCGACCGTTAAACCGTTCCCTTGCAGTGCTACCCGGGTTTGCCGTGAACGGTAAAGTCTCGGCGTGCCTGGGCTGTGCCGGCGTCGGGTGACGTTCGCGAACACTCGCGGCGGCCCTTGACGGCTGTTCGCCACCGATCATGCTGGCCGCGTGACATCACCACACGCCGACTGATTGCTGTGGCAGAAGCCGCTGTGAGAGACGTCCCGCGCGCAGTGGCTGCCGCGACGTCGGCCGCCTCAGGGCTCGGCTTGTCGGCCGACGAGGCGATCGTACTTCACGCCTCGAACAGGCTCGCCCTTCGCCTGCTGCCATCGGACGTTCTTGCGCGTGTCGCGTCAGCAGGCCATGAGGCAGCACAGCTCGAAGTCGATCTTGCGCTACGGCTAGCCAGAACCGACACGCCCGTGGCGGCTCTGGATCCCCGGGTGCCGCCGCGCGTCTACGAGCGTGATGGCTTCGTGATCACCCTGTGGACCTACCACGCTGCCGAGTCATCTCACGAGCTCGCGCCTGCCGAATACGCTGACGCGCTCTCGCGACTTCACATCGGCATGCATGAGGTTGACCTGCCGCTGCCGCATTTCACGGATCGGGTCAAGCAGGCCGAGACACTGGTCGCGAGCCTCGACCGCACTCCGGACCTCACCGACGCCGACCAGAACCTTCTCACGCACACGTTGACTACGGTGACTCGGGCGATACGCGAGCTAGGAGCCCCCGAGCAGCTGCTGCATGGCGAGCCGCACCCCGGGAACGTCCTCAACACCAAGGACGGTCCGCTGTTTATCGACCTCGAGACGTGTTGTCGCGGTCCGGTCGAATTCGACCTCGCCCATGTACCCGATGAGGTGAGCGACTGTTACCCGAACGTCGATCAATCGCTGCTTCGCCAATGTCGGCTCCTCGCGCTCGCGATGGTCGCAGCGTGGCGGATGGACCCGGAAGACCAGTTGCCAGGGGGGAGTCAAGCTGCCCGAGAGATCCTCAGCGCTCTGCGGGCGGGTCCACCGTATCCGCCGCTTGGCGCGATCACCGGCCTCGAATGACGCTCCACGGCTACGGATAAACCTTCCCGTTGCATTGGTTGTTTGCCTTCGCCGGGCGCACGCGCCTCAGGCGGTCGCGGGGCGTCGCCAACGGGGCCAGCAGCACGATGAGCGTGTAGGCGTACAGGACGAAGGCCAGCCCAAAGAGGAGCACGAGGAGGAGGTTCCCCTCCCGGCGCGTTAGCTCGATAAGGAGGAATGCAGTGAGGCCGAATGTCACGCTGCAGAGGATCCCGATGATGCAGCGCAGGAGGTCTCAGCAGACTATGTCGCCGTCGCCAAGAGCCGCTCGCCACCATCCGCCAGGCTCTGCGATGGCGAAAATCGAGTTGCCCGCCGCGCTGTAGGCAGCCAGCACGACGGCGCGGTATCCCGGCCCGTCGGGGGCAGATTTGAATGGGCTGGGGTCGCAGCCGCCTTCCTCCGTCCATGTCCAGCTGACAGCGCCATCGGACGCCGGTGCCGTGGCGAGCAGCCTCCGGACCGATGCCGGCAGGGGCGTGTGCACGACAAGGCATGGCCCATTGGTGCCCGGGGCTGGGTCGGCCGGCTCGGCTATGCACTCGGTCACGCCGTAGACCCGAATCTCGACGCCCTCGCTCCGCGGCGCTCCCCACGTGACCGTCTGGGTGACCTCCCCAAACTGTCCGTCGTCGATCGGGGCGCGTCTCCTCGTCGAACGTCACCGCGGTGGGCTTGGGTGGCACGGGGACTGGCGTGGGCTCCGGGGTGGGCTGGGGGGTCGCTGACGGGCTCGGGCTCAGGCTCGGGCTCGCTAGGTTCGCCGCCGCTGTCGGGCTCGCGGCCGCCCGGGTTATGGTGATCGACGGCGACGCCGTTGGAGTTACGTCCGGCGCCGGGGTTGCAGCTGACGTGCAGGCGGCCGCGAGCAGGCCAACGACGATCGCCGTGGCGATTTGCGATGGTGAAGAGCGCATCCCCATGTCCTCCGGACTGTGTGTCACAGAGGAGACATCCGGCCGCGCCCGCTTGGTGCGTCGGCAACCTGTCGCCCTGGCGACACCCTGACCGTATGCGCGCTGCGTTATTGCGCGTCTCGTGGCAGGCGAAGGACGGTAGATCGGTCAGCCATTGGGTACGACTCACGCGACGCAGCCAGGCCCGCCACGAAGGGAACTAGCTCGTCCGCTCCAAGGCGAGTGCACAATGAATCAGCTTCCGGACGAGTTTGAGGCTGGTTACCGTAGCGCCGGAGTGGCGGAACTAATAGACGCGGCAGCCGCTTGCGGCTGCGGGGTGCAACGGCCTTCGGGCTGCCATCCCGTCCGGGTGTAACTCCCGGCTCCGGCATTGAGCCCTATCGAACGACTCGCTAAACCTTTCCCGTTGACTGGTATTCGGCTTTTTCCTTGCCTTGGCCGATGTACTCGTTGGTGGCGATGCTGAACTGCGCGACGGTCTTGCCGCTCGACAGGCTTCGCGTCTCCGGGTCGCGCGATCCCGGACCGGGGATTACCCTGTTCGCCATGGATCCCATAGCACACAGGGCACGCGTGCCCTGTGTGCAACGGAGACGTACCATGCGCCGTCCGCCTCATCGACTCTGGCTCGCTCTGACCATGGCGGGCCTCGGGGCGTCCTGCAGCCTCCTGTCCCCGGCCCATCATGCGGCGCCTCGGCCCTCTGCACCGCTGCCGATCGCGACGTCTGCCGTGGCGCCCGAGCGAGAAGAAACGATCGCCGGTGAGATGCAGGTCAAGGGGCCCTGTCTCACTCTCCTCATTCGGGACGCCACGACCGACGGGCCGAATGTGCTCCCGATCTGGCCGATCGGCTTCAGCGCCGTCGGTGGTGAAGGACAGGGAATCGTGCTCAAAGGAGCTATCCCGCCTTCTAACGACGCGATGAACTCGGAGAGGCTGGAACTCCACGGCGAGTACGTCGATACGGCGCCGCCCGACGCAACTGTCCCGGCCGGCTGCGAGACCTATCGCCTCTTCCTGGTCGGCCGGGTCCTCAACATCCAGATGTAGCGGCGGGTCAGGAATTAGCAACTTAGGCTCCGGCTCCGGCTCGGGTCGCGCGATCCCGCGTCAGCGGCCAGCCCGAGCCGGCCGACCGGCTCACGGCATCCGCCGTCGAAGCCTCTCCTCCGCGATCCACTCCCACGCCGCTGTCCAATACGCCGAGCCGCGCTCTAGCCCATCTCGGGCGGCCTGAGCCTCCCACGTAGCGACCAGAGCGGCCGCCCGCTCGGCGCTTACCCCATCCAACTCCAGCCGCCTGACGGTAGCCGCCTCGCGGGCAGCGTGGAGGCGTTCGGAGGCCGACCGGCGGGACATCGAGTACCTCCTGACCTGGCGGTCGGCCAGCGTCCGGTACTCGCGCCGTGTCTCGCAGTGTAGGCGGCCGGCAGCTTAGGTAGATACTGGACGAATGAGCAAGGTGCTTGGGGCACTGGTCACCGCCGCGGCTTTGGTCGCCGTGACGGGGTGCGCCACGCCGATGCCGACGCCGGCATCGCCCTCTCCCGGCCAGAGCCCGGAGCGGTCCGCACCGAGTGAGAGTCCCGCCTCCGACGCCTGTGCCAACCTCACAGGGGACGACGTACGGGCAGCCATCATGGCTCTGCCCGGTTGGTCGTACGAGGCCTGGAAAACCCGCGGGGCCATTGGCCTGCCGCAGCCCTCCCACCTCAGCGGGGAGGTGGAGTACATCGCGCCCGACCGCCTGCGTCAGGTGGGCTGGGATCCGGTCGGCATTCGGCACGGCCAGATCATCATCGGGGACCGAATGTGGTGGTACTCCCGCTTGCCAGCGTCGTCGCCCCCCGACCCGGCCAACGCCCGCCTGGCAGAGTCGTCGCTCTCCTCCGCGGGCGACTTCGCAACAATGCTGGAGATCGCGTTTCCGTTCAAGGGCTCGTTCAGCGAGTCCTTCCCGTTTCCGGGCGACCTGCCGGGTGACGGCCTGCGGGAGTCGCCTAACGTCGCCGATACCGAATGTCTGGCGACCGACCCGAACGGAACGTCCCTGGTCACGACCCGGTCCGGTCAGCTGGTCCGAATGACCCGGGTGGGACAGTCCGGCAGGTTCCCCGTGGGAAGGGCACTCCTCTTCAACGCCACGATGCCGCCAGCGATCGAGCCGCCGACTGTCGCGGATCTCAAAACGGAGCTAACTGACCCTCACTAGCCTGGCCCGACCGCGGGCAACCGACCCTCGCTAGCCTGCACCGGTTGAGGCCGAGGTAAGCGGCGAGCTAATCGGCGCCTGGCAGACTTACCGCCCCCCCGGCTCCGCGCCGTCGCCCTCGATCCCGGATCGCCGGCCAGAGGCGTGACGGGCGACCGGGGGCAGGCCATCGCTTGGACTGCACCTCCGCCCGAAGCCGTTCGTAGCGTTCGCGGATGCGATTGAGGGCCTCGCGGCGGCTGTCGCGGACGTTCACCATGCGAGGAGTTTAGTTGCCCCATGCGGTGACTACCACCTCCGAAGTATGAGAACACCGTTACCTGCCGTGACAGCGAGACGGACGGCGACCGGGGGCGGGTCTGCTCGGCGCGTATGCTTCGGGGACGATGGATGAGATGTGGGACGCGAGAGGAAAAGTGGCGAGCATCGTCGGATGCGAGCGCGACGAACTCTCCTATAGCCATGACTATGCCGGTGGCGCTCTCGAGACCGTCTATGAGCGGGCCGGGAACCCAGTTGGCCGTTTGATCGTGGGTGGGCCCACGCGACCCTTGGACGGCACGGCTGACGAGTACTACGAGATCAGGTTCCAGGACGTCGGCGGGCGTATCCACAGCTTCGATCGCGTCCGGGCCAAGGGGATCGACTACTAGGCTCCGCGCGTCCGCTCCGTCGTGACAGCGGCGACATTCGGCGTGCTGCTGGACTCCAAGGTGATCGGCGCTATCTAAAACGGAGGATCGACCAGATGTTCGGAGCCAAGGCTTCCGAAGGCGGTGTCGTGGATGGGGTGGAGTACGACAAGAAGGAACAATTCGAGCAGATCGTCCCGTGGGTCCTGCCCGGCGAGAAGCTGTACGTCGTGCTGGACTGCAAGGGCGGCGGCACTGGCTTCATCGCTGTCACGAACAAGCGATTGATGTTCTACGACAAGGCGTTCATGGGGAAGCGCAAGGCACTAACGAGTGTGCCCTTCAACAAGGTCACGTCGGTGTCCTCAGTCGACGAGGGCCGCGGCCTGTTCGGGGCGACAAGCGAACTGGTCGTGAAGACCGGATCTGAGGCGTTCGAATTCGAGTTCCGAGGCGGAGACAAGGCACAAAAGGCATACCAGTTGATAATGACCGAGTTGCTGCAGAACGAGCCAACGTGAGCGATAAACGGATTAAGCCACCGCGATCGGAGCTCCGCTGGCCTATCCGAGACCGCCTCCGGGCCGAGTTCATCGCCGGCGCCGAGGAAGACAGCCGCCGGCGGCTCGGACGCGGCCTGACCGCTGAGGAGTTAGAGCGCGTGCTCTGGCGGTATCCGGGAGACTGACCGGGTGTCCCTGCGACCCAAAACGTTGTCATCGCGTGGCGCGCGGTAGCCGCTCGGTAGTCGCTTACGCACACGGTGCACGATCGGCTCTTCCCAATGGCCCGCGCCGCGCGCATCCTTTCATCCATGCCCGACGTCGTGGTGGCGCTGATTGCAGGCGTGTTCGGTCTGGTCGTCGGGGTGCTGGGCGCGCGTCAGACCCGTCACCTGGACCTAGCCGAGAGGCGACTAGAGCGGCATGGGCTATTGCTCAAGGAGGCTCGTACCTTCTATCGCCTGACTGAGGACTTCGCACGCGCGACACCCGCGTTCGATGACCTGGAGCCGTTGCGGAGCCGCGTGCAGAGGACATCTTTTCGCGAGGCAACGGAGAGAGTCCAAGACTCCTCGGAGCAGACCCAGCTGGCCGCATCGCCGGAGGTCCGCGTCGCGGCCATGGGAGTGAGCCTTCAGGCCTTCCTGATGTATTCCGAGCTCGATGCCTGGGCTCGTGGGATAACCGGGGTGGATGAAGCGGGTGGCATTACGGGCCGGCCACGTGAATACCCGGAGAGACTATTTACTCGCCATAGGTACCTCGACGAGGCGATTGGGGACTTCATCCGAGCGTCGTCCGAAGACCTCGGTCCGTGGACAAGTCTCCGGGTTGTCTGGTTGAAGCTCCGACGCTTGCTGCATTTGCCTTAACCAATCCGTGCGCGTCTGCGCCGTGCGCTCACTCACGCTCCCGGCTCCGCGCGTCCGCTCAGGCGTGATACCGAGACGGACGGCGACCGGGGGCGCTGTCAGTGAGGCAAGGGTGTAGGCGGCGCCTGACCACGAGCAGGCGGATAATCGGCGACGGGACGTCCTCGCGGTGCGCGACCAGTTCCGCTGCAACAGTCGATGGACCCGCGGCGTCACTACCCATATGAACGTGAAGTCGATGATGCGTGTCCGGATCTGGGCGCCGTTCCTGATCGGGTTTCTGGGTGGAACGTTGGCGATCCTCCTGTGGAACCCTATCAATGAGTTCCTCGGCATCGCCGACGAACTTCTCGCGTATGTCGTGGTACCAATGTTCGCCGGCGCTCTGACTGGGTTGGTCGTAGCTCTTGCCCCGCGCACATGGCAGGGCCACCGGACGCTCGTTCTCGGGTTCGTGACCGCCGGCCTTCCGTACGGGGGTCTCCCAAACGGGCTCTTCATCGCGGTGCTCCTGGGGCTCTTCGGCGTTCCCACCTACGTGGCCGTCTTCACCCTTTTGACCGTAGCTCGCGCGCCAAGACCGCCGCCTGGGCCGGTTGCCGGCTGGCCCCCAGTAACGCCGGGTTCGATTCCCTCGGAGGCACCCGAGGATGGGCCTCCACCGGGGCATTCGGACACGTGGCAGGCGAGTTCGATGGGTGCGGACCGGAGGGCTGAGTGACAGCAAATCGAATTCTCTTCGGCGCCATCCTGGTGGTCCTCGTCCTGCTGGTTGTCGGGATGCTCGTCCTTGCAACCGGAACCCCGGACGGGCCCGAGGGGCTGTCGGTGCTCGCGCAGACGCTGATCGGAGTCGGCATCGTTGTCCTGGTGATCGAGGCCATCCGTCGGTTGGTCCGCCGAAATCGCGCCCCATAACGGCAGGGCAGGGTCGCACGTCCGCTCCGTCATGACAGCGAGAGGACGGCGACCGTGCCTCCCCTGACCGCAGCCCCGGCAACGCGGTCTGCCGACGATCTCGCACGGCACTGGGCGACCAGTCGAGCTGGCGCGACCGGGGCTAAACTTCCGGCGTGGACGTCGCCATAGGACCGACTCTCGCCTGGTTTGCGCTGCTCGCGCTGGTCGTGCTCGGGGCGGTGTGGCTGGCTCGGCGAATGCGCTAGGGCCTCGCCCGATGCTGCCGTGCCGCAGCGATCCACTCCCAGCCGCGCTCCCAGTAGTCTCCGTCCCGCTGTAGCCCGTCTCGGGCTGCCTGAGCGGTCCACGCAGCGATCCAGGCATCGGCCGTCGTCTCGGTGACGCCGCCAAGGATCAGACGACGCCGAATTGCGGCGTGGATCGCTGCGTCGAGGCGTTCGGGGGTCGATCGGCGGGACATCCTCGGAGGGTATCGCCCAGTCCGTGACAGGTCGGCTGACGCAGCTCCCCTAGAAGCCCGTGGTGTCCAACGGCGCTACGACCGCCAGCAGGAAGAGACCGAGGCCCATCAGGACGAAGAAGAGGCTCGCCATGACTACGGCAGGTTTCGAGTATCCGACCGTCGGTCGCCCGGTGAAGACCCCGAACAGGGCCTTGACACCTAAGCCTAACGTCACGACTCCAATGAGCCCCACGAAGACCCGCATCACGAGCGGCCCAAGCCATTCCACGAACCATCCCACGCCCGCATAGAACGCCACGAGCAACAGGACCAGGAGGATCCCGGCGATCGGGAGCGAGACAAGCATGCACGGGACGTCGAGCGAACGCGAAAAGCTTCGCATCCGAGAACTTCTCGTACTTGAAGGCTCGTCGCGTGGTTCCGGCGGCTGGGCTCGACGAAGGCGCATTCGGCCTCGACCATAGCAGTGCGGCGTTGGACCCTCCGTGGGCCCTAGGGCCGAGGTAAGCGGCAGCGAAGCGGCGCCGGCTAGGCTCGAGGACCCGGCTCCGCGCGTCCGCGCAGTCGTGACAGCGACACGGACGGCGACCGGGGTTACTACAGCGAGCAGTCCCACTCGCCTCTCGCCAGGACTTCGCTTCGCCACAGAAGCTCTTGGACGTAGTGGCCGGGGGAACAGCCTGGCGGGATGCTGGCGCGGACACAGAGGCCGACGGCGCCGATGACCTCTTCGTTGGTGTCGGTGGTGCCATCCGGATACGTGACCGCCCACACGACCGTCTCATCGGCCCGGATCTCGTGCGTTAGATGGCCCGTGTAGTAGACCGTCTCTGATGGGGTAAAGGTGGTCGCCTTGTTGGTCACCCCGCATTCGGTCCAGCCGTCGCCGAACTCAAACGTTCCCTTAGGAACAGCCCCGCCGCAGGCGCTGAAGAAGGTGCTGAGCACGACCAGCGCCCCGATCGCAAGTTGGCGACGCCTGCCGATCGTCACAAAGGAAGTATCCCCCAGTGGGCGGACGGGAGACCGGGTGATCAGCAGCTAATCCGCGGGGCCGTAACATCGTCACCGCCCCGGCTCCGGTCCGGGTCCCGCGATCCCGCTTCGGCGGCCGGCCCGACCCGGCCGACCGGGGCTGTCTACGAGGCGGGCGCGCTCGCCGCGCGGGCGGCGAGGACCTCGTCGACCGCTTTCTGGAGCCCAGGTCCTGCATGGCTGAATGACCAGTTGTAGTCAGCGTCGAAGGCACGCTGCATGAGGTAGCGCAGAGGCCGCGGAAGCCGGCGCTTCGTATAGACGATCTGTTCGTTGACCACCTCTACGCCGTCGGGCCCTTCCGAGAGCGTGCATCGCACAGGACCGTTCATCGGGAAGCGACTGCTGAAGACGATGGCCGTGTCCATCTCGATGTAGCGCGGCCGATCGACCTGGACATAGGTGGTGTCCCAGATGATGGTGTAGGGCATTCGCCCGCGGAGTCGCATCCGCGCGTGGGTCCCCACGGCAACCTCCGGCGAGTCGGATTCCACCGACTCGAACGCCGGCCACCAGGTCGGATGATTGTTGACGTTGAGGAGCAGGTCGAAGACCACATCGACGGGGCCCTTGATGAGCCATCGGTACCCAAGGCGATAGACGTCGCCCTCCGGCGCCACGGTGGCGTCTGCCGGAGCACTCCCCTCGGTGACAGTCACGTCAGGGATGATCGCGGCGCGCGCAGTCGTTGGAACACGTGTGCACCTCCCAAGCCCCACCGGCCGGGTCAGTATGACTGCGCGGCGAGCATGTCCGTTGGCCGGAAGCGCACGGCCAGCTCGACCCGGCCGACCGGCTCACGGCATCCGCGCGTCCGCTCCGTCGTGACAGCGAGACGGACGGCGACCGGGGGACTGCTAACAGCTTTGCTAACGGACCGACCGTCAGCGGCGGGCACTGGATGACATCCTGGACTGAGACAGACCATGCATTCGTGAACAAAACGACTCTCGACGGCACACGCCGGGAACCGTGGAGATAGGGGAGGGCTCGCTTACACCGAGGAAGTCACTGGTTCGAGTCCAGTACCGCCCACCACGTTCCACGCACGAAATGGCCCTCCTTCGCCCTTCAGGCCCTTCCAGTCGATGTAGCCGTCAACTGTGCCTGTGGGCCCCGGTTGCCTAGGCAACCGGCTCAGGCGTCGCGCAGGTCCATCGCCAGCGTGCCAAGCATGTCGACCCGCGCTTGGTACCTATCGCGAGCTTCGTCGGCTTGGTGCGTCGCCTCGACGCGCTCCGCGCTCCCGGGCTCGGTGTCGTTTATGGCTGACTCGGCTTCTCGCCACGCTGCGAGCAGTTCCTCGGTCGTCGTTCCCGCGTCCCCGATCATAGCGGCCCTCCCGCATGAATCTGGACGCGCAGTCTAATCCGCGTCGTCACCTTTGGATTGCTTTCATATGAATAGCCGGCGCACTGAGGCACCGCCGCCGCTATGGGCGAGCCCGGTGTCGCCGCTCCGCGGCGATCCAGTCCCAGCCGCGCTCCCAGCAGCGGCCATCCTGCTCGAGCCCGTCACGCGCGGCCCGAGCGTCCCACGCGGCAAGCCAGGCATCCGCCCTGGCGTCGGGGACACCAGCAAGGGATCAGTCGTCGCCGGGTAGCGGCGTGGCGGGCCTCGTCGAGGCGTTCGGGGTCGATCGGCGGGACATCGAGTACCTCCTGACCTGGGCCGTCGGCCAGCGTCCGGTACTCGCGCCGTTTGGCGCATTCTAGGACCCGGCGACGACGGGAGGGCCAGGGACGGAGGACGATTGGGATATGTCGTACAACATCGGGGCTCCGGAGGTCGTGATGGCGGCCATCATCGTTGCGATCGTCGGCGCTGTCCTGTACTTCCGTCGACGCCGGTAACCCCTAGGCCGGTAGCTGATCCGTCGTATGGCGCTGCCTGGACGACGCGTCTTCGTCTCTCGATGCCCCCGGCAACGCAGCCTGACGACGATCTCGCGATGGCATTGTGCGACCAGTCGATCTGGCGCGGACGGGGGCGTATGCTCCTGAGCGTGAGGGACCACAGGTTCATCCGGGCGTTCGTCCTGTGGCTCGCCCTGTTCTACGCGCTCTTCATCGCGTTCTACGCGGTCGTGTTGCCTTTGATCTTCAACCGCTAACACATGTTGAGCATCGTCTGGCCAACGTTGGCGGCTGGGACGGTGGCGGGAGGCTGCCTGCTGATCTGGGCCACCAACCCCCGCCGCCAAAGGAGTGAACCTCTCCGTGTTGCGCTCATCGTGTCGACTCCGGCAACGGTAGCGCTTGGCTTGATTGCCGGAGTCGAGATCGTGGCGCGGGTGCTCGGCTTCGGACTCGACGAGGCTTACTGAATTCGCCAGTCGAGCCGACGCGACCGGGGGCGTATGCTCGTAAGGCCCCGGTTCCGCGACTGAGGACGATCCCGCCACGTACCCCCAACGCGTCGGGCCGTCCGAGAGGGCGCGACCGGGGCGTGAAACGAGGCCCCCGGAACCTGTCACCGCCGGGGGGACGATTCCAAACCGGGGACCTCTGGTCAGAGCAACGAGGATTGACCCTGCGCGTTAGGGCCTCCGCTGCCTCGATCCGTCGTAACAGCGAGACGAGCGGCGACCCGGGGACGTTTCTATGCCTTCAACGCGGTGACGAGGAGCGCGCCCAGCGCGATGCCAATGCTGACGATGCTGAGCGCCCACACGGCCCGAGCCTGCCGGTTCGCAGCCCGGCGGTCGACTTCCGCCAAGAGGTCATTGTAAGCGTACGAGACATGAGTCATCGACAGGAGTTCATCTAGCAGCTCTTCGTCGGTGTAATGGGGTAGGGGCTTCGACACGAGCTAGCGCCTCGATCGGACGAACTATTTCCAACCTCTGTTGGCTTCGCTCGCATGATCGCAACCGGCCGTCTCCTTGCTGTCTAGCAACATGGACATACGCTCGCCGATCACGGTGTCAACTAGCCAGCGAGACGGACGGCGACCGGGGGCGCGTCATTGATCGATGTAGGACTCGAATGTGCTAATGGCGCCGAGATAAGCCCGCACGGCGCATCGAGCCGAGCACGATCGCGAGCGGCGACCCATCGGCCTGGACGCCGTTGGGGTCCCTGCGCTCGCCGCCCCCCTTGCGTGCTAAACAGCCAATCGCCGACGGTGAACACCGCCGCTCCGACGAGCACAAAGAGGCCGACCATGGCGACGGTCCGCGTCTTGAGCGCCTCGTCGATGAGCTCGAACGATACCGAGCCGATGAGCAGGCCGCTTCCCAGCGCCATCGTGACAGCGATCACCTGCCGGCTCGGCGATAGCTGATAGGCGATGAGCGAGCCGACTAACAGCGCGGAGGCGCCGATGGCTCCCCAGACGAACGCCTCGACCATTTCACTGCCTCCACGCCCGCGACGTCGTACCGTTGGGCAGAGGGTAGCGGCCAACATGGCCGAGCCGCGTCGTCCCTCCGAGTACACGCTGTCGCGTCCACGCGCCGCTCGGGGGCCGGGCCCGATCGCCTGCTAGACTCAGGGCGAGGATCGGCGAGGCGTTGCCATCGGCCGGCCACGGAGGTGGGCATGAACCCTGGTTTGATCATCGCCATCGTTGTCATCGTCCTGATCGTCGTGTTCGTGATCGGGATCTACAACGGTCTCATCCAGCGACGGCTCAGGATCGACGAGGCGTTCGCGCAGATCGAGGTCCAACTCAAGCGCCGCCACGATCTGATCCCGAACCTCGTTAATGCCGTCAAGGGCTACATGGGCTTCGAGCAGCAGGTCCTCACAGACGTCACGAACGCCCGAGCGGCGGCCGTCGCGGCGGGCGCCCAGGGCCCCGCAGCGCAGGCCCAGGCCGAGAACGCGTTGACCGGCACCCTCCGCTCGCTGTTCGCCGTCGTCGAGAACTACCCCGAGCTCAAGGCCAACCAGAACGTCCTGGAGCTTCAGGAGCAGCTGACCACCACCGAGAACCAGATCGCCTTCTCGCGCCAGCACTACAACGCCACGGTTCTCGATTACAACACCTCGATCGCGACGTTCCCGAACGCCCTGATCGCCGGCCCGTTCGGCTTCAGCAAGCGTGAGTTCTTCGACGCTGAACCCGAGGCGGCCAACGTCCCGACGGTGGACCTGACGCTGAGCTAAGGCGCGACGCGCCGGCCCGCCGAGGTTCCCGTGGCCGAAACCTTCTTCAACCAGATCGCCGAGAACAAGCGAAAGTCGTTCCTGCTTTCGCTGATCGTCGTCGCCCTGTTCGCCGCACTTGGCTTCAGCATCGGCGTCGCGGTGACGGGCGAATGGTCGGGCGGAATCTTCGTCACTGTCATCGCCCTCCTCGTCGGTGGAGGACTCGCCCTCGGGTCGTACTTCGGCGGTGACGCGCTCGTCTTGAAGGTCTCGGGAGCACGTGAAGTCGAGGTGACGACTGCCCCTCAGCTCATGAACGTCGTCCAGGAGCTGGCGATAGCGGCGAACGTCCCGATGCCGAAGGTGTACGTCATCGACGATACGGCCCCGAACGCGTTCGCGACCGGGCGCGACCCGACGCACGCCTCGGTTGCGATCACCACTGGACTCCTAGAGAAACTGGACCGCGAGGAGCTGCAGGGCGTCATCGCCCACGAGCTGTCCCATGTCAGGAACTTCGACATACGGTTTGCGATGATCGTCGGCGTCCTTGTCGGGTCGATTGCCCTGCTCGCCGACTTCTTCCTCCGCTTCACGTTCTGGGGCGGCGCCCGGCGCGACAACAACCGGGACGGCGGAAGCAGCGGGGCACTCCAGCTCATCTTCTTCGTCGTCGCGATCGTCCTCGCGATCGTCGCCCCGATCGTCTCCAGGTTCGTGCAGCTCGCGGTGAACCGCCAGCGCGAGTACCTCGCCGACGCGTCATCGGTCGAGCTCACCCGCAACCCCTACGGCCTCGAGCGGGCGCTCGCCAAGATCTCGGCCGATCCGGAGGTCCTCGAGGTCGCCAATCGGGCGACCCAGCACATGTACTTCACCAACCCGATCAAGAAGTTCGAGGAGCGGTCGAGGGGCCTTTTCTCGACGCATCCCGCGACGGTCGATCGGATCAATCGGCTCCGCGAGCTGACCGGCGAGAAGCCGCTCGAGCCCGCCGAGGTGGCGCAGCTCGCGGCGCTCGAGTAGGGACCCTGCGTGGCACCGAAGCCGCCGTCCGACCCGATCTACTTCGAGAGCCCTGAGGCATTGCGTGACTGGTTCGACGCGAACCACGAAACGGCAACCGAACTGTGGATCGGCCAGTACAAGAAGTCCGCCGGCCGGCCGACGGTTACCTGGTCCGAAGTGGTCGATGAGGCGCTCTGCGTCGGCTGGATCGATGGCGTTCGCTATTCGGTTGACGCCGAGCGATTCACGCAGCGACTGACGCCGCGCCGGAAGGGCAGCAACTGGAGCGCTGTCAACATCGCCAAGGTCAAGGAGTTGACCGCGCAGGGACGGATGCGACCGGCTGGTCTCGCCGCATTCGAGGCCCGATCCGAGGCCAAGTCCGGGGTCTACTCCTACGAGCAGCGGCACCTCGCTAGGCTCGAGCCCGAGGAGGAGGCGGCGTTCCGAGCGAATGAGGCTGCCTGGGCTGGTTTCGAAGTGCGGCCGGCGTCGTATCGCAAGGCGGCGGTTTATTGGATCGTCAGCGCCAAGAAGCCAGAGACTCGGGCGGGGCGGCTGGCGACGCTCATCGAGGACTCGGCGGCCGGCCGAACGGTCAAGCCGCTGACCCCGAGATCTGGGGACCGCCGCTAACGTTCTCCGCGCGCAAGGTTGGCCCGCTGCCGGCGCGTCGGCCGAGCCCGTGTCGTTGAAGGGCCGTCGGGGCCCGTGATATCCTGCGGTTCGCCGACGGGTGACCAAAGCCTGGTTGGCCATCGGGCCGAGATAGCTCAGTTGGTAGAGCACGCGACTGAAAATCGCGGTGTCGCCAGTTCAATTCTGGCTCTCGGCACCACCGTAGCCGGTGGTCGGACTTTCGAGCGGAAGTGGCTCAGTTGGTAGAGCATCACCTTGCCAAGGTGAGGGTCGCGGGTTCGAGTCCCGTCTTCCGCTCCATTTTCTTGCCCGGGGAGCGCCCGGGAAGCTCTCGAGGAAGCTGCCGCTGCCCCTTCGTCTAGTGGTAGGACAGCGGACTTTGGATCCGTGAACCGAGGTTCGAATCCTCGAGGGGCAGCCACCAAACCGGGGTACGGCCCCGGCCGCGGGGCGACGTGGTGAAGTGGTTCAACACGGAGGTCTGCAAAACCTCTATTCACCGGTTCGAATCCGGTCGTCGCCTCCACATCCCCAAGCACGAGACGGCCCGCCGAGCGATCGGCGGGTTCGCATTTGGTCGGCAGTTTGGTCGGCAGGAGTGTCGCCAATCTCAAGTTGGCCGGGCACGAGCTGGCGTCAGTGACCATCGTCTATGCTGGACCGGTCGCCAGGCCTTGCCGTCGAACACTCGACCGGTCCGTGGCGCGAGGGAGGTGGTCTCATGATGGCAATCTTCGGGGCGCTCTTGCCCCGGTTCGCGCTCCTCGTCGGCTGGTCGAATGATCCTGCCGGTTGGGGCGCCGTCTTCAGCTCGCCGGTCTGGTTCCTGGGCGGGTTCCTCTTCTTCCCCTGGACGACCCTGATCTACGGGTTCGTTCAGCCGAACGGACTGAGCCTCCTCAACATCATCTTCTTGGTTTTCGCTCTGCTGATCGACCTCGGGACGTGGGGAGTCGGCTTCTTCGCGAGTCGGCAGCAGGTCTCGAGCTACCGGGGGACGTAGCTCCGACGGGTAGCCGCCATCCTGGGCCACGAGACGAAGCGGGTCGCAGGAGGTCCGGGATGGACGTTACAGCGTGGGCAGCGGCCGTGTTCGCGGTTGTCGTCGCCGTCGTCATCGCGTTCCAGATCGCCCTCGCGCTCGGCGCGCCCTGGGGGTCGTACGCGATGGGCGGGGCATTTCCGGGTCGGTTTCCTCCGCGGATGCGCATCGCAGCAGCCGTGCAGGCCGCGCTTCTCGCCGTCACGGTCGCGATCGTCCTGTCGGCGGCGGGTCTCGTCCTGCCGGCATGGTCCGACGCCGCCGCCTGGCTCATCTGGGTGGTCGTCGGGATTGGGCTACTGGCCCTCGTGCTCAACGCGATCAGCCCGAGTGCGGGCGAGCGACGCATCTGGGTGCCCGTTGCCCTGGTGATGCTCGCGTGCAGCCTCGTGGTTGCACTGACGGCGACATGAACCTACCCGGCGCTCGAGGAGCGGTCGAGCCTCGCTGTCAGGCGGTTCCGACGAGGAGCACTCCGTTGACCCGGATGTAGTGGCTCACGAAGCGGTCGCTGTGGATGACCGCGCCACTCGCGTTCCGGACGGTCCGGTATACGACCACGTCCATCCCGTTCGTTGGGTACTCGACGCGCTTTGACTGGCCGCGTCTGAGGCTCGACGTATAGACCGTCTCATCGGTCGCCTTGCGGACGTTGCTCACCGCGGGTCGGGTGAAGGTGACCGTCCGGCCGTTCGGCACCGAGTAGATCTCGAACCTGACCCAGCCGGGGCCGGACAAGCCCCGGATAAACAGGGAGTTCGCGGTGTCATTCCGGAACCGCATGTTCTGGGCGATCTTGCCGTGGTACTTGGAGACGGTGGCGTCGAGGCCGAGCGGATAGCGATTGATGTAGTAGGAGTGCTGATCGCGCTCCAGGACCTGGTAGCCGGCGCGAATGGCCGCATTGAACATCGTCGTCGACGCCGAGCAGATCCCGCCGCCGATCGCGCCGTTCGGATTCGTGCGGCCACTCTCGATGATCCCGCCCATCCGGAACCCGCGGGCGAACGTCACAGGACCGACCGACTGCCAGAAATCGAACACCTGGCCGGGGCCGACGACCGTCCCGTTGATCAGCCTGGCGGGGATCCGGATGTTGTTTCCGAACCCGTTCTTCTCGCTAGTCACGAACCGCGTCGTCCATGCCCCGACGAGCGTCACCTGGTGGGTGCTCGCCGCGGCCTCCGCGGCGGTGAGCTCCGGTGGGAGGACGCTGAGTACGACCGGTGCCGCCGCGTCGGGCGTGAGGCTGCCTTCGGCTCGGCCGGCGAGGATGTCGGAAATCTGGCCGGCAGTCGCGGCGATGTCGACGTTGCGGCCGTTCTTGCCGGGTACAAAGCCAAAGGCCTTGCCGCTCTTCGACTTGAGGATGAGCGTCTCGTTCGCCGGTCGAGCGATGTCCTTCGCGATGCCGGTGAGCGTCCCCGTCAGCGCGTCGGTGTCGATGACCGGGACGGGCCGAGTGTCCCCGTCCTCGAACCGGATCGCGGCGCGCAACGTTGCCGCGGGGATCGTCCAGCTGGCGTCATCTCGAAAGTACACGGTGAGTGGCGCGGCCACTCGCTCGGCGGCGGCAATCGCAAGCTGCGCTTCCAGTTTGTCCGTTTCCGGCGGGACGATCGTCATCGGGACCTCGACGCGCGCGGTCGCTGCGGTCCGGTTGACCAAGGCCGACTCGACGGCGCCGACCAATGCGCCTTCGTCGAGCATCTGACCGGCTCGTGCGGTCGTCGCAATCCAGCCATCGGGGATCGTGACGACTCTGGCACTGACGGGAGTCAGCCGGAGTGCCTTCGCGTGCTCAGCGGCCCACGCGACCAATACGTCCTTGTCCACCGACACCGCCAGGTCGATCGCGCGGCCGCTCCCCAGGATCCCAAGCCGCTCGGGCACATCCGCGAGCGGACCGGAGGCGCGTCCAGCCGCCAGCGCCGCGGCTACGGCCCCGGACACGTCCACTCGGCGCCCGAGATCGTCCGAGACGACAGTCACGTCGTGGTCGCCCGTGACAACCTCGACGGTCGCCGGCGCCACGGGCAGCGCCTCGAGGCGCGCCGTCAGTTCTTCGGCGGTCAAGCCTGCGGCGTCCATCCCGGCGACAGAGACGCCGGGCAGAACACGGCCCGTGTAGATGCGGTCGAAGGCGAGCGCGGCGAGGACGGCAACGGCTGCGACTGCGAGGACTGCGAGGACTGCGAGGACGAACCGACGCGGCATGATGCGGAGACGCTGCAGGCGCCGGGGTCGCGCTTCCGTTACCGAGGAGACGGCCATTGACGACTCGCCGAGCAAGCGGCTTCCGGCGAGATGACGCACCGCTACGGGTGGCCCGACTCGGATGGCCGACGCGCGCATGGTGCACGGCAATGCGTCCGGGCGCAAGGGGCCGGAACGTCCCACTCACGAGGAAAGCCGCCTGAATGCTCTCGGAGTGCGCTAGGCGCTCGTGGGCGGTTCGTCCTCGGGTGGGTCGGCCGCGAGGGCAGCCAGGTCCTCGGCGCGCCGCTCGACCTTGGCGGCGCGCACGATCGCGGCTTCGTCAGTGACAGGCGTCTTGAGGAACTCGTCCTCGGCCGTCTTGGTTCGATCCGTGGCGGTCTCGATCGCGCGGTCGGCCAAGCCTTGTCGTTCGCCGGTCATGGAGCAAGTCTATTGGCGCAACGATTGCGCTCGGCGCCCAGATGAAGAGCTTGGCGTTTCAGGCGTATCACGCGGAGATCAACGCTTCTCGCAGCCCGCAGGGTCGGTGGCGTCGCGTCTCGACGACGTAGTCGAAGTCAGATCGCGCGGCAGGACCGCTCTTCGTGCCCATCGGACAAGACTCTGGCCGAGCGTCTATCGGGGACTTGAGGATGAAATCCCGCATTTACGGCTCCAGGCCCGAATCAGATGAGGACGGGCAGAACGGCGGCCGGTACGATGCGGCGGGGCCGGAGTGGCGGAACAGGCATACGCGGCGGACTTAAACTCCGCTGCCCGCAAGGGCGTGTGAGTTCGAACCTCACCTCCGGCACCATCGTTGTACCCCCACCGACCCCTCAGCCGACTACAACGACTAACCAGCGAAGCCGTCAATTCGCCCGAGGTCCCTCTCCACTAGCGATGAATCGACGCATCCTTATCGCTTGGTTGCCAAATCGCGTTTGTGGTCGCTTTCGTCATCATCGTGTGGCTCATCGCCGTCAGTTTCCCTATCGGGGACCACCCCGCTGAGCCCCGGACGCTCTCCGAGCGACATCTGACCCAGGTGATAGATCCGCTCCGCGAGTTTCTGCCTCGCGCTCCTCGGATGTTCGGTTGGTGGATGCTCACAGGCGTGCCGACCGTCTTCCTCGCTACGCTCCTTCTCGGACAGCGCAGCCTCCTGGAGTCATTCCAGATCACCATTGCGCTGATCCCGTTCGGGATCCCGATGCTCGGGTTCCTTTGGGTCCACCCGCTGTCGCAGCACACCACGCCGTCGGTCCGCAAGTTCCTGTTTGCCTGCCTGTGGTTTGTCGTCACATTGATCCCCGCCATCGCCCTCATGATGGCGGCGGACGCGCTTGTGGACGGCCAATTGTTTCCGCGAGCCTCGTGGACGCGCGGCTAATCGGCGCAATTGCATCCTCACGAAGTCGCCGATCACGGCTGGATACTGGTGGCCGGCCGACTTAGCCCAAGGGCAGCCTACGCGGCCCGGAACCCCCCTCCCGTCCCGCGCTGGGCTTGCCCCCTAAGTCCCAGTAGGCTCCGTTGGATTGGGCGGGTCGACCGTTCGCCTTCGCGGGGTTGCGTCACCACCGCGGTTGGCGCTCGGCATCCTCAGCGCTGTGGAGGGCCTCGCGTGCGCTCCGTTGGCAGGTTCTCGTGACGCCCGAAACGGTATTGTCCGGGCTGCGTCGAACGACATAGCCGGGACCTAACTCGGCTGCCCGAAAGGGCATCGGGGTTCGAACCCCTGCTTTGGCACCAGTCGATGAGGGGATTCGTGGACCTCTACCGATCCAAGAACGCGATTGCCCACGCTCTTGATCCGGTCGTCGGGCGCCTCCAGCGCCGGGGCGTGAGCCCGGACGCGGTCACGCTCGCAGCGATTCCCGTCGGTCTCCTCGCTGGCGCCCTGCTCCTGCTCTCACCCGCGGCGCCCGTCCTGCTCCTCGGTGTGCCGCTCCTCGCGGCCCTGCGACTCGTCCTTAACCTCCTCGACGGGGCGCTCGCGCGACGGACCGGGTTGATGCACCCGCGCGGCGAGCTCTACAACGAGCTGGGCGACCGGCTCGCGGACGTCGCCTTCCTCGCGCCGGTCGCGTTCCTGCCCGGCGCCGATAGGACGACCGTCCTGCTCGGGGTGGCCGGCGCGCTCTTCGCGAGCTTTGCCGGGGTCGTGCCGCGTGCGGCCGGCGGCGAGCGGATCTATCGCGGCGTCCTGTCGAAGCCCGGTCGGATGGTCCTCCTGGCCGTCTTCGCGGTCGCGGCGTTCGTCGTCGGTCCCGAGGCGTGGGGCCCGTTCGGGCCGATCCTGCTCGCCGGAACGATCCTGACCGCCGTCGAACGGATCATCGTCGGGATCCGGCGGCTGGCCTGATGCCCATCAACGGGGCCTCGGCGATCCTCGTCATCGGTTCGGCGGCAGGCCTGGCCGGCGCGGTCGCCTGGGCCATCTTCCGCCGCGTTCGGCCCCGACCGGGCCTGTCCGGGCGAACGGCCCTGCAGCGTGCCGCGAGCTACGCGGCATTGGCCCTGATCCTCGCGATCGCCGTGAGTGCCGGCACCCCCGGCATCGCGGTCCTGGTGGGAGCCCTCGGGGCGATCGGCCTCCTCGAATGGTCGCATCTCATGGACCTGCCGATGCACCATCGAATCGCGCTCCAGGTCGCGAATGCGGCGATCGTCGCCTCGGTCGCGACGCTCGGGACCCAGGCCGCGGAATGGCTGATCGGAGGCCTCGTCCTCGTCGGGATCGCCTGGCCCGTCGTCCGGGCCGATACCGGTCGTGCGCTGCGGGATCTCGGCTCGGCGGCGGTTGGTCTTGTAATCATCACCGTGCTCCTCGTCCACGCGGTGCTGCTCGTCGTCGAGCGCGGTGAGTTCGGGATCACGCTCTTCGCAGCCCTGGCGGTGGCCTGCGCGGGTTCGGATATCGGTGCGTTCATCGTCGGCCGGCGGTTCGGCCGAACCCCGCTCGCACCACGCCTGTCGCCGAACAAGACCCGCGAAGGCGTCGTCGGCAATGTCCTGGGCGCGGCCGCCGGTCTGGCGCCATTTGCCGGACTCCTCGGTCCGTACTTGGCGCCGCCGGCCTGGGTCGTGCTCGTCTGCCTGGTGGCGATCGGATCGCTGTGGGGCGATCTGCTCGAGTCGGCGGTCAAACGCGAAGCCGGCGTCAAGGACGCGGCAACGTGGCTGCCGGGCTTCGGCGGCATCCTCGATCGGATCGATTCACTGCTGCTCGTGGTTCCGCTCGTCTACTGGGCCCTGCGGCTGGCGGACGTCGCTCGCTGATGGCGCCGTCCGCCCCGAACGCGATCGAGCGAATCGAGCGCTTCGCGGCCCGGCCTGCCGCCCTCGCGACGATGGCGATCTGGGGCGCGGCCGAAGCGGTCGCCCTGCCCATCGTTCCCGACGTCGGTCTCTGCCTGCTGGCCCTCGCCGCGCCGCGGCGGGCCGCCCGCCTGTTTGCTGCCGTCGTCGTGGGTGCGGTCGCAGGGACGCTGATCCTGGCGTTCCTCGTTGCCGTGGCCCCTGACGCGGTCCGGGCGATGCTCCTTGCGCTGCCGGGCATCGACGCGTCATTGATCGCGGAGGCCAATAGCCAGCTGCAGCGCGACGGCGTCCTCGGATTCGTCCAGTTCGGGGTCGGCCCGCCGTTGAAGGTCTATTCGAACGAGTGGCTGGTACTCGGCGGAGATGTTCCGGGGCTGGTCGTCGGTACAGTCCTCAACCGGCTGACGCGGATCGGCCCTGCGTTGCTCGTGGCGAGCGCCGCGGGCGTGTTACTTGCGGGCGCGATCCAGCGACACGACCGCGCGACGCTCGCGGCCTACGCCGCGTACTGGATCGCCCTCTACGCGATCCTCTGGTTCTGACCGCCGTCAACGCCTGATGAGGCCCCCGAATCGGCCCGCGCGCTTGGGAGCCGGCTCCTCCGGAACGCTGATGCCGTCCAGACCGAAGGCCGTCGCGGCGAGCTTCTCGAACCGCTCGGCGGGCAGGGAACGAGGCGCGCCGAGAACGATCGGGACGCCTTCGTTGACCGCCTTGAGGTACAGAAACGGGTCGTACGGCAGCTCCGAGGCGACGCGGGTCCCGAGCGCGCTCTCGACATCGCGCAGCTTGAGGATCTCCCGGGCGAACTGGTTGTTCAGCACGAACGTGGACTTCGCCGCAACCGATCCCGCCTCGTTGAGGTAGTCGAGCAGGCCATGGAGGGCCTTGAGCGCGCCGATCTCCGGACAGACGGCGAAGACCACGGTCTCGGCATGCTCGAAGACCGTCATCGTCCGCTCGTCCAGCCACGATCCGGCATCGATCACGACGGAATCGTAGGAATCGAGGAGCGTCGTCAATATCCGATCGACGTGTTCGGCCGTTACGAGCTCGGCCAGCTCGGGCGAGATCGGGGCCGCCAGAACATGGAGTCCGCTGTCGTGCCGGGTGGCGTACGTCCGGAGAAGCTCGGGCTCACGCGTCGCCGCTTCGTCACGAGCGACGTCCGCGATCGACTGCTTGACCTCGAGGTTCAGGTGCGTTGCTACCTGGCCGAACTGGAGGTGCATGTCGACGAGGACGACCCGGTCCGGCCTCTGGCGGGCCATGACCATCGCGATATTCGTGGCGATCGTCGTCGTACCGACGCCACCGCGCGGGCTGTGAACGGCGACGGTTCGCTGGGCCCGGGATACCGTGAGGCCGTCCGACGAGACGACGGTCATGTCCTTCGATCGCTGGAAGCGGAGGAGGAGGGCCTCCACCCGAGCCTCCAGCTCCCTTGCGTCGAAAGGCTTTGCCATGACGTCGTCCGCGCCCGCTTCCAGGAAACGGATCCGGTCCTCGACGTCGTCCGACTGGCCGACGCACAGGACGGGGATACGGGCGAGGGCGGGCGTGCCCCGGATCTCGCGGCAGATATCGAAGGCCGACTTGGACCCTGCGACGACATCGAGGATCGCGAGCTGATGCTCGGCGACACGCGCGAACGCTTCGTCGGCGTCGGCGATGGTCGTCACCGTATAACCGACCTTCGCCAGGACGCTGCTGATGAGCTCCCCGGAAGCCGGGTCGGCCTCGATGAGCAGGATGGTACTGGCGGGCAATGGGCCTCCCCGGTCTGAGCTGAGTGATGAGGCTGCAGAATACCCGGCCGAAGGCAGAGCCGTGCTAGACTGCGCCGCGTTTCCTTTCGGCTCCGCGCCGGCAATCGCCGTCAGCGGGGCAGATCCCATTGGAAGGAGTGTCCTGGCGCATGCGCCGATACGAACTCATGCTCATCCTGCGACCCGACGTCGCGGACGATAAAGCCCAGGCGGTCATCGACCGCACCACCCGCCAGGTGAGCGCGGGCGGCGGGCAGATCGTCAAGGTCGCCCCGTGGGGCCGCCGCCGCCTCGCCTACCAGATCGATCGCTACCGCGAGGGCTCGTACCACATCGTGCTGTTCGAGGCGCCGGCCGACGCGCTCGCCGAGCTGGAGCGGAGCCTCCAGATCACCGAGGAAGTCCTCCGTCACCTCGTCACCCGCGTCGAGCGACCGTCGAAGGCCGCTCGACCAGACGGTTCGGACGAGGAGATCGTCGACGATACCGACCTTCCGTCGGCCGACGACGAAGACGAGGACTTCGACATCCCAGAGCGGATCGACGAATCCGAGACTGAGGCGGCCCCGGCCGCCATCGATTGAGGCGAACACGATGGCTCTCTGCAAGGCAATGATCATCGGCAACCTCGGCGCGGACCCGGAGATGCGGTACACGCCGAACGGCCGGCCGGTCACCCAGTTCAACGTCGCGGTCAACCAGAGCACGAAGAACCAGCAGACCGGCGAGTGGGTCGAAGAGACCGACTGGTTCCGGGTGAGCGTCTGGGGCGATCGGGCCGAGCGAACCGCGGAAACCCTCCGCAAAGGCAACAAGGTCTTCGTCGAGGGTCGGTTCAAGACCCGCGAGTTCGAGGGCCGCGACGGCAAGGCCCGGACGTCGCTCGAGATCACCGCCGACAGCGTCGTCAACCTCGAGAAGCGAACCCGTGAGGAGGGCGAGGGCCAATTCGCGGCTCCCGCCGCAGCGGGCGCCGGCGCGGGCACTGGCTCCGGCTCTGGCGGCCCCTCGGGCCCACCGCGCGGCGGCAACGGTGGCGGCATGGACGACAGCGAGCTCGACGACCTGCCCTTCTGATACCGCCATCCACCGACCACTGACGCGCTGCCGGCCAAGGCCGACCGGCGCCCGAGGAGACCAACCAAATGCCGCCCACCCGTTCTAAGAAGCGAGACGACTATTACCGGGATCGACGCCGCCGGAAGGTCTGCGCGTTCTGCGCGGACAAGACCGTTCAGATCGACTACAAGGAAGTGAACCGGCTCCGGCGCTACCTCTCGGAGCGGGCGAAGATCGAGCCGCGTCGCAAGACCGGCACCTGCGCCGCCCACCAGCGCGAGCTGGCCGTCGCCCTCAAGCGAGCGCGCATCGTGGCGCTCCTGCCGTACGCTCCCCAGCACCTCCGCCCGTAAAGAAGTCCCGCTAACCGGTACCCTCCCCGCAGTGCCGACACGGGTCCCAATTCGCCTGTGATCGACGGCCTGATTCTTATCGTCGGGGGAATGGCGGCCGGGCTCTTCGGGTCGCTCCTCGGTCTCGGTGGCGGGCTGCTCATCGTCCCGCTCCTGACGCTCGTCTTAAATTTGCCGCTGCTCGCCGCGGTCGGCGTCAGCCTCGTCTGCGTGATCGTGACGAGCGGCGCTTCGGCCGGCGTGTACCTGGAGCGTCGTGTCGCGAATCTGCGCCTGGGGATGGTGCTTGAGCTCTTTACCGCCGTCGGGGCACTCGCTGGCGCGCTCGCCGCGTTCCTCCTCCCCGAGGTCGTCCTCGAGCTGATGTTCGCCGTGCTCCTCCTGTACGTCGCGGTCACGATGGTCCGCGGTCGAGACCCGGAGCCCGAGGCCGTCGAGGACCGGGCCGGGACCGCCGCAACCACCGCGACCACCGCCGACGTTGCCGAGGACAGCTCGTTCATCGCCGCGCTCTCGGCCCCCGGCTACCGCGTCCGCCGCCTTGGGTTCGGAGCCGTGGGCAGCGTGGTGGCCGGAGTCACGTCGGCCCTGCTGGGGATCGGCGGCGGGCTCGTAAAGGTGCCCGTAATGCACGTGCTCATGGGCGTCCCGCTCCGCGTCGCGACGGCGACGAGCAACCTGATGATCGGCATCACGGCATCGGCCAGTGCGATCATCTATCTGCTCCGGGGCGGCATCGACCCGTACGTCGCCTCGCCAACCGCCGTCGGCGTGTTCTTCGGCGCCAGCATCGGCTCGCGCATCGCCCACCGGATCGACCTCAGGATCCTGCGCGGCCTGTTCGTCGTAATCCTGCTCTACACTTCGTGGCAGATGCTCCAACGAGCCGTCGCTTGACCGCGGACCCCCAGCCCGGCCCGCCCGCCGACCTCGATCGCTCGATCGCCCGCCTGCTGACGTATGGAACGTACGTCTCGGTCGGGCTGCTTGGTATTGGGGCCATTCTCATGTTCGCGAGAGGGATCGCGCCGCTCGCGGGCGGGCCGCCATTCCAACTGGAGCTCATCGTCGACGACGTGATTCACCTCCGAGCGGCCGGCTTCATGTGGCTTGGCCTCATCGCGGTCATCGCCACGCCGACCGCCCGCGTGGTCGCGGCGCTCATCGGATTCGTCCGGCGGGGCGAACGGACAATGGCGCTCGTGGCGGCGCTCATCCTGGCGGTCATCGCGCTCAGCGTCGTGTTGGCCCAGGGCGTCGAGGCCTGATCCGTGGACATCCTCATCCTCATCGGCGCGTTCGTCGTCATCCTGATCGGCGCCGAGCTGTTCACAAACGGGATCGAGTGGTTCGGGCGAAAGCTCGAGCTCGCCGAAGGCGCCGTCGGGTCGGTCCTCGCGGCCGTCGGTACGGCCCTCCCGGAGACGATGATTCCGATCATCGCGATCCTCTTCGGCGGCGGTTCGGAGGCCTCCCACGGCGTCGGCGTCGGGGCGATCCTAGGGGCCCCCTTCATGCTCTCGACGCTGGCGATGTTCGTCACGGGCGTGGCTGTCCTCATCGTCGCGCGGCGGCAGCGGCGGGACGACGTCATGGCGGTCGACACAGGTGTGCTTGCCCACGACATGCGCTACTTCGCGATCGCGTACGGGATCGCGATCGGGGCCGCGTTCCTGCCGCTCGAACCGGTCTGGCTGAAGTGGATCGTGGCGGCCGTCCTGATCGGGATCTACGCCTGGTACGTGAAGGGCCATTTCGAGGCCGATGCGAGCGTTGACCTTGAGGACCTCGCGCCGCTCCGCTTCCGCCACCTCGATCCAGGCCACACCGAGGACCCGGCTTCTCCGCCCCGTCTGCGGATCGTCAACGTTCAGGTCCTGGCGGCCCTCGGGCTGATCATCGCCGGGGCCTACTTCTTCGTGGGTGCGGTCGAGAGCCTGGCCACGTCGTTCGGCCTGGACGAGGCGCTCCTCGCCCTCGTCATCGCCCCGATCGCCACCGAACTTCCCGAGAAGTTCAACTCGGTCATCTGGGTCCGCCAGGGCAAGGACACGCTTGGCGATGGGCAACATCACCGGGGCGATGGTCTTCCAGTCGACGATCCCGACCGTCGTGGCCCTGCTGTTCGCCGCAGACGCGTGGCACTTCACCGATGGCAGCCGGCTGGCATTCGCCTCGGCCGGGATGGCGTTCATCTCGTCGGCGCTGATCTTCATCCCGATGGCCCGCGCCGGCCGGCTGACCGGCCGTCGGCTCCTCGTCGGCGGCGTCTTCTACCTGATCTATCTCGCGGTCGTCATCGCCGCGCTGATGGGCATCGTCTAGGGCGACCACTATGCCCGCCGGTCCGCCAGCCGGACCAAGGAGCGATCGGGACAGGTCACGGCCCCCGATCGAGGCCCCTCCCTCCGCCCGTTGGACCGCGAGCAGGACCGAGCGGCGATCGGACGCTGTCTAAGCGCCCCGGTCCGCCCGTTGCCTCCGTTCGTTGGTCCGTCAGCCGGACCAGGGCCCCCGAACGCCCGCTGATATACTCGCCCGAACGTCCGACGACCCCTCCGCGGCGCTTCAGGCGTCGCCGATTCACGCAGGAGCGCCGTTCGCATGCTGACCCAGAAGACGTCCCAGGCGCCGGCCCGGGCGCCGGCCCCGGCCTCATCGGCCGCACCGGACCTCGAGAGCCTCATCTGCTACTTCGAGGGCGACTTCGTTCCGATGCGGGACGCGAAGGTCAGCATCATGACCCACGCATTCATGTACGGGACGGCGACGTTCGAAGGGATCCGCGCGTACTGGAACGAAGAGCAGGGCAAGCTCTACGGCCTGAAGGTCCGGGAGCACGTCGAGCGACTCCGCCAGTCCTGTCGCATCCTCATGATGGAGAACGTGCCCTCGGTCGACGAGTTGACCGGGCTCATCGTCGATACGCTCCGCCGGAACGGCTTCCGCGAGGACGTCTACGTCCGTCCGTCGTTCTACAAGTCGACAAAGGCGATCGGCGTCCGGCTCCACCACCTCGAGAACGAGCTCTACATCATCACGATCCCGTTCGGAAACTACATCGACACCGAGAAGGGTGTCCGCGTCATGTCGTCCTCCTGGCGCCGCAACGCCGACGAGGCGCTGCCGGCGCGGGGCAAGATCGTCGGCGGCTACGTGAACATGGCCTTTCAGAAGTCGGAGGCCGAGCTCAATGGCTTCGACGAGGCGATCGTCCTCACGGCCGACGGGCACGTCAACGAGGCTTCGGCCGCGAACCTCTTCATGGTCCGCGATGGCGTCGCGATCACGCCGCCGGTGACCGACGACATCCTCGAGGGCGTCACCCGCAAGGCCATCGTCGAGCTGCTCGCGCAACGAGAAGGTCCCCGTCGAGGTCCGCTCGATCGACCGCTCCGAGCTCTACATCGCCGACGAGATGTTCCTGTGCGGCACCGGCGTCCAGATCTCGCCGGTCGTCGAGATCGACCACCGATCGGTTGGGTCGGGCGAGGTCGGACCGATCGGCGGGCTCGTCCGCGAGCGCTACTTCGATGCTGTCCGAGGGCGGCTGCCGGAGTACAGCCACTGGCTAACGGAGATCACGTCCGCCTGACGGTCGCCGGGTCCGCGGTCGGTCGTGCCCGGTCTCTAGGCAAACCTACCTGGCCACTTGGCCAGTTGCCACGGCGCGAAGCAGCGAGCGTTGCGGGGGCCCAGAGCGGCCCGCGAGCACCAGGAAACTGCCGCGACCGAACTATGGCGCCGCGGGCGGGATTAGGTCGGCGGTTGACTTGGCCGTCGTGATCGATGATGTCGACTCGTGCGGAGGGATCGTTTTCGAGCACCACCTTCGTCTCGAAAAGCGACTCCAGGAACTCGACTGTCGAGGTGAGTTCCGCTTCAGCTCCGTTGTAGACCACGATTCGCGTCGCCGGCGGGACCGCGGGCGGGTTCTGCGCCGGCGCCGACGCGCTGAGCCCGTAATACTCGAGGTAGGCCGCGACGTTGGTTGCCTGGCCCTGCCTGCCCGAACCATTCAGCACCCAGACTGACGCACCCTCCTCGCTCAGCGCCTCCCGCAGCGCCTCGAGTTGAGGATCGACCTCGAAGGCGCTGGCGACCGCGGCACGGATCTTCCGAATGTCGGGGAAGTACTTGTACGTACCGACCACCTGCTGCGTCCCGTAGCGTGGGTACGAGAAGACGTACGAGCGGATATTCCTCGTGTCGACACTCCCCGCCAGGCCGGCCAGCTGACCCAGCTCGGCCTGAGGGATGTCGGTCCGGACGGTTGCTTTGAGCGCCGCGGTCAGCTCCGGGATCCGTGGCACGAGATTGGCGATGTCGGCCTGCTCGCGGAGCGACGTAAGGACCCGCTGCTGGCGCGCGCCGCGGTCGAAGTCGCCCTGGCCGCTGTGGCGTGATCGGGCGTAGACGAGCGCCTCGGCGCCGGTCATGTGCTGCAGGCCGGAGGGGATGTACACCCGCGACAGGCGGCCGGTGTCCGACGGGTACTCCTCGTCGAGGACCGGGAACTGGACGTTGATCGTGACGCCGCCCACCGCGTCGACGACCTGCTTGAAGCCGTCGAAGTTGACCTCGACGAAGTACTTGATGTCGAGGTCGTAGAGCTCGCCGAGGACGAGCTTAAGGCCGTTGTAGCCGCGGGTTCGGTCGGTTCCGGCGACGAGGTCCTCGCGGTTGCGAACGGCGGTGAAGAACGAGTTGATCTTCGCCTGGTATGTCGATCCGAACGCATTGCGCAGCGGCCCTGAAGGCAGTCGGGATGCCCCACGAGTCGCGCGGCAGGCTGAACATCGCCACCTGCTTCGTGGTCGGGTCGATCGAGACGACGATCAGCGTGTCCGTGTTGTAGGTGCCCTCCTTCGGCCGCTGGTCGGTGCCGATGAGGAGGATGTTCAGCCGCTCCTTGCCGTCCCACGGCGGGATCGTGACGTTCGGCAGCGCCGAGCCTTGGATCGGCGGCTCGGTGACGGTCGGCCCGGGGGTGCCGCTCTCGGCGGGTGGATCGGTGGCTTCGGCGGAGCCCGATGGCGACGGCTCCACGGGCACTCACCTCGTCGGCTCGTCGATGAAGATGCAGCTGTCGGAGCAGGTCGAGCGCGGCGAGGTCGTAGCGGGCAACCACGACGTGGCCGCCGGACATGATGAGGATGACCGCGAGGAGGCCGGCGATCGACAGCGGGTTGAAGACGATCCGCGGCCGCCCGAGCCGCCCGCCGCCGCTCAGACGCGACAGCGTTCAGGTACACCGTCACCCGGTAGGCATCGATGATCGCCAGCAAGCGGTAGAGCAGTGCGACGAGATTCAGGACGAAGACGCTGGGCAAGACCCACGGAGTCGAGGAGGAGCCCGAACAGCTCGCCTGGCTCGGCCCGGAGCACCACGCCGGCGAGCAGGGCGACCGCCAGGATCGGCGGCGCCGCGAAGCCCAGGGCACGATGGTAGGCGCCGGCGTAGGCATGGCCCAGCCCGGGAAAGAAGAGGGAGAGGACAGCCGCGACGAACGGCGACCGCGCACGCTGGCGCGCCTCCTGCGGAGATTGCATCGCGGGTAGGATACTCGGACGCTCGTTCCCGGTAGCCCGCGCCACCCTGTCCGCAGCCGAGGCCAGATGTTCCGACCCGTCAGCGCGAAGCCCGACCTCGTCACCCAGGAGCACGAGATTCTGGCCCAGTGGGAGCAGCGCCGGACGTTCGCCCGCCTCCGAGCGCAGAACGCGGACGGTCCTCGCTGGAGCTTCCTCGACGGGCCCATCACCGCCAATAACCCGATGGGCGTCCATCACGCCTGGGGCCGGACCTACAAGGACGTCTTCCAGCGGCTACCACGCGATGCTCGGCGAGAACGAGCGCTACCAGAACGGCTTCGATTGCCAGGGCCTCTGGGTCGAGGTCAACGTCGAGCGCGACCTGGGGTTCACCAACAAGCGCGACATCGAGGAATTCGGGATCGCCGAGTTCGTCAGCGCCTGCAAGCAGCGCGTCCTGACCTACGCCGCCCGCCAGACCGAGCAGTCGATCCGGCTCGGGATGTGGATGGACTGGGACGATCCGCACGAGCTCCGTCGCCTGCGCGACCTGCTGGCCGAAGACCCGAACCAGGTCACGACGATCGAGGGACCGGACGGGCCGGTGACCGATACGGTCGAGATGCTCGTCGGTCGGCTCGGGATGAAGGACGTCGGCGGCAGCTACTTCACGTTCAGCAACGAGAACAACGACCTCATCTGGGGATTCCTCGCGGAGTGCCACCGCCGGGGCTCATCTACAAGGGCCACGACACGATGCCGTGGTGCGCTCGCTGCGGTACGGGCCTCTCCGAGATGGAGATGAACGAGGGCTACGCCGATCGCGAGGACCCGGGGCTGACGGTCAAGTTCCCGCTCCTCGATCGGCCCGCCGAGTCGCTCCTCGTGTGGACGACGACGCCATGGACGCTGACCGCGAACGTGGCCGCGGCCGTCGGTGAAGACCTCGCATACGTGCTGGTTCGACAGGGCGACGAGCTGCTCTGGCTCGCGAAGGGCACGCTCAAGACTGCGCTCGCCGGCCCGTTCGAGGTCGTCGAGGAGCGGCGCGGCGCGGAGCTCGTTGGGTGGCGCTACGAGGGCCCGTTCGACGATCTAACGGCGGTCCGAGCGGCGTTTGCCAAGGGCACGGCGGAGCCGCGCGACCCGGACCGGCCGTACGAGCATCTCGTCGTCGCCTGGGGCGAGGTGGGCGAGGAAGAGGGCACGGGCATCGTCCACATCGCGCCCGGCTGCGGCTCGGAGGACTTCGCCGCTCGGCAAGGAGCTCGGCCTGCCGGTGATCGCGCCGATCGACGAAAGCGGCATCTTCGTCGACGGCTTCGGGTCGCTGACGGGACGAGACGTCCGCGATTCGTCGGAGCCAATCGTCGAGCATCTCAAGCGGGAGAAGCGTTTCTATCGCCTCGAGCCCTACGTCCATCGCTACCCGCACTGTTGGCGCTGCGGGACGCCGCTCGTCTTCCGGCTCGTCGACGAGTGGTTCATCAGCATGGGCCCGGTCTACGCCAAGCCGCGCTCCGAGCTGACGAAGGAGGAGGTCGAGGCCAGCCTCCGCTACCAGATCATGGAGGTCGTCGACCAGATCCGCTGGATCCCGGGATTCGGCTACGAGCGCGAGCTCGACTGGCTCCTGAACATGCACGACTGGATGATCAGCAAGAAGCGCTACTGGGGACTGGCGCTGCCGATCTACGACTGCCGAGCGTGCGGCACGATCCAGGTGATCGGCGGTCGTGACGAGCTGGAGGAGTTCGCGGCCGAGGGATGGGAGGAGTTTGCCGGCCACACCCCGCACCGCCCGTACATCGACGCGGTGAAGATCCGATGCCCGGGGTGCGGGAGCCCCGTCGAGCGGATCAAGGATGTCGGCAACCCGTGGCTCGACGCCGGGATCGTGCCGTTCTCGACTGTCCATTTCCGCGAGGATCCGGAGTTTTGGGCCAACTGGTACCCAGCGGACTTCATCACCGAGAGCTTCCCCGGCCAGTTCCGCAACTGGTTCTACTCGATGCTGGCGATGGGCACCGTTCTCCGCCGCGAGCCGCCGTTCAAGACGATCTTCGGTTACGCCCTCGTCTTCGGCGAGGATGGGCGGCCGATGCACAAGAGCGCGGGCAACGCGATCGACTTCGACGAGGCGGCCGAGCGGATGGGGGTCGACGTCATGCGCTGGCTCTACGCGACCTCCCGGCCGGAGGAGAACATCCAGATTCGGCTGGCACGCCGCGGACGACGCCCGACGCGAGCTGTTCATCCTCTGGAACGCGTATCGCGTTCTTTGTCAGCCTCGCCCCGCTGGCCGGTTGGACCCCGGCTCAAGGTGGCCCGCCGCCCACAGAGCGGTCGCCGATGGATCGCTGGATCCTGTCGCGGGCGGCCGGTCTGGCCGAGGAGACGGGAGCCCGGCTGGCCGACTACGACGCCCTTGGGGCAACGCGCCGAATCTCGACCTTCATCGAGGACCTGTCGACGTGGTACGTCCGTCTCTCGCGGAAGCGATTTGCGGGCGGCAACGACGACAGCGCGGATCGGGCCTCGGCCTTCGCGACGCTCCACCAGGCCCTCGTGACGGTGGCCAGGGTCGCCGCTCCGCTCCTGCCGTTCCTCGCGGAATCGTTCTACGGCAACCTCGTGGCCACCTCCGAACCGGACGCACCCGACTCCGTCCACCTGACCCGCTGGCCGGCCGAGGAGCTGGCCGGCCTGCGTGATCGGCGCCTCGAGGAGGCGATGGAAACGACCCGGAAGGCGGTCGAGCTGGCCCGGACGTTGCGCGGCGCCGCCGGACTCAAGGTCCGACAGCCGCTCGCCCGGCTCTGGCTCGCCCTGCCCGGCGGCGACCTGCCAGAACGGGATGCGCTCCTCGAGCTCATCCGGGAGGAGGTCAACGTCAAATCGGTCGAGCTGATTGGCGATGAGTCGCAACTCGTCGAGCGGCGCATCAAGCCGCTGCTGCCGAAGATCGGCAAGAAGCTTGGAGCGGCGATCCCCGCGGTGATGGCCGCTGCTCGAGAGGGATCGGCGGAGGTCCACGCGGACGGCTCGGTCACGTTAGCGGGGGTCACACTGGCTGCGGATGAGGTCGAGATCCTCGCGACGCCTCGTCCCGGGACGGCCGTCGCCCACGACGAGGGCCTTGTCGTCGTCATCGACACCGAGCTGACCCCCGAGCTCCGGGCTGAGGGCGACGCCCGTGAGCTGCAGCGTGCGATCCAGGACCTGCGCAAGGAGGCTGGACTCGAGCTCGACGACCGAATCGACGTGTGGGTCGACGGGCTGACGCCGGCTGTCGCGGCGCACCTCGACGGCGTTGCCGCGGAGGTACTCGCCGACTCGATCGTCCTCGGCAGGCCCGGTGGCAGTGATGGGTCGGCGACTACGGCAGGCTCGATCGAGCTGACCGACGGACCGGCGGCCATGGCTCTTCGCCGGCGGGAGTCCTGATGAGCGGCCGTCCGATCTGGCCGCTGTTCCTGGGCCTCGCCGCGACGGTGATCGTCGCCGACCAACTTACGAAGGCCTGGCTCGTTTCCATGCTCGCGCCCAGCGAGTCGATGCCGATCGTCGGCGACTATCTCCGGCTTGTCCACAGCCAGAACAACGGCGCCCTCTTCGGCCTGTTCCGCGAGAGCGCGCTCCTCTTCGGGCTGGCGTCGATCGCCGTGATCGGCCTCATCGTCGTCTACCACGCTCGATCCGGCCGATCGAGGTATATGTCGGTTGCCCTCGGACTGCTCCTCGGCGGGGCGATCGGCAACCTCATCGACCGGCTCCGGCTCGGGTATGTCGTCGACTTCGTCGACGCCGGCATCGGCAACTTCCGCTGGTACACGTTCAACGTTGCGGACGCGGCCATCAGCTTTCGCGATCCTCTTCCTCATCCTCGCCGCATCCGACCGTCGCTCGCAGGCGAGCGGCCGGAACCGGAGCCAGAACCGAAGCAGGAACCACGGCCCGAAGCAGGGCAAGAGCCGGCTGTGCCGGACGGCGATGTCTGATCTCGGAGTGCCCATGCCGGAGACTGCTGGGGCCGCCGTGCCCGGGACGAGGATCCTTCGAGTCCCCGACGACGCCGGATCGCAGCGCGTCGACCGCTTCCTCGCCGACGTCACCGGGCTATCCCGGAGCCACGTCCAGAAGCTCATCTCGGCCGGCAACCTCACGTCCGACGGGCTGCCGCTCAAGGCGAACAGCGTCGATCGGGCCGGGAACTGCCCTCCGGCTCGATCGTCCCGGAGGCCGAGCCGCTCGACATGGCGCCGGCTCCCGAGATCGAGCTGCGCATCGTCTACGAGGACACCGACCTGCTCATCGTCGACAAGCCGGCCGGGCTCGTCGTGCACCCGTCGCGGGGACATGCCGGCGGCACGCTCGTCAACGCGCTCCTCGCACGCGGCGCAGCTGGCGATTCGGCGGGATCGCCGGCGTCCAGCGTCCGGGTATCGTCCACCGCCTCGACCGCGACACGAGTGGCCTGCTCATGATCGCGAAGCACGACGCCGCACAACACTCGCTGATGGCCCAACTCAAGGCGAGGCGGGTGAAGAAGACGTATCTCGCCCTCGTCCTCGGGGAGGTTGCGGCCGCCGTCGGCCGGATCGAGGCCCCGATTGGTCGCGACCCGAAGCATCGAACCCGGATGGCCGTCGTCCCCGACGGCCGCGAGTCGACGACCGGCTATCGAGTCCGCGAGCGGTTCGCCGGCTGGACGCTCCTCGAGCTCGACCTCGTGACCGGGCGAACGCACCAGATCCGGGTCCATCTCGACGCGATCGGGCACCCGGTTGCCGGGGATCCGGTGTACGGGACCGGCACGTCGCGGCGCGGTCCGGACGTCGGAGACGGTCTTCACCGGCTCTTCCTCCACGCCTGGCGCCTCGAGCTGACCTCACCGTCATCCGGCGCGCTGATCCGGGCCGAGGCGCCCCTGCCGGGCGAGCTCGACGACGTCGTGGCGGGCCTCCGGGAGCGGGCGGCCAACCCCCGATGAGCGACGAACCGAACGAGCCGATGGAATCCTTGGACCCCGCCGAACCCATCGACGTCGCCGAGGATCCGGGTCGGCCCGACTTCGTCGTCGATGGCGCTCCGGGCGCGATGCTCATCATCATCTCGGGGCCATCGGGCGTCGGGAAGGACACGATCATCGACGCCCTCCGTCGCCGCGACGTGCAGCGGAACCGCGACGCCGAACGGCACTATGTCGTGACCTGCACGACCCGGGCTCCCCGCAACGGGGAGGTCGACGGCGTCGACTACCACTTCCTCAGTCGCGCGGAGTTCCTGCGGCTCCGCGCCGCGCGCGGCTTTCTCGAGGCGAATGAGGTCCACGGCAACTGGTATGGCTCGCCACGCGACCAGGTCCGTGACGCCTTGGTCGCCGGCCGGGATGTGATTCTCAAGATCGACGTCCAGGGCGCCCAGGTCGTCAAGGAGCAGGTGACGGAGGCGCTCCTCATCTTTGTTGTCCCGCCATCCCTTGAGGAGCTCTTCGAGCGGCTCCGGACGCGGGCGACCGAGACCGCCGAACAGCTCGAGGTTCGCCAGCGCGATGCGGCGATCGAGCTCGCCCGGCAGAACGACTACGACCAGATCGTGGCGAACGAGACCGGCCAGGTCGAGCGGACCGCCGAGCGCATCGACGAGTTCATCGCGGACGAGCACCGCCAGCACCCGAACCGCCGCGTCCGCGTCTGATCCTCGATCCGGCGGCCCTGCCACAATCGGGCCGATGGCGATCGAGCAGGGACAACTGATGACCGGCGCTCCGACGGGCGTCGCCCCCGACGCGTCCGGCGCGCGGGCCGTCGAGGTCGCGATCGACGCGGCGGGGGGCGGCGGGGCTCGGACCTACACGTACGCCGTCCCGCCCGGCCTCGCCGACCTCGTGCCGGGCGAGGCAGTCCTCGTCGAGTTCGGGCGCCGGCAGGCACTCGGCGTCGTCCTCGGCGAGACGAGCCCACCGGAGGGGATCGCCCTCAAACCGATCGCCGCCCGCGTCCGGACAGACGGACCGCTCCTGCCGCCGCTCTCCCTCGACCTCGCCCGCTGGATCGCGGCCCATTACCTTGCGCCTCCGGCGCTCGTCATCCGGGCGATGCTGCCGCCGGGCCTCCTCGAGCGGCTCGATCTGGTCGCCGAGCGGCGGCCCGGCGCGCCACCCGACAATCTGCCCGCCGCGGACCGCAACCTCCTCGATCAGATCGAGCGAGGCCCGCGAGCCGTCCGCGATCTCGTCGCGCCGGAGGGCCGGGCCGGGTTGATCCGGCGTCTCCGCGCCCTCGAGGCTAGCGGGCGCCTCACGCTCGACTGGACCCTATCGATCGCGGGCGCCGGGCCGCGGTTCGAGCGCTGGATCCGTCTCACCGAGGATGGCCTGGCAGCGGCGAGAACCCTCGGGTCCGGCGACCGAACCCCGGGCCGGCCCCTCGGACCGCGCCAGGCTGCTGCGCTCACCGAGCTTGGCGCGACGCCGGACGCGCAAGCCGCCGGAATCCGGGCCGCAGGACCCTCGGAACGCCACGGCCACGGGGCGATCGCCAGCCTCGTCCGCCGCGGCCTCGTCGAGGTCGACGTCAGGGAGCGGCCGCGACTGCCGCTCGCGACCAGGCCGGTCGGGCTGCGCGGCGGACGACCCGCCGGCGCGGTGCTGACCGCCGAACAGGCCCAGGCCGTCGCCGCGGCCAACGAGGCGATCGAGGCTCGCGACCCGACGCCACTCCTCCTCGACGGCGTGACGGGCGGTGGCAAGACGGCGATCTACATCGAGGCGATCGCCTCATCGCTCGGCGCGGGCCGGCCGGCTCTCGTCCTCGTCCCGGAGATCGCCCTCGCGATGCCCCTCGTCGACCGACTCCGGGCGGATCTCGAGGCACGTGTCGCGGTACTCCACTCGGGGCTCGGCGAGGGCGAACGCGCGGACGAATGGCGGCGGATCCGTGCGGGCGACGTCGACATCGTCGTCGGGACCCGGCTCGCGGTTCTCGCACCCCTCGCGGCCGTGGGCATCGTCATCGTCGACGAGGAGCACGAGGGCACGTACAAGAGCGACCGTACGCCGCGTCTCCAGGCCCGCGACACCGCCCTTCGCCTGGCCGAGCTCGGGGGAGCGGCCGCCATCCTCGGCAGCGCGACGCCGGCGGTCGACAGCGTTGGGCGGGCCCGGGCCGGAACGTATCGGAGGGTCGTCCTGCCGTCTCGCCCGAGCGGCAGCCGGCCGCGGGTCGAGGTCGTCGATCTCCGGGCGGAGCTACGCGAGGGCAATCGCGGGCTGCTGTCCGGGCGCCTCGCTGCGGCCCTCGCCGGCCTCGACGTCGCTGCGGGCGACCAGGCCATTCTCGTCATCAATCGGCGCGGTACCGCATCGGTCGTCCTCTGCCGCGACTGCGGCCACGTCCAGGCCTGCCCGGAGTGCGAGCGGCCGCTCGTCTACCACCAGGCGGGTACGACGCTTCGATGCCACCACTGCGGGCGTGCGTCGCCTCTCGCGACTCGCTGCCCGGCGTGCGCGTCGGCCCGGATCCGCTACCTCGGCGGCGGGACGGAGCGGGTGGAGCGCGAAGTCCGCGACCGCTTTCCTGCGTTCCGTGTCGGCCGCCTCGATCGCGACGTCGTCGAGCGGCGTGGGGGCGCCGAGCGGGTCCTGGACGCGTTCGCAGAGCATCGGCTCGACGTGCTCGTGGGGACGAGCCTCGTCGCGAAGGGGATCGACGTCCCGAACGTCACTCTCGTCGGCGTCGTGTCGGCGGATGTCGCCCTCAACCTGCCCGACGAACGGGCCGCCGAGCGGACGTACCAGCTCCTCGCCCAGGCCGCGGGGCGGGCCGGGCGCGGGGAGCGGACCGGCCTCGCGATCATCCAGTCCTATCAGCCCGATCATCCGGCGATCAGGGCCGTCGCCGAGGACGACGCCGCCGCGTTCTACGATTCGGAGCTCGAGTTCCGGCGGCGGTTCGGGTCGCCCCCGTTCGGCCGACTCGTCAAGCTCACGGTCGGCCTCGCCGACAGGGCCGCCGCGGAGGCCGAAGCCGTCGCGGTGGCCGAGCGACTCCGGCAGCGAGCTGCCGAGTCAGGCGAGCGGGTCGCGGTCGTCGGCCCGGCCCCGGCCTACATCGCCCGGCGCGCCGAGCGCTGGCGCTGGAACGTCGTCCTCCGAGGCGACGATCCGGTGGCGCTGCTCGATGGTGGGTTAGACGCCCCGTGGTCAGTCGACGTCGATCCAGAGTCGCTCCTGTAACGATTGAGCGATTCTTGTGGGATGCGCTCGATGGCGATACGCGCCAGAATGGTGAACCCCCTGAACTGGAGATTTCACCATGGACGAACAGCCGAAGCGATCCTCAGAGAGCGACGACACGGTCAACCCGACGGGAGCGGCGCCCGGTGCGGACGAGACGTTCGGCTGGACGGCCGATGACTCCACGACCAGCGACCAGGCGAGCACCGGTGGCACCGCCGAGCGGATGGTCAATCAGCTCCAGTCAATGATCGACTCGATCGCGACCCAGGCGGTGCCCGTCGCCCGCCAGGTCGGAATCAAAGCAGCCGAGCTTGCCGCAGCAGCAGCGGATCGCGCCGGTCCGATCGCCCACAAGGCCGCCGACGCAACGGCCGATGCAAGCGTGAAAATCGCCGAGCGTTCGCGCGCCATCGCGGCCGACCTGCGGCGCGACAGCAACGGCCAGAACAGGACCGCCACCGCTGAGCCGACGACGGACGTCGCGACCGAGCTGCGCGAGGAGACCGCCAGCGCCGAAGGCGATGCCTCGACCGCCGTCAAGGACGTCCTCGACGACGCCACCGATCAGACGTCTCGAGACGACCCGGCGGAGGGCTCCCGCTAGGCCCCAGCCACCGTCGGTATACTCCGCCGATGAGTGTCCGACCGATCATCCTCCTCGGCGATCCGCGCCTCCGTCTGAAGGGCCTGGCGGTCGATAGCTTCGGGAAATACCTCCACGAGCTGCTCGATGACCTGACCGAGACGATGCGCAAGGCGCCGGGTGTCGGCCTGGCCGCGCCGCAGGTGGGCGAGGCGGTCCAGGCCTGCGTCATCGAGGTCGGCGGTGAGCTCCACGAGCTCGTCAACCCGCGCATGGTCCGCGCCTCGGGTGACGATCGTGACCTCGAGGGCTGTCTCTCCCTGCCCGGCTACTACGCCTACGTGACCCGGCGGGAGAAGGTCTGGGTCGTCGCCCAGAACCGGCTCGGCAAGAAGATCAAGGTGTCCGGCGGTGGACTGCTGGGTCGCGCCCTGCAACACGAGCTCGATCACCTCGACGGCAAGCTCTTCATCGACTACCTCGACTCGATGGATGAGCTGATCCCCGTCGGCAAGGGCGACGACGAGGACGCCGAAGAGGAGGCCGCGAAGGCCCTCGCGTGACCGTTGCGCCGGCCAGGGTCGTCTTCCTGGGCTCTGGCGGATTCGCCGTCCCGACGCTCTATCGACTGGAACACATCGCCGGCGTCGAGGTGGTCGCTGTGGTTACCGCTCCAGACCGGCCTGCTGGGCGAGGCAAGAAGGTCCACGGAGCTCCAGTGGCAGTGGCCGCTGACAAGCGCGGCCTTCGGATTCTCCAGCCGCCGCGGATCCGCGCAGCCGACGCGATCGACTCGATCCGCGACCTCAGGCCCGATCTCGCCGTGCTCGCCGACTATGGGCAGATCATCCCCCAGGCCATTCTCGACATCCCGCGGCACGGGATCTTGAACGTCCATCCGTCGCTCCTGCCGCGCCACCGAGGCGCCTCGCCAATCCCGGCGACGATCCTCGCGGGCGATCAGGAGACAGGCGTCACGCTCATCGCGATGGACGCGGGCCTCGACACGGGACCGATCGTCGCGGTTGATCGCTGGAACATGACGGGCGACGAGACGGCATCCGAGCTGGAGGCCCGAGCCGCGGGCGCCGGGGCAGGGCTCGTCGCGAGGTCGATCGGGCCGTGGCTGCGGGGCGAGATCGCGGCCACTCCCCAGCCGACTGAAGGAGCGACGCTGACGCGGCCCCTCCGGCGCGAAGACGGGCGCCTCGATCCGGACCGGCCCGCTTACCTCCTGGAGCGACAGGTCAGGGCCTACCAGCCCTGGCCGGGTTCCTTCGTCGAGACCGAAGCGGGCAGGGTGATCGTCTGGCGCGCCTCCGTCGACCCGGGAACCGAACCCCTGCCGCCCCCAGGGACGATCGGGCCGGGGCCGGACCTCCGGCTCGCGACTGCGGACGGCTGGCTCGTCCTCGACGAGGTTCAACCAGCGGGCGGTCGCCAGATGCCCGGAACGGACCTGCTCCGCGGGCGAAGCGCTCTGGCGAACAGCCACGTGCTCTGAGAGTCGCCTGTCGGCCCGCCGACATCGTCGCCGAAAAGGCTCACATCCGCCCGCCTAGGCCGTCTTCCTGCCATACGAACCGGCTCCGCCACGCCGCTCGGCGCTGACGTCCGGGAGGGAGAATCAGATGAGACTGCGTTCCATCCTGGGCGCCACGCTCCTGGTCGCTGCCATGGCGGGGCCAGCGGCGGCGTCGTCCGATGCAAGCGACGGACATGCCAGGCAGTACTACCTCTCGCTCGGCGACTCACTCGCCGCGGGCGTCCAACCGATTGGCGATCCGGACCGGGCGTTTCGAACTAACGACGGCTACGCCGAACAGCTCTTCGCGATTGCCCGCCAGGAGGTGCCGAGGCTGTCACTCGTGAAGCTCGGCTGTCCGGGAGAGACGACGACGTCGATGGTCGCCGGCGGGATCTGCTCCTACCGTCACGGCTCGCAGCTTGACGAGGCGGTTCACTTCCTCGAGGCGCACCGATCCTTCGTGGCCTTCGTGACGATCGACATCGGGGCGAATGACTTTCCGTGCCAGACGGATCTGTCGTGCGTCCCGGGCGGGGTCGCGTCGGTCCGGGCCAACCTCCCGGTGATCATGGCCGCGCTCCGTGAAGCCGCCGGTCCGGACGTCCCGATCGTCGGGATGTCGCTGTACAACCCGTTCCTCGGCTACTGGCTGGCCGGACCCGATGGCCAGCAGTTCGCCCAGGCGACGACCTTCGACGCCGTCGTGCCGCTCAACAACCTCTTCGAAGGCATCTTTGCGGCGGCCGGGGCACCCACGGCCGATGTCGAGGGCGCGTTCTCGACGACCGATTTCACGACGATGGTGTCGCTGCCCGGGGCCGGCGAGGTCCCGCTCAACGTCGCCAGGATCTGCATGTGGACATGGATCTGCGCTCCGGCGCCCTACGGTCCGGACAATCACGCGAATGCCGCCGGCTACGCAGTGATCGCCCGCGCCTTCGCGGACGAGTTGGGCTACTGAGCCCGAGCAAACCTCAACCCGCTACCACCGGGCCCCGAGCCGTGACGTTCGTCGTCACGGAGTCGGGGCCCTAGACTTTGGGCGTGACTGGAGTCAAGGCCCCACTGCCCGTCGTCGTGCCGCCGGCGCCGCCCGCAACGCCGGCGGCGCCTGGTATCTCCGGGCTCGGTGCGGGCGAGCTGGAGGCCTGGTTCGCCACCCGTGGCGCGCCGGGCTTTCGGGCCCGCCAGGTCGCCGATGCCGTCTGGCGGGGCAACGCCGAATCCGCAGGCCGAGGTCCGAACGCTGCCGGCGGCGCTCCGCGACGAGCTCGACGCGGCCTTCCGGTTCGACACCGTCGGCGACACGGAGGTCCGCCTCGCCGACGGCGGCCTGACCGAGAAGGCCCTCCACCGGCTGGCCGACGGCGCGCTCGTCGAGTCGGTCCTCATGCACTACCCGGCCGCGGGGCGCCAGCGAGAGCGGCACACGCTGTGCATCTCGAGCCAGGCCGGCTGTGCCGTCGGTTGCCCGTTCTGCGCGACCGGCGAGCTGGGCTTCACGCGCGACCTCGACGACCGCCGAGATCGTCGACCAGGTCCGCGCACGCCGCCCGCCGCCTCGCCGCCGACGGCAAGCGCCTGACGAACGTCGTGTTCATGGGCATGGGCGAGCCGCTCCTCAATCTCGACCGGGTCCTCGAGGCGGTCGACGCGCTCAACGACCCGCGGCGGTTCGGGCTCGGGGCGCGCCACATCACGGTTTCGACCAGCGGCGTCGTGCCCGGCATCCGCCGCCTGACCGCGCTCGGGCCGCAGTTCACGCTAGCCGTCTCGCTCCACGCCGCCCGCGACGCCCTGCGCGACGTCCTCGTCCCGCTGAACCGGCGCTGGCCCGTCGCCGAGGTCGTCGAGGCCGCCCGCGACCACGCCCGCGCGACGGGCCGGCGGGTGAGCTACGAGACGACGATGATCTCGGGCGTGAACGACACAGAGGTCGACGCCCAGGCGATGGCCGAGCTCCTCCGCGGCGACCACGCCCACGTCAACCTCATCCCGATGAACCCGGTCGCCCACACGCCGTGGGTCGCGAGCCCGGACGACGTCATCGAACGTTTCGCCGCGACGCTCCAGCGCCGCCGGGATCGCGACGACGATCCGGCGGAACCGCGGGGCCAGGAGATCGGCGCCGCGTGCGGCCAGCTCGCTGCGGAGCGGGCAGGGCGAGCCGCCGGCGGCCGCGGTCGCCCGGCGCCGCGAGCGGCTCATCGACGAGAGCGCGGCACGCCCTCCGCGGCGAACGGAGCGGCGAGCCGTCGCCGGTCGGAGCTTGGGGAGTAGCGGTGGCCACGGGCCGGGCGCGGATCGCCGTCAGCATCCTCGACGCCGACCACTCGAACATGGCCTATGCCGTCCGGCGGGCCCAGAAGGAGGGCGCCGACCGGATCCACATCGACGTCATGGACGGCCACTTCGTCCCGAACCTGACGTTCGGCCCGAAGATGGTCGCCGGCATCCGGAAGCGGACGGAGCTGCCGCTCGACGTCCACCTGATGATCAGCAACCCGCTCAAGTACATCGACGAGTTCCTCGACGCCGGCTGCGACTCGGTCACGTTCCACGTCGAGGTCACGGCCGCCCAGATCGCGCCGACGATCGAGAAGATCCACGCCGACGGCCGCGCTGCCGGGCTCGCCGTCAAGCCGAAGACACCGCTGACCGCGCTCGAGCCGTATCAGGAAGCATGCTCGACATCATCCTGGTGATGACGGTCGAGCCTGGCTTCGGCGGCCAGGCGTTCATGACGCGACGTCGCCCAGGAGAAGCTGCTCGCGGCCCGCGAGTACCTGTCAAGCACAAGGCCCACGGCGCCGAGGTCCACGTCGACGGCGGCATCAACCGCGAGACCGCCGAGTTCGTCGGCGGGCTCGGGCGTCGACATGCTCGTCGTCGGCTCGGTGCTCTGGATCAAGGGCCGGGACATGGGCCGCGAGATCCGGCTCGTCAAGGCGCTCGCCGACGAGGGCTACCAGTACCGCCTCAACAGCGGCAAGCCGCCGATCCCGCGCGACAAGATGGTCACGTTCACCCAGCTGCCCGAAGCACCTCGCGATGAAGTTCATGGCGGAGATCGAGAAGGGCGGGATCCCGGTCGATCCCGCTGCGCGGCTCCGGGCAATGGAACCCCGACGGCGATCCGCGACTTCGATCTGCATCGTCCCGGCCACCGTCGTCGATCTGACCGCGAAGCGCCACGCGGCGGCACGAGACAAGTACGCCGCCGAGGCCGAGGCGTGGCGCGAGGCGTACGCCGCGCGAGCACGGCTGGACCGACCCGCCCAAGCTCTGACGATCGTGCGGGCGCTTCTCCAACGGACGACCGGCGCGCGCGTACGCGTGGCCGACGAAGTTGTCGGGGAGATCGGGGCCGGGCTCGTCGTGCTTCTTGGGGTGGGGCCGGACGACGACGAGGCGATCGCGGACGGGCTGGCCCGGCGAGTGACGGAGCTCCGGATCTTCGACGACGCGGAGGGCCGGACGAACCTCTCGCTGATCGACGTCGGCGGCGCGGCGCTGGTCGTCTGCCAGTTCACGCTCTACGCCGACACGCGCCGCGGCCGGCGTCCGGGCTTCACCGGCGCCGCGCGCCCCGGAGCTCGCGGAGCGCCTCTACCTCCGGTTCGCGGCCGCGCTCCGGGAGCTCGGCGTCGAGGTGGCGACAGGCCGGTTCGGGGCGGTGATGGCGGTCGAGCTGGTCAATGACGGCCCGTTCACGATCTGGCTCGACACCGCGGACCGCTAGAGTCGACGACTGCTGGGACGCTAAGTCCCGATCCGTAGGGCTCCGATCATCTGGCCAAATATCCGCCCAGGGACTGGTAGGCCAACTTTCGGGTCGTACGCCGCTCCGTCGCCGGCAGTCCCGTGCGTGGAATCAGCGGCGACGCGTCTTAGGCCGGCCGATCTCGGGCTCCGAACCGGCCTAACAGTCCCTCCCTGGATATCTGGCCAGAATTGCACCAGCAGAACGTTTGCGGAGGTCCTGAGCCTCCAACAGCGCCAGCGCGGCCCCGTTGGCCCGTCGCCACGCACTGGCTCGGCCGAATTCGGCTCAGAAGCCTCCAGAAGCTCCGCTAACTGTTCCTGGGGCGCAAGTTTGGCCAGTTCCGGGGCGAGGCGGCACAGATCGGCCGGGCAAACGAAAACCGGCCGCCTTCGGCGACCGGTCGGTCTGGCGCGGGAGCGCTACTTGGCGACTTCAACGAGGTGCGCCGGCAGCGCGTGCAGACGAGCGCCTTCATCGACGTGCCGTTCTGGATGATCGTGAACGGCTGGAGATTCGGCTGGTAGCGGCGGTGGGCGCGGACGCGGTTCATCCCCGACGACTGCGGGATTGAAGCCGCCCATCGACACCTTGCCGCAGATCGCGCAGGAACGGGCCATGCTGGTCCTCGGAACGTGAGTGAAAGCGTCAGTAACAGGAACGCCCGGCTCGACAGGCGCCGAGCGGGGCGGTATGATAGCACCGTCTTCGCGGGAACCGCCACACGTCTACCGCGACCGTCTACCGCCACGACAATCGGAGGTCGCCACCCGCGTGCCGACCGCACTCGACGCCCGGTCGATCCCTCGTCACGCCGCCGCGCCGTCGTCGACATCGTCCGGGCCGCGACGCTCGGGTCGTATGGCGTGACCGGGTTCGCCGGGCGGATCGTCGGACGCCTCCTGGAGCGGCTCGGGCTCGGCCAGCCCGGGCATCCGCGTGTCATTCGTCGATGCCACCCGAGTGAAACGACGCATGAGGCGATCGCGTCAGTCGACCGTGCATCCCTCACGCATCGACCTCGACCTGACCGTCGCTTACGGCCTGCCGATTGCGGAGGTCGCCCGCCAGGTCGACTCGGCCGTCCGCTACTCGATCCGCAACGCGCTCGGCCGCGACGTTACGAGGCTGACGATCCACGTCGACGGCCTCCGCTACCAGCCCGGCGATCTGCCCGGCGCGCCGCGGCACGACTCGAACGCGGAGTCCGGAGCGACGACCTCGCGGCGAGCGGCACGGACGTCGCCTGATGGTCACGCCGGGCCTGCGACGGCGCAGGGCCTGCTCGAGGCGTTCCGGGCGGCCGTCGCCAACCTCGAGGCGCACGTCGACGAGATCAACGAGCCTGAACGTCTACCCGGTCCCGGACGGCGACACCGGCTCGAACATGTATCGCCACGGTCAAGGCCGCCCTCGACGAGGCCGAAGGCGTCACGGAGGTCACCGCCGAGCGCGTCGCCGGCGGCGATCAGCTTCGGGGCGCTGATGGGGGCCCGCGGCAACTCCGGCGTGATCACGAGCCAGATCTTCCGGGGAATGGCCGAGGGCCTCGCCGGCAAGTCGCGGTTCAACGGCCTCGATCTTGCCCACGCGCTCTCCCGCAGGGCGCGAAGACGGCCTACGGCGCGGTCGCGAAGCCGGTCGAGGGCACGATCCTGACGGTCATCCGCGAGGCGGCCGAGGCGGCGGTCGTGACGGCCGAGCAGGCGAACGACATCGAGGCCGTCCTCAGCAGCGACCGTCGAGGCGGCCGAGAAGTCCGTCGCCCGGACGCCGTCGCTGCTCGCCGATCCTGCGCGAGGCGGGCGTCGTCGACTCGGGCGGGCAGGGCCTGTCTCCGCCTGTTCCAGGGCGCGCTGCACCACCTCCTCGGCCGGGCGCCGGCCAGGAGCCGCGACCGGCGCGGGCGCGCGGCCGCGAGCCGAGGCGTCGACGCTCGTCGCCCACACCGACGAGGGCTTCGGCTACGAGACGATGTTCCTGCTCCAGGCGCATCCGGGCAAGCCGCTCGACGTCGACGCGATCCGCGACCACCTCGAGTCGATCGGCGAGTCGGTCCTGGTCGCCGGCGATGCCCGGGCGCTCAAGGTCCACGTCCACAACGAGCGGCCCGACGAGGTCATCGGCTATCGGCCTGCGGCTCGGGAGCATGAGCAGATCAGCGTCGAGAACCTCGACAACCAGGCGCGCGACGTCCGCGAGGCGCGGGCGACCGAGTTCACCGGAACCGATGCAGTCGCGGACGCTGGTGCCGACGGCCATGCGGTACCCGCTGAGGTGGCGCCCGCCGCGAGCTCTCCTGCCGAAACGTCGACGAACGGCGCGTCGGCCGAGACGCCGCTCCGGCCCGGCCCCGCGATCGTTGCGGTCGTCGCCGGCGACGGGCTTGCCCGGGTCTTCGAGGAGTTCGGCGTCGACCAGATCCTGAACGGCGGCCAGACCGAACAACCCCAGCACCGGCGAGCTGCTCCGCGTCGCCCGCCTCGCCCGCGCCCGCGAGGTCCTGCTGCTCCCGAACAACCCGAACGTTCGCCTCGCCGCCGAACAGGCGGCGAAGGTCTGCGAGGACAAGCGGCTCGTCGTCGTCCCGACGCGCAACGCCGCCGAGGGCATCGCCGCCCTGTTCGCGCTCGACCCGACGCTCGACGCCGCCGCCAACGCCGGGCCCGATGACCGAAGGCGAGCCGGGCGAATCCAGTCGATCCAGGTGACGGAGGCGGTCCGCGAACGCGACGATCGGTGGCAAGAAGGTCAAGCAGGGCCAGACCATCGCCCTCGACCCGGATGACGGCCTCGTCGCCGTCGACAGCAACCGCGACAAGGCGGTCCTCGCGGCCGTCGCTCGTTCAAGGCGGGCTATGAGCTGATCACGCTCTACTACGGCGCCGACTCGACGCTCGCCGAGGCCGAGGCGATCGTCGCGGAAGATCCACGACGTCGTCGCCGGCAGCGGAGGTCGAGGTCGTCCACGGCGGCCAGCCGCACTACCGCTACCTGATCTCCGCCGAGTAGGAGCGTGGCGGGAACGACGGCGCGCCCCGAGCGAAGCCGCCCTCGCCGAAGCCCATCCCGCCTCCGACCGATCCCGGCCGCAGCTCCTCGAGACAGACATCGCGGGGTCCGGGCGTTGCGGCGGCCAACATCCTCCGGCGAGCGGGCCGGCGGCTCGGGCTTCTTCACGGTCCGCGAGCTGCTCTTCCACCTGCCTCGGCGCTACGACGACCTGCGCGAGATGCGCCAGCTCGGCGAGCTCGTCTGGGTGGAGGAGGGGACCGTCGTCTAGCGCCAGGGTCGGCGTCGTCGACGTCCGCGTCGAGGCCTCGTTCCGGCGCCGGATCCAGCGGACGATCGCGGTGCTCGAGGACGAGACCGGAACGATCGAGGCGACGTGGTTCGGGCGGCGCTACATCGAGCGCCGGCTGCACCCGGGCGACCATGTCGTGGTGTCAGCGGCAAGCTGAAGCGGTTCGGCCGGAAGCTGACCCTCGACAACCCCGACTTCCAGCCCGAGGGCAACGACGACGAGATGCTCCACGTCGGGCGGATCGTGCCGGTCTACCGGCTGACCGCCGGCCTGACGGCGACTCGGCTTGCGGATTGCAATCCGCGATGCACTCGATCGGGCCGGCAAGGCCTACCCGGAGTACCTGCCGCGCTCGATCCGCGAGGGCGAGGAGCTCGTCCCGATCGGGAGCGCGCTGGAGGAGGCCCACTACCCGGCCTCGTTCGAGGGCCGCGACGCCGCACTCCGCCGGCTCGCCTTCGACGAGCTGCTCGCGCTCCAGCTGGGGATGGTCGGGCGGCGGCGGCAGCGCGGCCGTGACGCGGCGCGGCCGATCCCCGTCGACCGATCCGCTGGACGTCGAGCTGCGTGGGACGTTGACCGGGTCGCTGTCCCGGAAGCTCGATCGAGCGGTCGACCTCACGGCCGACCAGGACGGCGGCGATCGCGGCGATCCGCGACGACCTCGCCCGCCCGACGCCGATGCTCCGCCTCCTCCAGGGCGACGTCGGGTCCGGCAAGACCGCGGTCGCGGCCTATGCGCTCGCGGCCGCGGCCCGGGCCGGGCTCCAGGGTGCGCTCCTCGCCCCGACCGACCTCCTCGCCCGCCAGCATCACCGCACCCTCGCGTCGCTCCTCGAGGACGCGGCCGTGCCCGTCGAGCTGCTGACCGGATCGCTGACCGCGGGCGCGAGCCGCAACACGCTCGAGCTCATCGCGTCCGGGCATGGCGCCCGTCGTCGTCGGGACCCACGCCCTGATCCAGGAGCGGGTCAAGTTCAACGCCCTCGGCGTCGTCGTCATCGACGAGCAGCACCGCTTCGGCGTCGAGCAGCGCGGCCAGCTCGAGGCGAAGGCCGGCGGTCACGCCCCGCACGTCCTGCTGATGACGGCGACGCCGATCCCGCGGACGCTCGGCCAGGTCCTCTACGCCGACCTCGACGTCTCCGACCTGCGGACGCCGCCGGAGGGCCGCATCCCGATCCGGACGGGGATCCGTCAGCCGGACGACTCCATCGGCCCCGTCTGGGACCGGGTCCGCGCGGATGCGGCGGCCGGGCATCGGACGTTCGTCGTCGTGCCGCTGATCGACGAGGCGGACGCCCCGGCGGACGATCCCGCGCCGACGATCTTCGACTCGTCCGCCCCGGCCGCGGAGGCAGAGGCGGTTCGGCTTCGAGAGCTGCTCGCCCCGCTCCGCGTCGGGATGGTCCACGGCCGGATGAAGGCCGAGCGACCGCGACGCGGAGATGGCCCGCTTCCGCGACGGCGAGCTCGACGTCCTCGTCGGGACGACCGTCGTCGAGGTCGGCGTCGACGTGCCGGAGGCGACGATGATGATCATCGAGGGCGCCGACCGGTTCGGGCTTGCCCAGCTCCACCAGCTTCGTGGCCGCGTCGGCCGCGGTACCGTTGAGTCGTTCTGCGTCCTCGTGTCGGACTCGACCGACGAGACTGCCCAGGCCCGTCTCAAGGCCGTCACGGAGATCCGCGACGGGTTCGAGCTCGCCGAACGAGACTTCGAGCTCCGCCGGGAGGGCGACGTCCTGGGACTGGCCCAGATCGGGCTGCCGCGGCTGCGGGTCGCCTCGCTCCAGGACAAGAGCACGTGGCGCTCGCCCGCCGCGCCCGTGAGCACGCCGAGGCGCTGCTCGACGACGCGCGGCGGCCTTCCCGCAACCGAGTCGGCGCTCGCGCCGCGAGCTCCAGCACGGCTGGCTCGAGCGGGTCTGGGCGGGCGATCCGGCCAGCGGCGCCTGAGGACCGGTTGGCGTCGATCAGGCTCGGCCTGCGCGCCAATGCCGGCCAGTTCGCCCTGCTCGTCGGGGTTCAGGCGCTCGTCGGCGCGATGGTCGGCCAGGAGCGGACGGTCCTGCCGCTCATGGCGACCGAGATCTTCGGGCTGTCCGGGGTCGCTTCGGTCCTCACGTTCCTCGTCGCGTTCGGCGTCACAAAGGCGCTGACCAACCTCGCGGCCGGGTTGCTCGCGGATCGCTACGGGCGACGGCCGGTGCTGCTGGCCGGCTGGCTCGTCGGAGTGCCCGTGCCGCTCATCCTCATCTGGGCGCCGAGCTGGGAGTGGGTCGTCGCCGCGAACGTGCTTCTCGGCGTCAACCAGGGTCTGACGTGGTCCGTCGCGGTCATCATGAAGGTCGATCTCGTCGGGCCACGGCGGCGCGGCCTCGCCCTCGGGCTGAACGAGGCGGCCGGCTACAGCGCGGTCGCTATCACGGCGCTCCTGACCGGATTCGTCGCGGATCGAGCCGGCCTCCGGCCCGCGCCGTTCCTGTTCGGGCTCGCCGTCGCCGTTGCGGGCCTCGCTGCTCTCGGCGTTCGCGATTCGCGAGACTCGGGATTACGTCAGCCTTGAGGACGGGCTGGTCGAGCGGTCGCCCAGGCCGTCGTGGCGGACGATCATCCTCCGGACCAGCCTGCTGGATCGATCCCTATCCGCCGCCAGCCAGGCAGGCCTCGTCAACAATCTCAATGACGGGATGGCGTGGGGTCTGCTGCCGCTGTACTACGCGGCGGCCGGCCTGTCACTGACGGAGATCGCCATGCTCGCTGCCGCCTACCCCTTGACATGGGGGACGTCTCAACTCGCGACGGGCGCCCTGTCGGACCGGATCGGCCGGAAGGGTCTGATCGTCGGCGGTCTGCTGGTGCAGGCCGTGGCCATCGCTGCCATCGCCGCGACATCCGGCTTCTGGCCCTGGTTTGCCGCGTCCGTTGCCCTCGGGCTGGGGACGGGGATGGTCTACCCGACGCTCCTTGCCGCGGTCGCCGACGTCGCCGATCCGTCCTGGCGCGGTTCGGCGCTCGGCGTCTACCGGATGTGGCGCGATCTGGGCTTCGCGGTCGGGGCGATCCTCGTCGGCGTCACCGCGGATCGGGCGGGCATGGGCACCGCGATCGCGGCGGTCGCAGCGATCACCGCCGCGTCGGGGGTCGTCGTCGCCGTCCGAATGCGCGAGACGCATCCGCGTCTGCAAACCCCGCCGTCCGTGACTAGGATGCCGCGCGTGACTGACGCGGGACGGGTGATCGCCGGATCGGCGCGGGGTGTCCGGCTCGTGGCGCCCGGGGAGGGGACACGGCCGCTCGCCGACCGGGTCAAGCAGACGCTGTTCGCGATCCTCGAGCCGGACCTGGACGGCGCCCGGGTGCTGGACCTGTTCGCGGGCAGCGGCGCCGGCCGGGATCGAGGCGCTGTCGCGGGGCGCGGCGTCGGCCACCTTCGTCGAGAAGGACCAGGGCGCGGCGGCAGTCATCGACGCGAACCTTCGGGCGACCGGGCTCGCCGGCGACCGGCCGTCGCGATCGTCCGCTGGGACGTCGTCCGGTGGCTGGCCGAACCGAACGTCGGCGAGTCGCTTCGACATCGTCCTCGTCGACCCGCCGTACGCGGAGATCGACCTCCTTGCCCGAGTCCTGGCGCTGCCTCGGTCAGCCAGAGGCTCCGCTTGCGCCCCGGTGCCCGCGTCGTCGCCAAGCACTTCTGGCGAGACCGCCCGCCCGACCGGATCGGTATGCTGGCATCCGAACGCGACCGGCGGTTCGGGGAAACGGCCCTGACCTTCTACCGGCGCGAGGAGGAGCGATGAGCGTCGCGGTCTACCCCGGCTCCTTCGACCCGATCACGAACGGCCACCTCGACGTCATCCGGCCGGGCGGCCGCGGCGTTCGACCGGATCGTCGTCGGCGTTCTCGCCAACCCGCGCAAGCAGCCGCTCCTCTCCGTCGAGGAGCGGGTCGCGCATCATCCGCGACGCTCTCCGCGAGGACGGCTGCGCCAGTCGGACCGGATCGACGTCCAGTCGTTCGACGGGCTGACGGTCGAGTTCTGCCATGCGGTCGGCGCCGGAGTTCATCGTCCGCGGCCTGCGCGCGATCAGCGACTTCGAGTCGGAGATGCAGCTCGCCCACAACAACCGCAAGCTCGCGGGCGACGTCGACACCGTGTTCTTCATGACCGCGCTCGAGCACGGCTACGTCTCGTCGAGCCTTGTCAAGGAGATCGCCACGTTCGACGGCGACGTGTCGGCGATGATCCCGGCCGCCGCGGTGGGCCGCTGATGCGGGCGCTTGCCGGCCGGAGCTAGGCTGCTCGCCCTTTTGGTCCGCCCGCCGGACCAAGCAACGAAGGAGCCACGCGCCGACCCCTGATTTCGGCCCTTCCTCTGCTGATTGGTCCGCCTGCCGGACCAATCGACGAATGAGCCGCCCACGTGGGCGCGGCCCTCCGCCCGTTGGTCCGCCTGCCGGACCAGGCCCCGGGCCGGGACGCCCCGCAGTCTTCGCCGGAGATCGTGCGTCGATGGGCGCGGCACCGTGCGATAATCCCGGCCAACGACCCGCCGTCCCGGTCGACGCGTAGCCGGAGGGTACCAGATCGACATCATCTTCCTCGTCGAGCGCCTCGAGTCGATCATCGCGAACGGCAGGCGACTGCCCCTGACGAACAACGTCGTCATCGACCAGGCCGCCGCACTCGGCCTCATCGACGAGCTGCGCGTCGCCGTCCCCGAGGAGGTCCGCGCCGCGAAGCGCATCAACTCCGAGGGTGAGCGGATCATCGAGAAGGCCCAGGAGGAAGCGGAGCGGATCGTCGCCCGTGCCCAGGAGCAGGCCGCGTTCCTCATCGACGAGCGCGGGCCTGACCCAGCAGGCCGAGGCCGAGAGCCGCCGGATCATCGGCGAGGCCGAGGACGAGGCCGAGGAGGTCCGCCGCGGCGCCGACGAGTACGCCGTCAACGTTCTGGTCGGGCTCGAGGGCGACGTCGTCAAGACGCTCCAGAGCATCAAGAAGGGCATCGACCTGCTCGACGAGCCGACGGGCCGACCTCCGCGCCCGACGACGACAGGACGGCTCCGGCCTGCCGGACGGCGGAGGCTGGCTAGCCTCAGCCGAAGGATTCGACGACGATGCCGAGGAGGACGCCTCGCTGCCGGTGCAGCCGATGACGTCGGCAAAGGCTCGGTCGGCGAGCCGCTCGTCTGGAACGTCACCGGCCTGCTCGGCCGACGAGCCCGGCGCCACCCGCGACTACGAGGTCGCCGGGGTCACGATCGATCTCGGCGACGATCTCCGCCTGGCCGACCCGATCGAGGGCCGCGTCCACCTCGCCCGGACGAACCGCGGCCTGCTCGTCATCGCCGACCTGACGACGAGCCTCGAGGCCCAGTGCAGCCGATGCCTTCGCGACATCGAGGTCCCGATCGAGATCTCGATCGAGGAGGAGGCCCTGCCGTCGATCGACCTCCACACCGGCGCGCCGATCAAGCCAGAAGCCGGCGAGGACGACCTGCTCCGCCTCAGCGACCACCACGAGCTGGACCTCGAGGCTCCCGTCCGCGAGGCGATCCAGCTGGCCGAGCCGATCGCCCCGCTCTGCCGCGTGGACTGCCCCGGCCTGTGCCCCGTCTGCGGCGAGCGCCTCGACGAGGGCACCCACGACCACCCGGCGGACGACATCGACCCGCGCCTGGAGGCGCTCAAGGCGTTCAAGGCCAACGAGGGCTGAGGCTGGCACGCTGCGACCCGGCGCGGTACACTCCGCGCTCGGCTCCGCTGACACATGGGGCGGCTCGGTGCGTCCGACGATCGACGGCCGACCTCAGACTGACCCGATCGAAGGAGACCGCAGACCGTGGGAGTTCCCAAGCGACGCGTCTCGCACGCCCGGAAGGGCGAGCGCCGCGCCCACCTCGCACTGAGCGTGCCGAAGCTCGTGGAGTGCGACCACTGCCACTAGCCGAAGCTGCCGCACCACGTCTGCCCGAACTGCGGCTGGTACAACGGCCGCCAGGCGATCGACCTCAAGCAGCCGACGTCCGAGTCCGCCTCCTGACCGATGGTCGACCAGATCGGCCACACCGACGCGAGGTGATCGGCGGAGCGAGATCGCCGCGGCGTCACGATCGCCGTCGACGCGATGGGTGGCGATCACGGCCCGACCGAGGTCGTCCCAGGGCGCCCTCGACTACGCCCGCGCCCACCCCGAGGACCGGGTCCTCCTCGTCGGCGACGAGGCCACGATCCGCTCGCTCGCCGGCGACCTGCCTCCGAATGTCGAGATCGTCCACGCCTCCGAGGTCATCGGGATGGACGAGCATCCGGCGAAGGCCCTCCGCGAGAAGAAGGACTCGACGATCATCGTCGCGACAGACCTCGTGAAGCAGCGGCCGCGCAGACGCCCTCGTGACGCGCCGGCCACACCGGCGCCGGGCATGGCCGCGGCGGTCCTCCGGCTCGGGCGCCTGCCGGGCGTCGACCGGCCCGCCCTCGCCGTCCAGATGACGACCGACGCGGGCCCGATGGTCCTCCTCGACATCGGCGCGAACCCGGACTCGACCGCCGAGAACCTCGCCCAGTACGCGCGGATGGGCGCGATCTTCGCCGACCGGGTCCTCGGCGTCGCCGATCCCGCGCGTCGCCCTGCTCTCGATCGGCGAGGAGAAGGGCAAGGGCGACGCTCGGATCCAGCGCGCGACCGAGCTGATCGACGAGACGAACACTCAACTTCGTCGGCAACGTCGAGGGCAAGGACATCGTCCACCACCTGGCCGACGTCGTCGTCTGCGACGCGGTCCTCGGCAACGTCGTCATCAAGTTCTTCGAGGGCCTGTCGGGCTAGATCTTCGACCTGTTCCGGGGCGAGTTCCGCGGCTCGTTTCGGGGCCGCCTCGCCTACCTGCTGCTCAAGCCGGGTGTCCGGCGGATCCGCGACGTCTTCGACTACGAGCGGGCCGGCGGGTCGCCGCTGCTCGGCGTCCGCGGGACGGTGATCATCACCCACGGCCGGGCCCGCCGGCGGATGGTCGGCTACGGGGTCGCCGTCGCCGCGACGATGGCCCGGACGCGCGTCCCGGAGCTCATCGGCGAGGCGTTCGCGGCCGAGGCGGACAGGGCGCCGGCGACGGACACGAACGAGGGCGCGACTGACGCGGGCGTCGACGCCGCCGACGACGACGCAGCAGCCAACGCCGCGACCGCCGTGGCAGACGCGATTGATCCTTCACCGCAACCGGAGCCCTGGAGTCCGCGCCGTGAGCGGCCCCGAGCTGACCGTCGGCCGGGACGTCATCGCGCGAGATGGTCCGGCTCGCCGCATTCGAGGTCCCCGGCGTCATCCGCGTCGGCCGCGGCGGGTCCGCCGTGGCGGGCGTTCTTCGCCGGACCGCCGGCGTCATCGCGCGGGTCTCGGACGATGGCGTCCGCGTCCGCGTCTGGATCGTCGCCCGGCCCGGCCACGCCCTCGTGCCGCTCACCCGACAGGTCCGGTCCGCCGTCGACCGCGACCGTCGAGCGGCTGCTCGGCCTGCAGACTCGAGTCGGTGACGGTCACGGTCGACGGTGTCGGAGGCTAAGAAGGGCCGCGGGAGCCGACAGGGTTCGGGCCTTCCGGACCGGCCGTCGCCTCGCGCTCGCGGCGATCTTCGAGGCGGAGTTCGGCCAGCGCACCGCCGACGCGATCCTCGAGCGCCACCTCGCCGAGCACGAGGGCAATCCAGACGGCCGCTGACGCTGGCTCGCTCGCTCGTCGGCGGCCGTCGTCGCGCATCGTGACACGATCGATGCAACCATCGAACGATTCGCACCCCAGTATCCGGTCGTGACGCTCGCACGGATGGACCGCGCACTGCTCCGTGCGGCGTTGGTGAGGTGCTACACTCGCCGACGCCGGCCCGGGTGGCCATCGCCGAGTGGGTCGAGTTGGCACGGAGCTACAGTGGAGACCCGATGCGACGCCTCATGAACGGCGTGCTCGGGCGCATCGCCGAGCCGAGCGATCGAACGGCTCGTAGCCGTCGGCAACCCCACTCCGAGGAGGGAAAGTCAGTTGGCCACAACGTACGAGCGCCTCAAGAAGATCGTCGTCGAGCAGCTCGGCGTCGAAGAGGACGAGGTCAAGCCCGAGGCTTCGTTCGTCGACGACCTGAATGCCGACTCGCTCGATCTCGTCGAGCTCATCATGAGCCTCGAGGAGGAGTTCGGGACCGAGATCTCCGACGAGGACGCCGAGAAGATCCGCACGGTCGGGGACGCGGTCGACTACATCGACGAGCGCGCGTCCTAGCGCTGCCGTCCGGCGGGATCGGCGACGGAGCGGTGCGACCGGCAGCCGCACTGGCGGAGCGCCTCGGCCTTCCCGTTACGCGACCTCGACCTTCTCGAGCAGGCCCTCGTCCACAGCAGCTGGCTCCACGAGCACCGCGACGCGGCCCGCGGCCACAACGAGCGCCTCGAGTTCCTCGGCGACGTCGTCATCAACCTCGCGATCTCCGAGGCGCTGTACGCCGCGTACCCGACCGACGACGAGGGCCTCCTTTCGACGCGCCGCGCCTCGATCGTCATCGACGACCGGCCTGGCGCGGCTCGCCCACCGGATCGATCTCGGACCGCTACCTGCAAGCTCGGCGAGGGCGAGGCCCAGCGCGGCGGCCGGCGCCGCCCGTCGCTGCTCGCGTCGGCTTCGAGGCGCTCGCCGGGGCCGTGTACCTCGATCTCGGCTGGGAGGTCGCGCGGGCCTGGCTGACGACACTGGCCGGGCCCGGAGCTCGCGAACGACTCGCCGAGCCTGCTCCTCAAGAGCCCGAAGAGTCGGCTGCAGGAGTACACCCAGCGGCGCACCGGCGGCAGGCCCGACTACCGGATCGTGGACGCGACGGGACCGGACCACGAGAAGCTCTTCCGGATCGAGGTCTGGATCGACGGATCGCGCGCTCGGGGTCGGCGAGGGTCCGTCCCGGCGGACCGCCGAGACCGCCGCCGCCGCTCAGGCGCTCGAGGCGATCCGGAGCGAGCGGGCGGCGAGCGCGAATGCCGTGGCCGGCGGCCGTGTCGGACCCGGAGGCGGATCCGAGGTCGAGGGCCGCTCGACGAGCCGAGGCCGTCGCGATGAGCGCGCCGGCTCGCCTCCTCGCCCTTCGGCTCCAGGGCTTCAAGTCGTTCGCCGAGCGGACGATCGTCGAATTCGGTGGCGGGATCAGCGCGGTCGTCGGACCGAACGGCTCCGGCAAGAGCAACCTCGCCGACGCCCTGCGCTGGTCGCTCGGCGAGCAGGGCCGGGCGCTTCGCAGCCGCAAGTCGGAGGACGTGATCTTCGCCGGTTCCGACAAGCGAGCGGCGCTCGGCATGGCCGACGTGACGCTCGTCCTCGACAACGCCGACGGGCTGCTCCCGGTCGACTACAGCGTCCTCGAGCTCGGCCGCCGGCTGTACCGATCGGGCGAGAACGACTACCTGCTCAACAAGCAGCGCGTCCGGCTGCGCGACCTCGTCGACCTGCTCGACGCGGCCCACCTCGCCGACAACGCGTTCCTGTTCATCGGCCAGGGAATGGTCGACCAGGCGCTCGCGCTCCGACCGGAGGAGCGCCGGCCGCTGTTCGAGGAGGTCGCCGGCGTCCGACGCCACGAGCGACGCCGGCGCAAGGCCGAGGAGCAGCTCGCCGAGTCCGAGGCCAACCTCGCCCGGGTCGAGGACATCCTCGCCGAGCTCCGGCCGCAGGCCCGTCGGCTCGCGGCCCAGGCCGAGCAGCAAGCGACCGCGACTGACCGCCGGCGAGGAGCTTGCCGACGCGCTGATCCTCGCCGCCCACGCCCGCTGGCACGAGGCCGCGGGCCGGGCGTCCGAGACGGGAATCCGGCGGGACCGCGAGCGGGCCGAGGCCGATCGGGCGATGGCCGCGCTGCAGGCGGCCGAGGAGGCGGCCGCCGGAGTCGCGGCGGAGCTGGCCGAGCGGGCGGAGGCCGAGCGGGAGCGCCGCGAGGCCCACGACACGTGCTCGGGCCTTGCTTGACGGACCTCCAGCTGCGGGCGGCGCGGCTGGGCGGCGACGGTCGAGGCGATCGATCGAGACCGGGCGCGGCTGGCCGACGAGCGCGCGGCGGCCGGAGCGGACCTGGCGGTCCAGCGGCGGCTGCTGGCTCAGCCCCTCCCGCCGCGACAGTGCGACCTCGAGGTCGTCCGTTGCCGACGCCGAGCGGGCCCTGAGCCGAGGCGCTCGGCGAGCTCGGAGCGCTGCGGGCTGTGAGCCAGGCCGGGGCGAGGACGCGGCCGCGCTGCGTCGCGCCGAGGCGGCGCGCGAGGCAGAGGCGGAGACGGCGCGGCGACGACTCGCCGATGCCGAGCGCGCGAGCGGCGACGGAGGCCGACGCTTTCTCGGAGACCGCGAGCCGGCGGGCCCAGCTGGAGGCGGGCGCTGCTGCGGCTCGGGCCGCGCTCGACGGTGCGGCGGACGCGGAGGGTCGAGCCGGCGTGGCCCGCGAAGCCGCGAGGGCCGCTGCTGACGAGGCGGAGGCGGCCAGGCAGGCGGCCCAGGAGCGCGCGGCAACCCTCGGCTCCGCGTTGGCCGCGCAGCGCGGCAGGCTCGAGGCGCTGGCGGCACGGCTCGTGGAGGAAGAATCGCGAGGAATCGCCAAGGCAGCCAAGCGGCGCGGAGGGCGACGGCTCGACGAGGAGCTCGTCGTCGAGCCCGGGCTGCGCGCCGCGGTCGAGGCCGCGCTGGACGAGGCGGCGCGGGCCTACCTCGTGAATCGCGACGCGGTCGGGCAGCTGGCCTCGGAGCGGGGGATGCTGGTCGTGGCGGACCGGGCGGCGGGGACGAGTGCCGCCGGAGGGTCGGGCGAGCGACGATTCCTCGACCGCGTGGCCGATTTGGGTGGCACGCAACTCGCCGATGCCGTGCGGCGCGATCCGATCGGCGCGGTCACAAGACTCCTCAGCCGAGCCGTCGCCATGCCGGATCTCGAGGCCGCACTTGCGCTCCAGCCCCTGCTGCCGGCCGGCTGGGTGGCCGTCGTTCGCGACGGTTCCGCGGTCGTCGGCGAGCTCGCGGTCACGTTCGGGCGCGGCGACGCGCCGCTCGAGCGCCGCGCCGAGGCGGAGCGGCTCCGCGGAGAGGTCGAGCGGCTCGAGTCGGAAGCCGTGGCCGCTGGCGAAGCGGCCGTGGCCGCGAGGACCACTGCGGCCGGGGCTCGTGCTGCCCTCGACGCCGCTCGCGCGGACGAGTCGCGCGCGGCCGGCGAGCGTCGTGTCGCCGAGGAAGCGGAGCGACTGGCGCGCCCGGACGCTGGAGGCCTCAGTCCGCGAGGCGGGCTGGCAGGAGGCGCAGGCCGAGCGTCTGACCGCAGAGGTCGTCCGGTTGCGCGGAGCGGTCGCCGCGCACGAGGCCGCGGCCGCGGAACGCGAAACGGGCACGGGAGCCGACGCGGCTACAGACGACGGCGCGGCGCTCGCCACGTGGGAGGCTCGCGTCGCGGAGCTGCGCGCCGTCCGCGATCGGCTGGCGGCAGAGCAGGCGACGCTCGACGCGGCGCACCGCGAGGCGGAGGCTCGACGCGCGCGTGCCGAGGCGACGGCGACGATGGACGAGGAGCGGATCGCCCGCGCGGAGCGCGAAGCCGCGACACTCGGCGAGAGGACGCGATCGCTGGTCGCCGAGCGCGAGGCGCTCGGATCCGAGCTGGCAGTCGCCACGGAGCGCGAAACGGCGGCAGCGTCGGCCCTGGCCGAGCTGCGCGCGGCCGACGCGGTCTCGCGAGATCGCCTGGCTTCGGCCGAGCGGGACGCAGCGACTGCCCGCGATCGCCTTCGTTCGGCCGACGAGCGGCTGCGAGCGGCGGATCGGGCCGACCTCGAGGCCCGCCTCGGCCGCGATTCGCTGCGCGAGCAGCTCCTGGTCGAGCTGGCCGGCCTCGGCGAGCTCGGGCTGCGCCGCCTGCAGGGCGGAGGGCGAATCGGACGACCAGGCTGCGGGGCCCGTGGCGGTCGATGGCGACGACACCGACGTCGACGACGGGGCGGCGCTCGAGTCGGCGCTGGCGTCGGTCGCCGATCGGTGGGCCGCGGTCGCGCCCGCCTCGGAGGCACCGACCTCCGGACGCCTGGCCACGCTCCGCCGTCGCTACCACGAGCTCGGTGCGGCCAATCCCTTCGCCGTCGACGAGTACGCAGAGCTGAAGACCCGGCTCGAGACGCTCGAGGCCCAGCAGGCCGATCTCCGCCAGGCGATCGACCGCACCCGCGAGCTGATCACCGAGCTGAACACGATGATCGCCGACCAGTTCGCCGACGACGTTCCGGGCCCTCGAGGCCGCGTTCGACGCGCGATTCCAGCAGCTGTTCGGCGGCGGCTACGCCCACCTGTTGCTGACAGATCCGGGCGACCTGTCGGCGAACCGGGATCGAGATCGTCGCCCGGCCGCCCGGCAAGAAGCAGCAGGCGCTCGCGATGCTGTCGGGCGGCGAGCGGGCGCTGACGGCGGTCGCGCTGCTGTTCGCGATGCTCGAGGTCCGACCCGTCCCGTTCTGCGTCCTCGACGAGGTCGACGCGGCCCTCGACGAGGCGAACGTCGATCGGTTCACGTCGGCCCTTCGGGAGCTCGCCGCCCGCACCCAGTTCATCGTCATCACCCACAACCGGGGCACGATCGAGGCGGCCGACGCGCTCTACGGCGTGACGGTCGGCGACGATTCGGTCAGTCGGGTCATCAGCCTCCGGCTCGACGAGGCGCAGGCGATCGCCGAGGGCCATCGCGATGGGTCGATGGCCGGCGTTTCCTGATGTTCTGGCGACGGAAGAAGGACGACGAAGCAGCCGATACGCCGCTGCCCGAGATCGACCTCGAGGCGCCCGAGCCGGACCCGGCCGACTTCGACCTCGAGCCTTCGGAGACGAGACCGCCGACGCCTGAGCCTCCGGCACCCGAGGCCGCAGAACCTGAGCCGCCGGCAGTCGCTCCACTCCCGCCGGGCGCGCTCTGGGGCCCGGGCATCGGGCCGGCCCCGCTCGAGGTTTCGGGCGACCTCGATGCCGGCCTCGCCCGGACGCGTGGCGCCTTCGTGTCCGGCTTCGGGGCGTCTTGCGCGGCGACGAGACGTGTCTGGGACGAGGTCGAGGAGACGCTGATCGCCGGGGACGTCGGCGCGATGCTCGCGATGGAGGTCGTCGAACGAGCTCGCCGCCGCCGCGATCCCGGAGGAGCGGAGGCCGCCGTCCGGGCCGAACTCGCGGCGCTTCTCGTTCCACGCGACGCCGGCTGGTCGCCGCGGGCGTCGGTGGAGGGTGGACCGGCCATCGTGCTCGTCGTCGGCGTCAACGGGACCGGCAAGACGACGACGATCGGCAAGCTCGCGGCCCGCTACTCGGCGGAGGGTCGCCGGGTGCTCCTCGCCGCGGCCGACACGTTCCGCGCCGCCGCGATCGATCAGCTCCGGATCTGGGCCGAGCGGGCCGGCGTCCCGGTCGTCGCCCACGCGCCCGCACGCGGACCCCGGCGCGGTCGTGTACGACGCGCTCGACGCCGCCGTCGCGCGCGGCGCCGACCTCGTCATCGCCGACACCGCCGGCCGGCTCCACACGAAGTCGAACCTCATGGACGAGCTCACGAAGATCCGCCGGATCATCGACAAGCGGCTGCCCGGCGCCGTGCCCGAGACGATCTTCGTCCTCGATGCGACGACCGGCCAGAACGGCCTCGCCCAGGCGAAGGCCTTCCACGAGGCCGTCGGCCTGACCGGCATCGTCCTCACGAAGCTCGATTCGACCGCCAAGGGCGGGATCGTGTTCGCGATCGAGCACGATCTCGGCGTGCCGGTCCGGTTCGTCGGGGTAGGGGAGAAGGTCGGCGACCTGCTGCCGTTCGACCCCGAGGCATTCGTGGCGGCGCTGTTCGGCTAATCGGACGAGCGCCCTCGTTTGACCTCGCGTTCACGAGAGCCGTAGCGTTTGACGCCTGCCGAATACGCGGCAAGAGGCAAGACTTGTGGTCGGTTTCGCTCTCCTTCGACGGATCCAGTTCGGGCCTCAAGCGTGGCCGACGCCGATCTCGGCCTTGGCGATTGTTGTCCTCGTGGCTAGCGCGTGTAGCCCGAGCCCGATACCTACCGTTTCGCCGGGCGGATTGCCGCCTTCGTCCGGTCCCGCTGATCCTAGTTCGTCGGCGTCGACGGACCAATGGGAAGCCCTTCGCCGCCCCCTCGAACTGAGCCAACTGGCGGCCGGGGCAACGTGTCCGGTCAGTCCGGCCGCGGCGGTCGCGCCGGGAATCATCGATGCGCAGGGAGACGGACCGATCTACGCCGCCGACGGGGGTCACCTCGATCTATCCGACGTGGAGCGCAAGTCGGACGGACTCTATTGGATGAAGGTCGCCTGGCTTTCGACAGGCGAGTACGACGGTCCTGTCCTCGTCCGGGGCCAGCGCGTTGATGCCGACGGCGCGATGAAGTTCAGCCCGGGCGGCGCAGAACTTCGGCTGCCTCGCGCCGGGGATATGACCTGGGATGGGAAGCCGATTGGTTGGCGCGCCTGGCCATCTCAGGTCCTGCTTCCGGATCCCGGCTGCTATGCCTGGCAGATCGACGGCACGACCTTGACCGAGGTGATCTGGGTATTGGCGTCCAAAGCCCCGGCCTGAATGGTTCGCGTTCTTTCGTACGACTTGACTGCCAGACAACAACAATCGGCTTCTGGAGGTTCTTCCGGCGGTGAGAGGGGCCACACGCCGGGCGTCTGTGATTCCTAGTCAACGAACGTCTGCCTAGGAGCGAAAAGCCCAGGAAACTCGGGTTCCTGTTGTCTCGGAGTCACGCGCCCCCGGCCGGGAGCGGGTAGAACGTCACTCACTCAGCGGCATGTCGTCGCCTGCGATGAGCGCACCGCTCGGTCTTCGGAGCTCGGCCGGCAGGTCGTGCATCCGGCGGATCCGTGAGAACCACAGGATCGCGATCGCGACCGGACCGCCCGACGCCGCGACAACGAGCGCGGCTCGGACGCCGACGAGCTCCGCGACGAGCCCGCCGATCACGGTGCCGAGGAGCATCGTCGCCATCGCCAGCGTGTGAAAGCTTGCCACGACCCGACCGAGCTCCCGGTCGTCGACGGTCGCCTGTCGGATCGAGACCGCGACGACGTCGAACGCCGTGAGCGAGCTGTCGGATAGGAGCTGCTGGGCGAGGAGGCAGGCGAGGCCGACGATCGACGCGTCCGGGGTCAGCGCGATGAACGCGTTGCCGATCGTGACGAGGACCATCGTCCCGATGAAGAACCGAGCGACACCGAGCCGCCGGACCGCCCGGCCCGCGAGCGTCGCGCCGGCGAGGGAGCTCAGGCCGCCGATGGCAGCGATCAGGCCGATGACGCCGGGCTGGAACCCGATCTCCGTCGCAAACACGAGGTAGACAGCGCCGAAGACGCCCCAGAAGCCGGCAACCGCGGCGTCGGCGAGGGCGAGCGGCCGGAGGATCGGGTCGCGGAGCGTCAGCCGCAGGCCCTCGCGGATCTCGTTGACGACGCTCGGCTGCTGCTCGGGGGGCCGGGGCGGCGGTTCCCCGGCCCGGATGCCGCCCAACAGCACTGCTGAGACGAGGAACGAGACCGCGTCGACCGCGATCGCGATCGGGGCGGTCAGGATCTGGATGAGCCAGCCGCTGACGCCGAACCCGACGAACTCCGCAGCGGAGCTGCTGCCGGTCAACGTCGCATTCGCTTCGACGAGTCGCTCTCGGCCGATGACCGTGGGCAGGAAGGCGCGGTCGGCCATGTCGAAGAACGTCGTCAGGATCGCGGCCCCGAAGGCGACGACCACGAGCTGGACGAGCGTCAACGCGCCGAAGGCGAAGGCGACCGGGATCGTGCCCAGGAGAACGGCGCGGCCGAGATCTGCCCAGATGAGGATCGGGCGTCGCCGGAGCCGGTCGACCCAGGCGCCAGCGATCAGCCCGAGCGCCAGCCCGGCGACGAGCTCCGCGGAGCGCAGGATCGCGACTTCCCCGGCGCCCGCGCCGAGCACGAGGATCGCCGCGAACGGGAGCGCGGTCCGCGTGACGAATGAGCCGAACATCGAGGCGGTCGTCGCGGCCCACAAGCGGATGAAGTCGCGCTCGCGCCAGACGCTCGGGATCGTGGGCATCGCCGGAGCATAGCTAGGGCCGCCAGCCGCCGATGGTCCTGATCGCGCTCCCGGAGGGCATCGGCTACACTGCCCACGCCTCGGCGGGTCAGAACCCGCGCGCCACCCGGCTGCGAAGCGTCCCTGGGACGCGGACCGGCCGGCCGACTTCCGAACTGGAGCCGTACCCGAACTGTGTTCGACAGCCTGAGCGACCGCCTTCGCAAGACGCTCGCCGACCTGACCGGCCGCGGCCGCGTCAGCGAGGCGGACGTCGACACGGCGATGCGCGAGATCCGGCTGAGCCTGCTCGAGGCCGACGTCAACTTCAAGGTCGTCAAGGACTTCATCGGCCGCGTCCGCGAGCGGGCGGTCGGTGCGGAGATTCTCCAGAGCCTGACGGCCGGCCAGCAGGTCGTGAAGATCGTCAACGACGAGCTGGTGGCGCTGCTCGGCGGCGGCGATCGGACGTTCCACCTCCAGGGCAACCCCGCCGTGATCGCGCTCGTCGGCCTCCAGGGCTCGGGCAAGACGACGTCGGCCGCGAAGCTCGCCCGCTACCTCGTCAAGCAGGGCCGCCGGCCGCTCCTCGTCGCCGCCGACCCGTATCGTCCGGCCGCCGCCGATCAGCTCGAGACGCTCGGCAAATCGATCGACATTCCGGTCCATCGCGCGGCTGTCGGGACGTCCGTCGTCGACATCGCCCGTGGCGGCCTCGATGCGGCCCGCCGCCTCGTTCGCGACGTCGTCATCCTCGACACCGCCGGTCGCCTGACGATCGACGAGGAGCTGATGGCGGAGATCTCCGCCGTCGACGGCCGCGGTGAAGCCGGTCGAGACGCTGCTGGTCGTCGACGCGATGACCGGCCAGGAGGCCGTCACCGTCGCCCAGGCATTCAAGGACGCGGTCCCGCTGACCGGCCTGATCCTCACGAAGATCGACGGCGACGCCCGCGGCGGCGCGGCGCTCTCGATCAGCGCCGTGACCGGCCTCGCGGTCAAGTTCATGGGGACCGGCGAGAAGACCGATGCCCTCGAGGTATTTCACCCGGACCGCCTCGCGGGGCGGATCCTCGGCATGGGCGACGTGATGACGCTCGTCGAGCGGGCCCAGGAGCACGTCGACGAGAAGCAGGCCGCGAAGATGGAGGAGAAGCTCCGCAAGGCCCAGTTCACCCTCGAGGACTTCCTCGAACAGATCCAGCAGGTCCAGAAGATGGGACCGATGGGCCAGCTCATGGGGATGATCCCGGGCATGGGCGGCATGGCGAAGCAGGCCCAGGAGGCCGTCGACCGCGGCGAGCTGAAGCGGGTCGAGGCGATGATCCGGTCGATGACGCCGCGCGAGCGGCGCGACCCCGGCGTCATCAACGGCTCGCGTCGGCGGCGGATCGCCGCAGGTTCCGGAACCGGCACCACCGACATCAATCGGCTGATCAAGCAGCACGCCGAGATCCAGAAACTCATGAAACAGCTCGCCGGGGGCGGGCGCCGGGCCGCGGCAATGACCGCGCTCTCCGGTCGGCGATAGCGAGGGGAGGCGCGACCATGACCTACCAGCCGAATCCGGGCACGAACCCTGGCGAAGGCGCATCCGACGCGCCCGGGTTCAGCCCGACACGGCGGCGGCCGAGCCGCCTCGTTCTGACGTCATTCCCGAGCCGCCGACCCCGCCGTACGAGCCAGCCGACGCCGGATCGAACGCCCCGGCGCAGACGGTTGCCCGCGACACGGGAACGTTCGGTGCGCGAGGCCGCCGGCCGGGCGCCGATCGAACGGTCTCCGCTGGGCGATCGCCCTCGGCGGCGTCGCCGTGGTGCTCGCCGCAACCATCGCCATCCTCGTGCTCGCCAGCGGCCGACCCAGTCCGTCAATCGCGGTCGGGTATATGCCGACAAGCACGATCCAGTACGCCGAGTACCGCCTCGACCTGCCGGGCGACCAGCGGGCGAAGATGGCCGGCTTCCTCTCGAAGTTCCCCGGCTTCGACGATCAGACGATCGTCCAGACGAAGCTCTACGAGGTCTTCGATCGGATCGTCATGCTCGCCTCGAGCAACGAGCAGAGCTACACGGCCGATATCGATCCATGGTTCGGCGGGCAGATCGCGATGGGATCCGGCGTGGGCGGCCAGTCCGCAGCCGGCCCGACGCTCTTCGGCCAGGCCATGACGCCATTCGGGGGCGACGCGCTGTTCGTCGTCACGGTCAAGGACCAGGCGAAGGCCAGTGAATGGCTCAAGGCGACCATCAACACGGGCCTGACCGAAGGGCAGTACGGCGGCACGACGATCTACACCCTTGGCGACGGCGGCTCGGGTTCGAGCCTCCTCTTCGCGGTAACCGACAAGGTGCTGCTCGCCGGGTCCGACGCCGCGGTCCGCGCGGCGATCGACTCCAAGGGCGAGGGCAGGCTCGCCGACGACCCCGAGTTCAAGGCCGCGTTCGGGACCGTCTCGCGCGACTACGTCGGTTTCAACTTCACCGAGTATCGAACCCTCATTCAGTCGACGATGTCGATGTTCGGCGCCGGCAGCGGGCTCGAGACCATGACTGTCGACGAGGAGATTCTCAACCTCATTCCGGCGTGGCAGGCGGGCAGTCTCCGGTTCGAGGACGACGCGCTCGTCGGCGACGGCGCATATCCGTCCGTGCAGATCGGTTACGAGGCGAAGAACAAGAAGAGCACGCTGATCGGCCACGCGCCGGCCGGCACGATCCTCTACGCCGAGTCCCACGACGTCGGCCCGGCCGCGCTCGCAACGATCGAGCGATTCCGAGACCTGCCGGAGCTCCAGGAGGGCTTCAAGCAGGCCGATGCTGCCGTTGGCGTCATCGGCGGCTTCGACGGGGTCCTGGGCTGGTGGGGCGACGCGGCCGTGGTGATCACCAAGGATGCCGTTGGGGCCATCGGCGGCGGACTGCTGATTGCCCCGACGGACGCCGCGGCCGCAAGGAGGACGTTCGAGACGCTCCGAAGCTTCGTCGTCCTCGCCGGCGGCCAGGCGGGAGTCAAGCTGCGCGACGTCGCCCACGGCGATGCGACGATCACGTCGTCGACTTCTCGGAGGCGGTGGAGTCCAGCGGTGGCACGGTGCCGCCCGGCGTCACGGCCGAGATTGCGTATGCGGTCACCGAGGACGTTGTCGTGGTCGGTTACGGCCAGGCGTTTGTTGCCGCGGCCCTCGACGCTGGATCAGGCCCATCGCTGGCGGACGACAGCCGCTTCAGCAGCCTCGTCAAGCGCGTCGGCGAGGAGAACATCGGCTTCGCGTTCGTGGACGTGACGGCGGTTCGCGAGCTCATCGAGCCGCTCGTCCGGGAGACGCTCCCGCAGGACGAGTGGGCATTCTACGAGCGGGAGATCAAGCCCTTTCTCCTGCCATTCGACGCGTTCATCTCGTCTGCCCGGATCGACGGCGCCGTGGATCGCCTCGACCAGGCAGTCACCGTCAAATAGACCGACCGGCCGCCCGGCCGGCCGCACCCGAAGAGCCCAGAAGGAGGCAGCACCAGAAATGGCAGTCCGAATCAGGTTGACGCGCGTCGGCGCGACGAAGCAGCCGACCTATCGCGTGGTCGTCGCCGACAGCCGCAAGGCGCGGGACAGCCGCGCGATCGAGACGATCGGCCACTACAACCCGCGCACCGAGCCGATCGAGGTCAGCATCGACGCCGACAAGGCGAAGGCGTGGCTGGCGAAGGGCGCCCAGCCGTCCGAGACGGTCGTGCGTCTGTTCCGGAACGCGGGCATCCTGCCCGCCGAGAAGTAGGAGCCCGACGATGGCAGCAGCCGAACTCGTCGAATTCGTCGCGAAGTCCCTCGTCGACGACCCGGATGCGGTCAAGGTCGAGGTCGTCCGCGACCAGGGCGGGACCGTCATCGAGCTTCATGTCGCCGAGGACGACATGGGCAAGGTCATCGGCCGGAACGGCAGCGTCGCCAAGGCGCTCCGGACGCTCCTCAAGGTGACTGCCGCCCGGGACGGCGAGCCGGTCTCGCTCGAGATTCTTTGAGCGTCTCGGGTGCCCGAGCGGCTGGTCGTGGCGCTTGGTGCGCGGCGCGCACGGCCTCCACGGCGCCGTTCGCGTCGAGATCCTGACCGATCACCCGGAGGTGCGGTACGCCCCGGGCCGGATCCTCTATCGCGAGGGGGAGCGACGAGCCGCTGACGATGGACTGGTCGTCGGCGATCGCGGACGGCCCGGGCTGGCGGGTCCACTTCCAGGAGGTGCCGGATCGGTCGTCGGCCGAGGCGCTGAAGGGCGTCTATCTCGAGTCCGACATCGGGGCCGAGGCACCGCTGGCTCGAGGCGAATACTTCTGGCACGAGGTCATCGGCTCGACGGTCAGCGGCGTCGACGGCACGATCCTCGGGACGGTCCGGGACGTCTACCGATCCGGCGGCGCCGAGGTGTACATGGTCGACGGCGGGCCATACGGCGAGTTCGACGTTCCGGCCGTTCGGGCTTTCGTCCGCGTCTTCGCTCCGCGCCGCGGCGAGATCGTCATCGACGCGGAGGCGCTCGACCTGTCGCCGCCGAAGCGGCGGGGGGACGAGTCGCGACCGAAGGCGCCGCGGCGCCGCACCCGCAGCCCGAAGCCAGTCGCGACGACCGGCGATTCGGCTGCCGAAACGGCCACCGAACCTCCGTCCGAATCGGGCGCCTGACCGTGGTTCTCGAGATCGACGTCCTGACGCTCTTCCCGGCGATGATCGAGGGACCGCTCGCCGCGAGCATTCCCGGGCGAATCCAGGAGCGCGGCCTCGTCACGATCCGGACCCACGACCTGCGCGAGTGGGGGATCGGGCGCCACCGGAGCGTCGACGACGCTCCGTACGGCGGCGGAGCGGGGATGGTCATGCGACCGGAGCCGGTCGCCGATGCCCTCGACGCGCTGCGCCGCCCGGACTCGTGGCGATCCTGCTCGATCCGGGCGGCGCGACGTTTCGCCAGGAGCGGGCCCACGACCTGGCGACTCGGTCCCACCTGATCCTCGTCTGCCCGCGCTACGAGGGCGTGGACGAGCGGATCCGGGGGCTCGTCGACCTCGAGCTGTCGATCGGCGATTACGTGCTTAGCGGCGGCGAGCTGCCTGCGCTCGTCGTGATCGACGCGGTCATCCGGCTGCTGCCCGGAGCGATCGACGACGCGTCGACTGAGGAGGAATCGTTCGCCGACGGGCTGCTCGAATACCCGCAGTACACCCGCCCGCCATCGTTCCCCGGCAAGGACGTTCCGGCGATCCTCGTCAGCGGCGATCATGGCGCGGTCCGCCGCTGGCGGCAGAAGGAGTCGCTGCGGCGGACGCTCGCCGGGCGACCCGACCTGCTGGTGGGCCGGCATCCAGTCGAGAGGAAACCGAGCTCCTGCGGGAGCTCGAGTCGGACGCCGACGGAGAGTGAGTCCGCGCTGACGGTGGGCCGGAGGCGTGCTATCCTCCGCCGTCGGCCGCCCCGAGCGGCTGCATCCCTCGACATCGCAGCGTCGCCACGCCGCGCTCAGACGAAAAAAGGAATGGCCGTGAACGTGCTCGACGAAATCGTCTCCGACCAGCTCCGAACCGACCTCCCCGAGCTCGCCTCGGGTGACACGGTCAAGGTGTCGGCCAAGGTCGTCGAGGGCAACCGCGAGCGGATCCAGGTGTTCGAGGGCACCGTCATGCGGCTCCGCGGCGGCGGCATCACCCGCTCGATCACCGTCCGTCGGATCGCCAGCGGCGTCGGCGTCGAGCGGACGTTCAAGATCCACAGTCCCGCGGATCGAGAAGATCGAGGTCGTCCGACACGGCCAGGTTCGCCGGGCCCAGCTGTACTTCCTGCGCAAGCGCGTCGGCAAGGCCGCGACGCTGCGCGAGCGCGCCCGAGCAACTAGGGACCGCAGGCGCGCCCGCCTCGCCACGATCCGATTCCGGATCGACCCACGCCGCGGGACCGGGGTACGTAGTCCGGCATTCGAATCGGCGACGACCTCCCGTACCAGGCCCGCCGAGTGGGCTACCCTGACGACCGATGACCGTCATCGTCCCTACCCTTCGCTTCGAGCGCCGTCTCTGGCACGACGGCCTCGACCGCGTCGCGGGTGTCGACGAGGTCGGTGTCGCCCCGACCTGTGGCGCCGTCGTCGCGGCCGCGGTCGTGATGCGGCCCGGCTGCCATCGGATCCCGGGCGTCCGCGACTCGAAGACGCTATCGATGGCCCAGCGCGAGCGGCTCGCGCCGCTGATCCGGAGGCGAGCCGTTGCGGTTGGCGTTGGCGCTGCGTCCGTCGCGAGATCGATCAGCTGAACATCTACCACGCCACCCACCTCGCGATGCGCCGGGCGATCGCCCGGCTCGGCGGCCACGAGCACGTCATCGTCGACGGCAACCGGATCGCGGTTTCGAGCCTCAGGTCGGGCCGTATACATCGATCGTCGACGGGGACGCCCTCGTCTACTCGATCGCCTGCGCGTCGGTCGTCGCCAAGGTCGTCCGCGACCGGATGATGATCCGCCTCGCCGCCCGCTATCCGGGCTACGGCTGGGAGCACAACCAGGGCTATGCCACGCGCGACCACCGCGAGGCGATCCGGGCCAGGGGCTCACGCCGTTCCACCGCCGCAGCTTCCTCGCCCTGCAGCGGACGCTCGCCGGCGACCAGCTCGACTTGGACCTGCTCGGCGATCCCGCTGCGTCGCCGTCGACCCACGAACTGCTGGAGCGCGAGTACCTGCCCGTGATGGTCGACGACGCCAGCCTCGACCTCGCGGATCTCGCCTCACTCGAGCTCGCGGCCACGTAAGCGCCAGGTAAGCCCGAGGCGAGCGTCGGGCGAGCGCCAGCTAAGCGCCGGATGAGCGTCCGCTGGCACGATCGACTCGTGGACGGCCAACCCTCCGCCCGGACGCGAACGACGGCGCAGGTCGCGGGTGACACCGCCGAGGCCCTCGTAGGTGCGCGGCTGAGCGACTTGGGCTGGACCGTCCTGGCCCGGAACGTCCATGTCGGTCGCCACGAGCTCGACCTCGTGGCGGTCGACCCGGGCCCGCCGCCGATGCTCGTGGTCGTCGAGGTCCGCTGGCGGCGCCGGCGTGACTTCGGCCTCCCGGAGGAGACATTCGACCACCGCAAGCGCCGCCATCTCCGCGCCGCTATCGGCCGCCTGCTCGAGGACGGCCTGCCAGGCGGGATGGCCATCCCACGATTGCCGGTCCGAGTGGATCTCGTGGTCGTCGAGCCGGGGACAGGGCCCGGCGCCAACGCCAGGATTCGCCACCATCGGGACGCGCTTGCCGGCTAGAAACCACGAGCGGGACGAGACTCACAGTCAACACCGAGCTGCGTTCGCCGCCGCGCCCGACTCGCAGGGGCCCGTTTGTTGACCCTGGATCACGAGACCACCCTCGGCAGGGATGTCGGTCGCACGAAGGTTGCTTTGGTGCCAGTCGTGTTGACTCTGAGTCACGGTCTGGCTGTTGACGGCTGATCGCCATCGATTCCGGTTGGAAGCCTCGGCGAGTCGCCGCCTGGGCCCACTCGACGGCTTTGGGCCATCACGGTCGTCGCTGGACCCGGTCATCGTGATCCCTGGAGGCGACTTAAATGCGGAGCGCCATCGTCCACGCGGGCGACAGCGCGCTTTCCGCAATCGGCAGGCGATGGTAGACTCCGCCGGGCTCGGAGCCGCAGCGTGCGACGCCAGCCATCGAATTCCACCCGCGCCCCTGGCGGGCGACGGAGATCACACGCGGACCGTTCCGACCGGGGCGGTGCCGGCGCGAGGCAGCAGTGCCACGAGCCGGCTCCCGGCGACGGGGTCCGCGGCGGAACGAACCGAACCAGGAGGTCCTCGCCCGTGCCGACCGTTTCGATGCGGCAGCTGCTCGAAGCCGGAGTCCACTTCGGCCACCAGACGCGCCGCTGGAATCCCAAGATGCGCCCGTACATCTTCGCGGAGCGCAACGGGATCCACATCATCGATCTCGCCCAGACCGCCAAGCATCCTCGAGTCGTCGCTCGACTTCGTGCGCGAGACGGTCGCTCGCGGCGAGTACGTCCTCTTCGTCGGGACGAAGAAGCAGGCCCAGGAGCCGATCGCCCAGGAGGCGACCCGCGCCGGCCAGCCGTACGTCAACAAGCGCTGGCTCGGCGGCATGCTCACGAACTTCACGACGATCAAGAAGCGGATCGGGCTGCTCGAGCAGCTCGAAGCGCGCCAGCAGGCCGGCGACTTCGAGCGGATGTCGAAGAAGGAAGCGGCCAAGCTCCAGGAGGAGCTCGCGAAGCTCCAGCTGACGGTCGGCGGCATGCGCAAGATGAAGCGCGTCCCGGGCGCCGTGTTCATCATCGACCCGCACCGCGAGCGGATCGCCGTGACCGAGGCGAACAAGCTCGAGGTCCCGGTCGTCGCGACCGGCGACACGAACGTCGACCCCGACGAGATCGACCACATCATTCCCGCCAACGACGACGCGATCCGCGCGATCCGCCTGCTCTGCACGCTGATCGCCGAGGCCTGCATCGAGGGCCAGCAGGAGCGCGCGGCCCGCGCCGCCGCCGAGCCCGAGCCCGAGGTCGCCGTCGCGGCCGAGCCGGAGTACGACGAGTCGGCCTCCGACGAGCTCGTCGCCGCCCTCGCCGGTGGCGCGGCGCTCACGTTCTCGCCCGAGCGAGGAAGAGGACGACGAGCTGCTGCCCGGCGCGCGAGCCCTGCGGAGCCGGCGGCGCCGGTCGCCGAGGCGACCCCCGACGAGATCGCCGCCGAGCTCGCCCGCGAAGCGGCCGAGAAGGAAGAGCCCGCCACCCCCGTCTGACCGCAGGCGCGGCCACACGACACCTAGCCCACCTCGGCGGGCCGCACGCGGCCCGCGCGACACAGGAGCACCACGAACCAGATGGCGACGATCACTGCCGACGCGGTCAAGGAACTGCGCGAGCGCACCGGCGCGGGCATGATGGACTGCAAGAACGCCCTCGTCGAGGCCGGCGGGGACGTCGACAAGGCCGTCGCCCTGCTCCGCGAGCGCGGACTCGCCGCGGCCGCAAAGAAGGCGGGCCGCGAGGCGCGCGAGGGCACCGATCTCCAGCTACATCCACATCGGCGGCAGCGTCGGCGTGCTCATCGAGGTCAACTGCGAGACCGACTTCGTCGCCCGGACCGACGAGTTCCAGAAGCTCGTCCGGGACCTCGCCATGCAGGTCGCCGGCCTGGCCCCGCTATACGTCGACGTCGACCGGATCCCGGAGGCCGACCTCGCGGCCAAGAAGGCCGAGCTGGCCGACGTCGGACGCCGTCAAGGGCAAGCCCGCGGAGATCCGGGCGAAGATCGTCGAGGGCCAGCTCAAGAAGTGGTACCAGGAGGTCTGCCTCTACGAGCAGCCGTTCCGCGACGAGGACCGCGCCGTCCGCGATCTCATCACCGAGGCGATCGCCACGATCGGCGAGAACATCCGCGTCCGCCGGTTCGCCCGCTACGCGCTCGGGGAGGAGCTGTGAGCGAGGCACCGACGACCGAGACGACGAAGACGACCGAGCGCGACGGGCTCCGCTACGACCGGATCCTGCTGAAGCTGTCCGGCGAGGCGCTGCTCGGTGACCGGACGTACGGCGTCGATCCGGGGTTCTGCGCGTTCATCGCCCGCCAGGTGGCGGAGGTCCATCGCCTGCGGCGTCCAGGTCGGGATCGTCGTCGGCGGCGGCAACATCTTCCGCGGCCTCGCCGCGCGCGGCCAAGGGCATGGACCGGGCGACCGGCGACTACATCGGCATGCTCGCGACGGTCATGAACGGCCTCGCCCTCCAGGATGCGCTCGAGCACGTCGGCGATCCCGACCCGGGTGATGAGCGCGATCGCGATGAACGAGGTCGCCGAGCCGTACATCCGGCGCCGCGCGGTGCGCCACCTCGAGAAGGGCCGCGTCGCGATCTTCGTCGCCGGCACCGGCAACCCGTACTTCACGACCGACACCGCGGCCGCCCTTCGAGCGGTCGAGATCGGCGCCCAGGTCCTGCTCAAGGCGACGAAAGTCGACGGCGTCTACGAGGCGGATCCGCTGACGAATCCCGACCGCCCGGCGCTACGCTCAGCTCCAGTACGCGGACCTGCTTCGGGACCAGCTCAAGGTCCTCGACGCGGCCGCCGTTTCGCTGTGCATGGAGAACGACCTGCCGATCGTCGTGTTCGACCTCAACAAGCCCGACAACATCACGAGGGTCGCCGTCGGCGAGCCGGTCGGCACCCTGATCTCCGGCGCCGACGAGCGCCGTCGGAGGAGTGCCCGAACATGAGCAGCGAGACCCAGGCCGTCGGCCGAGCAGAAGATGGCCCGCGCCGTCGAGGCGATGGAGCGCGACTTCCAGGGCGTCCGAACGGGCCGCGCCTCGACGTCGCTCGTCGAGCGACTGCACGGTCGACTACTACGGGACCCAGACCCCGCTCAACCAGCTGGCCGGCATCAGCGTTCCGGAGTCCCACCAGATCGTGATCCAGCCCTGGGACCGGAGCGTCCTCGGGGCGATCGAGAAGGCGATCCAGAAGAGCGACATCGGGCTCGTCCCGAACGTCGACGGGACGGTCGTCCGCCTCAACATCCCGCCGCTCACCGAGGAGCGTCGCAAGGACCTCGTCCGGGTCGTCCACAAGCGGATGGAGGAGGCCCGCGTCGAGATCCGGAACATCCGGCGCGACGCGGCCGACGACCTCAAGAAGGAGGAGCGCGACGGCGAGGTCGGCGCCGACGAGTCGCACCGCCAGCTCGAGGCGCTCCAGAAGACGACCGACCGGTTCGTCGGCGAGGTCGACCGCCTCGGCGGCGTGAAGGAGCAGGAGGTCCTCGAGGTCTAGTGTCCCGCTCGCCGCTCGCACGGCCGACGGACGCCGCCGCTGGCGCATCTCGTCGATCAGGCCGAGCCGACGGTTCCGTCGGCCGCGGAGGAGGGCGACGCCGTTCATCGATCCGGCGGACCTGCCGCGGCACGTCGCGATCATCATGGACGGCAACCGGCGCTGGGCACGGCTCCACGATCGAGCGGAGCTCGAGGGTCACGCGGCCGGCGTCGAGGCGATCAGGAACTGCTGCAAGCCACGCGGTCCGCCGCGGCGTCCCGGTCATGACCCTGTATGCGTTCAGCCGCGAGAACTGGGCCCGATCCGACGACGAGGTCACGGGGCTTGTTCGGGCTGCTCGAAGCAGGCGATTCGCAGCGAAACGGCGGAACTCCGTGCCCAGGGGGTCCGGATCCGGCTCCTCGGGCGCCTGGAGGAGCTGCCTGACGATACCCGGCGCTCGATCGACGACGCCCTCGCCGAGACCGCGGACGGCGATCGGTTGCTCCTCAACGTGGCGTTCAACTACGCCGGCCGGACCGAGCTCGTCGACGCCTTCCGGCGCCTCGCCGAGCGGGGCATCGCAACCCGACGTAGATCGACGAGGAGACGATCTCCGGCGCGCTCTACACGGCCGGGCTGCCCGATCCCGACCTCGTGATCCGGACCGGCGGCGAGCAGCGGCTCTCGAATTTCCTCATCTGGCAGTCGGCCTACGCCGAGTTCTACTCGACCGAGGTCCTCTGGCCGGACTTCGGGGCGGAGGCGTTCGACGCCGCGCTCCTCGAGTTCGCCCGGCGGACGCGCCGGTTCGGTCGCTGACGGACCGCGCCCGCTCCGCAATCGGCGCATAGGATGCTCCGCCAGCGGGCGATCAGCGCCGCGCTCCTCGTCCCGCCGCTCGTCGATCGTCCTCATCCTCGGCGGCGCGTGGATCGTCGCGCTCATCGTCATTGCCACGGCTCTCGCGGCCGATCGAGGTCTTCCGCCTGCTCCGGTCAGCCGGATACCCGTCCGTTCCGACCCTAGGCGTCGCGCTCGCCGTCGGGGTCGTCCTCGACGCCGCTGCGCCGAAGCGAGCTCGAGGCGAGCGGCCTGATCCTCGTCGCGGTCGGGACGATCCTCGCCGCAGTCGGGGCGTTCGCCAAGCGCGATCCGCGCGAAGGGCTGCCGACCTGGTTCGCGACGGTGTTCGGGGCGCTGTACGCATCGCTCCTTGGGTTCGTCGTCCGGCTCGGCCTGGCCGCGCCCGAGCCTCCGGCCGGAGCACCTCTGGTCGCCCTCGGCGGCGAGCGTGGCTGGATCATCCTGCTGGTCCTTGGAGTCTGGGCCTACGACACCGGGGCGTACTTCGTCGGCAAGCGATTTGGGCGGAGCGAAGTTCCTCACCCACATCTCGCCGTCGAAGACCTATGCCGGGCTCGTCGGCGGACTCGTCGCCTGCACGATCGCCGTGACCGCGATCGCGGCAGGCCTGGGCGAGCCGCTGACGGTCGGGCTCGTGCTCGGGCCGTTGCTCGCGGGTGCCGCCCAGGCCGGCGATCTCGCGGAGTCGATGCTCAAGCGGGCGGCCGGCACGAAGGATTCCGGGACGCTCATTCCCGGCCACGGCGGGATCCTCGACCGGGTCGACTCGTTCCTCTTTGCCGCGCCCGTCGTGGCGCTGTATCGTCCTCGCCGTCGTCCGCTGACGTGAACCTGGCCGGCGACGGCGCCATTCGCCGCGTGGCGCTCATCGGTTCGACGGGTTCGATCGGCCGCCAGACGGTCGAGGTCCTGGCTGCCATGCCCGACGCGTTCCGCGTCGTCGCGCTGGCGGCCGGGCACAACACGACGCTCCTTGCCGAGCAGGCGCGCCGGCTGAAGCCTGCGATCGTCGTCGCGGCCGAGGATTCGCCGCTCGCGGGCCTCGACCTACCGCCCGGGACGGCGCTCCACCACGGCGACGACGCCCTGGCGGCGCTGGCGACCCGCGATGACGTCGACCTCGTCGTCGTCGGAACGGGCGGCATCGTCAGCCTCCGACCGGTCGTCACGGCGCTCGCAGCGGGCAAGGTCGTCGCTACGGCCAACAAGGAGACGCTCGTCGCCGGCGGCCACCTCGTGATGCCGCTGGCTCGCGACCTGGCAGCCGGGATGGCGCGCGAACGCCCGATGGATCCGTTCGCGAGCCCGCTGGCCTGGCTCCGCCCGATCGACTGCGAGCACTCGGCCATCTGGCAGTGCCTCGTCGGCGAGTCGCTGGCCGGTGTCGCTGCGCTCGTCCTGACCGCGTCCGGCGGCCCCTTCCTCGACGAGCCCCCGGACCTCTCCGCCGTGCGCCCGGAGCAGGCCCTCCGCCACCCGACCTGGTCGATGGGAGCCAAGATCACGATCGACTCGGCGACGCTCGCGAACAAGGGCCTGGAGGTGATCGAGGCGCACTGGCTGTACGATGTCGACTACGACGCCATCGAGGTGGTGATCCACCCGCAGAGCGTCGTCCATTCCGCCGTCCGCTTCGTGGACGGCTCCCTGAAGGCCCAACTGGGCACCCCGGACATGCGACTTCCGATCCAGTACGCCCTCACATACCCCGAACGCCGCCCATCTCCGTCCGTCGCGGTCGATCTCGTAGCGGCCGGCCGTCTCGATTTCCGTGCGCCCGACGAGATCCGTTTCCCGGCGCTCCGGATCGCCCGCGAGGCGGGCCTGATCGGGCAGCGGGCCACGACCGCATTGATCGCCGCCGACGAAGTCGCGGTGGAGCGGTTCCTCGCCGGAAGTCTCGAGTTCGCCGAGATTCCACGGCTGCTGGAGTCGGCCGTGGCACGGTTCGGCGAGGCCGCCGACCAGGCGCCGGATCTTGAGACGCTCGTCGCCCTCGACGCGGAAGTCCGCGCCGCATTCGCGGCCGGTCCGGTCGGAGTCCGTCGTGAGCGAGATCGTCCAGGGCGCCGTCACGATCTTCTTGTTCTTCCTCATCCTGGGTGGTCTCGTGCTTGTCCACGAGCTCGGCCACTTCGTCACGGCCCGCCTGGCGGGTGTCCGCGTCCTCGAGTTCGGGATCGGGTTCCCGCCGCGGGCGAAGGTCCTCGCGGTCGGTCACCCATCGGACGAGGACGTCGAATGGGCGAGGCGTCAGCGAGAAGCGTCCCTCGAAGCGGCGCGGAACGACCCGGAGCTGACCGAGGCCATCCTCGATTCCGAGCCTGAGGTCCCCGTCGGAACGCTCTACACGCTGAACTGGCTGCCGATCGGTGGCTTCGTCAAGCTGGAGGGCGAGGACGGCGACCAGGCGGACGATCCGCGCTCATTCGTCCGGGCCCGGTTGCCGACGAAACTGATCATCCTGGCCGCCGGCGTGGCCATGAACCTGGTCACAGCGTTCCTGATCTTCACCGTCATCGCGTGGCTGGCGACGCCGTTCGTCGGGCTCCGGTTCAACGAGATCCAGCCCTCGTCCCCGGCCGCGGCGGCCGGCCTCAAGCCCGGCGAGGCGATCCTCGCGATCGATGGGCAGCAGTACGAGTTCTTCGGCGAGACCCAGGTCCTCAGCGAGCTCCGGGCGAACGCCGGCGAGACGGTCGAGCTGACGGTCGAGGACGCGCCGGCACGCGGCGGACCAAGACCGTGACCCTGCGCCCACCCGAGCAGATCGATGCCGAGCACGGTCCGCTCGGGATCAGCGGCTTTCGAGCCGTACTTCTACGGCCCGTATACCGGCCACGACCTCGCGACCTCGATATCGATCGGAGCCAGCAGACCATGCGCTGGTTCGGACTGATCCTGGGCGGCCTCGGCGACCTCGTCAGCGGCTTCGTCAGCAACCCGACGGCGCGCGCCGCCGGTCGCAGGGGCCGGTCGGGATCGCGACCGCAGATCGGCGACATGTTCTTCGGCGCAGGCCCGATCCTGACGCTCTACGTCGCCGGCGTCCTGTCGGCCAACCTTGCGCTCGTCAACGCCTGCCGTTCCCGCCGCTCGATGGCGGCAGGGCGCTGATGATCGTCCTCAAGGCTCTCTTCGGGGCCCGGATCAGCCTCCGCGCGGAGCGGCTGACGTACGTGGTCGGGTTCGTGGTCCTGTTCGCGTTCCTCATCTGGGTCACCGGCTTCGACATCATGCGGATCCTCGCGCGGCGGCACGCTAGCGTGACCTCGCCCGACGCACTGAGGCCTCGACGCAGGCCGACCGTCAGCGTCGACGTCGGCGGCGTTCTCGTCGGGTCGGCCCACCCGTCGTCGTCCAGTCGATGACGAACACCGACACCGCCGACGCCGACGCGACCGCGATCCAGGTCGCCCGGCTCGCCCACGCCGGATCGCAGCTCGTCCGGATCACGGTCAACACGGAGGAGGCCGCGGCCGCGGTCCCCGAGATGATGCGGAAGCTCCGCGGGCTCGGCGTCGACGTGCCGGTCATCGGCGACTTCCACTACAACGGCCACAAGCTGCTGGTCGAGTACCCGGAGATGGCGCGGCGCTCGCGAAGTACCGGATCAACCCGGGCAACGTCGGGGCGAAGCGCCACGACGAGCACTTCGCGACGATCGTCAAGGTCGCGATCGACAACGACAAGCCGGTCCGGATCGGCGTCAACTGGGGTTCGCTCGACCAGGCGCTCCTGACCGAGCTGATGGACGCGAACGCGCCGATCCGCCGAGCCGCGCGACGCCCGCGACGTGATGATCGAGGCGATGATCGAGTCGGCGATGCGCTCAGCGGAGCTCGCCGAGGAGACCGGGCTTGGCCACGACCGGATCATCATCAGCGCGAAGGTCTCCCAGGTCCGCGACCTCGTCGACGTCTACCGGCTCCTCGCGACACGCTCCGACTACCCGCTCCACCTCGGCCTGACCGAGGCGGGGCTCGGCGACAAGGGGATCATCAGCTCGACGGCCGGGCTCGCGATCCTGCTGAACGAGGGAATCGGCGACACGATCCGCGTCTCGCTCACGCCCGAACCGGGCGGTGATCGGACCGAGGAGGTCGAGATCGCCCAGCAGGTCCTCCAGTCGATGGGCCTCCGCTCGTTCCTGCCGCAGGTCACCGCGTGCCCAGGCTGCGGCCGGACGACGTCGACGTTCTTCCAGGAGATGGCCCAGCAGATCCAGACGTACCTGAAGGATCGGATGCCGGAGTGGAAGGAGACCCATCCCGGCGTCGAGGAAATGCGCGTCGCGGTCATGGGCTGCGTCGTGAACGGCCCGGGCGAGTCGAAGCACGCCGACATCGGGATCTCGCTGCCGGGCACGTTCGAGGAGCCGGTCGCGCCGGTCTTCATCGACGGCAAGCTCGACCGGACGCTCCGCGGCGACGGCCTCGTCGACGAGTTCGTCGGCATCCTCGAGGAGTACGTGCAGCGGCGCTTCCGACGAGCCAGACGTACGATCGACCGGGACCGGTACCTGCGCCGACGGCCTGACGAGCGCTCGACCGGCCGCGTGGTCCGCCAGCAGGACCAAAGGGCGAACGAGGGGCCCGAATTCGGGCGCCGTTCGGGGCATTCCAGCCGCCGCTTGGTCACGCCAGCAGAACCAACGGGCGAACGAGGGCCCGAATCGGGCCGTTCGGCGGCCTTCCACCCGCCGCTTGGTCCGCCAGCTGGACCAGGGGCAGGATCGAGGGCACGCACGTTCCCTGTTTGAGCGTCCACGCTCCCGGGTGTATACTTCGGCGGAACTGAACGGCCGCTCCGTGACGTGGGTGACCCCCACGTTTCTTTTTGTCGGCCCCCGGAATACGAAACGCATACAGGCGAGGAGGCGAGATGAGTCGAGACTTCGTCGGTGCCCTCCTTCAGCTGAACGCGGAGAAGCAGGTCTCCGCGCGAGCTGCTGATCCACGCGGTCGAGGACGGCATCCAGTCGGCCTACCGCCGCGTGGCCGGCGACGAGGACATCCACGTCAAGATCGACGAGGAGACCGGCAAGATCCGGGTGTACCGCGCCCGCTACGCCGTCGCCGAGGTCGAGGACCCGCTCGTCGAGTTCACCCTCGAGGAGGCACGAGCGCTCAAGCCCGACGCCAAGGATCGGCGATCTCGTCGAGACGGAGGAGCTCAAGGACGACGTCTTCGGCCGGATCGGCGCCCAGACCGCCAAGCAGATCGTGCTGCAGCGGATCCGCGAGGTCGAGCGCGACCGGGTCTTCGACCAGTTCGCGAGCCGCGAGGGCGAGATGATCACCGGCGCGGTCAACCGGGTCGAGCCGCGGGCGATCATCCTCGACGTCGGCAACAACGTCGAGGCGATCCTCGCCACGTCCGAGCAGTCGACCGTCGAGCACTACCGGATCGGCCAGAACGTCAAGGCGTTCGTCCTGGAGGTCCGCCGCTCGACACGCGGGCCGCAGATCCTCGTCAGCCGCACCCACAAGGGCTTCCTGAAGCGCCTGTTCGAGCTCGAAGTGCCCGAGATCCACAGCGGCACCGTCGAGATCCGGGCGATCGCCCGCGAGGCGGGCAGCCGCTCGAAGGTCGCGGTCGCCTCGCGCCAGGACGGCCTCGACCCGGTCGGCGCGACCGTCGGCCAGCGCGGGGCGCGGGTCCAGGCCGTCGTCGCCGAGCTCGGCGGGGAGAAGATCGACGTCATTCCGTGGAACGACGACCCGGCGTGTCTTCGTGGCGAACGCCCTCAGCCCGGCCCAGGTGATCTCCGTCGACATCGACGAGGAGCACCGGATCGCGAACGTCACGGTTCCCGAGCGGATGCTCTCGCTGGCGATCGGCCGCGAGGGCCAGAACGCCCGGCTGGCCGCGCGGCTGACCGGCTGGCGGATCGACATCCGGAGCGACGTCTCGGTCGCCGAGGCAAAGGCCGCCGCCGCCGAGGCGGCCAGGACGCCCGCTATCGTCACGGACGACGCATCGGGCGCCGGCGAGGGGGCGGCTGTCGGGCCAGGTGCGCCCGCTGCGGAGGCGGCCTCGCTCGACGGCGCGACACCCAGCGTTGCGAAGCCGGCCGCGAAGCCCCGTGCCAAGAAAGCCGCGACGACGACGGCCGCAGCGTCTGCCGATGCCGCCGCATCCCAACCGGCCGAAGAGGCGCGGGCCAAGAAGCCGCGCGCCACGAAGGCCGCGGCGCCGGAGCCAGGCCCGTTGATGCGGACGCGGCTGCGCCGGTCGCCGCGACGGCTGCCACCGCGACCAAGGTCGCGAAGAAGGCTGCGACGAGCAAGGCCACGACAACAGCAGCCACGAAGAAGCCGCCGACCACGAAGAAGGCTGCGGAGGCCGACGACGAGGAGGGCGCATCGTAGCCCCGCACCAGACGGCCGAGCGCACGGCGGGTTCCGACCCGGACGTGCGTCGCCTGCCGAACGACCCGGGACAAGCGCGAGCTCGTCCGGATCGTCCGGACACCGGGCGGCGAACAGAAGATCGACGAGACGGGCCGGCTGGCCGGCAGGGGTGCGTACCTCTGCCGCGGACGCCGCCTGCTGGACCACCGCGCTGGAGCGCGGAGCGCTGGGACGGGCGCTGGAGGCGCCCGTTACGGCGGAGCTGCGTGAGGCCATGACGGCCCACGCGGCACGACTGACAATGACGACCGAAGGAGGACAACGTGGCAAGGAGTAGGAGCGGAACCCGCGGGAGGCGCGGGACCCAGGAAGCCGCCGCGTCGCGACGGCAGCGGCGTACCGGCCCAGGTCCAGGTCGCCGATCCCGAAAGAGCGCGGCGCGATCGACCTGCCCACGACGATCACCGTCAAGGAGCTCGCGGAGCTGCTGACGGTCAACCCGGCAGACGTCATCCGCGAGCTGATCAAGAGCGGCATCTTCGCGACGATCAACCAGCTCATCGACCGCGACACCGCGTCACTCGTCGCGGGCGAGCTCGGCTACGAGGTCGCCGAGGCGGCCGCGCCCGACGAACGGCGCGGCGACCGAGGGCGAGGAGGACGGCGCTCCGGCGGCCGCGACGAAGGAAGTGCTGTTCGAGGAGGACGATCCGTCGCTCCTCCAGCCGCGCGCGCCGATCGTGACCGTGATGGGCCACGTCGACCACGGCAAGACCAGCCTCCTCGACGCGATCCGCACGACCGAGGTCGCGGCGGGCGAGCGCGGCGGCATCACCCAGCACATCGGCGCGAGCGAGGTCGTCCACGACGGCAAGCGCGTCGTCTTCCTCGACACGCCGGGCCACGAGGCGTTCACGGCGATGCGTGCCCGCGGCGCGAAGGTGACCGACATCGCGGTCGTCGTCGTCGCGGCCGACGACGGCGTCATGCCCCAGACCCTCGAGGCGATCAGCCACGCGAAGGCCGCGAAGGTCCCGATCATCATCGCCCTCAACAAGATCGACAAGCCCGACTCCAACCCCGACCGGGTCAAGACCGAGCTGTCCGAGGCCGGCGTCATCGTCGAGGAGTACGGCGGCGACACGCCGCTCGTGCCCGTCTCGGCGCGGACACGCGTCGGGCTCGACGAGCTCATCGAGATGATCCTGCTCGTCTCCGATCTCCAGGAGCTGAAGGCCAACCCGAAGCGCGCGGCCGTCGGCACGATCGTCGAGGCCCAGCTCGACAAGAACCGCGGCGCTGTCGCGACCGCGATCGTCCAGACCGGCACGCTCCGCGTCGGCGACGTGATCGTCGTCGGCGAGACGTTCGGCAAGGTCCGGGCGCTCGAGAACGACGAGGGCAAGCGCGTCACGAAGGCCGGCCCGTCGAGCGCGGTCGTCGTCCTCGGCCTGTCGGCCGTGCCCGGAGGCCGGCGACATCCTGCGCGTCGTCGCCGACGAGAAGGCCGCCCGGGCGATGGTCGAGACCCGCAAGGCCGAGACCGCCGCCAAGAGCGGCGAGGGCAGCGGTCGGGCGACGCTCGAGGACCTCTACCGCCAGATCCAGGCCGGCCAGGCCAAGGAGCTGCGGATCATCCTCAAGGCCGACGTGTCGGGCTCGCTCGGCGCGATCACCCACGCCCTCGAGCAGCTCAACCAGGAAGAGATCCGGCTCAACGTCCTCCACGAGGGCGCCGGCGACATCACCGACAACGACATCATGCTCGCCTCCGCGTCGGACGCGATCATCGTCGGGTTCAACACGAAGATCACCGAGACGGCCCGCCGGGCCGCCGATGCCGAGGGCGTCGACGTCCGCCTCTACGACATCATCTACAAGCTGACCGACGACATCGACGCGGCGCTCAAGGGCCTGCTCGAGCCGGAGGTCGTCGAGGTCGTCGAGGGTCGCGCCGAGGTCCGCCAGATCTTCCGCGTCGGCAAGAGCACGGTCATCGCCGGCTGCTTCGTCACCGACGGCCGCATCGTCCGGGCGAATGCCCGGGTCTGGCGCGGCGGGAAGGTCATCGCAACCGACCGGATCGAGTCGCTCCGGCGGTTCCGGGACGACGTTCGCGAGGTCGCGCAGAACTACGAGTGCGGCATCGGTCTGGCCGGGTTCAATGAGCTCGAGGAGGGCGACATCATCGAGTGCTTCTCCTCGCAGACGGTCAGTCGGGTCCTTGCAAGCTGAATGGCACCCGCAAGGGTCGCGGCCCCAACCGGGACTCGCGAGACAAATGGGGTGGGCATGACCGCACGAACTGAGCGGATCGACGAGCTGTTGCGCCAGGAGATCGGCGAGATCTTCCGGCGCGACGATCGACGATCCGCGGATCGGGTTCGCCACGATCACGACGTCGAGACGGCGCCGGATCTGCGCCATGCGCAGGTGTTCGTGAGCGTCATCGGCCAGCCGGCGGAGCGGAAGGCGACGCTGTCGGCGATGGGCCGGGCGATGCCGTTCGTCCGGCATGAGCTCGGCAAGCGGCTCCGCATGAAGCGGATCCCGCAGTTCCATCTCGAGCTCGACGACACGCTGGAGCGGGGGACGCGCGTCCTCCAGCTCCTCAACGAGCTCGAGGCCGGCCGCGTACCGACCGATGACGCGCGCCGATCGGCGAATCGCTGCCGACGCCGGTTGCCCGACTGTCCCCACGAGGGCGACGCGGAGCCGCCGGCGGGGAGCCGGCCGCCACACCGACCCCGGCGCCTGCGCCGCCGCCGGACCGTTCAAGCCGACGAAGAACGATCGGTGCCGAGGCCGCCGGCATCGATGATCGACCTCGCGTCATGGACGCCGAGGCGGTGCCGGACGCCGTCGTCGAGCGGATCCGGTCGGCCCGCGACGTGTCCTCGCCGTCGGCCACGAGAACCCCGACGCGGACACGATCGGGTCGACGCTGGCGGTCTGCCGCCTCGTCGGCGGGCTGCGGCGGCAGCGCGACCGCCGTGTTTGCCGATCCGCGTGCCGCCGATCTACGAATTCCTGCCCGACATCGATCGAGCCCGGACGGATCCGGAGCCCGACGTCGACTACGACCTGCTCGTGGTCTCGGACTGCGGCAGCCTCGATCGCGTCGGCGCCGTCGCGGGCCGCCACCCGGAGCTGTTCGCGAACGCTGCCGCGAGTCGTCCTCGACCACCACGCGTCGAACGACGAGACGCGGCGATGCCGACTGGGTCGACCCGGCGGCCGCCGCGACCTGCGAGATGACGACGCTGCTGGCGGTGCGCCTCGGCGTGCCGCTTGACGAGGGCGGCGGCGCGCTGGCGACGCACCTCATGGCCGGCATCGTCATGGACACGGCGACGTTCGCCCATCCGAACGCGACGCCGCGCACGCTTGCGGTGTCCGCGGCTCTCGTCGAGGCCGGCGCGCCGCTATCCGACATCTCGCGGCGGCTGTATCGCTCCAAGCCCGAAGCCCAGCTCCGGCTGTTCGGCGTCGTCCTCGGCCGTCTCGGCGACCGCGGCCGGCGGCCGAATCGTCCACACCGTCGCTGTTCGACGCCGATCTGGCCGAGACCGGCGCGATCCCGGCCCACTCCGAGGGGATCATCGACCTCCTCGCGCAGGCCGAGGAGGCGGACGTCGCGATCGTCTTCAAGGAGGCGGGCCAGGGGACCCGGCTCAGCGTTCGAACGAAGCCCGGTGGCGTCGACGCGACGGTCCTGACGGGCGCGTTCGGCGGCGGCGGACACGCGCGGGCGGCCGGCGCGACGATCGCGCTGCCGGTCGCCGAGGCCCGCGGCGCCGTCCTCGCCGAGGCCGAGCGGCTCGTCGCGGCCATCGCCCGCTAGACGGCCCGGCCGATGGACGGGATCCTCGTCGCGAACAAGCCGGCCGGTCCCGACGTCCCACGACATCGTCGCGCTCGTCCGCCGCCTCGCGGCGACGAAGCGCGTCGGGCACGGCGGGACGCTCGACCCGTTCGCGAGCGGCGTGCTGCCGCTGTACCTCGGCCGGGCGACGAAGCGTCGTCGAGTACCACCTCGGCGACGGCAAGGGCTACCGGGCGACGGTCTGCTTCGGCGCGTCGTCGACGACCGACGACCTCGAGGGCGAGCTGACGCCGGCCGACGGGCCCGGCGCCGACGCGCGAGGCGGTCGAGGCGGCCCTGGAGCGTTCCGCGGCGCGATCTCCCAGCGACCCCCGGCGTACAGCGCGATCAAGGTCGCCGGTCGGCGGGCGTACGCGATGGCGCGGGCGGGCGAGGCGGTCGAGCTGGCCGCCCGCGACGTCACGATCGACGCGCCTGGACCTGGTCGAATGGGACGACGCGACCCCGCCCGACCCGATCGCCACGCTCGAGGTGCGGTGCTCCGCCGGCACGTACATCCGGGCGCTCGCCCGCGATCTCGGCGAGGCCGTCGGCGGCGCGGCGTACCTCGGCGCGCTCGTCCGGACGTCCAGCGGCCCGTTCCGACTCGACGGGGCGATCCCGCTCGACGACATCCGGGCAGCCGCAGCCGAAGGGCCCGGAACGCGCTTGCGCTGCTGCTGCTTCCGATCGACGCGGGCCTCGACGCGCTGCCGGAGGTCTCGATCACCGACGGCGAGGTCACTGCCATCGTCGCGCGGCCAGTTCGTCCGGACGGCGCTGCCGCCCGGCGGAGCCGGATGCCCGATCCGCGTCCGCGACGAGCGCGGGCACGCTCGTCGCGATCGCCCGGTACCGCGACGGGCGGCTCGCGCCGGACAAGGTCCTCGTCGATGCACTGCCGGCGCCACGGAGCCGCGCGATGGCTGAGGCCGCGATCGACGTGTCGACGGCGTCGAGGGGCTGCGGCCGGAGCGACGGCCCGATCTTCGCCGTCATCGGCGTGTTCGACGGGATCCACCTCGGCCATCGGTACCTGCTGCGGCCGTCTCGTCGAGGAGGCCCGCGGCGCGCCGCCCGGCCGACTGTGATCACGTTCGACTCGCACCCCGACGAGGTCATCCTCGGGGCCGCGCCGCCGCTCCTGCTCGACCCGGCGGAGCGGTTCCGGATGCTCGGCGAGGCGGGCGTCGAGGTCGTCGTCGTCCAGCACTTCGACGCCGCCCTCCGCTCGACGGAGTACGACGAGTTCCTCCACCGGATCACGTCGCGGACACGCCTCGCCGGGCTGCTGATGACTCCCGACGCCGCGTTCGGCCACGATCGGCGCGGGACGCCGGAGACGGTGCGGGCGCTCGGCGAGCTGGACGGCTTCGACCTCGTCGTCGTGCCGCCGTTCGACATCGACGGGCGCTCCGTTCGCAGCTCGGACATCCGGACGGCGATCGCTGCCGGGGACTTCGACGAGGCGCCGAGCTGCTGCTGGGCGGCCGTATGCGGTGGTCGGTGACGGTCGGCGGGGATGGAACGCTCCGGTTCGCGACGCCTGTCGCGCGCCCGCCGGCCGGCGCGTATCGGGTCAGCGTTGGTAACGAGCCCGCGTCGCTGTTCGTGACCAACGAAGGAACGATGCGACTCGGACGTGGCAAAGCGTGGTCACGCGGCCAGCGACTCACCGTCGCATTCGCCGAGGCTAAATCCACCTGACGGCCCGATCGGAAGCAAGTCTGCCGCGTTTGCCGCTTCCGGACCGCCCTGCTACCATCCGCCGGTCATTGAAGAAGGTTTAGTAACAGAGTTCGTGTCGGAGGAACCGAGTGCCGCTAGCGCGGGAAGAGAAGCAGGAGATCATCACCGGGTTTGCCACCAAGGAAGGTGACACCGGATCGCCGGAAGTCCAGATCGCGCTCCTGACCGAGCGGATCAAGGGGCTGACCGACCATCTCCGTAGCTTTCCCAAGGACAATCATTCGCGCCGCGGCCTCCTCAAGCTCGTCGGCCAGCGCCGTCGCCTTCTTGCGTATCTGATCAAGAAGGACAACACGCGCTACCGCGCCGTCATCGGACGGCTGGGGCTCCGCCGCTAGGTTCGCCGCCTCGGAGCCTCGGGATTGATCCCGAGGCTCTTGCGCGTCTCGACGCCTACGGCCGAGCCGGCCACCGCGGCCGCAGGTCGTCTCCTCCTCCACGACCAAGGAGGATCCCATTCCCGTGTCTCAGACATTCGAGACGCAAATCGGTGGTCGCACGCTGACCATCGAAACCGGCAAGCTCGCACGGCTGGCCGGCGGTTCTGTCACCGTCCGCTACGGCGACACCATGGTGCTCGGCACGGCCAACCGCTCCGAGCCCCGACCCGGCCTCGATTTCTTCCCCCTCACGGTCGACTTCGAGGAGCGGATGTACGCCGCGGGCAAGATCCCGGGCGGCTTCATCAAGCGCGAGGCGCGGCCCTCGGAGAACGCCATCCTTGCCGCCCGCCAGACGGACCGGCCGATCCGGCCGCTCTTCCCCGAGGGATACAAGGACGACGTCCAGCTCGTGATCACCGTCCTCTCGACGGACCAGGAGAACCTCCCGGACGTCGTCGGCACGATCGCCGCATCGGCGGCCCTGACGATCAGCGAGATCCCGTTCAACGGCCCGATCGCTTCCGTCCGCGTCGGCCGGATCGACGGCGAGTTCGTCGTCAACCCGACGTTCAGCCAGCTCAAGGAATCGGAGCTCGACCTGATCGTCGCCGGCACGCGCGACGCGATCATGATGGTCGAGGCGGGTGCGAACCTGCTGCCCGAGGACGTCATGGCCGAGGCCATCCTGTTCGGTCACCGCGCGATCCAGCCGATCATCGACCTCCAGGAGGAGCTCCAGAAGGCCGTCGGCAAGCCGAAGCGCATCCCGTACATCGAGCCGCCGACCGAGCTCGGTCCTCGAATTCGTCGAGGCGACGGACGCCAAGCGCGAGTTCGTCGTCATCGACATCGAGACGACCGGCACCGATCCCAAGATGGCGGACCTCGTCGAGGTCGCCGCAGTCAAGATCAAGGGCACCAAGGTCGTCGACAGCTGGTCGACGTTCGTCAACCCCGGTCGGCCGATCGTCGGCAACCAGATGCACGGCATCACCGACAAGGACGTCAAGGGCGCGCCGAGCCCGAAGGAGGCAGCGGACAAGCTGCTGGACTTCGTAGGCGACGCGCTCATCGTCGGCCACAACGTCGGGTTCGACCTCGGCTTCATCGAGGAGGCCAAAGGCGATGGGTTCCGGTTCCAGCCCGGCAAGTACCTCGATACCCTGGTCATTGCTCGCGAGGGCTACCCCGGGGCCGAGTAGTACAAGCTTCCGGACCTCGCCCGGTTCTTCGGCATCGAGCTGACGCAGAGCCACCGCGCCCTTCCGGACGCCGAGGCCACCGCGAATCTCCTGCTCTGGTTTGCCAACGACCTGCCGGGCAGGATCTCGACGCTGCGCGAGTCGATCGCCGAAGCCGTCCGAGCCAACCGCACCGGTGGCGACACCACGAAGTTGCTCGAGGCCGCCAAGCGCGAAGCGCGCGTGAGCAAGAACCTCTTCAACCTGCTCCAGAAGAAGACCGTTCGACGGATCGTCCTCGACGAGGGCATCCGGATCGACGGTCGCGGCCTGACGGACATCCGCCCGATCAGCGTCGAAGTCGGCCTCATCCCGCGGGCGCACGGCTCCGGCCTGTTCACCCGCGGCGAGACCCAGGCGCTGACCGTGGCCACGCTCGGTTCGTCCTCGGACGTCCAGCGGATCGACACGATCAGCCCGGAGACGGAGAAGCGCTACCTCCATCACTACAACTTCCCGCCATACAGCACGGGCGAGAACAAGATGATGCGCGGGCCAAGCCGTCGCGACATCGGCCACGGCCACCTCGCCGAGCGGGCACTGGTCCCCGTCCTGCCGAGCCACGATGAGTTCCCCTACGTCATCCGCCTCGTCAGCGAGTGCGTGACGTCGAACGGCTCCACCTCGATGGCCTCGACATGCGGCTCGACGCTGGCGCTCATGGATGCCGGCGTGCCGATCAAGGCGCCGGTCGCCGGAGCGGCGATGGGCCTGATCACCGAGCCGGATGGCAAGTTCGTCGTTCTGACCGACATCCTCGGCAAGGAGGACTCGATCGGGGACATGGACTTCAAGGTGACCGGAACGCGGGACGGCGTGACCGCCCTGCAGATGGACATCAAGGTCCAGGGGATCAGCGAGGCGATCATCCGCGACGGTCTCAAGCAGGCCCTTGCGGCCCGCCTGACGATCCTCGACAAGATGGCCGAGGTCCTCCCCGAGGCTCGAGCCGACATGAGCGACTTCGCGCCGCGAATCATCACGATCAAGATCAACCCCGAGAAGATCCGCGAGATCATCGGCAAGGGTGGATCGATGATCCGCAAGATCCAGGAAGAGACCCAGACCGAGATCAACGTCGAGGACGACGGCACCGTCGAAATCGCCGCGGTCTCGGGCGAGAACTCGCGGAAGGCGATCCAGTGGATCGAAAGCCTCACCCGCGAAGTCGAGATCGGGGCGCTCTACCTGGGCAAGGTCACCCGGATCATGGGCTTCGGCGCTTTCGTCGAGATCCTGCCCGGCAAGGAGGGCCTCGTCCGGATCGGTGAGCTCGCCGACTACCACGTGCCGACCGTCGAGGACGTCGTGTCCGTCGGCGACGAGGTCATGGTGGTCGTGACCGAGATCGACCGCCAGGGTCGGGTCAACCTCTCGCGCAAGGCGGCCATGCAGCGCCACCTCGCGAAGGAACCCGTCTGAGGTTCGCACTTTCGCAGCTCGAAGCCGCCGGCATCGCCGGCGGCTTTTTCCCGTCCTCGGCTGGCAGCCGCGACAGCCGCTAACAGCGCGCCCATCATGCGCACATGACGCTCGATCTGCGGCAGTTGATCAGCCTGGCCCACGAATTCCTTGGGCCGACCGACGCCGATGCCTTCATCGCCCTCGCCCGGCCGGCGATCTCGCTGCGGCGAGCCACAGCAGGGTTGGCGACGCGCGGGCACCTGGGCGGTGATGCCGCGCTCGAGCAGGATCAGCCCTGGCCAACATGGCACGGGAAGCCCCTGAGCCTGCTCGCCGTGCTCGATCTCGATGCATTTCGAGGCTTCAAGTGCGACCTGGACCTCCCCCGGTCGGGCCTCCTGAACCTGTTCTACGACGTCGACCAGCAGCCCTGGGGGTTCGACCCTGCTCACGGCGGGGGCTGGCGTCTGGCGTTGGCGGAGGCGCATGCAGCTGCGGACCGAACGGAACCTGCCGGGGCGACGCGTTTCTCCCGCATTGATCTCGAGCCGACACAGACCTTGACGATGCCAAGCTGGGACGAGGACGTACTCGCGGGCCTTTCGCACATCGAGCCCGACGCCCTGGATGACCTCGGCGATGCCCTAATCGAGGCGTCCGAGGCATCGGAGCCGCGCCACCAGGTTGGCGGCTGGCCATGGCTCCAACAGGGCTCGCTCTGGCGTGAGTTCCAGTTTGCATCGAACGGCGTCTACGTCGGCGATCCCTCCGGCTACGAGGGCCCGCGGGCATCAGAGCTACGCCCTGGCGTCGATGAGTGGCGACTCCTGGCCCAGATCGACAGCGACGATGACGCGGGCTGGATGTGGGGCGATGGCGGGACCCTGTACTTCGGGGCCCGGAATGCGGACCTCGCCAGCTCCGACCTCGACCGAGCCTGGATGGTGCTCCAGTGCGGTTGAGCGCGTGTCCACTGGTGGTTGTCCGGATCGGGGCCACCAAGCCCCGCTGCTATACTCCGCCCGTGCCCGGACCCCTGACAGTGATCGCGGAGCCATGCCCGACATGACACGGCAACCCCTCACCGTCGCGGTCGTCGGCGCGACCGGCGTCGTCGGCCGGACGATGATCCAGGTGCTCAACGAACGGGAATTCCCGGTCGGTGAGTTGCGCCTCCTTGCCTCCGGTCGGTCGGCCGGAAGGACCGTGTCGATCGACGGGCGCTCCCACGAGATCATCGAGGCCACGCCTGAGGCCTTCGACGGCGTCGACATCGCCCTGTTCTCGGCCGGTGGCGACGCCTCGAAGGAGCTCGCGCCCCAGGCGGCTCAACGCGGGGCCACGGTCATCGACAACTCGAGCGCGTGGCGGATGGATCCGTCGATCCCGCTCGTCGTCAGCCAGGTCAACCCTGACGATCTCGAGGGGCATCCGGGCATCATCGCCAACCCCAATTGCTCGACGATGCAGCTCGTGCCTGTGCTGATGGCTCTCCGCGACTCCGTCGGGCTCGAACGCGTCATCGTCGACACGTACCAGGCGGTTTCCGGCACAGGGGCCGACGCGATCGCCGAATTCGAGGGCCAGATCCGGGCGCACGTTGGTGGCGAGCCAAAGCAGGCGTCGGTCTACCCGCACCCGATCGCGTTCAACGCGCTGCCCCAGGTCGACGTGTTCCTCGAGAACGGCTACACGAAAGAGGAGTGGAAGGTCGTCAGCGAGAGTCGCAAGATCCTCCACCTGCCGGAGTTGCGTGTCTCCTGCACGGCGGTCCGCGTTCCGGTCTTCGTCTCGCATTCGGAGGCGGTCCACGTCGAGACGCGCGATCCAATCACGCCCGATCAGGCACGAGCGCTGTTCGGGGCGGTCAGCGGCGTCTTGGTCCAGGACGATCCGTCATCGTCGACGTACCCGCTTGCGACCGATGCAGCCGGCAGCGACGACATCTTCGTCGGGCGGGTCAGGACCGATCCGTCGATCGCCGGCGGCCGCGGGCTCGCGTTCTGGGTCGTGAGCGACAACCTCCGCAAGGGCGCGGCCACGAACGCCGTCCAGATCGCGGAGGTGCTCCTCGAGCGCGACTGGGTGCGGCCGGCGGCCGCGCGCGGGGCCGCCGTGTACGGCGCGGAGATCGCGGATCGCGTCACGGATCGCGTCGGGGTGGTCGCCGGGGGAGCGGCGTGACCCATGCCGAGCGCGTGGCCGCGCTCGAGGTCGTCGCCTCCGAGGTCCGATCCTGCACCCGCTGCCGCCTTCACGAGACGCGAACCCTGGCGGTTCCCGGGGAGGGGAGCCCGGATACGGAGGTCGTCTTCGTCGGTGAGGGCCCGGGTTTCAATGAAGACCGCCAGGGGCGCCCGTTCGTCGGCCGCGCCGGCGACCTGCTCACCAAGTTCCTGGCCACTCTGCGCTGGAAACGCGACGAGGTGTTCATCACCAACATCGTCAAGTGCCGTCCGCCGGACAACCGTGACCCGGAGCCCGACGAGATCGCCGCCTGCGCGCCGTATCTGAAGAGGCAGCTGGAGATCCTGGATCCGGCGCTCATCGTCACGCTCGGCCGCCATTCGCTCGGCCGGTTCATGCCCGGCGAGCGGATCTCGCAGGCCCACGGCACGATCCGCCCGGTCGATCCCGCCAGCGGCGCGGCAAGTGCGATGGCCTTCGCTCTCTACCACCCCGCCGCGGCGCTGCGGACGCCCGAGATCGAGCGGACGAGCTACGCGGACGTGGCCAATATCCCGGCGGCGCTGCTCGAGTCGCGCGCCCGACGCGGCGGTGAGCAAGCGGCCACTGCGCCCGTGGGGCAACCCGTAGCCGCCGCTGCAGTCGATTGCGGTCGCCGAAGCATCACCGGTGGCGGCCCCAGGACTCCGAACCCGACTTCACGCTGTTCTGATCGAGACGAGACCCGATGGCTGATTCCACCAATCCTCTTCGCATCATCCCGCTCGGCGGCGTCGGCGAGATCGGCAAGAACATGTACGTGTTCGAGTACGGCGACGAGATCGTCGTGATCGACTGCGGGCTGATGTTCCCCGACGAGGAGATGTTCGGTATCGACCTCGTCATCCCCGACATCAGTTACCTCAAGGAGAACAAGGCCAAGGTCAAAGCCTTCCTCATCACCCATGCCCACGAGGATCACGTTGGCGCGCTGCCGTATGTCCTGCCCGAGTTTCCGGGCGTGCCGGTCTACGCTTCGACCCTGGCCCGCGGGCTGCTAGGCAACAAGGTCAAGGAGCACAAGCTCCACAACAATCCCCTGGTCGCGCTCGAGGCTGGCGACGAGATCCAGATCGGGCCGTTTGGCGTCGTCGCTTTCCGGATCGGTCATTCGATCCCCGATGCGATGGGGATCGCCCTCCGGACACCGGTCGGCGTCGTCGTCCACACCGGCGACTTCAAGTTCGACCACACGCCGGTCGACGGGAAGTTGTCGGACTTCGCGATCCTCGCCAAACTCGGCGCCGAAGGCGTCATCTGCCTCCTGTCGGACTCGACCAGGGCCGAGAACCCCGGCTACACCCCGTCGGAGCGAACCGTCGGTGAGGCCTTCCGCGAGATCATGGAGCCGCTCGATGGCCGGGTGATCGTCGCCACATTCGCCAGCAACATCGCCCGCGTCCAGCAGGTCCTCGACGCCGCTCAATCCTTCGATCGGAAGGTCACGGTCATCGGCCGGTCGATGGAGCAGAACTTCCGAATCGCCACCGACCTCGGCTACCTCAAGTACGACCCGTCGCAGATCGTCGCTAAGGACCGGATCGGCGAGATTCCCGACGACAAGCTGGTCATCGCCACGACCGGTGCCCAGGGCGAGCCGATGGCGGGCCTGGCTCGGATGGCGAATCGCGACCATCGGTTCGTCGAGATCAAGGCGGGCGACACCGTGATCGTGAGCGCCAGCCCGATCCCCGGCAACGAGGAGTACGTCAGCCGGACGATCGACAACCTGTTCAAGGCCGGGGCGAACGTCTTCTACCACACGATCAAGCGGGCGCACGTCTCAGGCCATGCCAGTCAGGAGGAGCTGAAGCTCATGCTCGGCCTGACGAAGCCGACGCCACTTCATCCCCATCCACGGGGAGTTCCGGATGCAGGTCCAGCACGGCCGCCTCGCGATCGAGACCGGCGTTCTGCCGGAGAACGTCTTCATCATCGAGAACGGGACACCGATCGAGATCTCGGCCGATGGCAGCGCCCGGCGCGGCACGCCCGTCCCGGCCGGCTACGTCTTCGTTGACGGGCTGTCGGTCGGGGAGGTCGGTGACATCGTCCTGCGCGACCGCAAGGCTCTCGCGAATGACGGGATGTTCATGGTCGTTGTTACCGTCGACAAGCAGACCGGCAATATCGTGGGCCGGCCGGAGGTGATCACCCGGGGCTTCGTTCACCTCAACGAGCAGGACCCGATCATGCACGAGGCGATCGAGCGGGTGGTGGCCTCGATCCAGAACCCCGGCGATCACATCAGCGAGATCGCCCTCCTCAAGAGCCAGATCAAGGAGGGCGTCTCGCGCTACCTCTACGAGCAGACGAAACGGCGGCCGATGGTCTTCCCGGTCGTCGTCGAGGTCTGACGATGGCAACTCGACGCAGGCCTTCCACGCGACGGACGAGGAGCCGGCGGCGCAGCGGTGCGCTGGGATCATTGACGATGCCCTCCGTCAGCCCGGAGATCGCCCGCTCGATCGTCGGACTGGTCCTCCTCGTCCTTGGCGCGGTGACGCTCATCGCCCTCGTTCTTCAGGGCCAGGGTGCCCTCACCAACTGGTGGATCGGAACTGTCGGGCCGTGGTTCGGCAGCCTCCGCTGGTTGCTGCCGTTCCTGCTCCTGGGCGGCGGCTGGTATCTCGAATGGGGGCCCGGCCGAAATCCGGGCTCCGGCTGGGGCCGGACGCTGTTCGGTACAGCGGTGGCCTACATCGCGCTGATCGGCATCGTCCAGGTGATCGGCGGCCGAGGTGGAGGTCATTTCGGCAGGTTCCTCGCGTCGACCCTGACGCCCCTGTTCACGGCTCCGGGCGCCGTCGTCATCCTCATCGCCCTGGTCGCGATCGGGTTGATGATCGGGTTCAATGTGCGCCCGAGCGATCTGCTCCACCCGGCCACTACGATGGCCCGCTGGTTCGGTTCGACGGCGGCCGCGTCGATGCGGCGCGACCAGACGACCGGCGCCGACGGGCGCGGCGACCAGCAGGCGGCCGCGGGCCGGTCGCGCGGTCGGGTGGGCGTGGCGGCGGGACCACCGGCGCCGGGTCAGACCGGCCTGTGGTCGAAGGGCGGCGACGCGGACATCGAGGATGGACGGATCCCTGCCGCCGTGCCCAACGTCGGCCCGACGTCGCAGACGTTCGCCCGTGGCGGAAGCGGCGGACGGACTCGCGGCAACAGGGACGCTCCTCCAGGATCCTCCTCGAACGGTCCGGGCCCTCGACGACATCACCGATGCCGGCGACTCGCCGCCGACCAAGGAACGAATCGAGTACGTCCTCCCGCCGCTCGCCCTTCTCGAGGACATTGCCAACCCGACCGAGCCCGGGGGCAGTCCGGCCGCCCATGCCCGGAACGAGGAGATCATCATCAAGAAGCTGGCGAGCTTCGGGATCACCGCGAGGATCGACAACCGCAACGCCGGCCCGGTCGTCACCCAGTACGAGGTCCAGCCGGCGGTCGACGTCCGGGTCTCGCGGATCGAGGCCCTCGCCGACGACCTGGCGATGGCCCTCGCCGCCCGGTCGCTCCGGATCGAGGCCCCGATCCCGGGCAAGAGCGCCGTCGGGATCGAGATCCCGAACCAAGATTTCAACCTTGTCGCGCTACGTCGGATCCTCGAGGAGGTCCCGTTCAGTGAAGCCGAGTCGAAGCTGACCTTCGCGCTCGGGCGGGATGTCGCCGGGGAGCCTAAGGCGGTCGATCTGGCCAAGATGCCGCATCTCCTCATCGCCGGCGCGACGGGGTCGGGCAAGAGCGTCATGGTCAACGCCGTCATCACGAGCCTCCTCTGCAAGGCGACCCCGGACGACGTCCGGATGATCCTCATGGACCTCAAGCGGGTCGAGCTCGCGTCCTACAACGGCCTGCCGCACCTCCTCGTTCCAGTGATCACCGAGCCGGAGCGGGCGAAGGCCGCGCTCAAGTGGGCCGTCAACGAGATGGAGGGCCGCTACCGCCGCTTCGCTGGCGCGACCGCCCGCAACATCAAGGGCTACAACGAGACCCGGGTCGACCCAGACGACCGGATGCCCTACATCGTGATCATCGTCGACGAGCTGGCCGACCTGATGATGCGCGAGGGCAAGAACGTGGAGGACGCGATCGTCCGCCTCGCCCAGAAGGCCAGGGCGACCGGGATCCACATGGTCCTCGCCACCCAGCGACCGTCGGTCAACGTCGTGACAGGGCTCATCAAGGCAAACTTCCCGAGTCGGATCGCCTTCGCGATGGCATCCCAGATCGACTCGCGAACGATCCTCGACACGCCCGGCGCCGAGGACCTGATCGGCCGCGGCGACATGCTCTACCAGCCGGCCGATCTGCCGCGCCCAATGCGCCTCCAGGGCGTCTTCGTCTCGGACCCGGAGATCCACCGGGTGACGAAGCACTGGACCGACCAGATCGAGAACCCCCACTACGACATGGGCATTATCGAGAACGACGAGGAGAGCACCGGATCCACTGACGATCTGGCGGACGAGGAGGCGGATCGGCTGCTGCCGGATGCCGTGGAGGTCATTCGGGAGTACGATCGTGCCTCAGCGTCGCTTCTCCAGCGACGGTTGAAGATCGGCTACGCGCGGGCCGCACGGATCATCGATCAGCTGGAGGAGCGGGGCTACATCGGCGCGTTCGACGGTTCGAATGCTCGGGCAGTGCTTCGCCGGGACGGCGCGGCTCCTGCGAGCGGATCGGCGTACGGGGACGAAGCCGACGAGGACAGGGATCGATGACGACTCGGGACGAGGCACGACGAGCGACCGGGGAGGTGCGGACGGACACCTCGCGGACCAGTGCGCCCGTCGAGTCGGTCCCATCGCTGCCTGAGCGCCTGTACGCCGCCCGTGAGCGGAAGGGCGTCGACCTCTATCGGGCCGAGCGGGACACGAAGATCCGGGCCCGTTACCTCGCCGCACTCGAGCGGGGCGACTACCGCGAGCTGCCGGGGGCCGTCTACACGAAAGGCTTCCTGCGCAACTACGCGCTGTATCTCGGCCTCGAGCCAGAAGACATCCTGACCCAGTGGCGGCGGGAACGCGGCGACACGGGGCCGCCGGCACCGGTCATCGCCGTGCCGCAACCGATCGCGGCACCTCGCCGCGGCCTCACGTTCTCGCCGGGCGTCATCGTCGCCGCGCTGCTGACCGTCGTGGTCCTGCTCGTCGGCGCGTACCTGGCGGTCCAGGTCATGCGATTCGCCAAGCCGCCGACGCTGGCGGTCACAGATCCCAAGGTCGCAACTGTGACGGTCGACGAGGCCGCAACCTCGTACGTACTGCGCGGCACAACGATCCCGGGCGGAACGGTCACCGTCGAAGTCGCTGGCCTGTCGCGCCAGACATCGGCCGACTCGACGGGCGCGTGGAGCCTGGAAGTGGACCTCCGGCGCGGCAAGAACCAGTTCAAGATCAACGCGACGGATCCCGATACGGGCAAGCATGCCGAGCAGACCGCCCAGGTCGTGATTACCGTGCCGTCGGCCCAGATCGAGGTCCCGGTCCTGACCGTCGACCAGCCGGCCGACGGGTCGACGTTCGAGAACGGGGCGATCCCGGTCCAGGGGATGACGACGAACGCCACGGGTGTCACCGTCAAGGCCACGTTTGACGGGCCGGTCGACGGCTCCCCGGTGGTCGCTGGGGCGAGCGCGCCACCTGCTCCCGCGCCAATCAGCGTGCCGGTCGACGACGGCGGTTCGTTCAACACGCCGCTCCAGCTGACGACGGGCCGCTGGTCGATCATCGTCACGGCGTCCGGCGCGGGGGGCAAGACCACCTCGCTGACCCGACACGTCACCGTCGCCTACCGCGGTGTGAATCTGGTCGTCGAGGTTCGGGGCGGAAACGCCTGGATCAAGGCATGGGTGGATGGCAAGGTCGCGACGCCGCCGGGTCGCGCCGGGGACACGCTCCACGCGGGCCAGACGCTGTCGCTGACCGGCAACGAGACAATCGAGGTCCGCACCGGCTCGTCGGGTGCAACGTTCTTCACCTTGAACGGCCAATCGCTTGGGCCGCTGGGCAAGCGGGGCGTTCCCGAGACCTGGCTGTTCGCTCCGCCTGCGCCGCCGCAGAAGACACAGCGCTCGTAGCGATGGCCGGCAATTCGCTCGTCGGGCTCGCCGAGCGCCTCCAGGATGTCTGTCTGCGCCGCGGCCTTACCGTGGCCGTCGCTGAATCCTGCACGGGCGGACTTGTCGCCGACGCGATCACCGATGTCCCGGGCAGCAGCGGCTACTTTCTCGGGGGGATCGTCTCCTACGCCGACGCGGCCAAGGAACGCCTGCTGGGTGTCTCACCGGAGGTCCTCGCGGCCCACGGCGCCGTGAGCGCCCAGGTGGCCCGGGCCATGGCGGAAGGGGCGCGGACCCGGTTCGAGACGGCGATCGCGGCGTCGGTGACAGGTATCGCGGGCCCAGACGGCGGCAGCGAGGCCAAGCCCGTGGGTCTGACGTACGTCGCGGTCGCGGACGAGGGGGGCGTCGATGTGCGGCGCTTCCAATGGAGCGGCGATCGCATCGCGAACAAGGAATCCAGTGCAGAGGCGGTCCTGGAGCTGCTCGTCGAACGGGTTGGGAGCGCAGCACCGGCCGGCGGACGATGACCGCGCGGTCGGCCGTCGGGGCGGGGCTCGCCGGTGCCCGCGAGGCGCGGCCGATCCAGGCGGGCGAACGAATCCATGTCGTCGGAGCGGCCGGTGCCGGAGCGAGCGCGGCCGCGCTGCTCGCCCATCACGCGCGAGCGGTGGTCAGCGGTTGCGATCCCGGCGGCCCCTCGCCCTACACACCTGCGCTGACTGCGGCCGGAATGCCTCTCGCCTGGCAGCACGATCCGGACCACGTGACCTCCGGCCGGCCCGAAAGACTCGCCGTCACCAAGGCGCTCACCGCGGTGCAACCTGACCATCCGGAGCTTCGTGCCGCTCGGTCGGCCGGGATCGCGATCGAGCCGTGGCAGCAGGTGGTTGCGGACGCGGCGACAGGCAAGATGCTCATCGGCGTCGCGGGCACCCACGGCAAGAGCACGTCGGCCGGCTGGCTCGTCCACGTCCTGGTCCGGGCGGGGAGCGACCCGTCGGCGTTCGTCGGGGCGCTGCTGCCGTCCGAGCTCACCGGCGGCATTGCCGCGACGGCTCGCTGGGGGAGCGGACCGGCGTTCGTTGTCGAGGCCGACGAGTACGCCGGCAACTTCGACGCGTATCGGCCGGTGATCGCCGTCGTGACGTCGGCGGAATGGGACCATCCCGACGTCTTTGCGGACCGCGCCGCGGTCGTCGCTGCGTTCGATACCTGGCTGCGAGGCGCAGCGGACGGCGCCGTCGCGCCTCCCACGCTCATCGCCAACGTCGCCGACGAGGGGGTCGCGCAGCTCGCGGCCGGCCTGCGCGACTGGCCCGGGCACATCGTCGCAACGGCCCTCATCGATGCACCGGCCCAGCGCCTCGCAAGCTTCGGCCGCGGCATGGCCGGTGAGTTCGAGACCGCGATCGGCCCGGCAACAGTCGTCCTCGGCCGGGTTGCCACGGCCTCGCCCGATGCCACGACCCTCGAGATCCACGGCCTCGACCCACTCAAGGGCATCGTTCGAGTCAAGCTGCCGACGGCCGGGCGGCACAACGCGGCGAACGCCCTCGGGGTGGCCGCCGCGGCCAAGACGGCCGGAATCGGCGCACCAGCAGTCGCCGAGGGATTAGCCTCCTTCCCGGGCGTTGGCCGGCGCCTCGAGCGGAAGGGCGAAGCCGGGGGGGTCGTCGTGTACGACGACTATGGCCACCACCCCACCGCGATTCACGAGACGATTGCCGCGATTCGCCAGCGTGAGCCGGGCCGTCGGGTCTGGGCCGTCTACGAGCCGCTGACCTACCATCGGACGGCCGCGCTCCTGGAAGCCTTTGCTTCGGCCCTGGCAGAGGCCGATGCCGTCGCGATCGCCGACATCTGGGCCGGCCGAGATCCCGACACGACCGTGGCGTCCGCGTCAGGGTTGGCCGAGGCCACGGGGAGGCGCCGGCCGGGCCTGACCGTGGCCGCACCGGGATCGGTCGAAGAGACGGCCGCTTGGCTGGCAGGGGAGGTCAAACGCGGCGACGCGGTCCTGGTGATGGGCGGTGGGCGCAGCTACCGGATCGGCGAGCTGCTGCTGGAGGAGCTGGATAGGCGATGAGCTTTGATTACGCGGCCGCGGGCGACCTCCTCGAGCGCTTCGGGCGGGCGTGGGAGGCGTTTGACGGCGACGCCTGGGTTGAGTTGTTCGCCGACGACGTCGAGTACCACTATGGGCCGTTTGAGCCGCCGCTCGTCGGACATAACGCTGTCAGGGCATACTTGCTGGAGGCGGCCGAGCTCCAGGAGGAGGTCAGCTTCACCGTCGAGCGCCACTGGTTCGTCGATCCGACGATCCTCGTGGCCTGGCACGCCGGTTACATCGAGCGCTCCGACCGGGCGCGGGTCCGGCTCGCGGGCTTCATGACGCTCGAGGTACGGGACGGCAAGGTAGCCAAGTTGCGGGAGTGGTATCACCGGCGATCGACGCCGGCCGGCTAGCGGAGGCATGACAGGACACCGATGGCAGGAGACGTTTCGTTCGACGTCGTGAGCGACTTCGACGAGCAGGAGCTTCGCAACGCGCTTGACCAGGTCCGGCGCGAGGTCCAGCAGCGCTACGACTTCAAGGGAGTGACAGTCGATCTCAGCCAGACGAAGGAGGAGCTCGTCCTGCTGACCGACGACGACCATCGCGCCGCGGCGATCAAGGACCTGGTCGAATCGAAGGCGATTCGGCGCGGCCTGTCGCTCAAGATCTTCGACTGGGGCAAGGTCGAGCCGTCCGGCGGCAACAAGGTCCGCCAGACGATCTCGCTTCGCCGAGGTCTGCCGGACGATCTCGCCAAGAAGCTGTCCAAGTTGATCCGCGACGAGTTCCCGAAGGTCAAATCGCAGATCCAGGGCGATGCGATCCGCGTGTCCGCCAAGAGCAAGGACGACCTACAGCGGGTCATCGGGCGGCTTCGCGAGCTCGACGAGGCGGTGCCGCTCCAGTTCGAGAACTACCGGTAGACGCCGTGATGCCCGGGTCCCGGTTCGCCCAGGTCGCAATGATCGTCGTCGCCGTCATCGTGATTCTCGGGTTGGTTCTTGCCACGATCGCCTCACCGGTCGTGTACTGACCGATGTCAATCGAACAGGAGGAGATCGACTCGACGCTCGACCCGGAGGGTCCGGCGGCCGACGCCGCTCAGGCTGAACCGATCGAGGCGGCCGCGGATGGTGAGCCCGCGTCGGCACCTGAGGTCTCGGCGCTCGACCTGGACTCGGCTGCCGAGCCGAACCGTCGCGCCGAACCCGAACCCGCTGCCGAACCCGAAGCGGAGCCCGAGCCCCAGCCGGCCCAGCACGAACCCGCCGCCGAACCGGAGCCCGAGCCGGCCCAGCGCGAACCCGACCCGGCTGCGGAGCCCGAACCCGAACCCGCCGCCGAGCCCTCCGCCCAGCGCGAACCCGAACCCGCTGCGGAGCCCGTACCCCAACCCGCCGCCGAACCCTTCGGCAAGCCCGAACCGCCCGCCGCCGAGCCCGAGCCCGCCCGAAGTGTCGGCCGGTACGTCGCCGACGCCCTCCGCGCAGTCGGTGTCCGCTACGCGTTCACCGTGCCCGGCGAAAGCTTCCTCGGCCTGCTGGAGGGACTCGACGCTGCCGGCATCCGGATCGTCAGTACGCGCCACGAGGGCGCGGCGGCGTTCATGGCAGAGGCACACGGCCAGCTGACCGGCCGTCCTGCGGTCTGTCTCGCGACCCGTGCCGTCGGCGCCGCGAATCTCGCGATCGGCATCCATACGGCCCGCCAGGACTCGAGCCCGATGTTCGCCCTGGTCGGGCAGGTCGAGCGGCGATTCCGCGGCCGCGAGGCGTTCCAGGAGATCGAGCAGGCCACCACGCTCGGCGGGCTGACGCCTCACGCCGCCGAGATCCGGACGACGGCGGACGTGCCGGCGGCCGTCGGCGACGCGATCCGGGCCGCGCTCGTCGGCCGGCCCGGTCCTGTGCTCCTCTCGCTGCCCGAGGACCTGCTCGACGAGGTGATCCCGGCTGGGACGCCCCTCGACACCGCTCGTCCGGCCCCGCCCAGGCCCGAGCCCGACGAGGTCCGCTCGGTCCTCCAGTTCCTCGCCTCTGCCGAGCGACCGGTGATCCTCGCCGGTGGCGGCGTGCTCCGCGCCCGGACCTCGACAGACCTCCTGCGGCTGGCGGAGCTCCTCGATGTCCCCGTCATCGCCGGCTGGCGGCGCGGCGACGTCATCTCGAACGATCACCGGCTCTACCTGGGGATGGCCGGCTATGGCAGTCCTGCGGTCGTCCGGGAGCGCCTGGAGCGGGCCGATGCCCTGCTGGTGCTCGGCTGCAGGCTGTCCGAGATCACGAGCTTCGGATACACGATCCCTGCGCGCGACCAGCGCTGGGGGCATGTCGACATCGAGCCGCTCAGCGGCCGCGACGAGCTGCCACCGCCCGTGTTCACGGTCCGGTCCGATGCGCGGACGTTCTTGCGGACCGCCGTCACCCGCCTCCAGGGGTCCGTGCTCGACGCCGCCGGGGTGGATGCGCGGCGCCTGGTCAACCGCGCCGATCGGGAGTCGTGGGAAGCGGCGGCAGCGGTCGACGAAGCGGAGTGGGCCGGATCGGGTGTCCACCCCGGTCACACGATCGCGACGTTGCGACGGATCCTGCCCGACGATGCGATCGTCGCCACCGATGCGGGCAACTTCGGTCTCTGGCTCGCCCGTCACTTCCGGTTTCGGCGGCCCGGCACGTTCCTCGGGCCGACGTCCGGGGCAATGGGCTACGGCTTGCCGGCGGCGATCGCCGCCGCCCTCGTCCATCGCGACCGCGCGGTCGTCGCGGTTGCGGGCGATGGCGGATTCGCGATGACGATGGCGGAGCTCGAGACCGCGGTCCGCGAGAAGGCCCGCGTGATCGCCATCGTCTTCGACAACGAGCGCTACGGAACGATCCGGATGCACCAGGACCGTCGCGGACCCGACGCGGGCATCGCGACCGACCTCGGGCCGGTGGACTTCGCGGCGATCGCGCGGGCATTCGGTGCGCGCGGCGTCAAAGTCGAAACCGACGCCGGCTTCGAGCCGGCCCTCCGGCAGGCGCTCGCGACGGACCGCCCGACCGTGATCCACCTCGCCCTGGACCGAGGCTGGGTGTCGCCGGACCAGCCCGCGAAGTGAGCGGGGTCGACCCCGCGTCGGAAACCTCCTACCGGGCCCTACTCAAGGTTCCGTGGCTGCCGCGGATCCTCGCCGCGATGATCATCGCCCGGATTGCCCAGACGATGGTCTCGATCGCGATCGTCCTGTTCACGCTCATTGAGTACGGCTCGCCGGCGCTGACTGGCATCGTCACCCTTGCCGCGACGCTGCCCGGGATCCTCGTCAGCCCGATTGCGGGCGCACTCCTGGACCGCCACGGGCGGATGCGCCTCGTCCGGCTCGATTACGTGGTGGCTCTCGTCGCCCTCGCCCTGATCGCGATCCTGTCGCTGCTCGATGCGTTGCCGCCGTCGTTGCTCGTGCTGATCACCGCGGTCTCGTCGCTGACCGCGATTCTCAGCCAGACGGGCCTGCGGAGCCTGTTCCCGATCATCGTCCCGGAGCACCTGTGGGAGCGGGTCAACGCCATCGATTCGAACGGCTACGTCATCGCGACGATCATCGGGCCGCCGCTCGCGGCCGGGCTGGTCGCGATCTTCGGCGGCCAGATAGCCCTGCTCGGAACGGCCGTTGCGTTCGGTCTCGCCGCGCTCGCGATGATCGGCATCCCGGATCCGCAGACGGCCATCGACTCGACCGGCAAGCTATTTCGCGACGCTCTCGACGGCCTTCGATATGCATGGCGCAACCCGACGATCCGCGGGCTTGCGCTTTTCGATCTCGTCGCTCAACCTCGCCGGCGGGATCACCACAATCGCCATCCCGCTTATCGTGCTTGACCGTCTCGGCTACTCCGTGGCACTCGTTGGCGTCGTGTTCGCGCTATCCGGGATCGCTGGCATGGTCTCCGCGCTGATCTTCGGCCGGATGGACACCCGCGATCGGGAGTGGCCACTGCTCGTCTACCCGATGGTCGTGTTCGCGCCGACGCTGCTCCTGCTACTGCCACCTGCCGTGATCGACAGCATCGACCCAGTCGTTGGCCTCCTGTGCCTCGGTGCCTGGGCGGTCATCGCCGGCCTCGCCAATGGCCCGCTGGACATCGCGCTCTTCACGATCCGTCAACGGCGCACCGATCCTGCCTGGACCGGTCGGGCGTTCGCCGTCTCGATGGCGATGAACTTCCTCGGCTTCCCGATCGGAGCGGCCATCGGAGGCGCTCTCGCGGATCGATCGCTCGGCCTCGCGATCCTGCCCGGGATCGTCGCGGCACTCGCCGCCGTCGCCTTCGCCGTGACGATGGTCCCGCGGACGGACCCGAACCCCGGATCCGGCGCACAGGCGGAGCTGGCCGCGGATTGACCTGGTCCAGCGCGCGACGGACGCCTGCGCTGGTCAGTCGTCCTGGGACAGGATCACCACGGAGTACGGCCCCAGCCCAACACGGAGGCTGCGGCTCAGGCCGTCTCGAACCTCGGGCGTCGCGTCGGCATCGACCGACTCGACCGTCTCGAATTCCGGGTCGTAGCCATCCCAGTCGGAGTTGAAACGGACGCGCCAGCGGCCGCTACGAGGGACGCCGACCCGGTAATCCGGGTGCGGCGTCGCCGAGAAGTTCACGAGGACGATCACGTCGTCGCGTGGTCCGCCTTGCAGCCAGCGGTGATAGGCGAGGACGCGACCCGACTCGTTCACGTGATGGACGACGATGTTCGGCCCGCGCAGGCCGCGACTCACGTCGACGACATTGCGACGGAGGCTGATCAGGTCGCGATGGAGCTGGAGCAGGCCCGCGTGCCGATGGCGCAGCCCCCAGTCGACGCCCTCCTCGTCGCTGAACCACGAGCCCTCGACGAGCTCCTGGCCCTGGAACAGCATCGGGATGCCCGGTGCGGTCATGACCAGGGCGCTGCCGAGCGTCGCTCGCTTCTTCGATGCCCAGCTGTGCGCATAGCCCGGCCAGACCTCTTCCGGGACCCTTGAGCCGCCGTTCGCATTCTCGTCGTGGGATTCGGTGTAGATGACGCGCTTGAAGGCATCCGCCGGCTCGACCGCGAGGGCCCGGGCCACAGCCCCTACGTCCCGATCGACGTCGGCGCTGGGCACGAGTGCGGCGCGCACGGCACGGACGAATCCGATGTCCCACTGGGCACCGAAGCCGGCGCCGCCATCATCGCGCCGATCGGGTCAGGGCATGATCAGTCTGCAGGTCCTCGGCGATCATCAGCCGACCCGGGTATCGACTCGGCCAGCTCTTCGTTGACCTCGGCCATGAACCGCCAGCCGTTCGCGATCCGGTCGCGGGCACGGAAGCCCTCGCCGGTGATGCTCGAGATGTACGACGTCGCGTCCCAGCGCAGGCCGTCGACGCGGAACTCGTCGAGCCACTGGACGGCGTTGTCGCGGAGGAACGCCCGGACCTCGGGCCGGCCGTAGTCGGGTCGGGTTTCGCCCCACGGGGTTGACGACCGATCGTCCTGGTAGAAGTAGATCCCGCCCTTGCCGTTCTCGGACCAGCCGTCGAACTGCCAGAGATCGAGATCCGACGGGCCGAGGTGGTTGTAGACGACGTCGAGCAGAACCGCGATGCCGGCCTCGTGGGCCGCCTTCACGAGCGCCTTGAGGTCGTCCGGATCCCCGTAGCTCGCGTTCCACCGCGAACGGGTAGGCCGGGTTGTAGCCCCACGACCGTTCGCCCGCGAACTCGAACGGCGGCATGAGCTGGATGGCACCGACGCCCAGCTTCCGCAGGTACGTCGAGGCGACCTCGGACGCCGTCGAGCGTGCCGGGCCGGCCGTGCATGCCCTGGCGTGAACGTCCCCACGTGGAGCTCGTAGATGACGAGGTCGTTCCAATCGGGGGTCCGAAACTCGGAGTCGTCCCACTCGAAGCCATCAGGGCCATACACGATCGACGTTGCCGACCGAGCTCGTAAGCCGCCGGGCACGAGGGTCGATCCGCGACAGGACGCCCTCCGGCGTCCGGATCGAGAAGCGATATTCGTCGCCATCGGCCGCGCCGGCGACGTCGAGGGACCAGGTCCCGCCGTCCTCGGCTGCCAGCGGATCGCGCGCCGGGTCCCAGTCGTTGAACGGGCCGACGACCGAGACCGCTTCGGCATGCGGGGCCCAGACGCGGAACGTCACGCCGCCATCGAAGGGGATCGCCCCCATGCCTGCCCGGGTCGAGGCAAGCGGGGCGGATTGCTTGATCATTCAGTCCGATTGTGCGTCGTCCGGGCGTCGCGCGTGGCGCCCTTCGGCTAGCCTGAGCATATGGCGGCGAAGAAGACCGATGACGCCGGTTCGCTCAAGCGGCTGGGAGGCGGCCGCTGGCAGACGCGGGACGAGCGATTCACGATCGAGCCCCAGTCCGGGACGTGGGTCCTGGTCGACGGGGAGCAGACCGACGACCTGGGCCTGCCCCTCGTCCGTGGTCCGTTCCGCTCCCTGACCGAGGCCAAGGCAGCCGTCGAGGCGGCACGAGGCACCGCAGCCCCGGAATCGCCGCTGGCCGATCGGTTCAAGAAAACCGCAGGCCCGACCGCGACCGGGAAGTCCAAGGCCACCCAAGCGGCGAAGGCCGAACCCGAGCCACCGCCGCCCGCGCCTGAGCCGCGCTGGATCTCCGCGCTCACCCCGCGCGATCGGGGCCGAGCCCGACGGCTCATCGAGCAGCTCGAGGCAGCGGGCGTCCGGGATGCCGAAGGCGTCGTCCGCCAGGACCTCACCGGCGGGGTGCCGACGGTCGCCCGGGTGGCCCTGGCCGACCGGCTCGCGGCGTCGTTGCCGGCTGCGGCGGACGAGCGCGCCTTCGAGCGCGCGCTCGGTCGACTCGTGGAGGAGATCGACGATGGTCGCGACGAAGGCCTGGGCGTCCGGTGGCGGCTCGTCGATGGCGACGGGCGTCCCATCGGCCTGACCGGGGAGGATCTCAGCGCCGCAGCCAAGCGAGTGGCGGAACGAAAGGAGCGAGCCGATGACCGATACCGGTATCCCCGACGGGGTGGCCGTCGAGACGATCTACGTCGTGGAGGTCAGCTACGCGGCCGACGCGCCGGCAAAGCGGCCCGCCGTCCGCCCCGAGCACCTGTCGCGCATCGCCCGGCTCCTGGCTGAAGGGCGCCTGATCGAGGCCGGCGGGTTCACGGACTTCAGCTCGGCGCTGTTCCTCGTGCCGGCGACTGACGAGGCCGAGGCGATCGACCTCATCCGAGACGATGTCTACATGCGGGCCGGTGTCTGGATCGACGACGTGCGGGCGCGACCGTTCGGCCGCGTTGTCCTCGCGCCCGAGAGAAAGTAGTTGCGCACTCAATTAGTTTGTGGCATGATGTGGAGGCAATGAACCCGAGGAGCTCCGCGTGCCAGCCTTGACCGTCGACGACATCACCGTTCTGCCCCGGATCCCGGAGCCCGATCCGACGGTGGCCCGCCAGCGCCCGATCAAGAGCGTGACGGTGGCGCCGCACGGGCTTGAGGGGGAGGGGTTCCCAGTCCGACGGGCATTCGCCGGGGTCGACCTGGCGGATCTCGACCCGTTCGTCCATCTCGACCAGATGGGCGAGGTCGAATACGCACCCGGCGAACCCAAGGGCACGCCCTGGCACCCGCACCGCGGCTTCGAGACCGTCACGTACATGATCGACGGGACCTTCGAGCACAGCGACTCGAACGGCGGTGGTGGGGTCATCACCAACGGCGACACCCAGTGGATGACGGCGGGGGCGGGGATTCTCCACATCGAGAAGCCGCCGGAGGCGCTCGTCGTCAGTGGCGGCCTGTTTCACGGCTTCCAGTTGTGGGTCAATTTGCCGCGCGCCCAGAAGTGGCTTGCGCCGCGCTATCAGGACCTCCGCGCTCGCGAAGTAGCCCTCGTCTCGTCAAACGACGGGGGAGCGCTCGTGCGGATCATCGCCGGCGAGGTCGCCGGCCACCAGGGCCCGGGCTCCACCTACAGCCCGATGACGCTCGTCCACTCAACGCTCAGCCCGGGTGCCCGCCTGTCTATTCCGTGGCGTGCCGACTACAACGCGCTCGCCTACGTCCTCTCGGGCCATGGCACGGTCGGTAGCCAAGCGCAGCCGGTCGAAGGTGGTCAGCTGGCGGTGTTCGGGGCCGGCAACGTGCTCACGATCGCCGCGGCGGACGTCCAGGAGAGCCGCAGCCCGAATCTCGATGTCCTGCTCCTCGGCGGCCAACCGATTCGCGAACCGGTCGCCTGGATGGGACCGTTCGTCATGAACACGCGCGAAGAGGTCATGCAGGCATTCGCGGACTACCAGGCGGGGCGCCTCGGCAGCATCCCGGCGGTCCACAACACGCCGACGACGGTTGTCGAGTCCGGCGGGGGAGCGAACTCCGACCGCTGACGTACGTCGGGTCCGCGAATGTGCCGGGTAGGGCTGCTGAGTCTGCCCGCGACCGCGACGGAATCCGATTACGCTCCGGGGGTGTCGATAACGAGCGAAGAAGCTCAGCGCGCCATCCCGTCTCTGGAGGGGCGCATTCGGGTGGGCGTCATTGGCTGCGGCGATGTCGCCCGGCGACGGTACCTGCCGGCCCTGGCCGATCTCGCTGCTCAGGTCGAGATCCGCGCCTGTGTCGATCGCCGACGCAGCGCCGCAGACCAGGCAGTCGCGCTCGTCGCCGAATTCGTCGCCGACGGCTCACGCGTACAGCGACCTCGCCGAGGCCCTAGCGAGCGAAGCACTGGACGCCGTCATCAACATCACGCCGGCGCCACTCCATGCCCAGATCAGCCTGGCCTGCCTCGAGGCGGGCCTCCACGTCTATTCAGAGAAGCCGATCGCCGGATCGATTGAGGACGCCGACCGGCTGATCGCCACGGCGCGGGAACGCGACCTCCATCTCCTGTGTGCGCCGGGCATTGCGGTGACGTCTCGGTTCCGCTGGCTGGCCGAGATCATCTCGAGCGATCGCCTCGGCCGGCTGACGCTCGCCGTCGGCCATCACGCGGACACCGGACCCGCTACGTGGCGGGAGTACACCGGCGATCCCTCGGTCTTCTACACCCCCGGCGTCGGGCCTGTGTTCGACCACGGCGTCTACCGGCTCCACGGGATGACAATGCTCATGGGCCCTGTCGCCCGCGTCCAGGCCATGGGAACGATCGCGGTGCCGATGCGTGTCGTTCGAGCCGGGCCGCTCGCCGGCCGCACGATCCCTGTGACGACACAGGACCACGTCCTCATGAACCTGGAGTTTGCGAGTGGCGGCCTCGGCCAGCTGCTGACGAGCTTCGCCGCCCCGGCGACCCAGGCGCCCTGGCTCGAGCTCCATTTCACGAACGGGACGATTAGCTTCCAGGGCGAATCGAGCGACGAGGACGCTCCGGCGAGCATGTTCGTCGATGACGACAGCCCACTCGGCCTCGAGGGCTGGGTCCACGACCTTCGGCCGCCGCCGCCAGGCAAGACGATCGGCGTTGTCGAGGCCGGCCTGAACCACTTCATCGAGTGCTTGCGGGGCGAGGCCACGCCAATCCTCACCTCGGAGCACGCGCGTCATGTCCTGGACGTCATCCTGAAGGCCTACGAGTCGATGGACGACGGCTGCTCGCACGAGACCGAGACGACATTCACTCACCTGGCATGAAGGTCGGCCTCGTCTTGCCCCAGGGGCCACAGGAGGGCGATGGGGCCTCCTGGACCGAGATCGTCGCGCTCGCTCGGCAGGCGGAAGACGGCGGCATCGACAGCCTCTGGGTCTACGACCATTTCCTCTACCGCGAACAGGGCGAACCCGAGGTCGGCTTTCACGAGGCCTGGACGCTGCTGAGCGCCCTGGCGGCGATCACCGAGCGGGTTGAGCTGGGGACCCTGGTGCTCGCCACCTCCTTCAGGCCGGCCGGGCTCCTCGCCAACATGGCGGCCACGGCCGATGACGTCGCGGCCGGCCGACTCATCCTCGGCCTCGGCTGCGGCTGGCACGAGCCGGAGTACCGGGCGTTCGGGTATCCGTTCGATCACCGCGTCGGCCGGTTCGAGGAGACGCTCCGGATCCTCGTGCCGCTCATCCGCGGCGAACGGGTCACCTTCAAGGGGAAATGGAATGCGGTGGAGGATGCCGTCCTTCTCCCGCCCCCGCGCCGAACATCGATGCCCATCCTCATCGCCGCTAAGGGCGAACGGATGCTGCGGCTGACCGCGCGCTTCGCGGACGCGTGGCAGACGGCCTGGTTCGGCCTGCCGGACGAGCGATTCACGCAGCGCCACGAGGATCTCCTGGCCACGTGCGAGGCGGAGGGCCGCGACCCGGAGACGCTCGAGCTGACCGTCGGCGTCGATGTCTCGGACGCCCAGGAGGGCGCGCATCTGCCGCTCGACGCGCCGGCAATCGCCGATGGGCTCGCCGCATGGGAAAGCGCCGGCATCGGCCATCTCCAGATCGGCATGCCGATGGCCACGCCGGCGACCGTGGACGTGGTGCTGGACGGCATCCGCCGCTATCGAGGGTGATGGGCGCGGCTCTATCCTGACCAGATGCGCGCCGTGATCCTCGATCTCGACGGCACGCTCGTCGACACCGTCTACGCGCACGTGGTCGCGTGGCAGTCCTGGGTTGCGGACCGGATTCCCGTGCGGTGTCGAGAATGACCGCGATATGATCGGGCAGGAGGTCATGATGAACCAACTGATCGTCGTCGCATTCGACCATCTGGAGGACGCTCGCAAGGCCATGAAGCGCCTTCGCGAGATCGAGGCTGAGGGCGGGATCTCGTTCGAGGACACCGCGATCATCGAGCGTCTGCCGGACGGGACGGCCAAGGTGAGGAACGAGCTCAGCGGCACGACCGAAACCGGCGCGGTCCTCGGCGCGCTGGTCGGTGCGGTCGTGATGTTTGCCTTCCCCCTCGTCGGGGCCACGCTCGGCGCGGTGGCCGGCGCCGCTGTAGGCGCCGCCCTCGACAAGGGGGTGAGCGCGAAATTCGTCGAGGACGTCAAGACCACCCTTACCCCCGGCCGATCGGCCCTGTTCCTCGTTATCAGGGAGGGGAACGTCGACGCGACAAGGGCGGCCCTCCACGGACTCTCGGGAGACATCATCCAGACGACCCTCGACAGCGAGGCCGAAGAGGAGCTCCGCCGGGCGCTCGCATAGAGCCGTCATATCGATACGTGGTCGGGCGCTGACCACGACAATCTCGGGGTGACGACGGCCCCGGACGGCGACACGCGCCATCGGTCGGTTTCGATCCTCCGCGACCCGGCGTTCGGTCGCCTGTGGTTCGTCCAGGCGTCGACGCAAGTCGGCGGAAACATGGCCCTCTACGCGCTGACCGTGCTCGTTTTCGCCTCGACCCGCTCGAACGCGGCCGTCAGCGCGCTCGTCATGTCCTTCCTGCTGCCGACGATCGCGCTGTCGGCCGTCGCCGGCGTCGTCGTAGATCGGCTGAATCTTCGCTGGGCCCTCGTCGGACCGAACATCGTGCGGGCAGTCCTGACCCTGGGGCTCGCGCTCGCGGGGGCCAACGTGCCGGTCCTCCTGCTACTCAACCTCGGGATCAGTCTTACGACGGTCATGCTCACGCCGGCGGAGGCCGCGATGATCCCGCGGATCGTCGGCCGAGCCCAGCTTGAAACCGCGATGGGCGTATTCAACCTGACGCTGCAGGCATCGTTCGCCGTCGGGTTCGCATTCCTCGGCCCGCTCTTGGTAACGATCGCGGGGCCTTCATTCGTGCTTGGCGTCGTCGCCGTCCTGTACGTGGCCGCGACGATCGCGTGTCTCCTGCTGCCGTCCGCGCCGCCTGCCACTGTCGTGCCGGGCACGGCGAGCCGCGCGCTCCATGAACCAATCCGTCAACTGCGCGAAGGATTCGCGGCCATCAAGGAGAACCGCGAGGTCAGCCGGCCGCTGCTCCACCTGGCGGCTTCCGCATCGCTTGTCGGCGTCCTCGGGGTCCTGGGGCCCGCCCTTGCCGCCTCTATCGGGCTCGAACCAGAGCGGCTCATCGTCGTGGTGCTGCCGCTCGGTCTGGGCGTGGTCGCGGGCGTCCTCGGCTTGCGCCGCCTCGGCCGCGGCGTCGCCCGCCGGCGGTCCGCCGAAGCGGGCCTCGTTGGTTTCGGGTCGCTTTCGATCGGGGTGGCGGTCGTCGGGCCCCTGCTCGGAGGCAACGCGCTGGCGATCCCGGTCGTGGTCGTGCTCGCATTCCTGGCGGGCATGGCCTACGCAGCCACGACCGTATCGGCGCAGACCGCGCTGTTCGAGCACATGCCAGCAGCGGTCCGCGGCCGCGTGTTCGGGGTCCTTGCCTCGATCGTCAGCGCTGCCAGCCTCCTGCCGATCCTGATCGCCGGGCCCCTTGCCGACAGGATCTCTGCCTCGCTGGTCCTGGTGATCGTCGGGGTGGCCGTCGTCGCAACGGGCGTTGCCTCGGCCCGCCTGTTCGGGCCGTCGGAGCCCGGTGGCGTCGCGGCGGACGAGCCCTTGTAGAGGCCGGCGGTGCCGTCAGTCCGAGGCAGGAGGCGGGCCGGCCAGGCCTTCGACCACGGCCACATTCGGCAGCGCCAGCAAAATCGATGGCGGGGCGATGACCTTCCAATTGCGGCTTCCACCGCCGAGCACGACCCGTGGCCGGGCCATGACGGCGGCGTCGACCCAGATCGGGAGGTCCGCCGGAAGGCCGAACGGCGTCACGCCGCCGATCTCCATGCCGGTGAGGTCGCGTGTCTCGTCGGCGGCGGCGAATGACGCCTTGCGCGACCCAAGGCGTGTGCGGACCGTCCGATTGACGTCAAGGCGGTGCGGCGCGAGCACGACACACGCGGCGTAGACCCGCGGCTCGGACTTGCCGACGACGACGATCGTGTTTGCCGACTCTTCGAGGGCGAAACCGTAAGCCGCGCAGAACAGGGCTGTATCGGCCAGGGCCGGGTCGCAGGGAAACAATTCGTAAGCCACGCCAAGTCCGGAGAGTATCCTGTCGAGGCGAGCTCGCTCACCGCTGATCTCCACCACTGAACGGTACCGGAGCCGGCTCCCGCGCGACGCGCTGCCGAGCAGAGGGCGGATCATCATCGTCCGCATGTTCGACGTCGCTCCCAGGACCCGTTTGAGCTAGGCCCGAACCGACATGACCCTCGAGCAGCTGGATTTCGTCTACATGCCCAGCCACGACGTCGAGGCGGACATGAGCTACTTCACCGACGTTCTCGGTGGTCGGCTCGTCTTCGCGATCGACGCCATGGGCATCAGGGTCGCGATGGTCGAGCTCGGTGAGGAGTCGCCGCGAGTTCTTCTCGCGGGCCACCTCGAGGGCGAGCGCCCGATCCTCGTCTACCGCGTCCCTCGGCTGGCCGACGCCATGGCGACCCTCGAATCACGTGGCTGGACTCCGGAGGGAACATTCGAGATCCCGCAGGGCCCGTGCTGCTCGTTCAGCACGCCGGGCGGTCACCGCATTGCGATCTACGAGCTGCGGCGGCCTGAGGTCGTGGCCCACTTCGCCGGACGACGCGATTTCGGCTGAGGATGGCCGACTCGCTCGAGCTCGATTTCAGCCCGCCGTATGACTGGAAGTCCATCAACGACTTCCTCGCGGCCCGGGCCATCCCCGGAATCGAGGTCGTCGAGGACGATCGCTACTGCCGGACGATCGACCTGGGCGGTCGGCATGGGACGATCGAAGCCAGACCCGTGCGTGGACGGGATTTCCTCGCGGTGACGATCCAGTTTCCGGATGCGACGGCGCAGCCAGCGATCGTGCGGCGAATCCGTCGCGTGTTCGATCTCGACGCGGATGTTCGAGCGATCGCGGCTCACCTGGCCGCGGATCCGCGGCTCGGATCGCTCGTCGCAGCCCGGCCCGGTCTGCGCGTGCCGGGGGCATGGGACGGCTTCGAGCTGGCCGTCCGGGCCATGCTAGGCCAGCAGATCACCGTGAGCGGCGCCCGCCGGCTGATCGGTCGGTTCGTTGAGGCGCATGGCGAGCCATTTCGAACGCGTGAGGGAGGCGACACTCCGGGACTGTCAGCAGTCTTCCCGGCACCCGCGCGCGTCGCATCAGCCGACCTGGCCGTGCTTGGCATGCCCCGCGCTCGGGCGGCCGCGATCTCGCGACTGGCGGCCGTCGCGGCGACCGATTCGGACCTGTTTCGGCGAGACGGCTCCCTCGATGCCACCATCGCCCGCCTCACAGCACTGCCGGGGGTAGGCGACTGGACGGCCCACTACGTCGCGATGCGCGCGCTGCGGGAACCGGACGCCTTCCCCGCCGCCGACGTCGGGCTGCTCCGGGCAATGACCGGCCCGCACGGGCTCCGGCCGACGCCGACGGCACTCCTCGCCCGTGCGGAAGGGTGGCGGCCGTGGCGCGCCTACGCGGCCCAGCATCTCTGGACCGAACTCGCCGCCGGCGGTGCGTCCAGCGCTGTTAGCGCCTCGCCGGACTCTTGAGCCTCTTCCTCGGGGTCATCAGGTCCGCACACTTCATGCGCTGGTGCCGCCGAACGACCACATCGCGAGAATCCCGGGTCTTGCCTAATGATGCGGGCGATGGCAGAATGCCGCTCTCATGAGCACTCGGTACGCCTATCACCACTGTATGTGCCATACCTGCGCCGAGCAGGGCAGGTGGTGTACCTGAGCGCTGGCTGACGCCGTCGGCGCACGACACTCACCTGGACCCCTGCTTGGCGGGGGTTTTTTTCTTTCTCCGAGCACCGTCACGACCACCGAAGGGACTGCAATCTCATGACACTCCTCGAGCCGCTCCAGGACCAAACCGGCACCCAGATATCCACCTCTGAGCTCCGCAGCCGGCTCGACGACCCGGACCTCACGATCGTCGATGTGCGGCCGATGGCCGCCTTCAACGGCTGGCGCCTCCGCGGTGAGGCAAGAGGCGGCCACATCCCGGGTTCGGTGGCCTTCCCGGCGGCCTGGCTGGCGAGCGTCGACGAAGCCGAGATCGAACGGCAGCTGGCCGCTCGAGGGATCGTGGCGGGTCGGAGCGTCGTCCTGTACGCCTATGACCCGGCGGAGGTCGCGGAGCTCGAGGCGCGGCTTGCAGGTCACGGCCTCACCGATGTGCGGATCTACGACGGCTGGGAAGCGTGGGCCGCCGACCCGGACCTGCCGGTCGAGCGCCTCGCCAACTTTGACAAGCTCGTCCACACCGAGTGGCTCCGCCAGCTGCTCGACGGCGGCAAGCCAGATGCATACGACGGCGGCCAATTCCTGCTCTTCCACGTCAACTTCGGCGTACCGGAGGAGTACGAGGAGAACCACCTCCCGAACGCCCTCTACCTCGACACCAACTGGCTGGAAGACCCCGAGAACATCTGGCAGCGCCGCTCGCCGGCCGAGCTCGATCAGGCGGTGCGCTCCCTCGGCATCACCAGCGACACGACCGTGATCGTCTACGGACGCGACACGGAGGGCGACGCCAACGAGAAGTGGCCCGGCCGGCGGGCGGGTCAAATCGCGGCGACCCGAGCGCTCGCGATCCTGCGCTACGCGGGCGTCAAGGACGTCCGCCTCCTCGACGGCGGCTACGACTGGTGGGTCCGGGCGGGCTACCCGCTCGAGACGGTTCGGCGCGAGCCGACGCCCGTCGAGAGCTTCGGAGTGTCGATCCCGCAGCGGCCGGACTACATCGTCGACATCGACGAGGCGAAGTCGATCCTGGCCGACCAGGCCTCGTCGGCGCTGGTCAGCGTCCGGACGTGGAAGGAGCACATCGGCAAGGTCAGCGGCTACAACTACATCGGCCCCGCGGGCCGGATCGCCGGAGACGTCTGGGGCAACTGCGGGACCGACGCGTACCACATGCAGCACTACCGGACGGTCGACAACACCATGCGGCCCTATCCGGAGATCGTTGCGAACTGGGCGGAGGCGGGGATCACGCCCGACAAGCGCGTCGCCTTCTACTGCGGCACCGGCTGGCGAGCGAGCGAGACCTGGTTCTACGCCTACCTCGCGGGTTGGGAGCGGATCGCCGTCTACGACGGCGGCTGGTTCGAATGGAGCGCGGACCCGATCAACAACCCGATCGAGGTCGGCGAGCCCGAGAACCAGTTCGCCGCCTGACGATCAGCCGGGCTTGCGGCGACGGCGGCGCTTCGGCGGCCCCTTCGCCGCTTTCGCCTGGGCGTCGAGAATCTGCTTGAAGACCTTGCCCATGCCCGGCCGCATGAGCTCGGTGTGGGCGGCCGCCGCGTCCTTGTCACGGCGCCGGACGCGCTCGGCCTCGCGCGGATCCAGATCGTCGGTCATGGCCGGATGGTCAGCTGAACGTCTGCGCGGCGTCAACCGCGCCGTAGGGACGGTTCAGCCGCCCGGCTCGTACTCCGCCGGGTGGTCGCCGCGATCCTTGTCCGCCGTCCGGGCGATCGTCGCAAGCGTCTCGTCGACGGTCTTGCCGTTCGCGTCCGCCGCCTTCTTGACATCCTCGTACGTGATGTTCACGCCTGGCTTGCCCATGTCGTCATGAGCTTGCATGCAACCGCAGTTCAAACACATCTGGCAATCCTCCTGGCTCTGTCAGGGAGTGACCGTGACCGAGCCCCGCATGTTCTGGGGATGAAGATGGCACTGGTACTGGTATAGACCAGGGCGCTCGAAGGTGAATGTCACAACCTGGCCCGGTTCCATCGCAAGTGGCTCGCTCGGCAGCCCGCCGTCCATGAACTTGACGGAGTGGCTGAAGTGATCGTTGTTCGTCCAGGTCACGGTCGTCCCGGCAACGACCGAGATGTCGGCCGGAACGAACTGGTAGGACGGCGGGAGGTCGACGGCCGACGTCGCCACCGGTGACGGCGCCGAGGCTCCCGTCTGCGCGCAGCCGGCGAGGATGACCAGAACGGCGGCAGCCGCCATCAGGATCGGGCGGCGCACGGTCATTTAGGCCCTTGCCGTCCCGGCAGCGCGAGCGAAGATCGTCCGGCTTGCCGCCACGAACACGAGACTAAAGGCGATCAGGTTCAGGACCTCACTGAGGGTATGGGCGAACAGGATCACGGTCCAGTTCAGGTGGTAGGTCATGTAGCTGATCTCGCCGAGAGCGAACAGCGAGAATGCCCAGCCAAGCGTGCTGGCACCTGCGCTGAAGGAGCGCCACGCGAAGTACGTTCCGGCCCCAAACAGGACGAGATGGACGGCGAGGAACCCGATCGGCGGGATCACGTTGACGAAGTCACCGAATGGCATCGCGAGGACTCCCTTCTGGCCGCGCTCGGCGGCCGGACGCGTGGACTCCGTCGGCGATCACGCCGAGGAGGACGATGACCATGCCGATGAGAACCACGAGATGAGCGGCATGCTCGCCCGACGAGAACCCGGCGCTTGCCTCGGCCGCCTGCCGCGCGAACGTGTGCTCGCTCAGGTCGAAGAGCAGCCCGAAGACGATCGTTGCTGCGCCGAGCTTCGCGAGGAGGGGAACCGTCGGGCCACCGCGACCGGCCACTTGCTCACCTGTATGTTCTATCGCTAGTCCCTACTATCTTTAGCCACCGACGGGCGTTGCGTCAAGTCTTTCATTAACGCCGATATGCGATAGAGTGCCGCCATGAAGGACGAGCCGACCAAGCCGCTCGACCAGCTGGCCGTCCTGGCGGAGCCGATCCGCCGCCGGCTCTACGAGTACGTCGTCGCCAGCGGTCTCCCGGTCGACCGTGACGAGGCGGCCCGGGGCCTGGGGATCGGCCGGCCGTTGGCGGCGTTCCATCTCGATCGACTCGTCGATGGGGGACTCCTCGAAGCAGAGTTCCATCGCCGATCCGGACGGACGGGCCCGGGCGCCGGCCGGCCGGCGAAGTTCTACCGCCGCGCGATCGACCGTCATCTGGAGGTCTCGCTGCCGCCGCGGCGCTACGGTCTCGCCGCCGAGATCATGGCCGACGGCCTGGATCGTTCAGCTGTGCCGGAGGCGATGGCCAACGTGCTCGAGGCTGCCCGTGAGGTTGGCGAGCGCCTCGCTGAAACCGTCGCGCCGGAGCCGGGCCGGCCCGGACTGATCGAGGTTCTACGAGGGAACGGCTACGAGCCGATCGAGGACACCGACGGCGTTGTCCGCCTCCGCAACTGCCCGTTCCATGCCCTGGCCCAGCGCCACCGGCAGCTGACCTGCTCGATGAACCTCGCCCTGCTCGCCTCGGTCGCCGTGCAGGCGTCTGGCGGCGAGCTTGCGGCCGAAGCACGCCCGGCCGAAGGCTTCTGCTGCGTGACGTTCGTCCCGACGGCATGAATGGCGTCCCGTCACGTTCGCGTCATGGACCCGGCGTAGGATTTCGACCATGAGCGACACCGACACCACCGACACCAAGTCACCGCAATCCAAGACCGACGACGAATGGCGCGCCGAGCTGACCCCCGAGCAATACCGCGTCCTACGCCAGAAGGGCACCGAGCGCGCCTTCACCGGCGAGCTTTGGGATGAGCACCGGCCGGGGACGTACGTATGCGCCGGCTGCGGCGCGCCGCTGTTTCAATCGGAGACCAAGTTCGAATCGGGCACCGGCTGGCCGAGCTTCTTCGCCCCGGCCGATCCCGAGGCCGTCGCGACCGAGACGGACCGGATGCTGTTCATGACGAGGACCGAGGCACTCTGCGCGACGTGCGGCGGGCACCTCGGGCATGTCTTCGACGACGGCCCCAACCCGACGGGCCTGCGCTACTGCATCAACTCCGCGGCGCTGAAGCTCGACCCGAAGGACTGACCCAGCCTAGGCAGGCCGATGCTATCGTCGGGCGGTGACGATCGAGGTCCGACGAATCCGCGACGACGAGCTGCACGCGTTCATGGGTGCGGTTAGCGCCGGGTTTCTCGAGCACATCGACGTCGACAAGGTCACCGAGGAGGTCCGGCCGCTCTGGGACCTCGAGCGGGTCTGGGCGGCCTTCGCGGACGGTCGCACATGCGGCACGTTTCGGACGTGGGCGACTGAGCTGACGGTTCCAGGCGGCCAGCGCCTTCCGGCGGCGGCGGTGACATCGGTCACGGTGCTGCCGACCCATCGCCGGCGCGGCATCCTGCGGGCGATGGTCGAAGCCGAGCACGACGCGATCCGGCAGCGTGATGAGGCGTTCGGACTCCTGTATGCGTCCGAGTACCCCATCTACGGCAGGTTCGGGTACGGGCCAGGCGTCCGCGAGGCGACCCTGACCCTAGCCACGCGGCGAACCGGCTTCCACCCCGCCTCGAGCGGCCGGGTTGAGCTCGTGAAGGCGGACGCAGAGGCGATCTCGTCGCTCAAGGACGTCTTCGAGCGGTGGCGACATCGGCAGCCGGGCGAGATCCGCCGGCGGGACTATAGCTGGGAGTACGACCTCGCCCTCCGCGAATCCGCCTGGGGCGCGACGTGGAAGGGATTCGTCGTGCTCCACCGCGACCCGGCGGGCTCCGTTGACGGGTATGCGCGCTATCACGCCGACGGCAAGTGGGAGCAGCGCCAACCAGGCAACACCGTGACCGTCGACGAGCTTCATGCCCTCAATGACGTCGCTTATGTGTCGCTCTGGCGGTTCCTCGCCGAGCTCGATTGGGCGGCGACCGTCAAGGCCGAGCGTCGGAGCCCGAGCGAACTCCTCCCGTGGCTCCTGACGAACGCGCGCGCGCTCGACACATCGGACCTCGGGGATGGGATGTGGGTCCGCATCTTCGATGTCCCGCGAGCGCTGGCGGCCCGGACGTACGAGCGAGAGGGGAGCGTGGTGCTCGAGGTTGTCGACCGAGAGGCTCCTGGCGGGCGAACTAGAGTCGAGCTCGATGCCGGGCCGGCGGGGGCCACCTGCATCGAAACGGACCGCTCAGCCGACCTGACGCTCGACGTCGCGGCCCTCGGCACGGTGTATCTCGGCGGGAGTTCTCTGCAGCAGGCGGCGGCAGGTTTCGGTGTCGACGAACATCGTCAGGGCGCCCTCGCCGAAGCGGACGCGCTGTTCCGGACGCTCGACGAACCCTGGTCGTCCACGTTCTTCTAGGGCTGCTGCGGCTTCACGTCCGCGGCTCTGACAAGCCGAGCTCCTCAGCAAGCCGCTTCGTCACCGGCCACGACCCTCGATCGTTGTTGCAGAGCACGACCGTCGTGATGCCCGCTGCGCGGTAGTGCGCAACCATCGCGGACACGCCCGGATCGAGCCCGCCGTGACCGATGATCGTGACCTGCCCGTCCTCGACGACCAGCTCGCAGCCGTAGCCGTACTGCTCCAGGTCATCCGAAGGCGGCCCGTGGGGCGTCATCATCGCCGACGTCATGGCCGGCGATAGGAGCTTCGCGCCGATCAGCGCATCGATGAAGCGGGCAAGGTCCTCCGGTGTCGTGATCAGGCCACCATCGGGCATGCCGACGGCCGGCACGCTGAACGTGTTGGCCCGCCAGGTTTCGGGCGGGCCGTCTGTCACGAGATAGCCCGTCGCGAGATCGCGGGGTTCCTGGTCGAGCGAATCGATCGCCGTGTCGGTCATCCCGGCGGGCGCCAGGACCTCTTGTGCCACTGCCTCAGCGAACGAGCGGCCCGCGACGGCTTCGACGACGAGCCCGGCGAGAATGAAATTGGCATCGGCGTACTGATATTTCGTACCTGGTGCCGTGACTGCCGGCAGATCGGCGAACAAGGGGAGCATGTCCGCGGGGCGGCGGAGATGGTACATGGGGATCCGGTCCCAGCACGAGATGAACGAATCCCACGTCTTCGCCTCGTCGTCGTGGTAGTTCGCGAGTCCGGATGTGTGCGAGAGCAGGTGATGGAGCGTGAGTTCGGGCGTGAGCGACGCCGGACGGTGCTCTTGCGGCAGAACCTCTACCAGCGCCTGATCCAGCCGAACGCGGCCCTGGTCCACGAGCCGCAGGGCGGCAGTACCCGTAACGAGCTTCGTCACGGATGCGACGGCGAACCTCGTCCGCTCGGTGATCTGGACGCGGTGGCCTCGATGGGCAAGACCGCCGCGGTACGCGAACAGCGGACCGCCCTCGCGCCAGGCCAGCGCGGAGCCGCTGAATTCATGACTCGCCGTGCGCCCATCGAGCCAGTCGCGAAGGGCAGCTTCATTCATCGCGGCGAGTGTAGGACGGTGGCACAATCGCATGGATGACCGGACCCGCCTCGCCCGTCGAACCCGTCGGACCCGCAGAGACCGACCCGCTGACCGCGGGCCGCGAGGCGCTGAGCCGCCACCGCTGGCAGGAATCGTTCGATCTTCTCTCTCGGGCAGACTCCGAGGGCAACCTGTCCGGCGCGGACCTGGAATCCCTCGCCGAAGCCGCGTTTTTCGCGGCGCACTCCGATCTCGAGATCGAGATCAAGGAGCGAGCCTTCAAGGCCCATCAGGCCGAGGGCGACGAGCTCCGGGCCGCGTATCTCGCGTTGAGGCTCGCCCGCGACTACTGGTTTCGCGGCAAGGTGTCGATTGCATCCGCGTGGGGACGTCGGGGCGAACGGTTGCTCGAGGGCAAGCCGGAGAGTTATGCGCATGGCTACCTCGCACTCGGCAAGAGCGAGCTCGCGACTTCCACCGGCAACATCGAGGAGGCGCTCGAACTGGCCGAACAGGCCGTCTCCATCGCCACCCGCGCGGCCCAGGCGGATCTCCAGGCCTTCGCGCTGACGAATCTGGGGAAGCTGAAGATCGCGACCGGTTCGACGAATGACGGGATGGCCCTGATGGAGGAGGCGTCGATCTCGGCCGTCAACGGCGACCTCTCGCCGTTCGCCAGCGGCGCCACCTGCTGCACGATGATCGCCGCTTGCCGGGACCTGACCGACTATCGGCGTGCCAGCGAGTGGACGGAGGCGACCGATAAATACTGCGAGCGCCAGTCGGTTTCGGCGTTTCCGGGTGTCTGCCGCATCCATCGGGCGGAGGTCGTCGCCCTGAGCGGGGCGTGGGATCGGGCCGAGCAGGAGCTCCGCCAGGCGGCCGACGAGCTGAGTGGCTGGAGCACGCTGCCGCCGCTCGCCGATGGCCACTACGCGATAGGGGAGATCAGGCGGCTCAAGGGTGACTTCGAAGCCGCCGAGGCCGCTCTCCGCGAGGCCAATTCGATCGGCAAGTCGCCGCAGCCTGCCCTCGCCCTGATCCGACTGGCGCAGGGCAAGGTCACGGCGGCCGCGACTGCGATCGCGTCGGCCCTGTCGGACTCGTCGTGGGATCAGTGGGCGAAAGTCCGGCTGCTGCCGGCACAGGTCGAGATCGCCGTCGCCGGCGGGGAGCTGGCGCTGGCCCGCGCCGCGGCTGAGGACCTGGCCCGGATCGTCGAAACCTACAAGTCGCCCGCCCTCGAAGCCGGCACGCACCAGGCGATGGCTCGCGTGCTCCTGGCCGAAGGTGACGCAGCGGGAGCGGCGCGGGAAGTCCGCCTCGCGATCCGCCTCTGGCGCGAGGTCGCGGCCCCGTACGAGGTGGCCAGGGCCCGGGCACTTCTCGGTAAGGCGCTTCGTGCGACGGGCGACGACGAGTCGGCCGATTTCGAGCTCGGTTCTGCGCGAGATGAGTTCGCGAAGCTAGGCGCGGCGCCGGATGAGGCTGCCGCGGATCGCGACCTGCAGGCCGCGGTCGAGCGGCGAACAGCTCCGGTCCAGACGCGCAAGACGTTCATGTTCACCGACATCGTGGACTCGACGAGGTATGCCGAGCTCCTGGGCAACGACCAGTGGGAGCGACTCCTGCGCTGGCATGACGACAAGCTCCGCGAGCTCGTGGCGAAGCACGGCGGCGAGATCGTCAACTCGACCGGCGACGGGTTCTTTGTCGCCTTCGATTCGGCCCGCCAGGGCATCGAGTGCGCACGATCGATCCAGCGCGCGCTTGCCGAGCACCGTCGGGGCAGTGGCTTCGCCATCTCGGTCCGGATCGGACTCCATTCGGCCGAGGCGAACCGCCGCGGATCGGATTACAGCGGCGTGGGCGTCCACCTCGCATCGAGGGTCGCTTCGGTCGCGGGCGGGGGCGAGATCGTCGCCACGACCGACACGCTCGACGAGGCCGGCGAGTCCGCGAGATCCGATCGCCGCGAGGTCTCGCTGAAGGGTGTCTCGGCCGCGGTCGGCGTCGAATCGGTGACCTGGATGGAGAGCTGACGAAGCCGATGGCCGTCAACGAGCGTGCCGGTCGCCCGGCCGACCCGGCGATGCTCGTCGATGTCGATCGCCTGATCGCCGCCTATTACGAGGAACGCCCAGATCCGGGAGTCCCTGCCCAACGAGTTGTCTTCGGGACGTCAGGACATCGGGGCTCGGCGTTCGCAATGTCATTCAATGAGGCGCACATCGTCGCGGCGAGCGCCGGCGTCGCGCGCTATCGGCGAGCCAACGGGATCACCGGCCCGCTGTTCGTCGGTCGCGACACGCATGCATTGTCGGAGCCGGCGTTCAGAACTGCGCTCGAGGTCCTCGTGGCCGACGAGGTCAATGTCCTGGTCGATCCCAGCGACCAATTCACGCCCACGCCGGCGTTGTCGCACGCGATCCTGACCTACAACCGGGACCGGCGCGACGGCCTCGCTGACGGGATCGTCGTCACGCCGTCTCATAACCCGCCCGAGGACGGCGGCTTCAAGTACAACCCGCCGAACGGTGGACCGGCCGATACCGACGTCACGGGCTGGATCCAGGACGAGGCAAACCGGCTCCTCGAGGACGGTGTCGACGCGGTCAAGCGGACGCCGTACGAGCGCGCCCGCGCAACGGCGGGCGAACACGACTTCCTCGGCGGCTATGTTGCGGATCTCGGGGCGGTCATCGACATGGACGCGATCCGGAAGTCCGGGCTCAGACTCGGAGTCGATCCGCTAGGTGGCGCGAGCGTCGACTACTGGCCGGCGATCGGGGAGCGCTACGGGCTCGACCTCACGGTGACCAACACGCAGGTCGATCCGACATTCGGGTTCATGACCGTCGACTGGGATGGTCGGATCCGGATGGACCCTTCGTCGCCGTACGCGATGGCCGGACTGGTCGGCCTGCGCGACAGGTTCGACGTAGCGTTCGGGAACGACGCCGACGCCGACCGCCACGGGATCGTGACTCCCGGAGCGGGCCTGCTGAATCCGAACCACTTCCTGTCGGCCGCCATCGCCTACCTGTTCGGCGGGGCGCGTGACTGGGCGCCGTCGGTCGCCGTCGGCAAGACGCTGGTTTCGAGCGCGATGATCGATCGTGTCACGGCCGATCTGGGTCGCCGGCTCCTCGAGGTCCCGGTCGGCTTCAAGTGGTTCGTCGATGGCCTCGTCGACGGCTCCGTCGGGTTCGGCGGCGAGGAGAGTGCGGGCGCCTCGTTCCTGCGCCGCGACGGCACAGTCTGGACGACCGACAAGGACGGGATCATCGCCTGCCTGCTGGCAGCCGAGCTGACCGCGCGCAGCGGCCAGGATCCCGGCGTCGCCTACGGCCATCTCACGGAGCGCTTCGGGGCGCCCGCGTACCGCCGAATTGATGCGCCGGCCACGATGGCCGAGAAGGCCGTTCTCGGCGGGCTTTCGGCCGACCAGGTCACGGCGACCTCACTCGCCGGCGACGAGATCAGCAGCGTCCTGACGACCGCGCCTGGCAATGGCGCCGCCATCGGCGGACTCAAAGTCTCGACCGCCAACGGCTGGTTCGCGGCTCGTCCGTCAGGGACCGAGGACGTCTACAAGATCTACGCCGAGAGCTTCCGCGGCGAGGAGCACCTCGGCAGCCTCATCGAGGAGGCCCAGGCGCTGGTTTCGACGGTTCTCGCGGCCTCCCCCGGCCGGTGACCGAGCGGACGCTGACCAGACGCCACCTGAACCGCGCGCTCCTGGCGCGCCAGCTCCTGCTCGAACGTTCGACGCTGTCGATCCCGAAGGCCGTCGAGCAGGTCGGTGGACTCCAGACCCAGTACGCGCCGTCCGGCTACGTCGGGCTGTGGACGCGGCTCGCGGCCTTCCGGCGCGACGCGCTCACGGAGGCGCTGGAGGAGCGGAGCGTCGTCCAGGCGACGCTCATGCGGACCACGATCCACGTCGTATCCGCGCGCGAGTTCTGGCCCTACGCGATCGGCGTCCGCCGGGCACGGCGGGAATGGGCCCTCCGGACGCCTGGCCGGAAGGGGGACGAGGCCTCGCTCATCGTGGAGGCCGCGCGAATCCGCGAGGCGCTCGAGCATGGGCCGCGGACGGTGAAGGAGCTCGGCGAGCTCGGAGCCGGGTTCGTCGGGAACCTCGGGCTCTGGGTCGACCTCGTCCGCGTCCCGCCGTCGGGCACGTGGGAGCGGCGACGCGCCGACCGCCTCGCGTTGGCCGAGGACTGGGTGGGTCCGACCGATGCCTCTGAGGACGAGGGTCTCGAGCACCTCGTCCGGGCCTACCTGCGGGCGTTCGGTCCCGCTGCATGGCGCGACATCGCCTCGTGGGCCGGGATGTCCGTATCCGACGCACGGCGAGGCGGCGCGGGACTGCCGCTCGCCCGCTTCCGTGACGAGGACGGCCGCGAGCTCATCGACCTCGAGAACGCTCCGCTCCCGGATCCGGACACGCCCGCGCCGGTCCGCTTCCTGCCCCACTGGGACGCCTGCCTGCTCGTCCACGCCCGACGCACCGGCCTGCTGCCGGAGGCCCATCGGCCGCGCGTGTTCAGCATCCGCAACCCGTTCTCGGTCGGTACCTATCTCGTCGACGGCGTCGTTGCCGGCGCCTGGTCCGTGCGGGACGGCCGAATCGAGCTGGATCCGTACGAGACGCTTCCGGCAAAGGACCAGCGGGCGGTCGACCGCGAGCGAGAGTCGCTTGAGGCGTTCCACCAGTGACGTTGACCCGGCTGGATCAACGCAGGATCTCCACGACGTCCCCGTCGTGCACCTCGTGGTCGCGCCCCACCCGCTGGCCGTCGAACCGCGCCGACGGACCCCATACCCGCGCTCCGGAGAACGTCGCGCCGAGATCGTGGTGGACCCAGTCCGCGACGTCGGCGGCCGTCGCCGGAGGATGGAGCGCGAGCGGTTCGGCATCGATCGAGCCGTTCTTCCGGAGGCGGACGCGGATGAGGCCGGTCAACGCCCAGGTCGCCACCCGGAACGCATCGAGCGAGCCTTCGTCCAGGATCGAAACCGGCACGACCTCGAGGTCGGGGAACGCCCCTTCGAGGCGCTCGAGTGCCGTCGACTCAGCCTCGTCCGCGCGCGTCGCCGCAACGAAGGCCGGCTTCACGATCCCGGCCGCGGCGACCTCGGCCCGGACGGTCTCGAGTTCCGCCGGATCCCCGTCGGCTCGGCAGCAGTAGACGATCGCGTCGGCTGCGCGCAAGACGCCGAGCAGCGCGCGTCCGCCGCCTCGATCGTCGGCCGCGCCATGGATCAGCCCCGGGATTTCGACTAGCTGGACGAGCACGCCACCGATCCGCGTCAGCGCCGGGACCGGCCGGAGCGTCGTGAACGGGTAGTCGCCGGTCTTGATCTGGATCTCGGAGAGGGCCTGCAGGAGCGACGACTTGCCGACGTTCGGCGGCCCGACGAGGGCGATCTGGGCGGCGCCCTCGCGGCGTACGGCGATCGAGTCACGATGGACGGCGCTCGATCGGACCCTGGTGTCCTCGATCTCGGCGAGCAGCGATTTTCGGAGGTCCGCGTAGGGACCGTTCCTGTAGTCAGGCAGCTCCGCCAGTAGCGCCTGGACTTCGCGAATCCGTTCTCGACCCTCTTTGCCAATCAGTCGACGTTTCGCCACCTGGGCGAATGTGCGATGCGGCATCGGCATGACTACCCACTCCCACTGCGTGGAACGGCGCGGCGCGCGCAGCCAGAGGGCTACGGCAGCGGCACGCGTCCGTCCCGCCCCTTCCTCTGACGCTCGATGCGGAAGGGGCGGATCAGCCGTTCTTGTTGGAGGCGATCGCGCGCCAGTCGTCCTCGGGACGCCGGCAGATCCGGGTGGTCATCGTGCGGGCAGGGTACACCCCGCGACGTGGCTGCCGTCTACGGCCCCGATCAAGCGGTCCCCGGGTTGACCGGGATCGTCGCCGTGACCGTCAGCCCGCCGGCCACATCTCCCGTCACGGTTCCCAGCTGCCGCGCAGCCCCGTCGTCGCGAAAGACGTTGTCCGACGCGAGGGTCACCTGGCTCAGGTTCTGGATGCTCTGGCTGTAGCCGTCCGTCGCGTACACGAGGTCGCAGGCCTCCTTGGGGAGGGCGATCTGTGAAGTGGCGATCCTGTTTGCCTCGTCGGTAGCCAGTGCCAGGCTCGGAAACACCTCGAAGTGGATGTGCGGCCAGCGGCCCGAATAACACGCCGGGAAGATGCTCTGGAATGTCACGAGGCCGCTGTCGTCGGCCTCCTGGACGCCGCGCAGGAAGTTCTCGTTGGCGACCGATTGCGAGTAGAGCGAGTACCCGCCCTCGCGGTCGCAGTGCCAGAGATAGACGGCCGCTCCCGCCAGCGGCGCGCAATCGCCGCCGGCGTCCTGGATCGTGAGCTTGATCGCGAGCGGGACCCCCGCGGCGACCGTGGTGGAAGAGCCGAAGCTTGCCCGGATGTCGCTCCTGACGACGCCATTCTGTGATAGGACGTCGGGGCCGTTCGAGCCATCGCCCGGGAAGGGTCCCGCCGTCTCCTCCGGGATGACCGCGCAGCTCTCACCGGACGCGGCGGTCGCGCTCGCCCCCGCGGTCGCGCTCGCCCCCGCGGTCGCGCTAGCCGATGTCAGGGGAGTACCGGTGGACCCGGCCGGCCCGCAGCCGACGATCGTGAACAGGCTCGCGCTCAGGCCGCCGAAACCGAGGAGCTTCAGGACACGGCGTCGATCCATCGTGTTCAGGTCGAACACGAGGCCGCGGTCGTGGTCTTCCAGCTCGTGATGGGCGTGGCCGTGGTCGAGCACCTGGTTCATCGTCTGCCTCCGCGCTGTCGTCGTTGGGTCAGCGGCACGGTAGGCCTCATTTTCTTTGAAGTCTCTGAGAAGCGTCTCAGGCGAGGCGCACTCGCCGGGGCGTGATCCGGATCGGGACGGAAAAGTCACGCGCCGTCTCGGCCTCGCCCATGCCCCAGTGCTCGAGCGGCTCCCGGTACTTGGCCTGATATGCCGGGTGCTGGTCGGACGGAGGAACGGTCCGGTCCTCCGCGGCAGTCCCCTCGATGATCAGCAGGCGATCGCCGTACGGATCGGACTGGAGGTGGAACGACACCAGCGGCGAGCGGGCGATATTGCGAAGCTTGGGCGTATCGGGCTGACTATAGAAGAAGATCGAATCGCCCTCCCACAAGAAGGAGATGAGCGAGGACTGGGGGGTTCCATCGGCCGCGACCGTCGTCAGCCAGCCGACGACATCGTCGGCCAGGTGCTCGCGCGCCCACGCTGCCTCGTCGCGCCGGAGCGCGGCCGCGAGCGGGCCGGGCTTGAGCCGCAGCGATCCGTTCGGCTTCGGGCTCATGATTCGGCCCGCAGGATCCAGGCTTCGACGGGCTCGCGTTTGCCCTTAACCCGGGTGGGGCCCAGAGAAGATCCGTCCCTGCCAGGCCCAAGAGCTCGCCACGTCGTCCCGGCGATCACGACCTGGCCGGGATCGCCGGCTGACATCAGTCGAGCGGCGACGTTGCTCGTATCCCCGATCGCCGCGAAGCTCAGCCGGCCCGCGACCCCGACGTTGCCGATGACGGCGGGTCCCGTGTTGACACCGACCCTGAAGGTCGGCCAGTCGGGGTGGGCATCTGCCAGCGGACGGCCGGCTTCAACGATCGCCAGCGCAGCGCGGCCGCCCCGTCGGGCGTGGTCGGCTTGATCGCCGCCGGCGTTGAAGATCGCCATGACGCCATCGCCCGCGAACTGCTCGATGACACCGCCCGCCGCATCGATGACGGGCACCACCACAGCCCAGTAGTCGTTGAGCATCGCGATGACCTGGGTCGGAGTGCGGGTCTCGCTGAACGTCGTGAAGCTCGCCAGGTCGGCGAAGAGCACGGTCACCTCCCGCTCCTCGCCGCCAAGGCTGGCGGCGGCCGCGCCGTCGCCCCTGCGGATCCGCTGGGCCACGACGGACGGCAGGTACGGCCGGAACGACTCGTCGAGCCTGCGAAGTTCGTGGGCCGCCTCTGCGAGGAGCTTCACCTCGTCGCTCGTGGCGCCCTCTGCACGGAGCTCGTCCAGCACGCGATCCGATGACTCGCCGCGCTCGTCCGCCGCCGCGAGAGCCGCGATCGCGCTCGCATGCCAGCGATCGAGACGGGCAAGGGTCGCCTCGAGATACAGCCCGCCGAACGCCCCCGACAACGACCCGCTCCGGCGGTACTCGCTGCGTGCCCCGAGAGCGATCGCGGCAAAGGCAAGGAGCATCAGCACGTGCCACTCCCACCAGCTCACGTGCCAGTTGCGGCTCAGCGCAATCGCAACCATCGCCTCGGCAAGGAGGACGAATGCCACGGCGACCATCAGCGGCACGATGTGACCGCGCCGTCGGTATACCTGCAGATAGCGCCAGGCTGCGAACAGGAAGAGGGCCACAGAAACGGCCGCCACGACGCTGAGCGGCCCCACGGCTTCCTTGGTGGGCGGCGGTCCGTCGAGAGGCGGCAGGTTCGCGAGGGAGAGCACCGCCCAGGCCCCCATGAGTGCTATGAGGCCGCCCAGCATGACGGGGCGCCAGCGAAGCACGGTTGCCCCGTGGGGTCCGGCGAGCGGGCTCACGGATCCCGCAGCGAAGAGCGACGCGATCAGCAACCCCATCGGCGTGGCGACGACGAACCCGGTGTTCGGGTGGGGGAGCAGCACGCCAGGCGTCGCAAGCGCGTGCAGGCCCAGAAACCCGGCGCTCGCAAGGAAGGCCAGGGAGACCAGGATGAGCCGAGCGTCCCGGTAGCGGCTGGCTGCGACATTGGTCAGGGCGGCGAGCGCGACATTGACGGCGGCAGTGAAGAGCACGAGCCAGAAGTGACTGGGGTGATGCTCCCATTCGATGTCGAGCTCTGGCCTGGCGAGCAGCAGGGCGAGCCCAAGGACTGGCAGTATGAGCAGGACCACCAAGGCCCAGGACGAGCCGGTGGGCGGTGCCGCTGCGCGCTCCTCGTTCGTCATTGGCGGAGCTTACGGGTGTTCGTCAGCGATCTGGGACGGGAAATCGATGCGATGGAGGATCCGGATGTCGATCTCCGACGCGGTCGCAGGTGCCAGCGCCTATCTCACAGCGCATCCCGATGAAGCGCGGTATCGCGACTCCTTCGCCCGTGCTCGGGTCGAGTCGGGCCTCGTGGTGATCGTCACGGGCCCCAGCGGCGAAACCATGACGACCGACATGCCGGCCGGGATTGGGGGGACGGCCATTGCACCGTCGCCCGGCTGGTTCCTTCGCGCGGCCGCAGCCTCGTGCGTGGCATCGTTGATCGCAATCCGGGCGGCCGCTACGGGAGCGACCCTGGATTCGGTCGAGGTGGAGGTCGACAGCGAGTCGGACGATCGCGGCATCCTTGGTCTCGACCCGACGATCCCGGCCGGCGCCCTTTCGACGCGTGTCGTCGTCTCGATCGATGCGTCCGGCCTGGACCCGGAGGCCCTCGAAGCGCTCGTTGCTTGGGCGGTCGACCACTGCCCGGTCACCGACACGATCGCCCGCACCGTTCCGCTCTCCGTGGAGATCCACTGAGGTATCCCTGGCCCGGCGTGGACAAATGTCAGGCATGAGGCGTTGACATATGCCGGTCGTGGCGTGGCGGAGGCAACGGCATGCTCCTGCGACCGCTTCGACCCGGCGGCGCCTGGGTCGCACACCTTGGGAGCAACCGATGACCCCGACACAAGTTGGCCTGATCCGTGAGAGCTGGGCCGCTGTCGAACCGATAGCCGACACCGCCGCTGGCCTGTTCTACGGGCGACTGTTCGAGCTGGATCCCGCCCTTGAACGCCTGTTTCGCCGGACCGACATGGACCGCCAGCGCAAGGTGCTGATGCAGACGCTCACCGTCGTGGTGAAGACCCTCGACCGTGTCGAGGATCTGCTCCCCGCGGTCGAAGCGCTCGGCCGCCGGCACGCGGGCTATGGCGTCCGCGAGGCGCACTACGCGACGGTGGGCGCGGCCCTTCTCTGGACGCTCGAGCAGGGCCTCGGCGAGGCCTTCACCCCGGCAGTCCGCGAAGCATGGGCGGCGGCGTACGGGACGCTCGCGTCCGTGATGATCGAGGCGGCGAATACGGACCGCAACGAGGCCGAGGCCGCCGCCTGATTGTCAACGGTTGACGAGCACGGATCCGAGTGAGACCGGGGTGGGTGGCGGCGCGGGCAGGCGCGAACGGACCGTCCAACGGACTCTGCCGGAAGTTCGGGTTCCAGCTGCGCGGTGAGGTCGACGTCGACTAGGGCGGCCGCCCGCTCCACTGCAACCACTGGGTGTTGCCCGCCTAGCGGGTGCCGTCGAGCCCACCCGACGGCCCGAAAGATAGGGCAGCATGGGTTCCATGCATCGGCTCAGGACGCCCGCCGCCATCCGCCGGCTGGCGATCGCCCGGCGAGTGGGCACAGTCCTGCTCTTCCTCTGGTTCACTTGGCGCACCTACGATCGGATCTCGTTTTTCGTGGACCGCCAATTCCCGGTTGGGCTCGACGCCACGATCTACTACCGCGGCGTCCTGGCCTGGCTGGGGGGCGGCAACCCGTGGGATGCGGCCGTCGTGGTCAACGGTTTCCCGTACCACTACGCGGGGACGCCGGTGACGACCGTGGTCATGGCGCCGGCGGCCCTCGTGAGCGAGGAGGTCTTCACGCTCGCCTGGGTCGTGCTGACCTGGGTCGCAACGATCTGGACGCTGCGTCGGCTTGGTTTCCCGCTGTGGTGGCTGCTCTTTCCGCCGATCGCCGAGGCGCTCTTCTCGGCCAATCCCCAGCTCGTCGTACTCGCGCTGCTCGTGGCGAATCGCTCCGCAGCGTCGGCGCTGGGAACGGCGCTCAAGGTGTACGCCTTCATCCCGCTGCTCGGCGAAGTGCGCTGGCGCCAGATCGCGGTTGCGGTGGCATTCAGTGCGGCGACATTCATGGTGGCGCCGGATCTGTGGCTCGATTACTTCAGGCAATTCGGGGAGATCTCGAGCCGGCTCGAGTACGAGTCTCTCCAGGGTCTGTCGGCGTTCTATTTCCCGGTCCTGCTCGCGGTGACGGTCATCGCCTTGCTGATCCTCGCGCTGCGCGACCGACGGGCTGCCGGCTGGCTGGCCGTTCCGGCGGTCTGGCCGTCGAGCCAATTCCATTACTCGACGATGGCCCTGCCCGTCATGTCGCCGCTATTGGCCGTTCTCCTGGCCTATCCCGAGCTCCGCCTGCCGCCGGTCGTGATCATCGCCGAGGTCGCCCGCCGTCTGGTCCAACCGTGGGTCGTCCAGCGGCTCGGGTGGTATGAGCGGACCGCAGCAGCGCCCGAAATCAGGGACGCCCACGTGACGCTGATGCGGGCGCTCGTCATCACGGGGCCCAATCAGGCAGAGGTTCAACACCTCCCCCGGCCGAGAGCGGATCCCGGTCAAGCGGTCATCGACGTCGAGCGGGTCGGTCTGTGTGGCACCGATGTCGAGCTCTTTACCGGAGCCATGCCCTATCTGGACTCGGGTCGGGCGGCTTACCCGCTGCGGATCGGCCATGAGTGGTGTGGCCTGGTGGTTGATGTCGGGGATCGACAAGACGAGGGTTGGCTAGGCCGCCGGGTGGCAGGCGACACCATGCTGGGATGCGGACGGTGCGAGCGGTGCCGAACAGGTCGCCACCATGTCTGTTCGGATCTCGAAGAGCTCGGCATCACGAGCGGTTGGCCTGGCGCGCTCGCCGAGCAGCTCCTGGTGCCCACGTCGTCCCTGCACGAGCTGCCGGACAACATGGACCCAGCCTTCGGTGCCCTTGTCGAGCCCGGCGGGAACGCGCTGCGGGCCTTCCACGCGGCTGCCGTCCGGCCGGCCGAACGGCTACTCGTATTGGGCGCGGGTACGATCGGCCTGCTCGTGGCCCTCTTCGCTCGTCGCACGGGTGCCGATGTCCATCTCCTCGGCCGGAGCGAGAAGTCGCTCGCGTTCGCGCGGTCGCTTGGGGTCCCGAACGTGTGGAACCAAGCGACGCTGCCTGATCTACCCTTTCATGCAGTCGTCGATGCGTCGGACTCGCCGTTGCTCCCGGCCTTGGCGATCGACCTGGTCGAACCTGGGCGGCGGGTCGTTTGCATCGGCCTCGCCAGCGAGCCGAGCCTCGTCGATGCCCGAACAATCAGCCTCAAGGACATAACCATCGTGGGCATCATCGGTGCGTCGGCCGGCCTGGCCGAGACGATCGAGCTTTACGCTTCCTCTGATGTCGACCCAGGTCCGCTCGTAGCTGCCACCGTCCCGCTCGATGCGGCCCCCGATGTGCTCGCGGGGAGGCGCCAGGTCGATTGGGGTGATGGGCCAAAGATTTATATCGATCCCCGGCGCTGACCGGGAATCGCAGAGGGAGGATCCGGGCAGATGCCTGAGCAGCGCAGCGCAGGATGGTATGCGGGCAATGGCCGAAACGCGTACATCCACCGGGCCTGGATGCGCCGTGGCCTCCCGGCGCATGCGTTCGACGGGCGATCGCATATCGCGATCGCCAATACCGCATCAGACCTGACCCCCTGCAACACGCATCTAAACGAGGTCGCTGAGAGCGTCGCACGAGGCGTCTACGAGGCGGGAGGCATCCCGCTGAACCTGCCGGTGGTGTCACTCGGCGAGACGCAAGTGCGGCCCACGGCGATGCTGTGGCGAAACATGGCCGCGATGGCCATCGAAGAGATGCTCCGCGCCAACCCCATCGACGGCGTGGTGTTGCTCGGTGGCTGCGACAAGACGATCCCGGCCCTCCTGATGGCTGCAGCGTCCGTCGACCTTCCTGCCGTTGTGGTTCCGGGAGGGCCGATGCTGACTGGCACGTTCCGCGGCGAGCCCCTGGGTTGCGGGACCGACGTCTGGCGCCTGTCGGAGGAGGTGCGAGGCGGGACGCTCTCCGAGGATCAGTTCCTGCTGTCCGAGTCGTCGATGATCCGCAGCCGGGGGCACTGCAATACGATGGGGACGGCGTCGACGATGGCCCTCGTCGCCGAGGCCCTCGGGACGGTCAGGCCGGGCCTGGCCGGGACGCCGGCACCCGACAGCCGCCTTCTCGAGGGCGCCCACGAGACGGGGCGCCTGATCGTCGACATGGTCGCGCAGCAACGCCGTCCGAGCAGCTTCCTGACCCGGGGGTCGTTTCTCAACGCCATCGTCGCCCTCGCGGCCATCGGCGGCTCGACGAATGCCGTCGTGCATCTCCTGGCGATCGCGGGTCGGCTCGGGATCAGTCTCACGCTCGACGACTTCGACAGCACGGGCTCGAACGTGCCGCTGCTGGTCGACCTGCAACCAGCGGGCCGGTTCCTCATGGAGGACTTCCACCGGGCAGGGGGCCTGCTCGCCGTCCTTCGCGAAGTCGAGGATCTCCTCGACGCGACCGCGTCGACCGTGACCGGTCGAACGCTCGTGGACCACCTCCGTGAAGCCGAGATCTTCGACCCGGATGTGATTCGAAGCCGCAGCGACCCGCTCCAGCCGCAGGCCGGTATCGCGGTGTTGCGCGGCAACCTAGCGCCGTCGGGCGCGGTCATCAAGCCCGCGGCGGCGTCCGAACATCTCCTTCGACACCGCGGGCGGGCGCTCGTGTTCGACTCGATCGAGGACTTCCAGGCGCGTATCGATGACCCCGACCTCGACGTAGACGCGGACTCGGTGCTCGTGCTCCGCGGCTGCGGCCCCATTGGGTATCCGGGGATGCCGGAGGTCTCAAACATGCCGCTCCCCACGAAATTGCTCCAACAGGGCGTCCGGGACATGGTCCGGGTCTGTGACGGCCGCATGAGCGGAACCGCGTATGGGACCGTCGTGCTGCACGTTGCCCCGGAGGCCGCCGCCGGCGGGCCATTGGCCAAGATCCGTACCGGGGACGTCATTTCTCTTGATGTCGCCGCGCGGGGATTGGACGTCGATCTTGCCCCGGACGAACTCGATCGACGCGAGCCGGCACCCGGAGCCGTCGCCGGCTATGCGAAACCAACCCGCGGCTGGGAGAGCCTCTACGTGCGAACCGTCCAACAAGCGGATACCGGAGCCGATCTGGACTTCCTCGTCGGCTCGAGCGGCGATCGGGTGGCTCGTGAGTCACATTGAGCGTGGGACAAGGTTGCGATCAGTCGAGATGGAAGACCTCGTCAAGACGCTCATGGAAGCCCGTCGCCGGATCGGTCAGCGGGTCAATCAATGACGCCATCTCGGATTGCCAGCGGGCATTGACCGGGCTCGCCGCCATCGCGGCCCGGAACGCGGCGAAGTCGTCGACCTCGAGGTAGGCGAACAAGTCCGACCCGCGGATGAAGATCGAATAGTCGCGGCAGCCGGCCACTTTGAGCGCATCGAGCATCTCCGGCCACACGGCCGCATGCCGTCGGCGGTACTCGGCTTCCTGGCCCGGCAGCAGCCGCATCGTGAAACCCACGCGTTCCATCGTGCCTCCTCGGAATCGACGAGCCCCGGAAGCGTAGCCTCCGGGGCTCTGACTCTCGCGTTCCGCGCGTAGCGCGGCTTCGAACCGCTGTTAGAAGTTGAAGTCGTTAACGTTCGTCGAGTCGAACCGGAACGCCGGTCCGAGGATCACGATGCTGTCCTTGCCGATCGTGTACGGCTTGTCATCGTTGAGACCGGGCACGGTGAAGGTTTCGCCTTCCTCGCCGGTGATTTCGCCGCTGACGAGCTTCTCTGCGACCTTGTAGGAGAGATAGCCGAGGTCCGGAACGCTCCACAGGCCGAATACCGGGGAGGTGCCATCGGCGACGAAGGCCTTCATATCGTTCGGGAAGCCAAGCCCGGTCACCTTGATCGAGTCCGACTTGCCGGCCTGCTTGACGACCTGGGCCGCCGCCTTGATGCCGACCGTGGTTGGGGCGACGATGACCTTGAGGTTCGGGTACTTGGTGAGCAGGCCCTGGGCCTGGGTCGTGCTGACTTCAGGCTTGTCGTCGCCGTAGACGGTGTCGACGAGCTTGAGGCCCTTGTACTTGTCCTCGGCGAGGGTGGTCTTCATCAGCTCGATCCAGGCGTTCTGGTTCGTCGCGGTGGCGGACGCCGACAGGATGGCGATCTCGCCGGTGCAGCTCGGAGCGAGCTCGCAGGCCCAGTCAGCGAGGTTCACGCCAACACCACTGAAGTCGACCTGGTTGACGAAGACGTCATAGGCACCCACGGCGGGACTGGAGTCGAAGCCGACCACCTTGATGCCGGACGACATGGCCTGCTTGAGGGCGGGAGCGACCTCGTCCTTGCCGTCGGCCGAGATGATGATCGCCTTGACTCCCTGCGTCGCCAGGTCGGAGATGAAGGGGACCTGGAGGTCGGCCTTCGGCTCGTTCGGTCCGACCTGGATGATTGTTCCGCCCGTTTCACCGGCCGCCTTGTCCATGCCGGTCTTCGCCGCCGCGAAGTACTGGTTGACGATGTCCTTCGGCAGATAGCCGACCGTGATACCACCGGCGGCCGCGGAACCGCCCGCGGATGCGGCAGGCGCCGACGCTGGCGGGGCCGCCGATCCGCCCGGCGAGGCCGTCGCCCCGCCGCCGGTGGAACATGCCGCGAATACGATGATCGCGACGCTTGCGAGGGCGATTGTTCGCCCGACTGATCTGAACTTCAACACAACTCCTCCTCGAATCTACGAAACAGCACGCTCACCTTTGACCGAATCGGCCGGTGGAGGCCGCTCTCTCCGGACTCGATCGATGGCCGACTTGGCCTGGTGAGCAAAGGTTGGGATGACGACCGAAAGGATCAGGAGCGACCCGAGGGCGATGCTCTGAACCTCGACCGACACGCTGGCGAGCCGGAGCGCGTTCTGCATGACGGCGACTGCGATGACCGCCAGGACGACGCCGGGGATCGTGCCCCTTCCGCCGAAGATGTTGACGCCGCCGAGCAGCACGACGGTCACGACGGTGAGCGTCATGCCCGCCCCGGCATCGGCTCGAGCGCTCGAAAGTCGCGACGTCAGGATGATTCCCGCGAGCGCCGCCATCAGCCCGGACAGGACGAAGAGACCGATCTTGAGCCGGGTGACGCGTACGCCGGAGAAGCGCGCTGCGCCCGTGTTCTTGCCGATCGCGTAGATCTGGCGGCCGACCCACGTCCGGTGGAGCAGGAGCCCGAGCAGAACGGCAAGCATGGCGAAGACGACGAAGGACCAGGGGATCGGCGTGCCGGGGACGCGACCGAATCCCAGCTCGGTGAACGCCGGCGGGAAGTCGCTGATGCCCCGCGGTCCCAGCACGATCAACGCCAGGCCCCGGAAGAGGGCGAGGGTGCCGAGCGTCACTACGAGCGAGGGCAGACCCACCCGGGCGACAAACAGGCCGTTCAACAGGCCGCCCAAGGCTCCCACGAGCAGCACGACCGGGATGCCGATCGTAAGCGGGACGCCGGCAGCCCAGAGGAAGCCGAGGATGGCGCTGGCGAGGCCGGCCATCGACTCGACAGAGAGGTCGATCTCGCCGGCCACGATGATCAGGGTCATCGCCAGCGCCATGATCGCGACTTCCATGAGGGCGGCAATGAGGTTCGAGAAGTTGCCTGGGGTCAGGAAGAACGGGGATAGCCGCGACCCGAGCACGATGAGGCCGAGCAGGGCGATGACGAGCAGGGTCTCCCAGCGGCCGACCACGCGGCCGACGGCAGTCATCGGACGCTCCGCCGCACGGCTGCCCGCTTCAGGCGTCGCAGGATGAACGCATCCGCCGTGACCGCGACGAGGATCACGACGCCGTAGATGGCCTGCAGCCAGAACTGCGATAGGCCGACAAGAATCAGTGCGTTGGCGATGAAGCCGAGGAACAGGGCCCCGAGGGCGGCGCCGACCAGCGTCCCGGATCCGCCGAAGATGTTGACGCCGCCGACGACGACGGCGGCCACGACAGCGAGAACCACGCCCGTAGCAGACGTCCCGCTGATCGTCCCGAACTCCATGACCCACAGGACGCCGGCGACGCCCGCCAGCAGGCCGCACATCGCGAACGCTGTGAAGACGACTAGTCGAGACGGGATGCCGAGGATGGCGGCGGCCTCGGGATTGCTGCCCACCGCGTAGAGCTGCCGCCCGAATCGCGTCGACCGCAGGATCACCGACCCGATCGCGACGACGACGATGGCGACGATGACGAAGTACGGGATTCCGAGAAATGTGTCGCGAGCCGCGTCCGTGAACCCCGGCGGGAGGCCATCGAAGGGGACCTCATGACTGCCGGCGACCAGGTAGTCCACGCCGCGAAAGATGCTTAGCGTGCCAAGCGTCGCCACGATTGCCGGAACCTTGAACAGGGTGACGACGACGCCGTTGATCATCCCGAGTACGAGCCCAAGGCCAAGCCCCATCGCGATCGCACCGGCGGTGTCGAGCGCATGCAGCTCGAGGGTGCGAGCGACGGCGTAGGCCACCAGCCCGATCGTCGCCTCAACGGAGAGATCGACATTCCTGGTGATGACGACGAGGGCCTCGCCGACGGCAGCAACCGCGATGACCGCAGCGAGCACCGCGACCTGGCTGATGTTCGAGACCGTCAGGAATTGCGGTGCCGTGAGGGTAACGAGCCCGCCTAGGACGACCATGATCGCGACGAGGCTCAACTCGCGTTGGCGCGCCAGCGCCGCGAGCCACTGGCCCGTGCTCCGCCCGCTCGCGGCGGTAGGGGACACGGCGGACTCAGCCATCGGGGGCACCGGTGCTCGTTGCCGTGACAGCGGACTCCTCGTCGCCGTCTGCGCTGCCGGTCGCGGCAAACATCACCCGCTCCTCGGTCGCCCGAGCGTGCGGGATCTCGGCCGTGATCCGGCCTTCGTGGAGGACGATGATCCGGTCGGACATCGCGAGAACCTCGGGAAGATCACTCGAGATGAGGATGATCCCGAGCCCGGAGGCCGCCAGCTCGGAGATGATCCGGTGGACCTCGACTTTGGCGCCGATGTCGATGCCGCGGGTCGGCTCGTCGAGGATCAGGATCCGCGGCTTCGAGGCAAGCCACTTCGCCAGCACGACCTTCTGCTGGTTGCCGCCCGAGAGGGCGCCCACGAGCTGGTCGACCCCGGTCATCCGGACGTTGAACTGCTCGGTGTAGTCGTGCGCGACCTTGCGCTCCGTGGCGCTTCGGACGAAGAGGCGCGGAAAGAGGCGGGGCAGGATCGGCAGCGTCACGTTCTGGGCAATCGTGAAGTCGAGGACGAGGCCCTCCTGGTGGCGATCCTCCGGGAGGTAGGCGATCCCGGCGTTCATCGCTGCCGATGGGCTCTCGAAGTTGACTGGAATTGCGCCCAGGCGGATCTCGCCGCCGTCCCGCTGGTCGATCCCGAAGAGGACTCTGGCGACCTCGGTGCGGCCGGCTCCGACGAGCCCGGCCAACCCGACGATCTCGCCGGCGCGCACGTTGAACCCGACATCACGGAAGGCCCCCACCCTGGTCAGACCCTTGACCTCGAGCAGCACGTCGCCGATCGGAGCGTCAACCTTGGGGAAGAGCGATACGGTCCGGCCGACCATGTGCCGGACGAGATCGGCGGTGGTGAGCTCGCTCGTGGCCGTCGTGACGACATGCTTGCCATCGCGGAAGACGGTCGCCCGGTCGCACAGGTCGAAGACCTCGTCGAGGCGGTGGCTGACGAAGAGGATCGAGACACCGCGCGCGCGGAGTTGCCGGACGATCGTGAACAGCCGCGCGACTTCATGGGCTGACAGCGAGGCCGTCGGCTCGTCCAGGATCAGCACCCGGGCGTCGACCGAGAGCGACTTCGCGATCTCGATGAGCTGCTGGTCGGCCATCGAGAGGCCCCTGACCGGCGCTCCGACGTCCAGCTGCACGTCGAGCTCGTCGAACAGCGCCTGGGCCGCCCTGCGCGTCCCGCCCCAATCGATCGTGCCTAACCGGCCCGAAGGGGCATGCCCGATGAAGACGTTCTCGGCGACGGTCAGATCGGGAAAGAGCCGCGGCTCCTGGTGGACGACGGCGATACCGAGTCCGCGCGCCTGAGCCGGGCCGTGGATCGTCGTCTCCTCGGCGTCGAGCCAGATCGTGCCGCTGTCCGGCTGGTGGACGCCGGCCAGGATCTTGACGAGCGTGCTCTTCCCGGCGCCGTTCTCGCCGACGAGCCCGTGGACCTCGCCGGGCAGGAGATCAAGCGAGACGTTATCGAGGGCCTGGGTTGCGGCGAACCTCTTGGAGATCCCCCGGAGCTCGGCGCGAGGCCGCGTCGCAACGGTCGTCGGCTCGGTCACCGGTATGACCTGCTCGCGCCGGATCCATCCGTCGTCTTGAGCGGCGCCGCTTGGTCGTTGGAGACGAGCCGGACGTCGACGCCGCGATCCGTGAGCTCCTGGACCATCGCGGCCGGTGCCGCGTCGTCGGTCAGGACGACGTCGATCTTGTCAGTCGGGCAGAACGTGGCGAAGGCCGTCCGCTCCCACTTGGTGCTATCGACGATCGCGATCACTTCGCGAGCGGCGGCGACCATCGACCGCTTGATCTGGGCCTCTTCGTCCGTGGCATCGGACAAGCCGGATTCGACGGTGAAGCCGGCGGCCCCGAGGAACGCCTTCTGAACGTTGATGCGGCTGAACAGCCCGTCACCGAGCTGCCCGACCAGCGACAGCGCTTCCCAGCGCACTCGGCCGCCGAGCATCAGGACCGTGATGCCGGGGTGGCCGGCCAGTTCCGAGGCGATCCGGAGGCCGTTCGTGACGACCGTAAGCTGGCTCCAGCCGACGCGCGCCTTCAGGTGACGAGCCACCGAAAGGGCCGTCGTGCTCGCGTCCATCACGATGCTCTCGCCGTCGTGGACGAGCCCCGCGGCGGCCGCACCGATCCACAGCTTCTGGTCGGTCTGGAGCCGCTCCCGGATCTCCCAGGAGAGCTCGGGCCTGCTCCGGTCGACCGCGAGGGCGCCACCGTGGGTCCGCACCAGCCGATGCTCAGCCTCGAGAACCACGAGGTCCTTGCGAATGGTCACCCCGGAGACGCCGAACTGAGCGGCCAGATCCGTCACCCGTGCTCGTCCGTGTTCCTCGACGATGCGGGCGATGTGCTCCTGCCGTTCGCGGGCGAACACGTCGCCTTGAGGGGCGCGGGATGGACCGGTCAACGCCTCTCCTCTCGTCCGAGCGTCGGACAGACTCGGGGTTGCGATTGCTTTCCGGGGCACAGTAGACGCCACGTCAATGCAATGTCAAGAAGGCAATTGAAACCATTCGCAATCTATGTCAGGCTACGGGCGGTGACCGCCGACAGGTCCGATATGGCCAGCGGCCTGCGCGTAGGATCGAGTCCCAACGAGAGTCCGGACATCTGCCCGGACGAGCGACGGAGGCAGACGTGATCAGCAATCCAGCCGTGGGCAACAACCCGGACGTGGTCGCGGCGCTGAGAGCCCAGCGGATCGAGCTGCCGTCGTGGGCCTTCGGCAATTCCGGGACCCGCTTCAAGGTCTTTGCCCAGAAGGGTGTGCCCCGGAGCCCGTACGAGAAGGTCTCGGACGCGGCCCAGGTCCACGCCTTCACGGGCGTCGCCCCCAGCGTCGCCCTCCACATCCCGTGGGACCGGGTCGACGACTATGCCGATCTCGCGCGGCACGCCGCCGACGCCGGCGTCAGCCTCGGGACGATCAACTCGAACGTCTTCCAGGACGACGACTACATGCTCGGCAGCGTGTGCAATCCGGATGCGCGGGTGCGCCGCAAGGCGCTCGACCATCTCCTTGCCTGCGTCGACGTCATGGACGCAACGGGCTCGCGCGACCTGAAGCTGTGGTTCTCGGACGGGACGAACTACCCTGGCCAGGACGACATCCGGGCTCGCCAGGATCGGCTGGCCGAGGCGCTCGCCGCCGTCCACGCGCGGCTTGGAACGGATCAGCGGATGCTGCTCGAGTACAAGTTCTTCGAGCCGTCGTTCTACACGATGGACGTGCCTGACTGGGGCACCGCCTACATCCAGTGCGTCGCCGCCGGGCCGAAGGCGAAGGTCGTCGTGGACACCGGCCACCACGCACCCGGCACCAACATCGAGTTCATCGTGGCGTCGCTCCTGCGCGCCGATCGGCTGGGAGGGTTCGACTTCAATTCCCGGTTCTACGCCGACGACGACCTCATGGTCGGTTCGGCCGACCCGTTCCAGTTGTTCCGGATCATGTACGAGGTCGTGCGAGCCGGCGGGCTGAGCGATGGCGCCGGCGTCGCGTTCATGCTCGACCAGTGCCACAACATCGAGCCGAAGATCCCCGGCCAGATCCGATCCGTGATGAACGTCCAGGAGGCGACGGCCAAGGCGCTGCTCGTTGACGCCGACGCGCTCTCGGACGGCGCAGCGGAACGGCGACGTGCTCGGCGCGAACGCGGTGCTGATGGACGCCTACAACACGGATGTCCGGCCACTGCTCGGGGAAGTACGAGCCGGACTCGATCTGGATTCCGACCCGATCGCGGCCTATGCCCGGTCCGGCTACGGCGAGCGGATCGTGGCCGAGCGGGTCGGCGGGCAGCAGGCGGGGTGGGGTGCGTGAGCGTCGAGTCAGTTACCCCACATGCCAGTCCGCCCGTCGCGGCGCTCCTGGAGCGCTCGAACCGGCTCGGGTCGGATCCCGCGGAATACGAACTACGCGGGTGGGAACACGTCTGCGAAGGGGACCGGGATCGATCCGGCGACGGGGGTGCCGGTCGAGCTGCTGTGGGTCAAGGGCTCCGGCGGAGACCTGGGCACCCTGACCGAGGCGGGTCTGGCCGTCCTGCGGCTCGATCGGCTGCGCGCGCTCGTGGACGTCTACCCGGGCGTGTACCGCGAGGACGAGATGGTCGGGGCCTTCGACTACTGCCTGCACGGTCGCGGCGGCGCCGCGCCGTCGATCGACACGGCGATGCACGGACTCATCGACGCCGACCACGTCGACCACCTTCATCCGGACTCGGGGATCGCCCTCGCGACGGCAGCCGATGGAGAAGGGCTGACCAGCCGCTGCTTTGGCGACCGTGTCGCCTGGGTTGAATGGCGGCGCCCAGGCTTCCAACTCGGTCTCGACATGGCGGCGGTCCGGCGGGATCACCCCGCGGCGATCGGCGCGATTCTCGGCGGACACGGAATCACCGCTTGGGGCGACACGTCCGAAGAGTGCGAGGCTCGATCGCTCGAGATCATCCGAACCGCCGAGCAGTTCATCGCGGACAACGGCCGGCCCGAGCCGTTCGGACCGCCGATCGCCGGCTTCGAGGCCCTCCCGACGGTCGAGCGCCATGCCCGAGCAGCCGCACTGTTGCCGCTTGTCCGCGGCCTCGCGTCGACGGACCGGCCGATGGTCGGCCATTACACCGAAAGCGACGTCGTCCTCGACTTCTTGGCACGGGCCGAGCATCCCGCGGCTCGCGAGCGCTGGGCACCTCATGCCCCGATCACTTCCTGCGAACGAAGGTCCGGCCGATGGTCCTCGACCTGCCACCGACCGCGGACTTGGCCGACGTCTTTGCCCGTCTGCGCGAGCTGCACGAGGAGTACCGGGCTGAGTACCGCGCCTACTACGAGCGACACGCGACTCCGGAGAGCCCGCCTATCCGCGGCGCGGATCCGGCGATCGTCCTCGTCCCGGGCGTCGGGATGTTCTCGTTCGGCGCCAACAAGCAAACCGCCCGCGTCGCCGGCGAGTTCTACGTCAACGCCATCAACGTGATGCGCGGCGCGGAGTCGCTGTCCACCTACGCCCCGATCGCCGAATCGGAGAAGTTCCGGATCGAGTACTGGGCGCTGGAGGAAGCGAAGCTCGCGCGGATGGCCGCCCCAAAGCCGCTGGCCGCCCGCGTCGCGTTCGTGACCGGCGCCGGTTCGGGGATCGGCAAGGCGATCGCCCATCGCCTGGCCGCCGAAGGCGCGTGCGTCGTCGTCGCCGACATCGATCCCGCCACCGCGGAGGCCGTTGCGCGGGAGCTTGGCGGAACAGACACGGCGATCAGCCTCGCCGCTGACGTGACCGATGAGGAGCAGATCGCGGAGGCGTTCCAGCGAGCCGTGCTCGCTTTCGGTGGCGTCGACCTGGTCGTCAACAACGCCGGCCTGTCGATCTCCAAGCCGCTCCTCGAGACCACCGCCCGCGACTGGGACCTCCAGCACGACGTGATGGCCCGCGGCTCATTCCTCGTGTCGCGTGAGGCCGCCCGAATCCTGATCGACCAGGCAATGGGCGGCGATCTCGTCTACATCGTCAGCAAGAACGCGCTCTTCGCCGGGCCGAACAACGTGGCCTATGGCGCGTCGAAGGCCGACCAGGCCCACCAGGTCCGCTTGCTCGCGGCCGAGCTCGGCCAGTACGGTATCCGCGTGAACGGCGTGAATCCCGACGGCGTGGTGCGCGGGTCCGGGATCTTCGCCAAGGGCTGGGGCGCCGACCGGGCCCGGACCTACGGGATCCCGGAGGACAAGCTCGGCGAGTTCTATGCCCAGCGGACGCTGCTCAAGCGGGAGGTCCTGCCGGAGCACGTGGCCGCGGCGGTCTTCGCCTTGACGGGTGGCGACCTGAGCCAGACGACGGGTCTGCACATCCCCGTCGATGCGGGTGTCGCGGCAGCGTTCCTGCGGTGACCGGCCGGCTCGTCGCGGCCGTCGACCTCGGCGCGTCGAGCGGCCGGGTGATGGTCGGACGGGTCGCCCCGAACGAGCTTCGAGCTGACCGAGGTCCACCGGTTCTCCGAACGATCCAGTCGGTCTTCCGGACGGGCTCCACTGGGACGTGCTGGGGCTCTACCGCGAGGTCCTCGCCGGTCTACGTGAAGCGACGCGGGCCGCCGACGGCCTCGTCAGCATCGGGCTCGATTCGTGGGCGATCGATTATGGGCTGCTCGACGAGGCCGGATCGCCTGCTCGGGGATCCGTATCACTACCGCGACGGGCGGACCGCGGCCGCGGTTGAGCGCCGTCCACGAGATCATCAAGCCGGCCGATCTCTACGCCCGGACCGGGCTCCAGTTCCTGCCGTTCAACACGATCTACCAGCTCGCGGCGGCTCGTGGCTCGGCGGCGTTCAAAGCCGCCCGGACGATGCTGCTCATCCCGGATCTGCTGGGTTATTGGCTGCTCGGGGGTCCGTGTCGCGGAGATCACCAACGCCTCGACGACCGGCCTCCTGGACGTCCATCGGCGCGTGTGGGACGTGGCGTTGATCGACTCCCTCTCGATCCCGGCCTCGCTCTTCGCGCCGCTGGGAGTACCCGGCGACATCATCGGACCCCTGCGGGACGACGTTCGTCGCGAAACCGGCGCGTCCGCCGAGACGCTGCTCACGCTCGTCGGCTCCCACGACACCGCGTCGGCCGTCGTCGGCGTGCCGGCCGGCGATCGATCCTTCGCGTACATCGCCTGCGGCACTTGGTCACTGGTCGGAGTGGAGCTCGATCATGCAATCCTGACCGAGGAGAGTCGGCGGGCGAACTTCACCAACGAGGGTGGCGTCGACGGCCGGATTAGGTACCTGCGCAACGTCATGGGCCTGTGGCTGCTCCAGGAGTCGCTCCGGACCTGGGAACTCGAAGGCACGCCAGAACAACTGCCGAGCCTGTTGATCGCAGCCGGCGAGCTTCCGGCGGGCGGGCCCGACCATCGATCCGGACGATCCGTCCTTCCTGCCGCCGGGCGACATGCCGTCCCGGATCGCGGCGGCCTGCCTCCAGCACGATCAGCCTGCACCCGGAACGCGCGCCGGGCTCGTGCGGTGCATCCTCGACAGCCTCGCCGTGGCGTACGGTCGCACCGTCCGTGACGCCGCCCGGTTGTCGGGCCAGTCCGTAGAGGTCGTCCACCTGGTTGGTGGGGGCGCTCGCAACACGCTGCTCTGCCAGCTCACCGCCGACGCGTGCGAGGTCCCGGTGCTGGCAGGCCCGGTCGAGGCGACGGCCCTCGGCAACGTCCTAGTCCAGGCTCGCGCCCGCGGGCTGCTGTCCGGCGACCTGGAGACCCTGCGCGCGCTGGTTGGCAGTACCCAGGGCATCCGCCGCTACGAGCCCCGCACGTCTCTCGCCCGGCGGAGTGCCTGAGCGACGTGCGAGTCGCCCTCTTCATCACCTGCTACAACGACCTCATGTACCCGGAGGTCGGCCGGGCGATCGTCCGCCTGCTCCGGCGGCTGGGCCACGAGGTCGACTTTCCGGCCGAGCAGACCTGCTGTGGGCAGATGCACTTCAACTCCGGCTACCAGGACGCCTGCATCCCGCTCGTTCAGCGGTTCGTCGGACGCGTTCGCCGACTCGACGTGGTCGTCACGCCATCGGGCTCGTGCGCCTCGATGGTCCGTCGCTACCACCCGCTCGTCGCGGAGCTGGCGGCGGAGCAGGGGATCGACGCGGGGTTGTCGGAGAAGGTGGCTGTGGTCTCGCCCAGGGTGTTCGAGCTCAGCGAGTTCCTCGTCGACATCCTCGGCGTCACCGACGTCGGGGCGCGATTTCCGCACACCGTCGCGTTTCATCCGACGTGCCACTCGACGCGCCTGCTCGGTGTGGGGGACCGGCCAACCAGGCTCCTCGCCGCGGTCGACGGCCTGACCCTCGTCGATCTGCCGCGATCGGAGGCCTGCTGTGGGTTCGGCGGGACGTTCGCGGTGAAGAACGCGGACACGTCTGTCGCGATGGGCCTCGACAAGGTCGACGACGTGCTCGGATCGGGGGCCGAGGTCCTGACCGCCGGGGACACGTCGTGCCTCATGCACATCGGGGGCCTGCTGTCTCGGCGGCGATCGCCCGTCCGGGTCATGCACCTTGCCGAGATCCTGGCCGAGACCGGGAGCATGGCGGACGCGAGGGCGGACGCGTGACCCAAGCCGCGGAACCGCCGCCGCGCCCCGCCCGTCCCGAGCCGACTTTCGCCGGGACGCCGCCCTTCCCCGAGGCCGCCCGAGCCGCCCTGGCGAACGAGCAGCTCCGGGCGAACCTCGGCCGGGCGACGGCCACGATCCGAACGAAGCGGGCCGCCGTGGTCGCTGAGCGGGCCGACTGGGAAGCCCTTCGTCTGGCGGGAGCCGCGATCAAGGACGAGGTCCTCCGCGACCTGCCCGCGCTGCTCGACCAGCTCGAGCGCGCCGTGACCGCGGCGGGCGGCATCGTCCACTGGGCCCGCGACGCCGCCGAGGCGAACGCGATCGTGGCCGGGATCGTCCGCGCCAGCGACGCCAAAGAGGTTGTCAAGGTCAAGTCGATGGCGACCCAGGAGATCGAGCTGAACGAGGCCCTCCGCCAGGAAGGGATCGACGTCTGGGAGACCGACCTCGCGGAGATGATCGTCCAGCTCGGCCACGATCTCCCATCGCACATCCTGGTCCCGGCCATCCACCGCAATCGGACCGAGATCCGGGACATCTTCATCGACGAGATGGGCCGCGTCGGACGGCCGGCCCCGGCCGGGCTGTCCAACGAGCCCGCTGAGCTCGCCGAGGCCGCCCGACTGCACCTCCGCGAGAAGTTCCTGCGGGCGCGCGTCGCGGTCTCCGGCGCCAACTTCGCGGTCGCTGACACGGGGACCGTCGTCGTCCTCGAGTCGGAGGGCAACGGGCGGATGTGCCTGACCTTGCCCGAGGTCCTCATCACGGTCATGGGCATCGAGAAGCTCGTCCCGACATGGCGCGACCTCGAGGTGTTCCTGCAGCTGCTGCCTCGCTCGTCGACCGCAGAGCGGATGAACCCGTACACGTCGATCTGGACGGGCGTGACGCCAGGGGATGGGCCGCAGGCGTTCCACCTGATCCTGCTCGACAACGGCCGCACGGACGTGCTGTCCGATGCGGTCGGCCGCCAGGCCCTCCGCTGCATCCGCTGCTCGGCCTGCCTGAATGTCTGCCCGGTCTACGAGCGGACGGGAGGTCAGGCATACGGCTCGGTCTATCCGGGCCCGATCGGGGCGATCCTGACGCCGCAGCTCCGCGGGATCGCGAAGCATCCCGTCGACAAGCAGACCGCGTCTCTGCCATTCGCGTCGTCGCTGTGCGGTGCCTGCTTCGATGTCTGTCCGGTCCGGATCGACATCCCCGAGGTCCTCGTCCATCTACGAGGCCAGGCCGTCCGCCAGTCGGAGGCGACCCACCGAGTGCCGACGGCCGAGGCCGTGGGCATGCGTGCCGCTGCGTGGACGCTGCGGACCCCGCGCCGCCTCGGCTTGGCCGAACGGGCCGCCGGACTCGCCGGACGCGCAGTCGCACGGCGAGGAATGCTGCGGCGGATTCCGGGGCCCGGTCCCGTCGGGGCGTGGTTCCGAGCGCGCGATCTCAAGGCCCCGGCCCGCGAATCGTTCCGGGCCTGGTGGCGTCGGACCAAGGGCGGGATCAAGGGGTGACGGCGTCCGGTGAGGCCCGCGATGCCATCCTCGGTCGGATCCGGGAGGCCCTCGGTGATCCTTCGCCCGCCGTGGAGATCCCGCGGGACTACGAGCTGACGCTCCCCGCGGGGACCGACATCTTCGAGCTGTTCCTCGAACGCGTCAGCGACTATCGGGCGACCGTTCACCGGACGACCGCCGCGGGCCTGCCCGCCGCCCTCGCCGGGGTTCTGGTCGAGCGCGGAGCCTCGCGCCTCGCCGTTCCCGTCGGGATCCCGGCTGAATGGTTCGCCGGGAGCAACATCGAGCGGGTCGGCGACGACCCGCCCCTATCGTTCGGCGATCTCGATCGGCTCGACGGGGTCATCACGGGTTGCGCGGTCGCGATCGCGGAGACCGGGACGATCGTGCTCGACGGTGGGCCCGATCAGGGTCGGCGGGCGCTCAGCCTTCTGCCCGACCTTCACGTCTGTGTCGTGATGGCGGGTCAGGTCGTCGGAAGCGTGCCGGAGGCGCTGACACGCCTCGAGCCGACGCGTCCCCAGACATGGATCAGCGGCCCTTCAGCCACCAGCGACATCGAGCTCCAGCGCGTCGAAGGCGTCCACGGACCGCGCCGGCTGGATGTGGTGTTCGTCGAGGGTTAGCCGCCGCCTAGCGGCTTGGCACAACCATGCCGACAGGAAGCGAGGTGCGGGGTGGAACGGGCATCGTTCCCTGGGGCGCAACGATCACGTAGTACCCGTACCAGGCTTGGTCGTACGCCGGAGTCGCATCGAGCTCGAGATAGCGGTTGAGCGGGCTTCCGGCAGCCGTATACCGCGTGTGGCTTGAACCGCTTGGGTCGCTGACCCAGACGTAGGTCAGCGTGAAGTCGCCCAGCACTGGGTCTCGACTGGCCTCGAAGCCGGTCATCACGACCGCGTGGCGCCCGTTCATGATCGCCAGCCCCACCGGCTTGCGAGTAACGGCAATTTGCCTGGCGGCCCGCTTGAGCGCGGCGCCCTCCGAGGCGTAGGCCTCCCAGTTGTAGGTGAACGAGGTGCCTGTACGAGGAGCGTAGTAGGTCAGTGCCTTCGACCAGCCCAGCGGGTCGGAACCGCGCTGCTTCTTGTCGTTCAGCGCGTCTCGTGGCTGCTCGTAGTTCAGGATGGCCGTCTGGCTGAGGCCGAGGTCCCGGCCGGCAATGAAGTTCAGCATCATCGCCGTCGAGGCGGCGGTGCACGTCCGGTTGTCGACTTGGCGCTCGTACCCGCTACCGAAATAGACGTCCAGCTTGAACGGCGTCGCGGCGTTCGTGTCGGCCGGCGAAAGTCCTGCGACCAGCGCGAGGCCGAGGACCAGACCGGCGACGCCGGCGAGGCGGTGCTTCGTTGGCCGGGCCTTCAAGGGCGGGGGCGTGGTCCTAATTGGGAGCGCTGAGCAATTCACGAACCTATCGTGCTGGTCGCAGGCTGCCTACGTCCTGCGCCGAACGGTCAGGTTGGGTAGCGATTTAGTCCGGGTCGGGCAACACTCAGGATTGCGTAGGCGCGTGGACGTGAGGCGCTACAGTCACGACGGAGGTCATGACCGTGTCATCAACGCAGGGATCGACGGACATCGACATTGTTCTTGCCGCGCTTCCCGAGGACGCGCGGAAGGCGCTTGAAGCCCTCCGCCGGACGATCACGGCCGCGGCTCCAGAAGCTGTCGAAACGATCAATTACGGCGTGCCCGCCTTCAAGTACCGCGGCCGTCCCCTTGTCTCGTTCGCCGCGGCGAAGAACCACTGCTCGTTCTACGTCCAGAGCCCGGCCGTGATGGAGGCCCATCGCGACGAGCTGGCGGCCTACGACACCTCGAAGGGCACGCTCCGCTTCGCTCCCGACGCACCGCCGCCCGACGCGCTCATCACGAAGCTGGTCAAGGCGCGCATGGCCGAAACGGACGCGACCGCGAAGACGTAGATCGTGAGCTCGATCAGCGCGGCGCTACCATCGCGCGGTGGAGATCTACGGCAATCCAACCGCGGGACTGACGAACTGGGCGGGGAACCACGCCTACAGCGCCGCCCGGCTGCATGAGCCAGAGTCGATCGAGCAACTCCAGGACATCGTGCGAAACGGCGGGTCGCTGCGGGTCCTCGGTTCGCGTCACTCCTTCAACGACATTGCTGACACCTCGGGCCATCTCCTTTCGTTGAGCCGGATGCCTCGAGTCTTCGACCTGGACCCGGTCGCCGGAACCGTGAGGGTAGATGGGGGCGTTCGCTACGGCGAGCTCTGCGGACCGCTTCATGCCGCCGGCTTCGCACTGAATAACCTTGCGTCGCTCCCGCACATTTCAGTGGCAGGTGCCTGCGCGACCGCGACGCATGGCTCAGGCGATCGAATCGGGAACCTGGCGACGGCCGTCTCGGCCATGGAGATCGTCACCGCCGACGGCGCGCTCTTGGCTCTCACCCGCGACGGCGATCCCGACGTCTTCAACGGCGCGGTAGTCTCCCTGGGCGGTATTGGCGTGGTCACGTCGCTCACACTCGATCTCCAGCCGACCTTCCTGATGCGCCAGGACCTCTACGAGGGGCTGTCGCTTGTGCAGCTGGCCGGCCACTTCGACGAGATCACCTCGAGCGCGGACAGCGTGAGCCTGTTCACCGACTGGCAGGGTCCCGCGGTCGAACAGGTCTGGCTCAAGCGCCGCGTCGGGGACGGCGAGGTGTTCGAACCGCCAGCGGCGTTCTTCGGTGCGACAATCGCAACGGTCCCGATCCACCCAATCCGCCGCTTGTCGGCTACCGCATGCACCGAACAGCTAGGCGTCGCGGGACCGTGGCACGAGCGGCTGCCGCATTTCCGGATGGACCACACGCCGAGCAGCGGCGACGAGCTCCAGACCGAGTACCTGGTCCCGCGGGACAACGCCGTCGAGGCCGTGCTCGCGATCGATGCCGTACGCGATCAATTCGCGCCACTTCTCCAGATCTCCGAGGTTCGAACCGTCGCGGCGGATGAGCTGTGGATGAGCACGGCCTACGGTCGCGCTTCGGTTGCGTTCCACTTCACGTGGCATCCGGACTGGGAGGCGGTTCGACGGGTCCTGCCGACGATCGAGGCGGCTCTCGCGCGGTTCCAGCCTCGGCCGCACTGGGGCAAGCTGTTCACCATGTCGCCAGATACGGTTCGCGCGTCTTACGAGCGGTTCCCGCAATTCGTCGCGCTGCTGGAGCGCCACGACCCTACCGGGACCTTCAGGAACGCATTCCTGAGCCGGAACATCTTCGACGGAGGGCCGGCATGAGCATCGACGACGCGGCGATCGGGCAGGCCCAGGCCTTCCGTCTCGCCGGATTCGCCCTGGCCCAGGCGGCGTGGTCGATCGAGGACGGCGACGACCTCGTCCCGATCGGCATCGCTGAGCAGGACGGTCAGCGCAACCTCATGCGGTTTGCGACAGAGATCACGCCGGAACGCCTGAGTCAGCTGTACGCACTGATCGGCGGCAAGGTCGAACCGGGGCGGTACGGCGTGCTCGCGGTCGCCTCGACCGGAGTGCAACCGACTGGAGAGCCGCTTGCCGTCCTGAACGTGCTGATCGTGGACGAGGAAGGCGACCTCATCGGGACCGTCGGGCAGGCGTATGAGCCAGCTCGAAACTCGCGGATCCCTGGTCGATCCAGCCCGTTCAGCCTTGTCGGCACACCGAGTCCGTCGGACGAGATCGATATCGACGGCGCGCGGGAGGGGATCCTTCTGGGCGTCATGTCGCACCCGGAAGGCGAGCGGCTGTTCCCGCAGCTCGCTGCGTTCGCCCGCGACATGATCGAGGCGAGCAAACGGGATGGCGCGGATGGCTGAACCCGAAGGAGACGGACGACCATGGGATTCCTGAGGCGCCTGCTGGGCGGTGGGGAGGCAGCATCTGACGCGTCCAAGGCCGCCGACGCCGCCCCATCGGCTCCGGCCTCTCCGGCCGAGCTCGATGCAGAGGAGCGTGCCCACGAGCTGGAGATGCTCCGTGCCGAACAGGAGCGTCTCGACGAGCTCACCCAGCGCCAGCTCCGCTACGAGAAGTACGCCTGGCAACCACCCGCCCAGGGCGGCGAGCGCCGGGCAGAGGACAACGACGCGGGAAGCGGCCGTTGAGCGACCCCGCAGCCGATCCCGAGCAACCGCGATTGCGAAGGCTGTCGACGCAGGAGCTGACGCCACAGCAGACCGCGGCCATCCGCGTCCCTGCTAGAGCGCGCATTCGGTTCGGACGAGGAGGAGCGGTTCACCGACGACGACTGGGACCATGCCGTCGGCGGCGTCCATTTCGTGCTCGACCTCGACGGCGAGGTCATCGCTCACGCCTCCGTCGTCGAGCGCGAGCTCCATGTCGACGGCCGACCGCTGCGGACCGGCTACGTCGAGGCCGTCGCCACCGCGCGGGACCGCCAGGGGCGTGGTTTCGGCTCGCTCGTCATGGCTGATGTCACATCCTGGATCAGGGATCGCTTCGAGCTCGGCGCCCTTGGCACGGGTCGACAGCGGTTCTACGAGCGGCTCGGTTGGCTCATCTGGGCGGGGCCGTCGTTCGTGCGAACCCGCGAAGGCCCGCGCCGGACACCCGAGGAGGACGGCTACATCATGGTGCTGCCGACCCCGTCGTCGCCGCCCCTTGACCTGACCGCACCCATCAGTTGCGAGTGGCGCCCGGGCGACGCCTGGTAGTCGAAGCCCCAGCCCTGACCCGCGGCCGGCACCTTCCCGAGTTCGGCCGCGCGGCGGAGTTGACAAGTCGGACCGTCGCGGGTTTAATGGCCGCATCACTCCATAACGATGTGGTTATGAATGCCAGTTGATCAACTGAGTACTGTCTTCGGCGCTCTCGCGGATCCGACAAGGCGCGCCATCCTCGCCCAACTGACGGACGGCGACCGGTCGGTCGCGGAGCTGACCGCGCCCTTCCCTGTGTCGCAGCCGGCCATCTCCCGGCATCTCAAGGTGCTCGAGGGGGCAGGCCTGATCTCGCGCAGCCGCCGGGCAACCGCCCGCCTCAGTCACCTCGAGGCAGAGCCGCTCCGGGAGGCGACCGCCTGGCTCGCTCGGTATCAGGCGTACTGGGACGAGAGCTACGACCGCCTCGACGCGCTGCTCGCCGCGCTGAAACGGACTCAGGCGGACGAACCGTCACCAACCGAGTAGAGGAGAGAACAACGTGAAGACGCACATCACGGCGGAGCCCGGCGTTCCGTTCATCGACACTGCCAGGGAGTTCGATGCCCCGCGCGACCTTCTATTCCGCGCCCACACCGATCCTGAGCTTCTCGTGCAATGGCTGGGTCCCGGTCGGTTCGCGATGACGGTTGATCGCTGGGACGTTCGCGATGGTGGCGCCTGGCGGTATACGCAGCGCGACGCAGAAGGCAACGAGTACGGGTTCCATGGCGTCTTCCACGGCCACCAGTCGGCGGATGGCATGCTCCAGACCTTCGAGTTCGAGGGAGCCCCCGGCCACGTCTCGCTGGCTTCGCTCACGTTCGAGGAACAGGAGGGTCGGACGACGCTACGCGTGCACTCGGTCTACCAGTCCGTGGAGGACCGCGACGCGACCGTCGCGAGCGGCATGGCGAATGGCATGGACGAGGGCTACCAGCGCCTGGAGGAGCTCATCGGCCGGCTCGTCCCGGTCACCTGACCAGCCTTACGATTCAAAGTGGAGATTCAAGGCATGGACTACAAGCTCGAAGTGGTGGTCGTCCCGGTCAGCGATGTCGACCGCGCGAAAGCCTTTTACAGTGACCAATGCGGTTTCGTCGTCGACGCGGACTCGACCCCTGCGCCCAATTTCCGGGTGGTTCAAATGACACCGCCCGGCTCGACATGCTCAGTCACGATCGGGCCCATCATCGTGGCCGAAACGGCAGGCGGCTTCCGACCCAGCCTTCAGCTGTCCGTCCCCGACATCACTGTCGCGCGGGCCGAGCTCGCGGGGCGCGGCGTGGACATCACGCCTGTCCGGCACATTGACAACGGCGAGTGGCTGGAAGGCCCCGGCGGGCCGTACAACTCCTTCGCGTTCTTCAAGGATCCGGACGGCAACGACTGGGCGATCCAGCAGAAGTAGCTCGACCCCAGGAACAAGAGAGGGAGCGTAGATGGACTGGAAGATCGAGCTCATCCCGGTGCCTGTGTCCGACATCGAACGGGCGAAGCGGTTCTACAGCGAACAGTGCGGGTTCGTCGTCGACCTCGACCATCAACCGAACGAGACGACCCGCCTGGTCCAGCTGACGCCTCCGGGTTCGGGCTGCTCGATCATGGTCGGGACGATGGAGTTCGACTCGGCGCCGGGCTCGCTCCAGGGCGTCCAGATCGTCGTCGCCGACATCGAGGCGGCGAGGAACGAGCTCGTCGAGCGGGGCGTGGAATGCACCCCGGTCCGACACTTCGATGGCGGCGGCTGGGCCGACGGAAAGGGCGGCGACTGGAACTCGTTCGTCCACTTCAACGACCCCGACGGCAACGGCTGGGTCTTGCAGGAAGCCCCAGCGAGCCGCTAGCCGCCGGATGCCAACGACTCTCACCGCGACTGAGTACATCAATCGGCTGGAACGCTACCAGTCCGACGTCGAGCTCGCGAAGATCCAGCGCTACTTCAAATCGGGCGAAGGGGAGTACGGCGAGGGCGACGCCTTCATGGGCGTCCGGATGGGGCAGGTTTTCGAACTCAGCAACGAGTTCACGGAGATGCCGCTGAGCGAGATCGAACGGCTGCTCGCAAGCCCGATCCACGAGGTCCGAGCCGGTGGCGTCAAGATCATGGCCAACCAGGCAAAGGGCAAGAAGGCGACCGATGCTCGCCGGAAGGACCTGTACGAGCTCTACCTGCGGAGCATGGATCGGATCAACAACTGGGACCTCGTCGACCTGGGTGCCTGGGACGTGGTCGGGCGCTACCTGGTCGACAAGCCGCGCGACGTGCTGTACGACCTCGCCCGCTCTTCGAACATCTGGGAGCGCCGCACGGCCGTCCTGAGCACGATGGCATTCATGCGTCGCGGCGAGGTCGACGACGCGTTCAGGATCGCCGAGCTCCTGCTGGACGACGACCAGGACCTGATCCACAAGGCCGCGGGCTGGGCGTTGCGGGTCGCCGGTGGGATCGATCGCGAGCGGCTCATCCGCTTTCTCGACTCGCACGCTGCGACCATGCCCCGGATCGCCCTGCGCAATGCCATCGAGCACTTCGACAGGAAGCAGCGAGATCATTACCTCGGCATGAGGAAGGCGAGCGCGATCAGACCGTGACCCTCGGTGGCCAAACACGGCTGAAAGTGATCGTGGCGTTCGGTAGAGTAGAGCGATGGACGAACAGGCCGTACGCGAACACGCTCGGGCCGTCTGCGACGCGCTCGTGGCCGGTGACATCGATCGGGCGACCAAGGACTTCAGCAATGAGCTGCGCCGGAACCTGGGCGAGGTGATCGCCCTCCTCCCGCTGCCGTCGACCGAGGCGACCGTCGAGTCGGTCGAGCACGGCGGGTCGGGCTACAACGTCATCCTCCGGCTTGTGGGCGAATCGGAGGAGGTCCAGATCCAGACACGCTGGAAGGACCGCGACGGCCAGCCGACGGTCGTCGAGGCGAGCCACCTGAGCAAGACTGTCATGGCGCAGCCGGTGGCTGAGGACGACGGCGAAGGTAATGCCGAGGTTTCGGAGAACGCCTGACCCTCAGTCTTGAGCCCAGGGCATCAGCGGCGGCGCGTCGAACGTCGACGCGATCTCGATCGGCCGTCCGCCATCGGCCATCGATAGCGGCCGACCGCCTCGAGGATGTCGACGACGTGGGCGGCCTGCTCGGCGCTCGCCCGGTGCGGTCGGCCCTCGGCGATCGCGCTCGCCATCTCGGCCACGCCGCGTGCCCACGCCGTGCCGCGATACCCCGGCCGAACGAGGGCGACGGGCTCGTAGCTCTTGCCGTAGGCGCCGATCTCGACCGTCGCGTCGAAGTCCTGGAAGCTGCCGAGCGCCAGCGACGCGTCGTCGCCGTGGAACTCGAGGCTGCCGGTCTGGGCTTCGCCGGGCGCCCGACATAGAAGCTCGTCGTGAGCCGCAACGACCGCGCCACCCTCGAGCTCGATCGCCGCCACGATCAGGTCCGGGCTGCCGATCCGGAACGGCGTCCCGTCGATGGTCATGGCGATCCGGCATCAGGTCCCAGCCCCACGCCCGGACCGAGCGTGCCGGCCCGAGCATCGTCGTGACGAGCGTCAGCGGGTAGACCCCGACGTCGACCAGGGCGCCGACGTCGAAGAACGGCGCCGGCGCAGGGTGCCATGTCTCGATCCGGCCCCAGTTCACCTCGGCGTAGACCGCCCGGACGGTCCCAGGCGGCCGCTTCGGACCAGCGCCGCGGCCGTCTGCTGCGCCTCGCCGAGGAACGTCGACGGCGAACAACCCGAGGCGGAGCCCGCGTGCTGCGGCGAGCTCGACGAGCTCGCGCGCCTCGCTCGAACGGAGGGCGAGAGGCTTCTCGCTGTAGACGTGGCGGCCGGCCTCGAGGGCCCGCTTCGTGACGTCGTAATGAGCGTGATGAACGGTCAGATTGACGACGATGTCGACCGTGTCATCGGCGAGGAGGTCGTCGAGCGAGGCGTGGGCGCGGCAGCCGTGCTCCTCGGCAAAGGCCGCGGCTCGATCGGATCCAGGTCCGTGGCGGCGACGAGACGGATCTCCGGGTGGGTCAGGGCGTCGCGCGCATATCCGCCGGCGATGTTGCCGGTTCCGACGATGCCGATACCAAGCGGTGTCATGGGTGAGAGGCTACGACATCGACGCCGGTCGGATGCCCTATCGTGAGCGGATGCGACACGACCAGATCGCGCTCCAGCTCTACACCGTTCGCCGGCTCGCGGCGGACGACCTGGCCGGGAACGCTGCGCGCCGTCGCCGCGGCCGGCTACCGGGCGGTCGAGCTCGCCGGATTACCCGCGACCGGCCCGGGCGAGCTGCCGCGGCTGCTCGACGAGGCGGGGCTGCGGGTCGTCGCCGCGCACGAGGGCATCGAAGCGCCTGCGCGACGATGCGAACGCGGTCGCCGATCGGCTGGCCGAGGTCGGGTGCCCGCGGGTCATCGTGCCATGGATGCCCGAGGCGGACCGGCAGACCGCCGACGACGTCCGTCGCTTCGCCGCGGAGCTCGGCGGGTTCGCTCGCCGACTGGCGCGAACGCGGGATCCGCCTCGGCTACCACAACCATGACTTCGAGTTCGCGCCGCTCGACGGCACGACCATCTGGGACATCCTGCTCGCCGAGCTGCCGCCCGAGGTCGAGATCGAGCTGGACGTCTACTGGGTCGCCGTCGGTGGCCGCGATCCGGTGGCCGAGATCGACGCCGCCGCCGGCCGCGTCCGGCTTCTCCACATGAAGGACCGCGCGCCGGGCCCGGAGCCGCACGATGCCCCGGCGGGGGAGGGGATCCTGCCGTTCCCGGCGATCGTCGAGGCGGCTCGAGCCGCCGGCGTCGAGTGGTACATCGCCGAGCAGGACGAGCCTCGCGACCCGCTCGCCGACATCGCCCGCGCCTTCCGCTACCTCCAGTCGCTCGCCGTCTAGCTCAGAACGCGCGCTTCAGGATCAGGAACCCGACGATCAGGACGACGAGCCCCAGCAACAGGGTCGTCGGCGGCAACGTGGAGACGGTGTCGACGGCATCCGTGATCATCTGGCCGATGGCGGCGCCAGCATCGACCGTCTGCCCGCCTTGGGAGCCCCCGCCGCCAGTCGATTGGCCGACGCCAGTTCCGTATTCGGCCATGGGCGGATCATCGCACCGCTTGCAAGCAACAGGAAGCCGCGGCGTTTGCCAGCGTCGCATCAGGGGTAGAGAATCCGGCGCGAAGGACCGAGCCCGCGACGCGGGGGACCGCGCGGCCTCGGGGAGCAGGTGAAGCGCCAGCGCACGACTGAAGTGCTGGGTGCGCACCTGATGCGACGACACAGGGAGGTGTCATGCGTACCACTCGCCTTGCCGCGGTCGCTGCCGCTGCGCTGCATTACGTTGCTCGTGCCCGTGTCTGCCCTCGCCGTACCGATCACACCCGGCGGCTCGACCGAGGTGACCGTCGGGAGCAACGACGCACTGTTCTCGCAGAACAAGCAAAACGAGCCGGGCCTGGCCGTCAACCCGGTCAACCCCGCGATCCTGGCAGCCGGCGCCAACGACAACATCGATCTAGAAGCCTGCAACGCGGGCGACGACCGCACCTGCCCGTTTACCCCGGGCGTCGGCCTCTCGGGCGTCCAGTTCTCGACGGACTCCGGGCGGACCTGGACGCAGCCGACCTACACGGGTAATTCGGCCCGTGTGACCCCCAGCTGCCTGGGCCAGCCTGACCTGGCGCCGGGCCAGCCGCCGGCGACCGACACCGGCTGTGTCCCTGACCCGGCAGGCCCGATCGGCACTCTGCCGAAGTACTTCGAGAACGGTCTCGTCTCGAACGGCGATCCGGAGCTGGCATTCGGCCCGGTTCCCGACGCAGACGGTGACTTCTCCTGGGCGAATGGCCAGCGCCTGTACTACGCGAACATCGCGACCAAGGTCCCAGGCCAAGAGCCCTTCGCCGGTCCGGCGGCCATTGCCGTGTCGCGGACAGACGACATCGCCGGCGCCATCGCTGGTGACAACGACGCCTGGATGGATCCGGTCGTCGTGACACGCCAGAACTCGGCGCTGTTCAGCGACAAGGAGCAGGTCTGGGCCGATAACGCCGAGTCGAGCCCGCACTTCGGCAACGCCTATGTCTGCAACGTGGGCTTCCGCGGCACCGCCGGATCGGAACCCGTGCTCTTCGCCCAATCGACCGATGGTGGCGACACGTGGCGAACCCGGCAGCTCTCAGCAGCCACCAATAACAGTCAGACGGGCGGTCGTCAGGGTTGCGCGATCCGGACCGACAGCGCCGGCGTGGTCTACGTGGTCTGGATCGGCACCGACATCAACACCCGCGAGGGCGTCTTCTTCCAGGCGCGCTCGTTCGACGGCGGCGCCAACTTCGAGCGCCCGCGGGCGATCGTCCAGCCGCTGGCCGGAATCGGGCAGTTCGACCCGGCCCAGGGCCGTTTCACGATCGACGGCATCGCCGGCGCCCGGACCAACACCTTCCCGAGCATCGACATTGCCAATGGCGCGCCATCCGGAACCGATGCGACCGATCAAATCCTCATCACCTGGTCGGATGACCGGGCCGGGGTGAACCAGGAGCGTGCCTTCGTTGTGAGCTCGACGAATGGCGGTAGCTCGTACTCTGCCCCTATCAATGCCAACGATGGCACGGACCGGGCAAACTTCCCGGGGATCGCGATCTCGCCCGACGGTACCGACGCCTACTTGGTCTACAACGCCTGGCTCGACCCATGGCGGAACGACACGACATCGTCACGCCGCGTCCTTGGCGTCGTCCGTCACGCCGAGGTCAACGCCACGACCGGAGCGATCGGGGCGTGGACGACGTTGCACCGAGGAGCCGTTGGTGACGGACGCGCCTCGAGCGCCAACGGGCTGACGTCGGAGTTCCTCGGCGACTACAACTACGCAGTCGCCACCCGTGACTTCGGGTCGGCGGTCTGGAACGACATGCGCAACGGCGCTGTCTGCCCGGCGATCAACACCTATCGTCAGGCCTTCGTCGAGGACGTTCTCGGCGGCGGCGCTGCGCCGATCGTCGGCGATCGCCCGCGCGAGCGGGCCGCGGCCGCCGAGCTACCCGCCGCGCATTCGACGGCCCTCCGGCCGGGTCCGAACAACCAGTGCCCGGCGACGTTCGGGAACTCGGACATCTTCGGAGGCACGTTCAGTGACGACTCCTAGCGAGTCTCGCTAGCCGACACGCAGAGGCGGGGCAGTGCCCCGCTTCTGTTCGAATCTCGCCCCCGCAACGGGGCACACGAGGCAAAGGGGTTTATTCCAGAGTGGACAGAAGCTGCGCAGACCGACTCGGGCTGATGGTACGACCGATCGTGGCAGCACGACCATCACGGTGATGCTGTGTCCGCTCGACGAACGTCGTTTATCGGCTCGACACAGAAGCGGCACGCGCGTTCCTCGCCCAATACTCGCGCTGCCCTGACGGCAGGTACTCCCGGTAAGGGCGCCGGTGGAGGTCGGGGACTCTCTCGGCTCGTCGCTGATTCGGACCAGACCGCCCTTGGTCCTATGGTCCGGCTGGTCAACGGGACCCGCCGAGGAGGACGATAGCGGCCCGAGGTCGCGACCGACCGCCACAAGCTGGAGGACCCCAATGCTGGGACGAATTGGAAGCCCACGCGACCCGTTCGAGGGCCGCGGCGCACGCCGTCGGCACATGCGCCTTCGCGTGGAGGGCGTCCTCGCGATCAGCCTGGCGATCGCGGCGTGCGGCCTGACCCTGGCGTTGTGGCTTCGAACCCTGGCCCCGCTGACAGACCGCCTGTTCTGACCTGACGGGCTAACCGGCCCGCGTCAGCAGGTGCCGGTAGCCCCAGCCTTCCTGCTGGTCGAAGTCCTCCTCGACGAGGTTGAACCCGGCGTCGGCCAGCCACGCCAGGACTCGCTCGCGTCCCGGATAGTAGTGATAGCCCGCGGTGTCGCCCTCGATCACCTCGCCACGCACCACCGGTAGGCCCTGGGCGGACTGCTTCTCGAACGCCTCCGCGATCTCATCGTCGTTGGTCTCTTCGACCGTCAGGTAGAGGTGTGCCCCCGGTCGGAGCGCCCGCCGCAGGTTCGCGAGCACGAGCGGCCAATCCTCAGGCGGAACGTTCTCCAGCCCATCGATCGTCATCGCCCCGTCGAACTCGGCATTGAATGGCAGCTCCTGGAGGCCGATCTGCTCGAGTGATTCCGCGATCCCCTTGGCCTGAGCCTGGGCGAGCATTCCGGCTGACTGGTCAACCCCGACTACGCGCCGTCCGGACGCGGCAACCTGGGCGAAGTACTTGCCGGTGCCGCATGGCGCGTCGAGCACGCGACCGCCGAGCGGACACGTTGCCAGCAGCCGTTCGACGAACGCCGCGTGCATGGGAACGGGGTATGCGGACTCCTCGTTGTCGTAGCTAGGCGCTTCTTCGTCGTACTGGGCCTGGACGGCCGTTCGACGCTCGGTCAGCCACGCCTGCCGGTCCACGTCACGCCTCGCTCGCCGGCGGCGCTGTCGCTGACGCGGCCGCCCGCGCCAGCCAGGACTCGCGGGCGATGACGATGGCCAGCAGGAGGATCAGGAAGCCATTAAGCGGGTGGAGCGCCGCCACCGCCGGAGCCGAGGTGCGCATTGCGACGAAGACCGATTGGAGGATGATGAGAACGAACTCGAGCGCCGCGATCAGGGCCAGCCGACGACCGAGGCCGCCCAGCAGTCCAGCCACGAGGAGGACGATCGGGATCAGCGACAGCGAATAGCCGACGTCGCGATGGGTTGCGAACGACGCCGCGCTGCTGAAGATCCCGAGACCTGCCAGGAACACCTGCGCGACGAGGCCGGCGACGAACAGCCAGGAGACAAACAGGTGAAAGGTGCGCGCGATCGGACGCATGACTCCCTCCAGACACGCCGTTGCGAGACCGCCAAGATAACGCCTCGCCGTATCCCGTTGTCTCGCTCCGGGTACGATCCGACCGTGGCCGAATCGAACCCGTACCCGCCACTCGAGCCTTACGAGACCGGCATGCTCGACGTCGGCGACGGCCAATCGATCTACTGGGAAGTCTCGGGCAATCCCGCCGGCAAGGCGGCCATCGCGCTACACGGTGGGCCCGGCAGCGGCAGCGTCCCCGGCCGGCGCCGATGGTTCGATCCAGCTCGGTACCGGATCATCCAGCTCGACCAGCGCGGCTGCGGTCTGAGTACACCCCACGCCGGGGACTTCTCGACCGACCTGTCGGCGAACACGACCCACCACCTGATCGCCGACATCGAGCGTCTGCGCGAGCACCTGCGCATCGAGCGGTGGCTGGTCTGGGGCGCGTCGTGGGGGGTCACACTCGCCCTGGCCTATGCTGAGCGGCACCCGGCGCGCGTCTCCGAAATGGTTCTTCTGTCGATCACCATGACCCGCCGGGCCGACGTCCGCTGGCTCGCCTACGAGACCGGCCGCTTCTTCCCCGAGGAATGGCAGCGCTTCCGGGCGGGCGTCCCTGAGGCCGAGCGCGACGGCGACCTCGTTGCGGCCTACGACCGGCTGCTGAACGCGCATCCGAACCCGGCGGTCGGCCTCCGGGCGGCGCGCGACTGGGTTACCTGGGAGGACGCGTTGCTGTCACTCGAGGAGGGCTATGTCTCACCCCACCCGCGCTGGGCGGACGAGCCCTACATGGTCGCGTTTGCGCGCCTCGTGACGCATTACTTCTCGCACGCGGCGTGGCTCGAAGAGGACGAGCTTCTTCGCAACGCCTCGCGGCTGGCCGGAATCCCCGGCGTTCTCCTGCACGGCCGCCTGGACCTGGCAAGCCCACCGGACGTCGCCTGGCAGCTCGCGCAGGCCTGGCCCGGCGCGGAGCTGGTGTTCATCCGCGGCGGCCACACTGGCGACGCCGAGATGGACCGCCGCCTCCTCGAGGCGACCGACGGCTTTGCATCGCGCCGCTGAGGCTGCACGACCCCGCGATCCCGACGGGTGTAGTGGACGATTGACAGGCAAGTACCGCCTTGCCTATCATGCTGGGCATGGGCGACGTGTTCAAGGCCCTCGCCGACCCGACCCGACGCACGATCCTCGATGAGTTACAGGAACGGAACGGCCAGACACTGTTCGAGCTCTGCGTCCGCCTGACGTCGAGGCACGGACTGGGGTCGACGCGCCAGGCGATCTCGCAACACCTCGACGCCCTGGAGGCCGCCGGGCTGGTCCATACGCGGCGGGACGGCCGCTACAAATTTCACTATCTGGACACGACGCCACTGCGCGAGATCAGCGAGCGGTGGCCAAGCACAGACGAGAGGAGATCGTGATGAGGATCGTGGTTACGAGCGTTTTGGTGGACGACCAGGAGAAGGCCCTTCAGTTCTATACCGGCGTCCTTGGATTCGTGAAGAAGACCGACATCCCGATGGGTGAGGCACGGTGGCTCACCGTCGTGTCGCCGCAGGATCCCGACGGGACCGAGCTGCTCCTCGAGCCCGACGCGCACCCGGCGGCGGGTCCCTTCAAAGAGGCGCTGGTCGCGGACGGCATTCCGTTCACGTCATTCGGCGTGGACGACGTCAAGGCCGAGTTCAGCCGCTTGCGAGATCGCGGTGTGCGATTCACCCAGGAGCCATTGGAGATGGGCCCGGTGACCACGGCCGTCTTCGACGACAGCTGTGGCAACCTGATCCAGATCGCTCAGCAGGGCTAGGTCGGCTTCCTGGTCATAAATCAGGGATGATTGGCTGACCAAGGGAGGGATCTGTGACCGAGTTCATCGAGATTCGGGGCGCCCGCGAGAACAACCTCAAGGACATCTCGCTCCGCATCCCGAAGCGCCAGATCACGATCTTCACGGGCGTCTCAGGCTCCGGGAAGTCCTCGGTCGTGTTTGACACGATCGCGACCGAGGCGCAGCGGCAGCTGTACGAGAACTTCAGCATGTTCATCCGCAGCTTCCTGCCGCGCTACCCGCAGCCCGAGGCGGACGCGATCGAGAACCTGAGCATGGCGGTCATCGTCGACCAGAAGCGCCTCGGCGGCGGTTCCCACTCGACGGTCGGGACCATCACCGACATCTTCACCGCCTTGCGGCTGCTGTTCTCGCGGCTCGGCCAGCCGCACGTCGGCTACTCGAACGCCTTCTCATTCAACGACCCAGAGGGGATGTGCCCGGAGTGCAACGGCCTCGGCCGGAAGGTCGGGATCGCCTCCGATGACTTCGTCGATCACTCGAAGTCGCTCAACGAGGGCGCGATCCAGGTCCCGTTCTGGTCCAGCTGGGAGATCGGCGCCTATGCCGCGTCCGGCTTCTTCGACAACGACAAGAAGGTGGCCGACTACACGCCCGAGGAGTTGGACCTCCTGCTGCACGGCAAGGACCGCAAGTACAAGCTCGCGATCGGCGACAAGACGATGAACGCCACATACCTCGGCGTGATCGAGAAGATCGAGGCCTACTACGTCCGGCGCGACATCAAAACCCTATCGGAGCGGACCCAGAAAGCGGTCATGCCATACCTCCGCCCGCGCACCTGCCCGCTCTGCAAGGGCGCCCGCCTGAGCCAGGCGGCGCTCGGCTCGAAGATCAACGGCCACAACATCGCCGAGCTCGCGGCCATGGAGGTCGGCGAGCTGATCCCGGTCGTCCGGGCGATCGACGACCCGGTCGCCGCGCCGATCGTTGCAACGCTCGTCGAGCGTCTGGGCCACCTGGTCGACATCGGGCTCGACTACTTGAGCCTCGATCGCGAGACGGACACGCTCTCCGGAGGCGAATCGCAGCGCGTCAAGACCGTGAAGCACCTGACCAGCAGCCTGATCGACGTGATGTACATCCTCGACGAGCCGAGCATCGGCCTCCACCCGCGCGACGTGCATCGCCTCACGGAGCTGCTTCAGAAGCTCCGTGACAAGGGCAACACGGTGATCGTCGTCGAGCACGACCCGGACGTCATGAAGGTCGCCGACCACGTGATCGACATGGGACCCCGTGCCGGCTCCGGCGGCGGCGAAATCGTGTTCGAGGGTTCCTTCGCGGACCTGCAGCGGGCTGACACGCTCACCGGCCGGTATCTCGACCGGTCGCTGCCGATCAAGGAGGACGTCCGGACGCCCAAGGGCTGGATGCCGATCCGGGACGCGCGCGAAAACAACCTCAAAGGCGTCGATGTCGATATCCCGACGGCGGTCCTGACGCTGATCACCGGCGTGGCTGGATCCGGCAAGAGCTCACTGATCGACGGCGTGTTTCTGCCCCAGCACCCCGAGGCGATCGTCATCGATCAGTCGGCGGTGGGGACCACGACGCGCTCGAATCCGGCGACGTACACCGGGGTGATGGACGACATCCGGAAAGCCTTCGCCGCGGCCAACAAGGTCGATGCCGGCTTGTTCAGCTTCAACTCCAAGGGTGCGTGCGAAAACTGCAAGGGCTCGGGGGTGATCTACACGGAGCTGTCGTTCCTGGGCGGGGTCAAGACGCCGTGCGAGATCTGCGAGGGCCGCCGCTTCAAGGACGAGGTTCTGGCCTACAGCCTCGACGGCCGAAATGTGAGCGATGTGCTCGCCCTGACCGTCGCCCAGGCCCTCGAATTCGTTCGCCCAGCGCGACATCGTGCGCAAGCTGCAGGCGATGAGCGACGTCGGGCTGGACTACCTCACCCTGGGGCAGCCGTTGAGCACCCTCTCGGGCGGCGAGTGCCAGCGGATCAAGCTCGCCAGCGAGCTTCATCGCAAGGGCAACATCTACGTCCTCGACGAACCGACGACCGGCCTCCACATGTCGGATATCGGTCACCTGCTGGCGATGCTCGATCGGCTGGTGGACGCCGGCAACTCCGTGATCGTCATCGAGCACAACCTCGACGTGATCCGAAATGCCGACTGGATCATCGACCTCGGGCCGGAGGGCGGCACGCGGGGTGGGCAGCTCGTCTTCACCGGTACGCCGAGCCAGCTCCTCGGCGCCGAGCAGTCGCTGACCGGTGAGTACCTGCGGCGGGGCGCCCGAGTCGCCGCCTGAGGCATGTCGCAAGGCCTCCCCACGCCGACGCGTTCATCATTCGGTCGTGAGCCTTCGGACAGATCTCGAGGCGCTGGCTGACCGCAGCGACTACTCGGGCGTCGTCGCGGTCTCCAGGGACGATGAGCGCATCGTCGAACTGGCGCGCGGCTTCGCCGACCGGGCGAACAGGCGGCCGAACACGCTGGAGACGCGGTTCTCCATTGCGAGCGCAGCCAAGGGCCTGACCGCGCTCACCGTCGCTTCGCTGATCGAATCCGGGGAGCTCCGCAGCGACACGACCCTGCAGAGCCTGCTACCTGACGCCCTGCCGATGGTCGACGACGCTGTCACGATCGAGCACCTGTTGGGCCACACGTCGGGCGCGGGCGATTACCTGGACGAGGAGGAGCTCAGCGACATCGACGACTACGTGATGGGCCTCCCGGTTCACCGCCTCGCCGCGCCGGCGGACTACCTTCCACTCCTCGACGGGCCTCCACAGAAAACGCCGCCGGGCAGCCAGTTTGCTTACAACAATGGCGGCTACGTGATGCTATCGATCGCCGTCGAGGTCGCCGCCGGCCGTAGCTTTTACGACCTGGTCCAGGAACGGGTGCTCGATCCCGCCGCCATGGTCGACACGGCTTTCGATCGGTCGGATCGACTCCCGGGCGGATCGGCGATCGGCTACGTCGCCGACGGGCGTGCGAACGTCCTGCACCTGCCGGTGCGGGGGGCGGGCGACGGCGGCGCGTACTCGACGATCCACGACCTCGAGGCCCTGTGGAAGGCGCTGTTCGCGGGCCGGATCCTGCCGATCCCGTCAGTCGACCGGCTGGTCGAGCCGCGCAGCACGACCCCGGACGGGCGCAGTCGCTACGGACTCGGCTTCTGGCTCCGATCCGATCGCGATACGGTCATGCTCGAGGGCATGGACGCCGGCGTCTCGTGTCGGACCGTCTACGATCGGCCATCGGGTCTCATGTACACGGTTATCTCGAACACCTCGTCCGGAGCATGGCCGCTCGTGAAGCACCTGGACGAACGCCTGCCGAGCATCGCCGGCGGAGGTGATCGATGATCCTTCGACAAAGTCGAACGCGGATCCACCCACCGGTCCCGCGGGATGCCGTGATCGCGGCCTTGCGATCCTCCGTCCGGGGAGGGAAACGTTCCCGGGCTCGCGGAACCTGCGAGCTAGCGCTCTGGCGGGGATTGGCGCATGTGCAGGAACTCGTTGACGTTGTTCAGGCGCAGGACGATCCGGACCGGTAGCGGCATCAGGCGCCGCGTCGGATCAATGAACAACTCGGGCTCGACGAGGTGGAGGTCGCGCCCGCGCGTCCGCAGGTCGGCCTCGCGGGCCGCCAGGACGTTCTTGACCCAGTCCACCTCGGACCCGTAGGTCAGTGCGAAGACATACCCGTCGCCGCGCTTGAAGACGTTGAGGGGCGTGTGGTACAGGCGACCGCTCTTCCGGCCGACGTAAGAGAGGATGCCGAAGAGGGGCAGCCAGCCGGCCACGTGTCGGGAGATCGGGTTGAAGATACGCGTGGTGAACGGCTTAAGGAACGTCATCCGCGTTCGTGCCACGCGTCACCCTTCGTCGATTGGATCGAGCACGAACACGGGGATCTGCCGTTTCGTCCTGGTCTGGTACTTCGCGTAGTCGGGCCACGCCTGGACAGCTCGCTCCCACCACGCGGCCTTCTCGTCGCCCGTAACCTCCCGCGCCATGTAGTCGCGTTTCGTCGGTCCGTCCTGCAGCTCGACTTGGGGATTGGCCTTGAGGTTGTGGTACCAGACGGGATTCCTGGCGGCCCCGCCGAGCGAGGCGACAACCGCATAGACGCCATCGTGCTCGACTCGCATGAGGGCCGTCTTCCGGAGCTTGCCGGATTTTGCGCCGACCGAGGTCAGCACGATGATCGGACGGCCTCGAAGGTCAGCCGCCTGGGTGCCGTTGGAGGCCTCGAAGCGCTCGGCCTGCTTGCGCGCCCAGCCGGCCGTGGATGGTTCGTACTCTCCGGTCAGGGGCATCAGCAAATCCTGTCACGAATGAGGGCCGGCCGCTGGTGCTCAATTCTGTCCATCGCAGTGGAACAATTTCCTCGCAGCCGTACGGCGCTTCGTGAGATCGTCGCGGGCGAAGCACGCGCCTCGGACCTCATCGGGACGGTAGACGGTGGTTGGTCGCTTCCCCGGCGACTGACCACCCCCGTCCTCGCCGACGGATACGGCCGAACCCCCGACCTCATAGGGTGCTCGCCCACGCGCGCGACGCAATTCTGCTCGTATCGGTAGGCTTTGCGGTCATCGCTCAACACCGCGGGAAGGACGGAATGACGATGTCCAAGATCGCACCCTGTCTCTGGTTCGACGGCACAGCGGAGGAGGCGGCAGCGCTCTACACCTCACTGTTCCCCGACAGTCGGATCGACAAGGTCAATCGCTCGCCGGCCGACAACCCCAGCACGCCCGAGGGGGCAGTGCTGACAGTCGACTTCACGCTCTCGGGCCAGAAGTTCATCGGCCTGAACGGCGGCCCCGACTTCAAGTTCACAGAAGCCATCTCATTCTCGATCGACTGCCAGGATCAGGCGGAGGTCGATCGGTATTGGGACGCGCTCATCGACGGCGGCGGCGAGCCGAGCCAGTGCGGCTGGCTCAAGGACCGGTTCGGACGTCTCGTGGCAGGTCATTCCCAAGCAGCTGCCGGAATTGCTTGAGGGACCAGACCGCGATGGCGCCAGGCGAGCGATGGAAGCGATGCTGAAGATGTCCAAGCTCGATGTCGCGAAGCTCCGCGAAGCCTACGAGGGCGTTCCGGCGTAGCCGTCCGTTCCCGGCGATCGGTTCAGGCGGGCTGGTAGGTCGCGATCACGACCCCGGTCGTCGTGGTCTTCGTGTCGACGAGCCGAAGCGTGGCCAGAGGACCGCCGTCGACAAAGAGGCGTCGGCCGGAGCCCAGGACGAGCGGATGGATCAGGAGACGGTACTCGTCGATGAGATTTCGCCGCATGAGCGACTGGATCAGCTCGCCGCTACCGAGAACGACCATGTCTTTGCCGGGCTCCTCCTTGAGCGCGGCGACGGCGTCCGCTGCGTCGCCGGCAAGAAGCCGGGAGTTGTTCCACGACAGGGGCTCCTTGAGGGTCCTTGACGCCACGTACTTCATCGAGTTGTTGAGCACGGCGGTAAACGGGTTGTCGTCAGGCATGTTGGGCCACACCTTGGCGAAGTCCTCGTACGTCCGCCGCCCGAACAGCATCGCGGCGCCACTTGCCATGCCTTCGCCGGCGGCCTCGGCCATGACGGGATCGAAGTAGGGCTGCGCCCAGCCACCGTGTTCGAAGCCGCCGCGCCGGTCCTCGTCCGGCCGGCCCGGAGCCTGCATCACTCCGTCGAGAGTCAGGCTGTTATTAACGACGACTCGGGCCATCTGTGTTTCCTCCTCACATTCCAGGGAGATCGCGCAGCCAGTCCGTCCCGACGGCGGACGCGTCGAGGACCGAGACGTGGCCGTCGCGCGGTCGCAGCCACAGCTCGGAGGCAGGGATCGCCCGCAGCAGCGCGTCGGCGTGGGTCGGCGGAACGACACGGTCCTCACCGCCATGGACGAGAAGGACCGGGACGCTGATCTCAGCGACGTCGAAACCCCACGGCGCGGCAAAGGCAAGGTCGTCGTCGATCAAGCCCTCGGGTCCGTCGTTGGTGGCCTGCTCGGCATCCCGACCGAGTGACACCCAGGTGCCCGACAGGGCCGCCCAATCGGCCGTCGTGAAGCTGTTCGGGTCGAACTCGTCAGTGGCCGCGAAACGCTCGCGTGCCTCCCGCCCGGCGGCCGCAGCCCGCAAAGCCCCCGGTGACGCCATGCCGGCGTACCAATCGAAGCTGTCCGTGCGAGGCGCCGGACTCGCCAGGCAGACGGCCCCGATCACCCGATCCGGCAAGAGCGCCGCGCAGGCGAGCGCGTGCGGCCCGCCACCGGAGGCGCCCATCACGGCGAAGCGGTCCACTCCGAGCGCGTCCGCGACCTGCGCGACATCGGCGGCCGCGGATCCGACGTCACGGCCGCGATCCGGGCTGGAGCCGCCGTAGCTGGGTCGCGCGTACGACACGAGTCGGATGTTGCGAGTGGCCGCTGCGGCGACGAGCGGTTCCAGGAGCGCGCCCGTTTGCGGTGAGCCGTGGTGCCAGACCAGCGTGAGCTCGTCGGACGCGCCCGACCGGTCTGCGGCATGGACGATGAGCCGCCGCCCGTCGCGGAGCTCGAGATCGCGTTTCATGACCATCGTCAGTTTGGACTGCGCGGCGTCTGGAAACTCATCGGCGCGGCCCGTTCGTTAGATTGAGCCGATGCACGACGAGGATGGCCATTTCGGAGAACGGGTCGCGGCGACCTACGACGAGACGTCCGACATGATGTTCGACCCGGCCGTCATCGGACCGACGATCGACTTTCTGGCCGAACTCGCCGGCGATGGCCCCGCTCTCGAGCTCGGGATCGGCACCGGCCGGATCGCCCTCCCGCTGGCCGCCCGAGACGTCGAGGTCCACGGAATCGATCTCTCGAGGGCAATGACCGACCGACTCCGGGCCAAGCCGGGAGGGGAGGGGATCGGGATCACGATCGGCGACTTCTCGACCGCGAAGGTCGACGGGACGTTCCGCCTCGCGTACGTCGTCTACAACACGATCATGAACCTGACGACCCAGGCCGCCCAGGTCGCCTGCTTCCAAAACGCCGCCCGGCATCTCGAGCCCGGCGGCTGCTTCGTCATCGAGGTCGGCGTGCCCGACCTCCAGCGCCTGCCACCCGGCGAGCGGTTCGTCGTGTTCGACGCGAGCGAGACCCACTGGGGCGTCGACGAGTACGACGTCGCGAACCAGGGGCTGATCTCGCACCACTTCGAGATCCGCGGCGGCAACGTGGAGAAGTCGTCGGGGCCGTTCCGCTACGTCTGGCCCTCCGAGCTGGACCTGATGGCAGAGCTCGCCGGCATGCGATTGCGGGAGCGCTGGGCGGGCTGGACGCGCGAGCCGTTTACGAGCGCCAGCCGGCAGCACGTGTCTGTCTGGGTGAAGGGGACCTGAATGGTTAGTGTGCTTCTCGTCGATCCTGCGCTGGCGTGGCTGGCTGATCGGTTCTCCAGCGCACTCCCCGACGACGTCACCGTGATGGCGGTAGCGGACTTCTCAGACGAGGAGTTCCGCCGCCTCGCCGCCGATGCGACGGTACTCGTCAACGCCCGGCGTCCGATCGATGCGGCAACGCTGGCGATGGCGCCGGCCGTCCAATTCGTCCAGATGATCGGCGCGGGCACGGATCCTCTCGATCGATCAGCCCTTGCGGCGGCGGGCGTCGTCGCCGCCTACAACCCGGGAGTCAATCGGACTGGCGCCGCGGAGCACACGATCATGCTGATGCTGGCGCTCATCAAGCAATTGCCCGCCAGCGACCAGGCGACGCGGGCCGGGCGGTTCGTACCAGGGGAGATCATTTCGCGCGGGATCGACGATCTGGCCGACGCAACTGTCGGGATCATCGGCATGGGCCACATCGGACAGGCTGTGGCCGAGCGACTCGTCCCATTCGGAGCCCGGATCGTCTATCACTCTCATCGCTCCATGCCGGATGTCGAGGCGCGGATCGGCGTCAAATGGCTACCGTTCGAGGACGTTCTGCGGCGCTCGAATATCGTCACCCTTCACGTGCCGCTCACATCCGAGACGCACCATCTCATCGGACGGGCCGAGATCGCCACGATGCCGCGTGGTTCCTATCTCATCAACGCGGGACGAGGCGGCCTCATCGACGAGATGGCTCTTCGGAGCGCGGTCGCGAGCGGCCACCTGGCGGGCGCAGGGCTCGATGTCCTCGAGCACGAGACCGACGGGGCGAACCCGTTCGCGGACGTCCCGGAGATCGTCGTCACGCCACACCTGGGCGGAGGCAGTCGGAACAGCATGAACGGCGTCGTCGCGCGGTCGACCGCGAACATCCGTCGTTTCCTCGCGGGCGAAGCGGTGTTGGACCAGGTGGCATTACAGGAGCCATCGCCGGCTTGAGCTCGGCCGCGTTACTCTCGGCCCACGGCAGAGGTTGTGCGCCCGTCACGGGGTAGAGCGATGAAGGCTGCAATCCAGGAACGGTATGGATCGCCCGACGTCGTGCGGCTGGTGGACGTCGATCGTCCGGTGCCCTCGGAAGACCAGGTGCTCGTCCGCGTCCGAGCCGCGTCCGTCAACCGGGCCGACCTGGATGGCCTGGGCCCGCGGCCGGGCTTCGTTCGGCCGTTCATCGGCATGCGCGCGCCGAGAAACCAACGCATGGGAATCGATGTGGCCGGCGTCGTCGATGCGGTCGGGCCCGCTGTGACCCGAATCCGGCCAGGGGACGAGGTATTCGCCGACCTGTTCGCGTTCGGGCAGGGCGCCTTCGCCGAGTTCGCTTGTGCGCCGGAGAAGGCGTTCGCTTCCATGCCCGCCGGCATGACGTTCGAGGAAGCGGCAACCCTGCCGCACTCGGCGATCCTGGCGCTCCAGGGGCTTCGCCGTCGCAACGGCCGAACGATCCAGCCAGGCGCCAAGGTGCTGGTCGTGGGGGCGTCGGGCAACGTCGGCCCGTTCGCCGTCCAGATCGCCAAGTCGATGGGCGCGGAGGTGACCGGCATCTCGAGCACCGAGAAGATGGAGCTCGTCCAGTCTCTCGGAGCCGACCACGTCATCGACTACAAGAAGGTCGACTACACGAAGACCGGTGAGCGCTACGACTGGATCCTCGACACCGACTCCCACAACCCGATCCTCCAGGTCCGGCGCGCGCTTCGGCCGAAGGGCGTCTACGTCGCGCTCGGCGGCTCTACGCTCCCGATCCTGGCGGGGATAATCGTCGGCCCATTCGTCTCGCTCGCCAGCGACAAGTGGACGGGCCTCATGCTCTGGTGGAAGCCGTTCAACCCGGATGACGTGGCGACCCTGAAGGAATTGATCGCCGCCGGCAAGCTCAAGCCGGTCATCGATCGGCAATTCCCGCTGAGCCAGGTCGTCGATGCGCTCCGCTGGGTCGACGACGGCCACGCTAAAGGCAAGGTCATCATCACGACGTGAGCAACGGCGCGACGGTCGGCGCCGTGGATTGACAAGTTCTCCGGATCGGAGCACCCATACCGTGTGATGAGCATCGGACCGTACCGATGCCGTTGAGCGGAAGGGCATGGATACCGATCTCGTGATCCGATCCCAGCGCGGTGACAGGGGGGCGTTCGCCCTTCTCGCCACCGAGATCTCCGATCGGTTCCTCGCCGTGGCGCGCAGGATCCTGCGCGACTTCGACCTCGCCGAGGACGCGACGCAGCAGGCGCTGCTCGCGGTCTGGCAGGACCTTCCGCGACTCCGCGACCCGGCCCGCTTTGAGGCATGGTCGTACCGGCTCCTCGTGCACGCCTGCTATGCCGAGGGCCGGAAGCAGCGGCGCTGGGCGCCCAATCTCCGGCTGTTGCCGATCGATGAGGCCGAAGCAGACGGCGACCTGAGCTCGGTCGTCGCGCGCGACGAGCTCGAGCGCGGCTTCCGCCGACTCTCCATCGACCATCGCGCGGTGGTGGTGTTGCACCACTACCTCGACCTGCCGCTCGACCGGGTCGCCGACATCCTCGGCATCCCGGTCGGGACGGCGCATTCCCGACTCCATCACGCGATGCGTGGGTTGCGTGCGGCGCTCGACGCCGATGCGCGACCGCCACAGCGGGAGGTTGCCCAATGAGCACCGATCGCGACACGACGCGCATCGTCCGGTCGTGGCTTCGCACGGACGATCACGCGTCCGCGGCCCGCGTCGTGGACGACGTTCTCGCCATGCTGGACGCGACCCCACAGCGCCGCTCCTGGTGGCCGGCGCGGAGGTCCACGCACATGAATTCCCTTGCCAAGTTCGCGATTGCGGCCGCCGCTGTAGTGGTCGTCGCGGTCGTCGGTATCTATCTCCTCCCGAGGACCGGTGGGATCGTGGGCGTCGCACCCGCCGTCTCGCCATCGCCGTCGCCGTCCGTCTCACTCCCGCCGACGGCGGCGCCCAGCCCATCGCCGAGCGACCTCGCATTCTTTCCGGACGGCTTGATCGAGGCCGGCAGGCACTCGATGATCCGCTCTGGCAAGTCCCTCTCGGTGGACATGCCGTCCGGCTGGATCAGCCACGACGGATTCCGGATCTTCACCCAGGCAGGCCAGGCGGCGTTCATCTTTTGGACCGACGCGCCAACCAATGTCTATGCCGATCCCTGTGCGCACGAACCTTTGGACCCTCCGGCCGGTGACACCCCGGCCGAGCTCGCCGCCGCAGTCTCGTCGATCCCTGGCACCGACCTGGTCGGCGGACCGTCAGACGTCACGATCGGCGGGCACCCGGCGAAGCTCGTGACGATCCGGGTCCGCGAAGACATCGAGTGTGCGCCCACCGAGTTCTACCTCTGGTACAACGAGGCCGACGGGCCGGCCGGTGGCCGCTGGCCCGATGCGCTTGGCGATACGATCAACGCCTGGATCATCGACGTGGATGGGACCGTCGTGTGGATCGACGGCTCGTGGTCGGTCAATACAATGCCGGCGCTGCACGGGGCGATGCGGCAGATCGTCGACTCGATCCAGTTCGAGTAGCCCGAATCGCGCAAGTCGCCCGCTTCCTGCCCAGGCGTCTCCTTCCGGCGCGGCATCGAGGCTGAAGCCTACGAAGGCGCCAGCCCCGAGATCGAGCGGGAAATCCAGCAGATCGTCGACTCGATCTCCCATGGCGGATAGCCAACGCCGCGCCCGCCGCGCTCGGGTCCGCCGCTAACCGTGGCGGCCGAAGCCCTAGACTCCTTGCGATGGAGGACGCACCGCTCCGAGTCGTCATCGCCGAGGATTCCGTGCTCATTCGCGAAGGGATCGCCCGGCTCATCGAGGAGTCGGGTGGCACCGTGGTCGCGAAAGTCGGCGACGGTGACGCGTTCGTCGAGGCGGTCGCAGAGCATCAGCCGGACGTCTCCGTTGTCGACGTGCGGATGCCGCCGAGCCAGCGCGACGAGGGCCTCCGGGCCGCGATCGAGGCGCGGCGGCGCGTTCCGGGCACGCCGATCCTGGTGCTGAGCCAGTACGTCGAGCGCCAGTACGCGACCGAGCTGCTGGCGGACGGCGTCGGCGGCGTCGGCTACCTGCTGAAGGATCGTGTCGGTGACATCCCCGAGTTCATGGACGCCCTGCGTCGGGTCGCGCGCGGCGGCACGGCGCTGGATGCCGAGGTGGTCGCCCAGCTCATGGTTCGCAACAGCGCCGACGATCCGCTGTCCGCCCTGACGCCTCGCGAACGGGAGGTGCTCGCGGCCATGGCGGAGGGTCGCACGAATGTCGGGATCGCAAAGGTCCTGGGCATCACCGAAGGCGCGACCGAGAAGCACATCAGCAACATCTTCGGCAAGCTCGAGCTCCCTGACTCGCAGAACGATCACCGCCGCGTCCTCGCGGTCCTGACCTACCTCGGCTCCTAGGATCCGGGGCCGCGCCAGGTCCCCGGGGCGGTGGCGTTGCTTGCGGCGAGCGGGATCTCGGCCCGTACGAGCGTCGGGCCGCCGGCGGGGCTGGACACGGAGAACGTGCCGTCCACGCCGGCGATCCGGCTTGCGAGGCCCGCCAGACCGCCTCCCGCTTCCACGCGAGCGCCACCGGCGCCGTCATCCCAGACCTCGATGACCAGCCGCGGGCCTTCCCGCCTGCAGCGCACCTCGCAATGCTGGGCGCCGCTGTGCTTGGCGACATTGGCCAGGGCCTCGGTGACGACGAAGTAGGCCGTTCGCTCCGTGGCGGGCGACAGCCGCTCCCCGGGTGGGATATCGCTGACCAGCACCGTTGGCACGGACCCCCGCCCCGTGATGGACGCCAACGCCGGGGCCAGGCCTCGATCGAGCAGGATCGACGGCGCGACACCGCGAACCAGGTGACGGATCTCGGCGAGCGCCTCGCGCGCTTGCTCCTGCCCTTCGAGAATGAGCTGCTTGGCGGCCGCCGGATCCGTGTCGATCCGCTCGCTGGCCAGGCCCAGGTCGATCGTCAGCATCACGAGCCGCTGCTGGGCGCCGTCATGGAGGTCGCGCTCGATGCGGTGCAGCTCGCTGGCTTCGACATCGATCACGGCCGACCGGCTCTTCCGGAGCGTCTCGACCTGGCGCCGCAGCTCGCGGCTCTCCGTAGTGCAGAGGAGGCCTCCGACGACCGCCCGATGGAGGGCCATCAAGACCTGCGACAGCGAAGCCGCCACCGGGAGCAGAGCGGCGCCAAGGAGCGTGCGAAGGACGATGATCGGGGCGTCGTGGCTCGATAGTGGCCCGAGAATCCCGGGCAGCGACGCACCATCAGCGGCGTCGTACCAGATGGGCATGGTCAGGAGTGACAGGGCCAGCGTCCAGACGAGCGCCGCGACGAAGAACTCAATGATGGACAGCGGCAGGTTGATCGCGACGTAAAGCACATCGCGCCAGCGGCTCTCATCTGCGAATTCGGCGCGCAGAATGTTCAGGACGCCGCCCCGCAGCGGCCGATAAGGGTGGGGAACCTGCCGTACGGGCTCACCAACGAACGCCCGCCAGCGCTCGATCCGGGCAACGAGGCGCGACCCCTCGATGGCCAGTGCGATGAAGATGATGCCGACGCCAGCCAGGAGGACTGTCAACCCGATCGACACGAGGGTCCCGATCATCGCGGCCGATGCGAGGCCGACGAACAACCCGAGGGCGATCGCGGCGTTCGCGTACCAGGTGGCGGGATGGATCGGCGAGAGCAGGAATGCCCGGATCGGGTCACCCCCGCGACGGGCGAACGCGAAGACGCCGCCCGTCGTCTCGTCGTCGCCCCGCGGGGAACGATCGATCCCCGGCCGAGCGAATGTCGCCCCGCCGGGGATCCGGGCTGACGCCAGCCCTGCCAGGATCAGTAGCAGTCCTGCGACCAGGACGATGCTGCCGATCAAGTTTCCATCGGCTCCCGTCGAACGGCCCTCATAAGCAGAGCGACCCCGATGCCGATCATGACGATCGGCACGACGAAGTGCTCGACGTCCAACGCTGGCAGGAACCTGTCAACCAGGGCCAGGCTGCCGAACAAGATCAGGACGCCCCCGACCAGCGTCGTCCAGGGTCCGTCACCGCGGGGCGCATGACGATGCCCTTCGGGCACGGTCGTCGCCTCGCTGGCTGCGTCAGTCGCGCCGGAGGCGTCCGCCGAGACGGGCTCGAGCGGCACGATGATTGCCATGCCGATGTACAACAGCAGACCTATCCCGCCGAAGAAGATCGATACGACGAAGAGTATCCGCACGAGGCTGGGGTCGAGGTCGAAGTACTCGGCCACACCCCCGGCGACCCCGGCCAGCATCTTGTTATGGCGGCAACGGTAGAGACGGCGGTTCATGAGCATCCTCCAACGGGATTGATTTCGACTGCACCGAACGTGGCTCGGACGGTGAGGTCGGCGCGGTGCGTCGCTGACGCGAACTCGGGGTTCTGCCAGTTCGACTCCTGCTGATCGACGCCGTCGACGATGACCCCTCCGGCGACGCCCCTGGACATGACACGCAGCCCGAGTCCCGGCGGCGCGCAGATCCGGAGCTCACCGCCGCCGACTCGCAACGAACCGGTCAGATCGCTGGCCGCCGGCAGAGTCAACGACAGCGACCCGACGTTGACGACCGCTGACACGTCAGCGATCGATGCCGCCGAAGCGTCAACGACGGACTCGGATGCGTTGACCGTGAGGGCGAAATGCTTGATGCGCGCCCCGGCCAGGCTGATCTGGCCGCGGCCCGCGGTCACGACCATCGACAGCTCGTCGAGGTCCGTCGTGGGCAACGTCAGATCCCAGGAGTCACGGCCGGCCTCGAGGAAGCTTCGGTCGCGGTCGCTGGTGGCGTCGACCGACAGCGACTGGGCTGACGAGTCGATCTTCGGGGTGCGTCCGGTTGTGTTGCCGGCGTTGAGTCGCCACCCGTTGCCGGGCACGGTGGTCACGTTGAGCGACCCGCAGCCGCTTCTGACGAATACCGTGGCCGACCGGTCGAACCTGCCCTCCGTGGTCGCAACGGTCGCGATGTCGCCCCGCGCGCCGCAGTTCCCGGCGAACCGCGGAACGACGGCGAACGCGGCACCCAGCACGAGGCCGGGGAGCGCCGCGGCGAGCATAAGGCCGGCAAGGCTCCATCGAGTCTTCCGGAGCACGAGGCTCAGCCCGATCGCGACGATGGCGAGCGGCCACAGCCGCAGGGCGTCCGCCAGCGCCGGCGTGTCGACGGCGCCCAGGTCGGCCGCGACGAGGACGCCGCCGAGGGCAACCAGCAGGATGCCCCAGTACAGAAATCGGCGATTGACCCGCATCGGCGCCTCCGTCCCTCCTCGATGGTGACGCGGTTGCCACCCGGCCGTCCGAGCGGTCCTGTTCGCGACACGTCTCACCGTAGGATCGACGAGGCCTTCCGCCCAGCCGGGTACCGGGCGAACTCGAGCGGGCTAGCCACCCCCCGGGCGGGGAGGCTGACCCGGTTGCTGGCCCATGATCGGCGCGGTTCAATGAGCCCGCGATCGCTGGACCACGAGGCGGCTCAGCCGGCCGGGCTTCCTGACTCCAGCCGGAGGTCCGTCAACCCGTCAGGGACTCCGTCGAAGTAACGCTCCAGGACCTGTGAAAACAATTGGTCGTCGGGCACGGCCCGATTGAAGAGCGTCATGCAGGACCGCAGCTTCACTGCGTCGGTTGAGCCGAAGATCGCCTCCGCCGTCCGTCCTTCGAGCCCGAGGAGGATCCCGGCGCACTCGCGCAGCCTGGCCCCGAGGACTGGGTGAGCCAGATAGGCACGCGCCTCGTCCAGCGTGGAAATCGCATAGCGCTGCGACAAGGCGCTGTGCCCGAGCCCGGCGATCTGCGGAAAGATGAACCAAATCCAGTGGCCGGTCTTGTGCCCGCGCCGCAGCTCCTCGAGCACGCTGTCGTAGACGCGGGCCTGCTCACTCAGAAACCGATCGAGGTCGTAACCCACGACCTCATTGTGCGACCTCCGTAGCGGCGTGCAACGGTTGGTATCCTGCGGCCGGTGCGATCTCCTCTCGCTCCGATCGCTGAGACCATCGCGCCGGCCAGGCTTGGACGGAGCTTCCGCTGGCTCCTCTCGGCGGCGATCGTCAACAACACGGGCGACGGCATTGCGCTCGCAGCCGGCCCGCTGCTGGTCGCGTCCGAGACGCGGGACCCGCTGCTCGTCGCGATGGCCCTGATGTGCGAGTACCTGCCGGTGCTTCTATTCGGCGTCTTGGGCGGCGCCGCCGCCGATCGGTTCGACCGACGCCGAATGGTCGTCGTGGTGAACCTGCTTCGTTCCCTCGTGCTGATTGCACTCGTCGCCACGATCGTCAGCGACAGCGTCAACATCGCCGTGGTGCTGGGCGTGCTGTTCCTCCTTGGCACCGCTGAGACCTTCGCCGACTCCGCCAGCAGCACCCTGCTCCCGGGTCTCGTGGACCGCGACGACCTCCCAATCGCCAACTCCCGGATGCAGGGCGCTTTCGTGCTGACGAACCAGCTCTTGACGCCGCCGATCGGCGCCTTCTTGTTCGCCGCCGGCATGGCCCTGCCGTTCGCGACGAATGCCGCCTGCTTCGCGCTGGGCGCGCTCCTCGTGTCGCGCGTCGTCATCAGCACGAGGACCGAGTTGCGCGAACGGGCCGGCCTGCGGTCCGAGATGGCTGAGGGGATCCGCTGGCTCGTCGCGCACCCGCCGATGCGTACCCTTGCCATCACGATCTTCACGTTCAACGTCACATTCGGGGCGGCATGGTCGGTGCTGGTGCTGTATGCCGGCGATCGGCTGGGCATGGACGAGGTGGGGTTCGGTCTCCTGACGACGGCGATAGCGGTCGGCGGGATCGTGGGGATCGGCTCCTACGGCGGGCTGGTTCGGCGCTTCTCGTTGGCCGACATCATGCGAGTGGGGCTGCTCATCGAGACCGGCACCCATCTGGTGCTTGCCCTGACGACATCACCGACGATCGCCCTGGCAATGCTGGTCGTGTTCGGGGCACATGCCTTCGTGTGGGGTACCACGTCTGAGGTCGTGCGCCAGCGCGCCGTCCCGAACGAGCTGCTCGGGCGCGTCGGCGGGGTCTACCGCGTCGCGATCGTCGGCGGGATGGTGATCGGAGTACCGATCGGTGGCCTGCTGGCGAGGACGTACGGGATCACGGCCCCGTTCTGGTTCGGGTTCCTGGGCTCAGCGTTGCTTGTCACGATCCTGTGGCGGAAGTTCGACAACATCGTCCACGCGGGCGACGTTCGCGACGAGTAAGCGGCCGTCAGTCCGGGCGCCAGAGATCGATCTGCGGCAGCCGGACGATTCCGAGGGTCTGCGACAGCTCGCCGCAGTGGTAGGCCTCATGTGTCAGGAGGCGCTGCAGGATCGAGGCGCGAGAGTGGACCTGGCGCTCGTCGCCGTAGAACCGCTCGACAGGCTCCTGCAGCATCGCGGGCGTCCAACGATCCAAACACCGGTCGATGATCGCCCAGGTCGTATCAAGGGCCCCCACGAGCTCCGCGGCGCCTCGTGGATGGGTGAGATCGTCTTCCCAGCCGACACCGCTCATCGGATCGCCAAACGGCGTCGTCTCGGCCCCGGCCTCGCCCAGGACGCCGCAGACCCAGTATGTGCGCGCGGCAGCGGTGTGGCCGACCGTCGCCCAGATCGGCCAGCGTTCTGGCGCCGGCCGGATCGCGAGCTGCTCGTCTGTCATCGCACCGACGATTTCAGTCAAGCGCCGGTTGTACTGCGGCCAGCGGTCGTAGAACAGTCGGATCGACATCGTCGCTACGGCGCGGAAGCCCGTGTTTGGCGGCCGAGGTCCTTGAAGTCGAGAAACCGGCGCAGTTCGGCAAGTCGACCATCGCGGACTCGGAAAAAGTCCGCCGCGCGCACGTCGATCGAGTTGCCTGTCCTGGCGTGGCGCGACTGAATGCGCCACTGGCAAGCGGCCCCTTCGTCGTCGGCGAGGAGCGCTTCGACGGTCCAGTGGTCGTCAGGAGAGTTCCGCGCGTGCTCGACCAGGAACTCCTTGTGAAGTTCTTGACCGCGGGTCGCCTCGGCGTCGGTGTCGCTGCTGTAGAACATCGCGAAGTCGTCAGTCATGAGTTCGTCGACGGTCGCAAGCGCACGTTCCTGATCCGCCCCATTGACTCTGTTGACACACTCCTCGAAATACCGACGAACCAGATTTGGCGTTCTGCTCGGCGGACATCGCGTCTCCCTTGGAGCAGAGCATCGCACCCATGGCAACCTGCCTGACGGATCAGCTGGCGCACAATCGGCCTGGCGAGACGTCTGGGGACGGGGGTCCGTGTAGCCTCGTCCGATGATCGGGAGGGCCGCTCAATTCGCGACGTCGAAGCGATCGAGCTCAGGCGGGTCAAGGCCCACCTCATTCTCGAACCCGAGCTATCGCTCATCGACTGCGGGTATGCCGGGTCGGCGGGGCGGATTGCCTCGATCATCGATGGTCACGGGCGCTCGATCTCCGCGCTCGCCCGAGTCGTCTGCACCCACGGTCATCCTGACCATGCCGGTGCCGCTCGGGAACTGGCCCTCGAAGGGATCCCGATCCTTATCCACCCAGCCGACGCGGCAGCACTGGCCACGACATGGCGCGACACGCTGCGGCGCCCGTCTCGCGGCCGGATCTTCGCGGCAATGACCCCGGAGCCACCAGCGTTCGTGCCGATCGAGAGCGGTGACGTGCTGCCGATGCTCGGCGGACTCGAGGTGATCCACACCCCGGGCCATACGCCGGGCAGCGTTTGCCTGTACGGGCGCCGGGACGGCGTGCTGTTCGTCGGGGATACCCTGCAACGCCGCTTCGGTCGCGTGTCGTACGCGAGCGCGCTTTACAGCGACGATGTGACGACCGCGCGTCGGGCTGTGAAACGCCTCGCGTCCCTGGACGTCAACACCATTGTATTCAGTCATTACCCCCCGCTACAGGAAGGCGCCTCGGAGACACTCGAGTCGCTTGCAAGGCGCATCGAGTGACCGACGCGGCTCGGGAGCGTCCACGCTTGGAGACCTTGATCGACCTGGTCCGCGAGGGAGCCACGCGGTTCGATCGTCGACCCGCGCTCCTCATCCGGCCGTTCTTTCGGACGCGGACCTGGCGCTATCGCGACCTGGCCTCAACCGTCCCACGTGCCGCCCGCGTCCTCGCCGATGCCGGTCTCGGCGACGGCGATCGCGCGATCCTGTGGGCAGTCAACCGACCGGAGTGGGGGATCGCCTTCCTGTCCATCGCCCACGCCGGCGGCGTCGCCGTCCCGCTCGATGTTCGCCACACGGTCGAGTTCGGTCGGAAGATCGTCGCCCAGACGAACGCCAAGGTCGTGGTCGCCAGCCGTCAGACCGAGGCATCCGCTCGCGAGATGGGCCTCCCGATCGTCTGGATCGAGACGCTGCCGGACCTCGCCCGGCGCGCCGAGCCGTTGCCGCCCGCGCAGATAGGCGGCGCCACGCTCGCCGAGATCGTCTTCACGAGCGGAACGACAGGCGAGCCGAAGGGCGCGATGCTCAGTCATGGCAACCTTCTGGCGTGCGCGACGACGATGACCAAGGTCATCTCATTCGGCGAGCGCGACCGTCTGCTCTCGGTGCTGCCGCTGTCGCACCTGTACGAACAGGTCCTGGGATTCATAGCCCCACTGACAGTCGGCGCGAGCATCGTCTACCCGGTCAGCCGCCAGCCGGCCGTTCTGATGAAGACCTTCCGCGACTTCAAGGTCTCGATCCTACTAATCGTTCCCCAGGGCCTGCGGCTGCTCGATGCGGCGATTGAGCGGCGGGTCGACCAGACAGGCCGCCGCAAGCGGTTCGACCAGGCCCACCGCCTCGCCGCTCGCGCCCCGAAATGGCTGCGGCGGCTGCTGTTCCGGCCCGTCCTCCGCGAGTTCGGCGGCCGGCTCCACACGATCGGGGTGGGGGCGTCGGCCCTTGATATCGACGTCGCCCAGCGCTGGACCGAGATGGGCGTCGACGTCCTGCAGGGGTACGGCGCCACCGAGATGGGTCCGGTGGTGAGCTTCACCCGGCCGGAGCGAAACATCCTGGGAACGGTCGGCGAGCCCATCCCGGGCGTCGAGGCCCGGATCGCAGAGGATGGCGAGATCCTTGCTCGCGGGCCGGGACGCTTCGCGGGCTATTGGCAGAACGCGGAGGCGACGACCGCCGCCATCGACACCGACGGCTGGTACCACACCGGCGATCTCGGGGCGTTCACGAAGGACGGGATGCTGACATTTCGGGGCCGGAAGAAGGACATGCTCGCCCTGCCCGACGGCCAGAAGGTCTACGCTGAGGACGTCGAGGCAGTGCTCAACGACGACGACCGCGTCCAGGATGCGGCCGTGGTCGGCTGGCCTCTCGGCGCGGACCTCCGCGTGCACGCCGTGCTCCTGCTCGCCGATCCGTCCGTGGAGGACGACGTCATCCAGACCGCGAACCGGCGTCTGGCGCCTCACCAGCAGATCCGCGGCTCCACCCGTTGGCCCGACCCTGACCTCCCGCGAACGCACACCCTGAAGGTTCGGAAGCCGGTCATCCTCGCCCGCCTGGAGGAGCTCGAGCGGCCAGGTTCGGCACCTATCCCTGCTGCCGCATCGAAGGTTGCCCGCGACAACGTCGATGCCAACGTGGACCCCGTGGTCGCGATCGTGGCGAGTCTCGCCGGTCTGGACCCGGCCGCTATCAGAGCCACCGCCACGCTCTCGAGTGACCTGGACCTCGACTCGCTGCGTCGCGTCGAACTCCTCGGCGTCATCGAGGAGGAGCTCGGGATCTTCGTCGACGACGACGCCCTTCCGACGGACGCGACCGTCGCCGATCTCATCGCCCTCGTCGAGGTGGCGCGGGATACGAAGGCCGCTCAGCGAGCGTGGCGCTGGCCGCTGTCGCCGCTGGTGCGGGCGCTCGGTATCGCCTGCCAGGTGGTGCTGATATACCCCTTCGTCCATGTCTTCTATCGCGTCCGGACGACGGGCCTCGAGCGGATGCACGCCGCCGATGGTCCCTTCCTCATCACGCCCAACCATTGCCTCCACCTTGACAACGGAATCATCCTGTCCCGTCTCCCGCTCGGGATCCGGTGGAAGCTGTCGGTCGCGGCCGCGGCCGATTCGATCTACGGCAACCCGATCCAAGGGATCCTCGCGTCGGTCCTCGCGAACGCGTTCCCGCTCCAGCGTGAGGGCGGCGTCCGGAAGAGCCTCGAGCTGCTCGGCTCGCGCCTCGACAAGGGCTACAGCGTCCTGATCTACCCGGAGGGCAAGCTCACCCTGGGCGGACCGCTTCAACCGTTCAAGGCGGGGGCCGGCCTCATGGCCGTCGAAGGAGCGACTCCGATCATCCCGATGAAGCTGAAGATCCACTCGATGTCGATCGTCGACCGACGGCAATTCCGGGGGCCAATCAGGGGTGACGTCGAACTAGTCGTCGGCGAGCCGATGTGGTTCGACGCCGATACGGATCACGCCACGGCCACGACGCGCCTGGAAGCCGCAGTCGCAGCCCTCTGACCTGGCTAGGACACGGCTTCGGCGATGGCCGGCTCCTCGTCGGGTCGCCAGAGGCCGCTCGAGGCGTACGCTCGGACTTCGGTGATTGCCGCGCGTGCCGCCGCCACTCGGGTGTCGCGTGAGATGTCCATCGGTTGAGCGAAGAAGAAGCGGATATCCGTGATGCCGACGAAGCCCAGGATCGTCCGCAGGTAGCTCTCGACGAAGTCGTAGGCCTTCATTTGCTCGTTGGAATAGTCGCTCCCGCGCGACGATACGACGATCATCTTCTTGCCATGGACGAGACCCTCAACCGAGCCGTCCGCGTTGTACCTGAAGAGGTAGCCCGGCTGGACGATCGCGTCGATGTAGTACTTCAGCACGTAGGGGATTCCGAAGTTCCACATGGGGACCGTCAGCAGGTACACATCCGCGGCGAGGAACTGCTCGATGGTCCGCTCGATCTCGCGCCATGAGTCTCGGGAGGCTTGGTCGTCGAGTGCTTGGCCGGTCATCAGCTTGTACTTCGATTCGATGTTCCGTCCGGCCACCGAGGGCAGGTCCGCCTTGAAGAGGTCGAGCGTCGTTACGACGACGTCATCGTCCTCCTCCATGATCCCCTCGAGCAGCGCGCTCGAGACGCGACCCGTGTTCGATGCAAGCCCTCGTGGGGTGCTGATCACGTGCAATAGTTGCGTGCTCATTCTCGCTCCACCTCTTTCGCACACCTCGGCATGCCGATGCGAACGATCGCTACCTCGAACCGTCTATCGCTGGCGCCCGACCGTCATCGGGCGAACGACGACGGGCCGACCTTGCTCCGGCGGCGCGATCATCGGTCGAATGACTGATGAGCCCATTGTCCGCGATCGGACATGTGCCCGTCTTGACAGATGCGTTGCCCGGGTCCTGTCGGCTACCCGACAGTCGCGGCCGGCTCGGGGGAAGGGCGTGCGCCCTCGCGAACCCGGTTCCTGACCTACGAGCGACAGGCCGCGAATAGTACGAAAGGGTGCGCGCCCGCACCCATTAGGCCCAATGGGGCGGTATGCTCCTCCCGTCGCCACCTCCGAGAGGGAGACTACGCCATGGGGCTAATGCAACGGGTAGAACGGGCGCAGCGAGGGAGCAACGGGATCCCTGCCGTCCCGATACCAGTGGTCCCTCCACCGCTGCAGGCGACCGCTTCGACTCCGGAGCGGGAAGTATTGCTGCGGACCGTCAGGATGGCCCTCCAGGCGGAAGTCGTCGGAGCCTTTGACGCGCTCGTCGACATCCCGCCTGCCGAGGCCACCAAGCTGATCGAAGACCTGGTCAATCGCGTGATCGGCGCGAACAACTTCGCCGTTACACAGAGCGAACGGCTGAAGTTGATCGACGAGACCGTCAACGATGTCACGGGTCTCGGGCCGCTGGAGACGCTCCTCAAGGACCAGTCGATCACCGAGGTCATGGTCAACGGGCCGAACCAGATCTACATCGAACGGGGAGGCAAGATCCTCCGCGTCGACACCCACTTCCTGAACAACGAGCACGTCCTGCGGATCATCGACCGGATCATCACCCCGCTTGGACGCCGCATCGACGACTCGAGCCCGCGGGTAGACGCCCGCCTCGCAGACGGTTCCCGCGTCAACGCGATCATCGCTCCGCTCTCATTGGTCGGGCCGGTCATCACGGTCCGCAAGTTCGCCGCCAAGCCGTTCACCGTTGAGGACCTCATTCGCTTCGGCACCGCCACGAGCGAGATGTTCGAGTTCCTGGACGCCTGCATCAGGGCCAAGCTCAATGTCTTTGTGTCGGGCGGAACAGGCTCCGGCAAGACCACCACGCTCAACGTGATCTCGTCGTTCATCCCGAACGACGAACGGATCGTGACGATCGAGGACGCCGCCGAGCTCCAGCTACGCCAAGAGCACGTGGTCACCCTCGAGGCCCGTCCGCCGAACCTCGAGGGCGAGGGCGAGATCACGATCCGGAACCTGCTCCGCAATGCGATGCACATGCGCCCGGACCGGATCATCGTCGGTGAGTGTCGGGCCGGCGAGGCCCTCGACATGCTCCAGGCAATGACGACCGGCCACGATGGCTCCTTGTCGACGGGCCACGCCAACACGCCCAAGGACATGCTCCGTCGACTCGAGACGATGATCCTGATGACGGGCTATGAGATGCCCCTCTGGGCTATTCGCGAGCAGATCGCTTCCGCCGTCGACCTGATCGTCCACACGGCCCGCCTAAAGGACGGTTCCCGCAAAATCGTCAACATCACCGAGGTCTTCGGCATCGAAGACGAGGAGATCCTCACCCAGGACATCTTCGCCTTCGAGCAGACGGGCGTTCGCGAGGGCAAGGTCGAGGGCGAGCTCAAGCCGACCGGCTTCAGGCCGACGTTCATGGGGCAATTCAAGCGGAACGGCGTCAGGCTGCCGCCCGGTGAGTTCGGGATTCCCACCGAGGAACACGCTCGGCCGATGCCTCGCCGCAAGCTCAAGGAACGGTGGGGCGGCGGCAACGCTGCCCAGGGGCCGGACCCGTCCGGAATCTCGGTCGGCCACGGCCGCGCGGTCGCAGCCGGCGGGATGATCTATGTGTCCGCAATTGGACCGGTCGATAAGGAGACCGGCCAGACCGTGACCGGCGGTATCAAGGACCAGGCGCGGCAGTGCTTGAGCAACTTGAAGGCCACTCTCGAAGAACAGGGAAGCTCCCTGGACAAAGTCGTGTGGGCAAACTGGTCCTTGTACGACCGATCCGAGTTCGACACCTTCTACGAGGAGTGGCTGAGTTACTTCCCGGGAGTCGCCCCGGTTGGCCAGGGGACGCTCATGCCGCCGCCTGAGCGGCGGGCCGGCTTCCGTGTCTCCATCGGGGTGATCGCCGAGGCCGGCTAGCCGACGCCCGCAGCGCATGGCCCCTTATTCGGCCTGATCCGGCGCTGACGTCGTCGCGACGTCCACCTCGTTGCCGGCTGGATCGGCGAGTGTCCAGAACTGCTCCTCGACATTGTGGCGGACGATCCGGCCACCAGCCGCAAGGCCTGCCGCCACGCGCGACTCGGCCTCGTCCCACGGCACCCACACGACGAGATGGATGGTCCCCGCACCGTCGGCCCGCAACTCGTCCATCTCCTCGAACCAGAACGGCGCCAAGCGTCCGTGCGGATCGATCAGGTCCTCGTCGGGACTGTCCGGCCGTCGGTCGTAGCCGAGCACCCCTTGCCAGAACGGCATGATCCCGCGTCTGTCTGATGCGCCAGGGATGATCGAGAGGCTCTGGATTGCCGCTGGCTCGGCGTTGAGCCCGATCTCGCGGGCAGTTGTTGAGATCGCCTGTGCGAGCTCGAGGTCGCTCTGCACGAGGCCGAAGTCGCGACCCTTGAATGCCCGAATCAGAACGGTCACACCGTCGCCGCGGATGTCGATGTCGGGCTTGTCGCCCTCACCTATGAGCCCACTGATCGCCTCGACAAATCGGGCGGACGCGCTGAACGAGTCGGTCCGGAAGAACGCAAAGGCGCCGTCGGGCAGCACACGCCACGCCTCGGCGCCCTCCGCCCCGTGGAACTGGCGCGAGAGGATCCTGTCGGTCATGGGTAACTCCTGAAGTCGTCCAGGGCTTGACGATTAGGCCGATAGTCTCCGACATGCGGCGACCGATCTCGGTCGTGGCCTCTGTTGCGGGCGCCCGATCAGCACTGGAGCGGCGTTTGAGCGGTAGGCTCCTCCTATGCCAGCCGAGTTCATCTACAGCACCTACAGGCTCGCCCGCCACTACCCGCCCGACCGAACGGTTCTCGAGGACATCTCGATCTCGTTCTACCCGGGCGCCAAGATCGGCGTCATCGGCCCGAATGGGGCAGGGAAGTCGAGCCTCCTCCGGATCATGGCCGGCCTCGACGACGGGTTCACCGGCGAGGCTCGGCTCACGCCCGGCTTTACTGTCGGCTACCTGAGCCAGGAGCCCCAGCTCGACCCGGCCAAAGACGTCAAGGGCAACGTCATGGACGGCGTCCGCGAGGTCCAGGACCTTCTCGATCGGTACAACGCAGTCATGGCCAAGTGGTCAGACCCCGACGCCGACTACGACGCCATCGGGGCCGAGCAGTCGGGCCTCGAGGACAAGATCAATGCAGCCGACGCCTGGAACGTCGAGCGGAACGTCGACATCGCAATGGAGGCTCTGCGGTGCCCGCCGGACGACGCCGACGTCACGACGCTCTCAGGCGGTGAGAAGCGCCGCGTCGCCCTCGCCCGGCTCCTCCTCCAGCACCCGGACCTGCTCCTCCTCGACGAGCCGACGAATCACCTCGACGCCGAGTCAGTCGAGTGGCTGGAGCGCTTCCTCGATGAATACGCCGGCACCGTCGTCGCCGTCACCCACGACCGCTACTTCCTCGACAACGTCGCGAAATGGATCCTCGAGCTCGACCGGGGAAGGGGAGTGCCGTTCTCGGGCAACTACTCCGGCTGGCTCGAACAGAAGCTCGAGCGAATGGCCCGCGAGCAGAAGCAGGTCGACGCCCGCCAGCGGACGCTCGCCCGCGAGCTCGAGTGGGTCCGGATGGGCGCGAAGGCGCGCCAGGCGAAGGGCAAGGCGCGGCTGTCCGCGTACGAGCAACTCCTCGCGGCGGCGAACGATGCAAAGGACACGAGCCGCGAACTCGAGATCGCGATCCCGCCCGGGCCGCGCCTCGGCGACCAGGTCATCGAGGTCAGGAACCTCCGAAAGGGCTACGGCGACCGGCTGCTGATCGAGGACCTGACGTTCTCGCTGCCGCGGGCGGGCATCGTCGGGATCATCGGCCCGAATGGGGCAGGCAAGACGACGCTGTTCCGGATGCTCGTTCACCAGGAGACGCCCGACGGCGGGGCGATCGACATCGGTGACACCGTTCAACTGAGCTACGTCGACCAGGACCGTGACGACCTGGCCGCCGACAAGACCGTGTTCCAAGAGATCACGCACGGCGCCGAGGTCATCAAAGTCGGCAATCGCGAGCAGCCGTCGCGCGCCTACGTGTCGTCGTTCAACTTCCGTGGCACCGACCACCAGAAGCTCGTCGGGACGCTGTCGGGCGGCGAGCGGAACCGGGTCCACCTGGCCAAGCTCCTCCAGTCGGGCGGCAACGTCCTCCTCCTCGACGAGCCGACGAATGACCTCGACGTCGATACGCTCCGGGCGCTCGAGGCCGGCCTCGAGTCGTTCCCAGGCTGCGTCGTGGTGATCAGCCACGACCGCTGGTTCCTCGACCGGATCGCGACCCACATCCTCGCCTTCGAGGGCGACAGCCAGGTCCGCTGGTTCGAAGGCAACGTCAGCGACTACGAGGCGTTCCGCCACAGGGAGCTCGGCACGGCGGCCGACCAGCCGCGCCGGATCCGGTACAAGCGATTGGTGGCCTAGGCGGGTCCACGCCGTTCGCGGCGTCAGCGTCCAGGGGTCTGGCGACGGACTGCACGCGGGTTTACGGTATGCACGAGCAGCACGACGCGACCTGAAGGCAGCGGGTACCTCACGATGGTCGAGACAATCCAGCTCGGTCGCAACGCGATGGATCGGCACGCTTGGGCGGAGGCGATCGACTCATTCGTCGCGGCCGACGGCGACGGTGATCTTGCGCCAGGCGATCTGGAGTTGTTGGGCACCGCCGCGTGGTGGGCGGGCCAGCCCGATGACGCCGCTGAGGCGCTGGAACGTGCGTTTGCCGGCTACGTCGATGAAGGCCAGTCAGGTGAGGCGGCGCGAGTCGCGATGGCCCTCGCATATCAGTCCTTTCGTCGCTTGGCCGTTCCGATTGCCGCCGGTTGGCTGGCGCGGGCCGAGCATCTGCTCGAATCGGAGCCTGACGCGCCGGCGCACGCCCGACTCGCTGTCTTCCACGCGCTCATGGCGCTGATGGGGAACCGTTTGACCGAAGGGATCGAGCTCGCCGATCGGGCGATGAAGCTGGCGATGAAACACCACGACCCTGATACCACCTTCATGGCCATGAGCTTCAAGGGCATGGGACTTGTATTCAGCGGCGACTGGCAGGCCGGACTGGCGTTGATCGACGAGGCCGCGACGGCCGCCTCGTCTGGCCGGCTCGACCTCCGCGTATCGAGCGACATCTACTGCAACACGATTGCCGCGTGTCGGAATGCCGGGGATTTCAAGCGGGCGGGGCAATGGGCGGACGAAGGGGAGCGCTGGATGCGGCGCCAATCCGTTGGCGGCTACCCCGGCATCTGCCGCGTCCATCGCGCCGAGCTCAAGATGCTCCGCGGACAGTGGTCCGAGGCGGAGCAGGAGGCCCGTCAGGCGTGCCAGGAGCTCGAGCGGTTCGGACTTCTGGATGCCGTCGGCTATGCCCACTACGCGGTGGGCGAGGTTCGGCTGCGAATTGGGGATCTGGACGGGGCGGCCGAGGCGTTCGACCGGGCGTACGAGTACGGGAACGAGGGACAGCCTGGTATAGCGTTGCTCCAACTGGCCCGCGGCGAGACCGACGAGGCGGCGCGATCGATCGGCCGGGCGCTCGCTGCGACCACCGGCATGGATGGAGCCGCCGACCGGGCGACTCGAGGGCGTCTTCTACCCGCTCAGATCGACATTGCGCTGGCGTCAGGCGATCTGGAGACAGCGGGTCCCGCGGTGGCTGAGCTGGAATCGATCGCCGCCGACTTTCAGCGACCCGTCTTCGAGGCCGGTGCGCTCACAGCGCGGGGCGAGCTGCTCCTCGGCGAGGATCGGGCTTCGGAGGCCTCGCCGCTGCTGAGCCGATCGTGGCGGCTCTGGCAGGAGACCAACCTGCCATATGAGAGCGCTCGGGCGCGCCTCCACTATGCCGAAGCCCTTGCAGCCGAGGGCGACCAGGCGGCTGCCCGGCGAGACCTGAAGGCTGCGCGCGCCGTGTTCGAGCGGCTCGGCGCGAAACTCGACCTCGCCCGGGTTGACGCCCTGCTGGGGGAGGAGCCAGCATCGTCGGCTCGCGCGACTCAACGGACGACCAAGACCTTCATGTTCACCGACATCGTCACCTCGACCGACCTGGTGGGACTGATCGGTGACGACGCGTGGGGGGAACTGCTCCAATGGCATGACCGGGAGCTGCGATCCGCCTTCGCCAACCACCGCGGCGAGGAGGTCAATTCCACGGGCGATGGGTTCTTCGTCGCCTTCGAGCGAGCGATCGACGGACTCGAGTGCGGGGTCGACATCCAGCGAAGACTCGCTCGGCACCGCCGGGAGCAGGGGTTCGCGCCAACGGTCCGCATCGGCCTCCACACTGCCGAGGCGACCCGCCGCGGTGGCGATTACCAGGGCCGCGGCGTGCATGTCGCGGCCCGGATCGGGGCCGCTGCGACGAGCGAGGAGATCCTCGCGTCCAGCGCCGTCTTGGGCGCGATTGAATCGCCGCGATTCGGCCTCTCCGAGCCGCGCCAGCTGACGCTGAAGGGAGTCGAGGAGCCAGTCGAGGTCCGCAGCGTCAACTGGCGCTAGATCTATCGGGGTCGGAAGCTGGTATCCCGTCAGCGCCGCGGGCTCGACGATCAAGGCTTGGAGGCTTGGTGGTCACCATCTAGCCGCGACCGTGGCGATGGCGCGGCTGCCGCGCGTTGTTTCACCGGGGCACTAACTCGGGCCGGATGAAGCCCGCATGGAATCCGTGCACCGATACGGTCGCGTTTCCCAGCAGACGAGCCTTCGCCCGGAGCTGGTCGACCACGTCCTCAGGCGGATCGCCGTAGACGGCAATCGACTGCAGGCGCACGAGATCGACGAAGTTCCGGAACGCCGGCCCGGTGACCTGGAAGTGGGTGACCAACGACGCGACGTCACGATGCACGTGGACGACTGAAAGCTCGGTTCGATCCTCGTTCAAATACACGCCGTACGCGATCAGGCGGGGCTCGTTCGACTCGATGAGCTCGATGAGTCCGTTCAGGCGATCGGTCAGTTCGGCGAGCCGGCCCTCAACGATCTCCGAGTGGTCGACGTACACGATCGGGCTGGACATCGGGCGCCCTCCTTCGGTCGGCCGACTCTCCCTCGGCTAACCTACGTGACGACGATACCCCTCGCTGCGCTTAGAAGTCGATCCGCATCACGACTCGCCTGAGGGTGGGGTGGCTGACTTCCTCGAAACCTGCGTCTGCGAAGACGCTGCGGCTGCCGACGTTGAGCTCTCCCCAGGTGATGTCCTCGCCCGGCTGGACGATCATCGGGTAGCCCTCGAGGGCACGGGCACCCCGCCCACGCGCGAAATCGACGGTAGCTCGAGCGAGCGCGCGGCTGACGCCACGACGCCGGAACCCTGCGCGAGTAACGAAGCAGACGACCGACCAGACGCTGTCGTCGTCCTTGTCTTCATCCCGCCCGTTCCACGGAACTGGCGTCCGTCGCAGCCGCGCGTGGGCTGTCCGCGGCCCGACTGCGCACCAGCCCACGGGCTCGGCGTCGAGGTATGCAACGAGTCCGCTGGTCGTCCGAGCGCTCGGGTAGCCGCAGTGGGTCTGGCCCTGGAGCCGTTCCATGCGTCCAGCGACATCGAGCGAGCGCCACTCGGCCCAGCTCCGCACCTTGGGCTTCTGGCATTGGCAGTAGGCCGCGTAGCCACGATCACCGAAGATCGCCCGGAGATCCTCCCATGAGGCTTCGTTCGCGGGCACGACCGTTATGGCAGCCCTCGCGTTCGGTCCGATCAGCGGTTGCGGCTTGTACAGGGCACTCGACCTCAAAAGAACTGTAGGATTCGGTTAAGTTAGTTGACTAAGTTGGACTAAGGCGGCTACTGTCGGCGAGTGACCAATTCGACGGTGAACATCCACGAGGCGAAGACGCACCTGTCGCGGCTGGTCGAGCGGGTCGAGCGAGGCGACGAGGTCGTCATCGCGCGTGCCGGCCGACCCGTCGCGCGGCTCATTCCGTTTCGTCCTCGCACGGCACCGCGGGTCCCCGGATTCTGGCGAGGGAGGGTGGCAATCGCATCGGATTTCGACGCCACGCCTGAAGGCCTGATCGAGGACTTTGAGGGGTGATCCTTCTCCTGGACGCCCACGCGTTGCTGTGGTGGTTGGCCGATGATCCGACCCTCAGCGTGGATGCTCGTGCTGCGATCGCTGCACCCGCGAACGACGTGCTGGTCTCCGCCGGGACGGTCTGGGAGATCGGGATCAAGCGGACGCTCGGCAAGCTGTCGGCGCCTGATGGCCTCGTCGACGCGATCGAGGCGTCGTCCTTGGGCTCGCTTCCCATCCTCGCCATGGACGCAGAACGCGCTGGGCGCCTGCCCGCGCACCACCGCGATCCGTTCGATCGGATGCTCGTCGCGCAGGCCTCGCGACTCGATGCCATGATCGTCACGCGCGACGCCGCGTTCGCCCCGTACGACGTCAACGTCCTGGCCGCCTGACTCGGAAACGCGGCATCTGTGGAGCCGGCCACATTCAGACGCGGTCCAGGAACTCGAGCACGCGCTTCGTGAGCAGCGCGGTCGCCTCTCGGTCGTACGACGGGAGCGAGCTGTCGGCGAAGTAGTGCTGATCGCCGGGATAGAGGAAGAGCTCGGCGTCGTCAACCTTCTCGACGATTTCGCGGGCGGCGTCGATGTCGCCTTCGCCGACGAAGATCGGGTCGTTGTCCATGCCGTGGATCTGGACGGGGACGCCGTCCGGCCAGGGTCCGAAGGCCCACTCGCCGCTGATCGGGATCGCGGAGTAGAAGAGCAGCGCTCCGCGGGCTCCCGGCCGCGTCTGAGCGAGCTTCTGCGCCGCCATCTCACCGAGCGAGAACCCGGCGTAGACGAGCTCGGCCGGCAGGTCGTCGGCCTCGTGAACGCCGCTCTCGAGTAGAGCGTCGAACCCGACCTCCTTCGCATAGGCCATGCCCTCGTCGATCGACCCGAAGGTCCGCCCGTCGAAGAGGTCCGGCGTATGAACGGTATGCCCCGCCGCTCGCAACTCGTCGGCGAACGCGCGGACGCCGGGCGTCAGCCCCTGAGCGTGGTGGAACAGCAGGACCTCGGCCATTGGTGCCTCCAGGTGCGTGGATCAAGGGGGGCGGAGCGTTCTACCACTCTACCGGCGAGCCCGGTCGAACGGTTCGCACGATGGACGGGATACGTGACACCTGTTGGCAGCATTGGCACCTCCTGACGCATCCTCAGGAGAGGTCGCGGTCCTCCATTTCCCACGCGTGATCCATGACGTGGTGGGCGGTGCGGCGCACGAGGAATTGGATTGGCCAGGTCCGCGCCGGCTTGCCTTCGGCGTTGTACGCGCGGATCGCATCGAGGTATTCCCGCCGATGCTTCGCGAGGCCGTCCGGGGTCAGGACGACGTCGAGCTCGGTGCGAACTTCGACCTTGCGGGACCATTGGTCGGGCTCATTGGCATACACATGGCGGATGATCTGGTCGCGACTGCGCCCAGCGCTGCGAGGTCCGGGGCGGAGCTCGGCAGAAACGCGTGAGGCGACGTCATCGAAATAGGCCCAGCCGGCGCGCAGGAGGTCGAGCCGCCGTTCGAGCTCGGCCGCTGACAGGACCTCAGCCTCGATCTGCGATGGCACGTGGGCGAAGCCCCAGAAATCCGTCGAGCTGGATCCGGGTACGCGTTCGACCACCTCGACGTCGCGCGCTCGCGCGAACGCGTTCGCCAGGCCGGCCCGTTCGGCGACGCCGGCATACCGCGGGACGTAGGACAACAGCTTCTCGAGTGCGCTGTCCTCCGACGTCCCCCAGCGATCGAGGCCGGGCCAGTCCATGGCCCCCGCCACGACCCTGCGCTTCTTTCCGACTTCGAGGATCAGTCTCAGCTTGTCGGTCATGCGGCGTGGCTAACCTACCTTGTTGGCCTTGATGTCGTACTTGAAGTGCAGCCCGACATCGAGTGATCCGTCCGCCTTCTGTGCCCTGTATTCCAAGTCGACCTTGGCAGCTTGGAGAGTCACGTTCTCAGCGGTGGCCGGCGCTTCGCTGGCAGCGCTCATGGCCACGCTGGTGATGATGACGTCGCTCATCTTGATGATCAGGTAGTCCAGCGGGGCCTTGCCGGCCTTGCGCACCGTGATCGTCGCTTCAGGGATGTGGGCACCTGTCGCGCACGACTTCAGCAGCAGCGGCGACGCCTTGTCGATGTGATGGGTGAAGCTGAAATCCTGGAAGCTGGCCTTACCCGCTCCGCCCCCGGCGCCGTGGGTCACCGATCCACTCTGCGTGACGCCCCACGACCATGACAGAACCTCGATCTCGTCCTTGTGCTTGACGTCGAGCGACTCGCCCTTGATGTTGCCGATCTTCGCGAACATGTCCGATGCCATCTTGGAGCTCCCGTCCTGCGCTGCGACCGACTCGAATTGTCACAAGCGAACGTCTCGTGGTCGTCGGCCGCTTGGCCACGCGCCGAACGCCCGGCCCAGAACCGAGACGTATGACAATGGCGATCATGGAAACAGGCGACCCATTCGACCGAATCCCCAAGGTCGAGCTGCATTGCCACGTCGAGGGGACGGTCCGTCCGACCACGGTCCTCGAGCTGGCCGCGAAGGCCGGCCGACCGCTCCCGGTCGGCGACCCGGCTGAGCTCTATCGCTATGACTCGCTGGATTCGTTCCTCGCAGCGTTCTGGCTCGTACAGGAGACGCTCGTGGAGCGGGATGACTGGGCGCGGATCGCCTACGAGTCGCTCATCGACGGTGCGGCCCACGGTCTTCGCTACCGCGAGATGTTCTTCACCCCGGCGCGCCACCTGGCCGCCGGCCAGGACTTGGGCGCGATCGTTGCGGGTTTGACCGACGGGATCGACGCCGCCGAGGCGGAGGTGGAGGTTCGCTGCATGCTGATCGCCGATATCGACCGCGCGTACGGGCCGGGCCCCGGCCTCGAGCTAGTCGAGGGGCTCGGTGAGATGCGCAGTTTCGGGGTTGGGGAGCGGGTGATCGGCATCGGGGCCGACTCGACCGAGCTCGGCATCGACCTCGCCGGCTTTGCGCCCGCGTTCGATGCCGCCCGTCGGCTCGGCCTACGTCGGACCTGCCACGCGGGCGAGGCCGTGGGCGTCGGCCCAGCCAACATCGCCGTCGCCCTCGACGTCCTGGGCGCGGAACGGATCGACCACGGCGTGGCGCTCATCGATGACGCCGCGCTGATGGCCCGCGTCGCAAGGGACCGCATTCCACTGACTGTCTGCCCGACCAGCAATGTCGTCATCGCGAACCGCTACGCCTCGCTCGGCGAGCATCCGTTGCTCGACCTCCGTGACGCAGGCGTGCTCGTGACCATCAACACCGACGACCCGGCGATGATGGAACTCGATCTCGGCGAGGAATATCGCCGTGTCGGTGAGGCGTTCGACCTCGGGCTCGATGACCTTGGTCGCATGGCGGTCGAGGGCATCGAGTCCACGTGGCTCGATGAGACCGATCGCCGCGCGATGAGGGCGGAGTTCGAGGAGGCGCTGTCCCCGCGGCTAGACTCGGGCCCGTGAACTTCGACGCTGGCTGGGACGCTCTTGACAGGGTGACCCTCAGGTTCCGGAACCCGGACCTCGAGCAGGCCTACCGCATTGAGCTGCTCGAGACGCGTCGCCGGCGCCAGCGGATGTCGATGGTCAGCGGGGCACTCATCTTCCTGGCCCTGGCCGCGGTGGCCCCGGCGCTGCTCGATCTACCCACGTGGCCGATGTCGGCCATTCTCCTGGTCCTCGTCGGCACGAACGTCCTGGCCGCCGTGCTGGTGGCGCGAAGCCAAACGACGGCGCAACTGGATGCGATCGGCATTGGGATCCAGCTCAGTACCGGGCTCCTGCTCCTTGCGCTGACCGTGGCGATCGGCTCATTCACCCGATATGCAGCACCGGCCCTACTGGCGATCGCCATGTTCGCGTTCGGGATGTCGCGACACCCGTTTCGGAACGCCGTTGTGATCTCGACCGGTCAACTGCTGGGCTACCTCGGATTCGGTATAGCTCAAGGGCTGGCGCCCGGGATCTTCGTGGATGTACTGATCCTGGGGAGTGCCCTTGTCGGGGCGTGCATCGGAACCTACGCGGCCGAGCGCGGCGACAGGCGACTGTTCGCGCAGAGCCTGGTTGTCGCGGATCTCCACCGACGAGTGAATGACCTTTTCCATCGATACGTCGCGCCGGAGGTCGCCGACGTGCTGATCGCGGACCCTCAACGGGCCGAGCTCGGCGGCGAAGAAGTCGAAGTGACGGTCCTCTTTGCCGACCTGACCGGCTTCACGGCGTTCTCGGAACGCGTTCGGCCGGATGAAGCAGTCGCGATGCTCAACGACGCCTTCGCAGCCGCCGTCCCGGTCATCCTCGAGGAGGGTGGCACGATCATCCAGTTCTCGGGGGATGCGCTGATGGCCATCTTCAACGCCCCTGTCCGCCAGTCCGACCACGCCCTGCGAGCCGCCCGTGCGGCACTCGCCCTCCAGGCCGCGACCGCCGCCGTTCGGGTCGATCAGAGCACGCCGAGGTTCCGAGTTGGACTCAACTCCGGGCCGGCTCTCGTAGGCAACGTTGGAAGCGCCGAGCTGCGCAACTTCACCGCGATCGGGGACACCACGAACCTGGCGGCCCGACTGCAGACCTTCGCCCCTCCGGGCAGCGTCGTCGTAGGCCAGCGAACGGCCGACCTGCTTGGCGACGTCGCGGACCTCCGGGCGCTCGGTGCGCCGGACCTCAAGGGCAAGTCGGTGCCCGTGAACGTCTATGAGCTCCGCGAGCTTCGGAGTTGGGCGCCTGCTGCGCATCATGAAGCGGCCCGAGTCGCCGCGAACCGCTAGGTGAACGCTGATGCCGAGGTGGGCGACCTACGGCCGGGCGTCGAGCGGCTCGGTATTGTCAGGGCCCATCGCGTAGCCGGTTCGTCGCCACTCCGCGTACGCGGCCACGAGCCCGTCGTCGTCGACCGTCAGGTCCGCCTCGAACGTCCCGCTCGAGTAGCGGTACGTGAACTCGTCGAGTCGGGTGTAGGTCTGGGCCGCCTTGATCACCGTGAGCCCCGGGAACCTGACCCATGCGGCCTGGATGGTCTCCGACGTCCCGATCGCCAGGCGAAGGCGCCGGATCGGCAGGGTGTTCGTGGATGGGCTGCAGCCGAGATCGATGTCGGTGCATCCGCGGAGCCCTCTCGCGGCCGCGCCGTCGACCGTCCAGACGCCCTTGGCGGTGCGCTCGAGGGCGATCGTGCGCGTCTCGAATCCTCGCAGGTCGCGCACGTGAGCGGCGGTCGTCATGCCAGCACGATCGGCGAGGACTCGATACTCGACCCGCACGGGCAGGCCGCCCTCCGCGCCAAGGACTGTGCCCACGAGCGAGACCCCGCTGTCACGGATCGTCAGCGTGCAGTGCTCATCCGCCTCGACCTCATCGGATCGCCGCCAGGCCGCGCGTCTCGTCGTCATGCCGAAGGGGGCCTCGGTACGCTTCATCTACTTTGACTCAGGTGCTAGCTACAAGGTACGACGCCTCGCCAGTTTGCCGTCTGCCATACTGCGCAGCGTCATGCGCCTAAAGCCCAACCCTCCGCGCCTGATCACGGTCGTGGTTGCCCTCGTCCTTGGGGTGCTCGGCTTTGTGTTCCTGTGGCCGGTCGAACCGTTGGTGCCGCTGCTTGATCCGATCCGCGACGTGCTCGGGGCCGTCGGCCTGACGCTCGATCGCCAACTGGCGTCCCTCGCGCTGGCCGCCTGCCCGACCCTGCTTGCTGTCGGCTCCCTGGTGCGCGGGCTCTGAGCCGATGAACCGCATGAACCACGCCCCGACGCAGACCACGATCGTCGTCGCGATCGTGCTCATCCTGGTGGGCGTGTTGGGCACGTTCGGTTCGTTGGTGCCGGAGCGGGTGGCGATCCTTGCGTTCGTGGCCGCCACGATCCTGCTGATCGCCGGGATGGTCTTCCGCCGGATCTGACGGACCCACGAACATGGTCGCGATGAAGGCTGCCGTCCGCGACCGGTACGGTGGACCGGACGTCGTTCGGGTCGACGATGTCGATACGCCCGTGCCCGAGAGAGGGCGAGATCCTCGTCCGCGTGCACGCGGCCTCCGTCAACCGGGCCGACCTCGACCAGATCCACCCACGTCCGTCGTTCCTCCGTCTGTTCCTCGGGCTGCGCCGACCGCGCAACACGCGACTCGGCTCCGATGTCGCTGGGACCGTTGAAGCCGTCGGGCCGAAGGTGACCCGGTTTCGCCCGGGCGACCGGGTCTTCGCCGACCTGTTCTCGTCCGGGCAGGGCTCGTTCGCGGAGAAGGTCTGCGGGCCCGAAAAGGCCTTCCAGCCGATTCCCGAGGCCATGAGCTTCGAGATCGCCGCGACCCTGCCGCATTCGGCCATCTTCGCCCTCCAGGGCCTCCGCGATCGAAGCGGGCGGCCGGTGCAAAAGGGAGCGAAGGTCCTGATCGGTGGAGCGTCCGGAAACGTCGGTCCATTTGCCGTCCAGATCGCGAAATGGCTGGGCGCCGAGGTCACCGGGGTTACCCGAACCGAAAAGGTCGACTTCGTCCGATCGCTCGGCGCCGACCATGTCGTCGACTACACGCGGACTGACTTCTCGGCCACAAACGAGCGCTACGACTGGATCCTTGACACCGAGTCACACCAGTCGATCCTCCGTTCGCGCCGCGCCCTGCGGCCGGGCGGCCGGTACGTCACGCTCGGCGGCGGGGCCCTCGCCCTCCTCCAGGGCGTGGTGGTCGGGCCCCTGCTGGCGCTGTTCGGCAGCCGACGCACGGGCCTGATGATGTGGTGGAAGCCGTTCAACTCGGCCGACGCGGCGACGCTCACCGACCTGGTCCTGTCGGGACACGTCACGCCGGCGATCGACCGGCGCTACCCGTTGAGCGAGATCGCCGACGCGCTCCGCTGGGTCGACGAGGGGCGAGCCAAAGGCAAGGTCGTCATCATCGTGACCTGACCAGCGCGGCGACGCATCATAGGGCCGATGGCCAAGAAGACCGCTACATCCACGCCTACCTTCATCCCGCCGATGCTCGCGACGCTCGTCGGCGGGCCGTTCGACGATCCCGACTGGCTGTTCGAGGTCAAGTGGGACGGCTTCCGGGTCGAGGCGGTCGTCGACGGTGGGGGAGTCCGGCTGTGGACCCGCGGCGAGAAGGACGCGGCCCAGTACTACTTCGGGCCATTCCTCGAGCCGCCGACATGGATCGCCGCCAAGCAGGCGGTCGTCGACGGCGAGGTGATCGCGCTCGACGAGCGGGGCGAGCCCGACTTCGCCCTGCTCCAGTCCCGGATCAAGGGGAGGGGAGCCGCCGCCGAGCCGACGCCGTTCGTGTACGAGGTCTTCGACCTGCTCCACCTCGACGGCCGCTCGCTCCTCGACGAGCCGCTGGAAGTGCGCCGCCGACTCCTGGCCGACATCCTCCGCCCGGATCCGCGCGTTCGGCTCAGCGAGCACATCGAGGCCGGCGGGATCGCGTTCTTCGAGGCGGCCCAGGCTCGGGGCCTCGAGGGGATCATGGCCAAGGACCGCCGCTCGCCATACGTGCCCGGCAAACGGACCGACCGCTGGCAGAAGATCAAGATCCGCCCCGAGCAGGAGCTCGTCGTCGGCGGCTGGGTGAAGGGGGCCGGCAAGGCGGTCGACCTCGGCGCGCTCCTCGTCGGCGTCTACGAGGCCGGCGCGCTGCGGTACGCCGGCAAGATCGGGGCGGGCTTCACGAACACGAACCGGGCCGATCTCCTGGCCGCCGTGGCGCCACTCGCGGCCGATGAGCCACCCTTCGCGACGGCGCCGCCGCGCGCCGCCGCCAGAGACGCCCAGTGGCTGCGCCCCGAGCTCGTCATCCGCGCCGAGTTCGCCGGCTGGACCTCCGACGGCCTCGTCCGCCAGGCCGCCTACAAGGGCCTCGAGCTCGAGAAGGACCCGCGGAAGGTCATCCGGGAACGCCCGAAGGGCTGATCGGGTCATCGCCCGGGACTGATCCAGATCCTGGGCACGTAGGAGTCGGGGGCGCCGAACGAGCCCACGACGATTACGCCCGGTCCACCCGCTGTGATGGCGTAGAACTCGCCCTGCTGCTGGACGGGAGCCGCGCGCGCCTGCTCCCAACGAATGCCGTCGCGCGAGACCCAGGACGTCGCGGTCCCGCGCTGGAGGCCCTGGACATCCCCGACCCCGATGACGGTGTCACCGATCGCAACCACGTCGGTCATCCAGGCGAAGCCGCCGGAATGCTGACGCGACGTCTCGCTCGGGGCTCTCGCCCAGCGACGTCCGTCGGGGGACGTCCAGGCGACCGCTTCCCGTCGGCCGATGTCGGAGCCAACCGCTACAAGACCTCCGAATGGCGCCGGCACGACGGCGACGGCGATTCCCTCGACGAACGAGGGATCGTCCACCCGAGTCCAACTCGAGCCGTCGGCCGATGTCCACGCGACCGCCGCCGATGGCTCCTGCGCCGGTCCGACCACACCAACCGCAACGAAGCCGTCGCCGAAGGTCGTGATCGCGCGAACCTCGGCATTCGCGAACGCCGCGCGGTCATCCGGGACCGACTGCCACTCCACGCCATCAACGGAGGTCCAGAACCGAGCGTGTCGGTCGAAGAGCTCCGGACCGACCGAACCGCCGGCAACGAAGCCCCGGTCGCTGGCCACGACCGTTGTCATCCGCTCGGGGACGTCGCTCCCTTCAAGCCGTGGAACCGGGTGTTGCTGCCAGGCGAGCCCGTCGGCGCTCGTCCACGCCACGGGCAGCGCTCCCGAGCGACCGACCGCCACCGCGGTGCCGTCCATGGCCGCCGCGACGGAGACGGGAAACGTGAAATCCGTGTCGCCGATCTGGTGGATCGACCAGTTCAGGCCGTCCGGTGAGGTCCAGGCCGCGGGGACCCAGGCCGGTGGCACATAGCCCACTGCCACAAACCCGACATTCGGGAGGGGACTGACGTCCATGATCATGGCCTGACCGGGGATCCGAAGGATCGGATGATCGCCCGTATAGGCCGACGCTTCCGGATCGACCTCGAAGTTCTTCGGTGTTTCGACCGACGGTGCACGCGCCCAGTCGATCCCCAGAACCGGGGCTCCGGAGGGCTCCGCGATTACCGCCGTCGTCGATGGTGCGGTCGACCCACACGCACCAGCCGCGGCCAGCACCCCACCGAGCGTCAGCGCGAGCGCCGGCACGCGCCGCCCGGCGATGCTCCTTGCCTGAGCTCTCGACCTCATCTTCTGCCGAACACTCAACGCTAGGTGACGTCCTTTCGTCTCCCTGCTGGGCCCAAGATGGTGCTGCGTGGGACTCCAGCATCCGTCATAGCTCGATGCCATGCCCGCCCGCGACGATCCGACGTCGCGGGCGGGGTCGCGATCAGGAAACGACGGCGTACGAACCCACGAGGGTGAGCTCTGTTGCGACCGGCGGCTCGTCGCAGCGGCTCTCGATCTCGCCGACGAACGCCTTGAAGGCAGCCAGCTCGCCAAGGACGCGACCCGGTTCGTCGCTGTCGATGACCACATGCATGAAGCTGACGCCGTCCGGGAGCCGGAACGTGGCGTAATGGATCCCGTCGGGTCGTTCCCGGGCGAGTTGTGCGTAGACCGCCTCGACGAGGGCGACATTCTCGTCGGCCCGATCCGGCCGTACCTTATAGCGGACCATGGAGCTGCCCATCTCGTGGACTCCCGTGCCGGCACCGTTCTGGTGCGCTAACCCTATAGACGGCCGCCGACACCGTAACTCATCGGTTACCGAGCAACTTGCCCCATAGCTGGCGTCGCTCGCGATGCGTGGGTAGGCGGAGGTTCCGCAGGCGAAGCCATAGAGTGGTGCCGTGCTGATCGTCGTCCCGCCGTCCGAGTCGAAGCGGCCGCCGGCCGCGAGAGGCCACCCTGTCGATCTCCAGGAGCTGTCGTTTCCGGAGCTCACGCCGACGCGGAGCCGGATCCTCGACGCGCTCATGGCGACAAGCGCACGGCCCGACGCGTTCGAGCGCCTACTCGTCCGGCCGACCAAAGCGCCCGACGTCGCGCGGAACACGTATTTGACCGAGCTCCCGGCGCAGCCGGTCCTCGAGGTCTACACCGGGCCGCTGCACGAAGGCCTGGACGCCGCGGGATTCTCCGGACGTCGCGGCCACGCGGGCCGACCGCAGCCTCGTGGTCGTGTCGGCGCTGTGGGGCGCCCTGCGACCGACCGATCGGATCCCACCGTACCGGCTCCACGTCTGCTCGAGGCTCATCGGGATGGACCGTCTCGAGCCGACATGGCGGGCGGTCCTGCCTGACGTCCTCGCCGAAGCCGCGGCGCCGGATGGGCTCGTCCTCGACCTTCGCTCGCCAAGCTACCAGGCGACGGGCATGCCGACGGGTCTGACCGATCGAACCATCACGCTCCGCGTAGATCATGGCCCGGCCGGCCATCGGATCGGCGACGTCGTCGCGAAGCGGGTCCGCGGAGAGGCGGCCCACCACCTGCTCGAGTCCGACGCGGATCCTCGGGATCCGGACGGCGTCGCCGATGTCCTGGCCGATCGGTGGCCCGTGCGTCTCGACGCCCCCGAGCGGCCCGGCAGGCCCTGGACGATGACACTCTCCGTGAACGAATGACCGACCATACGGATATGAACGTCATCGATTGGCTGCTCGACTCAGATCCCGCGATCCGCTGGCAGGTGATGCGCGACCTGACGCACGAGCCGCTGGACGTCGTCGCCGCCGAGCGGTCACGGGTCGCGACTGAGGGTTGGGGCGCCCGGCTGCTCGCGCTCCAGGCGCGGGACGGCCGGTGGGGCGGCAGGCCGTGGTCGCAGGACTGGACCGACACGTTTCACGTCCTGGAGCTCCTGCGGCGGTTCGGCCTCGATCCCGAGAGTAAGCGGGCCCGGCGGGCCATCGGCCTCGTCCGCAAGCACGTCGTCTGGAGAGGCGGCGCCCCGGTGGAGACCCCGTGGGCCGACAATCGGTTCTTCCAGGGCGAGGTCGAGCCGTGCATCAACGGGAACGTCGTCGCGACCGGTGCCTACTTCGGGGTGGACATGATGCCGCTCATCGAGCGGCTGCTCCGTGAGCAGCTTCCCGACGGCGGCTGGAACTGCGAGGTCGAGAACGGCGCGACGGTGTCGTCGTTCGGGACGACGATCAACGTCCTCGAGGGCCTCCTCGAGCACGAGCGGGCGACCGGCGGCTCGTTTGAGGTGCGCGCGGCACGCCGCCGCGGCGAGGAGTACATGCTCGAGCGCCGGCTGTTCCGTCGGAAGTCGACCGGCGAGGTGATCGACCCCAGCTGGCTCGAGTTCTCGTTCCCGACCTGGTATTTCTACGACGTCCTGCGAGGGCTGGAGTACCTGCGCGACGCCGGGGTCGAGCCCGACGAGCGCGTCGCCGAGGCGATCCGCGTTGTCGAGGGCAATCGGGATCCCGACGGCCGGTGGCCGCTCCAGAACATCCACGAGGGCGAGGCCCACTTCCAGATGGAGGATGGCGAGGGCACGCCGAGCCGCTGGAATACGCTCCGAGCGACCCGCGTGCTCGACTGGTTCGCGCGCGGCTAGGCTTCTGGGGAGCCGCTTGAGGTCGCCTCACCCGTAGCGTGCCGGAGGGTCGCGGCCCGGGTCGCCAAGTAGCGCTGCTCCGCGAGGTTGGTCGTCAGCCCCGCCGCGGTGCGGTAATGCTCCACGGCGGCGTCCGTTTCGCCCGCCATCTCCAGGAGATGCCCGCGAACGGCCTCGAGACGGTGGTGTCCGGCCATCGATCCGTCGATCCCGTCGAGGATGGCCAGGCCTGCTGCGGGGCCTTCGGCCATCGCCGCCGCGACCGCCCGGTTCAGCGTCACGACGGGATTGCCGGTCATCTGCTCCAGCAGCCCGTACAGGGCGAGGATCTGCGGCCAGTCGGTGTCAACGGCAGTCGCCGCCCGGTCGTGGATGGCCGCGATCGCCGCCTGGAGCTGGTACTGCCCGACCTGACCCTTGGCGATGGCCCTGTTGAGCAGCGCCGTCCCGCGCTCGATGAGTTGGCGATCCCAGAGCGTCCGATCCTGATCGGCGAGCGAGACCACGTCGCCGTCGGCGGTCGTCCGGGCGGGCCGCCGGGCGTCGATCAGGAGCATGAGGGCGAGCAGCCCGGCGACCTCCGGGTCGCCCGGGAGCTGGCCGTGGACCATGGTCGCGAGCCGGATCGCCTCGTCGGATAGGTCGACGCGCTGGAGCTCGCGACCAGTGCTGCCCGCGTAGCCTTCGTTGAAGAGCAGGTAGAGCACGTGCAGCACGGACGGCAGCGCCTCGGGCCGCTCGTCGGGAGATGGGAGTCGAAACGGCACGCCCGAGTCCTTGATCGTGCGCTTCGCCCTCGAGATGCGCTGCGCCATCGTCGCCTCGGGCACCAGGAAGGCCTTGGCGATCTCGGCGGTGGTCAGTCCGCCGACGGCGCGCAGCGTCAGCGCGATCGACGAGGCCGGCGTCAGCCCCGGATGGGCGCACATGAACAGCAGGGCCAGCGTGTCGTCCTCATCGACTACCGAAGGCGTGGGCGGCTCGAGCACTGCCGTTTGGAGCTCGCGGCTCGATCGCGCCTGTTCGCTGCGCACCTGATCGATCAGCCGGCGACTCGCGGTCCGCAGCAGCCACGCGCGCGGATTCGGCGGGATGCCGTCGCGAGGCCAATGGTCGGCCGCGGCGATGAGCGCCTCTTGCACGGCGTCCTCTGCCGCGTCGAAGTCGCCGGAGCGGCGAGTGAGCGTGCCGAGGACCTGCGGCGCCAGGGCGCGAAGCAGGTCCTCGACGGGGGAGGGAACGTTCAGCGCCCGGCGCCCCGGGCAGTCTCTAGGTAGCCCTCCATCTCGGTGAGGTTCGATGGCCCGCCGTCCATGACCTGGCGGACGATGATCGGCTGCCGGGTGGGGCGACCGCCTTGCCCAGGCACGGCTGAGATCTTGGCGGCGATCTCGATCGCCCGGGCCTCCGAGTCGACGTCGACGATCTGGAAGCCGGCGACCCACTCCTTGAACTCCTGGAACGGACCATCGGTGACGACCGGCGCCTGTGCGCCGTCGGACGTCACGATCTTCCCGAGATCCGGCCCGGCGAGGACCTCCGACTGGACCAGCTCGCCGCTCGCGACGAGCTCCCGGCGCAGCGCCCCGTAGTAATCGAGGTGCGCATCGATCTCCTCGGGCTTCCATTGCTCCATCGGCGTGGGGTCGACACCCGGCTGAAAGTTGATGATCAACGCGTACTTCATGGCGTTACTCCTCGTGTCCGGTTGTTGGGGCCATGTGGCCCTGTCACCCGTGAAACGGAGCACGACGCGGGTTCTCGACATGGCGACCGGGATGAACCTACCAGCAGTGGCGGGATCTGCCCGGCGGATAGAGCGGGGCTACCCTCAAGTCCTACGGCGTCCTGCACAGACTCCCGCTACGGCGCGAGGGTCATCTCCATCGCGACGGCCCCGATCGCCACGCCGTCGGGCAAATCGAGGACTTCTCGGCTGGCCTCGACGAACCCGAAGCGGGAATACAGGGGAACGCCGGGGAGGGTCGCCATGAGTCCGAGCCGAGTGAAGCCCTCGGCCCGTGCGGCGGCCTCACAGGCCTCGAGAATCCGCGTTCCCAAGCCACGCCGCGTCCAATCGCCGCGGACGAACATCGCTCGAACGCGCGCGGCTTCCGTCGACGGATCTAGGAGACGGTCGCGCCCCTCCTGATCCGACGTCCCGCTGAACAACTTGTCGCGTCGGCTCCAGCCGCCGCACGCCACGATCTCGTCCCCAGCCTCCACGACGAAATACGTCTGGTCGTCGATGAGCGTCGGATCGACATGCGCGATGTGTACAACGCTCGATTCGGTCTGTTGCTGGTCATAGAAGGCCGGAAAGATGTCTCGGGTCGACGCCTTCATAAGGGCGTCGATTGCGTCGCGGTCGTCGGCCGTCGCGAGACGCAGCGCGGGCTCGACCCGTTCCATCGTGCCCTCCATGCGAGCACCTTAGCACCGCCTTCGGCGACTTCACGCAGCAGCAATGCGATCATCGGCGAACGGAGGAGGGAGCGGCCGCCCAAGCATGACCAACGTACCAGCCGATCCGATCGTTGTCGCCACAGACGAGTGTCGCGATGAGGCGTAGCCTCGGTTCATGGCCAAAGCGCTCGGAGGATTGCTCGTCCGCCTCGGGCGGCGCCGGACCCCGCAGGAAGAGTCGCGGGACGAGTCGCCGGTCGACGCGCCGGCCGTCGACGCCGATGCGATGCCGCTCGAAAGCGCCGCGTTGGACCCTTCGCCGATGCTGGTGCCGGCAGTGATCTTCCGCCAGGTGCTGTTCGACGGCGCCGAGCTCACTCCCGTCTGGGCGAGACCGCGTCCAGCACCCGTGGCGGATCCTAGGAGCTCGACGGACCCGACGGTCGACAAGACCGTGGTCGCGACGATCGCCCCGACCGACAAGCCGAAGCCAACGAAACGGACGAGGCAGCCGAAGCCGAACGGTTCGTCGAGCACGACCCGGCCCAAGACGAGGCGCGTCGCCAAGCCAGATCACGGCGCCACCGACGGCTGACCCTGACGGACCCGCCAACGATCTAGTTGCGGCAAAGCCGACACCCCCGAGGTCAGCTACTGACCGAGCAGATCGATGTCCCCTGAGGCGCGGTTGATCATCGGCCAGCTGGGTGCCCCGCTCTGGCCACCCCCAACCGACTAGATCGCTGATCTCAGACGTGCTGGTCGACGAGGACCTGGTTCCCGTCGGGGTCGACCACGATGAAGCTAGCCGGGCCCGTCGTGGTTTCGTCGGCCTCCACCTCGAACGTGAGTCCAGCGGCTTTCAGCCGCCGCTGGAGCTCGCGGACATCCGTGAATTCGGCGACCGGCTGGGCACTGGCGTCCCAGCCCGGGTTGAACGTGAGGATGTTGCGCTCGAACATGCCCTGGAACAGCCCGATCACGTGGTCGCCGTTCTTGAGGATCAGCCAGCCTTGTGCCGCGTCGCCATGGAACGCCTCGAACCCGAGCGCCTCGTAGAAGGCCCTCGAAGCCGCGAGATCCTTCACCGCCAGGCTGATCGAGAACGCACCAAGGTCCATCGGGTGTACCTCCAGCTTCCGCACGAGCGTCCCCCGGCCGCAGAGGGGAGCCGTAGCCGGGACTATTTCACCACGCGATAGCGGAGATGCGTGACGCCGTTCACCGAGCACGCCGCGCGGCGGAGGCGGCGAGGCGGTCGTATGCCTCGGCGATCAGCGGCTTCACGACGTCGTCGAACGTCGCCCGGCTGGGGTTGAGGATCGCGACCCAACGCTGCTTCGCGTACACGGGGTGGGGGAGGATCGTGTCGAGGGCAGCGAAGTCGGGCTCGTCGATCGACCCCACGAGCCGCCCGAACGTCTCCTTGCCAACGCCGATGTTCAACCGGAACACGTCGGGCCGCGCCAGGTTCGACGGCGTGCCCATGTCGTGCTCGTCAGTCGTAACGATCGTCGCGAAGTTCGGCCAGCTCGACTCGTCGAGCGAGAAGAACGTCGCCCCGAGGGCCGATGCCACGACCGTCTTCGGGTAGGTGGTGGTGATCCAGCTCGTGATCTCGTCCGGGTTCGGGCCGGAGCCCTTCTCAACAGCCATGACCCGAGCCTAAAACATGCACGTCAAGTGCTGGTCCGGCGATCCTGCGAACGGATGCGATCGCTGGGATCTCGCTGGCGACTGATCGAGTACTTGACTCGGCGTGCGACGCTCATCGAGCACGCCAGCGCAGATACGAGAAAGGAGCGACATGGGAGCACCCATGACCAGCCAGAAGGTGACCACCTCCTTGGAAGGCATGAGGTTCCATGCGCACGCTCAATCTCGGAATCCTCGCGCACGTCGACGCCGGTAAGACCACCCTCAGCGAGCGACTCCTCTTCACCGCCGGCGCGATCGACCATATCGGCAGCGTCGACGCCGGCACCACCCAGACCGACTCGCTCGAGCTCGAGCGCGAACGCGGCATCACGATCCGATCCGCGGTCGCCTCGTTCCTCGTCGGCGATCTCGCTGTCAACCTGGTCGACACGCCCGGCCACCCGGACTTCATCGCAGAGGTCGAGCGCGTCCTCGGGGTCCTCGACGGCGCCATCCTGGTCGTCTCGGCGGTCGAGGGCGTCCAGCCCCAGACGCCGCTCCTCTTCCGCGCCCTCCAGCGCCTCCGCGTCCCGACCCTGATCTTCGTCAACAAGATCGACCGGGCCGGGGCCGACCCCGAACGGGTGGCCGCGGCCATCGCGCGCCGGCTCTCGCCCTCGATCGTCCCGATGGCGCGCGTTCGCGACGTCGGCACGCGGACCGCGACCGTCGAGTCGTTCACGGCCGAAGACGCCGATCACCGGACGCGTCTCGTTGAGGTCCTCGCGGAGCACGACGACGCGATCCTCCAGTCGTACGTCGGCGATGACGCGACCCTGACCGGCGCCCGCTTGCGCGAGCAGCTTGCCGTCCAGGCGCGTCGGGCGGCCGTCCACCCAGTCTTCTTTGGGTCGGCGGGGGAGGGGACTGGCATCGACGAGCTCCTCGCCGGGATCGCTGAGGTCCTCTCCGGCGCGACCGGCGATCCGGATGGGCCCGTCTCCGGCCGCGTCTTCAAGATCGAGCGCTCCGCGTCCGGCGAGCGCGTCGCGTACGTCCGCCTGTTCGGGGGAACCCTCCGCCCTCGCCAGCGCGTGCCGGTCGGTGGGGGCGAGGATGCGAAGCCGACATCGATCAAGGTCTTCGCCCCGGCTGGCGCCCCGCGACGCGACAGCGTCATCGCGGGCGAGATGGCAACCGTTCGCGGGCTTGGCGCCGTGAGGGTCGGCGACGCAATTGGTGAGCCCCCGCCAGGTCAGGACGTGACCGCCCGCTTCCCGCGACCGGCGCTCGAGGCCGTCGTCTTTGCTCTCCGCACGGAGGAGCAGGGCTCGCTCCGGGCGGCCCTGAACCAGCTGGCGGAGCAGGATCCGCTCATCGCCGTCCGCCAGGACGACCACCGCCACGAGATCGCCGTCTCGCTCTACGGCGAGGTCCAGAAGGAGGTCATCCAGGCGACTCTCGAGCGCGACTACGGGATCGCCGCCGACTTCCGCGAGACGACGACCGTCTGCATCGAGCGGCCGGCCCGGGTCGGCGAGGCCGAGGAGGTCATTCGGGCGAAGACGAAGACGAACATCACGGGCCGGAGCTCGCCGCTCAGCACGAACCCGTTCCCCGCGACCCTCGCCCTTCGGATCGAGCCCGCCGCACCCGGATCCGGCCTCGAGTTCCGGCACGACATCGAGCCGCGCCTCGTCCCGCTCTACCTGTTCAAGACACCCGAGGCGTTCTTCACCCAGATGGAGGCGTATATCCACGAGGCGCTCGACGAGGGCCTGGCAGGCTGGCAGGTGACCGACTGCAGGGTGACGATGACCGACTGTGGCTACGCGGCACCGAGGACCTCGGCCTCCGACTTCCGCCGGCTCACGCAGCTCGTCCTGGCGACGGCGCTTGCTCGGGCAGGAACGTGGGTCTGCGAGCCGCTGACCGATCTCAACCTCGAGATGCCGGCATCGACTGCCCAGGGCGTCCTCGCTGTCCTCGGTCGGCTCGGCGGTCGAGTCACCGGCCAGTTCTCGGCGAATGGTCTGACCCGAGCCTCCGCAGTGCTGCCGGTGGCCCGCCTGCGGCTGTTGCAGCAGCAGCTCCCGGGCGTGTCGATGGGGGAAGGGATCCTCGAGTCACGGCCGGACGGCTACCAACCGATCGGCGACAACCCACCTGCCCGCCCGCGCTCGGGCCCGAGCCCGCTCGAGCGCGACGCCTGGCTCGCGTCGTTGGCGAAACGAGGGTGAACGTTCGACCATGGGCACCAGCACAAGGAGGAAACCGATGACGCAGGAACGAACGCCCGCGCGCGAGGAGTCACTCCTCGCCGACGACCAGGGGACGACTCCCTGGACCGTTGCCCGCGAGCGCATCGCGAATCGCGAGAAGGGGCAGGCGAACTGGCTCGCGACCGTTCGACCCGACGGGCGGCCGCATCTCATGCCCCTCATCGCCGTCTGGATCGACGGCGCCTTTCACTTCCTGGCAGGGGAGGGGACTCGCAAGGCAAAGAACCTCGCAGCCGACGGTCGCTGTGTCATTGCGATGAGCAGCTTCGAGCTGCCCTCGATCGACGTCGTCGTCGAGGGTCAATGCGAGCCGCTCGGTGACACCGACGCCGTTCGAGAAGCGGCCGACGTCTTCAAGAAGAACGGCTGGCCAATCGAGGTTCGCGGCGTCGAGGTCTTCGGGCCCAACGCCCCGACAGCCGGCCCGCCGCCCTACCGGATCTTCCGGATGACCCCGTCCAAGGCGTTTGGCCTGCCCGGGCAGTTCGGCATGGAGGAGTTCGAACAGGACGAACTACCGAAGCCGACTCGCTGGACCTTCGGCGAGGACTGACCGGCTGGCGGCCGCCGGCTTGCGCTGTCACGACGCCGTTCCCGGCGAGGCGCGGCATACTCGTCCCGAACCACCCTGAACCTGCCCTGAGAGGGAACGATGGTCGACACGACTGCCTCACTGGCTCCTGGCCACCTCGATCAGCTGCGCCGGGCGTGTGGCGAGGTCATCACGCCCGACGACGCGACGTACGACGATGCGCGCCGGCTCTGGAACTCGATCCACGATCGACGGCCCGCGGTCATCGTCCGGCCGACGACGGCCGAGAAGGTCGCCATCGCGGTCCGCTTCGCACGCGAGCACGACCTCGAGATCGTCGTCAAGTCCGGTGGCCACAGCGCCGCCGGGCTCAAGGGTGCCGACGGCTGCTTCGTCATCGACCTGTCGGAGATGCGCGGCGTCGAGGTCGATCCGGCAACCCGCATCGCCCGATCGAACGGCGGCGCCTTCCTCGGCGAGCTCGACATCGCCGCCCAGGCGCACGGTCTCGTCTGCCCGACCGGCGTCGTCGGCCACACCGGCGTCGCCGGGCTGACGCTCGGCGGCGGGGTCGGCCGCCTGCAGCGGCATTTCGGGCTCACGATCGACAACCTGACCGCCGTCGAGCTTGTCACCGCCGACGGCCGGCTCGTCCGCGCGACCGAGACCGACGAGCCCGAGCTCTTCTGGGGCCTGCGCGGCGCCGGTTGGAACTTCGGGATCGCGACCGCCTTCGAGTTCCGGCTCCAGCCGTTCGGGCCCGACCTTCACCGAGGCGTCCTGGCCTTCCCGGCGACGCAGATCCAGGAGGTTTGGACCGTCTTCCGCGACTACGCGCCGAGCGCTCCCGACGCGGTGTCGGTGATCTTCGGCATCGATCGGGCGGGACCGGACGCCGGCTACCCGGAAGACCTCCTTGGTAAGCCGATCACGTTCCTGGCCTGGAACCACAGCGGCTCGGCCGATGACGTCGAGCGCGACACGGCGGGGCTTCGCGTCGGGCCGACGCCGGTGACGACGACGATCGCGAGCGTGCCGTACCTCGACGTCCAGACCGCGCACGACCTCGCGTTCGCCTGGGGCAGCCGATCGTTCATCAAGAGCCACAACGGGAACGACGTCCGTCGCGAGGCCCTCGACGAGCTGGTCGAGCTCGTCGCGACCGCGCCAGGGGAGGGGACCTTCTCGGTCACCGCCCTGGGCGGAGCGATCGGCCGCGTCTCCGAGGACGCGACTGCCTATGCCGGTCGAGCGTCAGCGTTCGACCTCAGCTCGGACTCGAGCTGGACCGACCCGGCGCTCGACGAGGCGAATGCCGACTGGTGCCGGCGGGCGCTCGCCGTGGTCGAACCGGACCGAGCCCTCGGCGCCTACGCGAACGGCAACTCCGATGTCGGCCCCGAGGAGTCGCGCAGGATCTACGGCGACGCCAAGCTCGCCCGCCTCGCCGCCCTGAAGCGCGAGTGGGACCCCGACAACGTGTTCCACGTCAACCCGAACGTGGCGCCGGCACAGACGTGACCTGCACTCAGACCCGGTCGGATGACCGCTCGAGTGCCGCGCGATAGAGGGCTCTCGCCGCGAGGATCTGGCGCACGCCGGAGACTTCGCGGTCGAAGCCCTCGGCGCGATAAGTCGAGTCGGTCGTCGCGAGCCCGGTGAAGTAGAGCCCGACGATGCCGCCGAGCACGGCGCTCACGATTAGTAGCTCCTCGGAGACCGCGCGCAGCTCGTCGAGCATGAGGAACGAGAAGAGGTCGCGCGTCGGCCCGCCGATCCACGCGACCTGAACGGGCGCCGGGATCGCGATCAGCGCGAACAGCACGAGGAACCCCATAACGACGACTCCGACCGCGACGGCCTGAAGGAGCTGCGGAATCGCGACCAGCAGCGTCACGTTGCTCCGCTCGAGCCACGACAGGCGAGGGGAGGGGAGCACCCCGCCGCTCTGACCCGTGTCGGCCAGCGGGGCCGCAGGCGTCCCGGCGGCGTCAGCGACCACCCCGTCGACATCGGTGCGGGCCTCGATCCGTCGAAGCTCGCGCCGGACCGAGACCACGACGAGCAACGCGGCCACGACGAGAAGCAGCAGCAGGACGAGCCCGAGCTCAAGCCAGCTAATCGCATGGGCGGCCTCCCACATCTCGGTCGTGAAGAGCAGGAAGACGACGAGGATCAGCAACACGGGCAGCGTCCGGGCCAGCAGCTCGACGATGTGGGTGACCTGAAGCCACAGCCGCTCGAACGCCCACAGGCCGATCTCGATCAGGCCGAAGCCGGTGATCACATAGATGACGCCGACGCCGGTCAACGCGCCGAGAAACGACTTGATCGCCTCACCGACGTCAGCGTCGATCAGCGCAGCCGGCAGGACCGGCAGGAACGCGATCGTGAGGATGTCGAGCAGGTCGAACGTCGACGGCCGGATTCGCCACGATGCGGTGGCGCAGCCGGCTCACGACCATCCAGACGACCGCCATCCAGCCGACAGTCGCGACGACGCCGGCCAGGTTGGCGAGGAGCGGCCAGTCGGGCCGGGTGCCCCACCACAGCAAGGTGCCGAGGATCAGCCAGAGCGAGATGAGCGGCGCAGCCCGTCGATCCATCGCCGACTCGGAGCTGAACCCCTCGATGAGCTGCGGCACGCCGCGCCGCGCGAACCACCGCTCGATGTCGCGGCGGTGCTCGGGCGTCGGCGCCTTGGCGGCAGGGGAGGGGAGCGTCATAGTGGATGGAGCGTACTTGAGCATCCACGTCCGGCAACGTCTGGGACGGTCGAGAGGCTGCTGCAAGATCGCACGATGGACGGCCGGTGCGTGCGTGTTGTCAAGCCGGCGATCGCGCGAGACGGCGGTCGTGGTGTTCGAGCCTTGTCCGCCCAGGCGGGCCGATCGCCAGGCTCGCTCGAGAACCGGGACCGACCGCCCGCTCCAGAGCATGGCCCGCCCCCGCAGCATGGGTTCGCACCAGCCTGACCGAGAGACGGCCTGATCAGCAGGAGCGGTGATGTACGTCTCGCCGTCCGCCCTCGATCGGGAGGAACGCGCTCGTGTATGACCGCTCCTCGAGTTGCAGCTCCAGGACCCCGAAGGAGCCCTCGATCGAGGCAACGCTCCCGACGATCCGCGTCGGGGCGAGGTCATGGAAGCCATAGCCACCCGTGCCCGCGATGATCTGCTGGGTCCGCCCGCCGAGGGCCACGCGCTCGTACAGGTGGGCGTGGCCGGCGAGGATAAGGGGCACGTGGGCGTCGATCAGGAGCTGGTACAGCGGCTCGACCGGCGCCGCCAGGGCCGGCTCGAACCAGGCCACCGACGAGCGCAGCGGGTGGTGGAGCATGGCCAGGCTGCAACCGGGATCCGTCTGCAGGGCCGAGCGCAGCCAGCGCCACTGCAGGGAGCCGGGCCCGCAGCCCACCTGATCGCAGTTCGAGTTGAGCGCGTAGATGCGCCAGCCGGACAGGTCGACGCTGTAGAAGCCGAACCCCGGTTCGCCGGCGCGTTGGCCAAAGTACGCGTAGTAGGGTCCGGCACCGGGCGTCCAATAGTCGTGGTTGCCGGCGACCGGGAACGAGCGACCGACGAGGTGACCCCAGATTGGGTCGAACCCCCGCTCGTACTCATCGACGCGGCCGGCGCCCTGGGCGATGTCGCCGAGGAGCAGGAGCAAGTCGGACCGCTCCGCCAACGGCGCCACTTCGTCCATCCGGCACGTACGGTCCGAGCGGTGGATTGGCCAGCACGACGTGTCGCCCACAGCGATCACCCGCTGGGGCCGCGGCAATGACCAGTGGGGAACCGCCGCGGTGCCGTCCCCGGCGACGGTGTCGGCGACGCCCCGGGCCCCTATCGAGGCCACCACCAGCGCGCCGACCAGTAGCGCGACCCGCGCGCGCCGCGACCCGTTCGTCCGGTGGAAGCGGTTCACTCGCGTTGTTCTCCGTCCCGCACGAGCCCCGGTCGGCCTGAAGCGCCGCTCGCGACCGACGTGCCTAGGCGGGTACAGTGCGGGGGCGCACTGCCCCGTTCCATGGCGCAAATGGACTAGACCTGTCGGCAGATGTCAGGCGGGTCGCGCGCTCCGGAGCGTTCGGAGGGGGCCTGCCCCCTGGCCCAGGCCTTCCCGAGCCCGTCAGCGAGGCGTACGCTTGCCACTCCAAGCACTCACGGAGGGGCGACCATGTCGATGCGAGAGACACTCGAACAGGCCCTGAACATCCCGCAGGGCGAGACCGTGCATCGGCTGCAGGAGGCCGGGTTGGCGATCGCCAGCGAGGACACGATGGCCCAGGCGATCCACGACGTCTACTGCGGGATCATGGCCGACCACAGCCACCCGAGCGAGAAGGACCACGAGCAGGCACGCTCGATGATCGCGGCCCTGCAGAAGTCCGCCGGCGGAGCGGAAAACTAGCCTCAGCGACCGCCGCTCAGCTGGTCCCAAGCGCCCAGCAGGTCCGATACGGTCGGATGCGGGCCGAGGTCCAGCGATGCACCTTCCTGCCATTGGTCGAGACGGAATTGACCGCCTGACGCACTGAGGACATTGCCGGAGCTAGAGATCGCGGACGATGCCAGGAGGACCGCGCCGGGTGCCACCGATTCCACCGTCAAGTGCGGCGCGTCGCGAACCAGGACGCGAGTGGCGGCCGCCGGCGAGATCGCGTTGATGTGGATGTCGTCGTCGGGAACATTGGCCTTGAAGCCGACCATCAGGCCGTACACCGCCATCTTCGCCGCGGAATAGGCCACGAGCCCCGGCGCCGCATTCTCGATCCGGGTCGCCCGACCCGATATCGTCAGGACGATCCGGCCGTACCGCTGAGAACGCATCTGGCCGAGCGCTGCCCGCACCAGCCGGAATCCCGCGTCGGCGTTGACACCCATCGTCTGATCCCAGATGGCGTCGGACGGATAATCGACGTCCTCCCATAGGACGACCCCCGCGTTGTGCACGAGGGCATCGAGCCGTCCGTGTCGGGCGATCGCGTCGGCGACGAGGGCCTCGCAGGCGCCGCGCTCGAGCAGATTTGCGGTGGCGGGGCCGGCGGCGCCGCCTCGCTCGAGGATCTCCGCGACAACACCGGCGGCAACGGATTGATCGGCGCCGCTCCCATCGGCCTCAACGCCGGCGTCATGCACGACCACCGTCGCGCCCAGCTCACCGAACAGCCGCGCATAGGCCGCGCCCAGTCCGCGGCCCGCCCCGGTGATCAGCACGACCTGCTGCTCCATCCGGAAGGTCGCTCCATCGCGATCGTTGTCATTCATCAGTTGGCCTGCCCGAGTTGCTCCTTCTTGTCGAACACTGGGTCGGGCATTGAGAACTCCTTACAGGACCGAACCAACGGGAAGTCGCCACGTATCGTGACAGTGACATAGCCGCGTACTGAACGGCGTGGGGGAGGGGAGGGTTGCACCTCTCCCAGGGCACGAGCCCAGCAGTTCATCGCGCCACGTCGTTTGGAACCATTCGGCAAGTCGGCAGGGTTCAGGCCTGGACTACGATTTCACCACTCAGCCCAGCTCAGCCATGGAGGATCGACAGATGGGGCAGGGCCTGACCGGCCGCGGGCAGCGCTGAGCCGCGATGCACGTTCGATCGGTCGAGGGCGAGGAGCGGGTCACGCCGCTCGAGTTGTTCTTCGACCTTGTCTTCGTCTTTGCCATCACGCAGGTGACCGGGTTTCTCGCCGCGAACGAGACCGGAGAAGGTCTCCTGCGGGGCGGGCTCCTGCTTGCCGCGCTGTGGTGGGCGTGGGCGGCCTATGCCTGGCTGACGAACACCCTCGATCCCGAAGAAGGCGGAGTCCGGCTGGCCGTGTTCGCCACGACGGCCGCGATGCTGATCGTCGCCCTCGCGGCGCCCGAGGCGTTCGGAGCCGAGGCCCTGGTCTTCGCCGTCGCGTACTTCATCGTCCGCGCTCTGCACCTCGTCGTCTATGCGATTGCCGGTCGCGACGATCCCGAGCTGTTCGCCGCCGTCCTCCGGTTTGCGCCTGGCGCGGTGATCGGACCGTCGTTGTTGGTCATTGCCAGCTTCTTCGATGGGACCGTTGAGATCGGGCTGTGGGTCGCCGCCCTGAGCGTCGACTACCTCAGCGCACTGATTGGCCGCGGGCGGGGGTGGCGCCTCTCGCCGGCGCACTTCGTCGAGCGCCACGGGCTCATCATCATCATTGCCCTGGGTGAGTCGATCGTCGCGATCGGCGTCGGCGCGGCCGGGCTGCCGCTGGATGCGCCCAGGATCACGGCCGCCCTCCTGGGGATGGTCGTCGCGGCGGCCCTGTGGTGGTCGTACTTCGACTGGGTCATCTTCATCTCGCAGGCCAGGCTCACCGACGCGCACGCTGCCGAGCGGGCGGCCCTCGCGCGCGACCTCTACACGTACCTCCACATGCCGATGGTGTTCGGCATCGTCCTCTTCGCTCTCGGCATGAAGGAGACCCTTAGCCATGTCGACGAGCCGTTGGGGATCATCCCGGCCATCGGCTTGTGCGGAGGCCTGGCGCTGTACATGGCCGCGCACGTGGCCCTGCGGCTGCGAATTGGCGGGGGATGGGGCCACGGTCGGCCTACTGCCACCGTCGTACTGCTCACCCTGATCCCGGTTGCCACCATGGTGCCGGCCCTCGCTGCATTAGCCCTGGCGGCGGCCGTCTGCGCGACGCTGATCGCCTACGAGGCGCTTCGATATCGGGGCTCGCGCGCCTGGATCCGGAGCCACCGGGGCGAGTTCACGATGGAGGAGGTCGCACGCATCGCGCCCCGAACGGGCGCCGCACCCGCCGATCAGGAAACCTCGACTGACCCGAGCGCCGATCGCCCCGCGGCCGGATAGTTGGCCTGCGCATCAGGAAGACGCCTCCCCAGGGCGAACGAGGTACCACGTCTCGACCTCGCCCTTGCCCTTGATCGCGACCGTGCCACGCGGCTCCAGCTCGAACTCGTCCCGGAGCAACTCGAGTCACGATCAGCCCAACGAAAAGGATCATCGGCAGGCGATGGCGATGATCGCGGCACACCAGAAGTACGCGGTGAGCCGCCCGCCCGTGTGACGGATCAGCGTCTCGGTGCGCGCGACTACGTCTGCTAGCCGCAACCTGAGAGGCAAACGACACTCCAGCGTCGGTCCTGATGGGACGCGAGCGACGGCCAATCGCGTTTCCTAACGGTGATGTCTTGGAGGACCCCGACCGATGAATGAGACCCTGCTGCTGCTGCTGCTGGTCGTCGTCATCGTCGTCTTGCTCGCGGTCGTCGGCTGGCTCCTGTACGAGCGGCGCCGAACCACGCAGCTTCGGTCCACGTTCGGACCCGAGTACGAGCGGACGGTGGAGGATGCCGGCGATCGTCGAGTCGCCGAGGGCGAGCTGCGCAAGCGCAAGGAGCGTGTTCAAGCCCTCGAAATCCGGCAACTAGGCGGCGAGGACCGCCAGCGCTACGCGACCGAGTGGCGTCAGGTCCAGGCGCTCTTCGTCGATGAGCCGAAGGCCGCGATCGACGACGCGGACGACTTGATCGGCCGGGTGATGGAAGCCCGCGGCTATCCCGTCGCCGACTTCGAGCAGCGCGTCGAGGACGTCTCCGTCGACCATGCGGCGGTAGTCGAGCACTATCGCGCGGCGCACGCGATCGCGGAGCGCCGAGACGAGGTTGACACCGACACGGAGGCCCTCCGCCAGGCGCTGGTCCACTACCGCGCCCTGTTTGAGGACCTATTGGGGCCGACGGACGGCCAGACCGCTACACCTGCTCAGCCCGCGGAGACCCACGACCAACCCGACCTGACCCGGAGGGCGACATGACCGACACGCGAAGCACCGAATCCACGACCCAGACATCGAAGACTCCGTCGGCCGGGGTGTCGAATGCCGACCGCGCCAAGGCCGAAGCCGAGGCGACGCCGCCCGAGCCGGCGACCGACGACCGATCGACCGAGCGGCTCACGACCGCCGACATCGCGCGCGGTCGAGCAGATGAGCGCGAGGCGGCCGCCCCCGAGCGCGAGCCCGGCGCCCACCGAAGTAACATGCCCGAGCCGAAGGTCGCGCCGCTCTTCTCCGAAGACGCCGCAGCCGCGCTTCGCGAGCGCTGGACGGACGTCCAGGCCAGCTTTGTCGACGAACCGAAGTCCGCGGTCGAGCAGGCGGACGCCCTCGTCACCGAAGTGATGAAGCACCTCGCCGACAGCTTCGCGACCGAACGCCAGGCGCTCGAGCAGCAATGGTCGCGTGGCGACGATGCGTCGACGGAGGATCTGCGCGTTGCCCTGCGCCGCTATCACTCCTTCTTCGACAGGCTGCTCTCGATCTGACGTTCAGGCGGGCCCCATCCGGAAACCGATGTCGCGGACGTCATACCGCTTGGAACGCCGCAGCTCAAACGACACCTAGCGATCCGGGCCCAAGTCCGACCCGACCGAGGTGCGTCGTTGGGGCGCCGCCTTGGACAGCCAGCGCCGTGCGATCGGCAACCACGCAGCACCGCCGGCCAGCTGGAGAGCGACGACAAGGAGCAGGAGCAGTCCTGGGACGCTGAGCGCCACAGCGGGCACGGTCCAGCCAGCCAAGCCGAGCTGAAGGAGCGCGGTCGAGACCGCGGCCCCGAGACCGGAGATCTCGTCGCCGGAGCCATCGCCTCGATCCCGGCGACCGACAGTGATCAGGGCGGCAGAGCCCGGGTCTGATGACGCCGTCGGCGGAGCGCCCGTGGATCGCGCCGGGACTCCTGTCGGCCTCGGAGTGGCTGAGACGTTCAAAGATGCTAGGGGAGACGGTGTCCCAGACGGTCTTGCCGTGGGCGCCGGCGTTCCCCCCGAGCCTGCCGGCGGCGCTGGGGCGATCGTCGATGCTGGAGTCACCGTCGGTCGGGCCGTTGGGACGGGCGTTGGTCCAGGAGTCACCGTCGGTCGCGGAGTCGGCGTCGGCGTCGGTCGTGGCGTTGGGGCCGGCGTCGGTGGCGGCGTTGGGGGAGGCGTGGGTGGCGGCGTTGAGGTCCCGCTCACAGTGAAGTTGAGACCGACCGTCGGAAACTGACCGGAGCCGCACCTGGTGGTTCCGGCTGAGCCGGGCTTGTCGAACGCCGTGGCCGTCCAGGACATCGTCCCGGCGGCGGACGCTGTTCCTGCCACGCGAAACGTCGCGGAATCCCCAACGGGCAACCCGACGAGCGGGTTCTTGTCCGAGGGGTTCTTGAACGCGATCCGGGTCGTGCCGCCAGACGTCGAGGAGTAGGCATGCCACCCGTGACTCGCGGCCGACGTGATGCCCTTCACGGAGACCACCGAGTACGCGCTGACCACGAACGACGCGGGAACATCGACAATCACGCACGTGATCTCGTCCCCGCCGCCGTCCCCGCCCACGTTCTGGACGATCAGCGTGATTGCCGCCGCGACGCCGACCGGAACCGTTGCGGGGGCCCGAGAAACCGTCCATGCGCGCGAGGCGAGGACCGCGCTCGGCGCTGCCATGAGGACGGCGAACAGCAGCGCGGCAATTCCGGCGCGTCGCCCCGTCCGTCGAGTCACGCCACCCTCCGCCGAGGTCTCCACAGCGAAGACGCAGCCGGATCTCCGTGGACGATGTCCGGGCCGTCCTCAATCGCTTGGATAAAAGCGGCGACGAGGCGCTCGTCGAACTGGTTGCCCGCAGCGTCGCCAAGCCGCTTGAGCACCTCCTGGACCTCGATCGCCTTGCGGTACGGTCGGGTCGTCGTCATGGCCGAGAACGCGTCACCGACGGCGAGAATCCGCGCCACGAGCGGGATGTCCTCACCGCGCAATCCGTGCAGGTAACCGCGACCGTCCCACCTCTCGTGGTGGTGCTTGATGCCAGGCAGCACCGCCTCGATGTTTGGCAGATCGCGAACGATCATGCCCCCGAGCGCAACGTGCTGCTTCACGACCGCGTACTCCTCGTCGGTCAACCTCGCGGGCTTGCGCAGGATCGCGTCCGGGATGCCGATCTTCCCCACGTCGTGCAGCAAACCAGCGGTATGGACCGCCTCGATGATCGACGGCTCCAGGCCGAGCCGTTCCGCGAGCATGACGCCGTACCGGGCGACGTCCTCGGAATGGCGCTTCGTGTAACGGTCCTTGGCATCGACCGCGAATACCAGGCCCTGGAGAACGTCGAAGCTAGCAGCCGCGCCCGCGATCTCGGTCGTCTGCGTACCCGCCACCCGGACGGCATCGCCGCCGCTCGCGCGCGCCTCGTGCAAGGTCGCGGCCGCCGTGGAGAGCAGCTCCGTCACCGATCTGCCATGGTCCGGAAACGTGCAGATCCCCACGCTGATAGTGACCGGGAGCCGCTCCGTCGCCTCGAACTGGAGGCTCAGCGCCGCCAGCTCCGCTCGAACGCGATCGACCGCCGGCTCGAGCTCGGCGACGAACTCCGCTCGGACGATGACGAGAAACTCGTCAGGCCCGTAGCGGCCCATGACCGCGCCAACCGGCAGGTGCCGTCGAATGCCATCGGCGACGGCGAGCAGGACACCGTCGCCGGCGACGTGGCCATGGTTGTCGTTGAGCAGACGGAAGTTGTCGACGTCGACGAGCCCGACGCCCAAAGGGGCATCGGCGGTCCGGGCACGCTCGATGTCGCCCGCCAGCCGATTGACGAGCGCCCCATGGTTCAACAGCCCGGTGAGCGGATCGAGACGGGTCGCGTCGACCAGCGCGTCGGTCTGGCGTTCGATGGTCGCCTGCGCGGACCGGAACACGAGCGACAGCACGACGGCCGCGATCAGCGCGGCCGTCAGGGTCACGAAGACGACCCCGGTGCGTAGCTCGTCGAGGCGCGACAGGACCGGAACCGCATCGCGCCAGACCGCGACGACGAAGATCGTGCGGTCGCCCTGACGGACGGGGAGGTACTCGCGCAGGATGCTCGTTGGCAGGGACGCGCCGTTCGCTTCCGCCGAAGCCGCGTCCACGACGGCTACCCGCGACTCCCCGGCGACGGCGGCGGCGAAGTCGCTACTCGCGGCCGCGATCAAACCGACGGCGCTCGAGCTGTCCGAGGCGGCAACGCGGCCGTCCGGGGTCCGAATCTCCACGTGGACGATCCCGCCCTTGGAAAGGAGCGTGCTGAGCTGGTCGTCGATGGCCAGGATGGCTTGCCGAGAGTTGCCGACGGCAGGCCCGTTCAGCTCCTGATGCACGAATCCGCGAACCGTCGCGATGTCGCTGTCGACGATTGCCTTGAAGGTCGAGGCGGACGCGTAGGCCGAGACCATGATCGCCTGTGCGGTCGCGGTGATCCCGACAAGGACAAGGAGCACGCCTACCACGAGGAGCAACAACACCGGCTTTCGGACGTGCGGCTCGGAACCAAACACTCGGCGAACGACCTCTGGCGACGCGTTTGGGAGGAGCCTAGGCCGCCGCACGGAGCCGTCCTATAGGACGAAGGTTCGGGACCCCGGGCACGGGCGCATCGCCTCATGGACGTTCGATCCAGGCGACAAGCGCGGGAGACCCGTCGGGTGAGATCGCGAGGGCCGGTGACACCGCGACCGTCCTGTCACTACCACAGAATGTGATCGACGACTCACGCCCGGGAGGTTCGGATGAATGACGCCATGCGCCGACTCGAAGTCCTGGTCGGGACGTGGGACGTGACGATGACCCACGCCTGGTTCCTCGACAGCCTGGACACCGAGATCCAAGGCGCGGCGATCTTCGAGCTGCTCGCCGACGCGTTCCTCGTCATGCGCTCGACCTGGGCTGACGACTCGAAATTCGAGCTCGTCTTCGGCCGGAACGATGCCCGCGACGAGTACGTGGCCTTTTCCCACGACGACCGCGGGGTCTATCGGGTGTTCGCCATGACGTTCGGTGATGGCGAATGGACGCTGCTCCGCCAGGACCCGGACTTCCACCAGCGCATCGTCATGCGCGTGCAGCCGGACCGGATCGACATGCGTGCCGACGCCTCCGAGGACGCGGGCCAGACCTGGCGCAAAGACCTCGACTACATCTTCAAGCGTGTACCGGGCCGATGAGTTTCCGTTCGGCCGAGCGTCTAACCATCATCGACCCCGACACGAAGGAGCGATGACCATGAAGCTGACCGCCATCGATGATGCTGACCGTGGACGGCGTGTACCAGGGCCCCGGGGGCCCCGACGAGGACCGGCGCGGCGGGTTCGAGCGCGGCGGATGGACGGCGGCGCACGCCGACGAGGAGATGTGGCCGCTTCCTGACCTCGTGGTTCGAGCGCGCGGATGCGCTGCTCCTCGGGCGCAAGACCTGGGAGATCTGGGAGCCGTACTGGCCGCACCACGACAGCGGCGATCCGGTCTCCCACGGCATCAACGTCCTGCCCAAGTACGTGCCCTCGACCACGCTCAAGGACCCGACGTGGCAGAACACCCACGTCATCGACGGCGACGTCGAGGCGGCGGTCCGCGAGCTCAAGGCGAAGCCCGGACGCGAGCTCCAGCTCCATGGCAGCGGCGTCCTGCTCCGCTGGCTGCTCGAGCGCGACCTCGTCGACGAGCTCAACCTGCGGATCTACCCCGTCATCGTTGGCGACGGGCTCCGGCTCTTCCCGGAGCACGGCCAGACGCACAACCTGGAGCTGGTCGAGTCGCGGTCGACGCCGTCCGGCGTGATGCTCCAGACCTATCGACCGGCCGGCCGGGCGACCTTCGGCAACGCCGGGGAGTGACGCCGCGCCTCGGGGCGGCGCGTCATCGAACGAAGGAGGTCAGCGCGGATGGCGAAGATCATCGCGGCAATCACGATGTCAGTGGACGGCTACATCACCGGCCCGGACGACGGTCCGGGAAAGGGACTCGGCGAAGGCGGGGAGCGCCTGCATTACTGGGTCTTCGGCGGCCCCTGGAGCTACGAGAACGAGCCGCGGGGCGATCCCGCCGGCGAGGATGCCGAGTACCTGAACAAGATGACGGCGCGGGTCGGCGCGATCGTCATCGGCCGCAACATGTACGAGGCCGCGGGGCACTGGGGCGACAAGAACCCGTTCGGCGTGCCCGTCTTCGTGGTCACCCACCGGCCGGAGGAGGAGCCTGATACCGGCGAGTTCACCTTCGTCGGAGGCTTCGAGGAGGCGATCGATCGGGCGCAGGAGGCCGCGGGGGACAAGGACGTGAGCATCGGCGGCGGCGCCGACGTGATCCGGCAGGGGCTCGATGCCGGCATCGTCGACGAGCTCGACATCATCGTCGCGCCGGTCATCCTCGGGGGCGGCAAGCACCTGTTCGAGGACTTCACGAAGTCGCTCGATCTGGAGAACCGGGGCGTGCGGCAGTCCCGGTGGGCGACCTTCATAGAGTTCGCGGTGAAGCGGTAGGCTGGAATACCCCGTGGTTTCTGAACTGGAAGGGTTTCTGGTCCGCCATGTCGAGGCCGGTACCGTGCCGGGTGCCGTAGCACTGCGCGGGGGCCGCGACCCCGAAGTGGTTGCCGCCGGCGTCGCCTCGGTTGACGGGGATCCCATGCGTGACGACGCCATCATGCGGATCCAGTCGATGACCAAGGCGATCACGTCGGTCGCGGCTCTGCGTCTGGTGGAGGCGGGTCGTCTCGGGCTCGACCAGAGTCTCGAGGCGTGGCTGCCGGAGCTCGCCGACCGACGGGTGCTGACCAGTCCTGCCGCGCCGTTGGACGACACCGTCCCGGCCCACCGCCCGATCACCCTTCGCCACCTGTTGACCATGGGTTCCGGCTACGGCATGGAGTTCGGTGATTCGCCGCTGCAGAAGGCGATGGCCCACAACGGCACGGAGGCCGGGCCAGATCCCGTCACGCTCGGCGCCGACGAGTGGCTCGCCCGGCTGGCCGAGCTCCCGCTCGCATTCCAGCCCGGAGAGGGCTGGCGCTACCACCACTCGTTCGCCGTGCTCGGCATTCTCATCGCTCGCCTCACGGGTCGGCCGCTCGGAGAGCATCTGGCCGAAGACCTGTTCGACCCGCTGGGGATGCCGGACACCGCCTTCTGGGTGCCGAAGGAGAAACTCGACCGGCTACCCGCGGCGTACCGACACGGCGAGGGCGGTCTCGTGGAGATGGAGCCGGCGCGTGGCGGGTTCTATGCCGGGCCGCCGCCCTTCGATGTGAGCCACGGCGAGCTCGTCTCCACCGCCCGCGACTTCCACCGGTTCCTGCGGATGCTGGTGGAGGGCGGGCGGGTCGAAGGAGCTCCGGTGATCTCCGAAGTCCATCTCCGACAGATGACGAGCGACCAGGTGCCCGCCGAAAACAAGACTCCGGACAGCTTCTTCCCGGGCTTCTGGGACGGAACGGGCTGGGGCTTCGGCGTGGGTGTCGAGACCAGGGGCCCGCGGCGCGGGCGCTACGGCTGGAGCGGCGGGCAAGGGACCAACTTCTACGTCGACCCGGACGGAACCGTCGGGATCCTGCTTACCCAGGTCGAGATGGGTGAGCACGATGGGCCGGGATGGTCGACGAGTTCCAGGCGCTGCCTCCGCCGTCCTGACTGCGAGCGTGCTCCTCGGCGGATCGAGACTCGATTTCATCGCTTCGTCGGCAAGTCTTGGAGGTCTGAGCCATGAGTGAACTTCTGGGGATCGCACGATTCAGGTTTCACGAGGGCAAGCGCGAGGAGTACCTGCGATTGTCCGATCAGGCCACGGAGCTCGTCCGGGCGAACGAGCCCGGCACGCTGGGATACGACCTCTACCTCAACGGCGATCAGTCCGAGTGCATGATCATCGAGCGGTACCGGGACTCCGAGGCGGCGATGGAGCACGCCGCGAAATCTCGGCCACTTGTTCGACGCGGTCCTGGCGACGGTCTCCGTGGTTCACGGCGAGCTGCTTGGTGAGCCGAGCGAGAGCTCAGAGCGAAGTTGGCTGGCAGCGAAGTGCCGGTTCTCTTCACTCCCTACCGGTCCATGAAGAAATAAGCCGCTACCGCTCGGGCGCCTCCATGCGCTCGAGCAGCGCCATCGTCGTCGCCCAGCTGCGGATCGTCATCGACTTGTAGGCCGGGGTGCCGACGATCTTGCCGAGGCGGCTCTTCGTCCGCTGCGCGGTGAGCCGCTGCGAGTAGATCACGCCTTTGCCCGGCCACACCGCGTCGACGCCCGGCTCGCGGGTCGAAGACCTTCATCGCCGTCGGCGCGTCGATCCCCATGAGGAAGACCGCGTCGCTGTGGTACGTGTCCGGCTTGTCGCCGAAGCCCTTCGGCCGATCCCGGACGACGGCCCGGAGCTGGGCACGCGTCAGGACCAGGACAGCGATCAGCTCGCTGTCGAGCTTGAAGGTCTTGGGGAGCGCTTCCTCGAGCTCTCGCTTGATCGCGGCCGCCGATCGGTCGGAGCTCAGGATCACGTTGCCGCTGGCGATGTACGTGGAGACCTTCGTGTGGCCGTGCGCCTCGAGGAGCTCACGCAGGGCCACCATCGGCACCTTGTTCCGGCCGCCGACGTTGATCCCGCGCAGGAGGACGAGGTATCTGGTCAAGCGTCGGCCGGGAGGAGGCGAAACGGCCGGTCGCGCGGGCGGCTGATCGCTCGGAAGTGGCGCTCGTCCAGCGTCAAGATGTCGAGGGTCTGGTGTCGCCCGGCCAGAACGACGATCGACGCATCGGCGAGCCCAAGGCCGAGATCGGCGTACCGGTCGAGAACGTCGGTCGCGCGCGAAACATCGTCGGCGTCGAATGGGGCGAGCTCGTAGGCGCCGTCGGCGACTTCCCCAAGAAACGCGCGAGCGACGCGCGCCGAAACGTGGCGCGCGAGCAGGTAGTCGAGCTCGGCGAAGACGAAAGGCGAAAGGATGCGAGGTCCGCCGGCTTGCTTCAGCGAAGCGGCCGCGGCCCGATGATGCGCTTCCGATGCATCCAGGGCCGCGAGGAGACCGCTCGTATCGAGCAGGATCACCGCTCGCCGAAGCCCTCGAGCAGGTCGTCCGTGCGAGTCGCGAGATCGGCCTGCCCGCTTTCGAACAGCGGGATCGTCGGCTCGGCGACGCGATGGCCGGATGTCACCGTATCCACGCCTTCCCGGATGAGTTCCGCCTCACTCTTTCCCGTAGCCCGCGCAGTCGTGGCGAGGGCGCGACGCTGTGCGCTCGTCAGGTAGACGGTGGTCCGTTCCATGCCATACACAGTACCATACGTTTGAATCGACGCACGACCCAAACGATGAGCAATTGTCGAGGCGGGTCGAGCGACTTCGTCGCGACCATAGAAGCAGGGCCATCCTGCCCGACAAGGAGACGACGATGCCCCAGTACATGCTGACCGTGCACACCGCCCCGGCCGAGCCGCGCGAACCGATGACCGACGAGCAGCAGCAAGCCGGCTACGCCCGGATCGCCGGGATCGAGGCCGACATGGAGGCCGCCGAGGCGTTCGTGTTCTCGGCCCGGCTCAGCGAGCCGAGCGAGGCCAAGGTCGTCCGCCGCGGCCCGGGCAGGCCGAAGAGCACCGACGGCCCATTCGCTGAGACGAAGGAGCAGATCGGTGGCTTCTACCTGATCGAGGCACCGACGATCGAGGCCGCCCTGGACTGGGCGTCGCGCGTCAGCGACGCGATCGGCGAGCCGATCGAGGTCCGGCCACTAGTCGGGAGCCGCAGCCGCTAATCCGAAGTCGACCTCCGACCACCCAAGCCCGAGCCCGAGTGCCAGTCGACCGTGGCTCAGCAGCTGGACGGTCGCCGCGTCCTCCGCGAGGCGCAGCGGGTTATGCATCGGCACGAGGATGACGCCGGTACCGATCTCAATCCGTGACTTCGCCTGGGCGAGGGCGGCGGTGACCACGAGGAGCGACGGCATGTAGCCGTCGTCGACGAAGTGGTGCTCCGTCGTCCAGACGGAGGTGAAGCCGAGCCGCTCTGCCTCGACGGCGAGGCGCACGGTGTCGTCGTAGGCACGCGTCCAGTCCGTCTCGCCGGGTCGGAGCTGGGCGCTGAGCAATCCGAAGCCGAGGGGCATGCCGCAGAGGCTACCGCGTCCTCGCGCGGACGATGAAGGCGAGTCCATCCGGGGCCCTTGTCCGATTTCAAGACCGCTCGCGTTATCAGTCATGAGTCGACAATCTTCTGGTCGGTAACGGAGGGATCGATGGACGAGGCCCGCGCGCTGGCGACGGGGCGGGAGCGCCCGCGAATCGAGCGTGACGACGACCTGGCTGTTACGGCACGGTCGGATCCCGAGGCATTCGGGCTCCTCTACGAGCGTCATCGCCTGGCGGTGTTTCGGTACCTCCGGACGCGGAGCCGGAGCGACGACGACGCGGGTGAGCTGACCGCGATCGTCTTCGAGCGCGCCCTTCACGCGATCCCGAGGTACCGGCCGGCGGGCGGCGGCTTCGTCGCCTGGCTGATCCGGATCGCCCGGAACGCGTCGATCGATACCCACCGACGCCCGACCGCGGTCGAATTCGCGGACGACCTCACCGACGCGTCCTCGACGGGCCCGGAGGAGGACGTCCTGGCCCACGAGGCGCGAGCCTCGCTACTCGCTTCCGTTGGGGATCTGCCGCAGATCCAGCGCGAGGCGATCGTCCTTCGTTACGCGGCTGGACTGACCGCCCGCGAGATCGGCGAGGTCCTCGGCAAGACCGATCAAGCCACCCAGAAGCTGCTTAGCCGCGCGCTGGCTTCGCTCAGGGAGACGTACCGTGACGACATCTGACGGTTCCGGCGCCGTGTTCGGCGCCGACCTCGCGCTCGAGTCGAGCCTGAGCGCTCTCTTCGCGGTCGAGATCCCGGCACGCGTCCAGGACCGCCTGGACCAACGCATCCGCGAGCGTCTCGAGACTTGGGCTCCCTCTCCCGGCCGGTTGTCTCGCTTCCATCCGGGCCGTCGGGCGGGCGTCATCGGGATCCTCGCCGCTGCGCTGGCGATCGGGGGCGCCAACGGCAGCCTCCAAGCCCTCTATATGGTCGTCGCCGGGCCATTCGATCTCCCCTGGCACCGTGGCGTCGAGCTGAACCTGTCGCAGACAGTCGATGGCTACCGCGTCACCCTCGATCGGGCATATGCCGACGCGACCCGGCTGGCGCTCGCGATCTCGGTGGTCGACGAGCGCAGGCGTCCCGGGATCACCCAGCTCGAGGCATTCGGGACGGTCGTGACCGACGCGGCAGGGGAGTACGGCGGCATCGGCGCCACCTCGAACCCGGACGGCGCGTTCGCTGCGGTCAACGTGGTCTGGAAGACACCCGCTGCCTTGCCGTTGCCGTCGGGACCAAGGGCGTTCCACGTCGTCCTGCCATCCATCCGGGTCCGCGACGACTCCACCCCACCGCCCGACGCTGACGCGGTCGGCTGGAATCCATGGCACAACGTGGCCGGCCCCTGGACCTTCGACTTCGAGATGAACGTCGACGGCGGGACGACCGTGACGCCGAACGCGGTCGCCGACGAGAACGGCATCCGCGCGACCGTCACCCGACTGATCGCGGCGCCGAGCATCGTCCGGGTCGATCTACGGCTCGAAGGGAAGCACGGCCCGAGCGGCTGGAATCCCGTCGGCGAGGTCCGCCACGACGGGCAGGTCATGAAATTCGTGGTCGGCTCGTTCGAGCCGAACGGATCGATCGCGCTGATGACCGACGGCGGGGTAGGGGATGCGTCGGGCCACTGGATGGTGACCCTTACTTCGCTGACGATCGACGACGATCCGAACAGCCCCAACACGGCGAGGGGCCCGTGGGTGATCGAGTTCGATGTGCCGTGATGGTCGCGCACGCAAGACGACTGACGTTGCGGGCCGATCCGTGACGTCGCCTGGGCGCGGGCGGAGCTGACCCGTGGCGGGGCTCATCGCTTTCCGAAACCGGGGATCGCCGCGGCCTGTTTCATCCACGACGCGAGTTGGCGTTCGTCGAGGTCGTCCACGGATTCGAGGTCCACGCCGCGCGAGTCCTTGCCCATCCCGATCGGCGCAACCGGCGGTACGGGCGTGAGTGCCGTGCCGCGCCCGAACGTGAGCTTGACGTGGCCGGCGAAGCCGCCGCACGAGAAGCACCAGCCGTCGCCGACGCCATACCACGCCATGCCCCATTTCACGGAGCGCTGCAGGGCCGGCAGCGTCTCGGCCGCCAGGGCATCGACGCGTTCGGCGATGGAGCGTTGCGGCTGCGGCAAGCTGCTGATGTAGGCAAAGACCGGCTTGTCGCCGACCGCGGCCTTCGCGGGGCTTGCCCTGCCAGTCATGGCGGCCGGCAGCGTCGTGAGGACGTCGCCCTCGGTTGGCTTGTTCTTGTCGGACGTCATCGTCGATCCTCCACAAGATTTACCGGATCAGCGCTCGAACAGCCGCCAATGGCCCTCGGAGATCACCTCGACGCCATCGTCGGTCACCTTGATCGCCGTCTGGTCGTCGATCGCGTAGGCGGGCACGGTCATGCCCGCGGCCCAGCGCTCGGCGTCGGCCATCGTGTTCTCCGGCAGGTCCGGGTGGTCGAGGTGCGGGAAGATCGCGAAGTCCACCAGGCCCAGGGTCGCGTCGCCCGCTCCGGTCGGCGGTCGCCACTCGACGAAGTCCTCGCCGATCCGCGGCGTCATCACCATGCTCCCGGCGCTGAGCCCGACGTAGACCGTGTCCGGCAGGGACGGCAGGAGGTCCGCGAACCCGGACTCCACCATCCAGTGGTGCAGGTACATCGGGTCGCCGCCGTTCACGAGCAGGACATCCGTCTCGCGGACCGCGGGCACCCACTGCTCGGCATCGAGGCCGGCCAGCGCGGTCAGCTCCAGCACGCCGACCGACTTCCAGCCCAGCTCCGTCATCGGGCAGTCGGGTTCCTGGCCGGCGATGAACCGCCAGGCCGCGACCGCACCGCCGTCGCATGCCGTAGGACGCGGTGGGGATGCACAGCGCCGTCGAGTCGGCAATCGGTTTGCCGAGCAGGTCGACGAGCGCGCCTTGATGCTGGCGTTCGTGATCCCGGCCGATGCGAGCAGCAGGTTCAAGGGAGCCCCTCCGCTTCGTGGTCGTCGACAACATCGACGGCCGATCGGCGTCGAACTCATCGGTGCGGCGACGCCGATGCGCCTGGCGGACAGGTGCTCCGCGGCCGTCAACCATCCTGGCCGAGCGCCATCACGACCGGACACGAGGGCGGCAGCAAGCTGAAGCTGACGGTACGCCGACGACACACGAATTGATCGCTGGTTGTGCGCGGTGCGCCTCGTCAAGACCCGGCCCATGGCGACCCAGCTGTGCGATGGCGGGCACGTCCGCGTCAACGGCACCCCGGCAAAGCCGTCGACGAAGGTTCGTGCCGGCGACGTGGTGCATGCGCTCATCGCCGAACGTGAGCGAATCGTCGAGGTCGTGCGGCCGATCGAAACGCGCGTCGGGCGCCGGCCGCCGCCACGTGCTACGTCGACAACAGCCCACCGCCGTAATCCGAGAGATCGCGCCCGGCATCAAGGCGGTCCGTGGGGAGGGCCGGCCGAGCAAGCATCTTCGTCGCGAGCTCGAGCGGATGCGGCGGGCCGGACGGGGCTGATGGCGTTTGCGGGCGGCGCTCCAGCGGCTGACGCGATGGACGCGGCCCGCGTGGGTCGCCGCAGCAGGGTCTGCCGCATCGTACCGATGAGTGGCCGCACGGCCGCCCGTCTAACAGTCACCGACCCTGATCCGAAGGAGCGATGACGATGAAGATGACCGCTGCGTCGATGATGCTGACCGCTGGAGGGCCTGTACCAGCCTTCCGCGCGCAGCGAGCAGGTCCCATGATCCGACGTCGACAGGTGCTCTTCATCCAGGGCGGCGGCGCGGCACGCACGACGAGTGGGACAACAAGCTGGTCGACAGCCTGCGGCGGGAGCTCGGGGACGGGTACGAGATCCGGTACCCGCGGATGCCCGCCGAGGACGACCCGAGCGACGCAGCATGGGGTCCGGCCATCGCGGAAGCGACTGCCGCCCTCGAGGACGGCGCCGTCGTCGTCGGTCATTCGGTGGGCGGGACGATCCTCATCCAGTCACTCGTCGAGCGGCCGCCGGACGTGAGATCGCGGCAATCGTGCTGATCGCTGCCCCGTTCGTGGGCGTCGGCGGATGGCCGGGCGAGGAGTTCGAGCTGCCCGGCGACCTCGGCGCGCTCCGCCGGCAGGGCCGGTCCACGTGTTCCACGGACTCGAGGACGACGAGGTCCCGCCGGCGCATGCCGACCTGTACGCGCGCGCGATCCCGCAGGCGCAGGTGCATCGGCTGCCAGGCCGCGATCATCAGTTGGGAAACGACCTGGGTGACGTGGCAACAATGATCCGTACGCTGCGGAGCTGACGCCTGTGCCCAGGGCTGCGGTACCAGGTCCGTCGCTCCTGAGGCAGCGGGGCCCGCTGACAGGGCTTACGCAGCGCGACGCGGTCCACACAAATCCTGGAGCCCCGGTATGCGATTAGGGCGCTGCTGATCCTTAACTTGACGGGGTCAGGTTCAACAAGATCAGGACGAAAGCAGGACAGAGGAGAACGATCATCGTCGAAGGGATCGTGAACAGAATGAGCGCAAGGGTCCGCAGTCCCGTCGATGACGAATTCGCCATCACGACGGCACCGAGTGCCGACCAGAGGATGCCGCCTCCGATCGCAACCACACCAAAAGGCAGTCCGAACATCCCGGGCGGGTTGAGAGCTGCGGCATCGATGAAATTGGGCGCAAGGGCCACCGAGGAATAGAAGGACCCACAGCGGAAGTAGACCAATCGCAACCCACGGTCTGGCTGACGGACCGACGCGGACACTCGCCTGTCTGTCGCGGGAGCCGACGGGACTGGCGACGAGGACCTCTTTCTCCAGATGCTCCGTTGGCGCCGTCGCAACGAGGTCGATCAGGCTGCGGACCCACACCCGCAATACGCCCGCCCAACCTTCGGTCACCCGAGCGTAGTGGAGCTGCTGCGCGAACAGCCTCGTCATCTCTTCCTGGTAATCGGCGCGGAACGACGCGGATAGAGGCGCAGCAGCGCGCGATATGCCCGGGCATGCCTGCCTCTCATCAGGCGCCCCGCGAGCCAAGGACGCGTGCGCGCCACCAGAGACTCCATTCGATCGACCTCGGCCCACGGCCTTGCGACCGTCGTCCGTCAAGCGGTAATAGCGCCGCCGTTCGTCGTCCAATGTCGGGTCGGACGCTCGTCGCTCTCCTCGATGAGTCCAGCCGCCAGGAGGCGCTTGATGTTCGTGTAGAGCGTGCCCGGCGCGAGGCGCACGCGGCCGCCCGAGACGACCTCGACCTCCCGCATGATCGAGTATCCGTGCCGCTCCGACGCCCCAAGCGCAACAAGAATGTGGATGGCGGCGGCCCCGAGGTGCTCCGGATGCGTCATTCGATGAACTATATCCACTATGGATATAAATCAAGGCCAGACCAACCAGTCCGAAGGAGTTCGGAGCTCAGGCACTGGACGCAGATCGCGAGCGCAACTCACGACGTTTGGCAGGCACGTCGTCGCTATAGTCAATCAGAACTCGACCGCGGGAAGGCGAAGGACGCAGAGGGGAGAGCTTGCACCTCGCACGAGCCGCGGAGACACACGAGGAATACGGGCAATGACGAGTCCGGGGAATCGAATGACGCGCCGGCTCGCCATCACGATCGCCTTGTACATCGAGCGGTTTCATGCGTGGCCCCGCGAGGTTAGTCTCAGCGCGTCGGCGCTCTATTACATCGCCCAAGGGATGCACATGGAGGAATTCGAAGGGTTCGCAGCGCGTTTGAAGATGAGGGTGACGAAGCACGCCGATATCGCCGTCGGAGGCGCCGAAGGGCACTTGACGTATGGACAGCTAGAACACCCAAGGCCGGAGACGATCGACCGCGTTGAACGTGACCTTGGGCTCGCAAATACCGCGTTTGAACAATTGGAGGGGTAGGTATGCGTTCCTCGATTCGGATTGCGGGCTTCCTGACCCTTCAGCGCAGCAGCGCTAGCGATCTACGTTGCTTTGGCTCCGAAGATCGTTCGTGACGTCCGACTTTGCCTTCGGCGACGCAGTACAAATCCTTGATCGCCGCCGCAGTGTCGGACTACAGCCTCAACAACGCGAATGCAGAGAGTTGCGCCTCAGCAGCAGGTAGTCAACGGATGGGTGGCGAAAGACCTTCTGACGATCATCGCCAAAACCCAAGCGGACGTACTCAAGGCCCAGGGTGCCGTCGTCGACGCGACGGAAGCTTGCAGACCCCAGCCCTTTGATGAGCGGATACCAGCCCTCCTGGTCGTAGGAGATTATCTGCAATCGCGTGGAGCTCCGTGTCAGCGCCGAGGCAAACCCGCGCTGTTGTGCCGGCCCCTACTCCAGACGCGACCGCCATCGCGACGCAGCCGATCGAACGCTAACAATGGCCAGACGCGACGTCTTCCCGTACCGCTCGGACATCCATCGCCGGCTGATCGCTGCCGCTAGCGGCGGCCGCACGATCGCTTACAGCGAGCTGGGCACCGGACGAGGTTGGGTCGGCTCGTACCTATTCCGGATCGCACATGAGGAAGACGCGGCAGGCCGGCCGCCCCTCACGTCGATCGTGGTCCACAAGACAGACGGGCTTCCGGGGCCTGGAATGCTTGAAGCGATGCAGCAGATCGCCTTCGCGCGCCCAGGCGAGGACGAAGACGCTGTTTGCGCCCGCGCCCTGGCTGAGGTGTTTGGGTTCTGGCGAGGCAAGAGCGCCGATGACGTGCTTCGGACGTGGCGGCCAGCGCTCGGCGAGTCCCGAAACACCTGGCCGCGGTTCCGTAGTCGATGACGATGGCACTTGCTGTGACCGAACACTGGTCGATGCCCCGGAACGCGAGGTCGGACGCCCGGAAGCTCGGCCCGGGGATGCCGAAATCCGACTTCTGGGCAAACGCGAAGGAGGGGATCGACCAGGTCGGCTGCGTCAATACGGCGCAAGGCTTCGAGGTCGACTACGACCGCGTCGTCCTCGGCGGCGCCACCGAGCAGGACTTCACGGACTTCGTCAAGAGCACCTACCGCATCCTGCTAACCCGCGGCCTTCGCGGCTGGTACGTCTGCTTCTGGACGCCCCGACTCGCGATTTCTTCATGACCCAAATCGAACGGGCCAGGCGGCCTTCTCTGCGCGAGGTGGCTCGACTGCTCTCATCTTCCCGGAGCGACCAAGACCCGCTGTGACGTTGCCGCCTGCTCGCGTATCCCTCGCCCAGGTCGCCGACCCCCCGATGTTCAAGGCGATTTGCAAAAAGCTTCGCCGGCCGATGCGTGCTCTGACATTCTCAGGTCTCTACCACGCCGCCGACGCACTTGACTTCGTCGGATTCGAATGGGATCTCACGCGGAGCGTCGAGAGTCTGTGCCAGGAAATCGTCGACGGCTCGTACCAGCCCGTTGCTCCGGAGATTGTCAGGCGGCGAAGAGTACTGGACTAACACGCCCCCTTGCCTTTCTCCAGCCACGCGATCAGCTGACGTACCGCGTCCTGACCCTGCGAGCCGAAAACGCGTTGCTGGCGGCTTCGTACCCGTGGACTCGGTTCAGCAGGGCGAGGGGATACTGAGGAGGGGAAGTCCGGAAGTGGACCAAGCGGGTGGTTTCGCGCTTGGCTGGAGCGCCAGAAGCAGATCTGGGTCATCACGGCCAATCACACGTACCTCGTTGAAACAGACATATCCAACTTCTTTCCGTCAATTGATGCCCGAGCGATCGGGCGACATGCCCTAGCAAATTCGACGCTCGGCGAAGATGTCGTTGCATTGCTAGAAGACATGCTGATGCGCTTTGCGCGGGGCGGCGCATACAAATCGCAGGCGCGGGCGGTCTTCCAATCGAGGCGTTCGACGGAAGTCGGATGTTGGCGCACACATACTTGCGCCGAGTCGACTCGGAATTCGAGATCGAAGGCAGGAACGATCGTTACAGCCGGTGGGTAGACGACATCGTCATCGGCGCCTCAAACAGGAGCGAAGCACTAACTCAGGTTCAGCGAGCTCAGGTGGCCCTCGAGGGCATAGGCCTCTTTCCGAACTCAGCGAAGACACGGATCATTCCGGCTCGGGAGTTCGTCGCCGACTATATGAAGGCCGCGAACGACGATCTCGGCGAGATTCAGGACGACTTCGTGAATGGCGTGAACGTGAGCGTTCGATTTCGGCGGGCGCTGGACGATCACCTGCCGGATTCGGCCACCGCTGCCCCCAGGCATGGGAACGTGTAATGCGGCGGATCTACACGCTCGCTCGAACCCTCGATGATGGTTCGCTCGTTGACTGGTGGGTTCGACACCTTCGCGACCATCCCGGGTCCGCCGACCCGTCCTGGAGTACATGACCACCTATCGACTGACCTTGGCTCGCGTGGTTGCGCTCCGCAAAGTCCTCGGAAGGACTCGCCGGCGTGTACGAGGACATTGAGTTGTATGGGAGGCACTACCTGGCGGTGGCTCCGAACCTCGATAGCTTGGTCCTTCGGGAGTACGTCGCCGGCTGGGCTCTTGAGACCGTCGACGTTGAGTTAACACGGCGTCCGCGTCTCGCTGCTTCCGCCGTATTACTGATCGGAAAACCCGGGCCTGACTTCGCAAATCGTGGAACTTGAACGCATGTTCCGCAGTCGCATGTCGAAGGACAGCGCAGCCCGTCAGCAGGCGATCGTGATCCTGCTTGCTCGCGGGCTAATTGGCGAACCCGACTTGAGGGCTGCTCTCTCAAGATCGAGCGTCGCGTCAGTTCAACACCTTGAATTTCTAACGGCGCTCCTCGCCTCAGATCCCAACGCAACCGGACGGGCCATTGCCACCATTCAACCTAGCCCACGAGAGAAAATCCGGATCGGGCCATGTTCCGTCCACGCAGCCTAATGCTGGCCCCTCTCTTGAACCGAGCGGCCTCGACGCGCTGGCTGAGCGCTCGCGCACGACTCCTCAAGCAGGTGCGATAAATCGGCTTCGCCTCCGGGACTTGGCAGCCGAGCGTGTGTTGCAGACATAACTCACCTTATCGGAAGTAGTCTGCCCAGGGCCGGAGGCGCCATCATCGACCCGACACGACGGAGGCTGCGTGAGAGGAAACGATGCCCGACGACACGCGAATTGATCGTTGGTTGTGCGCGGTGCGCCTCGTCAAGACCCGGCCCATGGCGACCCAGCTGTGCGATGGCGGGCACGTCCGCGTCAACGGCAACCCGGCCAAGCCATCGACAAAGGTTCGTGCCGGCGACGTCGTGCATGCCCTGATCGCCGAACGTGAGCGAATCGTCGAGGTCGTGCGGCCGATCGAAACGCGCGTCGGCGCGCCGACCGCCGCCACCTGCTACGTCGACAACAGCCCACCGCCGGTAATCCGACAGATCGCGCCCGGCATCAAGGCGGTCCGTGGGGAGGGCCGGCCGAGCAAGCGTCTTCGCCGCGAGCTCGAGCGGATGCGGCGGGCCGGGCCGGGCTGATCGCCGACGGACCGGCCGCCGCAGGCGCCAGAGTCCGGCTATCGGACGTCTTGATGCGATGTTCGAGGTGCGCGGGTGTGTTGATGACGGGTGTCGCCTGGCTCAGTCCTCCTCGTCGTCCTCGAAGTCCGGCCAAGCCGCGATGTCGACACCGTGGTTCTCGGGCGACGCGAGTGTCCACCAATGGGGCACATGCGTACCGTCCGCCAGGCGTCCGCCAGCTTCGAGTGCTGCCGCGACCCTTGCTTCGGCCTGATCGGCCGGCACGCTGACGTCGATGTGGGTCCGGCCACGCCCCGGCTTGGGAGGGCGGAGGCTTTGGAACGACACGTGCGGGTTACGTCGGTGCCGATCGACGACGTCTTCTTTCGGTCCAAGGCTCCTGTACCCGAGGGCTGCGGCCCAAAACGGACCTACGTCGCTGCCTGCATCCTGTGCCACCGCAATGCCCACGACCTGGACCTGGGAGGGGTCCGGCTCGATCCGCAACTTCCGAGCTTCTGCCGAAATCTGGCGTGCCAGCTCGACATCACGATGGCTCAGAGCTCCGTACTCCCCGGAGGCGGTCCGGACTGTGACTCCCTCGGGTCGCACGTCCACGTCGGGGAAATGGCCCACAACCTCCGCAACTTCGGCGATCGCGGCCACAAACCTTGCTGCTTCCGCGAACGATCCGACGTGGAAGTAGGCGTGGGCGCCAGAGAAAAGGACCCGCCAGTCCTCGACTCCGACGGCGTCGTGGAATGCCCGAGCAGTCGTTCGCTTCTCGCTCATGGGGCAATGCTAGGCAGGAAGCTCGGCTTCATGCAACGCGCTGAGGCGCTTCGGCGTGACTCCACCCACGTCTCGGCCTCGGCCAGGCGACGGACGTCTCGGACGACCGCTCGATCGACTCGTCGACACCCGGGATGCGAAGCTCGATCCCGATGGCGAAATCCGCAAATCTGGTGGCGCCGCGATACTAGCTCGGTGGCCTTCCCCGGCAGTCAGTAGCGGACGGAATCGCGAAACTCCACTGGCCAGCGAACCGAGGCATGCTCGAGCGTCGCCTCGACCCGTTGAGCCGCCGGCGTCAATTCCCCCGACACCGGCGAGACGGCCGGGACTAGACTGACCCGCCAAGAGGTGTCGAGCGCGCTCCGATAGTGCGCCGCGCCAAGGGGAAGGCGCCCGCGCATGCGGCGGCCAGCCGCATCCGGGCCGGGAGGGACACGGATGAAACGGCTCCTCGCGCTCCTCGCGTCGCTCATGCTCGTCTTGACGTTGCCCGCCGCAGCTTCGGCCGGGCGTGTCAGCAGGTTCACCGACCACAACGTCAGCATCTTTTGCGACGGCCTGGAGGCCACCAGCGGCGGCGGCTTCGCCTTCTTCTCGGCGAACACGTCGGATCAGTTCGGGCCCGACGCCTTCGTCGACTTCTGGTCGTCCGGCGAGCCGTCCGGCCAGCCTGACCTGTTCCGCGACTTCGAGCAGCCGGTCGTCGTCACCTGGAACGGAAGCGTCCTATCGGGCTCGATCCCGCTCCTGAACAGCAGCGGCGATCCCGCCGGCTCGGCGACGTTCTCGGCGACGCTCGTCCCGGCGGGCGATCCGTTCCCGTTCGACGAGCGCTTCCGCGACGGCAACCACTGGCACCAGTTCACGGGCGTCAGCCAGCCCATGGATCCGAGTCGGCACCCTCAGCCTGGGCGAGTCCACTTTCTCCCTCGATGAGTGCTTCGGCGATGAGACGACCGTGTCCGTGTTCGAGACGAACCCGCGCTCGTTCGTCGGCAACTTCTCGGACCGCAACGTCGACTGCCAGCTCACCAACACCAGCGGCGACACCGGTTTCCTGTTCATGAGCCTCGCGGACGGCGAGGTCTTCGTCGATGCGGGCGCCTTCCCGGCCGGCGGCTCGACTGGCACCGGCGGGGTCGGCCTGCGGAACGCTGGCGAACGGGGTCCTCGACGCGAGCCTCGATACGTACGACTTCGAGACCGGCGAGCCGACCGACGACGGCGGGTCGATCCATCTCGAGATCGTCGGCACGGGCGAGCCGTTCGAGTTCCTGCTCAAGTACGCGACCGGCAAGTCCCTGGCCACGGGCGTGGTCCTCGACCTCGAGGGAACCTTGACGATCGGCACTATCTCCTTCGACCTGGGCCCGTGCATCGGCATCGACGGCCAGACAAAGGTTATCGACACCTTCCCGAGCGGGCCGAAGCCCGGCGGAAAGGTTCCGTCGAACGACCTCCCCAGCGGGGCGAAACTCCTGACGGTCGGTTCGAAGACGTCGGTCGCGACGAAGGGCGCCTCGCCCGATCGCGAAGCGCCGTACGAGTGCCTCACATTCGACGAAGATGGTGGTGTCTTCGAGGTTCCCGTCGGCAGCACCGTCTGGTACCGGATCGTGGGGACCGGTGGTCCGGTGACGGTCGACACGGCCGGCAGTGACTACGACACGGTCATAGCCGTATACACGTCCGACGGCGCAGGCGGCTTCACGCCGGTGCCAGGCGCGTGCCTCGACGATGTGCCGATCGAGCCGTTCGGACGCACGCTCCAGGCCGCCGTAACCTGGGACACGGTCGCCGGGACGACCTACTACGTCCAGATCGGCGGCTATCCGCAGTCGTTCACGTATGGCAACCTGCGCGTGGCGGTGCGCTGACGAAACCGCACCTCCGGACGGAGACGTACTAGGGGATGTCGGCCGAGAGCCTGCCGTCATCCCCTACTCCACAGAGAGGTTTTGCATCATGAGCTCCAGACTCCTGATGGTCGCCACGATCGTCATCGCCGGCATATCGGTGGTGGCTTGCAGCAGCCCGGCCGCTGCGACCGCCTCGCCGGCGGCTCCGAGCACCGCCGCGTCGCAGGCGCCGCCGTCGGAGGCCCCTCCGTCGAGCGCCGCGTCCGAGGCTCCATCGGCCGCAGCCTCCCAGCCCGCTGCATCGGGCGCGACCGTCGATGCCAACGAGGTCGGCAGCCTCGGCACCGTTCTGGTGGCAGGCTCGAGCGGCATGACGCTCTACGTCTTCACGAGCGACGTGAAGGACAGCGGCAAGAGCGCCTGCAGCGGTGGCTGCATCCAGAAGTGGCCGGCATTGACCGTCCCGGCCGGGGGCACCCCGACGGGCGGGACGGGCGTGACCGGTGAGCTCGGCACGATCACCCGCGAGGACGACGGAACGCTCCAGGTCACCTACAACGGCCTGCCTCTCTACTTCTACGAGGACGACAAGGCGCCCGGCGACGCCAACGGCGTCTATACCGGGTGGGAGGCCGTCAAGCCCTGAAATCCCCCGCCGGGCTGTCGCCTGGCGGACACTTGCCGGCCCCGGTGAAACATCGGGGCCGGTGATACGTCGTCATCGGCGTGAAATCCTCAGAGCTCCTCGGAGCCACTCTTCTAGCTGTCAGCCTGGCGGGCTGCGCCGCCGCCGGACCGTCCGTGTCACCCGCGACGCCGCTCCCGGTGGCACCGTCGCCATCCCCGACCGCTCCAACCGCATCGCCCCCAAGCACGGATCCCCCGCCTGCGTCGCAGGCTCCTGAACCCGTCGGCGTCTGGCGATCGGCCGCGCCGATGAACTTGGGGCGCGTTGGGTTCGATGCCGTCGTGCTCGGCGATGGGTCCGTCCTTGTGGTCGGCGACGACCACGACTGCATCCCCGGCGGCGCGGAGCCCGGCAGCGAACGTGCCGAGGCGTATGAGCCTGCCAACGACCGATGGATCGAGGTCGAGAGCCTGAACAAGCCGCGCAAGATCCCGGCGACCGTGGGGCTCGCCGACGGCTCGGCGATGGTGATCGGCGGGATCAACATCGACGATGTCTCGTTCTCGAGCACGAAAGTCTTCTCCCCGACGACCCGGACCTGGGCCGACGGCCCGCTGCTCGACGTCGCTCGCAATCGGCCGTTCGCCGCAACCCTCGGCGACGGTCGAGTCCTGGTGGCGAGCGAGGTTGCCAGCGACGAGACGTCCAGCATCACCACAACCGAGATCTACGACCCAGCGGCGGGCACGTGGGCGCGGGGCCCGTCACTTTCGGCCGTCTCGCTCTACGACTTGCACTCTCTCGCGGATGGTCGGGTCCTCGGGATCGGGTACGACCACAGCGACTCGGAACCTCACCTCGTGGCCCTCCTCTTTGATCCGTCACGTGACGCTTGGGTGGGGATTCAGGCACCCGGTACGGGGCTCGGGTTCGAGCTCGTTGCGCTTGCCGATGGCGGCGCCCTGGCGATCGGGGGCTGGGATGGCGGAGAGCTGTACGGGGGAGACGGAAGCCTCGTCGCGCGAGTCCAGCGTCTCGATCCGACGTCGGGGCGTTGGAGCGAGGTCGCCCCGCTGGCGGCCGCTCGGGCCGGAACCACGTCGGTGCGGCTCGCGGACGGCCGAATCCTTGTCGCCGGTGGCTTCGTCGGCGATGGCTTCAGCGACGGCCAAGCGCTCGGGGCAGTCGAGGTATTCGATCCAGAGTCAGGTCGGTGGACGACGATGCCCGATCTACTGGAGCCCCGCTATGACGCCGAAGCCGTCGTCCTCGGCGATGGCAGCGTCCTCCTCATGGGGGGTTACGCGGATTTCAACGTTCACGGTGACACGCCGTGGTGCGGCACCCCGATGACCTCCGTCGAGCGCTTCAGGCCGCCGCAGCCCTGATCCGCCCGATCGCCTCCCCCACTCCGCCGGTCCACGCCTGACCGTGGCCGGGCAGCAGCCAGGCGGCCTCGATTTCCTCGAGTCGATCGAGTGAGGCGAGAGCCTCCGCCGGGTCGGCCGTGAACGGCGCGATCATCGGTCCGGTCTCGCCGGTCGTCACAGCGATCGTCGCGAGCGTATCGCCCGCGAACAGGGCGTCGTGGGAGGGCACGTGGAGCGCCGCGGATCCCGGCGTGTGGCCCGGAACGAGGATCACCCGTGGCGAGCCCGGCACGTCGAGCGTCGCTCCGTCGCCGTACGTCGCGACCTCGGTCAGGTTCGTCGTCCGGAGGGCACCGTGGGTGACACCGAACCACAGGAACCGGAGGAGCGGCACGAGGCGCGTCGGGCCGCCCTTGGCCGGGTTCGGGACCTCTCCGCGGGCGAGGGCCGCATCCAGCTCATGGACGCTCACCGGCAGCTTGCGCTCGCGCCGGGCCCGCTCGGCGAAGCCGATGTGGTCGGAGTGGCCATGCGTCAGGACGATGGCGCGGACGTCGTCGAGGCTGCGGCCCATCGCCGCGAGCTCCGCCGGCAGGTCCGCCCAGTAGCTCGGCAGCCCGGCGTCGATGATCGTGACCTCGCCCGCTTCCTCGACGAGATACGAGTTGACGATGCCGCTGCCGATGCGGTGGATCCGCGGCGCGATCTCCATCAGCGTGGAACCTCCGCGTTGCTGCCGGTAACGATGACGAGGGCGGGGCCCTCGAGCGACCCGTCCGCCGCCGCGGCGAGTATCCCGGCCCAGGATGCCGCTCCGCCACCCTCGACGGTTACCCCAAGAGCAGCCGTCAGCTCCGCCTGGGCGTCGCGCAGCGCCTCATCGGAGACGAGGATCATGTCGTCAACCCGGCCCTCCATCTCGGTGAGCGCTTCCGGGATTGGGACGCGGGTGGCAATGCCGCCGGCCCACGTGTCGGCTGCATCGGTTTCGATCGGGCGCTTGGCTCGCCACGACAGCGTCATGGACGGCGCCTTCTCGGACTGGACGCCGACGACGCGACAGGTTGGGAGCGCGTCGCGGAGCCAGGCGCCGACGCCGACGATCAGGGCCCCATTCCCGACCGGGACGAACGCGGTCCCCAGCCTCGGGAGCGCTCCGTCCTCCGCGCCGTCCGTGAGCTCGAGTGCGAGGCTCCCCGCGCCCGTTGCGACCCACGGGTCCTCCCCGTCGACGAGGAGAAGCGCCCCCTCCTCCGCCGCGAACCGCTCCGAGGCGGTCCGCGCCGCGTCGAAGTCACTCCCCTCCCGGACGACGCGCGCACCGAACCGACTGATCCGGGCGAGCTTCGTCAGGTTGGCATGCTCGTCGGCAAAGACGACGACCGGGACGCCGAACGCCCGGCCGGCGAACGCGCAGCCCTGGCCGAAGTTGCCGGTGGAGGCGACAACGAGCGGCCGGCCCTCCCCCACCCTGCCCTCCTCAGCGAGGCGGCGGACGGCGAGCCACGTTCCGCGGCCCTTGAACGCCCCGATCGGGTTGGCGGACTCGATCTTGACGACGATCTCGACACCCGCTCGCTCGCTGAGGCCCTCGCTGACGAACTGGGGCGACCCGACGAATGCCGGGTGGATGAGCTCGCGGGCGGCCCTGATCGTCGTCCCGGCGAGGGGCGGGCCGAGCCCCGCGACCCGTTCGTCTGGATCAGCCTGTGATTCCCAGCGACGTGCTGCCAATCGAGCGCTCCTCGTGGCTGCGGGCACAACAAAACGCCCAAAGGAACCTTCGATCACTAGATGCTCCAACCAATACAAGTACCAGTCAGATCACTAGATGTTCGAGGCCCCTTCGGGCAAGACCTACAGTACGGGCCGGACCTTACGCCTGCCAAGTGACTTATCCACGACTTCTTGCAATCGCGCGGCCATTTCGGAGGGCTTGTCCACATTCTTCCCACGATCGTCGCGCCACGCGCGACAGAATTCAGGCTGCTCTCCGGTGATGCCGTTGGTTGCATCGCCGGCGAGGGCACGAGCCGGCCCGGCGAGCCGGTTCGGGAGTATGCAACCAACGGCATCGACCGGGAACGCGTGTGATCCCTGAAGACGCCCGGGAACGGGCCTCGGGCCCTCCCCCACGTCAGCCGGGTAGTAGCCGGACTTCGGCGCTCGGCAGCTTGGCCCACCAATGGGCGTAGCGACGGTAGACGGTGGGATCGCGGTCGGCCAGGAAGGCGATCAGGGCACTCGCCTCTTCCGCGAGCCCGCGCCACGCCTCCTTGGACAGCCGGTGGAACGCCGTGGCTTCGATGCCGCCCTCGGCCGGGCGCCACACTCCGGCGACATAGCCGTCGACGAGCAGCGTCGGCAGCACGTCGCCGTTCTGATGGATGAACAGTCGCCGATAGTCGGGCGGAATCACCCGGCTCCGATCGGCGTACGCGAGCAGGACGCTGTCCCACATGGGCAGCAGCCGCGGCGGAGCGGGCGTGTCCTCCGCTGGAAGCTGCCCGCCTGGGACGTCGAACAGCGTGGCCCCGCCCGGGCCTTCCAGTTCCACGACCTTGTCGCCGAGGGCCTTCAGGGCCTGAACCGTCACCGGCCGCCTGAGGATCGTGAACTGCCCGAAGTCCTGCACCGAGGCCGGGCCGAACCCCTCCAGGTACCGCAGCACCAGCCGCTTCACGGACTCGTCGGCAGACTCGGGACTCCGCTTCGCTCCAGCGGCGATGAAGGACGACTTGGCACCGAACGACCACGGCCCACCGGTGGGGGCATGGTGCAACGGTGCGAACATCTTCAGCGCCCACCACGCCCGCGGGTGGTCACGTTCACCGAGTTGGGTCTGGAGCAGGCCCTCGATCTCGGCCTTGGTGCGCGGGCGGGCCGCGAACTTCGTGAGATGGGGAACGAGCGCATCGGCGTCGGCGGACGAAAGTCCGCTCGAGGTGAAGCGGCGATCGCCGAGGCGCGACGAACGCAGGCTGCTCAGCATCGCGTCGTGAAAGGCCGGGTAATCCTCGGCATGCACGGCGTGCAAGGTCAGGCGGATCAGGGACGCCTTCACGACCCGGTGGTCGGCGAAGGCTGCGTCGAGGTCGGCCGGGTCGAAGTCGACGAGGCGGTTCCACAAGGCGATGTACGGCGAGGCGGGCTCCTGCGCCTGGAGCGCGACCACGCGGCGTACGCCGTCGACCACGTCCAGCAATTCACGATGCAGGAGCATCTGCCGACCGAGCGTGGCCCGGTTGAGCTGCCGGGCGGTGAGGCTCATGCGAGGCTTGGTAGTCCTGGAGGTCGGCACAACAAAACGCCCGAAGGAACCTCGCTTCCGTAGCCTCCAACGCTAATGCAAGCACCAGCGTCGTCGCTTTCGGACTCGTGGCCCCTTCAGGCAAGACCTACCTTACGGCCCGGGCCGGCCGATGCCTAGGGGGTTATCCACGAGTTTCGAATCTAGCGGCGCGATTTCACGAGCGTTGTCCACAGGGTTCCCACGGCCGTTGCGCCTGACGCCGAAATGCAACCCGCTCACTCCTCGAGCGGCCACTCCTGGGCGTCGTCAAGGATCGGAATCCCGCGCTCGTCGCAGGCGAGGGCTGCCACGTCATCGTGCGCGCCTGGCTCCCGCCAGACGATCCAGTCCTGAAAGGTGATGACCAGGCCCGAGCCCGCCCAGCCGGCGGCTGCAGACCCGAAGGAGTCGCCGATGATGCCCACACGCCATTCTGGCCGCCAAGCCGTCTCGATCGGTTTCACCCCATCCTTGGTGACGATGTTGCCGTGAGCCGATTGGCCGTCCGGCTCGGGGTGAAAGGTGAGAAGGCCGCCGATGTCGGCGAGCTCCAGGCGCCCGATGCGACCGTCGGGCAGAAGCTCGAGCATGCCGGAAGGGCCCATCAACCCCTGGTGCACCTCGTGCATCCATCGCCACCGACGTCCCTGCTTGCCCTCGGCGACTGACCAGAGCACAACGTCATCGTGCGGGAGAAGACCCCGCCCGGCCCGACGCAGCCAGTCGGTCATTCGGTCGGCGTGGGCCCCGCGCCATTCGTCTCGTCGGCGCGGAGCGACGCGGCCCATCGTTCGGCTGTCGAGGTGAGCTCGCCCGCCAGCACGGGGGCCGCCCGGCCGTGGACTCGGACGTCCTGGTTGCCGTAGTCGAGCTCGACCGTGCCGCGCTCTCGGGTCCGGGCGAGGAGCTCGCCGGCCGTGTACGGGACGCGGACGTCGACGTCGACCCACAGCGAGGCAAGCAGCGCCGCGATCTCGGCCCGCAGCGTGTCGAGCCCGAACCCCGTCAGCGCGCTGACGAGGACGCTGCCGGCGAGGGCCGGCGCCGGGGCATTGCCGTCGCGGGCCGCCGCCTCGACGAGATCCGCCTTGTTGAACGCCACGAGCCGCGGCTTGTCGCCGGCCCCCAGCTCGTCGAGGACTGTCTGGACGGTGGCCCTGTGCTCGCGCAGATGCGGATCCGAGGCATCGACCACCTCTATGAGGACGTCGGCCCGGTTGACCTCCTCGAGGGTCGCCCGGAAGGCGTCGACGAGCTGGTGCGGGAGCTTGTGGATGAAGCCGACCGTATCGGTGACGATCGCCGTCTGGCCGTCGCCGAGCTTGACCTGGCGCGACGTCGGGTCGAGGGTCGCGAACAGCTTGTCCTCCGCCTTGGCCACCTCGCTGCCGACGAGCGAGTTGAGGAGCGTGGACTTGCCCGCGTTCGTATAGCCGACGATCCCGACCGTGGGGATCAGCCGGCGGTCGCGCCCCCGGGCAGCCATCGATCGCTGCTGGCGGACCTGGTCGACGCGCTCCTTCATCTTCGAGATGCGCGTTCGGATGATCCGGCGGTCTGTCTCGAGCTGGCTCTCGCCGGGTCCGCGGGTCCCGATGCCGCCGCCGGTCCGCGACAGGTGGGTCCAGAGACGAGTCAGGCGTGGCAGCTGGTACTCGAGCTGGGCGAGCTCGACCTGGAGGCGGCCCTCGTGCGTCTGCGCGTGGAGGGCGAAGATGTCGAGGATGAGCCGGCTGCGGTCGATGACCTTGACCTTGAGCAGGCTCTCGAGCGCCTTCTGCTGGCTGGGTGACAGCTCGTCGTCGGCGACGAGGAGGTCGAACCCGGTCTCGCTCTTGGCCTGGGCGAGCTCCTCGGCCTTGCCCTTGCCGACATACCAGTTCGGGTCGATGTGGCGGCGGTTCTGCCACTCCGCGCCGACGACTTCCGCCCCGGCCGTGGTAGCGAGGTTGGCGAGCTCGCCGAGCGACTCCTCGGCCGACCAGCCGCTGTCGTCGCCGGTATCGACCGCGACCAGGAAGGCCTTCTCCGCCGGCGGCGCGAGATCGATCATGTTGTTCATGTTGGGCACGGCGGAAGGATACCCGGTCGAGCGGCGGAGCCCCGCCCCTACGGACCGCGCGTTGAGGCGCCGGCCAACAGATCTCTGGCCCGCGTCAGGGCCGCGGTCCGTGCCCCCGGCACGTCTGCGGGATCCAGCCACTCGATCCCGGGTTCCGAGCGGAACCACGTTCGCTGGCGCTTCGCGAAGCCGACGTTGCGGCGCGCGTCCTCCGCGATCGCGGCTTCCTGGGTCATGGTCCCGTCGAGCACCGCCCACGCCTCGCGGTAGCCGATCGCGGAAAAGGCGGGAAGGGTCGGGTCGAAACGCTCCCGGAGGGCGCGTGCCTCCTCGACGAGTCCTGCCTCGAACTGGGCCCGGGCTCTGGCCGCGATCCAGTCACGATGCGTGGCGTGGTCGACGCTGAGCCCGATCCAGGTCGCCGGCCCGCCGTACCCGCGCGGCGGCGGGGACTCGCGATCTCCCTCCAACTCGGCGATCTCCAGGGCCCGGACGACTCGCCGCGGGTTTCGGAGGTCCGTCCGGGCCGCGCGGCGCGGCGCGGCGGCCTCGAGACGGGTCACGAGCTGCGCCAACCCGTCTCGAGTGAGATCCGCTTCCAACGTTGCCCGAAGCTCCGGATCTGACGGAAGGGCGTCCGTGTCGATGCCTCGGGCGACGGCCCTCAGATAGAGGCCCGTCCCGCCGACGAGGATGGCGAGCGCGCGACGCGAGGCGATCCCGGCTAGTGCCACGCGGGCGTGCACACCGAAATCGGCCAGCGTGAACGGCTCGCTCGGCTCGACGAGGTCCAGTCCATGGTGGCGCACGTCGGCCCGGTCTCTGGGCGAGGCTTTGGCCGTCCCGATGTCAAGTCTTCGGTAGACCTGGCGCGAGTCGGCCGAGATGATCTCGGCAGCGACGCCCTCTGCCGCCAGTGCCCGGGCGACCGCGATCGAGAGACCGGTCTTGCCCGTCGCCGTCGCCCCTGCGATGACGAGCAGTGGTGGAGCCGCCGCGTTCACCCGCCGACGACCGCTCCTCGGAGCGAATACGGCCCGGCGTGCTCGACGCGAACCCGAAGCGTTCGCCCGAGCAGCTCTCCCCCACCGGCGATGTGGACCAGCTTGTTCTGGCGAGAGCGCCCCGAGACCGTCGGGCCGGCGGCCGAAGCGGGCCCGGGCTCGTGGTCGTGGCTCCGCGGTGGGACGACCGCATCGACGAGGACCTCGACCTCGCGCCCGCGCAGCGCCTCGTTGCGCTCCAGCCCGAACGCTTCCTGGACCGCCAGAAGCTCGTTCAGGCGACGGCGCTTGATGTCGGCCGGCACGTCGTCGGCGAGGTGCGTCGCCGGCGTCCCCGGCCGTTCCGAGTACGCAGCGGCGAACACCTGGTCGTAGCGGACGGTTTCGAGCAGCCGCAGGGTCGCCTGAAACTGCGCTTGGGTCTCGCCGCAGAACCCGACGATGATGTCCGTCGAGATCGAGATCCCGGGAACGGCCTCGCGGATGCGGGCGAGGCGTTCGAGATAGTGCTCGATCGTGTATTGGCGGCCCATCCGCCGCAGCACGGCGTCGTCGCCCGACTGGACGGGCAGGTGGAGGTGCTCACAGACGGACTCGCACTCGGCCATCGCCGCGATGAGCCGGTCGGACAAGTCCCACGGGTGCGATGTCACGAAGCGGAGGCGCTCGATGGCCGGTTGGCCGTCGGCCGTTCGGACCCCGTCGATCGCCCGGATCAGCTCCGCCAGGTCCGGCCGGCCGTGGAGATCGAGCCGGCGTCCTGCCCAGCGCTCGGCGTCGACGTGACCAAAACGCGGCTCGGGCGCCAGGTCGTGGCCGTAGGAGTTGACGTTCTGGCCCAGAAGCGTGATTTCGCGATAGCCGGCGGCCGCCAGCGATCGTGCCTCATTGACGATCTCATTGAACGGCCGGCTGCGCTCAGGACCGCGGCTGAATGGGACGATGCAGTAGGTGCACGTCTTGTCGCAGCCGTAAATGATCGGCAGCCAGGCGCTCGTGGCTGATCCTCGCGCGATGGCGCCGGCCGCCACCGCCCGGGCGCGGGTCGCCGGCAGGTGGTCCGCGACGCCGACGATTGAGCGCCCGACAGTCGCCGTGGCTCCCCCAAGCCCGACCGCCGCCTGCGCCGACGCCAGCCCGAGCCGATCGACGAGTTCCGGCTCCTCGTCGGGGCGCAGGAAGAGGTCGACCGCGGGATATCGCTTCTTCAGGCCGCCTCGGTCGCTCTCGCGGACCGAGCAGCCTGTCAGCACGATCCTCAGCCCCGGGTTCGCGGCCTTAAGGCGGTTGAGATGCCCCTGCCGTCCGATCACCTTCTGCTCGGCGGCTTCGCGGATCGCACAGGTGTTGATCACGATCAGGTCGGCCTCGTCCAGCCCCGGCGCCTCCTCGAGCCCGGCGACCAGCAACCGGCCCGCCATCTCCTCCGAATCGCTGCGGTTCATCTGGCAGCCGAGCGTCCAGACGTGGAACCGTGGCATCGCCTGGGCCTCGGGGCGGTATTCCTCGACGCGCTCATCGACGACGGCGGCCGACGGTCGCGGGCCGGTTGCGAGCCCGGTCGCGAGCGCCTGATCGAGCATCGGCAGCTGGCGGAGCGTCATCTGCCGATCGCCTCGCGGAGTCGGTCGACCACGCTGGGCGGGATGTGCATCGCTGCGTGGGCTTCGGCGTAACTCATGAGGTCGCCATGGTAGTCCGAGCCACCCGTCGCGACGAACCCGAGCCTCGTCGCCACGTCAGCAACCAGGACAACGGTTTCCGGAGCGAATGTGCGGTAGTAGACCTCTAGGCCTCGGAGCCCCGCTTCGCGTAGCTCGCGCAGGAGCGGCATCTGGCGCGGAGCCTCCGAGAAGTGGGCGAGAACCGGTAACCCACCCGCCGCGGCGATCGCATCGATCGCCTCGACCGGCCCGAGCCCTTCTCGGGGAACGTAGGCCGGCCCGCCCCATCCGATGAGTCTCCGAAATGCGTCCTCGACGCTGTCTGCGAACCCGGCCGCGATGAGGGCGCGGGCAATCGTCGGGCGGCCGAGCGCATCGTCGCGCGAGAGGTCGATCGAAGCCACGTGGGCGTCGATCGGCATCCCGATCTCCGCCAGCCTCCGAACCGTCCGTTCGAACCTGGCGCGGCGTGCGGCTCGCTGCCCCGCGAGCGCGGCTTCGAACGCCTCGTCCGCCGGGTCCATCCCGAAGCCGAGCAGGTGGAGTTCGCCGTCGAGCAGCGGGATGTCGCGAGCGATCGCGTTGATCTCGACGCCGGGGATGAGCTCGAGGCCAGCGGGCACGGAGGCTCGTGCAGCGCTGAGTTCGCGGTACGCGGCAAGCGAGTCGTGATCGGTGATCGAGAGGTGTCGGACGCCCGCCGCAGCAACGTCGCGAACGAGGACCGAGGGCTCGAGGACACCGTCGGAACGGGTCGTGTGGATGTGGAGGTCGACGATTGATGTTCCGCCACCGGCGACGGTAGGTGGCTCAGACCCATGCCGGCTCTTGCGACGAGGCGGGTCCACTAGACCTCGACGAGCCGCTGGATTCGCTCGATCGCCAGCGCGCGGCCTGTAGCCTTGTCGATGTCGATCTGGGTCGCGTTGAACACGACGGGTCCGTCGCCGACCTCGAATCTCGTCGGCAGCGCATTGATGAAGCGCGGCAACACGGTTTTTGGGTCAAAGCCGATGACGCTCCAGACCGGGCCGGTCATCCCGAGATCGGTCTGGTAGGCGGTCCCGCCCGGCAGGATCCGCTCGTCGCCGGTCACGACGTGGGTGTGGGTGCCGACGACCGCCGACACGCGACCGTCGAGATGGAGCCCGAACGCGTTCTTCTCCGATGTCAGCTCGCAGTGGAAGTCGACAACGCGGACCCGCGGCAGCGGCTCCGACGACTCGTCGAGCAACCGGTCGGCGTCGGTGAACGGGTTCTCGATCTGCTGCATGTACGTCCGGCCCTGGAAGTTCATGACGGCGATCTCCGTGCCGTCGGCCGCGTGATACGTGCCCCAACCGCGCCCGGGCACGCCGTTGGTGCCATAGTTGAGCGGCCGCAGGACGCGATCCGACGACTCCAGGTACGGATAGATCTCGCGCTTGTCCCAGATGTGGTTGCCGGACGTGATGACGTCGACCCCTGAAGCCAGGATCGCATCGGCCGTCGAGGGAGTGAGGCCCATGCCACCGGCGACGTTCTCGCCGTTCGCGGTGACGAAGTCGATCTGCCGGACGTCGCGCAACTCAGGGAGGAGCTGCTCGACTGCGACCCGCCCCGGTTTGCCGATCATGTCGCCGATCATCAACACCCGGCAGGCGCCTGGCGGTCGGGGCGCATCGCCGTTCGCAGCGTTGCCGAGCCTGGTCAGGCCGAGCTGTCCCCCATCCCCCGCCGCTGTCACGCCTCTGCCGCGCGGCGGGCGTCGGCAATCGTGTCGCGAGCTTCGGCGACCGCTGCGCGGACGATGCCCGCGGCAGCATCGGCATCGGGCTGGCCGAAGACGATCGCCTCAGCCCGACCATAGGCCGCGAGCGTGAGGCGGGCGAGTCGTTCGGGCTCGGTCGGCGTCCGACCGAGCATCGCGAGGGTCTTCTCCACCTGGATCGTGTGTTCCCGGATGTGGCTCGACCAGCGGCTCAGCCGGAACCCGACCGGGACCGCGAACCCGGACCAGCGCGCCCCGTACGTCAGCCGTTCGTCGGGAGTGCCTGCCAAGCGCTCCGCGGACAGGTCGAGAGTCTCGTCGAGCCGTGCCCGGATGTCGTTGAGAGAACCTGCCGCTTCGGCCGTCTCTTCGTCAGGCAGATCGGCGAAGAACTCGTCGCCCACGCTCGGCGGCAGGTCCGGATCGTCGAGGGCGAATCCCCGCTCCTGCCACCACGCAGTCGACCAGCCGTAGGCCCGCTGACTGTTGACGGTGTGGCCTAGCGTCAGCCTGATCGACCACTCCCCGCCTCCGGGATCGCCGTCGATCTCCTGATCCGACAGCGCCGCGAGGAGGCCGTGGAGGTCCCAGCGAGCAGCGTCAGCGGGCGCTATCAGGTCGGCCGCGAGGCCCCGGTCGGCATCGGCGGCACGCATGAGCCGCGACGCTTCCACCTCCGCCCGCTCAAATAGCTCGTGGAGCCGATAAGTCCCGTAGCGCACGTCGCCCTCGCCGCCACCGATCCACGCCCAGTCACGTTCGAGTGTGGACTCCGGGATCGCGAGGATGTCGGCCACGATCGCCGGAAGGATGGTGCGTGCGTCGCGGATCGCGGCGGGCAGCGGCCGCGCCAGCTCGTCGTTCGTATGGCGAAGGAGCGGCCCGTCGGCGGTCGAGATGGACATGCCCGAAGTCTATCGCCCGCTCGCGGGTGGGCGTGATCATACGCGGCAATCTAGCGCCCGACGGCATGACCGGTGGACAGATCATTCCGCATCCCGCTAACGACTGAGCCGGAGAAGGCCATGACACGGCCGCCACGGACGGCATCCGTAAGCATTCGCCTCGCCGTCGGCTCCCGTTCGGGCCCGCGACTCGGAGGACTGAGTGGCGGCCGATCTCCGTATCAGCGATCAGAGAGCGGTGGCGGCCGGATGCGTCGAGCTGGCTTCATCCGGCGATGTCGGACGCTTGCTCGCTGTGCGAGGTGGGGCTTTGGTCCGCCGTTTCTTGCCAGGAGCCTTTGTTTGCGGGACGACCGGAACAGCGGCCACACTCAGGTCAACCCGCGTGGGCGGCGGATGTGCAAAGTTGATCGGAGGGCTTGCCTCCGCGATCGCATTGGCCTCCTCATCGAATTTGCGAAATGCCTCCCGAAGCCTGGTGAGATCCTCGTCCGGAACAGGCGTGTTCGCCTCCTTCAGGTCAAACAGCTGGAAGTCCTCGAGCTTCCGACAGATCCGCTCGTATGCCAGCGCAGCGCCGCGATGCTTACGCGCCGTTTCCGCTGGGCTGAGAGCCGCGTTCGTAGCCGCCGCGATCGCCGTTGCAATGGCGAATGCAGTGGCGAGCGACTCGTTGCTGGCCACGACGGCGAGTCCGCTGATCGCGGCGAGAACCGCGGTCAGCCACGCAAGCGGATCGGCCATGCGCCTCCACCGCTGCGCCGCCAATTCGTGCTCTTGCGCCCGCAGGAGGCTGACGGTGGCGCGTTGCCCGGCGCGTTCCGACAGCGCCTTCCACGTGATTCCAGGCCACGCACGCGTCGTGAGCCACACGTTATAGATCGCTTGCGCGGCCGTAGCGCCGAGCGAACTGACCGCGGCGGCGGTCTGAAGATCGGAGACCATTGCTGGCACCTCCTCTGGTCGACCTATGTGACGTGAAAAGTACACCCGTGCTACATCTTGCTTCGCGCGCCGACGGCCAGCGTCGTGACGACAGCGAGACGGCGGACCGGGTTACGTATTTCGCCGTATGGGCGCTGCCTGGACGACTGGTCTTAGCCTCTCGATGCCCCCGGCAACGCGGACTGACGACGATCTCGCACGGCACTGGGCGACCAGTCGAGCTGGCGCGACCGAGGGCTAAACTCCGGGCGTGGACGTCGCCATAGGACCGACTCTCGCCGTATATGCGCTGCTCGCGCTGGTCGCGATCGGGGCGGTGTGGCTGGCTCGGCGGAGGCGCTAGGCGTCGATTGACGCGCGACGAGCTGACGCGCGTGGTCAGATGCTGTCCCGGCGACATCTGATCCCATTGATTAGAAGGGGCCGATCCGCGGTAGCCATAGGGCCAGCAGGCCCAGGGCCACCTCGAGGACGATCAGCGATAGCCTCGCGGTTCTCGACAGCCTCACGTCGTCGCCCCCAAAGCGATGAGCACCCATATAGACGCCGCTACTGCCAACAGCAACCCGAAGAACGTGCCGAGCACAGTCCACCAGCCGAATCGCATCATGCCAACACACTAGACCCGGGCTCCGCGCGTCCGCTCCGTCTGACAGCGAGACGGACGCCGACCGGGCTGCATCGCTTCCCGCAGCGTCTAGGACGACGCGCGGCGAGCGACTGTCGGGACGGTTACGCTCGGGACGACGCTCCGCGACACTCTGAAACGCGCTTGAACCCTACTTCGCGTACTCCACGGCGCGCGTCTCGCGGATGACCGTGACCTTGATCTGGCCCGGGTAAGTCAGCTGCTCCTCGATCTTGCGCACGATGTCGCGCGCGAGGCGAGTCGCTGTGAGGTCGTCGATCTCCTCCGGTCGAACGAGGATCCGGACCTCGCGGCCGGCCTGGACGGCGAACGACTTCTCGACGCCGGCGAAGCTCTCGGCGATCGCCTGGAGATCCTCGAGCCGCTTGACGTACGTGTCCATCGTCTCGCCGCGGGCACCGGGTCGCGAGGCGCTGATGGCGTCGGCGATCTGGACGATCGGCGCTTCGAGGCAGGCGTACTCGACTTCCTGATGGTGGGCGGCGATGCCGTTGATCACCTTGAACGGCAGATTGTTGCGCTGCGCGATCTGGGCGCCGATTGCGGCGTGCGGGCCCTCGACCTCGTGATCGACCGCCTTGCCGATGTCGTGGAGGAGGCCGCCCATCTTGGCGATCTGGACGTCGGCGCCGATCTCGGCCGCGATGACGGCCGCCAGCCGGCCGGTCTCGATCGAGTGGTTGAGCACATTCTGGCCGTAGCTCGTCCGATACTTGAGCCGGCCCAACAGCTTGATGATCTCGGGCGGCAGTCCGGGCACGCCCGAATCGTAGGCGGCTGTCTCGCCGGCCTGGCGGATGATCAGGTCGACTTCGGCCTTGGCCTTGGCGACGACCTCCTCGATCCGGCCGGGGTGGATGCGGCCGTCGCCGATCAGCTTGGTAAGCGCGACACGGGCGATCTCGCGGCGAACGGGATCGAACCCCGACAGGACGACCGACTCCGGCGTGTCGTCGATGATCAGATCGACGCCGGTGGCCTGCTCGAGGGCCCGGATGTTGCGTCCCTCACGGCCGATGATCCGGCCCTTCATCTCGTCGTTCGGCAGGTGGACGACCGTGACCGTGTGCTCGGCGGTGTGGTCGGCGGCGACGCGCTGGATCGCGGTGATGATGATGTCCCTGGCCTTCTCGTCGGCCTCGTCGCGCGCCTTCCGCTCGATGGCGCGGCCGAGCTTGACCGCGTCGTGCTCTGCCTCCTCGCGGACTGCTTCGAGCAGGAGCGCCTTGGCGTCCTCGGCTGAGACGCTGCTCACGCGCTCGAGGGCCGCCACCTGGTCCTGATGGGCCTTGGCAACTTCCTCGCGGGCGCGGTCGATCTCGCGCTCGCGCTCGAGAAGCTTTCTGTCGCGCTGCTCGAGCATGTCGGTGCGTTGATCGAGCTGCTCGTCGCGCTGGAGGAGCCGTCGCTCGAGCGCCGACAGTTCGTTGCGGCGGGATCGTGCCTCGTCCTCAGCCTCGCGTTGTAGGCGGAGCTTCTCGTCCTTCGCCTCGAGGATCAGCTCCTTCTGGCGAGCGCGGGCTTCGGCCTCGATCCGACGTGCCTCCGCATGCGCGGCCTTCATCGATTGCGAGGACCAGTAGGTGCGCGCGAGCATGCCGAGCACGGCTCCGCCGACGGCGCCCAGCAGGGCGGCCGCGGCGATGACCAGTGGTTCCATCTTCGTCCTCCCGTCCGGTCGGTGCGCGACCGGAGGAACTTGTGCGTGAGGACGGCGCGCTCGTGGCGTTGCTTGTTACGACGGGAACGCGGTGGCTCCCCTGGAGTCGCACCGTTGGGTCACGATCGCGCCGCTTTCTCGTTGCAGGCGCCGCTCGGGCGGCGCATGGGTAACTCTGCGCGTAGCCTACGGCCGCCCGGCGGCAGGGGTCAAACGCACCGATCTCGCGCACGACACGCGGATGACCGCCCTGCAGTTTCGCGCCGGCCCGCGAATCTGGCCAAGATATTCCTGGGGAGACGTTAGGCGAGATGTGCGAGCCCGTAGCGCCAGCGGCGGGCCGATTGTAAGCCGCATATGGCTAATTCCGAGCGGTCGGGCTCCCGAACACGGCTCCCGACCTGCCCTAACAGTCCCCGGGCGCATGTTTGGCCAGGTCGAAGCTGCTGAGGAGGGAATCGCCGACCGGGTTGCGGCGGGGGTCATGATGGGCTCCATGCACGTGTCCTCAGGCCTGCCCCGTGTCCTTGTCGCGCTCGCCGTTGCCATGGCCCTCACCGCCCCCGGCACGGTCGCCGCAGGGCGTCCCGAGCCCATCGTCGCCGCCTTCGCCCCTCTCTCGGGCATCGTCATCGCCCTGGATCCCGGCCATAACGGCGGCAACGCGGCCCACGCGGCCGAGATCGCCAAGCCTGTCTGGATCGGGAATGGCTACAAGCCGTGTAACCAGGTCGGAACGTCGACGGTCAGCGGCTATCCCGAGCACGCGTTCAACTTTGATGTGGCGCTCCGGGTCAAGGCGAGCCTCGAGTACCTCGGCGCGAAGGTGTACCTGACGAGGACGACCGATACGGGCTACGGACCGTGCGTCGACGTCCGTGGCAAGTTCGGCGAGAAGGTCGGCGCCGACCTGGCGGTGAGCATCCACGGCGATGGGTCGAGTGCATCGCACCGGGGCTTCTTCGTGATGAAGCCGGGACTCGTGGCCGGGTACACGGACGACATCCGGGCCGAATCGGCGATCCTGGCGACGGCGATGCGAAGCGGGCTGACCGACGCCAAGCTGTCGATCGCTAACTACTACGCCACGAACGGCCTTGTCACCCGCACGAATCTTGGCACGCTCAACTGGTCGGACGTTCCGATCGTGATGATCGAGCTCGGCAATATGAAGAACGCCACCGACGCCGGCCGGATGACGAGCCGACAGGGCCGGACGCAGTACGCCAACGGGATCGTCTTCGGCATCCGCCGCTACCTCGGCAGGTAATTCGAGGCACCAAATGAAGTGGGTCACACGCGAGAACCCCAGGACCGACCGGATCGCCTGCCCCTGGCTGATCCGCAAGTTCATCGATCCGGACGCCGAGATCGTGTACGTGCCAAAGGACGACGTCCTGGATTACGCCGAGCGCGAAGGCGCGACGAGCTTCGACGCGCCCGGCGCACGGTATACCCACCGAGACGGGATGTGCTCGTTTGAGACGCTGATCGCGGAGTACAAGATCGACGATCCGGCCCTTGCCCTCATGGCGCGGGTCGTCCATGGCGCAGATGTCTCAGAAGACCGCGACGCCACCGCCCAGTCGGCAGGCCTGGAGGCGATTGCCGATGGATTTGCGCTCCTGGAGCTCGATGACCAGCGCCAACTCGCCCTCGAGTTGCCGGTGTACGACGCCCTCTACGCCTGGGCCAGCAAACAGGTCTCGACCGGCCCGTAGCGTCGGTGAGCGGGGCTCCTGCGTCTGCCCTGCGTGCCCTGCTTCAGTCGATGTCCGAGATGTCCGCGCTTGCAAAGCGCGCCGACAGCGAGCCGCAGACACTCGGGTCGAATCCGTTCCGGGCGAGGAGCGCATAGGCGCGCTGGCGGCGAGCTCGTGGGTCCGCGACGCGCTCGAGTGCGCTGGCGTGGCGAGCGAGCAGCCGCTCCGCTGCGGCCTCGTCAGCAGAGGGCGTGGCGTCCTCGCCGTCGTTCGACGCCGTAGATCGCCGCGCGTCGAGGGCTGCCACGATCACCGATCGGTCCACGCCGCGCACCCGCAGCTCCTCCGACAGCGCCCGCTCGCCGCGCGGCCGAGCTCGATCGCGGGACTCGATCCATGCCCGAGCAAACGTGGCGTCGTCGAGCATCCCCAGCTCTGTCATACGGTCGATGGCGCCCTCGATCAGGTCGGCGCGATAGCCGGCAGAGGTCAGCCGACGCCGGACTTCCCCAACTGACCGTGCCCGTGCCTCCAGAAACCTGGCTGCCGCCTCGAGGACGACGGCTGGATCGTCGACAGCGGCTTTCTCGGCGCGCCGTTCGGCGTAGGAGCGCTGGGTCCGTGGACTCACTAATCGACGGCTCAGAACGGCTTGGTGATCATCAGGACGAACACGACGAGGATCACCGCGAGCTCGTAACCATGAGCCGTGAACACGACCGGATCCCGGAAAGCAGCGGTCAGCGCGGGTGTCACGACACCTTGGGCGGTCGCCTCCTCGAGTGCGGCTGCGAACACCCGCCCGCGCGGGAGGAAGACCAGTGGGATAACCGGGATCACCGACAAGTAGATCACGATTGAGACGAAGAGCCAGTCGACGGGCTCGCCCTGGAGTGGGCCAAGAAATGGACGACCTTGCGCGATGGCGGTCGCGACGCCGAGGATCAGCACGATCGGGGGAATCCGTATTGCGACCCATTCGAAGCGATCGCTCAGGCCGAGGAGCGTGTGCACGGCCGTAATCTCTGTGCTTCGTGCGGCCTGGATGTGCGTCATCCACCTGCCCACGAGCGCCGCGACGATCCACACGCCAAGTAGGGCGTGGAGGACCTTCAGGATCGTGGCTGGGTCCATCCAGCTGCGACCCTCACTCCGCTTCGGAGATGCCCTCGACCGGCAGCGCGACCTCGTTGATCTTGCCCCGGATGCGATGGTCGATCTCGGCGGCGATGTCGGCATTGCGCCTTGAGGAAGTCCTTTGACGCCTCGCGGCCCTGACCGAGTCGCGTCTCGCCGAACGTGAACCACGCGCCCGTCTTCGTCACGACGTCCATCGCGACACCGACGTCCAGCAGGCCACCTTCCTTCGAGACACCCTCGCCGTACATCACGTCGAACTCGGCGACCCGGAACGGTGGCGCGACCTTGTTCTTCACGACCTTGACCCGGACCCGATTGCCGACCGATTCCGTGCCGGTCTTGATCGTCTCTACCCGCCGGATGTCGAGGCGGACGCTCGCGTAGAACTTCAGCGCCCGACCGCCCGGCGTGGTCTCCGGGTTGCCGAACATGACCCCGATCTTCTCGCGGAGCTGGTTCGTGAAGATGAGCGACGTGTTGGAACGGGTGACGGCGCCGGTCAGCTTGCGCAGGGCCTGGCTCATGAGCCGCGCCTGGATGCCGACGAACGAGTCGCCCATCTCGCCTTCGATCTCGGCGCGGGGCACGAGCGCCGCGACGGAGTCGACGACGACAACGTCGATGCCGGCCGAGCGGATGAGGGTCTCGGTGATCTCGAGTGCCTGCTCGCCGGTGTCCGGCTGGCTGACGAGGAGCTCGTCGACGTTCACGCCGCAGGCGCGGGCGTAGCCCGGATCGAGGGCGTGCTCGACGTCAATGAAGGCGGCGACGCCGCCGCGCTTCTGGGCTTCTGCGATGACGTGCTGGCAGACGGTCGTCTTGCCCGATGACTCCGGGCCGAAGATCTCCGTGATCCGGCCGCGCGGGATGCCGCCGACGCCGAGCGCGAGGTCGAGGGCGATCGAGCCCGTCGGGATGAAGTCGACCTGCTGGCGCGCAGGCCGCGCCCAGCTTCATGATCGAGCCGGTGCCGAACTGCTTCTCGATCGAGAGGATGGCGGCGTCGACGGCCTTGCCGCGCTCCGCCTGGGCGCGCTCGGCGACGCGGTCGCCGTTCTTCTCGGCCGTTTTCTCGCCGTTCCGCTCGTCCGCGGCTCGCTGCCCGGTCATCGCCATCGTGTCGTCACGCTCCTGTCGATCCAACTATCAGCCGACAGGCCGTGCCACGGGCCTCGCGGGCGGGTTCAGCCCTCGTCGGTCTCTTCCTCGACCGGCTTCGGCTTGCGCGGCTTCCGGATCAGCTCCGCCTGCTGCGGCGGAGGCTCCGAGAGCGACGTACAGCTTCGGCTGGCCGAGCTTGTCCTTCGGCTTCTTCTTCGCTTCGCGGTGGGGACGATCTCGCGAGCCCATCGATGCTCCTCCGCGGTTGAACGCAGGTTACCGATCGGTCCTTCACGCGGACTTCTCCGCGACTTCATCTGCCGCTTATCCGGCCCGCGCGCACTCGAAGTTCCGACATGACGGCTGGGAAGGATCCCGTCCGAATCGCCGTCCGGATCCTGTCCATGAAGTCTAGGGTGAAGGTCAGGTTGTGACAAGTCGCGAGCCGGTACGCGAGCAGCTCCTTCGCCCGGAACAGATGGGCGATGTAGGCCCGCGAGTAGCCGCGGCAGAGGATGCACGGGCAATCGGCCTGGACGGGCTCCGGATCGTCGAGGAACCGCTGGTTGCGGAGGTTCATCCGGCCGCCCGGGATCCACAGCTGGCCGTTCCGGGCCACGCGGGCCGGAAGGACCGAGTCGAACAGGTCCACTCCCCGGTGAACCGCCTCGAGCAGGTCGGCCGGCGACCCCAGGCCCATCAGGTAGCGCGGCCGCGGATCGTCATCGAGCAGCGGCACGGCGATATCCAGCGTCGCGTCGCGCTGCTCCGGCGTCTCGTCGCCGGCCAGCCCGCCGATGCAGATTCCGTCGAACGGCAGGGAGGCGATGAATCGCGTGCTCTCCGCCCGGAGGTCCGGCTCGAGGCCGCCCTGGACGATCCCGAACAGCGCCTGGTCCCGCCGCGTGTGGGCAGCCAGCGAGCGCTCCGCCCAGCGATGCGTCCGTTCCGTCGCCTCCGCGACGACTGCGCGCGGCGACGACGGCGTGACGGGCTGATCGAACGCGACCGCGACGTCCGACCCGAGCGCCTCCTGGACGGCGATCGCAACCTCGGGCGTGAACCGGTGGAGCGACCCGTCGAGGTGGCTGCGGAACGTGGCGCCGTCCTCGTCGACGACCCGCAGGTCGCCAAGCGACACGACCTGGAACCCGCCGGAGTCGGTGAGGATCGGCTTGTCCCAGCCCATGAACGGTGCAGGCCGCCGAGCCGCGGCGATCCGCTCGTGGCCGGGCCGCAGGTAGAGGTGGTAGGTGTTCGCCAGGATGATCGACGCGCCGGTGGCGGCAATGTCGGCTGGATCGAGCGCCTTGACCGTCGCGTTCGTCCCGACGGGCATGAACTGGGGCGTCTCGACGGCGCCGTGGGTCAGCTCAGCCGGCCGAGCCGGGCGCGCGTCGACCCGTCGGCCGGCGGCGGAACGAGGACCTCGTAGCTCGCGGCGCCGGTCACTCCGCGGGGACGTCCCAGAGGCTCGCCATGTCCGGTTCGCCGCGACGCGGCGGCGGGATCTCGTAGCCGAGCTTTGCGAGGTGCGCACGCGCCGATTCCGTCGCGATCCGGCCCTGGGGCGTTCGGTCGAGGAAGCCGAGCCGCAGCAGGAACGGCTCGTAGACGTCCTCGATCGTCTCGACCTCCTCGGACAGGACGGCGGCAAGCGCCTGGACGCCAACCGGCCCTGAGGCGAACTTCTGGACGATCGCTGCCAGCAGCTTCCGGTCGGTCGAGTCGAGGCCCTCGTCGTCGATCTCCATCTGGCGCATCGCGGCAGTGGCCGTCGCTTCGTCGACGCGGCCGTCGCCGTGGACCTGGGCGTGGTCGCGGGTTCGCTTGAGCAGGCGGTTGACGATCCGTGGCGTGCCCCGGCCGCGGGCCGCGATCGCCCGGGACGCGGCAGGCTCGATCTCGACGTCGAGAATCCGCGCGGACCGCTCGACGATCGCCGTCAGGTCGTCCTGCCTCGTAGAAGTCGAGCCGATACGTCGCGCCGAAACGGTCGCGGAGCGGTGAACTGATCCTCCCCGCCCGCGTGGTTGCCCCGACGACCGTGAATGGCTTCAGGCTCAGGCGCAGGCTCCGTGCGGACGGACCCTTGCCGATCATCACGTCGAGCGCGTAATCCTCCATCGCCGGATAGAGGATCTCCTCGACGGCGCGGTTGAGCCGATGGATCTCGTCGATGAAGAGGACGTCGCGCTCGTCGAGCGCGGTGAGGATCGCCGCGAGGTCGCCGGCCCGCTCGATGGCCGGCCCGCGACGTGTAGCGGACGTTGACGCCGAGCTCGCGGGCGATGATCGTCGCGAGGGTCGTCTTGCCGAGGCCGGGCGGGCCATAGAGGAGGACGTGGTCGGCTGCCTCTCCCCTCCCCTTCGCGGCCGCCAGGAGGACCGACAGGTTCGCCTTGACCTCTCGCTGGCCGATGTACTCGTCGAGCGTTCGGGGTCGCAGGGCGCCTTCGACGATCCGGTCGCCCTCGTCGACGAGGTCCGGCGCGAGGATCCGGGCGAGGTCGTCGGTCATCGGTCGCGAGTGTAGCACGCGGAACGCCATATAGCACGCCTGTTCGACACTTGCGTCAAATCCCCCCATGCGGCTAGGCATTCCTGTCAGAATGCCTGCCATGCGACTCTCGCGCCGCTCCGAATACGGCCTCCGGGCCCTGACGGACCTCGTCCGCAGCGGGCCCGGGACGACCGTGCCGCTGGGGACGCTCGCCCGGCGCAACAACCTGCCGCCGAAGTTCCTCGAGCAGATCATGGCGCGGCTCAAGCGGGGCGGCATCGTCGGGACGACGCTCGGGGCGCACGGCGGCTACGCCATGGCCAGCGATCCGGCGACGATCTCGATCGGCCGGGTCATCCGACTTCTTGATGGCGCCCTCGCGCCACTGCCGTGCGTCAGTCTCCGTTTCTACGAAGCGTGCTCGTGTCCGGACCAGGCCACGTGCGCGCTGCGGGACGTGATGCTCGACGTCCGTGATGCGACGCTGGCGATCCTCGACGAACAGACGCTGGCAGACCTGGCTGCCCGCGAAGGCCGGGCGTCGATCGATCCGGCCGGGATTCACGCCGAGGCGCTCGCCGGCCGTCGACCCTGAGCGCAACGGCGCGGCGACCCGCGCGTGTTACCGTCGCGCCGCGCTACGAGGGCGGGGCGCCAGAAATACGAAACGAGGATCGGGCAGGATGATCGCCAGGGCCGCGCGCGACGGGTTCGCGAGCATTCGTCGGCTTCGGCCGCGGTATCTGGCTGTTCCCCCTCGACACGATGTTCCGGACAGTCGGCCTGCGCTACGGCTGGCTCAAGGCCCTGTTCATCGCGACGCCGGCGCCGCTCATGCGCGGGATCGGCCGGCTGCGGGCAGAACGGGCCGCCTGGCGGGCGACCCGACGCGTGCCCGCCTACGGGCGATACCTGCGCGAGTCCGGCGTCGACGTCGAGTGCCTGTTCCCGCTGGGGATCCTTCGACACCTGCCCGAGACCGACAAGAAGACCTACGTCGACCGATACGGGCTGATCGAGCGCTGCGTCGGCGGGGCAGTCCCCTACCCCGGGACGACGATCGACGAGTCGAGCGGCTCGACCGGAACGCCGTACAACTGGATCCGCGGCCGGAAGGAGCGCGACGTCGCCCATCGCAACATCGGCTTCTTCGCCCGCTACGCGTTCGGGACCGCGCCGCTCGTCACGATCAACGCCTTCTCGATGGGCGCCTGGGCGGCGGGCTTCAACATGAGCCTCGGGATGATGCGGCACGGCATCGTCAAGTCGATCGGGCCGGACCTCGACAAGATCCTCTCGACGCTCGACGTACCTCGGGCCGAGGTACCGCTTCCTGATCTCCGGCTATCCGCCGTTCCTGAAGCACCTGATCGACGAGGGGTCGCGGCGCGGCTTCCCGTGGGACGAGTACCAGATTCACGCGCTCGTCGGCGGCGAGGGCATGACCGAGGAGCTCCGCGACGTCCTGCTCGCCCGGTTCGACTCCGTCTATTCCGGCTACGGCGCGACGGATATCGAGATCGGGATGGCCGGCGAGTCGCCGGTCTCGATCGCCGTTCGCCGACTGGCTCGCGCGCGGCCCGACATCGGCCGGGCGCTGTTCGGGACCGACTCGCGCCTGCCGATGGTCTTCCAGTACAACCCGCTGATCCACTACATGGAGGTCAACGCCGACCGCGAGGTCATCTGCACGGTATCGCGCCTGGATCTCCTCTCGCCGCGGATCCGCTACAACGTCCACGACTCGGGCGGGATCGTCGACTTCGCGGCGGTCCGAACGGTCTTGAAGGGGTTCGGCTTCGACCTCGATCGGCTGAACGAGGCGCCCGAGGTCCACGGTCCGCGCGGCCCGCTGCCGTGGGCGCGGCCGATCCCGCTGCCATTCCTGTGGATCCACGGCCGCCGCGACGCGACGATCAGCGTCATGGGCTCGAACATCTACCCCGAGGACATCGAAACGGTCCTCTATCGCGATCCGGTCGTCGCGCCGCGGATGCACTCGTTCATGCTCTCGGTCATCGACGACGCCGACGGGACGCCGCGGCCGTCGGTCGCCTTGGAGCTGTCCGATCTCGACGGCGTCGACGATGCGTGGCGGGTCGCCGCCGCCGAACGGCTACGCGACGGCCTCGAGGCGCTCAACATCGACTACCGCTCGTCGCTCGGCGAGTTTCCAGCGGCCATGCTGCCGATCGTCTCGACCCACCCGATCGGCGGCGGCCCGTTCGCCGCCGACGCGGGCCGCATCAAGCAGCGACGGATCTCAGCTGGGTGAGCGGGTCGCGCGCCGGGCTCGCCAAGCTCAGTCGCGCAGGAGGCTCCGCAGCGCGGCCTTGACTCGATCCTCGAGCGTCCCGCCGATCGTCGGGTCGGCCAGCGCGATGCGCGACGCCTCGCGGGCCTCGGCCAGCGAGTAGCCCAGCGCCTGGAGCGCCGCCACGACCTCGCTCTCGGCGGCGCCGATGCCCGCCGCGCGCTCCGACGCTCGCCGCGATCCCGGCCGCCGACGACCTTCTCCTTGAGCTCGAAGATGATCCGCTCGGCGAGCTTCTTGCCGATGCCCGGGATCGACACGAGGACGGCCTGGTCCTGGGCCATGATCGCGAGCTGGAGGTCGGCGCGTCGGGCGTGAGCCGACGATCGCGAGCGCGACCTTCGGCCCGACGCCGTTCACGGTCAGCAGCAGCGTGAAGAACCCGAGGTCCTCGGCCGTCCGGAAGCCGTAGAGCGCCTGCTGGTCCTCGCGGACGAGGTGGAAGGTGTGGAGCTTGAGCTGCGAGCCGGGGACGGCCGTCGAGAGGATCGCCGGCGACGCGAACACCGGTAGCCGATCCCGCCGACCTCGATGACCAGCGAGTCGAACGCGACCGCCCCGACGCGGCCCTCGACTGAGGCGATCACGGACGCGCCTCAGCCATCGACCGCATGAGTAGAAGTGCGAGAGCCAAGGCGCGTCGACCGCCGTCAGCCGTCACGGCTAACCGGGAGCTTCGATCCGGCTCGGCGCCACAGTCGGTATGACTCCCTGATCGATGGAGCGAACGCGGGGTCTGCCGGTGCCGACGAGGCCGGGCTCAGCCGGCCGTTCGGTGCCCGCTTCTCGCGTCGAGCGCCTCGCGGACCGCCCGGTCGTAGGCCGACTCGCCGCGTCGATCGGCGCACGGCAGCGCGGTCGAGCACGCCGGCCGTGGCCCGCTCGACCTGGCCCACGCGGTTCGCGATGCAGACGGCGACCGCGAGCGCGTCGGCCGCATCGTCGGGCGCGGCAGCTCCTCATCCCGAGCACCAGCTGGACCATCCGCTGGACCTGGCTCCTTGTCGGCGGCGCCGTAGCCGGCGACCGCGCTCTTCACCTCGTTCGGCGTCGCCTCCGCACCGGCCGGCCATGCTGGGCCGCGGCGAGGAGCACGACGCCGCGTGCCTGCCCCACGGCGATCGCGGTCTGGGCGTTCTTGCGAGAAGAAGAGCCGCTCGACGGCGACGACGGCGGGCTCGTGGAGCTGGATCAGGTCGTCGAGGAGCGCGTGGATCGCCAGCAGCCGCTCCGGCAGCGGCAGGTCCGGGCTGACGTCTCGAGGCAGCCGTAGTCGATCGCCCGGAGCCGTCCGCCGTTCCGTTCGACGATGCCGTAGCCGAGTGCCGCGGTCCCCGGGTCGATCCCGAGGATGATCACCCGGCGACCTCGGCGAAGACGTCCTCGGGGATGTCGAAGTTGGCCGTCACCCGCTGAACGTCGTCGAGGTCCTCGAGCATCTCGACCAGCCGCAGCGCCTGGCGCGCCTTCGCCGAGTCGAGCTCGACGGTCTGCTTCGCGATCATCGTGCTCTCGGCGGAGTCGACCGGGAACGCCGGCCGCCTCGAGCGCCTTCCGGACGCGACTCGAGGTCAGCGGGCGACGTGTAGATCTCGATCGTCTCGTGGATCCTCGGTGTCGACGTCCTCGGCGCCCGCGTCGATCGCGGCCAGCGCGACCTCGTCGGCGATCGACCCCGTTGCGAGCGACGGCGATCAGGCCGCGCGGCTCGAACTGCCAGGCGACCGCGCCCGAGCCCGCGAGCTGGCCGCCGGTCTTCGTGAAGATCGACCGCACCTCGGCGGCGGTCCGGTTGCGGTTGTCGGTCGCGGCCTCGACGAGGAGCGCGACGCCGCCCGGGCCGTAGCCCTCGTAGACGATCTCCTCGAACTGCTCCGCCTCGCCGCCGCCGGTCGCCTTCTCGATCGTCCGCTTGATGTTGTCGGCGGGCATGTTGACCGAGCGCGCCTTCTCGATCGCCAGCCGAAGCCGGTAGTTCGCGTCAGGGTCGCCGCCGCCCTGGCGTGCTGCGACGCTGATCTCGCGGGCGACCTTCGTGAAGAGCGCGCCGCGCTTGGCGTCGTTGGCGCCCTTCTGGCGCTTGATCGTGGACCACTTGGAATGCCCGGACATCGCGGGCCGGAGTATAGCCGACGGACTATCATGGCCAGACCGCGGCCGACCCATCCCCGCGAGGCCGCTCCCGAGAGCCCCGATCAGGCCCCGCCGTCGTCCCGGCAGCCGCGCAATCGTGAGGTACGACCGTCGATGACGATGAAGAGCGTCGATCCCGCACACCTCCGAAGCGTCGTCCTGGCAGGCCATGCCGGCGGTGGCAAGACCACGCTCGCCGAGCATCTCCTGTTCCAGGCCGGCGCGATCCAGCGACTCGGCAAGGTCGACGACGGAACGGCCCACCTCGACTACGAGCCCGAGGAGCAGAAGCGCCAGCAGTCCCTCAGCCTCGCCGTCGCGACCTTCGAGCACGATGCAGACGCGGATCACCCTGGTCGACACGCCCGGCTACCCGGACTTCGTGGCGGAGGTCGTCGAGGGCTTCGCCGCCGCGGATGGGGCGCTGTTCGTCATGGACGCGTCGGCCGGCGTCGAGGCCGGCCTCGAGAACGCCGTCGCCCTCGGCCGATCGACCGGCCGGGCCGCCTGCTTCTTCATCAACAAGTCGCGACCGGGAGAACGCCGAATCCCGACGGCTGCCCTCGACGCGCTCCGCGCCGCGTTCGGCAACAAGATCGCGCCGCTCCATCGTCGCGATCGGCGCCGGCGAGTCGTTCGAGGGCTACGTCGACCTCGTCCACCGCAAGGCCTGGCGGTTCGATGGCAAGGCGGAGGTCGAGATCCCGATCCCGGACGACCTGGCCGACGAGGTCGCCCGCCGCCGCGACCAGCTCCTCGAGGCCGCCGCCGAGGCCGACGACGACGTCCTGACGAAGTACCTCGAGGGCGAGGAGGTCAGCGACGAGGAGCTCGACGCCTGCCTCCATCGCGGCGTGCGCGACTCGATCCTGGCGCCGGTTCTCGTCGGCAGCGCCGCGAAGGGCATCGGCATGAGCGGCGCTGCTCGACGCGTTCATCCGCTACATGCCGACCGCCGCCGAGGAGCCGCCGGTCCGGCGAAGAACGCAAAGTCCGGCGACGAGGTGACGATCAGCCCCGATCCGAACGGGTCCGCTCGTGGCCCGCGTGTTCAAGACCGCCGCCGACCCGTTCGTCGGCCGGCTGACCTACCTCCGCGTCCTGTCCGGGCACGCTCCACGGCCAGGACCACGCCTGGAACGCGAACCGCGACGAGGACGAGCGGATCGGCCAGCTGCTGCTGCTCCACGGCAAGGACCAGGAGCCGATCGGCGAGCTGCTGGCCGGCGAGATCGGCGCGGTCGCCAAGCTCGCGACGACGGAGACCGGCGACACGCTCTCGTCCAAGGAGCAGCCCGATCATCCTGCCTCCGCTCGACTTCCCGCAGCCGACCCTGTCCGTCGCGATCGAGCCGCAGACGAAGGCCGACCTCGACAAGATGGGCGCGGCACTCCAGCGGATGCTCGAGGAGGAGCCGTCGGCGCGGGTCGAGCGTTCCGCGACCGGCGAGCAGCTGCTCGTCGCGACCGGCGAGGCCCACATCGCGGTCATCGGCGAGCGGCTGAAGCGCAAGTTCGGCGCGGCGATCGTGACGAAGACCCCGAAGGTCCCCTACCGCGAGACGATCCGGGGCACGACCAAGGTCGAGGGCAGGTACAAGAAGCAGACCGGCGGCCACGGGATGTTCGGGCACGTCTGGCTGGAGATCGAGCCGAACCCGGGCGGCGGCGTCGAGTTCGCCGCGAAGGTCGTCGGCGGCTCGGTCCCGAAGGGGTTCTTCCCGGGCATCGAGAAGGGCATCCGCGAGGCCGCCGCCGAGGGCGTCCTCGCCGGCTATCCGCTGTCGGACTTCAAGGCGACGCTGTACGACGGCTCGTTCCACACGGTCGACTCGAACGAGCTGTCGTTCAAGATCGCCGCGTCGATGGCCCTCAAGAAGGGCGTCATGGAGTGCCGGCCGGGCCTGCTCGAGCCGATCATGGCGATCGAGGTGCGGGTCCCCGAGGAGTACATGGGCGACGTCAACCGCGACCTGAACACGCGGCGCGGCCGGGTGCTGGGGATGGACACGCTGGTCGACGGACTGCAGGTCGTCGCAGGCCCACGTGCCCCAGGCGGAGCTCTTCACCTACGCGACCGAGCTGCGCTCGCTGACCCACGGCCGCGGGACGTTCACCGCGGAGCTCGACCACTACGAGGAAGTCCCGCAGCCACGTCGCCGAGAAGGTGATCGAGTCCCACAAGAAGGAGCTCGAGACCGCCGGCCACTAGGCGGGCCCTTCACATCTCATCCTCCCGGGCGCCTGTGTTAGCGTGGTAGCACGCTGATACGCCGACCTGCCGAGGAGCGCCGATGGCCGAGGACTGGAAGACACCCGACACCGAAGCCCTCGTCGACGCGATCCTCCGCCTCGAGACGAGCGAGGAAGCCAATCGCTTCATCCGCGACCTCTGCACGCTAACCGAGATTCGCGAGATGGCCCAACGCTGGGCCGTGGTCCGCCTCCTCGACGCCGGCCTCCACTACGCTCAGATCAGCAGAGAGACCGGCGCCAGCACGGCCACGATCACGCGGATTGCGTCGTGGTTGCGGCACGGCGAAGGCGGTTACCAGTCGGCCCTCGATCGGCTCGGGAAGCCACCGAGCGCAAGCGAGCGGTGAGCCCCACCCCGGTGACCTTCGCCTCGCCCGACCAGCCGGCCTCCTACAGCTGGGAGGCGACCGACGAGGAGGTCGCGGCTCGCTACGACCTGCCGATCGAGTCGATCGTTCGGTTCGACCTGAACACGTCGCCGGCACCGCCCGGGCTCGCGTCGCGACTGCTAGCCGACGGCCGGTTCGAGGCGCCCCTCTCGGAGTACCCGCCGTCCGACTACCGCCGGCTGGTCGCGGCCGCGGCATCGACATACGGCGTGGCCCGCGAGGAGATCCTCGTTGGTGCCGGCGCCGACGAGATCCTCGATCTGATCGGCAAGGCGTTCATCCCGTCCGGCGGCGAGGCCGTCATTCCTGCGCCGAGCTACGCGATGTATCGCGTCATCACCGAACAACGCGGCGCCAGGGCGGTCAACGTCCCACGGCTGCCCGCGGAGTCCGGCTGGGCGATCGACGTCGACGCGGTCCGCGTTGCCGCCCGAACCGCGCAGGTCGTGTGGCTGTGCAGCCCGAACAATCCGACCGGCCTGGCCGAGCCGCCGGGTGCGATCGAGACGATTGCTGGACGCCCTGGCCGCGGATGCGAAGGCCGGCAGCCGCCAGCCACCGATCGTCGCCCTCGACGAGGCCTATGCCGAGTTCACCGGCGAGACGCTCCTGTCCGCCCGGCTGTCGCACCCCAACCTCATCGTGATCCGGACGGCGAGCAAGGCCTACGCACTAGCCGGGCTGCGGGTCGGCTTCGCGATCGCCCAGCCGGCAACGATCGCCCGAATCGCTCCGTATCGCCCGCCGGGCTCCGTTTCCACGGTCAGCGTGACGCTCGTCACGGAGGCGCTCCTGGAGCCGACAGCGATGCGTGCCAACGTCGCCCGGGTCGCCGCCGAACGCGAGCGGCTCGCGAGCGCGCTGACCGAGGTCGGCTGGTCCGTCGGACCGTCCGTCACGAATTTTCTGCTCGTCCGATTCGACGACCCGGCGGCGGCGTCCGCGGCGGCCGACGCGCTCCTCCGCCGCGGCCTCGTCCCGCGGACGTTCCCGGCCGGGCATCCGCTTGCGGACTCGCTGCGCCTGACCGTCCGGGCCGCGCGTGAGAACGACCGGCTCGTGGCCGCTGCCTCGGCGGCCGCCAAGCGAGGTGACTAGCGGACGAGCCGCCCCACCTGGAGCTTCCGCTTGCCGATCCGGACGGGGATCCACTCGCCCGCGACGGGCTCCGGGACGGGGTCATCCGGCGAAGCTACCCGTTTGTCCGCCACGGTCAGGCCGCCCCCGGCGATCAGCCGCCGCGCCTCTCCGAGCGAGCCGAGGACGCCGGTGTCGACAAGGAAGCGGGCGACGCCGCCGCCTCGCTGTTCATCGGTGAAGTCGAAGCCACCCGCATCGTCGTGCAACGTCTGCAGGACGTCACGTTCGACGAGCGGCTTGCCGCCGAACGCCGCCTCCGACGCGGCGATGGCCCGCGCGGTCTCGTCCGCGCCGTGCGTCCGGGTCGTGATGTCGCCCGCGAGCGCGCGCTGCGCACTGCGCCCCTCAGGCGCCGCTTGCAGTTCCGCCTCGAGGGCCTCGATGTCCTCGCGCGATTTCAGCGTGAACCACCGCAGGTACGTCCCCACGTCGCGGTCGTCGGTGTTGAGCCAGTACTGGTAGAACGCGTACGGCGACGTCCGCTCGGGGTCCAGCCAGACAGACTCGCCGCCCTCGCTCTTGCCGAACTTCGCCCCGCCCGCCGATAGCAGCAGTGGATACGCGATGCCGTGCGCGCGCTCGTCGCCCTCGGCGCCGCCCGCTCGGCGCCGGATCAGCTCGAGACCGGCTGTGATGTTGCCCCACTGGTCGGCCCCGCCCATCTGCATCTCGACCCCCTGGGTCCGGAAGAGATGCTCGAAGTCCGCGGCCTGGAGGAGCATGTAGCTGAACTCGGTGAAGGACAGCCCGCGATCAAGCCGCGTCTGGACCGAGTCCTTGGCGAGCATGTACGGGATCGTGAAGTGCTTTCCCGTGTCGCGCAGGAAGTCGATCAAGCCGGTCTGGCCGAGCCAATCGAGGTTGTTGACGAGAAGCGCCCCGCCGGCCCCCGGCGTGAAGTCGAGGAATCGGCCCAGCTGCGAGCGGATCGCGGTGACGTTTGCTTCGAGCGTTTCGGCGTCCAGGAGGTTCCGCTCGGCGGACGTCCCCGATGGGTCCCCGATCATCCCCGTCCCGCCGCCTAGAAGCGCGACCGGTGTCCCGCCGTGGCGCTGGAACTGGAGCAGGCCGAAGATCGGGACGAGATGGCCGACGTGGAGGGCCGGCCCGCTCGGATCGAAGCCGTTGTAGCCCGAGATCGGCCGGCCGCTCGCCAGGCGTGCCGGCAGGCCGGGTGTGGTGGCATGCAGCATGCCGCGCCATTCGAGCTCAGGAAGCAGGCCGCCCAGGCCCTCGGGGCCCGTCACACGCCGCGGAGCCGAGCCGTCGGACCGGCGCAATCGAGGGGGGTCACCACGACCCCTATGCTATCGTGCGGCCAGATATGCACACCAGCCTCGCGCGGCGCCAGCGCCATCGACGTGTTGGCTCCCGCAGGCGGCCCCGCGGATCCTCTGCCGTCAAGAGGACCGTGATCGCCATCCCGATCGTCCTGTTCCTCGCCTTTCTCGGCGCGGGCCTGGCAAGCCTCCTCGGGGTGACGGCCGCCTACAGCTACTACAGCGAAGGTCTGCCGGACCCGAAGGTGCTCCTGACGGAGCTCGAATTCGACGAGCAGACGAGGGTTACCGATCGCTCGGGCGAGATCGAACTGGCCCGTCTCGGTGAGCGCAAGCGGGAGGTCGTGACGTTCGCCGAGCTGACCGGCGAGGTGCTCGACGCGACAACCGCGATCGAGGACAAGGACTTCTGGGACAACCCCGGTTTCGATCTCGCGGGCTTCTTGTCGGCCACCGTCGACACGGTCAACGGCCGGCCACGCGGCGGCTCCACGATCACCCAGCAGCTCGTCCGTGCACGCCTCCTGCCGCCAAGCGCGTTCGCCGGAAGCCGCGAGGAGCGCAAGATCCGCGAGATCATCCAGGCGCTCCGGCTGACCGAGGAATTCCCGGGCAAAACGGGCAAGCAGCAGATCATCACCGCCTACATGAACCAGAACTTCTACGGCAACCAGTCGTACGGAGTGAAGGCCGCCGCCAAGACGTACTTCGGCAAGGCGCTCAAGGACCTGACCCTGGCCGAGGCGGCGATCCTTGCCGCGATTCCCCAATCGCCGACGGCCTTCGCCCTGACAACGCATGCCGAACAGGTCTGCGTCGAGCAGGTCGCCGAGGATGTCGACTGCCCGAAGTACCACCTCGTCGTCCCGGCCGATTCGGCCGTCGTCATCCGGCGAAATCACATCCTCGACCGGATGAAGACGGAGAGTCCGTTGAGCGGATCGCGCCACACGGTCGACGAGTACGAGAAGGCCAAGTCCGAACCCGTCATCCTCGCGCCGCAGCTCGGCGTCCAGTGGCGAGCACCCCACTTCGTGTGGCAGGTCCGCGATGAGCTCGGCCGCATTCTCTGCCCGGAGGTCGCAGTGGATGCCTGCGAGAAGATCGACACCGGCGGCTACACGGTTACGACGACGCTCAACTGGACGATGCAGGCGACGACCGAGAAGTGGGTCTACGTCGCATCGAGAGCCACGAATTTCAAGGACACCGCGATGTACTTGAAGAACCTCAAGATTCCGTCGGGCGACTATCGCTGGCTGCTCAGCCTGAAGGGCAAGAACATCCACAACGGCGCCGCGGCGGTCATGGATTACCGGACGGGCGAGGTTCTCGCGTATGTCGGCTCGGGCAGCTACACGAGTCCGGGCAACATCAAGTTCCAGCCCCAGTTCGACGTCCTGTCCAAAGGCTGGCGCCAGCCGGGTTCGGCAATCAAGCCGATCAACTACGCCATCGGCATCGACGACCACACGATGACCGCCGCGACGATGTTCATGGACGTGGTCACCGATTTCGGCGGCCGCTTCACCCCGACCCAGGCCGACAACCTCGAGCGCGGGCCCGTTCGTCTCCGGTCGGCTCTTCAGTTCTCGCTCAACATCCCCTCGATCAAAGCCGGGCTGATGAACGGGCTCGATCGCTTCTTCGAGCGGTCGCGTGACTTCGGCATCGACTACGTGCCCGGTGCGCTGCCCGTGACCTCGATGGGCATCGGGACGCTCGAGGTCCACCCGATCGACCTCCTCGGCGGATACGGGGCGATCGCGAACAGTGGTGTGCTCGCGCCACGGACGACGATCCTGAAGGTCGTCGACTCCGCGGGTGTGACGGTCTGGCCGGACCCGACCGTCGGGCCGCCGGCAGGATCGCCCGTGATCAGCCCCCAGGCGGCGTACATCATCACGGACATCCTGGCCGGCAACACGGAACCCAAGGTCAACCCCTACTGGGCCGAATGGGCCGTCTACGACGGCCGGACCCGCCGCCCGGCTGCGTACAAGACGGGAACGACGAACGATAACCGCGACGTTCACGCCTACGGCTACCTCGCGCCGCCGAAGGACCCGACACTGCCGGCCCTGGCGGTCGGGGTCTGGATGGGCAACAGCAACAACGACCCGAACAGGGACACTCTCTCGCTGGGCTCCTCCGCCCCGCTCTGGTCGCGGATCATGCGCGACGTCAGCAAAGGCATGCCGATCGAGGGCTGGAAGGCGCCGTCGGGGCTCGATGTCGTGACCGTCGACGCCTTCAGCGGACTGCGGCCGGGTCCGTTCTCGGCGAAGACGGTCAAGGAGCTCTTCATCAAGGGAACGGCCCCCACCCAGGCGGACAACATCCATCACGGCGTCGAGATCGACGTCGCCACCGGCATGCTCTGGCAGGACGGCTGTGCCGGTCCTCGGAAGACGGTCGGAGCACTCGACTTCAGCCATGTCGAGGAGAACTTCCCGAACTGGGGCAAGTACACCCGTGGCTGGGTCAAGCGCGCCTCCCGAGGGGCCGGGGTCGGGGGCGGTCCAGAAGGCACAAGGACGGCCTACTTCTACGGCGGCAAGCATTTCCCGTACGGCAAGACGTGGGGCGGGATCTTCGCGCCGACGGAGCTCTGCACGATCCCCGAACCGTCGCCCGAGCCATGCGGGCTGCTCTTCGGCCGGCCCTGCCCGACGGACACCCCGAAACCGCCGGGCCCGCCGAACAAGACGCCGAAGCCCTAAACCTCGGGCCGATGGCTTCGCGGAGCTCAGCCGCGGAGACCTCGGGCCGATGGCTAGCGGGAACGTCGCCTCGGACCTCGGTGAGCTCCTACAGGGTGATGATCGAGGCGCCGTCGCCGCCCTCGCCACGTTCGCCGGCACGGACGCCCTTGACGAGCGGGTGACTGCCGGCTTCCGCCCGTACGGCGTCGCGCAGGGCCCCGGTGCCCATGCCGTGGATGATGAGGACCTTGTCCAGGCCGGCTAACGAGGCGTCGTCGAGGTAACGGTCGAGCGCCTCGAGCGCCTCCTCCACCCGGGCGCCGCGCAGGTCCAGCGACGAGGCCACGCTGCGGGCCCGATCGACGCCCAGGGATACGGTTCCGGAGTCCCAGTCGGAGCCGGAGCCTCGCCGTGACGGTGCCTGTGCGGCGACCTCGAGGTCGCTCACGTCGACCGTGACCCGCATCCCGCCGGCCTCGAGCGTAGCCCGCTCGCCACCGCGCTCGAGGGCCGCGATCCTGCCCTCCCAGCCGCCGGTCCTGCTACGTGCCCGCTCGCCGAGGCGCCATTCGTGCGGGGGCGGTTGCGGGGCGACGGGCTCCGCGGTGCCCTCCGGGAGGCGCCCGAGCTGGTCCTCGGCTCGGGCGACGGCGGCATCCAGCGATGGGGCGGTGATGGTCTCGCGCTCCAGGGTCCGGCGGGTCTCCTTGACGTCGTCGCGCAGGTCGGCGACGAGCCGCTCCGCTTCGTTGCGAGCCGAACGGACGAGCTCGTCCCTCTCCTCTCGCGCCCGCCGCCGCTCCTCGGCGGCCTCGCGCAGCGCTTCCGCGGCGCGCAGCTCCGCTGCTCGGGCGCGATCGAGGGCCTCGCTCGTTTCGCCCTCGGTCGCCCGGATCCGTGCCAGCGTCTCCTCGAAAGCGCGCTCGTTCTCGGACAGGCGCGAGCGCGCGTCGGCGACGATCGCGCCGTCGAGGCCCAGCCGTTCGGCGATCGCGAAGGCCTGGCTGCCACCCGGCAAGCCGATCGTCAGGCGGTACGTCGGTGAGAGCGTGTCGAGATCGAACTCGACCGAAGCGTTGCGGGCGCCAGGAGTCGTATGGGCGTACGCCTTGAGCTCCGCGTAGTGGGTCGTCGCGGCGACGAGCGCCCCCGTTCGGATGAAGTGATCGAGGAGCGCCTGGGCGAGCGCCGAGCCTTCGGTCGGGTCCGTGCCCGCGCCCAGCTCGTCGAGCAGGACGAGCGTGCCGGGACCGGCCGCCTCGACGATCCGGGTGATGGATCGAAGGTGCCCGGAGAACGTCGAGAGCGACTGGGCGATCGACTGTTCGTCGCCGATGTCGGCGAAGACGTCGCGGAGGACCGGCAGGCGGCTGCCGGTATCGGCCGGGATATGCAGGCCCGCCTGGTGCATGAGCGCGAGCAGGCCGATCGTCCGCAGCGTCACGGTCTTGCCGCCCGTGTTCGGTCCGGTGACCACCAGCGCGGTGTAGCCGTCGCCCATGCGGACGTCGATCGGCACGATCCGGCCTGTCAGGCCGGGATGACGAGCGCCGAGGAGCACGATCTCGGAGCGATCCGTGGTCTCGGCGCGGATACCGTCGAGCTCGGCGGCGAGCTGTGCCTTGGCCGCCCAGAAGTCGAAGCGAGCCAGCGCGTGCAGCGTCGCCCCGAGCGGCCCCGCATTGGCGGCGACGAGCGCCGACAGCTCGTCGAGGATCCGCTCGATCTCCTCCTGCTCGGCGACCTTCGCCTCGCGCCACGCGTTGCCGAGCTCGACGGCGACGAGCGGCTCGATGAACAGGGTCTGGCCGCTGCCCGACGCGTCGTGGACGATGCCCTTGACCCGGGCTCGTGCCTCCGCCTTGACGGGTACGACATACCGACCGTTGCGGAGAGTGATGATCGGGTCCTGGAGCGCGCCGCCCAGCTCCGAGCCCACCAGCGAATCGAGCCGGCGCCGCAGCCGATCGTAGGCGACGCGAACAGCGGCCCGGAGCCCGCCGAGGCGGGGTGATGCCGTATCGAGAATCTCGCCCACGGGGTCGAAGCTGCGGGCCAGGGTGGATCGCACGGCCGGAAGCGGATGAAGCTCGCGGGCCAAGTCATGGAGGAGCGGTCGACGGTCGTCGGTCAGAGACGTCTGGAGGCGAGACGCCGCGTCGAGCGTATCGGCGAGCTCGAGGAACTGGGTCGGATCGAGCCGGCCGCCGCGGGCCGCCCGATCGATCGCCGGGCCGATGTCATGAGCAGAGCCGACGCCGACGCCGCTGCGCTCCGACAGCAATGCCCGCGCCTGATCGGTTTCATCGAGGCCGCGCCCGACGACGACCGGATCCGACGACGGCTCTAGCCCCTCAGCGATCCGCCGCGACGGCGAGAAGGACGTCGCTGCGGCGAGGCGCTCGCGAACCTGGGGGAACTCGAGCAGGGCGATCGAACGGGCGTCCACGGCCCTTCAGCCGGCGCGACCGAAGCGGCCGGAGCGTCGATGGGACGATCCTGAGACCGACGGATGCCCGGCCACGACAAATCGCCACGGCAGTTCCGTCCACGGAGCCCCGGCGAAGTCGATCCCGACGCGGGGCGTAGTCTCGATCGTTGGCGGGCCCTCGCCGGACGGGGCGGCTTCGAGGCGGAGCGACGAGCGCGGATCCAAGAGATCCAGCCCGGTCATGGTCCGGTCGATCCCGAAGGCGGCTGCGACCAGTCCCGGCCCGCTCGCCAATCGATGTGCGGGTAGCCGCTCCAGCCGCGCTGCCTCGGCCAGTTCGGCCTCCCTGGCCGGCTGCTTCCGGCGACGCCGCCAGCTCGCCAGCCGGGCGCCGCGCATCGCCTCGATGCCCTCGAGTGGCTCGACGGCGCGAACGAGAAGTGCGGCCGGCCGGCCCTCCGGCTCCGTAACGATGTTCAGGCAGTCATACATCCCGTAGACAAGGTACACGTAGGCGATCCCCGGTGGCCCGTGCATGACCGCGTTCCGATCGGTTCGTCCGAACCGGGCGTGGGATGCCCGGTCCTCCTCGCCGATGTAGGCCTCGAGTTCGACGATCCGACCGACCCGTCGAGGGCTGCCCGCGTTGCCGGGCTCCGCTGCGTCGCGGACGAGGCGCGCCCCAAGGATCGCGGCGGCCGCCTCGAGCGTGGGCCGCCGAACCAGGGCGGCGGCCTCGTTCAGCGGCTGACCACGTAGAACGACTTCAGGTCATCGGGGATGAGGATCCCGAAGAGGTTGTAGAAGCCGGGAATGAAGCGTGACCGGAAGATCTCGGCCGTCGTCGAGTCGTCCAGGAATTCGTGGAAACCACGGAGGAACGGCAGCTCCGCGCCGCTCTCGGGGATCGTGGTGATGGAGAAGAACGAGTCGAGGATGATGATGATGAAGGCGATCAGGAAGAGTCCCTGGATGATGCCGAGGATACCGCCCAACACCTCGTCGACGAAGTTCGCCTTCTCGAAGAGCGGCTGATGGTGGTAGAAGCCCTGGATCACGAGGGTGAAGGCGACGACCGCGGCGACGAAGACCATCCCGAAGCCGAGCATCACGGCGTACTCGTCCGGGAACTGGTTCCAGTTCGCCGCCAGATAATTGCCCAGCGGATCCCGAAGGTTCGCCGCGAGCAGGAACGAGAACAGCATCGATGCGAGCCCAAGGACCCGGCGGATCGTTCCCTGCACGAACCCAAGGACAAACATGCCGCCCAGGAACAGCACGACCAGCAGGTCGAACCGATTGATCGACGTTATGAATTCCCCGATGTTCACGCACACTCCTCAGCGATGGCCAGCAAAGCCCCTCGGCCGCGAGCAAGGCGGGCCACAGCGTAGCAGCGGGGAATCGGCGACCGCAACGGGACTCAGGTCCTGACCCGACCGCCGACTGCCGATCCGATCGCGCGCGTGATGGCCTCGATCGCGGCATCGACTTCGGCCTCGGCGAGGGTCCGATCTGGCGCTTGAAAGCTCAGGCGGAAGGCCAGACTCTTCTCCTGAGACCCGAGCGGGGCACCGCGGTAGACGTCGAAAAGCCTCGTCGACTGGAGCAGGGCCCCACCAGACTCGCGAATCGTGGCCTGAACCTCGCCGGCCGGGCGATCTTCGCTGACGACGATCGCGAGGTCGCGTTCCGCAGCAGGATGACGCGAAGGCGCTGCAGCCACGACCGCCGGCAGCCGCCCGCCGCCGAGGCCGATAACGTCGAGTTCGGCGAAGACGACGCGCGCGGCCCGGAGGTCCCATTCGTCGGCGATCGATGGATGCAGCTCGCCCACCCAGCCTGCAAGGGCGAGGTGGCCGTCGCGAAAGCCTCGCACCGCCGCCGCCCGGCCTGGATGGAGGAGTGGCTCGCCGCGATGCGTCTGGTACTCGACGGCGCCGATCCGGAGCCGCCGCGCGATCAGTTCGATCGCGCCCTTGGCGTCGCCGAGATCGTAGGGTCGGGCCGGCCGGTCCCACGAAGGAGGTTCGGCCGCACCTGTGCCGGCCAGAGCCAGCCGCCACCACTCGCGAACGGTCGCCGTCGCATCCGCCACCGCTCCGTCGAAGCCGTAGCCCTTCCCGATCTCGAAGATCGTGACGTCGTCGGTTCCGTGCCGGACGTTCGTCGAGATGGCCTGCACGAGGCTGCCGACGAGGGCGGGCCGGAGCACGGAGTGATCGACCGATAGCGGGTTGGTGACCGTCACGATCCTCCCACCCTCCGGGCTGCCGCCGTCGATGGGCGGCATGACCGACTCCCAGCGGAACGTCTCGGCGATCTGGGGCGAGACGAGCGCGTGCGTGACAACCTCGGTCAGGCCGGCGCCGGCGAGCACCTCGCGGATCGCGTCGCGGACTTCGAGCGGTGGATGACGGTATGGCGGCATCGGGGTGTGCGGCAGGACCCCCGGGATGAGCTCGTAGCCGTGAATCCGGGCAACCTCTTCGGCAAGATCGGCCTCGATCTCGATATCGCGGCGCCAGGTCGGGACGGTTGCGACCAAGGCCTCATCGACGCCCGCCTGGACCTCGAGCGGCTTCGGGCCGGACGAGACCGCGATCATGGCCCCGGACGGCGCCGCCTCCGCCTCGATCCCGACGCGGGCCAGCAGATCGCGCTGTTCGTCCGCTGCCAACGACGTGCCGAGGAGGCGGTTGACACGGGCCGGGCGGAAAGCGACTCGGGCGGGCGGCGGCTCGTGGGGCGCCGTGTCGACGCTCCCCCCGGCGACGGCCCCGCCTGCCCACTCGACGATGAGCCGGGCGGTCCGCTCCGCCCCGAGTCGGGCGAGCCGATACTCCTGGCCCTTCTCGAACCGGAGGCTTGCCTCAGAGCGCAGGCCGTAGCGCTGGCCGGTGCGCCGGATGCCGATCGGATCGAAGATCGCGGACTCGACGATCACGTCCGTCGTCGCGTCGCTGACCTCGGACGATGCGCCGCCCATGATCCCGGCGATGGCGAGCGGCCCAGCGGCATTGGCGATGACGAGCGTGTCGGGATCAAGGTCTCGCTCGACGTGGTCAAGGGTCTCGATCCGCTCGCCGGGAACCGCACGCCGGACGATGAGCTGCCGTGGCCCGTCGCCCCCGCCGACCGCCGCGGCGTCGAACGTGTGGATCGGCTTCCCGAGCTCGAGCAGGACGTAGTTGCTCGCGTCGACCACGTTCGAGATCGGGCGCACGCCCGCCGCCCGCAGCCGCATCTGGACGCGGTCCGGCGAGGCACCTACCCGCACGCCGCCGACCCATCGCCCGACGAAGCGTGGGCACAGGTCCGGATCGCGGACTTCCACGGCAAGCAGGCCGCCGATGGGCGGGCCGGACTCGGGCGGATCGGTCTCCGGGAACCGGATCGACCGGCCCTGAACGGCGGCGACCTCGCGAGCCAGCCCGACGAGACTGAGGGCGTCACCTCGATTCGGCTTGACATCGACATCGAGCACGACGTCGCCGTAGAGATCGGTCAGGGCCATCCCCAGCGGGGCGTCGTCGGGCAGGATGAGAATCCCGTCGGCGTCTCCGGTCAGGTTCAGCTCATCGCCCGAACAGAGCATCCCGTTGCTGACCGCGCCCATCTTCTCGGTCCGCTCGATCCGCCGATCGCCCGGCAGGACGGCGCCGGGCAGTGCCACTGGGACCCGCTGGCCCGGGGCGATGTTCGTCGCGCCGCAGACGATCTCGAGGGGTTCGCCGTCGCCGAGCGTCACGGTCGTCAGCGACAGCCGATCGGCGCGGGGATGCTTCTCGACCGTCAGCAGCTCGCCGATGACGACGTTCTGCCAGTCGCTCCCCCACCGCTCGATCGACTGGACCTCCATGCCGAGCAGTGTCAGACGCTCAGCGAGCTGCTCCGGCGTCAGCTCGATGTCGACATAGTCACGCAGCCACGACAGCGGGATTCTCATGTGAACTGGCCGAGGAACCGAAGGTCGTTCTCCATGTACAGCCGCAGGTCGCCGACGGAGTGACGGAGGTTGGCAATCCGCTCCACGCCCATCCCGAAGGCGAAGCCCTGGTATCGCTCCGGGTCGAGGCCGCCGTACTGGAGCACGACAGGGTGGACCATCCCTGCGCCGAGGATCGTCATCCAGCCCGTCCGCGAGCAGGCCGGGCAGCCGGACCCGCCGCAGACGAGGCACTCAACGTCGAACGCGACGGACGGCTCCGTGAACGGGTAGTAGCCGGGTCTGAACCGTGTCTTCTTGTCGGCGCCGTAGAGGGCTTTGGCGAACTGCTCGAGGAGGCCCTTGAGATCGGCCATCGTCGTGCCCTCATCGACCATCAGGCCCTCGACCTGAAAGAACTCGGAGGCGTGGCTGGCGTCGATCGCCTCGTAGCGGTAGCAGCGGCCCGGGAGCAAGGCCCGGATCGGCGGCTTCTCCTGGTGCATGACCCGGATCTGACCCGGCGACGTGTGGGTCCGGAGCAGGTGGCCCTCGACGTCGACGTAGAGGGTGTCCCACAGGTCGCGGGCGGGATGGTCCGGCGGAATGTTGAGCATCTGGAAGTTCGTGAGATCGTCCTCGACCTCCGGACCCTCGTAGACGACGAACCCGAACTGGCCGAACACGCGGGCAATCTCATCGATCGTCGCGGGGATCGGGTGGAGGGCGCCCCGACGGATCGGGCGACCGGGCGGGGTGACATCGATCGCCTCCGCCCGAACACGCGCTTCGAGCGCGGATCCCCGCAATATGGCCCCACGCTCAGCCAGGGCAGCTTCAACCGCCTCTCGGACGACATTCGCGACCGCGCCGACTCGCGGCCGATCTTCAGCCGGCAGGCCACCGATCCCGCGCAGGACGGTCGTGAGGCGGCCCTTCCGCCCGAGGACTTCGAGCTCGAGGGCCTCGAGCGCCGGAACGTCCGCGGCAGCCCCGATCGACGCCAGCGCGTCGTTGCGGAGGTTCTCCAGGTCGCGAGTTAGCTCGCTTAGATCCACTCTTCCCTCATCGATGAATCATGAACCCTCGAATCCTCGGGCCGATGCGCTCCAGAGAGCGCGCTCGGACCTCGGAGAACGAGGGCCTGCTCTTCGTGGAGGTTGCCGGTTCTAGGCGCCCCGAACGGCCTCGACGATCCTCGTAAAGGTTCCGGCGTCGCGGACCGCGACGTCGGCCAACGTCTTGCGATCGAGCTCGATCTCGGCCTTCCGGAGGCCGGCAACGAAGGCCCCGTAGGTCATTCCGTTCTGGCGGGCGGCCGCGTTGATCCGGATGATCCACAGTTCGCGCATCTGGCGCTTCCGCTGCTTGCGGTCGCGTGTCGCGTAGGCCATCGCATGGAGGCTCGCCTCGCGGGCCGGCTTGATGAGCTTGGACTTGGTGCCCATCCGGCCTTCGGCCGCGTTGAGGAGGCGCTTATGGCGCTTGTGGGCGGTTACGCCTCGCTTGACTCGTGCCATCTGGTTCGATCGCTCCTAGAGATACGGGAGCAGGCGACGAACCTGCTTCTCGTGGACCTTGGCCATCAATGTCTTGCCGGCATAACGGCGGGTGCGGCGGGACGACTTGATCTCGAGGTGGTGCCCGCGCCAGGCCTTGACCCGGATGTACTTACCGCTGCCGGTCGCCCCGATCCGCTTCTGGGCGGCCTTGTGGCTCTTGATCTTGGGCACCGTTGTCTCACTCTCCTGTCGCTGCCGGTGGGTTCGCGGCCGGCTTTTCGGTCTTTTTCTTCGTTGCGGCCGGCTTCCGTGGTGTCGCCTTGGCCGGTTCGGCGGTGGCCACTGCGGCCGCCTTGGCTTCGGTCTGCGTCGCCTTGGCCGGTTCGGCTCTGGCCACGGGGGCTGTCTTCGTTTCGGCCGGCTTCGGGGCCGGGGCGTCTGCGACCGGCGCCGGTGCCGGGGCGGTCTCTTCGGCTTCCGCCGCTACTGGTGTCGGTGGTGCTTCCTTGGGCGTCTGGGGCGATTCCGCCCCGTTCGTCCGCGCCGGCTCGCCGGCCCTTGCTGGCTTTGCCGGCACCTCGTGTTCCTTAGGCTTGTGGACCGAGGCGACGGTGAGGTGCATCGACTTGCCTTCGAGGAGCGGCGCTCGCTCCGGGGTTCCGTGTTCCTTGATCCTGTCGGTGAACCTCGCAAGCATGTTCCGGCCGAGCTCTGGGTGGGTCAGCTCCCGGCCGCGAAAGCGAACGGTCACCTTGATCCGATCACCGTCCTCGAGAAACTCGATCGCCCGATGGACCTTCGTGTCGAAGTCGCCCGAGCCGATCTTCGGGGTGAGACGGACTTCCTTAAACGTCACCGAACGCTGCCTGCGCTTCGCCTCCTTGTCCCGCTTCGTCAGCTCGTACTTGTATTGGCCGAAGTCGAGAAACTTGACGACCGGTGGAGAGGCCATCGGGGCAACCTCTACGAGGTCGTACCCCCGTTCCTGCGCCAACGCGAGAGCTTGGGCCGTGGGCATGACACCCAGCTGGGCTCCCTCTTCATCGACGACCCGAACCTGTGGGATTCGGATCATCTGGTTGACGCGCAGGTCTCGTGCTATGGCTGACCCCTTCGAGCTTGTTTCGGCATTCCAGCGACCGAAACGAGGGCACGCAGCGGCCCGGGCGCAGTCGCCGCGGGACTATAGCACAGGGCCCGAATCACGGGCAATTGGACCGCTATCCTGTGGCCGTGACCGTCGACTTCACCCTGGGCCTTGTCGCGATCGTGGCTGCCTGGGTGTCCGCCCGACGCTGGTCTCGCAGCTACGTTGCGCATTACGGCCGTCCGGTGCCCCCCAACTGGATGCTAACGCGAGTCGACGATGGGCCGCTCGAGCGCGAGAGGCGGATCCTCATCGCGATCCTCATCGGGGCGGTCGCCGTCGTGCTCAGCGTCCTGTCACGGGCCTACGGGACCTAACCCACGTCGCGCCGGCTGGCCTCGGCGGCGAGGCCCGGCGACGAATACCGCCAGCATCCCGCGGTCCGGGTCGGAGCCCAAGAACGGCCAGTCGACGCCGTCTGCGGCGCTCCCGTAGCCTTCCCCGACCCCATGACGCCGACCCTCAGCTAGGAGATCACTTCAGGGCGCCGCCCATCAGGCCGCGGATGAACTGGCGGTTGAAGGCGATGTACAGCGCGAGCATGGGGATGATCGCGATCGTCAGCGCCGCGAGAACAGCGTTCCAGTCGGACACGAACTGGCCGAGGAACTGCTGTGTCCCGAGGGTCAGTGTCGCGGTCGATCGGCCAGGCGCGAGGATCAGTGGCCACCACAGGTCGTTCCAGACCGGGATCATCGTGAGGATCGCCACCGCGGCCATCGCTGGCCTGGCCAGCTGGACGATCATCGCGAAGATCCGGAAATGGCCGGCACCATCGACGCGGGCAGCGTCCTCCAGCTCACGCGGGACCTCGCGGAAGAACGCCGACAGGATGAACACGGCGAGTGGCAGGCCCGCCGCCGTGTAGACCAGGATCAGAGCGAGATGGGTGTTGGCAAGGCCGAGCGCCTACGATCGTGTTCAGGATGCTCACGGTGCCGAGGCGGATGGGAATCATGATCCCGAGCGCAAGGTAGAGCCCCAGCATCCGGCTGCCGCGGAATCGGTATCGGGCGAGCGCGAACGCCGCCATCGAGCCGAACAGGAGCACGAGAAGGAGGGAGACGCCCGTGACAATGATGCTGTTGCCGATGTAGCCGAAGAAGTCGCCCTGCCGAATGAGCGTCTCGTAACCCGCGAGGCTGAACGTCGCCGTTGTCGGTGGCGCGAGTGGCGCGCCGAAGATCTCATTGCGCGTCTTGAACGAGTTCATCACCACGAGGACGATGGGAAAGAGGGCGATCAGCGTGTAGCCCGCGAGGACGGCGTGCTTCCCGACCGCCGATGGGGTCACCAGCCGGCGCAGCCTCAGTACCACGCCGCCCTCACGCCTCATAGGTGACGAGCCGTCGCTGCACGACGAACAAGTAGAGGCACACGCCGAGCATGATCAGCAGGAACATCATGCCGGCCACGGTCGCGCCCATCGTCGGGCTTCCGAGTTGGAGCTGGAAGCCGAAGAAGGTCCGGTAGAAGAACGTCCCGAGCAAGTCCGAGCTGAATTCAGGTCCGGCGAGTCCGCCCTGGACGGCGTAGACCAGGTCGAAGGCGTTGAAGTTGCCGACGAACGTCAGGATCGCGACGATGCCGACCGTCGGGGCGATCATCGGCAGCTGGATCCGGCGGAAGATCCGGAACGGCCCCGCTCCGTCGACGCGGGCCGCCTCGATGATCTCGTCGGGGATGGCGAGCAACGCTGCGGAGAAGAGCAGCATCGGGATTCCGAGGTTCTGCCAGACGGACATGAGGCTGATCGTCACCAGCGCCGGTCCCTGGAGACCCAGCCAAGGCGCGAAGAGATCGCCCAGGCCGACGGCTGTGAGGCCGCCTTCCGCGACGCCCCACAGCGGGCTGAGGATGAGCTTCCAGATGAAGCCGATGATCACGACCGACAGGACGGTCGGGGCGAAGATCAGCGTTCGATAGGCCGACCGACCCCGCAGGATCCGGCTGGTCAGGAGCACCGCCAGGAGCAGCCCGATCGGGTTCTGGACGAGCATATGAATCGCGAAGAAGACGAAATTGTTCTGCAGGGCGCCCCAGAACCGCGGCGCCCACTCGCTGTGGGTGAGCAGCCGGACATAGTTGTCGACGCCGACGAATTGGCCGAGGCCCGACCCGCCCGGCCCGAACAGGCTGAGACGCAGAGAATCGAACAGCGGGAAGACCATAAATGCGGTGTACAGGACCACCGCCGGGCCGAGGAAGACGACGAGGTGCCAGGGGAACCGACGTCGTCGCGGGGCGTCGCGGGTCAGGGTCGCCATCGTCGCTCCGGCTGGTGAAGCGGCGGCGCCCGCGTCGGCGGGCGCCGCCTCAACGCTGACTCGGGGTTACTCGCCGGCTGGCTTGTACCACTTGTCGAGACCCGCCTGGATCTCTTCGCCGGCCTTCTCTGGCGCGAGCGTCCCGTTGACGACCGCGGCGGTGACTCGCCACAGCTCGTTCTCGAGGTTGGGCTCGCCACGCGACAGGATCTGATACGAGTTCCGGATCGTCGACTCGCACGTCTTCCGGAGGTCGACCGCCTGCTGGGCGATGGCGTCGTCGATCGTGACCGGGTTGTTGGAGAGTGAATAGAAACCCGGCAATCCGTTCGAGTAGAGAGTCGCGAACTCGTCGCTCGCCACCCAATCGAGGAACGTCTTCGCCTCGGCGGGATGGGCCGTTTTGGCGTTCATGCCGAGAGCGATGTCCGTGTGGTCGCTGACGTAGCAGGTGTCACCGGCCTTGGGCAGCGGCGGCCCGAAGAAGCCGATTTTCACGCCTTGGCCCTCGAAGTAGGCGATGTCCCACGAACCGGCCGGATAGATCGCCGCCTTGCCGCTTGCGAAGTATTGCTGGGCGTCGGCATAGGCGATCGCCTCGTAGCCGTTCGGAAGGTAGGGCTTCCAGCTGGCCAGCTCGGCCCAGGTGTCAATGTAGGGCTGGTCGGTGAACTTGGCGCTGCCGTCGATCAGCGCCTTGCGACCCTCCTCGCCCTTCCAGTAGTTGGGACCGATGTTCTGGAATCCCATCGTCGCGGACTCCCACAGCTCCTTCGTGCCCATCGCCAGTGGCGTGTAGGTCCCGTCAGTCTTGAACTTGTCGAGCAGGGCATGGAACTCCTCGACGGTCGTCGGGGCGGCTGTGACGCTGAGCTTGTCGAACGCTTCCTGGTTGTAGATGAAGCCGTGGATGACCGACGCCATCGGGACGCAGAAGACGTCCTTGCCGTCGTCGGTGATCCAGGCGCTCTTGGCGACGTCGCCGAAGTTCGCGAGGCCCGGCAGGTCATTGAGAGCGGCAAGGTTGCCGTCCTTGAACAACTGGAGCGACGCATCGAACGGGCGGCATGTGATCAGGTCGCCGGCCGTGCCACCCTGAAGCTTCGTGTTCAGGACGCCGTTGTACTCGTCCGGCTTGGTCGGCGCGAAGGTCACCTTGATGTCCGGGTACTTCGCGTTGAACGCCGGGATGATCTTGTCCTGCCAGATCGCGAGATCGTCGGTCCGCCAGCTCTCGATCGTGAGATCGGCGGCTCCGGCCGAGCCGGCGGGCTCGCCTGACGTCGACGGTCCAGCAGACCCGGCGGGCGAAGCTGACCCCGCCGGATTTGCGCCCGTGCAGGCCGCGAGCAGTATCGCGAATGCGGCCCATAGAGCCATGGCATTGCGCTTCAACATCGTCTCCTCCAACGAGCGGACTCACACTGCGCGCGTATCTTACGCGTTCGGTGGCGGTCGACCGCTGAAAAATGGGACTCAGCCGACCTGCCGCGTGCCTGCCTCGGCGGCGAGTCGATCGGCGAAGGCATCCCATGGCTCGGCCGGCTGCTGCTCGCCCGCCCGGGTCCGCGGCGAGGCGGTCCTCGCCTCGATCTCGCGGTCGCCGAGGACAACCATGTACGGCACCTTCTGCTCCTGGGCGAGCCGGATCTTGTTCTGCATCCGATTGTCGGATCGGTCGACGTCGACCCGCAGGCCGCGCCCCCGGAGGACACTCGCCAGCTCATCGGCCGCCTCGATGTGCCGATCGGCAATCGGGATGACGACGGCCTGGACAGGCGCCAGCCAGAGCGGGAACGCGCCGGCGAAATGCTCGACGAGGATCCCGATGAATCGCTCGAGCGAGCCGTAGATCGCGCGATGGATGGCGATCGGGCGCTGCGGCTGGCCACCCTCGTCGATGTAGGTCAGATCGAAGCGCTCCGGGAGCATGACGAGGTCGGCCTGGATCGTGGCCATCTGCCACTCGCGCCCGAGGGCGTCGTCGATGTAGATGTCGATCTTCGGGGCGTAAAACGTGCCGTCCTTCGGCTTGACCATGTAGTCGCCGCCTGCCCGGTCGAGGGCATCCTTGACGAGCTTTTCGGCCCGCTCCCACAGCGCGGGGTCGCCGATCGCCTTGTCGGGCTTCGTCGCGAAGGCGAAGCGCGGCGTCAGGCCGACCCACGAGTAGGCCTCGCGAACCTCGCCGAGCATCGCTTCGATCTCGCCTGCCAGCTGGTCCGGCCGGACGTAGACGTGGGCGTCGTCCTGGATGAACTGGCGCACCCGGGTCAATCCCGAGAGCGTCCCCGACCGCTCGTTGCGATGGAGCCGGCCGAACTCGCTGTAGCGGACCGGCAGGTCGCGATACGAGCGGACCTTCGACCTGTAGATGAACGTCGACTCAGGACAGTTCATCGGCTTGAGGGCGAAGTCGTGGTCCCCCGAGGTGAGCCTGAACATGTTCACGTCGTAGAGGTCCCAATGGCCCGACTGCTGCCAGAGCTTCTTGTCGGCGAGGATCGGGGTGCTGACCTCCTGGTAGCCGCGCCGCGTCTGAAGCTCGCGCATGGCGCCCTCGAGCGTCCGCCAGATCATCTGGCCCTTCGGGTGCCAGAAGGCCGAGCCTGGCGATACGTCGTGGAAGCTGTAGAGATCGAGCTGGACACCGAGCCGGCGGTGATCGCGCTTCTTGGCTTCGGCCCGCCGCCACAGGTACTGATCGAGTTCCTCCTGGGTCGGCCAGACCGTGCCGTAGATGCGCTGGAGCATCGGGCGCTTCTCGTCGCCCCGCCAGTACGCACCCGCGACGGCGAGCAGCTTGAACGGCCCGAGCCTGCCCGTGCTTTCGACGTGCGGCCCCTTGCACAGGTCGACGAAGGAGCCGTGCTCGAAGACCGACACCGGCGGCATCGGCGCCCCTTCGGCCTTGGCCTTCGCCGCCAGGTCGTCTAGGATCTCGACCTTGAACGGCTGGTCGCGCTCGGCGAAGAAGGCCCTGCCCTCGTCGGGCGGCAGCTCGCGGCGGACGAACCGGTTGTCGGCGGCGACGCTCTCCGCCATCCGTGCCCCGATCGCGGCGAGGTCGTCGGGCTTGAGCGGCCGATCGAGCTGGAAGTCGTAGTAGAAGCCGTCCTGGATGGCCGGCCCGATGCCGAGCTTCGTCCCCGGGAAGAGATCGAGCACCGCCTCGGCCATGACGTGGGCGGCCGAGTGGCGCATCGGGTCGAGCGGGTCGCCGGCCTCGGCATCGAGGAGCTCCTCAGCAGATCCCCGCTCGGGCGCAGCGAAGTCCTCGGCGGCGTCCTCAGCCGGCTGCTCCGCCGCTTCCGCCACCTGTTTCTGCTTCACGTCAGCCATCGATCGGTCCTCCGAGAATCACGAAACCCCTCGCCTGGTCGACAGGACGAGAGGTCTGAACTCCCGCGGTTCCACCCGCCTTCGCAGTCGCATGCTGGTTGCCCGGCCGCGTCCGCGCGCTCTGGTCCGCGCTATCGGGCGGATCCCGGGCCGGTTCGCCGGCCGCTCGCGGGTGGTGCGTCGTCGTCGGTGGCCGCCGGACTTCCAGCCTCAGGCCCGGCTCTCTCGTGGCTCCGTGTCGACGTCGCGTATCCCGTTCAACGCGTCTTTTGTGGGGTGATGGTGGGCGACACTGGACTCGAACCAGTGACCTCTTGCATGTCAAGCAAGTGCTCTAACCAGCTGAGCTAGCCGCCCGACGTCGCTGAACCTCTAACCTGCTCATGCCCAGTGGCTAAAGCTGCGGACGTTCCATTTTCCGCAACCAGGCTGGACGCGCTCAGGCTCAAGGGCCAGCGGCGACCCGCATTCTACCCGAGGGCAGCGACCGCCACAACGGCGCGAAGGTCGACGAGCACGGCCGCCGAAGCTGGATTGGGCCCTAGTAGCCGTCGTCGGCGGGCGGCGCCGATGCGGGCGGCGCCGATGCTGGGGGCGCCGATCCGCCTGGTTGAGCCGATCCCCCGCCCTGGGGACCACACGCGACCAGCGCAAGGGCAAGCAACAGGCCGAGCGTGACGCCGGCAAATCGCATCATTTGAGCATCCTCCATGTCGGCCGATACGTCGTCCCGGCGACGTCGGTTCTCCCCTCCTCCATCATGGTGCCATGGGAGATCGCGCAGGCTACGAGCTGCTCGACGCCGGCGAGGGACGACGGCTGGAGAGGTTCGGCGAGCTGGGCGTCGATCGGCCCGCACCGATGGCCGACGAGCCGCTCCGGGACCCGTCGGCCTGGGCCGGTGCTGATCTGCGTTTCGATAGGTATGTCGGTTGGACTGCGCTCACCGAGGGTGAGCCAGAGCCCTGGGCTGTCGACGAAGGCGACCTGCAATTCGAGCTTCGGCCGACCGAGACGGGCCAGGTGGGTCTCTTTCCGGAGCAGGCGCCAAACCGGGCGTGGGTTCGGGATGCCCTCGCCCGGGCGGGCGGCTTGCCCAGAGTCCTCAATCTCTTCGGCTACACCGGCGCGATGACGCTCTCCGCGGCCGCGGCCGGGGCGTCCGTGACGCACGTCGACGGATCCCGGCCGACGGTGGCCTGGGCCCGTCACAACGCCGAGCTGTCCGGCCTCGCTGACCGGCCAGTCCGCTGGATCGTCGACGACATCGAGCAATTCGTGGCGCGCGAGCAGCGCCGCGAACGACGGTACGACGCCGTCATCCTCGATCCTCCGAGCTACGGCCACGGTGGCCGCGGTGGGGGAAGCGGCTGGCGCCTGGAGGAGCGCCTCGCGGACCTGCTGGCCCGGTGCGCGGACCTGACTGGAGACGATCCCGCCCTCGTCGTCCTCACCGCCCACACGCCGGGCTTCGGTCCCGACCGACTGGCCGGCGAGCTCGCGAGCGCGTTCGGGCGCTCGCCCCGCGACGTGGACGCGGGCGAACTCGGGATCCGAGCCCGGAGCGGCGCGCACCTGCGGCTGGGTGCATACGCGCGCATCATCCGCGGATGACCTCCGCGTTGCCCGCCATCACCTCCCTGACGAATCCAAGGGTGAAGGCCGCTGTCCGACTCAGGGATCGACAGGAGCGCGAGGCGACCGGGCTTACGCTCATCGACGGCGCCCGCGAGCTCCGGCGCGCGCTCTCAGCCGGCGCCGGCGTCCAGACTGCGTTCGTGGCGCCCTCGAAAGTCCGGAGCCATGAGGCGCGGGCGGCGCTCGAGGAAATCGAACGCGGGATCACGGATATTGTCGAGGTATCGGAAGCCGTGTTCGCCAAGTTGGCGTTCGGCGATCGATCGGACGGACTTGTCGCGATCGTCCGCAGCGGTTCGACGGACCTCGAGTCCTTTCGCCCGATGCCAGGTGAGCCGCTCGTCGTCGTCGTCGAAGGGATCGAGAAGCCGGGCAACCTCGGGGCGATCCTGCGGACGGCCGACGGAGCCGGCGCCAGCGGCTTGATTGCGGCCGATCCCCTCACGGACCTGTTCAACCCCAACGCCGTTCGGGCAAGCCTCGGCGCGATATTCAGCATGCCGATCGCGGCGGCGTCGACTGCCGCCACGCTCGACTGGTTGACGATGCGGGGAATCACGCCGATCGCGGCGCGAGTCGACGCAGCTACGCCGTATTCCGAGGTCGACCTGCGCGGACCAGTCGCGCTCGTGCTCGGCAGCGAAGCGACTGGCCTGTCGGCGCGGCTGGGATGACCCGCGGGTGACGCCCGTGGGGATCCCGATGCTTGGGACAGTGGACAGCCTGAATGTCTCGGTCGCGGCGGCGATCATGCTCTACGAGGCCGTCCGGCAACGTACCTAACCGGCGCCAGAGGAGCGCAGAATTCCAGCGATGGATGGGTTCGACTTCGTGATCATCGGCGCCGGGCCGGCCGGCGAGGCAGCGGCGTTCAAGGCGCGTGAGCGCGGTGCATCGGTCGCGATCGTCGACCGCGAATGGTTCGGCGGCAGCTGCCCGTTCATCGGCTGTCTTCCGTCAAAGGCGCTGCTCTACGCCGCCGCCAGGCACGCTGCCAACGAATCCGCATATCCCTGGCCGAAGGCGTCTGAACATCGGGACTTCATGATCAATCGGTCGCCCGGCGTCCCCCAGCCGGACGATAGCTCGCACAAGAAGGCCCTCGAGAAGGCCGGTGCTGTCGCCTACCGCGGTACAGCCCGGATCGTCGGACGCGGCCACATCGAGATCCGCCACGAGGACGCTATCCACGTCCTCGACGCCCGGAACGTCGTCATCGCGGTCGGCTCCGTCTCGAAGGTGCCGGATCTGCCCGGCCTCGACAGGATCAAGCCATGGACGAACCGTGAGGCGACCCTTGCCACGGAGCCTCCGAAGAGCCTCGTCGTCCTCGGCGGCGGCCCGACCGGCTGCGAGATGGCCCAGGTCTACGCCCGGTTCGGCGTCCCGACGCGGATCGTCCAATCGGGCGACCGGCTCATGCCGACCGACCACCCCCGCAACGCGGAGGCTGTTTCGGACGGGCTGCGCGCCTCCGGGGTCGAGATCCGGCTCGGTGTCCGGGCGGTGGCCGTTCGGCCGTCGGCCGGCACCGACGGCGCCCACGTCATCGACCTCGACGACGGCTCGACCGCGGAGGGCCACGAGATCCTGCTCGCGGTCGGCCGGTCCTTTCCGCTCGACGACCTGGGGCTCGAGCACTACGGCATCGACACGAGCGGGCGAATCGCGATCCCGCGCGACGGGCGGCTCCGGATCGCGGAGGGCCTGTGGGTGATCGGCGACCCGGCAGGCCCCGAGCTCCACACCCACCAGGCCCACTACCAGGGCGAGATCGCCGTCCGTATGGCCCTGGGCGACGACGTCCAGCCCGACTACCGGGCCCTGCCGCGGGCGACCTATACCGATCCCGAGGCCGCGTTCGTCGGGCTGACGCTCGACCAGGCGCGAGCCGCCGGCCTGGACGCCTTCGAGCTCGTCGCCGACTACAAGACCTCGACGAAGGGCTACGCGGTCGAGGCGAAGACGGGCCACATCACGATCGTCGTCGACCGCGCCTCGCGCGAGCTCGCCGGAGCGGCGATCGCGTGCCCGGACGCGTCGGCCGCGATCCACGAGTGCGTAGTCGCGATCAAGGCCCGCGTCACGATCGACGTCCTGGCCGACACGATCCACGCCTTTCCGTCGACATCACGGATCTTCAACGGCCTCTTCGCTGACGCCCTCCGCGAGCTCGACCAGCGCCCTTAGCCGAATCGGCGATCCTATGACTCGTAGCCGACTGCGCCGTCGACCAGGACGAGCCGGGGGCGGGCAGTTGCTAGCGCGCCGCCGGGTTCGACCGGCTCCGTGAGGGCGGCGATCGGCAGGACGACCAGGTCCGCCCGCTGGCCCGGGACGAGCCGGCCCCGATCGGACTCCCGGGCGGTCACCGCCGGGCCGACGCACGCCGCGCGGATCGCACGCTCGAGCGTCAGAGCCTCGTGCGGCCCGAAGGCCGGCGTGCCGGCCGGCCAGCCCGCGTCGGAGCGGGTCACGGCCATCGCAAGGCCCGGCCACGGGTCGATCGGCTCGACCGGGGCGTCGGTTCCGAAGGCGAGCACCGCGCCGCTCTCGGCCAGCGTCCGCCACGTGTAGCCGTTCGTCTCGGCTCGGTCGCCCCACAGCCGGCGCGCGGCCGCGGCATCGGCCCGCAGATGGATCGGCTGGACCGAGGCCGCGATCCCGCCCCGAGCGAACCGACCGCGATCGTCCGGGTGGAGCAGCTGGACATGCTCGAGACGCGGCATCAAGGGCACGCGACCGACCGTCGGTTCCAGCGCATCAAGGGCAGCCCGGACACCGTGATCCCCGATCGCATGGATGATCGTGGCGATCCCTGCCGTGGCGGCGCGTGACGCGAGTGCGGCGAGCCGGTCCGGCGGCGTGATGAAGACGCCGCGCTCGGTGCCGGCGGGAAGCGGGTGGCCGGGCTCCAGTTCGATCGGCTCGAGCAGTGCCGCTGTCCGGGAGGCGAGCGTCCCGTCGGCGAAGAGCTTCAGCCAGCCCAGCCGGGCCCGATCGCCGCCCGGCACCAGCGGATCGCCGCTCCGCAGGCCCGCCTCGACCACTGCATCGATCTGCTCCTCCCGGATACAGGCGTGAACGCGGAGTGGCAGCCGGCCGTCCGCCGCGAGGCGTCGGTAGGCCTCGATCCCACCCCCGAGTCCCTCCTGCATCGAGAGGGCGCCCGGGTCGTGCACTGCCACGACGCCCAACTCCACGAGGCGCTGAGCGAGCGTGGCGATGAGCCGGTCGTAGCGCTCGTCGCTGGGGCGCGGTACGTGGTTCGTGACGAGGCGGGCCGCGGCTTCGTGGAGCACCCCGGTCGGCTCGCCGCGGTCGTCGCGTCGGATGATCCCGCCGGCGGGGTCGGGCGAGTCGCGTGAGACGGCGGCCGCGCCGAGGGCCGAACGGCTGGCCCACATCGCGTGATGGTCGTGAGCCCACAGCGCCACCCGCCGCCCCGGCGCGACCCGCTCGAGGTCATCGGCCGTTGGCCAGCCGCCCCATCGGTCCGAGTCCCAGCCGTGGCCCTCGATCCAGTCCTCAGACGAAAGCCGCTCGTGCGCTGCGGCGATCAGGGCCAGACCCGCCTCGAGCGACCCGACCTGGGACAGGTCCACGTTCTCGAGGGCGATCCCGCCCTCGGCGAGATGGAGGTGCGAATCTGTTAGTCCAGGGATCGCGACCTCGTCCGGATCAAGCTCGAAGCGGACGGTGAACGGGTCGGCGCGGGTCTCGAGCTGGACCGCTGAACCGGCAAAGGCGACGCGGCCGCGGGTGATGCCGACGGCTTCCACCCAGCCGAACCCCGCGTCTCCGGCGAGCGTCGCGATCCGGCCGGTGACGAGGGCCTCGAGCGGCACCGCTCAGCCCACCAGACCGATTGCGGCGAGGTGAGACGCGAGGTGTTCCGGATCCGCTATCGGGGCGGGATCGGCGAGCAGAGCCGCCAGGCCGGAACCGTCGAGGCCGGCCCCAAGCCCCAGCGCCAGCGCGATCCGCGCCTTGGGGCCGCCCAGGTGCCCGGTCGGGAACGCACCGGCCCGGACCCAGGTCGCCCCTCCACCCGGAAACGCATAGGCGTCAGTTGCGGCGCCGGCGGGGCAGCGCGTCGTCAGCGCGACCGGCAGCCCGCCGGCGATCGCACGTTCTGCGGCGGCCAGCAGCCCGGCCGAGGTGTTCCCCGCTCCCGTCGCCTCGACGACGAAGCCGTCTGCCCCGGCCGCTCGGAGCGCGTCGATCGGGCTGCCGTCCATCGCGATCGCCGCCTTCACCAGGTGGACTCGCTCGGCGGCGCGCGTCGCGCTGACGTGCCGCCTCGCCGCACGGGAGCGGGAGAGGACCACCCGGCCGCCCTCCTCGATCCCCCCGAGCGAACCGGTGTTCAGGCTGCGGAACGTGTCGAACGCGCTCGCATGGACCTTCGTGACGTCATCGGCCGGTTCGATCGACCCCGCCAGGACCACGACGACGCCCGCGTCCGCGAGGGCCGGCGCCGACGCTACCCGGACGGCATCGCGAAGATTCGCCGGCCCGTCGAATGCCGGGTGCTCCGACGTCCTCATCGCCCCGGTGACGACGATCGGTTTCGGGCCTGTGTGGAGGAGGTCGAGGAAGAACGCCGTCTCCTCGATGGTGTCGGTGCCCTGGACGACGACGGCCCCCGCGACGTCCGAAGCGGCCAGTGCGTCCTCGACGGTCGCGAAGATCCCGAACAGGTCCGCGAACGTGAAGTGGCTGGCCGGCGTGAGGCCGCGGTCGACCGCGACGACGTCCGCGATCGCGGCCAGGCCTGGCGTCGCCGCGAGGATCCGCTCCCCCGTCAGGACCGGCACGTTGCCGCCAGCGACCGGGTCGCGGCGCATGCTGATCGTCCCCCCGGTGAACACGACCGCGACGCGGGCCATCGAGGGCGCGCCGTCAGCCCGGGCTGCGAGGATCGTCGGACTTGGGGCGATCGTCCTCGGCGTCTCCGGCGATGCGCTCCGGCGTCTCGATCACTTGGGTGACCCCCTCCTGTCCCTCCTCGATCATGTCATCGGCGAAATCGCCGGCGGGGTCGGGGGTTGGCATCTCGGCTGCCCGCAGTGCGGCGACGATCGGGTCACGCGAGCCGACGTCGTAGCGAGTCCCCCGCTCTGCGGCCTTCAGGCTGCCGCGAACGAAGATCGACGAGAATCCTGCCGCCACGATGGCGAGGCCCACGAAGCCCAGGACGAGGGTCGTCCCGATGACATCGGCAATCGGGCCGACGATGAGGATCGGCAGGAAGCTCGCGACCGAGACCAGCATGTTCAGGACCCCGAACACCCGTCCCCGGACATCCTCCGGGAGGTCCTCCTGGAGTTGGGTTTGCGCCGGAATCGCGACGAATGCGTAGGCGATGCCGGCGAAGAACGCGACGGCGACGACGATCGACAGAAGCGAGGTCAGGAGTGACAGGTCGGGCAGCCCCGTCGCGGTCTCGGTCGAGGCGAGGAAGCTGCTGATCCGGCCTGACAGGGCCATGGCAAGGATCAGAGACCCGAGCGCCACGAGCCCACCCTCGATCACTCGACGGCGGGGCAGGAGCTTGCCGTACGTGTTCAGCAGCAAGATGCCCATGACGATCCCGATCCCGAGTGGCAGCACGACGACGACGAAGTCCTCCTCCTCAAGCCCGAGCGTCGTTTGGGCGAAGGCCGGCCCGAGCACGCCGAGGACGCCGACGAGCGAGGCTGCCGCGCCCAGGTAGATGAGTGACCAGCGGATCTCGCGATGCGCGCGGATGTACTGGAGTCCCTCGCGGAGCTGCGAGAAGATCGATTCGACCGCCTGCTCGGTCTCGCTCACCGTCTGACGACCGAACGCCTTGCGGGCCGGAGTGGGCGGCGGATAGCGCGGCAGCGTGAAGCAGAAACCGGCAGCGACGAAATAGAGGACCGCCACGAGGACTAGCAGCGCCTGGGTCCCCGCGATCTTGACGACGAGTGGGCCGAGCAACGCGAAGCCCAGGGCGAACGCGGCGTTGAGGGTGAGCGTGAAGATTCCATTCGCGGCGAGAAGCTGGCGACGCGGCACCAACTTCGGGATCATCGCGGCCTCGGCCGGGGCAAAGAAGACGGTCACCGTCGAGATGAATATGTTCAGCAGGTAGATCCCGATCAGGTTGTCGCCGACGAAGAACACGGCCACGAACGCGGCGCCGCGGAGCATGTTGGTGACGATGAGGACGAGCCGGCGGTCCAACCGGTCGACGAAGACTCCAGCAACGGCGGAAAAGAGGACGGCCGGGACGAGGAACGTCAGAATCAATGCGCTGACGGCGGTTGTGGAGCCGGTCGACTTCGAGATGACGACGGTCAGCCCGAAAATGACCATATTGCCGCCGATCTGGGTGGCGGCCTGGGCGAGCCAGAGCAGAAGGAAGGGTCGGTTCTTGAGGACCGCGAGGGCGCTCTCCTCGTTCGGCAGCGCGGTTTCGTCTGTCACCGGTCGTCCTCGCCGGTACCCGACTCGTCGTCGCCCGCTTCACTGGGTTGCGGCCCAACTGCCGCGCTCAGGGCCGCGTCGCCGCGGCTGACGAATCCGGCCAGCCGCCGCTCCACGGTTCGGCGTTCGACGAGAACATGACGGCCGCACTGCCGGCAGCGAAGCCCGATGTCGGCGCCGAGACGATCGACGAGCCATTCGCTCCCGCCGCACGGATGCGGACGTCGAAGCCGGAGCACATCGCCGAGCAAGAGATCGAGGGCGGGTCGCTGTGCCATCCGCGGGTCAGGGTATCAAGCGCGGGGCCGGCCGTGGCTTGGCGCGAGGTTTCGCGTCGTCGCCGGCAGGATCATCCGACTGGCCTCCTCGACGTCGATCCGCGCGGCCGGGTCCGTCGCCGCGAGCTGGGCGATGATGCCTCCGGCCCGCGCCAGGGACCCGGTCAGTGTCTCGGGCGTCCCGATCGCGCGGATCGTGAGCGAATCGCCCAGCGCGGCGTCGTCCACGGAAAGGTTGCCGGCGGCGCCGCCGATGACGGTCTGCGGCACGACCCGAATGTCCTCGATCGAGATCGCCTCGGCGCCCGCGTTCTTCAGCTCATTGACGAGATCCTCGACAGCGGATGCCGCGATCGGCCCGCTGATGGTGATCGTGATCCCGCGGCCGCGGACAGGGTCGAGCCCGGCCCATGCCCGGATGCGGCCGATCTCAGCGCGCACCTCGTTGACCGAGGACGCTCCCTGGGACCCACCGCTCTCGAGCATGGCGAGCTGGCTCTGGAGCGTCGCGATCTCACGCCGGAGCTGGTCGTTGCGGGTGTTGAGATTCGCGACGAGGACGGTGAGGTCCTGCGACGACATTCCGGCGAGCGTGTCGTTTCCGGCCTGTGACCGAATCTGGACCACGACGAGCAGGCCGAGGAGGAACGCGACCGCTGCGACGATCGCCTGGCTGCGAGGCGCACGGAGCGAGGCAGTCACGGTGACGGTGACTCGGGCGGGACGATCCGTGATTCGCGCAGGTTCAGGCCGCCGGCGAACTGGGGCATCGCGACCACCTCGGGTTCGCCGAACGTGATGTCCAGCCCGAAGCCGCCCGCCCGAGTCTGGACGAACTCACGCCAACCCTGCGACAGGCCGAGCTGGTCGAGCAGGTCCGGCGGCCCGATTGCCGCTACGCGGTACGGCGGGGCGAGGTAGGCGGAGTTCACGAGGATCGAGTGGCCGATGTCGAGGACGCCGGTCGATGTCGTGACCCGCTCGCCGTTCACGGCGATGGCCTCGGCGCCCGCGAGCCACAGCTCTGCGATCACGGTCCGGATGTCACGCGCGGTGACCAGGTAGTCGGCTTCGCTGCCGTCGGCCGGGATCGCCTCAGTCGAATCGGAGAGGCTCAGGACGAGCCCCGGACCGGACAGCGGGATAAGCCCGGCGGCGATCCGCGCGGCCTCAAGCCGGTCATTCAGGTCCCGGACGATCGCCGTCGTCCCCTCGCCCTCGGCCTGGAGCGCCTGGATGTCCTCGCCGAGCTTGACGATCTGGGCCCTCAACTCGTCCTGCTGTTGCTGGAGCTCGAGCGCCGTACCCACGAGCGGCGAGCGCTCCTGGGTCGTGTAGCGGACGCGCGGGCCCTCGGCGGCAAGCTGGGCGGCGATCAGGAAGCCGAGCGCGAAGAGGGCGAGGCCCAGGGTGACCTGCCAGGTCGGGATTGCCCGAAGCCGACCGGCAAGCGTGGTCACGGTCCGGGACGGGCAGACCGCCGGCGGGCGAACAGGGCGAACCCGACGACGGCCACCACGACCGCGGCGATGGCGGCGAGGATGAGCCAGTTGCCAGTTCCCGCAGCGCCCGAGTCGGATGGGGGCTGGTTCGGCGCCTGGGACGAACCTGACCCGGCCCCGGGGGCGACGCTCGGGTTCGGCGCCGACCCGCTCCAACCGTCCGGCACCGGGCCCGGCGGAGCCGGCTGCGGCCCGTGGCGGACCGGCGCCGTCGCGCCCAGGCTCTCGAGCCACTCCGCCTCGAACCCCGCCATGTCGACGCCGAGCGCGGCCTTGAAGGCCTCGTCGTCGGACACACCGGTCGCGTATGAGCGAATGAGCCCAAACAGCGCATCACGGTCGTGGGTGCTGACGATGTAATCGACGGCCGACGTGCTTTCGGCGTAGCCGAGCCGGAAGCGCTCGAAGGTCGTGGGAAACGCGCCGGCCAGGCCCTCGAGCGGGATGATCGTCCCGTCGGCGACCACCTTCTCGACCTCGTTCCGGTAATCCTGCGTGTAGCCCTCCGAGAGATACACGGCGAGTCCCTCGTTCAGCCAGTGCGGCGGATCGTTGTACGGGTTGTCCGTCGCGGTCGCAAAGACGAGATGGACGAGCTCGTGTGGCACGACAACATCAACCCAAGTCTGGTCGATCTCGCTCGGCGCGATGAGGGCGAACATCGTCCGGATGTCCGCGTGAGCCTGGCCACCGACGTTCTCGCGGGTGCCGGGCCCGAGGGCGTCGTAGAACTGCTGCTGGTCGGCGTAGATGTAGAAGTCGATCGGTTCCGTCTCCGTTACGCCGAGCAGCGCGGCGGTATCGGCGACAGCCTCGTCGCCGATCGCCAGCGCCCGCCGGCCGAAGGCAGTCCCGCCCTCGTGCCAGTGGACCCGCACGATGTCGCCCTCGAGCGTTTCCCAGTCGACCCGGTCATCGGCGTAGACGTGGGTGACGGGCGGCCCGACCCAGACCTTGCCGTCGGCATCGGTCACCCTCCAGCGGGCGACGAACGTCGTGTTTGGAACGATGTGCCCGTCGGCGATGCTCAGCCGGAAACCGAGGATCTTCTCGCCGCTGCCTTGCTGGCCCCCATCGGTGACGCTCGGGCCTGCACTTCCGGGCGTCTGGATGAGGAGCTCGACCCTGCGTGGCACCTCCGCGAACACCGCGGGCTGGTTGAACTCGATCGATTCGCCGAATACGGAAGTCGCGCTCGGCTGTCCGAACGTGATCGCGTCAGCTGCCCTGGCCGTCCCTGCGCCCGCGCTGACAGCCCACAGGAGCACGACGACTGCCGCGCCGACCCGACCGAGCCGCCTCGTCACTGATCCTCCCAGGCGAGGCCGGCCATTCGGATGATCCCGAGCCCATTCTCGTAAGCGCCGAGGAGGCCATCCCGCGAGAGCGTCCATTCGGTCGAATACGAGAGCGGGATGACGGGCGCCTCGTCCCGGACGATGGATTCCGCCCGGTCGAAGGCTGTTCGTACGGCCACGGGATCGGTCGTCTCGAGCGCGTCCGAGATCGCGGCATCGAACTCGGGCGAGCTCCACCCGCCGTAATTGTTGGATGAGCCGGTCCCGAGAAGGATTCCGAGGAAGTCATTGGGTCCCGGGTAGTCAGCCACCCAGCCCATCGACCAGATATGCGGCGGTTCCGCGGCCAGCCGGCCGAAGTAGTCGCCGCTCATCGTCTCGTAGTTGAGCCTGATGCCCAGTTCCTGCTCGATCTCAACCACGAACGCCTCGTCGGTGCCACCTCCGAAGGTCATAAGCGTCGTTTCCGGGAATCCCGCTCCGTCGGGAAAGCCGGCATCGGCCAGCAGCCGGCGCGCTTCGTCGGGGTTGTGAGCAGGCAGGAAATCCTCCTCGCTCCGGCCGGGAATGCCGGGCGGCACCATGCCCGTCGCAACCGATGCCGTCTCGCCGGCAACGAGCGAGACGAGGCGTCGCCAATCGACCGCCTGCGCGAAGGCCCGCCGGACGCGGGCGTCATCGAAGGGCGGGCGCCGCGTGTCGAAACCGTAGTAGTTCAGCGACAGGGACACGGTTTCACGCAGCTGCGGACCGAGCGTCTCGTCGTACGCGATCCACGTCGCGTCGAAGGGGAAGATTCCGGTCAGATCGATATCGCCGTCCTCGAAGGCCGCGACGGGGCTGCGCCCGCCGAGGTCGTGGACCAGCTCGATTGTCGGGATCGGCGGCGGCCCGTCCCAGTAGCGCTCGTTGGCCGTGAGGGTCGTCTTCTCGTCCGTCGCGGCCTTGAGGATGTACGCGCCGCTGCCGACGAAGCCCGCGGGAAGCAGGGTGGACGCATCCTCGCCGACGCCCGGGGGCAGGACGGCGAAGGTCGGGCTCGCGACGATCGATACGAAGTCCGTTGCCGGTCGGGTCAGGCGGACCTCCACCTCGAGTCCATCGGCGCTGAGGCCAACAGAATCCGGGTCCGAATTCTCGCCCCGAGCGTAGGCAAGGGCGCCCTCGACGTCGGAGATGAGCGAGAGGAGCGGCGAGGGAGCGTCCGGGTTGACGATCCGCATCCAGCTCCGAACGACGTCCTCGCCGGTCAGCGGCGAGCCATCCGAGAACGTCAGGTTCGGCCGGAGATGAAAGACGATCCGCCGACCGCCATCGAGCAGGTCCCACGAGGCCGCGAGGGCCGGGCGGACCTGCAATTGGGCGTCGAAGCCGGTCAGGCCCTCGAACAGCTGCGCCGACACCGCGGCACTGCCGATGTCCCCCTGGGCAGCCGGGTCCAGCGTCGATGCCGCACCGATGAGGATGTTGACCGAATCAGGACGGGCCGCCGCGACGCCCGCCGGCAGGTCCTGGAACGCCGGAGTCGCGCGCACGAACAGCCCGGACAGCGCGATCAGGATCGCGCCAACGACCCCCGCCTTCCGCCGTATCGGCCAGGACCGCGCAGCCGTCCTCAGGATCGCCACCAGGCGGAGGTGGTCTGAAGGCTGGTCCCGGGCGGAACGCCGTACAGCACGGTGTCCATCCGCCGTTCGATCGGGACCGGCAGCCGGCGTCTCGCGGACCACACGTAGCCGTCCGCGGAGAACCCGGCGAGAAGCGTGATGATGCAGACCCAGCGGCGCATGCCGGGAGTATAGGGCCCGCCCCTCTGGGACCCGATGTCGACGCCCTAACAATTCCCGGCGGGCTTCGTTATCGATGGGCAGAGGCCTCGTAGCAATGACATCGTTCCCCCGGCGGTGAAGTGACGCGAGGCCTCGTTTCCTGCCCGGCGCCGGAACCGGATGGCGTGCGGCCGGTACAATTCCCTGCGTGACCCTCCGCATCCGGAACACTCTCACCCGGTCCGTCGAGCCAGTTCGCCCCGCCGACGGTCGCCGCGTCCGGATGTATTCGTGCGGCCCGACCGTCTACCGGTTCGCTCACGTCGGCAACCTCCGCACGTTCATGCTCCCCGACCTGATCCGGCGCGTTCTCCTGTACCACGGCGTCGAGGTCCTCCACGTCCAGAACATCACCGACGTCGGCCACCTCCGCGACGAGCGCTTCGACCGGGGAGAGGACCGGATGCTCGTCGCCGCCGGCCTGGAGGACAAGACACCCGCGGAGATCGCCGACGCGTACGAGGCGGCGTTCCACGTGGACGAGGCGGCGGTCAACATTCTCCCGGCTCATGTTTTCCCACGCGCCACCGAGCACATCCCGGAGATGCTCGCGCTGGCTGAGCGGCTCGTCGACCTCGGTCATGCGTACGTCAGCGACCACGGCAACGTCTACTACGACGTGGCTTCGTTCCCTGAGTACGGGCGGCTGTCCGGGAATACCCTCGACGATCTGCGCGCCGGCCATCGTGGCCAGGTCGAGCACGACAAGCGCGATCACGCCGACTTCGCGCTCTGGAAGTCCGCCGGCGACGGCCGCCTGCTCAGCTGGCCGACCGACCGATGGGGTCAGGGCTATCCGGGCTGGCATCTCGAGTGCTCGGCGATGGCCATGCGCCATCTCGGACCGCGGTTCGACGTTCACACGGGCGGGATCGACAACGTGTTTCCGCATCACGAGGACGAGATCGCCCAGTCGGCGCCGGTCGTCGGAGGACCACCGGCCGCGATCTGGGTCCATGGCGAGTTCCTGCTAGTCGGCGGTCACAAGATGGCGAAGTCGGCGGGCAATATCGAGCGAGTCACCGAACTCGCTGACCGAGGCATTGACCCGCTCGCCCTGCGCTACCTGCCCTGACGTCTCGCTACCGGCACAAGCTCGAATACACGCCCGAATCGCTGGCAGGCGCCGCGGCGGGCCTCGAATCCCTCCGGTCGCGGCTCCGGGCCATGGAACCGCCTCCCGCGACAGGGCCCTGGGCGGCGCCGTCGGTCATCCGGGCGGGGGCGGCCGCGGCGCGGCCAGTCGGGCTTGTGGAGGGCATCGCGGGCCACGGCGGCGGCGAGGACATTGCCCTTGTGGATCGAGCTCACGCGCCCACCGCTCCCCTCTCCCCGGCGGGGCGGGCGCTCCACGAGCGATTCGTCGCGGCCATCGACGACGACCTCGACCTGCCGACGGCGCTCGACGATCGTCCGCGAGATCACCAGGGGCCCGCTTCCGATCGACGAGCGGCGCTGGCTGGTTCTCGACGCGGACGCAGTGCTCGGGCTCGGCCTCGATGGCGTCTGGGCGACACTACCAGCGGCCGAGGTGCCCGACGAGGTCAACGCCCTCGTAGCGGAACGCGCATCGGCCCGGGCCGCCGGCGACTACGCCCGTGCCGACGTGATCCGATCGACGCTTGAGGAACAGGGCTGGGATGTCGTCGATTCCGGGGTCGGATCGACGGTTCAGGCGCGGCCCCGGTCGGGCGCTGAAGCCCGTTAGGCCTCGCGGCCGGTGAGGAGATCGCGGCGCCACCCGAACCGATCGATGATCCGATAGAAGTTGCGCTTGCTGAGGCGATCCCGCTCGGCGTCGGGGAGGCTCGTCCAGCCGCGGTGCTCGTGGCGGGCGGCCGGTAGCTCGATCGCCACCGCCCGTCGCGGCGGCCGCTCCTCACCCTCGTCGCGAAGGACGAGGCTCCACCAGATGTCGAGGTTGCGGTAGAACCGGAATCGCTCGTCGAGCGGACCGCGGGCGATCGCGTCGGGGCGCCGGAACGCCATCGCGTAGCCCTCGGCTGCGTCCACGTCACCCGCCGGAGCCTCGCGGAATCGGCGCAGGTCGCCGGTGACAAGCCCCCAGCCGCCCGCAACCGCGACCGTCGGGTCCTCGAGTGCCGCGACGAGCGGCGTCACCACGTCCCCGGTCGGCTCGACGCTCGTGTCGAGGACGACGATCGTCGGGCCCGAAGCGCGTCTGACCCCGATGTTGATCGCCGCCGCCTGCCCGAGCCGTTGGGACGTCCGGACCACCTCGGCGTCGACGCCATCGAGGGCCGCGTCCTGTTCAGCCGAGGCACCGTCCGCTATGACCACTATCTGCAGGCCGTCCGGGCCGTGCGCCCGGAGGCCGGACAACGCCCGATCGAGGTCGGCCGGCCAGTCCGTCGCGACGAGAAGCACGGTCGCGAGGCCCGTCGGTGGTTCTTCCGTGCGAGACGGCACCTCGGCGGTGGCCCCATAGCGAACGACGCCGTCGGCCTCGATCGTGGGCGGGCTGGCGGGTGCGAGCGCGAAGTCTGTGCCGCGGTCGACGACTGTCCAGCCCGCCGACTCGATCTGGGCTCGGAGCCTGTCGGCCTCCGGCCAATCCCGCTCCGCCCGGGCTCGGGCACGATCGTGGGCCATGCTCAGGATGTCATCCGGGATGTGGCGTCGGCTCATGCGTCCAGAATAGTCGCGAGTACGAGGAGAGCCGGCGGCCCTCGATGGACGCCGGCTCTCCTGTGAGGTCAGGTTCGAACGAACCCTGGCGAGGATCTGTACTGCGGTCAAGCCGAACTCGACCGCGGGTGGTCTGGGGGCGGCGAGAGGCGCCGGGGCGTCAGTCGCGATTGGCGATGGCGCCGGGGAGCCTATCTAGGCGGAGCCGACGAGAGAGCGGATCTCCGCCTCGACGCGGGCCTGCGGCTGTCCCGTCTTCTGGCTGATCGTGGCGATCAGCGTGTCCGGGTCACTGCGACCGACGTCGAGATCCTGGTCGGTGACGCCACTGAAGCGCTGCTTCAGCTGCGGCTTGACCTGCTGGAACTTGGTCTGGAGCTGCTGCCGGGTCTGCGGATCGAGCATGTGAGATGCCCTCCTTCTGCTCTGACCGCTCACCGGGCCGCATCCCCCGACCTCACAGCCTCCAGTACATCATGTCGGCCGTCAGGAACGGCTTGCCGGGCCCGCTGGCTGGGTTGCAGCAGCATTGCAGGGACATAACAGGCGGTACCGAAATGGGTCCAGCGACCTAGTGCAAGGGCCATGCCAGTCGTGGCAGTATTCCCGCGGCGGCAGCCCGTCACCCGCCGCCGACCGAGGCATCGCCGTGAACGATGAGGACTTCGCCGCGCTGGAACCGACCGAACGCGACTTCGCCCTGCGGTGGGTTCGGATGACGAGTGCCGAACAGGAGTGGTTCTGCCGGAACCTTCTCGCGGCGATCGAGGTGCTTCAGCGGCTCGGGGTCCTGGACCCGCCGCAACCGTCCGACGGGATGCTGCCGGCCTGATCTGCTGTTGACCAATGGCACCGTCGTACGACGGATAGACGATGCGCCGGTACCCGTGTTGTCCCAGTGTGGAACGCGACAATGCAGGACATGAGTGTTCCAACGATGGCGATGCCGGGAGACGGCCGCCCGACCGAGCTCGAGCGAGCGCGTCGCCGGCGCGACCAAGCCGCCCAGGGCAGTCCGGACTGGGACGCCGCGTCGGAAGCCGTCATGGAGCTCGAGGCAGCCGACGCGTTGCTCCGACCCAAGCCGCCTCGCCCGAGACTGTTCCTCCTGGAGCCAAGCTCCGTCCGCTAGGGCGTCGCCGGCGTATAGATCACCCGGACCCGCTTCTCGGTCGAGTGGTCGTCGCCGATCCGGAACACGAGGTCGTTCTGGCCCTCGTCGAGGCCGACGCTGATCGCCCAGTGACCCGTGCCGTCGGCCGTGGCGTGCTGATCGAAGCCGAAGCTGACGTCGCGGGTGACCGACAGCCCCGGCGGAGCGAGACCGATGACCGTTACGTCCTTCGTCGCGACTTCCTGACCGTCCTGCGGGCTCTGAATCGTGATCCCGGTTATCGGGGCCGCTGGGCCGACAGGTGATCCGCCGGGTCCTGCCTGGCCGGACGAGCCCGCCACCGGCGAGGAGCCAGGGTCGGCCTCAGGCTGGGGCCGCATGAGCAACCCGAAGACGACAAGTCCGGCGGCGACGATCAGCGCACCGGTCACGATCGCCATTCCCGACGACCCAAGATCGATGGAGGGGCGACCTCCCGTCGACGAAGCGGGGCGCACCGGCTGTCGATCTGGAGCGGTTGGTCCGCCCGACGGGATCGCCGAGGGCGGGTCGGCGTTGAACGGCCTGCCGAGGACGTCCTCAGGCTGATCGACGCGATCGCCCACCGGCGGTTCGAAGCGATCGCCGATGTCCGCGCTCTTTAGGCCACAACCCGGACAGAACGACATGCCGGCCACGAGGCCAGTCCCACAGCGAGGACAGAAGCGGCGCTCCTGGTCAGTCGTCAACGCGTCTCCGCCGGCCTCCGATGTGGCTTGGCGTTCTCATCTTCGGGCCATAGGCGATCAGACCGCAATACCCTCGCTGGAATACAGTGGCTCGATGATCCGGGTTGGTTCGATCGTTATCCGCGTCGACGATCTGCCGCGCCAGACCGCGTTCTGGGCGGCCGCTCTCGACTACGTTCCGCGCGACGATCCCGGCACCGCCGATTTCGTGTTGATGCGGCCAAGGGACGGCGTCGGGCCCAACCTCTCACTCGATCGGGTCAGATCAGAGGTGCACATCCCGCCACGGATCCATCTCGATCTCTACGCGGAGGACCAAGCAGCGGAGGTCGAGCGCCTGATCGGCCTCGGCGCGACCGAAATCCACTGGGACAAGCGTCCGCCCGACGCCGACTACATCATCCTGGCCGACCCCGAGGGGAACCGTTTCTGCGTGGTAGGCGCAGGCTAGTCGCTGATTCGGCGCTACGAGAACCGCTTGATGGCCGACATCAGATCAGCCTCATGGAACGGCTTCGTCAAGAATTCGTTCGCGCCAGCCCTGAGGCCATCGCGGACATCCTCCTGATGGCTCCGTCCGGTCAGGAGGATGACCGGCAGTGACGCCGTCGTCGGCTCGGCGCGCAGCCGGCGGCAGACCTCGAGTCCGTTAAGGCCCGGCAGACCGACGTCCATCACCACGACGTCGATGTCGTCCAGGCCAGTGAGAGAGCCTCGGGTCCGTTGTCGACGGCGACAACCTCGTAGCCTCGGCGGCGAAGCATGTATGAGATCAGGGCGCGGACCGATTCAGTGTCCTCGACGACGAGCACACGAGTTCGGTTAGTCGCCTCGACGGCCGCACCGACGCCGGCGGACAGGTTCATGCGGCAAAGACTGCTCCCGCCGTTTGTCCCCGGCTCCCCTACGTACGTCTCGGTGCACCTAGTACCCGGCAGGATTCGAAAAACCAGTTGGCCAATATTTCGTCAGCGCAGCGCGTCAATTGGGGCGGTCGCGACGATCCCTTCCACGCTCCGCGCCAGTTCCGTGTCGAGGGTCACGAACGCGTCGGCCTGGAGCTGCGTGAGGGCTATGTACTCGGCGTCGTAGGTAGAGGCCCAGCCCAATTTGTCCGCCAGCTCCCAGGCGCGACGCCGGAGCACGGCGTCGCCTAGGAGCCTGATCGGCATCTTCCCGATGCGGGCGAGGCGGTCCCGCGCAACATCGGCCGTTATCTCGCCCCGCTGGACGGCCTCGTGCAGGGCGGACAACGTCTGGGAACGCAGGAGGGTCGGTGCGAGGAGCTCGTGCTCGCCGGAAACTTCGATCCCCTCGTTCGCCACGTGGAGGACGGCGCTGGCGTCGACGACGAACCTGGTCATTGGTTATCTGAATCCCAGAGGTCGATCTGCGGCAGCCCGCCCGCCCCGAGTGTCTGCGACAGCTCGCCGCAGTGGTAGACGTCGTGGCTGAAGACCCTCTGGAGCACGGAGCCACGAGTGTGGACCCACGAGTCGTCCCACTCGGGCCGACGGAGCTCTTCATCGAGCATGTCCAATGTCCAGCGGTCCAGGCAGCCCTCGACGATCCGGAAGCTCGAGTCGAGTGCCTCGACGAGCGCACCGGCGCCGAGCACGTGCTCGAGATCGTCGTCGCCCGGGCAGTTGTAGGCGGCATTCGTGAACGGCGTGGTGTCTGCGCCCGGCTCGCCGGCGAAGTCACACAGCCAGAACACGCGCTGGCAGGCGGTGTGGCCCACGGTCGCCCAGATCGGCCAGCGCTCCGGCGCACCCGGACCGTGACCAAGCTGTTGTATGGCCAGCTGCTCGTCGGTCATCGCCGCGACGACGTCGCGGAGGCGCCGGTTGTACTGGGGCCACATGCTGTAGGCCGGTCGGATCGTGACTGCTGTGCTCATGCCCTCTACCGTACGGCCCGATTCCTGCCGGGTCTTGGCAGGTATGTCTTTCGAGCCGCTCCATGCACCGATGAGTTTTGCCATCGGGTCGAGTCTGAATGACGACAGCTCCAGACGACAACGGAGGCAACGATGACTGAGGCGGCCACGCAGACCGAGCCGACGACGCACACCCTGGACGTCCCCGGGGCGGTTCTCACGTACGACGTCCGGCGCAACGACTCGAGCACCGCGCCCGTGCTCTTGCTCATCGCGTCACCGATGGGCGCCTCCGGGTTCCCTACCTTGGCAGGACACTTCACCGACCGCACGGTCGTCACCTACGACCCCCGCGGGGTGGAGCGAAGCAAGAAGGACGACGACACGACCGAGTCCACGCCCGATGAGCACGCGGACGACCTCCACCGGCTGATCTCGGAGTTGGACGCCGGGCCTGTCGACATCTTCGCCAGCAGCGGTGGCGCCGTGAACGGGTTGGCCCTGGTTGCCAAGCATCCAGAGCAGGTCCGAACCCTTGTCGCGCACGAACCGCCGACAGCCCGGGTTCTACCCGATCGCGAGGCGGCCCTCGCCGCGTCCCGGGACGTCCACGACACGTACATGCGCGAAGGTATGGGGCCCGGGATGGCGAAGTTCATCGCCCTCGTCAGCTACAAGGGGCCGATTCCGGCCGACTACGTCGATCAGCCCGCCCCTGACCCCGCCATGTTCGGGCTCCCGACTGAAGACGACGGCTCCCGCAACGACCCCCTCGTCGGGCAGAACATCCTTTCGATCACGCACTACCAGTTCGATTTCGACGCTCTGCGTGCGGCTTCGACCCGCATCGTCATCGGCGTTGGAGCCGAATCGGAGGGCGAGCTGGCCTGCCGTGCGGCGCTTGCTGTGGCCGATCGGCTCGGGACGACGCCCGTCACCTTCCCCAGCGGCCACGCCGGTTTCCTTGGCGGCGAGAACGGCCAGGCGGGCGACCCCGACGGCTTCGCGGCCACCCTCCGCGAGGTTCTCGCGTCCTAGCTATTCGACCTCGAAGATCGCTTCGATCTCGACGGTGATTCCGAATGGCAGACTGCCAACTCCGATCGCGGAGCGAGCGTGCCGCTCGCCGAAGACTTCGACGAAGAGATCCGAACATCCGTTGATGACCCGGGAGTGCTCTTGAAACTCGGGAACGGCGTTGACCATGCCGAGGAGCTTGACGACCCGACGGACTCGATCGAGATCGCCGACCTCATGCTTGAGCACGGCGAGGTGGACCAGCCCGACGCGCCTGGCGTGCTCGACTGCCTCCTCGGTCGTCACATCCGCACCGACTTTGCCTTTGGGGATTGTGCCGTCGGGCATCACCGGCACAGTCCCCGACAGGAACACGAGGTTTCCGGTCCGCACCGCGTTCGCGTAGTTGGCTGCCGGCGTGGGCACCGGCGGCAGCTCGAGCCCGAGTTCGCGAATCCGCTGCTCGATCGGCGGCATGGCGGGCCCTCGGAAAGCATATGGTGTCCACGGACGGACTCGGGGCGTTGGACCCCACAAGCACGACTTCGGACGATCCTCTCGGATGGTACGCCGCCGGATAAGGGGCCAGCCGAGGCCTCAGCGGCGATGCCTTCGAAAACACGATCGTCATCGACCGACGACAGCTTGGTTGGAGCCGGTCAGCGCTGTTGACACTGGACAGGCCAGGTGGGATGGTCAATCCGCTGTTCGCGGGTCGCTCTGTTGGGCGAGATCCTGAGAGTTCGCGAGCGCCTTGAGCGACACGCCGCGTGACCCGTCTCACAAAAGGGGGGCGTCGTGATCCATCATGGTTCCGAAAGCTATTACGTGCTCGGCGAAGGGCTGCTCGGGGAAGCCCTGGGTGGCAGGACGCTCGCCATCGCGACCGACGTCCCAGCGGTGCCGCCGTTTCGGTTCTCCCGAATGGGGCCAAAGGGCACGGGAAAGCAGCTCCCCGAGGCGAACCGGACGAAGATCGCGGAGGCGATGACCGTCGCCAACCTCACGGCCGGCCAGCCGCCGGCCGGCTTCACCTACCTGGGCCAGTTCATCGACCACGACCTCACCTTCGACAAGAGCGCCCTGATGGAGGGCGTCGACATCTCACCGGCGGACCTCGAGCAGAACCGCTCGCCGAGCCTCGATCTGGACTCGCTGTACGGCGCTGGGCCACAGGATCCGGGCTCGGCCAAGTTCTACAGCGACGGCGTGCACCTCAAGGTGGGCAACGCCGACGGCGGGCCGCCCTCGACGGGCTTCGACCTGCCGCGGAGGGGAACGGGAACGCTGGCGCAAAAACGGGAGGCGCTCATCCCGGACCCGCGGAACGACGAGAATCTTGCGGTCGCCCAGATCCATCTGGCGATGATCCGCTTCCACAACCGCGTCGTCGATAAGCTTCCCACCTCGGTCCCACCGGCGCAGCGCTTCCTCCAAGCGCGGAAGATCGTGACCAAGCACTACCAGTGGATGATCCGGCACGACTTCCTCCCACGGATCTGCCAGAGGCCCGTGGTCGATGACGTCTTCAACAACGGCCGCAAGGCATTCGAGGTGGGGGCGAGCCCAATGGCCCTCCCGACGATGCCGATCGAGTTCTCCGTCGCGGCCTACCGGCTCGGCCACAGCATGATCCGGGCCGAGTACAGCTGGAACGTGAACTTCCCCGACGCAACGCTCGATCAGCTGTTCGACTTTTCGGGGTTGAACGGCGACCTGGGTGGCGGGACGCGGCTGCCGAACATCTGGATCGCTGATTTCCGCCGCCTGTTCAGGTTCGAGCGAGCCGACCTGGTCGTACCGGCTGGCAAGTTCAACAGGGCGATGCGCATTGACACGAAGCTGGTCAACCCGCTGCGCCAGTTGCGTGTGCCGGACCCGGGCGCGAGGAAGAACCTTGCCTTCCGCAACCTGACCAGGGCGAACATGGTCACACTCGCCACCGGCCAGCAGATGGCGACCTTCCTGAAGTCCAAGGGCGTGGCGCTGACCAGGCTCACGAATGCGCAGATCCGGGATGGTTTGAACGGCGCCGACCTCGCCGGGCTCAGCCAGGCGCAACGAGCCGCAATGGTCTCGAACACGCCGCTGTGGTTCTACATCCTGCGCGAGAGCGAGCTCAACGGAGGCAAGCTCACCGGCGTCGGCGCGCGCATCGTGGCGGAGACGTTCCACCGCGCCATGGAGGGCAGCAAGTTCTCGATCGTCCGCGATACGACGTTCAAACCCACCCTGGGCCCCGGCCAGCCGAACTTCGCCATGACCGACCTGCTGCTGTTTGCCTTCGAGGGAAACGCAAAACTGCTGAACCCGCTCGGGGACTAGGCCCGGGACAGGCCGGCCGAGTAGACGCAACCGGGCCTCGAATTCGCGTCCGCCGCCACGCGAACGTCCGGGCGCGCAACGCCGCTTGAACGCCCCGTGCCTATCCTGACGAAGTCGGCGGACGACGACGGGCTGCGTCGGGTGTGGCGCCCCCGGACGGATTCGAACCGCCGACGCCGGCCTTAGGACGGCCGCGCTCTATCCACTGAGCTACGGGGGCACTGACGACATCGTACCGCGCCCGAACGTGGGACTCGGGGAACCGGCCGCGGGGCCGTGAGCGTTGTCTCGCCTAGAATGCCGAGCGAGATGACCGCCAGTCCCCTCCCCGACCTCATCCTCTACACGCGCGTCGGGTGCGGACTATGCGACGAGACACGGGGGCTCCTTCAAGCACTTCTCGAGGACCGGGCCGCGCGCGGCGCGCGGATCGCCCATCTCCGCGAGCGCGACATCACGGCCGATCCCGCGACCGAGCGCGAGCTGTTCGATCGGATCCCCGTCGTCGAGCTCGGCGGTCGGCGCCTGGAGCTCGCCACCTCGGCGTCACGCCTGCGCCGCTTCCTCCACGAAGGGCTGGACGGGGTCCTGGCGTGATCGGCGGCGATCTGACGATCCTCGTCGCCGTTGCGGCCGGGCTGCTGAGTTTCCTCTCGCCGTGCGTGTTACCGCTCGTTCCCGCGTATCTCGGCCAGCTGACCGCGGTGGCGGTCGCGGGCGGGGCCGGTGACGCGCACGCGGCCTCCGGCGCCCCCAGCCGCTGGCTCGCGTTCCGGCACGCCCTCGCCTTCGTCGCCGGCTTCGGCTCGATCTTCACCCTGCTCGGCGTCACCGCGACGTTCGCGTCGGCTGGGTTCTCCGAGTACCTCCCCGTCCTTCGCCAGATCGGCGGCGTGCTTCTCATCATCCTCGGCCTGAACCTGGCCGGGGTCCTTCGGCTCCCGGGCCTCGAACGGACCTGGCGCCCGCTCGATGCCGGCGCCGCGGGATCCCTGGCTAGTGCGACAGGGACCATGTCGCTCGCGTCGGCCGAGAGCGGCGGCCGGGAGCGGGCCGGGCATCGGTGACCGGCTGGGTGGCCGCCTGGTGAGCTCCCGCGGCGGCTGGCTTGCCTCGTTCGGTCTCGGGGCGATCTTCGCCGTCGGCTGGACGCCGTGCATCGGGGTCATTCTCGGCGCGATCCTCGGGCTCGCCTCGACCTCGCAGACCGTCGGCCAGGGAGCGCTTGCTGCTCGTCGCCTATACCGCCGGGCTCGGGCTGCCATTCATCGCGATCGCCCTCCTCTACGACCGCGCCCCGGCCATCCTCCGACCACTCATCCGACACGGCCGGGCCGTGTCGATCATCGGTGGCGCCCTCGTCATTGCCATCGGGATCGCGATGCTCATGGACTGGCTTGCGTTGCTCCCGCGCTGGTTCAACTTCGTGGGCGTCTGAGTGGCCGAGCGGCCCGATTTCACCCATCGGAAGGAGCGGCACGGCCTGGTCGGGCCGTTCAGCGGGCGGCAGCTCGCCGTATTGGCAATCTCTGTGGTCGTGGTCGCGATCGGGCTGTTCGTCGCCACCCGGCCGCTTGGCTCAATCCGACCGATCGGGCCGGCCAATCCGCAGGCGACTCCGTACATCCTTGGCCCGGCGCCCTCTCAGGGCCTTCGGGCGGGCGACCTTGCGCCCGAGTTCGCGGTCGTCCGCGGCGACGGAACGGTCTTCCAGCTGACCGACCTCGACGGGCGCCCCGTTCGCCTCGGCGACCTGCGTGGCCAGGCGGTCTGGATCAACTTCTGGGCCTCGTGGTGCCCGCCGTGCCAGTCGGAGACGCCCACACTTCGCGACCTGGCCGAACGCTACGCCGATCGCGGTCTGGTCGTCGTCGGCGTCAGCGTCCAGGAGACGAACGCGGACGATGTCCGGGCGTATGCCGAGCGCTACCAGCTCGGCTACACGGTGGCGCCGGACCTGTCCGGCGACATCTTTCGGCTCTACCGGCTGTACGGCCTACCGACCCAGTTCTTCGTCGGCCCCGACGGTGCAATCCGCTCCATAATTCTCGCGCCGCTCGACGAGGCGTCTGCCGAAGCGCAGATCCGGGCAATCTTGCCGTCCGGGCCGACACCGGAGCCGACGCTCTCGGCGCCGCCGAAGCCGTCTTCGGGCCTGTTCTCGCCGGCGACGTCCGTCCAGCCAATCTCCTCGCCGATCCCGTGAGGCGATCGTCCGAAAGCGCACGCCGCTGGAAGCACACGCGTCTCCCTCGACCATCCGATTCCGGATTCCGAACTCGGAGGACCGGCCGGCAGGCAAGTGAGTTGGCGCGGCGTACGAAATCGGACCAAATGGGTCCGTGGGGAGCGCCGGCGAAAAGGGGTTCGGTTGGACCGCCGAGGTGGCGACGGATTGCCAGCTCTGCCGCCGCCCGGCATCCCGCCGGAGGGTCGACACGCCGCCGGCGAGTGTCTCGATGTCCGGCGGTCCGTTCCGATTGACCAGACATTAGCCGGCGCCCGGAACACCGCCATGGGCCATTTGTCATGAAATGTGTACGTCATCCGACACGCGCTCGGGACCGCTAGTCGGGCTCGTAGCGGAACCGGTCGCGATCGCGCTCCAGGCGCCCGATCGGGGTGACGGGCTCGTGGGAGAGCACCACGACCCAGCCCTCGTCGGCGGCCCGGGCGAAGAGCGACGACTTCACGGTCACCGAGTCCAGCGGGAAGTCGTCGAACGAGGTCACCCAGCGGGGGTTGGCGGCCCACGGCCGCATGCACAAGTCGCCGAAGAAGGCGAGCGTCCGGGCGCCGGCTCCCCCACCCCGGACGACCACCGCCTGGTGGCCTGCGGAGTGGCCGCCGGTCGGCACGACCGAGACGCCCGGCAGGATCTCGCGCTCGCCGTCCGTCCAGCCTTCCTCGCCCCAGGCCCGAACCAATCGAACCTCCGGTTGGTCGTATGAGGCCACCAACCGGGGATTGTCGCCGAGGGCGATCTCCCACTCCGATCGCTGGGCGACGATCGTCGCCCGCGGAAATGCCCGCGCGCCGTCGGCCAGAAGAAGGCCGCCTGCATGGTCGAAATGGAGGTGACTCATTGCCACCACGTCGACGGACGCGGGCTCGAACCCGGCCGCGACAAGGGCTGGCACGATCGGGGACCCCTCGTAGTGGCGCATATCGCGGACCTTGTCGCTGACCCGCTCGCCGATCCCCGTCTCCACGAGGACCCGACCCGCCGGCGTCTCGACGAGGAGGCAGTTGAGCGCCTGGAGGAGGCGATGCTCGTGATCGATCTCCTCGGTCACGAGGGAGTTCCAGAGGATCCGCGGCACCGGGCCGAACAGCGCACCAGCATCGGAGCGGAATGTCCCCGCCTGGATCAGCGCGACGCGAACGCCACCACCCAGCTCCAGGGCCCAATCGACGGAATCGTTGACGGCCACGCCGCGTCCGCCTCAGCCGCCGGGCTTGCGGCCGTTGGCGAAGTCGCGGTGGAAGGCCGAGGCCGTCGGCTCCGACTGGCCCTGGTACTTCGAGCCGAGGTCCTTCGACCCGTACGGCCGATCGACCGGGCTCGACATCTTGAAAAAGGAGATCTGGCCGATCTTCATGCCGTGGTAGAGGGCGATCGGCAGGTTCGCGACGTTCGACAGCTCGAGCGTGAGGTTGCCCTTCCAGCCTGGGTCGACATAGCCCGCCGTCGAATGAATAAGCAGCCCCAGGCGCCCCAAACTACTTTTACCTTCGAGCCTGGCCACGAGGTCGACCGGCAGCTCGACCCATTCGAGCGTCTGGCCGAGCACGAATTCGCCGGGATGGAGGATGAACGGCTCGTCGTCGGCGATCGTGAGAAGCTCGGTTAGGTCCGGCTGCGGGGCGCGGACGTCGATGAAGGCATAGCGGTTGTTGCGGAAAACGCGGAAGCTTCGGTCGAGATGGAGATCGACCGAGCTCGGCTGGAGGTCCGCCGGGTCGTACGGGCGGATCCCGACCTCGCCCGCATCGATCGCCGCTCGGATGTCCCGATCGGAGAGGACGCTCACTTGCCCATCCCGCCGTTGCCTCGCTGGTTGAAGAGCGTGTCGACCTCGCGCTTGAGCGCCTCCAGATCGTCGAAGCTCTGGTACACGCTTGCGAACCGAATGTACGCGATCTGGTCGAGCTCGCCGAGGGCCTCCATTGCGAGCGCCCCAATCCGCTTCGACGAGACCTCCGTGGCCCCCTCCGAACGGAGCTCCGCCTCGATGCGATCCGCGGCCTGTTCAGCCGCATCGTCCGGCACGGGTCGGCGGGTCAGAGCCTTGCGGAGGCCCGAGGCGAGCTTGTCCCGATCGAACTCCTGGCGCGTCCCATCGCTCTTGACGACGATCAGCCGGGCGGCTTCGACCCGCTCGTAGGTCGTGAAGCGCGTGGTGCAGGCAGCGCACTCGCGACGGCGCCGAATCGTGGCCGCGTCGTCGAGGTCTCGGGAGTCCACCACCCGCGTCTCCCGCTCTCCGCAATGGGGGCAACGCATCGCTTCTCCTGGTCGGTACCACCACAACAACTTGTGGTGCAGGGAGAGGATACCACTACATACAGTGTGTCGAGGGTCAGACCGTCCGTCGCGCGGGTGGGTGATTGGTCGGGTCGGCGGGGACGAGGGCCGCGGCCTCCAAGGCATGGCGGGCAATCGCCTCGCGGGCGTGGAGCACGTTGAGGTAGCCGCGCTTTATTGCCGTCTGCGCTTCGAGCTCGCGTGAGCCGGCCCGGGCCGACGCCTGGATCGCGCAGCCGTGCTCGACCATCTCGAGCGCTCGCCTGGCCCGTTCGAGCTCCGCGACGAGTCCTTCCCGCACGGCCTCGCCGTTGTCCGGCGGACGGAGCCCGCGACCTTCTTCCGCATAGCGATCGACCGCGTCGAGGGACGCGGCCAGGTCGTCGGCGACCGCGGCGGCAGCCAGCTGGCCGCGCCGAACCGAATCGATCCTCTCGCTCATCTGGCCGAGCGACGTCTCGACCCGACCGGCGAGGTCGGCGACCTGCCGTCGGAACCGCTCGACATCGCGGGTCGCCGCGACGAGGCGCCCCGCCCGCCGCAGGACCAGGAGGAACAGCACGCCCAGAATGAGGAAAGCGGCGATCGGCAGCACGATCGCAAATTCCATATGCCGTACCCGACGCCGCCCGGCCGCCGCGCTCAGCCGGACCGAGCGCGGAGCTCGGTCAGGAGCGCGGGACCTACTTCGAACAGGTCCCCGATGACGACGAGATCGGCGAACTCGGCGATCGGCGCGTCCGGGTCGCGATTGACCGCCACGACCGTCTCGGCGGTCTGCATGCCGACCTTGTGCTGGATCGCGCCGCTGATCCCGAGCGCGAGATAGAGCTGCGGCTTGACGATCTTGCCCGTCTGGCCGATCTGCTGGGCATACGGGATCCAGCCGGCATCGACCGCGGCACGGGTCGCCCCGACGGCCCCGCCCAGCGCCTCCGCGATCTCCTCGACGAGCTTGAAGCCCTCCGGGCCACCGACACCGCGGCCGCCGGCGACGATGATCCGCGCCTCTTCGATCGGGGCCGCCGCCGTGGCTTCCGCTACTCGCTCAACGACACGCACGAGCGGCTGCGCCAGGTCACCGACGGGTTTGACCTCTTCGACGGATCCGGCGGACGCCGCCGGCTCGGCGGTAACGACGTTCGGCCGGACCGTGACGATCCCGGTGGCGTCGGTGAACGCGCTCGTCGTCGTCAGTTTCCCGCCGAAGACGCTCATGTCGATCGTCGGGCCGCCGTCGGCCCAGGCGGCGGCCGTGGTGTTCGCGAGGATGCCCCAGCCCGTGAGTGCCGAGAGCGCCCCGGCGATGTCCCGACCGTCTGGCCCGGCACCGACGAAGATGAATTCCTTGGTGTCGGGCTCGAGCACGCCCGCGATCCTTTCGGCGGCGATCATTGCCCAGGCGTGGTCCGCGGCGGCCGGCTCCGTGAGCGCGAGGACCCGCGGCAGGTAGGTCGCGAGCTCAGCCGCGGCGGCCTTCGGGTCTGCGGCGACGACGATCCCGGCGACATCCTGGCCGGCCGCCTCGGCCAGCGTTCGGGCGAGCGTGGCGACCTCGGTCGAGATCCGGGCAAGACCGCCGTCCGCGGTCACCTCGCCGACGACCCACAGCCCGGCCATCAGACGATCCTCCGCTGGGCGAGGAATTCGACGACCTCGCGCGCGGCCACGTCCGGTGACTCGCGTACGACCCGCGTCGCGGCCCGGGGCGGCGGCGCCGTCGATCCGAGCACCTTGGTCGTGGCCACCGCCCCGCCGACGCTCGCTGCGTCGACGCCGATATCGGACAGGGCCTTCGTCGCGATCTCCTTCGACCGGGCGGCCATGATCCCCTTGAGCGACGGGTAGCGCGGCTCGCCGAGGGCCTGGGTGCAGACGACGAGGGCGGGCATCGGCGCTTCGAGGACGTCATACCCGGTCGGGCTGATGCGTCGGACCTTGACACGGCCGGCGTCCGTATCCGGCTCGATCTTGGCCGCGTAGGAGAGGTATGGCAGGCGGAGCAGCGCCGCGACGCCCGCGGGAACCACGCCGGCGAGCCCGTCTGACGTATCGGCGCCAGCGAGCACGAGGTCGTACTCCAGGTCCTTGAGCGCGGCCGCGAGGACGCGGGCCGTCGAGACATGGTCCGAACCGGCGAGCGCCTCGTCCGTGACGTGGATGCCGCGATGGGCGCCCATCGCCAGCGCCTTGCGCATCGTCTCGGGCCCGTTCGAAGGAGCCATCGAGACGATCGTCACCTCGCCGCCATGGGCCTCGACGAGCTTGAGCGCCGCTTCGAGGGCGTACTCGTCGTTGGCGTTGACGACGGCCGGCGTCGCAGCCCGATCGAGGCGTCCGTCGGCCCCGAGACGTTCGCCGCCGGCGGCGGGATCGGGCACCGGCTTGACGAGCACGACGATCTGCACGTGGGATGGATCTCCTTACTTCGGGACGAGGGCGCGAGCAATGACCAGCCGCTGGATCTGCTGCGTGCCCTCGTAGAGCTGGGTGATCTTCGCGTCGCGCATCATGCGCTCGACGGGAAATTCGTCGATGTAACCGTAGCCGCCGAGAACCTGGACGGCGTCGGTCGTGACCCGCATCGCCGTGTCGCCGGCGACGAGTTTACACATGGCCGACCAGCGCGCGGCATCGGCGGCGCCCGATTCGATCTCGGTGCAGGCCTTGTAGAGGAGCTGGCGGGCGGCCTCGGTGCCGGCGTCCATGTCGGCCAGCATCGCGGCGATCATCTGGAACTGGGCGATCGGCGTGCCGAACTGTTTGCGCTCATTGGCGTAGGCCGCTGCGACCTCAAGGGCCCCCTGGGCGATGCCGACGGCTTGGGCTGCGATCCCGGGCCGGCTGCGATCGAGCGTCCGCATCGCGAGTCGGAAGCCATCGCCCTCAGCGCCGACACGGTGCGAATCGGGGACGCGGACGCCGCGGAAGCTCAGCTCCGCCGTGGGCGATCCGCGGATGCCCATCTTGTGCTCGATCCGCTCGACGCCGAAGCCGGCCATGTCCTTCTCGACAATGAAGCAGGTGAGCCGCTTGTGGCGCGGGGTGTCGGGCTCGTCGGTCGTGGCCGCAAAGACCGTGATCAGGTCGGCGACGCTGCCCTGGCTGATGAAGCGCTTCGACCCATCGATCAGCCAGTCGTCGCCGTCCCGGCGCGCCCTCGTCCGGGTCGCGGAGGCGTCACTGCCGGCCTCGGCCTCCGTCAGGGCGAAAGCGATGAGCGTCCGGCCCGCCGCGAGATCCGGTAGCCAGCGCGCCTTCTGCTCGTCGGAGCCGGCCAGCAGCAGCGGCAGCGCCCCGAGCTCCTGGACGGCGAGGATGAGGCCGCTCGTGGCGCAGACCCGGCTGATCTGCTCGATGGCCAGGCAGATGGTGAGCAATTCGCCACCGAGACCGCCGTACTTGGTCGGGAACGGCAACCCGAGGATGTCGTGGGAAGCGAGCAGCTCCTTGACGTCCCACGGGAATTCGGCGGTCTTGTCGATCTCCGCCGCACGGCGCGCGATCTGCTCGTCGGCCAGCACCCGGACCGCATCCCGAAGCATCTGCTGCTCCTCGGTCAGGCGGTACGTACCAGGGGCTCGGGTGGCGGACGTGGGCTCTGTCACCGCCCGCATCGTAGCAGCGTCGCGAGGAGCGACTCTCCGTTGCGCAGTGGTCACGCGCGCCGTTAGTGTTCGGGGCGCGGCGTGTTCGGTCACCGGGGGCTCGAGCACCAGCCGTTGAGGGACAGCTCGTGGAACCGACGACTCTGCTCCTCCTGCTCCTCGGCTCGGTCGGAGTCCTGGCCCTGGCGCTCGTTACGATCAAGCGCCGGCAACGATTGGAGCGGGAGGCAGCAACCCGAGAGAGCCCATTCGCGACCTCGACCGAAGGCGAGAAGCGTTGCCCGAACTGCGGGATGGGCAACCTCTGGACCGACCGCAACTGCATCAGCTGTAACGCCCACCTGCCGGGCTGAGTGCCGCGGCCCTCGCGATTGTCCGATCGACTCGCCCAACTCCGTCCGACCGCGTTGACTCCGTGGGATACTCTGCGGCGGAAGTGACCGGCGCGCGTGCGTCGGACGCCTGCCAGCGGCCCGGTACTGCAGCACCGGGAGCTGGCGGCCGGCGGGTTGAGTGGGCGCCAACGAGTCGGCCAGGATCTCCGCGATGTCGCGGGCGCTGACGACGCCGGTACCGGCGGCAGCCGACGACGCGGCATCGGCCAGACCGTCCTTCATCATCACCATGCAGAACGGGCAGCTGGTGGCCACCGTCTCCGCGCCCGTTTCGAGCGCCTGACGGGTCCGTTCGGCGTTTATCCGGGTGCCGCGCGTCTCCTCCATCCACATCCGGCCGCCACCGGCCCCGCAGCAGAACGTGTTCTTGCCCGACTTCTCCATCTCCCGTAGCTCCACGCCCGGGACGGAGCCCAGGACATCCCGCGGCGCGGCGATGACGCCGTTGTAGCGGGCCATGTAGCACGAGTCGTGAAAGGTCACGGAGCTGGACGACCCTTCGTCGGCCACCCGCAGCCGCCCGTCGCCGAGCAGCCCCTGCAGGTAGACCGAGTGGTGGACGATCTTGAACGACCCGCCCAGCTGGCCGTATTCGTTGCCAATCGTGTTGAAGCAATGGGGGCAGGCCGTGACGATCGTCCGCTCACCCATCCCATATCGGTTCAGGGTCTCGACGTTGCCTGACGCGAGGATCTGGAAGACATAGTCGTTGCCCATCCGGCGCGCTGGGTCGCCGGTGCACGACTCCTCCTGGCCGAGCACCGCGAATCGGATGCCCGCCGCGGACAGGCACGTCGCGAACGCTCGTGCCACGCGCTTGTTGCGCTCGTCGAAGGCGGCGGCGCAGCCGACCCAATAAAGGACTTCGAGCTCGTCGAGCTTCCCGTCGGCCGCCATCGAGGCAACGGTCGGCACCTCGAACGGCAGGCCCTTCGTCCAGTCGAGCCGCGTCGAGGCTGGCTGGCCCCACGGATTGCCCTGGCCCTCCATGCCCCGGAAGGCACCCGCCAGTTCGGCCGGAAAGCGCGACTCCTCGAGGACGAGGTTCCGTCGCAGGCCGACGATCTTGTCGACATGCTCGATCAGCACCGGGCAGGCCTCGACGCACGCCCCGCAGGTAACACAGTCCCAGACCGCGTCGTACGGGATCGCATCGTCGACGATCGGGGCGGCCATCCGATCTGCCGCCGGCGTCGCCCCGCCGAGGCCGTACGTCTCGCGGACGATCGGCGAGTTCGGAATGAGGTCGAGCCCGTGCTCGGCCTCCACCGACATGTCCCGGATTCCCATGATGAAGGTCTTCGGGTTGAGCGGCTTGCCCGTGTTCCAGGCGGGACAGGCCTGCTGGCAGCGGCCGCATTCGGTGCAGGTGAAGCCGTCGAGGAGGTCCTTCCAGCCGAGATCCTGAAGGGATTTCAGGCCGAACGTGGCGTCCTCGCGCTCGAGGTCCATCGATGGCAGCTCGCCCCGCGGCCGGAGCTTCCTGAACCAGATGTTCGGGAACGCGGTCGCGATGTGGAGATGCTTCGAGAACGGCAGATACACGAGGAACGCCGCGACGAGAATCATGTGGGCCCACCACAGCACGGCGAAGCAGAGGTCCAGCGTCTCGGGCGACAGTCCACGTAGAGGTCCGGCGAGCGCGGCTGATACGAACGCCCCCGGCTGGTCGCCGTGGCGGGCGAACTCGAACACCTCGGCGAGGAGCTCCGTCGCAACGACCCCGCCGATCATCGACAGGATGAGGAGCGCATCACGGTTGTAGGTCAGCCGCCGCGGGCGCGAGACGAGGCGACGCCAGAACGCCCACAGGATCGAGACGATGACGATCACCGCGACGACGTTCTGCATCCCGGAGATCGCCGCCCACACCGCGCCATCGAGCGGGATCGAGAGGATCGTCTCGATGATCCCGCCCGTCACGATGTTGGCCGTCCCAATCGTGAGGAGGACGAATCCCCAGAAGATGCCCGCGTGCATCAGCCCGGCCCGGAAATCCTTGAACATCTTCGTCTGGATGACTGCGTACTCGATCAGGCCGAACAGGCGGGCCCCGATCTGGCCGAACGGGCGCGGTTGCTCCACGGCGGGCCGGGCCGCGGCGAAAACGCGGAGATGACGCGCCATCGCGAGCAGGAAGACGATCGCGGCTCCCCAGAACAGGACGAAGACCAGCGGGTAGCCCGGGACGTCGGCAAACACTGGGAACATCACTCGTGCTCGTCCGGCGATGCCACGGCGCGCGGATCGGCGAGGTCCGCATCCGCCTCCGCGGCGGGCTCAACTCGCGACCCGTGATCGAACGGCCCCGCCAGCGTTTCGAGGGCGTGGTCGAGGACGGGGATGATCGCCTCGAGGGACTCCATCGCACCCTTCGGGCTGCCCGGCAGGTTGAGGATGAGGGTCCGGCCGCGGACGCCGACAACCGCACGACTCAGATCCGCCATCGGGGTGTGGCGACGGCCCTCGGCCCGCATCGCCTCCGCGAGTCCCGGCACCTCGTAGTCGACGACGGCCTGGGTCGCCTGCGGCGTCACGTCCCGCGGGGTCAACCCGGTGCCGCCGGTCGTCACGACCAGCGAGTGCCCCTCGCTGGCCGAACGCAGGACCAATTCGATCGTCGCCTGCTCATCCGCAACCACCTCGCGCCGGACCTTGAACCCAAGCGCCATCAGGCGCGCCGCGACCGCCGCCCCGCTCGCATCCTCGCGCTCCCCGGCCGCCCCGCGGTCGCTGACGGTCAGGACGAACACCCAGCCCGTGCTCACGCCGGTCCCCGCCGCTTGCCCCCGATCCGACCTGCGCCGCGGACGCCAGGCTTGCGCTGATCCGGCGCCCGGTCGCCATCCGCGTCCGCCGGCCGGTGCCACTCGCCGCTCTTACCGCCGCTCTTGGAGATGAGCCGGACGGCGCGAACCTCGACACCCCGTTCCACCCCTTTGACCATGTCGTAGATCGTCAGCGCGGCGATGGATGCGGCCGTGAGGGCCTCCATTTCGACGCCGGTTGGCGCGGTGGTGGCGGCCTCGGCCCGTACCCGGAGCACACCCGCCGCACGATCGGGCGTCACGGCGACGACCAGGTCAGTGAGGGCGATCGGATGACAAAGCGGGATCAGATCGCTGGTCCGCTTGCCAGCCATCACCCCGGCCAACTCGGCCACGCCCAGGACGTCGCCCTTCGGTCCCCCACCGTCGATCACGAGGCTCATGGTCTCGGGCGACACCGCCACGAGGGCCTCAGCCACGGCGCGGCGCGCGGTCACGGCCTTGTCAGTCACGTCCACCATCCGCGGCCGGCCGCTCCGGTCGACGTGGGTCAGCCGGCGGCGCTCTGTGCGCGGGGGCGGTTTCTGGGCCATCGATCCTCCGAACGTCAGGTCAGCCGGCGTCCAGCCACCAGAGCGCGACCTCCGAGCCGGCATCGAGCGTATCCTGCGCCTCCGGGACGACCGCCAGTGCGTCCGCCGCGGCAAGGGCCGAAATGACGTGGCTGCCCTGCCCCGCCGATCCACCGGCGAGCCGGACGTGGACGCGGCCACGATCGTCACGGATCGGTGACCCGGTAGCGTCGCGCTCCGCGATCACGCGGATGAAGGCCCGGCGGCCATGACTCTTCGCGACAGGGTCGTCGAGGACGGCCCGATCGACCGGGCGCAGGAGGCGATCGGCGCGGTGGCCAGCCAGTGCGCGAATGGCGGGACGGACGAACAACTCGAACGTCACGAAGCTCGAGACCGGGTTGCCGGGAAGGCCGAACAGGAGCGTCCGACCGCCGTTCGGCCGGTCCGCGGTCCCGAAAGCGAACGGCTTGCCCGGCTGCACGGCGACCCGCCACAGATCGATTCGGCCAATCTTCTCGAACGCAAGCTTGACGACGTCGTACGGCCCGACCGACACCCCACCGGACACGACGATCGCATCGGCGCCGGCGATGAGCGCGGCACACAGCCGGGAATCGACGTCCTCGATCCGGTCCTTGGCGATCCCGAGGGCATAGGACTGGCCGCCAGCCGCATCGACGAGCGCCGAGATGCCGGGGCCGTTGGCATCCGGGATGCCCGCCGGACCCAGCGCCTGTCCGGCCGGCTTCACCTCGTCGCCGGTCGCGAGGACGTGGACCTGGGGCCGCCGGTGAACCGAAAGCTGCGGGACGCCGGCGCCTGCTGCCAGGGCGATCCCGGCGGCCGTCACGACCGTTCCTGTCTCCAGGATCGTCGCCGCACGAGCCAGGTCGCTGCCTGCGCGGCGGATGGACCCGCCCCGCTCGACGGTGGCATGGACGAGGATCGCGGCCGGGACGGGGCCGGTGGCATCACGGCCGCGAGGACCCGCTGGGGCGCCAGTCGCGTCGAGGGGCGTTGTCAGCTCGACCGGAACGACGGCGTCGGCGCGTGGCGGGACGGGGGCGCCGGTGGCGATCCGGATTGCGCCGCCCCGAGGAACCTCGACCTCCGGCGGTTGGCCCGCTCGGACCTCGCCGACGACCTCCAGCCGGATCGGCCGGTCTTCGGTCGCGCCCGCCGTATCGGCTGCCCGGACCGCATACCCGTCCATCGCCGAGTTGTCCCACGGCGGCAGGTCGGTCGTGCTGGCGACTGGCTCGGCGAGGACGCGGCCGAGCGCATCGGAGAGGTAGACCACCTCGAGCTCGGTCGGGCCGCTGACCGCGGCCAGGACGGCGGCACGCGCCTCCTCGACCGACAGCAGCCCGGCGGGAAGGGCTGATGCAACGGACGAGGCAGGCGAGGCAGACGATGCAGGCGCGTTCACAGGGTCACGCCTCGCAAATCGGCTCGGGCACGGAGGGCAACCGCGATGGACCGCCGCGTCAGCACCCCTCGCAAACCGGAATTGTCGAGCACCGGCAGTCCGTCCAGGCGCGATGCCCGGAGCCGCTCGAGCCCGTCCGACAGCGACTCATCCGGCCCGAGCGGCGGCGGGAGATCGGCGACATCGATCATGACGTCGGCTGTTCGTGTCGACGGCCAGTCGCGCTGCGGCACGCCTCGGAGCTGGAGGGCGCCGACGAGGCCGACGAGGATGTCATCGCGGACGACCGGCAGCGCCGGCCCGAGCGTTCCGTCGAGGACCTGGCCGGCGAACGTGTCGAGCGTGAGCTGCGGAGAGATCGTCTCGAGCGTGGGCTCCATCGCTTCGCCGACCCGGACTCCCTTGATGAGGCCGTCGAGCAGGAGCCAGCGTTCGACCGATCGCGCCGAGGCGCCGAGGAACCAGCCGATCAGCCCGATCATGACGCCGTCCACGGTCTCGCCGGCGAGGATGACGGCGAGGCCGAGGCTGACGAGGAGCCAGCCGACTACCCGGCCCACCCGTCCGGCCGACCGCGCACCGCGGATCTCTGAGCCGGTCCGTGCCCAGACGATCGCTCGAACGACTCGCCCGCCGTCGAGCGGGAACGCGGGCACGATGCTGACGCCGGCAAGGACGATGTCGAGCGCGCCGATGATGAAGAGCACGTCGGCGACGATCCGGAGCGCGCTGATCTCAGAAGCGAAGCCGGCCAGGGCGAGGGCGATCAGCACCACCCCGAACACGAGGCTCGTGAGCGGCCCAGCCAGCGCGACGGCCGCCTCCGACCGTGGCGTGGCGGCGCGCACGTCGACCGTCGCCGGCGCGCCGATGAAATGGACCGTGATCCCTTCGATCGGCATGCCCGCCCGTCGGCTCACGAGCGCGTGGGCCAGCTCATGGGCGACGACGGTCCCGAGGAACCCGAGAGCGGCGACCGCCCCGATGACCCACGCGAGGGACGCCTCCGTCGACTGGAGCGAGTCGAGCCGCCCACCGACGGTGACGGTGACGATCGCAATGATGAAGATCCACGACAGATGGAGTCGAACCTCGATGCCGAACAGGCGGGCGACAGGGACGCCATTCATCGGGCCGCCTCCGGATGCGCCTGCCCCGACCCCGGCGTTGTCTCGGCGCTCGCCGCGTCCTTGGCCATCCGTCGGCCGGCGATCAACGTCACAGCGATCGAGATGGCGATGATCACCGCCCCAACCGCCATCGTCGTCTCCGACCAGAACGCGAACGGGAAGAGCTGGACCAGTCGATCCGTGCCGGCATCGAACGTGTACGAGCCGCCGGCGAAGAACAACCGATGGAACACCTCGAAGGCCACGTCGAACGCGAAGAACGCGAAGCCGCCGGCGATGACAACGCCGATCGCCAGCCCTCGCGCCCCGCTGCGGACCGCCGCAAGTGCCCGCTCCGGATGGCCTATCCGCCGAGCAAGGCCAATCGCCACGACCAGCCCGGCGGCGGCGACGAGGGCGATCAGCCCGAAGCCCGCGAACACGCTGCGCACGTCACGCATATGCGACTGCTCGCGTGCGTTCAATACCGGCGCATTGCCGACCACGACGTCGAAGTCGGGGGGGCCGATCACGAGATCCGCGAGGATGGCGTCGGTGGCGGTGCGCAGTTCGGCGGTCGTATAGCCGGTCAGCTGTTCGGCGCCGGTGCGGCCCTGCTCGAACGAGACCCAGGCCGGCGAGAGGAACGGCACGATCGCGATCGCGATGATGACGACGGCCGTGGCGATGGCCGTCATGACCCCGGCGACACGCTCAGGAACGGTGGCGTTCACGCCTGCCATGGTAGTGCCGCCGCCGGAGCGGCGCGACGGAACCGGCCGGTCAGGCGTCCTCGAGCGTCTTGGCCTGCTCCCACCAGCCGATCATCGTCAGGTCCGACGGTGCCGCCATCTTCAGCTCCGTCGCGGCGTGGATGATGGCCGCGCGGAACTCGTCGAGGCTCAGCTTGAGGATGTCACGAAGTCCTTCGATCCCACCCTGCATCAGGAGCTGGTGCTGCTGTGGCCCGAAGCTCGCAAGGTTGAGCATCAGGGCCTCGTCACGCCACTCGAGGACGTCGTTCGGCGTCGCGTCGACCTGGTCGGCGAGGGTCTGGCGGCGAGTCGGCGTCTCCGACACCTCGATCAGGAGGCCGGTCGTAAAGACACCCTGCCGCTCGAGCCGATCGAGGTGGATGGGCTCGATGCGGGTCAACTCGATGATCGGCGGCATCGGCGGGCTGGCTCCTCGTTAGTCGAGTGGTTGCGCTCATTATCGCTTGGGACCGGCCGCTCGATCCGACCGCCCGGGGCATCCGGCGCCTAGCTACTCGATTTGGCGTCGCTCGCCGTGGGCTCTTCGGCCGGCGGCGGTTCGGAAAGCTCCTCGAGCGGGCCCGAACCGTGGAGCTCGACGAGTGTCTGGCCGCGCGGACCGCCCGGACCCATCTGTCGGTTGGCGACGTCGACGTCGCCCGAGAAGTACCGACCGTCTTTCGTTCGCCCCGTCAGCCGGCCGCTCTCGGCGACCTGGAGTGCCGGCATGAGCGCCCGCGCGGACCAGCGGGTGACGCCGCTGTCGTCGTCCCACAGGTCCATTGTCGCGCTGGGCAGGGCTACGCCGGCGAACGTGACGTCAAGGAGCGCGAACCGGCGATGGCTGCTGGGCACCGGTCTACGGTAGCAGGCCCTTCGAGGCGTCACGCACGGCGTCAACTATCACTCGTCAGCGCGGCCTCGCCCGCTTCCGGGTCCGAGGTGGCTTGACCAGGCGGATTGGCTGGTTTGCCTTCTCCTCGTTCGTGGCGAGAACCTCGTCGATCAGCTGCTCGAGCTCGGCGTCAGAGAGCTTGCGACCGGCCTTCTCCTGGATCGCCTCGCGGCTGATCTTAAGCACCTCGGCGCGAGGGACGCGGAAGCCGGCCGCGATCCGCATCGCCTCGATCTCGCCATCGCGGATCATCTCCCGGACGGCGTTCGAAGAGCGACCCAACAGCCACCCGACCTGCGTGGTCGAAAGATGATCGTCCATCACATGGACAGGTCGAGCGGGCGAGCCTCCAGCGGGACGTCCCAGTGGGCCTCGAGGAGCTCGAACCGGTGCTCCTCCTCGGCTCGGTAGCGGTCATGGTCCGGGAAGAGGCGGCGGGCAATCTCGGCGTCCGTATGCTCGGCGATCGCCGCCCAGTCGCGATACGTGATCGAGACGAGGACGTCCCAGTCGGCCCGGCCGTCGCCGTGGAACCGCGGCGTCGCCATCTGGACGTCGAGGTAGCGGCCGGCAGCCAGCTCCTCGCGCAGGATCGGCCAGTGGTTCTTCCGGAACAGCCCGACGAACTCGTCGTGCGCTCCCCACTTCGTCCGATAAAAGTAGAGCACCGCGACTGATCCGTTCATGCCGCCTCCTCATTCGCCGCCGTTCGGAGCAGCTCCCAGGCACGCTCCACATGACGTGCCTCCGTCCGCAGGTTGCCCACCGCAAGCCGGATCGTGAACCGGCCGTCGAAGCCGAGTGTGGGACAGGAACACCTCGCCGGTTCGGTTGACTGCGTCCATGATCCGGGCGTTGAGCTCGTCGAGCGCCTTCTCGGAGCCCTCGCCACCCCGCAAGCCCGCCGGTCGGTAGCGGAAGCAGACCGTCGAGAAGGGAACGGGAGCGAGCCGCTCCCAATCGGGGTCGTCGTCGATCCACTGGCCGAACGCTGCGGCGAGCTCCAGGTGGTGCCGGATCCGCCGCCGCAGTCCCTCCAGTCCGAACCAGCGCAGCTGGATCCACAGCTTCAGCGCCCTGAACCGACGCCCCAGCTGGGGCGTGTACTCGTTGTAGTCCCGAACCGCGGCCTCGCGATCCAGCGTGCGGAGGTACTCCGGGACGAGACTGAAGGCGGCCCGCAGCGTCTCCATGCGCCGGGTCAGGAGGAGCGAGGCGTCAAGGGGCGTGAACAGCCATTTGTGCGGGTTGATGACGACCGAATCCGCTCGTTCCCAGCCGCGGAACGGCTCACGTAGGTCGGGGGCGATCGCAACGGCACCGGCGTAGGCGGCGTCGACGTGAAGCCACAGGCCCTCGGCCTCGGCGATTGCGGCCGCGTCCTCCACTGAGTCGGCCGACGTCGATGACGTCGTGCCCACGGTCGCGACCACGGCGATCGGCCGGAGGCCAGCCATGCGATCTCGAGCGATGGCTGCGCGAAGGTCGTCGACCCTCATCTCGAACCGATCGTTTGTCGGAATCCGGACAAGGGCGCCGTGGCCCAGCCCCAGGGTCATGCAGGCCTTCTCGATCGACGAGTGCGATTCTTCCGATGCGTACACGCGCATTCTGGCGATGTCGTGTCCGGCGGTCTGTCGCGCGCCGGCGAGCGCGATGAGGGACGACGTCGAGGCGGTGTCGGTGACGAGCCCGTCGAACGACTCCGGCAGACCGACGGCCTGACGGAGCCAGCCGACGACGACCCCCTCGAGCTCCGTCGCGATCGGCGACGTCCGCCAGAGCATCGCGTTCTGGCCGAGCGCCGCTGTCAGCATTTCGCCGAGGATTCCAGGTCCGGACGCGGTCGTTCCGAAGTACGCGAGGAAGCCCGGGTGCTGCCAGTGCGTCGCGTTCGGTTCCACGAGCCGGCGGTAGTCGTCGAGGATCATCCCGAGCGGTTCCGGCGCCTCGGGCGCGGCCATCGGGAACGCGGGCGCGATCGATCCGGGCTCCACCGATGGGAAGACCGCGAAGCGCTCGACCGAGGCAAGGTAGTCGGCCATCAGGTCGACCACCGCGTGGGCCGCCGCTCGGAATGTCTCCGGATCCATGTCGAGCAGGCCGTCGGTCTGCTCGATGTCGAGAGCGCTCGCCCGGTCGGTCGTCGTCACGCACCGAGTGTACCGGCGACCGGCCGCCGGACATGGCGAGGCCCCGCGGCAGAGGGTCGCCGCGAGGCCCCGAATCCCCGGAAAAGTCGGGACAGTTGCTAACGCGTCAGCTGCCCGCGCAATGCGCCTGCGGGGAAGTCGGCGTTGTGGACGTTGAAGTAGTAGTCAGTCGGGTTCAGCAGGATCGCGACGATCAGGTCCCGATCGGCGGTCACGCAGCCGCTGCCGCCGGTATCGCTCGTCGGCTCCATCGCGATCACGACCGGCCCGGGTGAGCCGGCGGGCGCGACATGGATGTGAGCCGCGGCGAGAGGCGCTACGTCGGTCACGCTGTAGTCGAAACAGACTTCGCCGGTGCCTGGGTTGAACGTGAACGAAGCCGTGCCGGAGCCATCGGGGTCGCCGGGACCTGGTGCCTCGGCCGCGCCGGTGAGTTCTATCGAGATCGGGCGGCCGCCGGCCATTGCGGCGCCGGCGAACACAAGCCCTGCGGTGAGCGCGAAGGCCAGCGAGAGGCTGATCGTATGTCTGCGCGTGGATCGCATGGGACTTCCTCCTGCGACTCGCCGCCACTCGGTGCCGGAGGGGACATCCGGGCTTGCGGAGCGCGGCGTCACGGGGAGATACGCGCCATCGCGGCAGCCGGATTGCGGCGGACAAAGAAACGCGCCATCCGCAAGCAGAACTCACGAATGACGCTCTATCACTATGGACGCCCGACCGTCACGGATGCGGCCGACCGGACCTGAGTGGCGTTGCAACGGCGTAACGGCTCGAACTGTCGTCTTGGGATGCCCGTCGTGGACAGGCCTTTCCAGTCGCTCCCGCTGCCGTCCGTCTCGCCTGTCGCCAGCGAATGAATGTGCGGTGACGTGTGGTCCGGTTGGGTCTAGGGCGGTCGCCTGCAATTAGAGCGGCAAGGTCGATGGTCGACACTACTGCGCAAGCAGACCCCAGGGTTAACGAGTCCCTCGGGTCTGCTTTCTCGTAGGTCACGCCACGTCGTGCACCTGACCCGAGACGCGGTTCGAGTTGGCGTCGGGTCCGCCAACCCTTGAGGGTACGGCGGGAAGCCATCAGGCCGGCAGGACTGGCCTCGCCCTATCCGTCTGTAGCGCTGGCGCCTCAAAGCAATCCCAGGTCCGGCCTCGGGCCGTTGGATCAGGCCCATAAGGTACCCGGCCCAACCGTGCCGGCAGATTGAGTGGCGGTTCATCAGCCGCGTACGGATCGCGCCCGATGGCGGCCGGCCAGCGCAGATCCAGCATCTCCTCAGGTTCCACCCCGGGCAAAAAGCATCAGCCGGGGTGCCAAAGCCTAAGGAATCCGACGGTGATAACCAACGATGTGCCCCTGATCGCCGGCTCAGCCTCGACGGTGATCTTTGTGACAAGCTACATGCCTATGCTCGTAAAGGCTGTGCGCACGAAGGATCTCTCCTCGTACAGCCCGACGCAGCTGGTGCTCACGAACTTCGGGAACGTCCTGTACTCGGCCTATGTCTTCAGTCTCCCGGTCGGTCCAATCTGGGCGCTGCATTGCTTCTATCTGGTGGCGACGGCCCTGATGCTCGCTTGGTACTTTCGCTACCGGCGAGGGCGGGGCGACCAATCGGCGCCGTCAACCTCGTCGCTCGGGTGGGCGCGCGGCGTCGACTCGAAGCCGTCTGACGGCGCCCACGGCGACGTACGTCACCTGGGTTTGACCTTCTCTTCTCCGCACTAGATGCCAGGTCGGACCGCTCACGCCATCCCGCCTAGGGCTGGGGCCCCGTCGCGAACTTAGTCCTCAGCTCACCGCTTTCTTCACGAGCGCGAGGATCTTTGCCTCATTGGCGGCGGTCAGCTTTGTCAGCGCCCAGGAAGTCGGCCACATCGTGCCCTCGTCGAGGTTCGCGTCGTCGTTGAAGCCGAACGTCGCGTACCGCGCCTTGAACTTGTCCGCGGGCTGGAAGAAGCAGACGACCTTGCCGTCCTTGGCATAGGCGGGCATCCCGTACCAGGTTCGCGTCGCGAGGTCTGGCGCGTTGGCCTTGATGACCGCATGGATCCGCTCGGCCATCGTGCGATCGGACTCCGGCATGTCGGCGATTTTCGCGAGCACGTCGGCTTCGCCGTCGGCCTCCTTGGCCGCGCTGCCGCGCCGCTTCGTCGTCTTCAGCTCCTGGGCGTGTTCCTTCATCGCGGCTCGCTCCTCGTCCGTCCATCCCACGGACGTCGTGTCGCGACCGGTCGTGCGCTCGGCGGACCTTTTTGCGTCATTCATTGCAGGTTTGCTCCTCTGCGAGTCTTGATGGGTGCGACCCTCATGCTAGGGACCCCCCGCATTGGCGGCTTCTCCGAAACTGCTCAGTTGTGACCTGGGACCGACTTGCCCAGATATGTGACGAGTTCGTTGGGAAGGGCCGGCGCGTCGCAATCGAGGGCCGCCTCAACGATCGTGCTGATGTTCCGCTGGCGAGGCCGATGAGTGATCCGACTTCTGCGATGACCGTCTCGAGGTCGTCGTCCGTGAGTCCTCGTCAGTCACGTGCGGAGTCCAGAACGAGCCCGGTGGCCGTTCGTCTCGCTGTACGACTAAAGACGAGGCCCCCGGGCGCACCCGTCACGCCGGGGGAACGGCTGGCGCGCCGGGGGCCTCACCTGCCGAAACGACACCCCGATCCCGCCGTTAGGCGGGTAGGTGCCCGCCGGCAACGACATCGAGATCGCGCGCCACGGATCGCGCCGTCTGCAAGTTCCGGCGCAAGGTTGGATTCGTACGGTATCGCCAACGGACTACCGGAGAGAAGTCGCTCGCGACGGCTGGGGGGCCTTCGCCTGCGCACCTCTCCGGGAGTCCGTTCCTCGTTGGAAATGCCCCCGGCCGCGCCCTCTCTCGACTGGCCGCCGCGTGGGGGGAGACGCGGCAGGATCATCGTTAGGTCCGCGTACCGGAGGCATAGTGAGTGTACGCCGCGCCGGTCGTCGTCGGAGGGCCACGGCGCGAGTACCGGACGCTGGGCCAACAGCCAAGGTCAGGGGGTACTCTTCGATGTCCCGCCTAATCGACCCGAATGCCTCAGGCCTCGCTCGTGCGGGAGAATTGGTCGGGGCGGCCGGATTTGAAACGACGACCACCAGTCCCGCAGTCTGGCCCGTAGCGTCCGCGGGTGTCCGTGGGCATTCAGGTTGTGCGGGGCGCCCGTTTCGAAGGGGTCGAGCGTCCGGGCGTGTCCGCCCCGATTGGTACCCGCGTTGGTACCACGAACCGCCCCCGGTCGCCGTCCGCTCCTGTCAGGACGGAGCGGACTCGCGGAGGGCCTAACGCGCAGGGTCTATCCTCGTTGCTCTGACCAGAGGTCCCCGGTTTGGAATCGTCCCCCCGGCGGTGACAGGTTCCGGGGGCCTCGTTTCACGCCCCCGGTCGCGCCTGGTCTCCAAGGCATCGTCGCCTCAAGGGCCGCAAACGGCGTCGACCCATCCCTCTTCAACGACATCCAGTTCTTCACGATCCTGCGCTCGCCGTAGGGCAACGCGTCGCCTACGACGAGCAGGTGACTCCTGTGCACTGGGCCGGATTGCCGTTGCCAGATGCCCGGTTCCCGCCGCCGTCTGTGGTACCCGGGACGGCCTCGATGCCGAGGTCGGCGTTGCCATTCGCCGTGTTCTCAGTGACCGTCGTCGTCTGGTTGTCGACGTCGATGCCATCGTCGGCGTTGCCGCTTGCGACGTTCTTCGTGATCTTGGTGCCGCTGGAGTCGGACGCGACGGTGATCCCGTCGCCGAGGAGGGTCGCAAGGACATCGTTCTTCTCGACGCGATTATTGGTCGCGTTCGAGAACACCGCGATCCCGAAGACATCCGTCGCCGAGACGCTGTTCTTTTCCACCAGGTTGCCGTCGGAGCCGTCGGCGACACCGATCCCAAAGACGTTGCCGACCGCGACATTCTTCCGGACCACGTTGCCGTCGGACAGCCCCAACCGGATCGCGTCGCCGTCGTTGTCGAGGATCGAGTTCTTTTCGATCACGTTTGCGTCAGAGCCGGCCACCGTGATCCCTTGGCGAAGGTTGTCGCGGAGTGTCAGCGACCAGATGTGGTTTCCGTCCGCCTCGTCCAGCACCAATCCCGTATGGAAACCCTCGATCGTCCCGTTCATCACCTCGACACCGGTGTGGCGAGCGACGCGGACGCCCGCACCCGTGCCGGCTCCGGATACCGTGTGACCGCCGAGGTCGAGCGTGACGCCGTCCGCTGCGACGATCAGTGCGTCGCCGACACACGGTCCGATGTCGCTGTCGAGCGTCGTGTCGGTCGTGATCAGGCTCCCACAGCCGACGTGGCTCGCATACGCCGGTGCCGCTGTCACGGCGAACAGGGCAGCCACGATCGCGGCCAGCAGCGAACGCCTGGGCGCCCGCAGGCGTCTCCGAGAACTGGTCATGGAGTCCTCCCAGAACACCGAGATCGACCGGGCGCGATCAACACGCGGCCACTGCCCCCGGAAAGCCCAGACTGGACTCTTGCCGCTGTTTGGTCAAGGTGCCGGTGTGCCCGGCAGGGAGCAGGCCGCGACGAGGACCGCGATTCCGAGGAGGCGGCTCAGTCCGGTCCGGTCGGCCCGTTCGCCAGCGGATCCTCGACCTCCGGCGGCGCGTCGCCGTCGGGAATCGGGATCGGGGGGCTCTCGGGCGCCTGCTCGTCTGCATCGGTCGGCGGCGGATCGATCACGTCCCCGCCGTCGGTCTCGAGGATGATGTCAGAGCGGAGCAGGATGGCCGCCTCGTCGCCGACGAGGACGACGTTCGTCCGATCGCCAGGCGGCCCGGGCAGGCGCGGCGACAGGCGACCGAGGGCGACGACCCGCTTCTTCGTGCCCTTCGCCAGGGCGATGAACTCGCGGTCGGCGATCTGGACGGCGAAGTGCCCGTCGCCCTTGATCGTCGCTACGCCGCTGAACGCCAGGAGCTTCGTGACGATGAGCGGCGGCGGCGGCGGGACGGTCGGCAGCGTGAACGTGCCGAGAACGGGAAGGGCCTTCGTCGGAAGCGCCGCGTAGAGCGGCTGGCGGAGGAGGTCCCTGTATGCCTCGTATTCGATTCGGGCTTGACGGTCGGAGAGCGTGTCATACGGCGGCCGTTCCGGACGGTTCGGCGAGCCGTGATTCGGCTCCTTGCGGTAGACCTCGACTCGGAACGTGCCGTCGGGATTGCGCAGGCGGAGGTGCCCGAGCATCACGACCGCGTGGCGGATGTCGGGGGCCTTGCGGCCCGTTTGGGTGGTGCCGTTGGGGTGCGTCTTCGTGCGCTTCGGCGCCGAGCCGTAGCGCATCCCGTAGAAGGCCGGCGCGTCGTCCGCCGCCTTGAGAAGCGCGCTGAACGGGAGGCCGAACCGCACCTCCATCGGGATCCGCGCCGCCTTGAGGAACTGCCTGAACTCGCTGGGCAGCATGCCCCGCTCCTCGTTCTTGGCGTTCCGAGCGTTCTTCGGCATGCCCGCCATCCGGTTGACCTCGTTGAGGGTCGGGATGGTGCCGTTCCAGGCGAGGGACAGGAACTGGCAAACGACGTGGGTACAGGCAGTCTTGCCGTCATGGACCTCGTCGTCGTTGGACTGCCCGAATTGCTGGAGTTTGAGATTCGCCTCGGCCAGCGCCCGTAGGCGGTCGAGACGGGGCTTCTCGCTCATCGGCTTACCCCTCGCGACAATCGTCCGTCGGGTTCCCAGGGGCGAAGCCGCCGCAACGTTGGACGAGTCAACCAGATCGGCGTCTCTGTGGCGTCTCCCGCGTCGTCAGGCCGACGGATTCTTCTCGACCAGGTCGAGCCGATCGGCGAAGTGGTCGATGACTCGATAGATGTTGCCCTTGCGACCCGTCGTCCGGGCCGCGCCATACGACGGAGTACTTAGACCGACGGGGGCCATCTAGACACGGACACGGCGCGAGTACCGGACGCTTGCCGAAAGCCAGGTCTGGAGGTGCTCCATGTCGCGCCGTTTAACTCCCGAACGCATCGATGCAGCCCGCCACGCCGCTACCCGGCAGAGCCTCATCGGCCAGAGCGTGACGAAGCTACCGCCTGACGCGTGGATCGCCGCGTGGGAGGTCACGCCGCCTGAGACGCGCTTCAGCGCGACCGAGCTTACTGGGAGCGCGGCTGGGAGTGGATCGCCGCTGAGCGGCTGCGGCGGGCGAAGCCATTGGCGCCCCTGAGACGCTCGCGTGACGCGCTCCGGATAACCTCGTTGATCCGATTGGCGGTCCGGAGGGCAACAAGATGGCGACCGATGCTCCACTTTTCTCCGGAAAGGACATCCTGGGAGGGCCAGCGTTCGATCTCGCTGCCCACAAAGGTTCGTACTGTTCGTCGCCTTCATGGGGCTACCCTGGTGCGACTCATGCAAGCTTGAATTGCCGCATCTAGTAGCGGTTGCAGATGAATACTCAGCGGGTCCCCCGACCCCGGCGTCTCGCACGGGACTTTCTTACGTCGCTTCGTTCTCCTCGAACCGCTCACCGAGCGGGCCGCGGACAAAGCGACGCCAGGCCGCCTGCTTCGTCGTACCGAGCGCTCCGCCGATCTCCGTCCAGGTGCGGCCCTGTTCGCGAGCCGCGAGCACCAGCTCGGTTAGTGCCTTCTCGATCCGAAACGACTCACGGCAGAGTTTAGTAATCGACTCAAGCGGTTGTCGATCGTCGACCGAGACATAGGTCATGAGGCGCATCGCGACGGACCTCCGTTTCGTCAACGACTGTTGACGGTCGGATGATATCCCGCAGCTAATGCTCGGATGGTGACCGCCGAGGTGCGCGGAGGTCTTTCGGTGGGCTAGCAGTGCGCTGATAACGCAAGCCCGAGGACCAATGCAATGGGAAGGTTGGTCTGGGCTGAAGGTAACTCCGAAGGACCTCGCCAAGGCGCTCTTGTACCGGCTCCGCCACTTCCGCTATGGTGTCCGCGCTTGATGCACCGCAACGCGCATTCGAAGGGGGTTCGATCCATGCGTCGGCCAGTCATCTTCGCCACCCTTGCCGCCCTACTCTTGATGGCCCTTCCAGCCACGGTCAGCGCCGCACCGGCGACCCGCTTCACAGACCACGCCGTCGTCGTCGACTGCTTCCTCCAGAACGACGATGGGATAGTCGGCGTGTTCGCGGCCGACAGCTCCGAGTTCGGCGCGTTCGGGGAGCTCAGCTTCTGGGCGTCTCCGAGCACGCCCGCCGAGAACGACCCGACGCTCGTGAGCGTCGGCGCCGACGTGTCCAGCACCGATACGAGCATGAGCGCCGACTTTGAACTCATCGACCTCGCCAGCGGCGATCCTGCCGGGACTGCCGAGCTCCGGGTCACCCTGACACCGAGTGGCCCGCCGGAGACCGTCTCTGACCGCTTCCGTGAGGGGAACCGGTGGAACCAGGTCGACGGCACGTTCCAGCTGATGGCGGTCGAGGGGACCGTCGAAGTGCCCGGTGCGGAGATCTTCGATGCGGCCAGCTGCTTCGGCGTGGTCCAGGATCTGACCTTCTTTGCGACGAACCCGGCATCCTTCGTCGATCGGTTCGAGAACTTCTCGTTGTCTTGCAGCTGGGAGACCGCAGACGGCTTCGTCGCGCTGTTCGCCAGCGCCGATACGTTCGGTGCGTTCGGCGACGTCTTCGTGGAAGACGAGACCGGCGACTACGCCGGCTTTGCTGACGTGACCTTCACGACGAGCGCATTCGACGGATCATGGGAACTGTTCCTCCAGCCGGACGGCGACACGCCCGTCGGCAGCGCATCGGCCTCGGCGACCCTGGCGTCGACGGGCGAGGTCATCGGCACTAAGGACGGAAGCCCGCCGAACTTCGCGAGATTCACGATCGAGCCGTTCACCGTCGAGGGATCGTTGGAGGTCAGTGCTCCCGGTGGCGACGAGACGCTACCCATGGACGACGAGCACTGCTTCGCCGCCCAGGAGCGCGCGTTCTTCCACTCGGTGCGACCGAGCGGTCCCAAGCCCGGGCCACTGGCCAACGACGCACCTGAGAACGCGATCGTCGCGAAGCTCGGCAAGACCATCCGGATCGTGACCGGTGGCGGGGCGGAAGCCCCGGAGGAGCCCTGCCTTTTCGTCGACCCGGAGACCAACGAGACGTTCGAGGTCCCCTTCGGGAACACGGCTTGGTGGACGTTCGTCGGCAACGGCGGCCTGATGACCGTCGACAGCGCGGGCTCCAATTTCGACACGGTCATCGCCGTGTACACGGGCTCGCCAGGGTCGTTCACCCAGGTTGCCTGTGTGGATGACGTTTCCGACCCTGAGTTCAGTCTCCAGTCACGGGTCACGATCGATACCGACGCGGGCACGACGTACTACGTGCAGGCCGGCGGATTCGGTGGCGATAGCGGACAGATGAGACTGGTGGTGCGCGCGGGCGCTTAGGACGCGTAGCGGGGCGCGGCGGCTGCCGCGCCCCACATCATCCGCGCGGCGTGAAACAGCGTCAGTTGGGCGGTAATCCGTCAGGCGTCACTTGCCCAGCGGTTATTCAAGTGGCTGGGAAGGCGACCGACTGTGGGTCGTTGTGGGTACGCTTGACATGCCCATGCCAGCCGAGTTCATCTACAGCACCTATGAGCCCGCCCGCCACTATCCCGACGACTCGTCTCTGGCTCATCTCACCGTCTGGCCCGCGGGTCCGAAACGGGACGAGCGGGCCCATCGACGGCGGAGCCCGGGTCGTGCCGAGCGCACGACAGCCGAAGGTCCGGCTAGTCAGCGAACTCGAACGTCGTCAGGACAGTGGCGAGGCCCGCGCGAGTCTCGGCCTCGGTTTCCATGTCCGACACCGCGGTGATCTCGAACGCTCGTCCGTTGTTGATCACGATCACCTCGAGCACGAGACGTTCGCTGCCTCCGGCATCCTTCACCTGGAGGGCGAGAAGCTGTGCCTCTCGACCCCCAATGCGGGCGGGTTTCGCATCCTGGAACTCGGCACCGCGGTCGGCGACCAGGCTGGCGACCAGGTCCTCTCGCCACGCATCCAGGCTGAGCCCGGCCGGTGCGTCCTGGGCACTGATGCTGAGGAAGACGCTGTCATTGAACGTGAAGTTATCGACGCCGTCCGCGCTAGCGACGACAACGCCTGCCGGATACCCGATGGTGTACCCGAGCGCGTCCGACCGGAAGGTCTGCCAGACCTCGTCAGGAGCCTCGATCGTCAGCTGGCCGCCCACCGCCTCGAACGACTTCGTCGAGTGCCGTTCGAATTCGAGCTTCTCGCCGCCCTCGGCAAAGGTGAACGTGGCTCTCATCTCCATGACCACCGGAGTGCCGTCGTCGTCCACCCAGAAGTCCAGGTCGACCTCGATGTTCGAATATCCCGCGTCGGTCGGTCCCCAGTCCCGCAGATCGGGTGTTAGCCCCTTTGCGAGACGGAGGTGATGAAGGTCGCGGCCGCCCATCTTCTCTCTGCCGAGGCTCCGGAATCCTTCGATCCGATTTAGCTTCGTCAAGAACGGCTGATCGTCGGTCGGGTCGCTGGCGATCCATGGCCCGCCGTCGGTTCGCTTCCACTCCTCCGATCCAACCGAGATGTACTCCGTTGTCTCGACCAATTCGCCCTCGACCCGGGCCTCGTAGCGCTCGCGCTCGTCACTCCCCGCGAGTTCCAGCGTGCCCTGGGAACTCAGGCGGGCTATGCGGGAGTCCGTCGACTGGGTTACGTCCATGATCGTGATCCGGGCTGTCAGATTCGGATCGCCGAGCAGCGCTGAAGGCCCCCGCCGGGTCGGGCCGCGGAACCGGGGAGGGGCGTACGATCGCTCGCGGACTCGACGACGGCGCCGCCGAGGAGGACGACGCGGGCGAGCCCGAGCATGCCGCGACAGCCATGAGCCCGAACGCGACGATTGGTGCGAGTGCGCGATAAAACCGGGTTGGGCGGTTCGTTGCCATGGTCGTGCCTCTTTGATGGATCAGTTCATCTGGTGAACGTTTGCCGAAGCTGAACGTTGCGACAGCGCTTCTGCCATCAGCGGGACCAAGCCCCACCGCCGCGCACTTGCGCGCCGCGGGACGCGCTATATCCCGCCGATCGACCCCGGAACGTCTCGATGAGGCGCGCCACGCTGCCCACCCCGCAGCGTCCCATCGGTCGCCACACGGTGGCGGTGGCGCGTCTAAGGGGTAACTCCGCGAGGGATCACCAATTGAGGTCACTGCCATGCGCCGGATCATCTCGCTCGCCGCTGTGGCGATCCTTGCCTTTGCTGCCTGTACGGGGGCGACTCTGACGCCCTCTCCCTCTGGAGCTCCTCCTGGGGCGGCCACCGACGCGAGCGCCCCCGCCGGGATGGTGCTCAATAGGGCTCCGGCCGATCTCGGCTGTGACTCGATCGGATGGCCCGAGGACGTGGCGCTATTCCGCAGCCTTACGTTCCGGATCGACCCCGCGGCAGCGGAACCGGTCTCCGCGGTTTCCGATACTGGTAGGGAACTCCAGACCTTCTGGGTCCCTGGGTTCGAGCCGGGGTCGGTGACGGAACGCGTGGTCCGCGATCCCGATGGCCAAGTCGTGGCGCGAGATGGGGAAGTCCTCGACGTTCCGCCGACCGTTGCGCCCGAGCTCCACGGCTATCCTGTCTGTCTGACGCCGACGACGCTCCATGTGATGCTCGAGGAGCCTGGGGGCTAGGGGCGCGACGCAGCTTACTGGGAGCGCGGCTGGGCGTGGATCGCCGCGGAGAGGCGCCGGCGGCGGATACCGTGAGCCAGTCGGCCGGGTCGGGCTGGCCGCCGGGACAAGCGGATTTCCGTCACACTGACGTCGCGGGGGCAGCCTGTGGCGGAGGTGAGTTCCCATGGCCCATTGGCGTCCGATCGATGTCCTGGTTTGGTGCGTTCTCGGCCTGGGCTGTGTCTTCATCGCCTTGAGCGCCCTCGCGCAGCCGGGCGATTCGCAACATCTCGAGCGCCTAATCCTCTACGGCGTCGCCGGGGCAGCAATATGGCTTCTCGGAACGCTTGTCATCGCCGTGACCTGGACAGCAACGCAGCGCCTTCGGGCTGCTCGCCGCCGCTGAGGATCGCCGCGGTCGGCCGGGTCGGGCTGGCCGCCGAGGCGGGATCGCGCGACCCGGACCGGAGCCGGGGCTGTGCCAGACTAGCTTTCGACGCAGCTGAAAGGAGAACCTCGTGCAAGAGATCTCTTCTGGATCTGGGTCGATGGCGTCCAACCGCCTGGCCCTCGGCGCACTCGCCCTGGTGGTGGCGGGCGTGACCCAACTCCCTACCGGGATCCTGAGGGCCGGCGTCCCGTCTGACCCGGCGCACAACTTGGAGTTCGCCCTTGGAGCGAACTCCTTCGCGTTTCGGCTCGGGATTGCGCTGACCGACGTGTCGTTGGCGTTCTTCGTCCTCGGCCTCATCGCGCTCTACGCCTACTTGTCGCGCAGCAGGGCGGAGCGGCTCGCATTCGTGGGGCTGGTCATGACCGTCGGCTTCCTCGTCTTGTTCCTGCCGTTGATCGGTTTCGTCGCCTACGTGGTTCCAGCGATTGGGAGTCTCGCTGAGCAGGGCCAGACCGAGATGATCCAGGTCATGGACCAGACGTTCCAGGAGCCGTTCATCCTGATCCCATTTCTCGGCAACATCTTGTGGACCGTTGGCTGCATCCCGCTCGGGCTCGCGATCTGGCGCTCAGGGTGGCTGTGGAAATGGAGCGGGCTGCTGTTCATTCTCTTCGGCGTCATCGGTATCCCCGCGATCTTTGACGTGGGGATCCTCCAGCTGATCGCGTCGGTCCTCTTGGGGTTTGCACAGCTGACAGCCGGGGTGGCGCTCTTCCGCGCAGTCCGGGGCGAGGTACCGACGTCAACCACAGCGCCGGAATCGCCCCTCGCGTCAGGCTAGGCCAAGGCCGGTCCGCCCGGACGGTCTGGCTGCCTTGGGCGGGATCGCGCGACCCGGACCGGAGCCAGGGCGGTGAGAGTATGACGCCGGCCGATTAGCTGCGGCTTACCGCGCCCCGACGACGACGGGAGTGCTGCTAACAGTCGATAGGGGTACCGAGAGCCGGGTCTGTCCGTCCGCGGATGCCCGGCTCTTATGCTGCCAGGATTGCTACCGGCCCCGGTCGGCCGGGTCGGGCTGCCCGCCGAGGCGGGATCGCTGCGCGCCCGCCGCTAGGACGGTCGGTCAGTCGTCAACGTCGCCACCAGCCGTCACCCTAGACGCCAGGATCGATGGCCGTGACCACGAACCGATCGCGACACGCATCTCGGTTCTCAGGTTGACAGTCGCGAGAAGCCGGATCGCCGAAACGCCCGACCACGTCAAGTGGGCCTTCGCCAGGGCGAAGGTCGCGGCCGAGCCGTTCACGGACGCCGGGCGCGTAGAACAGCGACAGGTTCGGGCCGTCGGCGTAGCCAGGCGAAATCTGGATGATCCAGTCTTCGAGACCACACTCGAGGAACGTGTGGGACGGAAGGCAGGTACCCCCAAGACCGAGGTCCTCCGGCGACCAAACGGATTCGAGGTGGATCAGCTCACCGCCGAAGGCCTCGAATCGATCGCGTTCGTTGACCTCAAGGATCGCGCCGAGGCCGAGCACCCGGACGCTCGGCGACGCGGCGGCCGTTGGGACCGCCGCCGAGCTCGGTTCGATGCTCGGCGTCGGCGAGGGAACCGGCATCGGGGCGCCCAGAGCTGAGCTCGGCGAGGACGCGACGGAAGAGGCCGCCGACGGCACAGCGGCCGTTTCGGACGCCGTTGCGGTTGAGCGCTCGGTGCTCGCCGGACCAGCACAGCCAACGACGAGGCCGACGGCCAGCAGGCACGTACTCAGAGTTCGCCACATCGCTTTTCCCCTCCGTTGCATGTCGCGCTCGATCCGGCGGGCTGATCGCTCCTATGGCTCGCCGCTCCACCCGTGGAACGCCTGAGCGACACGACTGTTACGACGGGGATGAGTCAAATCGTCCCCCCGGATAACCTATGACTCACCCGTGGAGAGATGGAGTGCTGATCTGGAAGCTCGTTCACGTCGTGTCGATGTTCGGCGTGATTACTCTGTGGACGCGAAAGTGATGGAAGCATTACCACTCTCCGGCTCCACGCCAGGGGTGGCATACAGTACGTCCATGTGGATCAAGCTCTACCGGTACAAGGTCTAGGGTCCGACCGTAGCCGTCAGTCTTTCCGATCCGCAGCCATCGAACTCGTCTGCCACGTGTCCGATTGCTCCGAGGAGGCGGACGGTTCTGCGGGGCCAGCTGCGGCGCCAGGTGCGACGCGGTTACGGCTGTCTGAGCGTGCGCGGGCGATAACGACCATCACGAGGCCGATCGGCCATAAGACCGCGCTATACAAGATGGTGTACCCGGCAGCCCCGTCCACCGCGGCCGAGTCCCCTTCGGGCTTGATCACCGAGACGAGGCCCGGGATGAAGAACCCGGTCCAGAGGATGGCCGCCCACGTCGATGGACGCCACCGCGCGGGAGATACGGCGTCGCGCAACCGCGGCTCGGTGTCCGGATGGTCGGCGGACATCAGGATGATGATCAATACGAAAACCCAACCGAGGAGAAGGCACATCGCGACGATCGACGAAGCTGCGTCCAGGAACGAATGATCCGGTGCGGCATCTGCCGCGGCGCTCAACCCGACGAGGACGACCGCCATCAGTCCGGTCCAACCAAGGGCGAAGATTGGCCTTGTCCTGACGCGCATTACGCACCTCATGTTGTTCGGCATCGGCAGCAGTATCAACGTGAAACCGCTTCATCCGTTGCGCGCCCGCGTCGGTCGGGTTACGCCAGCAGGTAGGCGTGCGGCGTCACGGCGACCACGAGCCAAAATCCGTCGGTCATCCTCAAGCATAGAGCCGCCCCCGGTCGCCGTCCGTCTCGCTGTCACGACGGAGCGGACGCTCGGAGCCGGGGCGGGGTGACCCGAGCCTCTTGTCAGAATGGATTGCCCATCGTCCCGCTGAAGCGCACGGCGCTCACGAACCAGAAGTAGGCGTAGAGCGGCAGCGACACGACGAGGAGCGCCAGCCAGGGACCCCAGCCGCGCAGGCCGGCCGACCAGCCGGCGACCACGATCCCCACCGGACCGAGGATCAGGAGCGACGCCCACAACAGCCCGCCCATCGTCGGGAACCAGTCCTCGACCAGCCCATACGGTGCAATCTGGAGGTCGATCAGCTGCGCCAGGACGAGTGCCGAAACCGGAACGATGAGCGCGATCACCGCGCCGACTGCCACTCCGGCCCGGGACCTCACCGCCGCCCTCCATCGTCGCTCATGCTCCACAGACGTACGAGGCCACGGACTGTTTCACCCAGCGCAAGAGCCCGCCGTCGCCGTTCGTCTCGCTGTCACGACGGAGCGAACGCGCGGAGCCGGGGCAGCAGGGGCGATTAGACTCCGGGCGTGAATTGGCTCCGGCGCTCCCTTATTCGGTGGACCGACTGGCACAACAGCAGCCCGGCAAGGGCTGGCGGGTTCGTCCTCGCGATGAGCCTCGTGCTGAGTGCGGCCGCGTACGTCCTCGGCGCGGTCGCTAAGCGACACCGCCAGGATGACCCCAACCCGACAGTGTTGACCTCTCGCCGAGGCTGAGCCGTCCCAATCGCCCGGGTCGGGCTGGCCGCCGAAGCGGGATCGCCCGACCCGGACCGGAGCCGGGGTGATGTCAGCCTAGCCGTTGACGCTTAGTCTGCGACTCATCCGAACGACTTACTTCGAGAGTTGCCCTCGGATGGCTCCCGCGGGGAAGTCGGCATTGTGGACGTTGACGTAGTAGTCCCCGGGGTTCTTCGCGATGGCCTTGATCAGCTCAGCATCAACGCCGGTGGCGCATGCGCTGACCGATCCTGACAAAGGCGGCGCCAACCCGACGACGACAGGGCCGGCGATTCCCGCGGGTCCCACGTGGATGTGCGCCGCGATGGCCGGCGCGATCCCGCTGACCGTCAGCTCGTAGCAGACCTCGCCCTTTCCCTTGTTGAGGCGGATCACGGCCGTGCCGGACCCGTCTGGGTCCCCTGGTCCAGGGACCTCCTCCGCCCCGCTCATGGACGCCGTCAGTCGCGTGCCAGCGGCGAGCGCCGGCCCCGCGAGGGCAAGACCTGCGAGCAGAGCACCCGTGAGGCCAAGGGACAGGGGTACGCGGTGACGTCTGATCATGACGTTGCCTCCTCCAGTTGGCACAACCCCGGACCCTGAGGGTACTCCGTCGGAGTCTGCGCAGGGAGGCCAGCTAACGCGCTGTCAATGAACCTGTCGCGGAGCGACCAACCATCAGTTCATGTCCCGCTGATCGACCCCCGAACGCCTCGATGAGGCTCGCCACGCCGCAACCCGGCGTCGTCTGATCCTCGACGGCGCTACCGAGACTACTGCCGATCCCGGCGAAGCGGCTGTTGGCTCGGAGGACCATCGAGTACGCGGGGGCGGTGCTTGCCGCGGCGACGATTTGGGGCGATCGCGTGGCCGCACCGGAGGCTGCCAAAGCAGTCTGAGCACACTCGCGCGGGCCGCGAAGGATGACTACGTGGTCAGGATGATCACTGGGTAGAAGGCGATCGCAGTGGCGGCGAGGAAGATGACGCCTGCGACCGCGAACCCCAGGACGGTGAGTCCGCGACCCTGAAGGCCAGCGCGGTAGGCCCCGTGCCGCATCACTCGTGCCCCGGTTCTGATGGCGACCAGCAGCCCGAGCCCGGAGACGAGCGTGACGAGTGCGTACTGGACGCGATCGTCACGGACGCCGAACGGCGTGTCGTCCACCGCGGCCGGCAGCAGGGCCAACCACAGCGCCACCATCGGGATGAGCGTGGCGAGCGCGACAACGACGCCAGGCGACCTCGCCCGCGAGGCTGCAAGTCCCGCGACGCCCGGGTACAGCGCGAACATCGGGTAGGCCACGAACCAGGCCTGGATCGGTCGCGGGTCGTTCGAGCCGATCCACATCGCGAGAGCAAGGATCGCGAACCATCCGAGCGCAACCCCGACGGCGAGCGAGGTCGGCCACGTGCGTTGAACCGGTCGCGCAGCCGAGGCCATCCACTCATCCTCGTGCGGGTCGATCCGCCGCGCATCGTCGCAAGGTCATGCGATCGCCGAACAGCATCGGATCCCGTTACAGCCCTTGGACTGCTACTTCGTGCGGGAGAGTTGGTCGGGGCGGCCGGATTTGAACCGACGACCACCAGTCCCCCAGACTGGTGCGCTACCAGACTGCGCCACGCCCCGACAGGCGGCCCAGTCTAGCACCCGCGGCTCGGCCGGCCGGCGGGGCGTCAGCCGCGCCTGAACTCGATCTGCCGCTCCGTGCCCGCGAGCAGGCGCTGGATGTTATCGACGTGGAAGAGCCAGATCAGCCCGGCTGCGCCGATCGCGTAGCCCGCGTAGAGCAGCGGCAGCTGGAACAAGACGACCGTGACGATGATCACGACCGCGGCGAATGCCGTCGCGGTCAGGGACGCCAGCGACGAGTAGCGCGTCGCGACCAGCACGACGGCGAAGACCGGCATCGTCAGCAGCGCGGCGATGGGGTGCAAGACGATCAGGCCGCCGAAGCCGGGCGCGATCCCCCGCCCCCCGGAAAACCCGATGAATGGCGACCGGCTATGGCCGACGATCGCGGCCAGCGCGGCGAGGATCTGCAGCCCCAGGCCGCCACCGACCAGAAACGCGATAACGACGGCGACGATCCCCTTGAGCACGTCCAGGAGCCCCGACGCGGCCGCGGCACGTGGGCCGAGGGCCCGCATGACATTCGCGCCGCCGGTCCGTCCGCTGCCGATCGTCCGCGGGTCTGTCCCGCCGGTTACTCGCGCGATGACGACGCCCCAGGGAATGCCGCCGATCACGTACGCCGCCACGATCACGAGGGCGTCGACCACGGCTTCCTGGATTGTCATCGGTCGCGAGTATACCGACGAGAAATCGGCCCAAGCGGCCTGTCCCAGGAACCAGGAGCGCGGCTCTCAGCCTTCGATGGCCTCGACCAGCCGATCCGGCCTGCCCCTGAACCAGGCCCGCCGCTCGGGATCGGTCAGGACCTCTTCGACGAGTTCCGTCAGGCGGCGGTTCACGGGAGACGCCACGCCCAGCCGTTCGGCGTTTCGGGCGACTGCGCCGTTCAGCCACTGCACCTCGCTCGGCCCGGTCCCCGAATTGACGTGAATGCGCAGCGAAGGGTCCTTGCGGCCGCGAGCGCCGCCGATGATGCGTCGCATGATCGGCCGAGCGATGACCGCGGGAAACCGGACGCCGAAGGCCAGAAGAGGAACGTTGGCACCCGGAAGCGCGACCGGCCGCAGTCCCAGACGGCGCATGACGGCCAGCGCCTCGAGAATCTGTCGGCGCTCCAGGCCGAACGCTGACGGGTGCCCGTAGATCTCGGCCGGCGACATGTCCAGGATCGCGCTCGAGGCATTGCCGACGAGGTTCGCGACGAGCTTTGACCACTTCATCGCGGCCGGATCGGCGATACGACGAGTTCGGAGTCCTGCCGTGGCGATGGCCGCGAGGAGAGCGTCGGTGAGCTCCTCGACGCCGCGGCTGGCCGGCGCAAGCGCGACGCCGCCGTTGTTCAGTCTGGCCACCGTCCGCTCGCCCGTAAGGTCGACCGACGCGGTCACCGAGCCCGCGATCAGCCCGCCGTCCGGCCGCGCTTCAGCGACGATCTCCTCGGCGCCGACGCCGTTCAGGACGGTCAGGGCCGGCGCGGTCGGCCAAGCCGCGCACGACGCGGCCGCGTCGAGCAGGTCGAACGCCTTGACGGCGAACACGATGACCTCGGGGGCCACCTCGAGAGCGTCCGGGCTGTGAATTTCGGCGATGTCCGCGCCGGCCGCATTGCCATCCGGCCCCACCGCCGTGACCATCGCCCGACGCGGTGGCCCCTCGAGCCGCCGGCGCACGATCGCCACGTCCCGGCCACCCGCCGCAAGGGCCCAGGCCAGCAGCGTCCCGACCGCTCCGCCACCGACGACGAGGTCGGTCATCCAGTGGCCGCGGCGGGCTCCCTGGCCGCGTCGGCCAAGGCGTAGGCCGCCGCCAGAATCTCGATCGGGTGCTTCACGGGACGGTCCGTGGCTCGCTCGATCTGCCAGCGGCAGGTCTCCGAGTCGCACGCGGCCCGGGCAGAGTCGGTGGCACGGACGCGCCGGAAGAGCGGGTCGCCGACGGCCATCGCGATGTCGTACTTCTCCTTCTTGAGCCCGTACGTCCCGGCGACGCCGCAGCAGTCATGATCCATGTCGATCGCGCTGAGGCCTGGCACGAGGGCGAACAGGTCGAGGGCCGGGAGCCCAATCCCGTGGCTGCGGAGCTGGCACGGCGCATGGTACGGCAACGTCTCCTCGAGGCGACCGAAACCCGTGTCGAGGCGACCCTGCTCGTGGAGGTCGAGGAGGAATTCGCAGATGTCCCAGGTCGCAGCCGCGACGGCGTGGGCGTCGTCATCGTCGACGTCGAGCATCTCGCGGTACTCGGCCTTGAGCGTGTGGGTGCAGGACGTCGAGGTGCCAACGATCCGATAACCGCGTCGGGCGTAGTCGGCGAAGACCCCGAGGTTGCGCCGCGCCTTGCCTCGGGCGCGGCTGTACAGCCCGTTGCTGATGAACGGCAGGCCGCAGCAGACCTGCTCGGGGGCGATCGTCTCGTAGCCGTTGCGGCGGAGGACCTCGATCGCGGCCAAGCGCCACGTGCGGCTCGTAGTAGTTGGCCGCGCAGCCATGGAAGAGGACGACGGCCCGATCCGGCGGCGGGTCGGCGCCAGGGTCGCGCAGAACACGTGGCAACTGCGACCGGAGCGTCCTCCCGGCGAAGACGGGCAGCGGCGCCCGCCGATGGATGCCGATGGTCCACTCGATCAGCATCCGGATGAGCCGGTTGCGGAGCGTCCAGTTCGCAAGCGGCGCGAACGCGACGCCGAACCGGCCGACGAGATCGGTCTGGCCGAGGAGCCAGTCGCGCAGGCGCGGGCGATGCCCGGCCTTCATCTCAGCCCTTGCCCGGCTGTTCATCTCGGCGATCTTCACGTCGGCCGGGCAGGCGGTCGTGCACATGCCACACCCAGAGCAGTAGTCGACGGTCGCGTCGGGCGAAGCGAGGACCGGGGTCGACTGACCCTGTGGCGGCAGCAACGTCGCGATCCGGAACCGCTGTGCCTGGGGGCCGACGTACTTCGGGCCTGGAAAGAGGTCCGTTACGCGTGCGACCGGGCAGACGGTGTTGCAGACGTTGCACTTCAGGCATTCGTCCGCCGACAACGGCCACCTCGCCGAGGGATGCCTCATGCACGAGGTCCTGGATCGTCATCGCGCCGCTCCGGCTAGCCTGTGGCGCGGTCGATGCGCGTGCGTTCGCGCCGCAGTCGAGCGTCGCTGCGGCGCGCCGGCCGCTCGCGACTGCGACACCGTCGCCGCAGCGTTCGGTCAGGTAGCGCTGACCGGCGAGCAGGCTGCCGGCGACCGTCACGTTCTCGAAGTACCGGTTGCCGCAGGCGTCGACCGGGCGCAATTGGCGCGTCGGTTCGGATGCCGGCCGATTCGAGCGGATGGCCCGCCGGGTCGAACGGGTCCAGCGCGAGCCAGTCGGCGCGTGCCGGAGCCTCGACGGAGAGGTCGAGGAGCTGTTCGATGAGGACGCCGTCAGGGCTCGCGACCAGTCCGCCACCGGCGATGCCGCCGGTCGCCAGGACGACCCCGTTTGTACGCAGGACGCGCTCGCGCGCGGCGGTCGGGATGACGACGGCCGTGACGCGTCGACTTCGTGCGGTCGATCCGGAGCACCCCCTCCCCGATCGCGACCCTGCCACCGCGGCGCCGAAGCGCCGCCCGGAGCGCGTCGTAGAGCCGCACGCCCGGCACGCTCGGCGGGACGAGCGGCACCTCGAACGGGACGAGCGGCAGGAGCCGGCGCGCGTCATCGAGAACGCTCGAATGGTCGGCGTGGCCGAGGACCGCCGGTAGCGCGACCCTCCCCGGACCGCGCCCGCGTCGCGTGGATAGCGCGGGCGATCGCACTGAATGCGTCCTCGCGCCAGGCAGGATCGTCGAACAGCCGCGCGAGGTGGAGCGCCGTCAAGTTCCGCCGGCCGGCAGTGGCCGGCAGCTCGACGACGACGGCCTCGACGCGGGCTGGCCGGCCGCCCGGGGCGCGGCCGTCGGGTCCCCAGACGTCGGGCCGGGCGAGGCTTGTCGCGATCGCGGCCGGCCAGAAGTCCTTGAAGCCTGCCGGCCCGGCAGACGACGAGCCGCTCGTCGGGCGACAAGGGATCGAGCGCCGCCGCCTGGGCATCGGGCACGATCGCGACCCGCCTCGTCGAGCCGATCGCCGTCGGCACGGTCCGAAGCGGCAGCGTCGAGGTCGCCGGCGTACGTCAGGCCCTCGGCAGCGAGGATCCCGCGCAGCCAGTCGATCGACGGCGCGGGCGGCGCCGCCCAGGAATCGCGTATGGATGGCGCGGCTTGGCGCCAGGCTGGGCCAGTCCCTCGGCCGCGGTCCGGCTGCCGGCCGGCGCGGCGACGTCGAGACCGCCCGACGTCCAGTGGGTGGCTGCGTGGCCGCGGGCGACGACCTCGACCGTGCGCCCCGGCCTCGGCGAGCGCGATCGCAGCGGTCAGCCCGGCGAGCCCTGCCCCGACGACGACGACGTCAGACGACGGCACGGTCGGCCTCGCCGGCCGCGTGCCGAGCCACGCGCAGTCGATCCGCGAGTGCGCCGATCCCGAACGATGCCCGCGTACAGGCCGGCGACGAGCCACAGCTCCTGGAGCTGGCGCCCCCACGCGATCGGTCGCGTCCCGAGGTACCGCTCGGCGAGGAAGTCGAGCAGGATCCGATCGACGGTGTCGGGCGGCAGCGTCGACGCGGCGACGTCGCCACCGGCGCGGTCCGCGACGACGCCCGCCGCCCGGAACGTGCAGAACCCGCCCTGGCAGGGTCCCATGCCGAGACGCGTGCCGCGCCGGACGTCGTCGAGGCTGCACGGCCAGCGCTCGTCGAGGAACCTGTCGAGCATCGAGCGAGTGACGAGCTCGCACTCGCAGATGAGGTCCGCGTCGCCGCCGCCGGCCGCCTCGTGCTCGGCGAGCCGGTGGCCGAGCCAGTACGTGTGCCGGTCGCCCTGGCGCGGCAGGACCGCCTCGGCCGTCGTCGACGCCGTCGAGACGCCGAGCTTGGCGCATACGGCGTCGGCGGTCTCCTCGGCCATCAGGCGATAGGTCGTCAGCTTGCCGCCGACGATCGACACAAGGTTCTTCACGCCGTCGCGCATCCCGTGGTCGATGACGACGTGGCTTCGCGAGATCCCGCGGCCATCGCCCTCGGCGCCCGAGGCCGCGTCCGGGGGCAGCTCACGCTGGTAGAGCGGCCGCACGCCCGCGTACGCCCGCAGCAGCCGCATCCGGCGGAGATCCGGGAACAGCTTCGTTCCCTCGTCGAGCAGCAGCTCGACTTCGTCGCGGTCGATCCCGTAGCGATCCGGGTCGTCGACGGTCACCTCCGTGGTGCCGAGGATCGCGACGGAGTGGACGGGGACCATTATGTCGCCGTCGTCCGGCGGGTGGCAGCGGTTCACGACCGTGTCGGTCATGCGCTGGTTGAAGATGAGCATCGTGCCCTTGCCGGGCGACATCGCCAGCTCGACGCCGGCCATCCCGGCGACGATCCCGGCCCACGCGCCTGCCGCCGACACCACGGCTTGCGGCGCGATCCTTGACACGCTGCCGGAGCGCTCGTCGACGACGTCGACCGTGGCGATCTCGTCGCCGACTCGCTCCATCGCGACCACGCGGTGATACGGCAATGCTTCGGAGCCGCGTGTCCGGGCATCGGCGACGTTTGCGTCGATGAGCTGCCACGGTTCCAGGGCAGCGTCCGGGACCCGGAACGCGCGCCGGATCGCGGGATTGAGTGCCGGCTCGCGGCGGAGGAGCTCGGCGACCGGAACCTCATCGCACGGCACGCCGGACGCCTCACAGGCAGCTCGCGAACCCGTCGGCGTAGTCCTCCGGATCGTCCGGAGTCGACACGAACCAGCCACCGGTGTCCTCGATGCACGCGGGCGCGATCCGCCGCAGGACCACGTTCTCGGCGATGCACTCGCGGGCGGCCGGAGCGTCCTCGGCAACGTACCTGCCGCCGGAGTGGAGCAGCCCGTGATACCGGCCGCTCGTGCCGGTTCCAAGGTCGCCCTTCTCGACCAGCAGACAGCGGAGCCCGCGACGCGACAGGTCGCGGAGAATGCCGGCGCCGGTCGCGCCGCCACCGATCACGAGAACGTCGACGGCGCGAACGGCCGTCATGGGCGGAGTGCGGCGGCGTGGCGCTCGATCACGCCGCCGTCCCCCTTGAAGATTGGACCGCTTGAGACGGTCAGGCCGGCACGGGCTCGCGGGCTTCCGACTCGACCCAGTCGAAGGTCCGGGTGACGGCCTTCTTCCAGGACTTGTACTCGCGCTCGCGGGTCGCGTCGTCCATCGACGGAGTCCACTCCTTGTCCTTGGCCCAGTTCGCCCGAAGGTCCTCGACCGCGTTCCAGAAGCCGACCGCCAGGCCGGCCGCGTAGGCGGCCCCGAGGGCCGTCGTCTCGGCGACCTTCGGCCGGATGACCGGCACGTTGAGGACATCCGACTGGAACTGCATGAGCAGCTCGTTATAGACCATCCCGCCGTCGACCTTGAGTGCCGTCAGCGCCACGCCGGAATCGGCGTTCATCGCGTCGAGCACCTCGCGAGTCTGCCAGGCGGTCGCCTCGAGCGTCGCCCGAGCGATGTGGCCCTTGTTAACGTAGCGGGTCAGGCCCGCGATCACGCCTCGGGCGTCGTTCTTCCAGTACGGGGCGAACAGACCCGAGAACGCGGGTACGAAATAGACGCCGCCGTTGTCCTCGACCGTGGCCGCCAACTTCTCGACGTCAGCGGAGGTGTCGATCAGCCCGAGGTTGTCGCGGAGCCACTGGACGAGGGCGCCGGTGATCGCGATCGAGCCCTCGAGGGCGTAGACGGCCGGTTCCTTGCCGATTTTGTAGCCGACCGTCGTCAGCAGGCCCTGCTTCGACTGCACAGCCTTCGTCCCCGTGTTGAGGAGCATGAAGTTGCCGGTGCCGTACGTGTTCTTCGCCTCGCCGGCAGAGAAGCAGGTCTGGCCGAACAGGGCGGCCTGCTGGTCGCCGAGGTCGCCAGCGATCGGGACGCCGTTCAGATCGCCGACGCCACGCCCATAGACGTCGCTCGACGATCGGATGACAGGCAGCATGGCCCGCGGAATGCCCATCAGCTGGAGAATCTCGTCGTCCCAGTCAAGGGTCTCGAGATTCATCAGCATCGTCCGGCTGGCGTTCGTCACGTCGGTGACGTGAACGCCGCCCTCGATTCCGCCGGTCAGGTTCCAGATGCACCAGGTGTCCATGTTGCCGAACATCAGGTCGCCGGCATCGGCCTTGGCGCGAGCGCCCTCGACGTTGTCGAGGATCCACTTGACCTTCGGGCCGGAGAAGTAGGTCGCCAGCGGCAGCCCGACCTTGGCCCGGAGTCGATCCTGGCCGCCGTCACGGGCGAACTCGTTGACGATCCCGTCCGTCCGGGTGTCCTGCCAGACGATCGCGTTGAAGACCGGCTTGCCGGTCTTCCGGTTCCAGACGACGGTCGTCTCGCGCTGGTTCGTGATCCCGACCGCGGCGAGGTCTGAACCCTTGATCCCGACTTTGGCGAGCGCGCCTTTGATGACGTCAACGCTGCGCGACCAGATCTCGAGCGGATCGTGCTCGACCCAACCGGGTTTCGGGTAGATCTGCTCGTGCTCTTTCTGATCGATCCCGACCACCTGGCCGCTGTGGTCGAAGATCATGAACCGGGTGCTGGTTGTCCCCTGGTCGAGGGCTCCTACGTAGTTCGCCATGTGCGACTCCTTCCGCTGCCGGTCCAGCGACCGGCTAGAGCATGAAATTGGTGAACGTGAGCGTGTAGACGACGGCGGCGACGGCGCCGCCGACCAGCGGCCCGACGACCGGGACCCAGGAGTAGCTCCAGTCGGAGTCGCGCTTGCCCGGGATCGGCAGAACGAAATGCGCGATCCGAGGACCGAGGTCGCGGGCAGGATTGATCGCGTATCCGGTCGTGCCGCCGAGCGACAGCCCGATGACGAGGACGAGGAATGCGACCGGGAGGGGGCCAAGGGCGGCCAGGCCGGCCTTGTTATCCCCGGCGGGGCCAACCGTCCCGAAGGCGAGGATCACGTACACGAGCACGAACGTGCCGATGACCTCGCTGATCAGGTTCCAGGGTATCGTCCTGATGGCCGGGCCGGTGCTGTAGACGGCGAGCTTGAGGTCGGCATCCTCGGTCTGGCTCCAGTGCGGGTAGTAGTGCAGGAACACGAGCACAGCACCGATGAACGCGCCGACCATCTCTCCGGCGATGTACCACGGCACCTGATCCCACGGGGTAGCGCCGTTGAGCGCCAGCCCGAGCGTCACGGCCGGGTTCAGATGCGCGCCGCTGATCGGACCGGCGATGAGAACGCCGACGAACACAGCGAACGCCCAACCTGCCGTGATCACGATCCAGCCGGAGTTCTGGGCCTTGGATCGGCTGAGCAGGACGCCGGCCACGACGCCGTCGCCAAGCAGGATCAGCGCTCCCGTCCCGAGGACCTCGGCCAGGAAGATCTCTACCATGTTCCTCTCCTTCCCTGGCGTCCGGCGGCGACCTGCTGCCGGCTCTCTCCCCTAGCCCTCCGGACCGAACGAAGGCAAAGAAAAAGTCCGCGCCTCGGCACGACTGCCGAAGCGGGACTTGTCGAATCATTGTCCCGAGTGAGGGCTTGACCGTTGTACTCCCGCTGTCAAGCGGTTGTCAAGACGGTGGTCAGCCGGGGACGAGCGAGGCCTCCACCTGGGCGGCGAGCCTGGCCGCTATGGCCGGCCGGACGACGATTGCATCGGCGAGGGCCATGCACGTACTCGCGTCCTCGATGTCGTCGATGAGGCCATAGGCCACGATCGGTCGAGGCAGGTCTGCCAGCTCATCGGGCCGAAGGTGCATGATGACGAGACCGGGTGACAGCAGTGAGCCGACCCCGTCGGTCCGCGGATGACTCTCCAGCGAGCGCGCCATTCCAGTCGAGTCGTAGCCGAAGACATGAACCAGCCCCAGATGCCCGCGCTCGGCCGCGCGCCCAGCGAGCTGGGGCCGACGCGTCAGGACCACCCGGACTCCGAGACGCCCGGTCACGAAATCGACGGCCGCGTCATCGCCGCCTAGCCCGGCGACGCTGTCGATGTCGACGGCGAGCGGCGGGCAGTCGGACGAGGCCCGATGGACCAGTGCCGCGATGTCCGTATCGCGAATGAGCACACCGGCGTCGAGGCCCGGCGGTGGGTACACCGAATGGCGCCCGTCGCTCGCGATGAGCAGAGACGGAAGTTGGACTGGACCCCTCTCAGTTGACATCGAATCCCCACAGGGCCTGCGAGCTCGTCGTCACCCCGAGCGCGCCGGCTGACAGGGCGGCACCGAGGTCGGCCTGGGTCCGGATGAACCCGCCCGCCAGGATGGGTACGTCGAACCGGGGCAGCAGCCCGATGACGGACGGCAGGATGACCCCGGGCAGGATCTCGACGATATCCGGCGCCGACCGGCCGATCGCCGCTACCGCGGTGTCGAGCTGGCTGCGCCGAACGAGGAGGAGCCGCAGGATCGCGGTCATGCCCTCGTGGCGGATGGCCGGCATCAGCTGGCCATGGGAGCTGATGACGGCGTCGACGCCCGATTTGGCGAGCCAGCCGACGCTCGATCGGTCGGCGCGCAGGCCACCTACCAGGTCGACGTGGACGGCGACGAGCTTGCCCGCGTCGTGGATCTGGCGAACGTCGTGAGCGATGGCGAGGCCGTTGCCGCGCAGGATGAAGACGACAGGCGCCCGGCTGACGATGGCGGCGCCGAGGTTCTCCTCCGCCGTGATCGCGGCGCAGCACGGATCAGCGGCGACACGGGCGATGAAGGCTTCGGCGTCCGGCGGGGAGTACGACACGTCCCGTCCCCTCTGAGGTTGCGCGCCCCATGAGCATAGGCCCGTGCAGCCTCTTCCTCAACCCCGGCGGGCCGTTAGCGCTTCGGGCGCTTGCTCCCTGCGGCGGTGCGGCGGGCGGGTGCGGGCGGCCTCGAGCGCCGCCGTGGCAGCTTGACGGACTCGCGGTCGCGGAACACGAGCTTGATCGGCGTCCCGTGGAACCCGAAGTTGTCGCGGATCTGGTTCTCGAGGTAGCGGCGGTACGAGAAGTGGATCGAGGCCGCGTCGTTGGCGAAGAACACAAACGTCGGCGGAGCGACCGCGGCCTGCGTCCCGTAGAAGATCTTCGGACGGCGGTTCTTGACGACCGGCGGGACCTGGCGCTCGACGGCCATCCGGATGACACGGTTCAGCTCGGCGGTCGAGATGCGCTTCCGGCGCTCGCCCCAGATGTCGATGGCCATCTCGAGGACGCGACCGACGCGCTGGCCGGTCTTCGCACTGATCGAGACGAGCGGGGCGAAGTCGAGAAACGGGACCTCGTTGTGGATCCACTCGACGTACTGCTCGAAGGTCTTGTCGGTCTTGTCTTCGACGAGATCCCATTTATTGACCGCGATGACGAGGCCCTTGCCCTCCTCGACGACGTAGCCGGCTACATGGGCGTCCTGGGCTGTCAGGCCCTCGACCGCGTCGATGACGAGGACGGCCACGTCCGCCCGGCCGATCGCCTTCATTGATCGGAGCGTCGAGAAGCGCTCGGCGGCGGGTCCACCAGCGACCTTGCCGCGGCGCTTGATCCCGGCGGTGTCGATGAGGACGACCTCGCTCCGGCCCCAGGCGAGCGTCGTGTCGATCGAGTCACGGGTCGTCCCGGGCACCTCCGAGACGATCGCCCGGTCCTCGCCGAGGAGGGAGTTCAGGAGCGACGACTTGCCGACGTTCGGCCGGCCGACGAAGGCGATCGCCGCAGGCTGCTCGTCGTCCGACGCGGCGATCGCGGCATCCCAGCGGGCGGCCGGGGCGGGGTCGATGCCTGGATCGGCATCGGTCTCGTCGAGGTCCTCTTCCTCCTCACCGACGACGAACGGCTCGAGGCGGCCGGCGGCAACCTCCTTGGCCCATGCCTCGGCCTCGTTCTCCTTGGCCTTGCGGGCGGCCTCCTGCTCGGACTCCGGCGGCAGCGCCCATACGATCGCGTCGAGCAGGTCGCCGGTGCCGCGGCCGTGCGACGCGGAGATCGCGTACGTCTCGTCCCAGCCGAGCGAGTAGAACTCGGCGGCATCCGCCTCGCGCTGGGTGTTGTCGGTCTTGTTCACTGCGACGATGATGGGCTTCGTGGCCCGTCGGAGGAGTGCCGCGGCCTCCTCGTCAGCCGGCGTGATGCCGGTCACCGCATCGACGAGAAAGAGGATGACGTCGGCTTCGCGGATCGCGAGCCGAGCCTGCTCCTGGACCTTGAGCTCGATCGGGTCGGCGGGGTCCACCTCCAGGCCGCCGGTGTCGACGATGATGAACCGCCGGCCGTTCCAGTCGGCGTCGCCGTACATCCGGTCACGGGTCGTGCGGGCGCGGTCCTCAACGATCGCCTGGCGGCGCCCGACGATCCTGTTGAAGAGCGTCGATTTGCCGACGTTCGGCCTGCCGACCACGGCGACCACAGGCAAACCTGCGAGGCTCGAGGAGGCCACGGGATCTACGCCGCGCCGTGTGTCTGGGTCGCGCCTTCGTTGTGCACGAATTTCGGGAGGGAGCTGGTTCGGCCCGCCGGCGTGGCCGCCCCGGCGAGTGCCTCGTGGGCCAAATCGGCGGCGCGGGCGGCGACCTTCGGCGTGCCGGCGATCTCGAGAACGCGCTCGGCGACGTCGCGGAGGTCCTCAATCGGGGTCGACGTCCCACCTGTGACCCCGACGACCTTCTTGCCATCGAAGACCCCTGCGTCGTCGAGATCTGCCGCGTGCTCGATCTGGATCGCCGGCGTCCCAACGATCCCGCACAACCTCGTCAGCTCCTTCGTGTTTGCGCTGGAGCGGCCACCGACGACGACCATGAGATCGACCTCGCGAGCGGCCTCGACCGTGTCCTCTTGACGACGAATCGTCACCGGGCAGACGGTATTGACGATCTTGAGCTCGTGGCTCCGGCCGACCATGAACGCGGCGAGCTTCTCGAACTTCCACGGCGGCTGGGTCGACTGCGAGATGAGCGCCATCCGCTTCTTGCGGGGAACCTTGGCCTCCCACTCCTCTTCCTCGTCGACGACGATCGCATCGGGGGCGAAGCCGAGGAGGCCGACGACCTCGGGGTGCTTCGGGGTGCCCAGGAGAACGATCGTGTAGCCCTCGTCGACGAGCCGGAGGAGCTCCTTCTGCTCCTGGATCACCCAGGTGCATGTCCCGTCGATGACCTCGAGGCCGCGGGCGGTTGCCCGCTCCATCACGTCCGGCCGCACGCCGTGGGCCCGGATGACGACCGCCGCTCCGTGATCGACATCGTCGAGGGTTTCGACGGTCCGGATGCCCATCGACTGGAGGTCGGAGACGACGCCCTCGTTGTGGACGACCTGGCCCAGCGTATGCGTCAGCTTGCCGGCTGCCGACGACTCCTTGGCCTTGTCGATCGCCTCGCGCACGCCATAGCAGAAGCCGGTGCGCTTGGCGATCTTGATCGTTTCAACGGTTCCCATATCAGGCCAAGTATCGCATGGGGTCCCGTTTGGCCCGACCGCGGGTATTACCTCACCAACCTGTTACGGCTCGCGTACCAAGGAACCGCCGAGGGGCAGCGAAGGCCGCGAACGTGCCATTCCCTTCGTCGTTTGGTACGGCTGGCGTAACAGCGGGCGGCCGAGGAGCGCCGACGGCGGCCGAACCGCCTTTCCGTCGGTCGCTTGGCACGGCTGGCGTAACGCGCAGGGAAGCGGGCTCAGGCAGAGGGCTCGCGGTAGGCCCCGCGGTGGCGCGGCGGCAGCTCGGCGGCGATTCGGCGCATGATCAGCTCTGTCGCCACGGCCTTGGCGGACTTGCGGTCGATGCCTTCGGGCAGCTCGTCGGCCGGCCGGAATGGGCGCCCGACCCGCATCGTCGCATGGCCACCAGGGCGTGGCAGGAGCCGGCCCTTCGGCCAGACCCGGTCCGTGTCGGCGATCCCGATCGGGACGATCGGCGCCCCGGTGCGCAGCGCGAGCATTGCCAGGCCGTCCTTCGGTTTCTGGAGCTCGCCGGTCGGGCTGCGCGTGCCCTCCGGGAAGATCATGAGGACGTGACCCTCGTTGAGAACCCGTTCGGCCGTCCGGAATGCGTCGACGTCAGCGGCGCCACGATCGACCGGATGGACGCCGCCGTTGCGGGACAACCAGCCGATGATCGGCCAGTCGAACATCTCCTTCTTGCCGAGCCAGTGAATCCGCCGGCCCAGTCGCTTCGTCAGCCACGCGCCGAGGATCACAGCGTCGGCGTTCGAGATGTGATTGGCCGCGAGAATGACCGGACCCTCGTCGGGGATCTCGTCGAGCGCCCCTTCGACGCGGACCCTGGTGATGCTGCGGGCGATTGTCCTCGCCCCGAAGGCAATCGTCCGGATGAGCGGCGTCAGGTGACCATCGAGCGGCCGTTCGGCGTCCTCGCTCACGACCGGGCAACCCGCGTCATGCCGGCTCGCCGCTCCGCATCGCGGATGGCCGTCACGACGGCCGCGACCGTGTCCTCGAATTCGTTGCCGTCGGTGACGATGTGGATCGCGTCGGGCGCGGGCCGGAGCGGGGCTACCGTCCGGTTACGGTCCAAATCGTCGCGCCGGCGAAGCTGCGCGAGGATGAAGCGCGCCTCGGAGCTGTCCGGAGCGAGGCCGCGTTCCTCCACGCGGCGACGGGCCCGTTCCTCGGCCGAGGCGTCGAGGAAGACTTTGAGGTCCGCGTCGGGCAGGACAACCGTCCCGATGTCGCGGCCGGCCATGATGATCCCGCCGGGCAGCCCGGCAAGTGCGCGCTGCCGCTCGAGCAGGGCCTCACGGAGCTCCGGCACGCGCGACACCGCCGAGACCGCTTCGTCGACGACGGGCGTGTGGACGGCCTCGGTCACGTCCTCGCCGTCCACCGTTACGTGGGCGAGGCGACCGTTCTCGTCGGGGACGAGCTCGATCTCCGAGGTGAGGGCGACGAGCGGCGCTGGGTTGCCGGCGGCCGGTACGCCGCGCCGCAACGCGAGCCAAGTCGCGGCCCGGTACAGGAGGCCCGTGTCGCAGAAGCGGTAGCCGAGCTCGACGGCGGCCGCGGCGCCGACACTGCTCTTGCCCGACGAGGCCGGGCCATCCAGGGCGACGACGAGCTGCGGACCTATGGACAGACTCACACCGCCGAGGATAGCCGAGCCCGGGTCGCGAAGGCCGAGCTGGAAGCTAGCGCCGCGGTCGCAGCTTGGGCGCCTCGTCCCGCGAGCGGCCGGCGCCGGACCCGAGGCCGCGAACCTCTGGTGCCTTGAGAGACCTCGTCCGCCCGCTTCGCAGGCCGTCGATCCGGACGGGACCGATCCGGACGCGGACGAGCCGGTCGATCGGGACGCCGACGGCGGCGAACATCCGGCGGAGCTGGCGTTTCCACCCCTGGCGCAGCGTCGCGCGGTACCAATGCAGGTCGCCCGGGCCGGGGTCCAGGAGGTCAACGAGCTTCTGCGTCTCGACCTCGGTCATCGTCCGGAGATGGAAGAGCGTTGCGAGGCCCTCGTCGAGCGCGATCCCCGCCTCGAGCGCTCGCCGCTGGTCGCCGTGGAGCGGGACGCTGACCCCGATCGCGTACTCCCGCTCGACCCCGAACCGCGGGTGAAGGACCCGCTCCGACCAGGCGCCGTCGTTGGTCAGGATCAGGAGTCCCTCCGAGTCCAGGTCGAGCCGCCCGACAGGGTACAGGCGGGCGCCGTCCGGCACGAGCGCCGTCGGCAGGAGGTCGAGCACCGTCGTCGCGGCGTGCCGATCCCGCGTCGTCGAGGTCACGCCGCCCGGCTTGTGCAGGAGCAGGTACGTGGTCCGGGCCGCCGATCCGATCGGGAGGCCGTCGACTTCGATGACGGCCGCATCGGCTTCGACCTGCTGGCCGATCGTTGCCCGCCGCCCATCGACCGTCACCCGACCAGCCGCGATCAGGTCCTCACTGGCGCGGCGGCTGGCGACGCCTGCCGCGGCGAGGACCTTCTGGAGGCGCTCGGGCGGCATCAGTCCGGCCCCGTGGCGGCCGGATCGGTAGCCTCGGCCCGAGCTGGAACTCGCTCCCTCGCGACGGCGACCCCGCCTTCCTCAGCCAGCCGCGCGGCGACGTCGACGTCCAGCGGTGGCAATTCGTCGAGGCTCGTCAGGCCGAATCGCTCCAGGAACTCGAAACCGGTCCCGTAGAGGTACGGCCGCCCCGGCGCTTCCGACCTGCCGAGCTCTACGACGAGACGGCGGTGGAGCAGCGATCGGATGGTGTAGTCCGAGTCGACACCCCGGATCCGCTCGATCGCCGACTTCGCGACCGGCTGGCGATACGCGACGATCGCGAGGGTCTCGAGGGACGCCGGCGAAATTTGGATCGCATCGGTGCCGACGTACCGCGCGATCAGCGCGCCGGCCTCGGGCGCGGTCGCGAGCTCGACCCGGTCGCCGGCGAGGACGAGACGGATCCCGCGCCGGCCGAGCGACACCTCGAGGTCGCCGAGCCGGGCATCGACAGTCGCCTGATCGACGCCCGCGAGGGTCGCGATCTCGCGGCGGCCAATGGGCCGCTCGGCGACGAAGAGGAGAGCTTCCAGCTGGGCTTCGGTGAGCTCGGCGGGGCCGCTGTCCGTGTCCGTCCCGTCGTCTGCCGGATGGCCGGGCGTGACTGCAGCGGTCAGTTCGTCGGTCACGAGAACGACTCCAGGCGTTCGTCGAGCGGCTGTTCGACAGGGGGCGCCGCGCCGGAGGTGCGCTCGTCAGGTGTCGCCGCTCGGGCCACGATCGGGCCCCACGGCTCCTCCTGGGTGACGACGATCTCGCGCCGCTTCATCAGCTCGAGCATCGCGAGGAACGTGATCGCGACTACGACGCGGTCGCGGACGCCTCGCAGCAACTCCTGGAGAATGATGGTCCCTGCACCGGCGTCCCGGATCGCTGCGCGGATCATTTCTGCGCGCTCCATCATCGTGATCACCCGCGGGACGACCTCGGGCGGCGGCTCGGGCGGGAGAACGAGTCGTGCGAGGCCGTCGAGGGCCGTGACGAGGAGGCCAGCGCTGAGAGGTGGCGCATCGCTGGGTCGCGCGCCGGCAAGTCCCGCGGCTGCGGCAGTCTGCAGGCTCTCGTCGGAAGAGCCCATTCCGGAAATGTGCCTCGTCGAGGAGTCGCGCACCGGCGTCCCGGTAGGCGCGGTAGAGCAGGAGGCGGGCGCGCAATTCGGCCTCGGGGTCTGGCTCCTCCTCGGGCAGGACGCCGGCCGGCAGCTCGACGTGGCGCGGCAGCATCGCCCGGCTCTTGATGAGGATTAGCTGGCTCGCGACGGCGACGAACGAGCTGACGTTCCCGAGACGGTCGTCCTCGAGCGAGGCGAGGGCGTCGAGATAGGCCTCGGCGAGGTCTCCGAGCGGCACGGTCAGCACGTCGAGCTGGCGAGCCTCGATCAGCGCCAGGAGCAGGGCGAGCGGCCCCGCGAAGTCAGGCAACTGGACGTGGGTCACGCGTGGCGTCGGGCCGGCGACCCTCGCCGAACGCGACGGACGTTCGGCCGATCGGCGACGCGGCCTCAGCGCCCATCAATTCGCCTCGTCCGCCAGGCGCAGCCGCTCGCCGGCGTCTCCGTCCCGTGGCGCATCCTGATAGCGGATCAGCTCGACGGTGCGCGGCGAGCAGCCAGCGGCGGCCGCCAGTCGCGCGGAAACCTCAGGGTGGTGCTGGAGGCGTGCCAGGGCGGGGAGGAACCCCGGCAACGTGCCCGCGACCCGCCAGACCCACGAGCCGTACTCCTGGCCGAGCGAATACGCGACGCGCGGCCACAGGCCCGTGTCGCCCTTGCCGGCATCGTGCAGGAGTCCGGCGAGCAGCAGCTCCTCGTCGAGCTGGCCCTCCGAGCGGAGCGTCGCGACGACGTCCAGGCCATGGCGGCGATCGGCGACGTGCATCGCGTCGAACAGTGCCAGTTGGGGCAACGTCAACCACCCTTCAAGAGCGCGGCGCTCGGAAGCATCGACCCTGGCGCGTCGGTGCGCGCGGAACTGGCGGACTTTAGAGCCCCAGAAGGACGCGGGCGACATTGGTGATGATGCTACTGAGCGGCCGTGACAACGCCACGATGACGACGATCAGGATAAGAAAGCCGTATTGCTGCAGGATGGGACGCCACTGCCAAGCCATCTGCGGCGACATGACCCGGAACAGCAGGTTTGAACCGTCGAGGGGCGGAACCGGGATCATGTTGAACACGGCCAACCCAACGTTGTAGATGACGAAGCTGAGGAGCAGCTGGTAGACAAGGGACGGGACGATCGTTCCTGTCGTATCGAGGATGCGGAAGGCGACCGCCGCGATGCTGGCCATGATCAGGTTCGAGGCTGGCCCGGCGAGCGCGACGAGAACCTCGCCGTTGCGCCGATCGCGCAGCATCGAGGGGTTGACCGGCGTCGGCTTCGCCCAGCCAAAGATCAGCCCAGTACCCAGGAAGGCTGTGATCACGAGGAACAGCCCGCCCATCGGGTCGAAGTGGACGATGGGATTGAGCGTCAGCCGGCCGAACATCTTGGCCGTGCCATCCCCTAGCCGGTACGCGACAAACGCGTGGGCGAACTCGTGGACCGGAAACGCCACGAGCAGGAAGATCGCGATCAGGATGATGGCGCTGGGAATCTCGCTGGCGTTGATCACGGATGCCTCAGGAACGGTGACGGGGACGCGGTAATCCTACCCGGGCCACCGGTCCGCGCGCGCCAGGCCGCGTCGTCAGAGTCGCCGGAGGATGTCCGCCTTCTTCGCCTCGTACTCCTCCGGGCTGATCGCGCCGCGATCGCGGAGATCGGCGAGGCTGGCGAGCGTGCGGGTCAGCTCGTCCGCCGTCATCTCCGTCCGCTGGGGCGCCTCGGACGGTGGTGCTGCACTGGGCGCGGGCGCAGGACCAGATGACGGTCCGGACGACGCCCGCAGCGGCGGCGACGGCAGCGGCCGCGCCCCGGACAGCTCCAGCTCCAGCTCGTGCTTCGCTTCGAGCATGGCCCGCTTGAAATGGTCAGCGTCCTTGAGCATCCGCAGACGCGAGATCCCGGATTCAGACGCCGTCAGGATGTCCAAGTCACCGAACCCGAAGATCCGCCCGAACAACGACTGGGTCAGAACCGCGTCGTTGATCTTCTCGAGCGAGCTGTCGGTGACCTGCTTGTTGAGGACTCCCTCCAGCTGCAGGACCCGCCGCGTCGTGACGGCGAACTCCTCGTTCACCCAGCGAAGGATCTGCCAGCCGAGGTAGACGAGCCCGCCCAGGACGAGCGCGAGGACGACAAACCCGATGATTCGATCGACATCTCCGCTCGTCCTGGCGGCCGCTCGGAGAATCAGCAGCAGGATCGCGGCGACTATCACCAGGATCCCGTAACGTGCGTCGGCGACCAGCACGAACCAGTGCTGGTGTTCGCGCCGCAACACCCGTTCCCCCGACGCGAGCTTGCTGTCGATGTAGGCCATTCGGGCGTGTGCCTCCACTCAGGCCCGCGGGTGAGCGCGAGCGTAGACCTCTCGGACCCGTTCTCCCGTCAGGTGCGTGTACAGCTGGGTCGTGCTGATACTCGCATGTCCAAGCAACTCCTGAACGATGCGCAGGTCGGCGCCACCCTCGAGCAGGTGGGTGGCGAAAGAGTGCCGCAGCGTGTGGGGGCTGATCCGATCGCCGAGCCCGGCGGTCCGGGCTGCGGCCTTGACGATGCTAAACCCCTGCTGCCGGGCGAGGCGTCGGCCGCGGTCGCCGATGAACAGCGGACCGCCACGGTCCGGTGACACGTGACCGATCGCCAGGAGGGCCGGCCGGCCCTCCACCAGCCACCGGTTCAGCCAATCAAGAGCCACGTCGCCAACCGGGACGAGCCGCTCCCGGTCGCCCTTGCCGATGACCCGCACGAACGCGCCGTCGACCGACAGTTGCTCCACATCGAGCCCGAGCGCCTCGCTGATCCGCAAGCCAGCCGCGTAGAGCAGCTCGAGGAGTGCCCGGCCGCGGAGATCCGGCGCGGCCTCGAGCAGCCGGTCGACCTCGTCGATCGTCAGCGTCTCCGGCAGCAGCCGGGGCTGGCGCGGCAGGTCGATGTGCTGCGCCACGTCGATGCGGATCAGCCCCTCACCGAACGCGAAGCGGTAGAAGCCACGGATGCTCGCCGCCCGGCGGCGGAGAGACGTCGGGGCGAGACCTGGATCGTGGGGCCGGCCGCGGCGGGTCCGCGCAGCGAGGTAGCGGAGGGCCGCATCCGGCGTGCGGTCCCAGTCGGCGGCGCTGCCCCGCGTCGAGGCGAAGTCGTCGAGGTCGCCGCGGTAGGCGCGAATCGTCGCCGGCGAGAGGCCGCGTTCGGCCCGCAAATACGTTAGAAAGTCATTGATCGCACGATCGAGCGTCGTGGGGCCCGGCACGTCAGGTGTCAGCCTCGGCCAGCCGTGGCCGCACGCCAGCCCTCCGCGCGGTCGAGCAACTCACCGGCTGAGGCAACGGCGGTCGAGCCGCCGCCGCTCCCCGCCAGCATCTGGGCGAGCTCCGCGATCCGAGCTTCGCGATCCAGTTCGGCGACCTCGGTCACGGTCCGGCCGTCGCGCTCCCGTTTTGTGATCTGGAAATGGGCGTCGGCATGGGCGGCGATCTGCGGCAGGTGGGTCACGCACAGCACCTGGTGCCGGCGGGCGAGCGTCCACAGGCTGCGCCCAATCGGGTCAGCGCTTCGGCCCCCGATCCCGGTGTCGACCTCGTCGAAGACGAGCGTCGGTGTCTCGTCCGCCGCCGCGAGGACCTGCTTGATCGCAAGGGCGACGCGGCTCATCTCGCCACCGGAGGCAATCTTGGCGAGTGGGCGCGGTGGCTCGCCCGGGTTCGGTGCCAGTCGGTAGACGACCTCGTCGATGCCCGCTCCGTCGAAGGCGATCGCATCGCCGCCGATCTCGACCGCCGGCTCGTCCCGGCCCGCCGGTCGCCGGCCCAGGACCACTTCGAAGACCCCGGCCGCGAACCCGAGCTCCTCGAGCACGCTGCCCACCTCGTCGGTCAACGCGCGGGCAGCCTCGGTTCTGGCCTGTGACAGCTCATTGGCGGCTCCCGCGACGGCCACCAGCAACCGGGCCTGCTCCGCCTGGCGGTTCGCCCGCTCCACGTCCAGGGTTCGGAGCCGCTCTGCCTCAGCCGCTGCGAGCTCGCCGTGGGCGATGACCGCTGCCTCGTCGTCGCCGTAGCGGCGCTCCAGTCCGAAGATCGTCGAAAGGCGCTCCTCGAGCCGGGCGAGCTCCGAGGGGTCGTGATCGACCGCCTCCGACAGCTCGCGAGCCGTCGACGCGACGTCCGCGATGTCAGCCTCGAGGCCTTCGAGGCGTTCGGCCAGCGGCTCGAATCGGGCGTCCAGTCGGGCGAGCGCCCGGGCCTCGCGCAGGCCGATCGCGACGGACTCTCGGGCACCACCCTCCTCGGCGATGAGGGCGTCGTGGAGCGTCGCCGAGCTCCGGGCGATCGCCTCCCCGTGCTGGGCGGCTTCCAGCCGGCCGCGAATCTCGGCGGCCTCGCCGGGTCGCAGACGCGCAGCCGCGATCTCCGTCGCCTCGTGCTCGCTGCAGCTCTAGCCGCCGGGCAAGCTCGCGCGGGTCAAGTTCGAGCTCGGCTAGGGCCGCTCGGTTTGCCCGCCAGCGATCGACGGCTTCGGCCATGGCGCCGCGGAGCGCGGCGTGGCCACCGAACGCGTCGAGCAGGTCGCGCTGCCAGCGCTCGTCGAGCAGCCGCTGCTGATCGTGCTGCCCGTGGATCTCGACGAGGGCCCCGGCCACGTCCGCCAGTCGCGCCGCGGTCACCGGCTCGTCATCTAGCCGTGCGGTCGATCGGCCGCTGAACGCGACTTCCCGGACGGCGATGAGCGGCTCTGGGACGCGGTCGAAAAGCGCCGTGACCCGGGCCGTCTCCGCCCCGTGCCGGACGAGCGTTGTGTCGGCCCTGGCACCAGTGGCGAGTCCGAGGGCATCGATCAACAGGCTCTTGCCCGCGCCGGTCTCGCCGGTGAAGACGTTCAGGCCGGGAGCGAGCTCGAGCCGCAGCCGCTCGATCAGGGCGAGGTCGGCGACGGAGATCTCGAGGAGCCGGCCCGCGTTCACGATGGCAGCAGTTCCACCTTGTGCCGGAACAGATCCCAGAACGGCTGGGCCCCCTTCGGCTCGACGAGGCGGATCGGCCGGTCGAGCGCCCGGACCTCGACCACGTCGCCGACGGCGATCGGGATGTCCTCTCGGCCATCGATGCTGACGAGCGCCTCGTGGGCGTCGACGACGCGGCAGCGCACGATCTGCTTCGGGCCGACGACAACCGAACGGATCGCGGACAGGTAACCGGCGATCGGAGTGACGATCAGGTTCCGGCTGAGCGGGTCGACGACCGGGCCGCCCGCGCTGAACGAGTAGCCGGTCGAACCGGTCGGGCTGGAGACGACGAGGCCGTCGGCGATGAACGTCGCCAGGTGCGAGGGCCCGATCTCGACATCGAGGCGGCAGACGCGGGCGAGCGCGCCACGGGCGACGACGACGTCGTTGAGGGCATGATGTGGCGGGCCGGTGGCCTCGCGGCCGGCGGGCAGGATGCGAGCCTGGAGTGCCATCCGCTCGTCGATCGCGTATTCGCCCGCGACGAGCTTCCCAAGGACGGCTTCGAGCTCCGTGGCCTCAGCCTTCGAGAGGAAGCCGATCTTGCCGAGGTTGATGCCGAGCAGCGGCACGTCGACCTCGATGACGGCGCGAGCCGCTCGCAGAAACGTGCCGTCACCACCGAGGACGACAAGGATGTCGGTCGTCGGCAACTGGCTGACCATTGAATCGAAATCCTGCGCCTGGGCGGCCCAATGGTCGATGCCGCGCATCCGGCACCAGCCGGCGGCCCGTTCCCGGACCTCGACCGCGGCCTCGTTCGTCGGGTTGTAGGCGAAACCGATCCGGTCGACGCTCACGCCGCGGTTACCTCGCGGATCAGGTCGTCGATCTCGGCGCACGACGGGCCGGCCTGGAGGTGGACGAGGAATTCGCGATTGCCCTCCGGCCCGAGGATCGGCGAGGCGATCACGCCCCTGGCGCCTAGGCCCAGCGTCCGGGCGGCCGCCACGATCCGCTCGAGCACCTCCTGGTGGATCGCCGGGTCCCTGACGACACCATGGTCCGTCCTGCCCCGACCCGCCTCGAACTGAGGCTTGACGAGGGCCACGATCGGAGCATCGGGACCGGGGCGCAGCGTTGCCGCGACCGGTCCCAACACGAGGCCGAGCGAGATGAACGAGACGTCGATGACGGCGAGGCCCACCGGTTCCGGCAGGGAGTCCGGACCGAGCGTTCGGGCGTTCGTCCGCTCCATCGAAACGACCCGCTCGTCGCGGCGCAGCGGTTCGGCGAGCTGGCCCCGGCCGACATCGACGGCATACACCCGACGCGCGCCGCGCTGGAGGAGGACGTCCGTGAAGCCGCCGGTGGAGGCGCCGGCGTCCAGGCAGACGCGACCGGCCGGGTCGATCCCGAAGGCGTCGAGCGCAGCGGCAAGCTTGTGGCCGCCGCGGCTGACGTACGGATCGCGTTCCGTGAGCGCCAGCGGTGTCGCCGCGTCGATGAGGTCGCCGGCCTTGCGGTCGAGACGGGCGGCGTCTCCCTCCCCCACCCTGACCCGACCCGCGAGCACGAGCGCCTGGGCCTTCGCTCGAGAGTCGGCGAGACCTCGTTCGACGATGAGCTGGTCCAGGCGCTGCCGGGCCGGCTTCTGGGGCGGCGTGGAGGTCGGGCTCACCCGACTATCGTGGCACAGCCCGCTTCACCGCGGCTCATCAATGCCGGCGCTGCTACCCCGCGGCCACAGGCCGGTTCGCGGGCGCACCGGGCGCCGCGACACCGAGAGACACCAGCGTTTCGGCCACCTGGGCCGCGAGACCGGCGGCGTCAAGCCGCAGCATCCGTCGCAGGTCCGTGACGGAGCCGTGGTCGACGAACCTGCCACCGGGAATACCAATGATGCTGACGCGCACGTCCCGCAGGGCGGCGTCCGTCAGCCGGGCCTCCTCGATCGCTTCGAGGACACCGGATCCGAACCCGCCGGTCTCGACGCTCTCCTCGAACGTCGCGACGAGCTTCTTGCCCCGCGCCTGGTCCAAGATGAGGTCGCGATCGAACGGCTTTGCGAAGCGGGCGTTGATCACGCCGGTCGACCAGCCGTCGCTGGCGAGCGCATCGGCGGCTTCGAGGGCGCGAGCGACGATCGGGCCGAACCCGACGAAGAGCAAGTCACTCCCTTCCCGCAGAACCTCACCCCGCCCAATCGGCAGCAGCTCGGGTTCGATCGGTGCCAGGCCGAAGCCCGCGTCGCGCGGATAATGGAGGGCGAACGGGTGGTCCTGGGCGAGCGCCGTCCGGAGCAACGATCGGAGCTCCTGTTCGTCCTTCGGCGACGCGATCACGAGATTCGGAAGCTGCCGCTGGGCTGGAATCGTGAACATGCCCTGGTGGCTCGTCCCGTCCTCGCCGACGAGCCCGGCGCGATCGACCGCCAGCAGGACCGGCTGGTCGTTCTGGCAGACGTCGTGGACGGTCTGGTCGAAGGCCCGCTGCAGGAACGTGGAGTAGAGCGCGACGACGGGCCGCATGCCGCCCATCGCAAGCCCCGTTGCCAGCGCCATCGAATGCTGCTCCGCGATCCCGACATCGACGAATCGCTCCGGGTAGACGGCCTGGAACTTCGACATTCCGGTTCCTGTAGGCATGCCGGCCGTGATCCCGACGATCCGGCGATCGCTTCGGGCAAGCTCGATCAGCTCCGCCGCGAAGACCGCCGTGTAGTTCGGGTGTTTCTTCGGCGCCGGGAGGGCGGTCGGCGGCGCGGCGTCGTCGGCCATCGACTCGGATGGCATCGTCGCCTTCGACCCGACCGCCGTCGCTGCAGCCGGGGCCGCTGTCGGGGCGCCGGCCGTGGCGCCGTTCCCGTTGGTCGTGGGCACGCTCATCGGCGGCAGCGCCGCGCCATGGAAGCCGATCTGGTCGGTCTCGGCCGGCGAGAATCCGCGGCCCTTCTGGGTCCGGACGTGGACGATGACGGGGCCTTTCAACTCGAGCGCCTGGCTGAATGTCGATAGCAGGGCCCGGATGTCGTGACCCGGCACGAGCCCGATGTATGTGATACCGAGGTCCTCGAACAGCTGGCCCGGCTGGACGAAATTGACGACCGAGGCGCGAAGGCGCTGGCTCAGCTCACGCACCGTGGGGCCGATAACCGGGATCCGCCCGACGAGGTCGTCGTACGCGGTCTTGCTGGACTGCCAGGTCCCGGACAGCTTGATCTGGCTGAGGTACTTCGAGAGGCCGCCGACGGTAGGGCTGATCGACATCTCGTTGTCGTTCAGGACGATGAGCAGCTGGGTCTTGCGCTGGCCGATGTCGTTGAGCGCCTCGAGGCTCAGGCCGCTGGTGATTGCCGCGTCCCCGACGACGACGGCGATCCGCTCGAGCCCGTGGCGCAGGTCCCGTGCAGTCGCCAGCCCCTGCCCGATCGACAGCCCGGTACCGGCGTGGCCGCCGTCGAAGACGTCGTGCTCGGACTCGGATCGCCGCGGGAAGCCGCCCACGCCGCCGACGGATCGGAGCGTGCCGAACCGCTCGAAGCGACCGGTCAGCAGCTTGTGCGGGTACGCCTGGTGGCCGGTGTCCCAGACGATCCGGTCGCGCGGCGACTCCAGGAGGCGGTGAAGCGCAATCGTGAGTTCGACGACTCCGAGCGAGCTTCCTAGGTGGCCGCCGGTAGTGGCGACGGTCGCGATGATCGTCTCGCGAATCTCGGCCGCGAGTTGTTCGAGCTGGGCCTGGGTCAGGCCCCGAAGGTCGGCCGGACCGTGAAGCGTCGGGAGGATCGGCACGCGGGCTTGCTCCTGGGGAATTGGTGGGCGGTGCAGGAACGGGACGGCTGGCTGAATGCGAGCGTGATGCCCGACCTGTGCGCCACATCTTGACACTGATCGGGAACGATGCATCGTGGCGAGGTGACGAACGTGCATGCGGTGCCGGGCCTCGATCGGATCACGGGGACGGTCATCGGGCCGGACCATGACGGATACGACGGCGCGCGACAGACATTCAACGGGACGATCGACCGGCGACCGGCGATGATCGTTCAATGTCGGTCGACGCCGGACGTGGTCGCGGCCGTCCAGGCCGCGCGCAGCGCGGGGCTCCCGATCGCGATCCGTGGCGGCGGCCACTCTGTCGCCGGCCATGCCGTTGCCGACGGGGCGCTGGTCGTGGACCTGCGCGAGATGCGCCGCGTTGAGGTCGATCCCGGGCGGCGGATCGCGCGCGCCCAGGGCGGGGCGCTGTGGGAGGACGTGGACCTCGCGACTACCGCGCATGGCCTCGCGACCACGGGTGGCACCTTTGGCGACACGGGCATCGGCGGGCTGACGCTCACCGGTGGGATCGGATTCCTCATGGGAACGTTCGGCCTGACCTGTGACAACCTGGTCCGGGCCGAGGTCGTCACCGCCGACGGATCGGTCGTCATCGCGGGCGAGGACGGCGATCCTGAGCTGCTCTGGGCACTCCGCGGCGGCGGGGGCAACTTCGGCGTCGTGACCGAGTTCGAGTTCGCCGTTCATCCCCTTGCGCCGATCCAGTCGGGCGACATCTCGGTCCCGCTGGAGCATGCTCGGGAGGGGTTGGCGGCCGTTGCCGATCTCGCACGGCAGGCTCCGCCCGAGCTCGTGATGTTCGTGGGCGGCCCGACGTTCGAAAGCGTCGATGGCATCGAGCCGGATCCGGCGACTGCCCCGCCGGTGTTCCGGATCACCGTCATCTATCAGGGACACGAATGAGGCCGCGGAGCGTGTGATCCGGTCGCTGCGCGCAGTTCCGGGGGCGTCGGGCGACATCAACCCGAGCACCTACCTCGAGGTCCAGGCAAGCAGCGGGATCCTGTCGTTCGGTCTACGGCATTACTGGAAGGGCCACTTCGTTCGCGACCTGGACACGGCGGCGATCGATGCGGTGGCAACTGCCCTCGAGACGAGCCCACCGGGCATGTCGTTCATGCTCCTCGAGGCGATCACGGGGCGGGCCCGGTCGGAGCCCGCCGGCGGTGCGGCGTTCGGGCAGCGTGAGGCACGCTGGAACGTCTCCGCGATCGCCATGTGGGAGGATCCGTCAGAAGACAGCTCGATGATCGCCTGGGCGCGGCAGGTCGTGGACTCTCTCAAGCCGTGGTCATTCAGCGGTGCTGGATACGGCAACTACGCCATGGACGAGCCCGCGGAGCGAGTCCGGGCGGCATTCGGCCCGGAGCGATTCGACCGGCTCGCGCGGGTCAAGCGCCGCTACGACCCCGACAACATGTTCCGGTTCAACCACAACATCCCGCCGGCGGATCGCTAGCTCGCTAGTTGCCGTCGTCCGGCGCCGCGTCCTCCGCGGTCGCCAGGTCGCGCGCCTCGAGACCGCCACCCGGTCGAGTCAGCAGCTGCTTGACTCTGAGCTCCGCGTCGTTGAGGAGTCGCTCGCAGTGCCGCTGGAGGGCGACGGCGCGCTCGGTCCGGGCGATTGTCTCCTCCAGCGCGAGCCCGCCGGCTTCGAGCTCCTCGATCGCCTGCCGGAGCTCGGTGAAGGCGGCATCGAACGGAAGGGCGGCAATCTCGGCGTCGATCGTGTCAGCCTGGTCCGTCGTCACGCGGCTCCTCGTCGGGCTCACTCTCGTCGCGCTCGTCGCGCTCCGTCCAGCGCGTCAGCCGGGGTGCGACGAGCATACCAAGGCCGATCCCGATGATGGCCACGAACGCGACCAGGCCGATGAAGACGATGAGTTCCGTCACCCTGGCGCATCGACGGTCGCGGCGATCTCGCCCTCGGCGACGCGAAGCCTGAGAGGCGTCGCGGGCGGCGCCTCGCCCGGGGCGCGGACGATCGCGCCATCGGACGTTCGCCGAACGATCGCGTAGCCGCGTTCGAGCGTCCGCTGCGGATCGAGGACCGCGAGCGCGGCCGTGGCGGCGTCGAGATCGGAGCGCGCTCGGCGGGTCCGTGCCGTGGCGAGTTGGGGCAGCGCGGCCGTCGTGGTGTCCATCGCCACGCGGCGTCGACCGAGCGCTCCGTCGACCGCCCGGACACCACGGTCCAGCAACAGCCCGACGCGCTCGCGCGATGCGGCGAGCTGGGCCAGCGGGTCGAGTCGGGCAAGGGCCCGTCGCTCCGCGTCGAGGTCGCGCCGGAGCGTCCCGAGGTGGCCACCCGCTGCTGAGGCAATCCGCTCGCTCGCCCGGCGGAAGGCCTTCTCCCACTCGCTCCGGTCCGGCACGACGAGCTCTGCAGCGGCTGATGGCGTCGGCGCGCGGACGTCGGCGGCGAAGTCGGCCAGGGTGACGTCGACCTCGTGGCCGACGCCGCACACAACGGGCACGCTATGGGCGACGACCGCCCGAACAACGCGCTCATCGTTGAACGACCACAGGTCCTCGAGGCTGCCGCCGCCGCGGGCGAGGATCGTCACCTGCGGAGCGTCGTCGGGCCGCCCTTCGCGCTGGCTCTGCTCGATCCAGCGCTCCAGCCGGCGGAACGCGGCGACGATGCTCGCCGGTGCCTCTTCGCCCTGGACCTTGCATGCGACCAAAACGACCTGCGTAAGCGGCCAGCGGCGAGCGAGGACGTGGCCGATGTCGCGCCAGACGACCCCCGTCGGGCTGGTGATGACCGCGATCGTCGTCGGGCGAGGCGGAAGCGGGCGCTTGCGAGCCGTGTCGAACAGGCCCTCCTGAGTCAGGCGCGCCTTGAGCGCCTCGAAACGCAGCGTCAGGTCGCCGAACCCCGCCGGCTGGATCGATTCGACGTAGAGCTGGAGCGCCCCCTGCGGCTCGAACAGGTCGACCCGACCATGAGCGACGATCCGGAGCCCGGCCTGGGGCTGGAACGCGGACCGGACGCGTTCGTCACGGAACCAGACGCACTGGAGCGCATTGCGCTCGTCCTTGAGCGTGAAGTAGGCATGACCGGCGGAGCTGACCGTCACCCGGCCGACTTCGCCCTCGACCCAGACGTCACGGAGCCCCTCGTGGGCCCGGATCGCATCACGAACCGCCTTGGTGATCTCGCTGACCCCCAGGATCCGGAGGCCGAACGTCCCGGGCGGCGTGGGCACCGGGCTCGCGGAGTCGATCGTTTCGTCCCAGGATGGAAGGAGCCCCTCAGGTCGCTCGGATCCGCTCATCCGCACATCATCGCCTGTTGGCACGCCGACGCGTGGTCCGGCTGGCGGACCGACGACGTCGCCTGGCCTAGCCGAATCCGAGCTGCTGAAAGCGCCACCGGTCGTCGCCGTCGAGCAGGCTTCGGATGTGATTGATCTCGCCAGCGTGGTAGGCGTCGTGGGTGATCATCGCCGCGATGAGCCAGCGTGTCGGGCGCTGCTCGCCCCAGTTGGTGGCACGGTCCTTGTCGAGCTCCGCGTCGTCCTCGAGGGCCGCGACATGGTCGACGAGCCGGACGTGGGCAGCCTCGAGCCATGCGATCACGTCGGGCGGCGAACCGCCGGCGGCGAAGGGCTCCACTTCGGGCGTCCCGAACTGGAGAGTCCCGCCGCCAAACGCATAGTCGTCGTACATGACCTTGCACGCGCCGACGTGGCCGGCGATATCCCGGATGGACCGAGCCGCGCCCGCTGGCAGTGCCTCCCATTGGTCGGGAGGGACGGTTGCGATGTTCGTCAGCAACGCCTGGCTCTCGTTGTTCTCCTCGATCCCGGCGCCGCGGAACGCGTCGTCGAGCAGGTAGAGGAACGCGTCGATTCCGCTTCGGGCAGCCACAGCCACCTCCCCGCTAGACCCGCGTCTGATACTCGCCGGTCCGGGTATCGACCCGGATCGTGTCGCCTTCGTTGACGAAGATCGGGACTGTGACGACCAGCCCGGTTTCGGTTGTCGCTGGCTTGCGGGCACCGCTCTGCGTGTCGCCTGCGAAGCCTGGCTCGGTCTCGGTCACGTGGAGGTCGACGGTGACGGGCAGCTCGACGCCGATCGTCTCGCCCTGGTAGCTCGTTCGGTCTAGGGTCATCCCGTCCTTCATGTATTGGGCCGCCTCGCCGAGCTGGGCCGAGGTCAGCACGAACTGGTCGTACGTGTCGTTGTCCATGAAGTGGAAATCGTCGGCGTCGCGGTACAGGAACTGGACCGGGCGCTTCTCCATCGATGCGCGCGGCCACTTCGTCCCTGCCTGGAACGACCGTTCCACCGTCTGGCCGCGCTTGATGTTGCGGAGGGTGATTCGCACCTGGGCTGATCCGCGGCCCATCTTGATGTGGTGGTAGTCGAGGATCTGCCAGAGCTCGCCGTCGAGCTCGATGGCGAGGCCCTTGCGCAGGTCGCCGGTGCCGATCATGTGGGTAGTGAGCTCCTGGAGTGACGCCGACGGGTCGTAAGAACGCGCGACGCGCGGACCGGCGGTACGGGATCGGATCGTGGCCGCGATTGTAGCCGACGACTTCCCGGCGGCGGTCAGACACCGACGATGATCGGCTCCCGTGGGAAGAGCGTCAGGCGCTCCACATTGCCGGCGCTTGCGTCGAGGAACACGAGATCTTCGATCCGAACGCCGGTCTCGCCCTCGAGGTAGATCCCGGGCTCCACCGAGAAGACGGTCGGCGACGCCAGCCGGGCATCGGTCGCAGAGCGACTCAGCGACGGCCGTTCGTGGGTCGCGAGCCCGATCCCATGACCCAATCCGTGGCCGAACGCCGGCCAACGACCGTCGGCCTCGATGAGCGACCGTGCGAGGGCGTCAAGGTCACGGCCGGACGGCAGGTCCAGGTCCCCGCCGACGGACGCCTCAAGCTGGGCGATCGCGGCGGCCTGCGCCTCGGCCACGAGCTCGTAGACCGCGGCGTCCCGCTCCGATTGCTCGCCGACGAAGAGCGTCCGCGTCATGTCGCTCCGGTACCCGTCGACCTGCGCCCCGAAATCGAAGAGGACGACCGACCCGCTCGCCATCGGCGCGTCACCCGGCGATCCGTGAGGCAATGCTGCCTGCGGTCCGGCGAGACAGGTCGGGTCGAAGGCGACCGCCTCCGCGCCGCCCGTCCGGAGAAGCCATTCCAGTTCCAGCGCCAGGGCAGCCTCGGTCACGCCCGGCTTGATCCGGGGCAGGAGCGACGCGAGCGCCCGGTCGGCGACCGCGCACGCGGCCGCGATCCGCTCCACCTCGGCAGGCTCCTTGATCTCACGATCCGCCTCGATCCAGCCCTCGACCGGGACGAGCTCGACGCCCGGCGCGGCCGCCTCGAGGCGGCCCCAGAGCGCGTGGGGCACGAAGCCCGCCTCGACGGCCACCCGCTTCGCGCCAAGGGAGGCCACGAGCGACTCCCACTTCGCCGGCAGGTCGTAGCCCGCGTCCTCGATCCTGGCGCCAGTCGCCTCGCGCCCGGCCTGGATCGTGTAGCGCGAGTCGGCGAGGACAACGACCTCGCTGCCACCGACGAGGAACTGGCCGGAATGGCCGGCGACCTTCTCCTCGCCCTCGCCCAGCACGAAGCCGGTGACGTAGCGCGTGTTCTCGCGTCGGACTCCGAAGTAGGCCTCGACGTTGTGCGCGGCGAACCTGGCCCGAAGTCGGGCGAGCCGGGCCGGCCGAGCGGCCCGGTCCGCCTCCGCCCAACGGGCGTGGTCTTCGGCTTTCGGTGGCGCCGCGAAGTCAGCCGGGCTCGGCAATGCTGCTGTGCTCTCGGTCATCAGTAGCCGTACTTCTCGCGGTTGGCATCATGCTCGGCCTGGTTCCTGGCGAATGCATGGCCGTCGGACCCGTCGTTCTTCGCCAGGAAGAAGACGTAGCCCTCCGCCGTGTCGGGAGCGAGCGCGGCGTCGATCGAGGCGAGGGTCGGGGTACAGATCGGGCCGGGGATGAGCCCCTCGGCCTGATAGGTCTGGTAGCCCTTGAGGTCCTCGGGCAGGGTGATATCCGCCATGGCGATCTCTTTCGGAACGTCCCAGAAGACGTACTCGCGCCAGGTTTCGAATTCCCGCTCGGCGAGCTTCACGGTGTCGTAGCCGTAGATGACGGTCGGATCCGCCTGGAGCAGCCGGTGGCCGAGCTTCCCGTCGAGCCGGTTCTGGTAGACGCCGGCGATCAGCGCTCGCTCCTCGTCGAGTATCGCCTCCCGCTCTACGAGCGATGCGAGTGACAGCACCTCGCGGAACGACATGCCGCGCTCGGCGGGAACGTTCATCCGGCCCTCGATCGCTCCTTGGAAGCGGTCGAGCATGAGCCGAACCAGCTCATCGCCGGTCGTGTCGGGCAGGACGCGATAGGTCGCCGGCCAGAGGTAGCCCTGGAGCGAGACGCCATCCGGGAGCTCCAGCCATTCGTAGTCGGCGAGAAGCTCAGGGGTCGGGTGCGACGCGAGATCGTAGAACTCGCGCGGATCCATCTTCAGGCCGTCGATGGTCTGGAGCAGGGCCGTCACCTGCTCGAGGCGGAGGCCGGTCCGGAGCTTGATCTCGACATACGGGACGGCCGGCGGCGCAAGGAGCGCGGTGACGATCTCATCGGGCGTCATCGAACGGCGGAGGATGAACTCGCCGGACTTCAGCTTGCCAGTGAGATCGCGCTGGACAGCGATGTAGACGAATGCGCGGCGATCCTTGACGAAGCCCTCCTCCTCGAGCTTCGCAGCGATCGTCGTCGCACTCTCCCCGGAGCCGATGACGAAGGTCACCTGTTCGGTGTCGTCCGATGCGGGATCGGTGAGCTTCTTGCCGAGGTCCTCCCGAACGAGGTCGGCCACAATCGGCATGTCGAGAGCGCCCGGGTTATCGGCCGCCCAGCCGATCACGGCCCCTCGGACCACGGGCCGGAGAATCGTTACCAGCGCTGCCAGGACGATGGCGGCAAGGATCACGGCGAACAGCAGGAACCTGATCAGGCCACCGTGCCCGCCGCCGTCGTGGCCGCGCCGCCCATATCCCCCGCCATTCGATCCGTGTCCGTTCCCCGGCGATCGCCGGTACTCCGGCTCCCACGTCTCCTCGCGCGTAGTCCTCGACGATGGGGTGGGCCTGCCGTGCGTCCCGGGGGCGTCCGCCGGAGCGGAGGGTCATCGTGTGGTCTCCATGTCGTCGTCAGGGCTTGATCCCCCGTCCGCCTGGGTCGCCTGGGTCGCCGGGTTCGCGTGGTTCGCCGGGTTCGCCGGGTTCGCCGCCTTGGCGGCGCGGGCATCGAGCTCATCCTGGAGGATGATCGCCGCCGCTTCGCGATCGACCCGGCCACGGTGGGCGTCTCGCTGGGTCCTGCTCGGTGGGCCGCCGGAGCGTCCCCGCTTCATCGGGCCGACGCGGGCCTCCGCGAGGTGGCTCGACAGGCGCTCGTCGCGCAGGGTAATTGTGACGCCAACGAGCGGTTCGAGCGCAGCGACCCAGTCGCGGGTGATCTCGGCCTGGGTTCCGGCCGCACCGGACGCGTGAAGCGGCAGCCCGACGACGAGCTCGTCCGCGTCCTGCTCCATCGCGATCCGGGCGATCGCAGCAGCCTCTTGCGCCGGCGTCGAGCGGTAGAGGGTCACGAGGGCCGTCGCCAGCCCTCCGTCGCGATCCGCCACCGCCAGCCCGATCCGCCTCTCGCCGAGATCCGCCCCAAGAATCCGCGTCACGGTGCGGGGCTGGCGACCGGCAGGTCGCTCGAGGACGGCGCCCCAGCCGACGGCTTCATCGTCACGGTAGCCCGAGGCGTCGTCGACGGCCGCACCGACCCCGACGGCGACGGCGAGCCGTCAGACGCCGCGTCGGTCTGGCCCACGATCTCGAGCGTGACCCGCGACTCGATACCCGAAATCGTCGTGACCCACTCCGGCCACGGGGTGATCACGACGTCGCCGAACTGACCGAGGATCGAGCGCGCCTCGGCGATCGTTCGACCCTCGATGGCAGCGAGCAGCTCCACCGGGTCGAGGATCGGGACGCGTCGCGCCTTGGCGGTCACCGGGAACGAGACCTCGCCGCCCGTGACGGTCGGATCGCCCGGCGTGATCTCGACCGAGCCTTCGACGAGGCGGTGGTCGGCGCCGACGTTCGAGAGGAGCCGGGTCTCGGCGATGTCGATGACCGGCGAGGAATCGACCGCGATCACCGTCCCGCTAGCCGTTAGCCCGAGCTCGAAGGTCGCGACCTCCTTGCCGACGAGCGTGGCCGGATCGACCGTCGGCGTCGAATCGCCAAGCTCCGCCGTCTCGGCGAAGACCGTGGCGTTCGCCGGAGCGCCCGCGCCATCGGCCAGGGCAGCCTCGAAGTCGTCGGCGAGCTTCGCCTCGAGGGCCACGATGGCCGCGTCGACATCCTCCTGGCCGATCCGTGGGAACTCCTCGTGGGTCCCGCCGGCGGTCGGGTTGGGGTTCCTGACCTTGGTCAGCTCCGGGTCTTCGTCCCGCGGGACGACAGTGATGGCGTTTGTTTGCACGTTTCCGGCCGTCCCCAACTTGACGGCGACGACGCCGACGCTCTTGGACGACGGTCGGATCTCGATCGGCGTCCCGGGGATGATCGTGGCCCTCGGCAGCGTGATCGTCGCCGTCGTCTGGAACGCGATGCCGCCTTCGGTCGAGACGATGCTGCCCTTCGCGATCGTGTTCTCGGCGCCCGAGTTCAGGCTCTGGAACACGACCTCCCCGGCGGCCTGTTCCTCCTCGACCCGCTTGTCGGTGGCGGGGAACGTATCCGACGCGGAGACGGGTACCTCCAGGCGCTGAGCCGGGACGAGGTTCTCTGCCGCGTTCGGGGACGTGATGTCCGGGTCCGCCCGGACGACGAGGGCGATCGGGCCGATGCTCTCCGGGCGAGGCGTCACGACGATCTCGGCCGAGGGCAGGAAGAGGAACGCGCCGACGCCGGCCACGACAAGGGCGAGCACCGCGACGGCCGCGATGACGACGGCCGGGGCACCGATCTGTGGCAGCGACTGGCCCCTGACCACGGCGATACGACTCGGGGCCGACGCTACAGGCGAGCCGGCGGGCGCCGGTGCGGACGTTTGAGACCGCGGCATTGCGGGACTTGCGACCGCGACCGTCGGAGCCGGAGCCAGGGGCAACATGGCCTGCTCCGGCGCGACGGATTTCGCGGCCTTTCGGCGCGCTGTTGAGGTTGTGGCGGCCGCCGTGCTGGTCGCGGTGTCCGCGGCGATCGCCGTGGCCGCGAGAGCGGCCGCCGACGCGGACGGCGTGGACGTCGCGGGAATGGCCGGGGCGGTGATCACCGCCTGCGCGCCATCGGATGCCGATACGCCCAAGGTCCCGGCGGCAGCCGCGTCCCATTCGGCGACGCTCGCGAACACCGGCAGACCGGCCGATGCCGCGAGTGCCCGCGTCGCAGGATCCGTGGCGACGATCGACAGCCGCCGATTGTTGACGACCGCCTCGCGTGACAGGAGACGGAAGTTCATCCGCGACGTCGCGATCCGCGAGCCGTATGGCACGACGAGGGCGACCTTCGTCGCCTCGGACCCGCGGATGCGGGCGGCCGCGGATGTGATTTCGTCGTCGACGTCGAGAAAGACGGTGCCGGTCGCCATCGATGAGAGCCTAGACCTTCATCGCGCGGAGGACCCGGCGGAGGGCGGCGTCGAGCGGATCTTCGGTCGTTTGGAGCTCGATCGCCTGGTAGGCAAGTCCGAGCGGCGTCACGTCCTGCTGATCGACAAGGAGGTTCGTCGCGTCAGAGATCGTCTCGATCTGGTCGGGGGCCATCACGACGACCTCCGGCGGCCTGGCGAACGAGAGGCGCTTCCAGAAGCGCTCGTTGGCGATCGCCTCGCGGATCTCGGGGAGTCGGGAGCCGCCGCCGCAAATGTAAATCCGGCTCGGCAGCAGGTCGCCGCCGCCGAGCTCCTCCATGACTAGCTCGACCCCAGCGGCCCAGACCTCGACGTCGTCGGCGACGATCTTGGCGATCTCGTCGCGTCGCTCCACGCTGAGGCCCCGAGCGTAGTCGACCTTCGTCGAATTCGGCGCGCGGAAACGGTAGATCGAGCCGATCGGCCAGGGACTTCGTGAAGGCGCGCCCACCGAGGGCGAACATCCGCGTCCCCTCGATGCCGCCGGATCGGACCAGGGCGACGTCGGTCGTCCCGCCGCCGACGTCGACGAACAGGGCACCGGCCTGGCGGATCGATTCGGAGCCGAGGACGCGGGCGACCGCGTACGGCTCGGCCACAACTTCGAGCAGCTCGAGATCGAGCTGCGACGTGACGCTCTGGAGGGCGCCGAGATGCACGAGCGGGGCGAACGCATTGAAGATCCCGATCTTCACGTGACGACCCTGAAACCCGACGGGGTTCGTAAGCGCGTAGCCGTCGATCGCGGCCCCGACGACGGCGGCGTGGACGAGGCGGACGTCGACGTTTGGGAGGCCGGTCTCCCAGGTGATCGAGCGTTCGGCTTCCCGGAGAGCTTCGCGCTGGACGAAGTCAATGAGCTTCTGGAGCTCGGACTCGCTGATCGGCTGGTCCGGCTTCTTGCGCTCCTGGCTGTGGGTCGTGGTGAAGCCCTTGACCAGCTCGCCGGCGATCCCGACGACGACCTGGCTCGGCCGGAAGCCGGCCATCTCCTCGGCCTCCTGGAGGGCGACCGCGCAGTTGTCGACGACCGCGGGGATGTCCGCGACGGTGCCGGATTGCATGTGGCTGAGGCCCTGGCGCTTCCGTCCGACGCCGCGAACCGTCCCGTGGCCGTCATCGCCGATCTCGAAGACGAGGGCCTTGGCGAACTCGGTCCCGATGTCGAGTGCCGTGCAGATGGCGAGCGACTCACCGCCGTCCCGCTGGAGGATCTTCCGCCAGAAGGCCATTCAGGCGTTCCAGGCGGGGACGACGAGGTCGCCGGTAACGAGCCGCGTGCCGAGGACCACGAAGAATGTCGTCGACGCCCCGAGAAGTAGCGCGCCGCCAAGCGCGGAGAGCGGATGCCGCTCGTTGCCAACGGCGAACCCATATCCGATCGCCACGAACCCAATACCTGACCCGATTGCCAGCCAGGCGAGCGCGCCCTCGAGTGCCGTGTGCCCGGCGAGCAGGCCGCTGGCGATGTACCACAGCCCGATGACCGCTCCACCGAACAGTACCCGCGCCTTCGTCTGCTCGTACGTCACCCGCCGGGCAACGAGCAACGCCTGGAGTGCGGCCACGAGCAGCATCGCGCCGATCCCGATCGCCGCCACGGGCAGGACGACCGTCGTGACTGTCTCCGTCTCGATCGTAGCGACAAGCAGTGCGACCGGGACCATCGCGAGCATCAGGACGACGCTGCTCGCGTCGTTCAGCCTGCCCCACGGCTCGCCACGCGAGAAGAAGAGAACGAGCGTTACGGCACCGACGACGGTCGCCGCCGCCGCGACGAGCGCAGTCCAACCCGCGACGACCTCCGGCGTCACGCCGGGCTTCCGACCGTTCGCGTCACCGTGGCTTCGATCGTGGCAAGTGCCTCAGGCAGCCCTTCCCGGCGCGAGCCTTTGCCCTGGGCCATCTCGGGGCGGCCGCCACCTCGGCCGTCGATCGCCGCGACGGCCTCGCGGACGAGGTCCCCTGCCGAGACTCCGCGACCGACGAGGTCGTCGCTGACCGTCACGAAGATCTGCGGTTCGTCTGCGTCGAGGCCGAGGGCGATGACGCCCGAGTCAAACACCCCGCGGACGTCCTTGGCGGCGGCCTTCAGGGCATCGATCGATTCGTACGGCCCGGCGAAGCTGACGAGGCTCACGCCCGGGGCCACCTCCTGGGACGCCGCGGCGAGCTCGCCTGGCTTGGGCAGCCCCGCTCCGCCGGCCGACTTGAGTCGACGCCTCGTCTCGCGAAGCTCGTCCTGAAGCGCCCGAATGCGGTCGGGTAGGGCCTCCGCCGACTGGGCGCCGGCGGTCTCGGTCGCGGCCTCGAGCGTCGCAAGCCGCGCGTCGAGCCAGGCGTCCGCTCCGGCACCCGTGAGGGCCTCGATCCGCCGCATCCCCGAGCCGATCGATCGCTCGCCCGTGATGACGAAGCTGCCGATCTGGCCGGTCGCGCGGCAGTGCGTCCCGCCGCACAACTCGTGGCTGTAGCCCTCGATCCGGACGGTCCGGACGGTCTCGCCGTACTTCTCGTCGAAGAACGCATCGGCGCCGGCAGCGACGGCCTCCTGCATCGTCATGAAGCTGGGTGAAACTGTTCGGTCGTCGCGGATGACGCGCCGCACCTCCGCCTCGATCGCCGACAGCTCGTCCCGCTCGAATCCCCGATCCAAGGGAAAGTCGAACCGGAGGTAATCCGGGGTCACGAGGGAGCCCGCCTGGCGGGCACCCTCTCCGACGACGTTGCGGAGCGCCCGATGGAGCAGATGCGTTCCCGTGTGGTTGCGCATCGTGTGGGCGCGCCGCTCCGCGTCGACGACGGCGTCGACCGTCTCGCCGACCCGGAGCCGCCCGTGAAGGGTCCCGCGATGGACGATCAGCCCGCCAAGCGGCCGCTGGGTGTCGTTCACGGCGAACAACGGCGACCCGCCGCCGGCCTCGCGGAGCTCGCCGCGGTCGCCGATCTGGCCGCCGCCCTCGGCGTAGAAGGGGTCCGATCGAGCACGACCTCCGCCTCGCCCTGGCCGGTCAGCTCATCGAACTCGATGCCGTCACGGACGATCGCGACGACCCGGCCCTGCGCCTCCGTGCCCTCGTAGCCCAGGAACTGCGTGTCGCCAGCCCGAGCGTGGATCGCGCCGTAGAGCGCCGCGGTCTCGGCCTGCTTGGACAACTCAGCCTTCTTGCCGCTCCGGCTCCGTTCCCGCTGCTCGGCGAGGGCTGCCTCGAACCCCTCGCGATCGACCCGGACGCCATATTCCGCGGCCAGCTCGACGGTCAGGTCGAACGGGAACCCGAATGTGTCGTGGAGCTTGAAGGCAACGTCGCCCAGCAGGACCGGAGCGTCCGGAAGCAGGTCCTCGGCGCGGCGGCCGACGGTCCGCTCGCGTGGCCGCGATCCCTGCGAGAGCTTCTTCGAGCAGCTTCGTGCCCGCGTCGAGGGTCCGGCCGAACTGGGCCTCTTCCCGCCCGATCGCCGCGAGGATCTCGTCCCGCCGCTCGAGCAGGTGCGGGTAGGCGTCGCCCATCGTGTCGATGACGACCGTGGCGGTCTCTGCCATGAACGGCTCGCGGCGCCCGAGCAACCTGCCGTGGCGGACGGCGCGGCGAAGAATCCGTCGGAGGACGTAGCCGCGGCCCTCGTTCGACGGCAGGACGCCGTCGGCGACGAGGAACGTCACGGCCCGCGAGTGATCGGCGATCACCTGGTAGCTGAAGCGCTCGGCTTCGAAGGCGTCCGGGTCGTGGCCCAGCAGCTCGCGCATCCGGGCGTGGATCGGTTGGAAGATGTCAATGTCGTAGTTGGTCGGGACCTGCTGCAGGACGCTGGCCAGGCGTTCGAGTCCGAGGCCAGTGTCGACGCTGGTGAACGGCAGCGGGTGGCGGCCGTCCGGCCGCTGGTCGAACTCCATGAAGACGAGGTTCCAGATCTCGAGCCAGCGGGGGCACGTCTCGCTGTGGTCGGGGACGCATTGCGGCCCCTCCGAGAACTCCACGCCTCGGTCGAAGTGGATCTCGCTGCACGGCCCGCACGGGCCCGTCTCGGCCATCCGCCAGAAGTTCTTGTCGTCGCCGGCGTCGACGTTGCCCCACTTCGCCATCCGCTCCGGCGGCAGCCCGATCTCGTCGCGCCAGACGTTCCAGGCGACCTCGTCGTCGGTGTAGGTCGTCGCGGCCAGTCGTTCCGGCGGGATCCCGAGATCCTTGGTCAGGAAGCCCCATGCCCAATGGATCGCATCGCGCTTGAAGTAGTCGCCGAAGCTCCAGTTGCCGAGCATCTCGAAGAACGTGTGATGCCGCGGCGTCCGGCCGACTTCCTCGAAATCGTTGTGCTTGCCGGCGACGCGCAGGACACGCTGGTAGTCGACCGCCCGGGTATAGGAGCGCTTCTCGGCACCGGTGAAGACGTCCTTGAACTGGACCATCCCGGAGTTCGTGAAGAGGAGCGTCTGGTCGCCCGCCGGAACGAGGCTCGCGCTGGGCACGATCGTGTGACCGCGCTCCTCGAAGTAGTCGAGAAACCGCCGGCGGATCTCGGCCGAGGACAGCGGCTTGATCCTTGCGTCGTGGGGGACGGGCGGACTCGGCATCGGCCGCAATGGTACCGAACGGACGGTCGGCCGACCCGAGTGGTGCTGGGCGCCTGCTACAGTCCGGCGACGACCACCCTGCGGAGCCCTGATGCCCGTCATCGCGAACGTTCTCGTACTCGCCGTGGCCGCGATCCACGTCTACATCCTCGTTCTCGAGATGTTCCTGTGGCGCACGGAGCGCGGTCGCCGTTCATTCGGGACCGACCAGGCCTTCGCCGACCAGTCGGCAACGCTCGCCGCTAACCAGGGCCTCTACAACGGGATCCTCGCCGCGGGCCTCGTCTGGGGCGTTATCGCGCCTGATCCGGTGGGCTTCCAGGTGAAGCTGTTCTTCCTGGCGGCCGTCGCCATCGCCGGGATCTACGGCGCGGCGACCGTCAATCGCCGAATCCTGTTCGTCCAGACCGTGCCGGCCGTCGTGGCCCTCGTTGCGGTGCTGCTCGCGCGCTGAGGCCTAGAGACCGCCGGTCGGCCGATCGCGCTGCGCACCAGGCGCCGGCAGTCCCGGGCCGGCCTGGCGGCGCCGCTGCCAGATCGTCGAGCCGGCGATTGCGGCGCCGACGAGCGCTCCCAGGATCAGGCCCCGGGCGAATGTAGTGGCGCGCTGATCGTCGCCGGTCACGGCCTCGGCTGCCTGGCCCAGGCGTGCGATGAGGGAATCGTTGTCGCTCACGGGCCTGCCTTCCTGCGCGTCGGGCCGAGGATCGCGACGATCGAGACGAAGGCGATCCCGACCCATGCCACCACCGATGCGGGCAGGAGCCGGAAGTCACCGATCCTGAGGACGTCGATCCCGAGACGCGCCCCCACGGCGTCGCCCGCCCACGCCCCGAGGACCGCGGCGACCAGGAGGAGCGGCAGCTGGCCGCCCGCGGAGCCGCGAATGAGGACGTACAGGCTGGTGTGAAAGAGGCCGACGAGGAAGGCGAGGATCGGCGCTGGGCCGATCATCAGGCGCTCGCCCGTAGCTCGGGCGCGTCGGCGCCAGGACGAGCGATCCGGCCACCACCGAGGACGATCTCGCCGTCGTACAGGACGCATGCCTGGCCGGGCGCGGCGGCCCACACAGGGTCGTCGGTCTCCACGATCCAGCGGCCGCCGCGGGCGGGTTCGGCAGATGACGCGGGGCGGATCGTGGCGGGGATCGGCGTCGCGCGATGGCGGATCCGGGCCTCGGCGCGGAAGGTGCCGTCGGGAGCCGCCGGCGGGCCACCGGCGACGAAGCTGACGCGCTCGAGAGGAATCGTCGTCGTCTCGAGATCCTCGCGGCGGCCGAGCTGGATCGTATTACTGAGGGATCGATGCGGCTGACATAGCGGGGCTCGCCGAGCGCGACCCCGAGTCCCTGCCGCTGACCGACGGTGTAGGCCGCCGACGCCGCGGTGCTCCCCCACTCTGTCGCCGCCGACATCGAGCAGCGGCCCCGGCTCGGGCCGCCAGCCCGCTCGCTCCCGGAGCGCCTCGCGATAGTCGCCGCCGGGGACGAAGCAGATCTCCTGGCTCTCGGGCTTGTCGGCGGTCACGAGATCGAGCGAGCGGGCGACCGACCGGACCTCGGGCTTGGTCAGCTCGCCGAGCGGGAAACGGGCGTGCTCGAGCTGGTCCTGGCGGAGCCCGTACAGGAAATACGTCTGGTCCTTGTCGCCGTCGCGGGCGCGAGCGAGGCGAACTGCGCCGTCGTCGGCGACCACCCGCCGCGCGTAATGGCCGGTCGCCACCGCATCGCAGTCGTACAGGTGACGCGCCCGTCCCAGCAGGGCCCCGAACTTGACGTACGTATTGCAGTCGACACAGGGACTCGGGGTCCGGCCGTCGAGATACGCGTCGAGGAACGGCTGAAGGACCCCGGCGTCGAACTCGCGCTCCAGGTTCATGACGTAGAACGGGATCCCGAGCTGACCGGCGACCCGGCGCGCGTCGTCCGCCGCATCCAGCGAGCAGCAGCTCTTCTTGAACTCCGAGTACGAATCCGCGACGTCATGGAGCCGCATCCAGACACCAACGACGTCATGACCCTGCTCGGCGACAAGCGCCGCAGCAACGGACGAGTCGACGCCCCCCGACATCGCCACGAGGATCCGGCTCACACGCCCACGCCCTGACCGAGCGGATCGGCCGCAACAGCCGCGGATCCCAGGCGCATCGAGGCGAGGACCCGCGGCACGACCTCGCAGGCCGTGTCGATCTCGGCATCGGTGGTCGTCCGGCCGAGGGACAGCCGGAGCGCCCCGCGCGCCTCCTCGTCCGGGTAGCCCATCGCCGACAGGACGTGCGACACCTCGGTCGAACCCGTTGTGCACGCCGAACCCACCGAACAGGCGATCCCCTCGAGGTCGAGCGACAGCGTCACCGACGCGCCGTCGGTGTCACGGGCGATGATCGAGAGGAGGCCCGGCAGGCGCTCCTTCGGATGACCCGTCAGCTCGGCGCCCTCGACCGCGAGCACGGCCTGCTTGAGCCGATCGCGCTGCCGGCGCAGGCGCTTGACGGTCTCCGGTCGCTCCTCGCAGGAGAGGTCGTACGCCGCCGCGAGCCCGACGGCCCCGGCGACGTTCTCCGTTCCGGCCCGGCGGTGCCGCTCCTGCTCGCCGCCCTGCTGCTGGGCGAGGATGTGCGTGCCGTGACGGAGGTAGAGCGCGCCGACGCCCTTCGGGCCCTCGAACTTGTGGGCGGCGATCGAGAGCATGTCAACGCCCAGCGCCTCGACGTCGAGATCGATGTACGGCGCGCCCTGGACCGCGTCGACGGCCATGAGGACGCCCTTGTGGGCGTGCACCCGGCGGGCGATCTCGGCGATTCGCTGGACGGTGCCGACCTCGTTGTTCGCCAACATGACGGAGACGAGGATCGTCTTGTCGGTGATCGCCGCATCCAGCTCGTTCGGGTCGATCCGCCCGTAGCGGTCGACGGCGACCTCGACGACCTCGAAGCCGAACCGCTCGAGGTACTTGAGGGTGTGACTGACCGCGTGGTGCTCCACGGGCGAGGTCACGATCCGGTGGCCACGGGCCTTGCCCGCCCATGCGGCGCCCTTGATCGCGAGGTTGTTGGCCTCGGTGCCGCCCGACGTGAAAATGATCTCCCGCGGTTCCGCGTGGAGGCGCGTCGCGACGCGCTCGTGGGCCTCGTCCAGGGCAGCCCGCGCCTTGCGCCCGAACGCGTGGGCGGACGACGGATTCCCGAACTGCTCGGTCAGGAACGGGAGCATCGCGTCGAGCGCTTCGGGGCGCAGCGGCGTCGTGGCGGCGTGATCGAGGTAGATCGCCATGGGTCGCGATTGTACGCCGCGTCGCGGGCCTGGCCGACCCGGGAGAATAGGCTGTCTGGGTGTCATCGCCGCGGACCGTTGCCCAAACCCCTCGCTTGACTCTCCGAGAGCTCACATTCGACGACGTCGACGCACTCCTCGAGGTCCTCGGCGACCCGATCGCGATGGAGCACTATCCGGCGCCGAAGACGCGGGCCGAGACCGAAGGCTGGATCGCCTGGGCTCGCGAGAGCTATCTACGCAACGGCTTCGGGCTGTGGGCCGTCGAGCGGTCCGCCGACGGCGCCTTTCTCGGTGACTGCGGCCCGATGCTCCAGCCCGTCGAAGGCGAACTAGTGCCGGAGATCGGTTATCACATCGTCCGGCGTGAATGGGGCAGCGGCTATGCGACCGAGGCGGCCGTCGCCTGCCGCAAGCTAGTGCTCGACGAGCTCGGGTTCGATCGCGTCGTCTCGATTGTCGCCCCGGAGAACCTGGCCTCGCGCCGCGTCGCCGAGAAGGTTCACGACACGATGCGCGAATTCACGTGGGAGAAGAGCGGCCGGGCGATGTGCTTGTTCGAGTCGCGCCGGCCCTCGCCGTCTCCGGCGGCGTGACGCTGTGCGGTCGATGCGCCGCTCGTCGGCGCGTGGTCCGGCTGGCGTGACAATGGGCGAACGGCGGCGGGCTCATTGGACGCGTTGGTCCGGCTGGCGTGACAACGGGCGAACGGCGGCGGGCTCGTTGGTCGGTTGGTCCGGCTGGCGTGACAACGGGCGAACGGCGGCGGGCTCGTTGGTCGGTTGGTCCGGCAGGCGTGACAGGTGCCGCCGGCCAAGGCGCTACGCCTCGACGGCTCGGCTGAGGTCCTCCTGGCGGCCCTTCTCGCGGCGTCGGTCGTGTTCCGACAGGGCCCGTTTCCGGAGGCGGATGGAGGCTGGCGTGATCTCGACCAGCTCGTCGGCCGCGATGAACTCCAGTGCCGACTCAAGGGTGAGTGCCCGCGGCGGCGTGAGGCGGAGCGACTCGTCGTGGGAGTGGGTCCGGATGTTCGTCAGCTGCTTGGTCTTCGTCGCGTTGACGTTCATGTCGCCCGAGCGCGAGCACTCCCCGACGATCATCCCCTCGTAGACCTCGATCCCCGCCCCGATGAACAGCTCGCCTCGCTCCTCGAGGTTGAAGAGACCATACGCATTGGACGTTCCGCTCCGGTCGGCGACGAGCACCCCGTTCGTTCGATGCGTCACCTCGCCGGCCCACGGCCCGTAGCCCTCGCCGATCTGGTGGAGCAGCGCCGTCCCACGGGTGTCGGTGAGCAGCTGGCCCCGGTAGCCGATAAGCCCGCGGACCGGCAACACGAACTCCATCCGGACGCGCCCATCAGCGTCGGTCGTCATCTGCTCGAGGCGACCCTTGCGGGCGGAGAGCGCCTCCTGGACCGCGCCGATGTAGTCGGGTGGGATGTCGATCGTGATCCGCTCGTACGGTTCGTGGGTCTGACCGTCAACGGTCCGCAACAGCACCTCCGGGCGAGAGGCAGTGATTTCGAAGCCCTCGCGCCGCATCTGCTCGAGGAGCACCGCGAGCTGGAGCTCGCCCCGGCCGCGAACTTCAAATGTGTCGCCGCTCTCGGTCAGCCGGACCTCGATCGAGACGTTGCCGAGTGTCTCTCGGTCGAGCCGGGCCTTGATCTGGCGCGAGGTGACGTACTTGCCCTCTCGCCCCGAGAGCGGCGAGGTGTTCACCCCGAACGTCATGCTGAGCGTCGGCGCGTCAACGTCGAGTCGCGGCAGGGGCCGCGGGTCGGCCGGATCGGTCAGCGTGTCGCCGATCGTCACCTCCGGAAGCCCCGCCACCGATACGATGTCGCCTGGTCCCGCCTCGGCGATGTCGATCCGCTCGATCCCGTGCGCCGTCTGGAGCGCGGTCACCGTGCCAGTGAGGGTGACGATCCGCCCGGGCTCGACTGTTCCGGCTGTGTCGTCGGCCTCCTCGCGCTGGACGGTGATTCGCTGCCCGGTTCGGATCGTTCCGTTCCAGATCCGCCCTACGGCCATCCGCCCGACATACTCGTTGGCCGACAGATTCGTCACGAGCAGCTGGAGCGGGTGATCAGGCGTGTACGACGGCGGCGGCGTGACCTCGACGAGGATGTCGAGGAGCGGCCGCAGGTTGGCGCCGGGCTCATCGAGCTTCCTCGTCGCCGTCCCGAGCTTGGCGTTCGTGTAGACGACCGGGAACTCGATCTGGTGCTCATCGGCGCCGAGGTCCATGAAGAGCTCGTAGACCTCGTCGAGGACCTCGCCCGGTCGGGCGTCGGATCGGTCGATCTTGTTGAGGGCCACGACGACAGGCAGCCGCCGGGCCATGGCCTTCTGGAGCACGTAGCGGGTCTGAGGCAGTGGCCCTTCGGCCGCGTCGACGAGAAGCAGGACCGAGTCGACCATGAGGAGCGACCGTTCGACCTCGCCACCGAAGTCCGCGTGACCCGGCGTGTCGACGATGTTCAGCCGCACGTCGCCATGGTCCACGGTCGTCTGCTTGGCGAGGATCGTGATCCCCTTCTCGCGCTCGAGATCGCCCGAATCCATGACCCGATCGACCACCGCCTCGTTCGAGCGGAAGGTCCCCGTCTGGCGGAGCATCGCGTCGACGAGCGTCGTCTTGCCGTGGTCCACGTGAGCGACGATGGCGATGTTCCGCAGGTCGCTGCGGATCGCGAGGTTGGGGGCGGTGGGCACGGGCGGGCGGTTCTCCAGGCGATGCGGGTCGGCCATTCTCGCACGAATGTCCAACCGCCTCCCCTAGGCTGACCCGCCGGCTGCTAGCATCGACTGGTGACCGTCGCCGCGATCATCCTCGCCGCAAGCCCCGAATCGGCGCTCGCCGACGCGGACGGGATGCCATCGGTCCGGCGGATCGCCGACGTCGCCTGGTCCGGTGGGGCGACACCGATCATCGTCGTCGCCCACGACCCCGAGGGCACAGTCGCGACCGCTCTCGCTGGCAGTCCCGTGACCCTCGCGGAACCAGCGCCGGTCGAGATGGGCCCGGCCGGCCAGATGATCCGCGGCATCGAGGTCGCGCTCGAGAGCGTCCGCGAGACGAGCGGCGCCTTCATCTGGCCGTCGCGGATGGCCTGGGTGGGGCCGGAGACTGTGACCTCGATGATCGAGGCACACGGGCCGGCAGCCGGCTCTCTCCTGACGCCCACGTTCGAGGACGAGGCGGGTTGGCCCGTGCTCCTGCCCCTCGAGGCCCTGCCGGCGCTGCGGGCGGTCGCGCCGGACCGGATGCCCCCGACGATCCCGGGCGATCTCGTCGCCGCGGGCGTGCCCCAGCGCCTGATCGCCCTCGGCGACCCGGGCACCACGCACGATCGCGAGACGCCCCGCGCCGAGCTGCCGCCCTACGCGGGTCCGTCAGAGCCCGCCGGCGGCCATGTCCACGAATGGGGCGCGATGCAGGCCGACGAGCCCGACGACGGCCCGCTCGAGGGCCCGGCGCTCGCGCCCTACGGCCAGGCGGCCGCGCTCGATCCCGATCAGCCCGGCTGACGCCGACCTGCCACGACGGGCTCCTCCGTGCGCGTTCGCGACGCTTGATCCCGGCTGGCCGCCCGCCCAGCGTGGCTACAGCGATTCCACCGACGACGAGGGCTACGCCCGCCAGCTGCGCCGGAGACGGCGCCTCTCCCAGGAGGACGATGGACAGGCCGACCGTGGCCACCGGCTGGGAGAGAAGGATGATCGATGTCAGGACGGCGGGCAGACGCGGCAGCGACAGGGAGATCAGGAGGTACCCGGCCGACTGGGACGTGATCCCGAGGAGGGCGAGCCAACCGAGGCTGGCAGGTGCCGGGAGGAGGTCGAGATCGCCGACGACGAGGCCGATCAGCGTCGCCGTCACCGCAGTCGAGGCCGTTGCGATCGCCACTGGCCCGGCCGGTCGTCGGAGGTCGTGCCCGCCGCGGCGGATGATGATCAGGTAGCCGGCGTAACAGAGCGCGGTCAGCAGCCCCAGGACAACACCGAGCACCGGATCCGCGCCGTACGCACCGCCGCCCACGCCCGCAATGAGGGCGACGCCAACGAGGACGATCGGGATCGCGAACAGCGTCGGATTCGTCGGTCGTTCGCCGAAGATCGCCCACGCAACGAACCCAACGACGAGCACCTGGAGATTGCCGAGCACGGTCGCCAGGCCCGCCCCGACCGCCTCGATCGCGTGGTGCCAGAAGGTCAGGTCGCCGGCGAAAAAGATGCCGGCGATCGCGGCCAAGCGAATCGTCGCAGCGGGCATCGCCCCGAACTTGCGCCGCTCGAGGTAGGCCACGCCAAGGAGGATCGGCAGCCCGAACAGGCAACGGAACACCGTCCCGGTCGACGGCGACACATCGGCAAATTGATAGAAGATCCCCGAGAACGCGATGCACATCGCACCGAGGAGCGCCGCCAGCCGCGGCCGCCGGGCAATCCCCTCGAGGGGCCACGGCAGCCCGGTCGCGGCGGCCGCAGCCTCAGGGTCCCCGCCTGTGCTCAGCTGCCAACCTCGACGTCGCTGCCGGATGCTGGCTTCCGAGGAGCACCGACGAACTTCAGCCCCAGCTCCTCGAGCTGGGCAAGATCGGGTGGCGACGGGGCGTCGAGCATGAGGTCCGCCCCCGACTGCGTCTTCGGGAAGGCCATTACCTCGCGGATGTTCGTCTGGCGCGAGAAGAGCGCCGCCCAGCGGTCGATACCGATCGCGATCCCGCCGTGGGGCGGCGGGCCGTAGTCGAAGGCCTCGAGCACCGCCCCGAACCGCTCGCGCATCTGCTCGAGGCTGTAGCCCTGCAGCCCGAAGCTGCGCTCGAGGAGGTCACGGCGCCAGATCCTGATCGAGCCGCCGCCCAGCTCCCAACCATTCAGCACGACGTCGTACTGCAGCGCGCGGGCACGGCCGGCGGGATCGTCCGGGCTCGGCGTCGCCGGATCGCCGGAGGCCGTGACGAGCAGATCCTCGTCGTCAGGGACCACGCCGCTGAATGGGTTGTGCGTCGCGTCCCAGCGGCCACCATCGGAATCCCACTTGTACATCGGGAAGCGGTGGACCCAGCAATAGGCCAGAACGTCGGGATCCGCGAGCCCAAGCCGTCCGCCGAGCTCCACCCGGAGCCGGCCGAGGACTTCAGCCACCACGTCCGCTGAATCGGCGACGACCAGGATGAGATCGCCCTCGTTTGCGCCTGTCTCTTCGACGATCGAGCGGGTCAGCTCCTTGGACAGGAACTTCGCGATGGGGCCCTTGATCTCGCCGCCAGCTTCGAGAGCGAGATATGCCAGGCCCTTCGCACCGAACCGCTTGGCTCGCTCGGTCAGCTCGTCGACCTCACGCCGGGTCAGGCCGGCCATGCCGGGGGCAACGATCGCCTTGACCCGGCCGGCCGACGCCAGCGTCTCGTCGAACACCCGGAAGCCCGAGGCTGCCGCACCGCTCGGGTCGACCAGCTGCGGCCCGAGATCCACCAGCTCCATCCCGAAACGGATGTCGGGCTTGTCCGAGCCGAACCGGTTCATCGCCTCGTCGTACGTGAACCGCGGAAACGGGTCTTCTTGTATCGGCCGGTCAGGGACGGTCGCCCGCGAGACCTCGACGATCATCCGCTCGACGAAGTCCATGACCGCGCCTTCGTCGACAAAGCTCATTTCGAGGTCGAGCTGGGTGAATTCCGGCTGGCGGTCGCCGCGCAGGTCCTCATCCCGAAGGCACCGGGCGATCTGGAAGTAGCGGTCGATGCCCGCGACCATGAGGATCTGCTTGAGCTGCTGCGGACTCTGGGGCAGCGCGTAGACGGTGCCGGGCTGGAGCCGGCTCGGGACGATGAAGTCCCGGGCGCCCTCCGGCGTGCTCTTGATGAGCAACGGTGTCTCGACCTCGACGAACTCGTTGGCGTGATGGACCTCGCGTATGGACTGGACGAGACGGCTTCGCAGCAGGAGGCGCTGCTGCATTGGCTCGCGGCGGATGTCGAGGTAGCGGTATTTGAGCCGGAGCGATTCGTCGATCTGGGCATTCGGCTCGTTGACCGGGAACGGCGGGGTCTGCGCCTCGGACAGGAGCGTCGCGTCGGACACGCGGAGCTCGATGTCGCCCGTCGGCAGCTTGGGGTTCTCCGTGCCCTCGAGGCGCCGCGCTACTTCGCCCCCGACCGTGATCACGAACTCCGTCCGGACGCGGCTGGCGACCGCGTGAGCATCCGGTTGCTCAGTTCGGTCGACGACGACCTGGGTGATCCCGTGGCGGTCGCGAAGGTCGAGAAAGATGAGGTGCCCGAGGTCTCGTCGTCGATGGACCCAGCCCGAAAGCTTCGCCGGCGAGCCCGCATCGGCCGCCCGCAGCTGGCCGCAGGTATGGGTGCGAAAGGGCGTGGCGAGGCTCGGTGTGGCGTCGGTCATGGCCGGCGTATCGTACGGGAACGAGCCGCCGTTCGACTCAGGGCCGCTCGTAGCGGCTTCGTCTGTCGGGAGGCGGATCAGCGGTGGTGCCCACCAGGCGCCGCCCAATTCGTCCGCCAACATTGGCCCCGATCAATCCCGCACCGACAGTCCCGAGGATGAGCGGCATGACGACCGCGAGTGGATGGAGCTGGGTGGCGAGGATCGCGGCGCCGACCGCGACAGCCGCGACGATGGCGGTCACGAGCTGGAAGGCGACGACGATGGCGGGCGCTCGGAGCTGCCTGACCTGTCCGGCGATCGCTGCGCCCTTCCAGCTCTCGCCCGCCGCGTCGCGCCGCATCCCGAGCCAGAAGCCACCGAGCGTGAACAACAGCACCCCGGCGAGGCAGACAAACAGCCACGGCTGGTAGGCACCGTCATAGCCCTGGTGGCGCCAGTACGCGATCTCCTCGTCCATCGCCCGCTGGCCGTTGGCCCAGAGGATCAGCGCGGCAGGCCCCAGGATGAGCGGCGCCCGTCGGATGAGCGGGTCCTTCGAATCGACGGCGGATCGGTTGAAGGTGAGCACGCAGAGGACAACGGCGATGATGGCGATCAGCAAGCCGTCGGCAAATCCGGTCCAGCCCGTCCGGATCAGGTCGCCCGGACCTCGGCTGCGCGCGGCCCATGGCAGCAACGACGTGACGATCGCGACGATCGATCCGATCGCGACGAGCGTCCGTGGCGGGTCGCGGAGGAGGTTCGGCTCGGGCGGGAACTCTGCGGGCCTCGCCTCGAGGAGCCGCGCCACGGCCGGGTCGATCTCTCGACGCGTTCGCGCGCCGCTCCCCGCGGCATTCGGCGCTCCAGCATCCGGGGTCCGGTCGGTCATGGCTCGCGTATCGTATCGGAGCGGATTCGATCGCCCGATCTCTCGGCCAACCTGCGCTTCGCCGATACGTTCTTCGACGAGCGGATTCGAACGGAAGTCGACGCGATCATCGAGGCGGCGGGCATCGATGCCCCGCACGACGACCGGGAACCATTCGACTTCGAGCCGCCGGAGGTCCCGGAGCTCGATCTCCCGGCCGAGGGCGTTTCGACGGTCCTCTGGACGAGCGGGTACCGGCTGGCTTTCAGCTGGATCGACCTACCGATCTTCGACGAGCAAGGCGCGCCACGTCACCTCCGCGGCGTTACCGAGGTGCCTGGGCTCACGTTCCTCGGCCTGCCGTGGCAGCTGAACCAAACTTCAGCCACGTTCGTCGGCGTGGCCGGCGACGCACGGTACCTCGCCGAGCGCTGGTAACAGGGGCAAGAAAAACCGGGTCGAGGCTCGACGAGCCTCGACCCGGTTGGACTCAGCGGTTACCCGCCGTGCTTCTTGCCGTGGCTCTTTGCCTTGTCGGCGTGGTTCTTGGCTCGCTCGGCCTTGGCGGCGGCCTTCGCCTCGTCCCTGGCGGCCTTCGCCGCGTCCTTGGCTGCCTGATCCTTCTTCGCGGCCTCGCTGACGGCGCCGCCGTGGTTGCAGTTCTTGCCGCCCACGGCGTCCTTGTCCTGGGCCACCTTCGAGACGGCCTTGCCGTGCGCGTTCGGGGCCGTGTCGACCGGCTCGTCGGCTACCGGCTCCTCGACCACCGGCTCTTCGACCACGGGCACCGTCTCGCACACCACGGGCTCCTCTGCAGGATCCACCGTGTCCTCGGTCGGCTCTTCGCTGTGCGCAACGATGCTGACGTATCCGCCGTGGTTGCAATTCGTGCCGCCGATGCGATCACTCTGCGCCGCTTCCGACGTGGAGATGACGCCGTCGTCATTCAGGTCGACAGCCTCTTGGGCCGCTGCCGCGTCGTCTTCATTCGCCTGGACATCGTCGTCGCAATCGTCATCCACGCCGTCGCCGTCGAGGTCCTCGAACGTGAGGGTCGTGTCGGCGTCTGCAGGCGGAGCCTCGTCGACCTGGGGAGTCGTAATCGCCGTGACGAGGGCCGCGGCCGCCACCACGCCGCTGAGCGACAGGGCGAGTAGCACCGCCCCGCCTCCTGCCAGCCAGGTGGAACGCAGTCGTGTGAGCATCAGATACAACGCCTCTTCTTCGCCCCGGACTCAATGAGTGCGATCCCGGCGATGGCCGGAAAAGGGGACTTGTCCCCTGCCCCAAGTATCGGGGCCCGGGGCAAGCCCGGCGACCCGTACGTTCTTCTCGGGCCCTTTGCCCCTAACCCAACGCGTGGGCTGGTACGAACCGACGACATGGGGAGCGGTACGGGGTACTGCGGTTCGGTGCGACCGATCAACGGGAATTCGAATCCTACCCGTGGCGATGCGACGTGGTCGCCCGCGAGAGCTCCCGTTCGAGGTCCTCGACACCGACGATGCGCTGGGTACCGGCCTGCAGATCCTTGAGCTGAACCTGCCCGTCCGCAAGCTCGTCGCCGAGGATGATCGCGAAGTGGGCACCCTCCTTCGACGCCGCCTCGAGCTGTCGTCCGAGCTTGCGGTGGCCGAGGTCGGCCCGCACTGCCAGTCCCGCCCCTCGCAGATCCGTGGCGACACGCAGCCGCTCGGCGGACGCAGCGGGATCGGCACCGACGACGACCGCGACCGGGGCCGGCTCGGGGCGCGGCGCGACGCCTTCGGCCGCCAGCGCAAGCAGCACGCGATCGAGACCGACACCGAACCCGATGCCGGGCGTCGGCCGACCGCCGAGCAGTTCGACCAGCCCGTCGTAGCGACCGCCGCCACCGAGCGCCGATTGCTGGCCGCCGCCACTCCTGGGAAAGAACTCGAAGGCGGTCCGAGTGTAGTAATCGAGGCCGCGAACGAGCCCTGGATCCAGGGTGTAACTGATCCCGAGCGCCGCGAGGTGGGCACGGACGCCGGCAAAGTGTTCCGCGCAGGCGTCGCACAGGCGGTCGGTGATCTTTGGCGCCGCAGCGTTCAGCTCGACCATCGCCGGATCCTTGGAGTCGAGCAGCCGCAGGACGTTCCGTTCGAGGCGGTCCCGCTCGACCGGCGGCAACCGATCCACGTTGGCCCGGTAGAAGGCGGTCAGCTCCTCGACGTAGGCCGGGCGGCAGGCGGCGTCGCCGATCGAGTTCAACCTGACCTCGACATCGGTCAGCCCGACGTCCCGATAGAAGCGCAGAGCGAGCTCGATGAGCTCCGCATCGATCGCCGGGCCGGGATCGCCGATGGCCTCGACGTCGAACTGCCAGAACTCGCGGTACCGACCGGCCTGGGGTCGGTCGTAGCGGAACATGGGCCCGGTCATCGTGAGTTTCACGGGCTGCGGCAGCGTATGCATCCCGTGCTGGACGTAGGCCCGGACGATGCCCGCGGTCGGCTCCGGGCGGAGGGCCCAGGACTCGGACTCCTCGTTTCGTGCGGCCAGCCGGAAGAGCTCCTTCTCGACGACGTCCGTCACCTCGCCGACGCCGCGCTCAAACACCGCGGTCTGCTCGAACAGCGGCGTCTCGATCTCGCGGTAGCCGTAGCGGCCGGCGAGGTCCGTGGCGACGGTCTCGAGACGGCGGAAGGCGGCCCGCTCGGCGGGGAGGAGATCGCGTGTCCCGCGGGGAGCCTGGAAGTCCGGCACGGCCCGAAGTCTAGTGGACGGCCGACGCCCCCTAGCCGAGGTCCCGCTGGACGCTCAGGACGTCCTTGAGCCCCTCGATCCGGCTCATGACCCGGGCGAGCTGCGAAACAGACGCGACCTGGAGCGTGGCCGTCACGATCGCGGTGTGGTCGGGGTTCACATGGACCGCAGCAGCGACGATGTTCACCTTGTTCTCGGCGACGACCTGGGTGATGTCGTTCAGCAGGCCCGTCCGGTCGTAGCCCTCGACCCGGATCGCGATCGGGTAGGTCTGGGCCGGGGCCGCTTCCCACTCGACCTCGATGAGCCGTGGGACCTCCCGCTCGTTCAGGACCGTCGGACAGCTCTGGAGATGGACCGTGACGCCCTTGCCGCGGGTGATGAACCCCACGATTGGGTCGCCCGGAATCGGATGACAGCACTTGGCGAAGCGGACGAGCAGGTCACCGACGCCCTTGACCCGGACGCCGCCTGTCCGAGCCGGGATGGTGGCCGGAGCAACGGTCGGCAGCCCGACTTCGGCGTCATCGACGACCCCGAGCCGCATGACAACCTGCTGGGCGCTGATCGCGCCGTACCCAACCGCAGCGTAGAAGTCGTCGAGCGAGTCCATGTTGTACTGCTTGACGACCTCGGCGATCTTGTCGTGGCCGACTGCGTGGATGCTCTTGCGGGCGAGCCGTCGCAGCTCGCGCTCGAGTGACTCACGGCCGTGGACGATGTTCTCGTCGCGGTCCTTGCGTTTGAACCATTGGCGGATCTTCTCCCGCGCATGGGAGGTCCGGACGACGTTCATCCAGTCGCGCGATGGGCCGTGCTCGCCCTTGGTCGTGACGATCTCGACGATGTCGCCGTTCTTCAGCCGATAGTCGAGCGGGACGAGGCGGTTGTTGACCTTGGCCCCGATCGTGCGGTGGCCGACGTCGGTGTGGATTCGGTAGGCGAAATCGAGCGGCGTCGCGCCGGCCGGGAGGTCCTTGATGTCGCCCTTCGGGGTGAACACGAAGACCTGGTCCTGGAAGATGTCGAGTTTGATGCCCTCGACGAACTCGGTGGCGTCGCTGACGTCGCGCTGCCAGTCCATGAGCTGGCGTAGCCAGGCGAGCTTGGCGTCGTACTCGCGATCCGACTTCGAGCCTTCCTTGTAGCGCCAGTGGGCCGCAATCCCGACTTCGGACACCTGGTGCATCGCGTGGGTCCGGATCTGGATCTCGAGCGGTTTGCCGTCGAGGGCGATGACCGCCGTGTGGAGCGATTGGTAAAGGTTGTTCTTGGGGACGGCGATGTAGTCGTCGAACTGGCCGGGGATCGGCCGCCAGAGGGCGTGGACGATGCCGAGGGCCGCGTAACAGTCGCGGACGTCGTCGACGAGGATCCGGATCGCGTAGACGTCGTAGATCTCGCCGAACTCGGCGGACTTGCGCTGCATCTTCTTGTAGATGCTGAAGATGTGCTTCGGGCGACCCTGCAGGTCGGCCTCGATACTTGCCGCCTTCAGCTTCGGCTCGAGTTCCGCGATCGCCCGCTCGATGTAGCCCTCGCGGCCCTTCCGCCGCGTGTCGAGGAGCTTGGCGAGCTCGCGGAACCGCTCCGGCTCGAGGACCTTGAACGCGAGATCCTCCAGCTCCCACTTCATCTGCCAGATCCCGAGCCGTTCGGCGAGCGGGGCGTAGATCTCCATCGTCTGGCGAGCGATCCGGACTTGCTTCTCCGAGGGCAGCGCGTAAAGCGTTCGCATGTTGTGGAGGCGATCGGCGAGCTTGATGAGGACGACCCGGATGTCCTCGGCCATCGCGAGGAGCATCTTCCGGATGTTCTCGGCCTGCTGCTGCTCGTGGCTGTGGGTGCTGAACTTCGAGAGCTTCGTGACGCCGTCGACCATGTGGGCGACCTCGGCCCCGAAGCGATCTTCGAGGTCGGGCAGGCTGTATTCGGTGTCCTCCGGCACGTCGTGGAGGAGCGCCGCCTGGATCGCCACGGGATCGATCCCGAGCTCGGCGGTGATCTGGGCAGAGGCGATCGGGTGGGTCACATACGGCTCGCCGGTCGCCCGCCGCGCGCCCTCGTGAGCCTCGACCGCAAGATCGAAGGCGGCTCCAACTGGCGTCAGGTCGGCCTGCGGATAGTGCCCTGCGACCGTTTTCAGGAGCTGCTTCCGGAGGGCGACGAGATCGGGATCCTTCGACTGAGCGGCGGCCGGCGGTGGCGTTCGGCGGGGCCCAGTGGGCTTGGCCCGCTTGACACGCGCAGGCCGAGGCGCCTTGGTGGCGTCGGATGCGGGCGTCGTGCGAGGCTGGGCCATATTCGAAGGATAGCAGTGGGTTCGTGCGGAGCCGGAGCTCGCGACGGCCCTGGGCTCAGCGCAGCATTGCGGATACGTCGAGCGTTCCGATCAACTCCAGGCCGCCGTTCACGATCGAAACGCCAGTCAGTTGGAGCGGGATCGACGGGTCGGGCTCGACGAGGCGGACCGTGCCGAGGCCCGAAGCGACGACGAGGGCTCCGTCTGCCTCGACCCGCAGCGTTCCCTGGAGCTCACTGCCGCCGAGCCGCACCCGGATCACGTCCGGTGCGACGAGTTCCGCGGAGTCCGGACGGGTGCCGAACTCCTCCTCGAATGCGGCCAAGGCGACGCGATTGACCGTCGGGCCATCAATATCGATCGTCGTGCGCGCCTCGCCGGCCGGCCCCGAGATCCCGATCCCGACGAGGGCCGGCCCGCCCCCAGCGACCGCCAGCTCGACGTCGCGGAATTGCCCGTCGGCCGAGGTCGCGGTCCGGGCAAGGAGATCGACGCCGTCGAGATGCATCGTCATCGATCCGGCTCGCAGGTCCTCCCAGCGAACGCCCGTCGCCTCGATCTCGACACGGTCGGCCCGACCGAGGGCGAGCACGAGCGGCGGATCCGCGTGGACGGTCACGTCGAGTTCGTCGGCCTCGAAGGCGGACGACGTCAGGCTCGCTTCGACGACCGTTTCGGCGAGCGGCACACCGCCGAACCAGACGATACCGACGAGGAACGCTGCGGCAATGATCAGGACGCTCAGGCAGCCGCGCAACCTAACTGGCTCCGGGCATTCCGTAGCCGAGGTCAGCGAGTGCGGTCAGCGCGGTCGCACGCTCGTCGTAGGCGACCGGCCCGCCCGGACCGATGATCGAGTGCTCGTGGCCCTTTCCGGCGAGGAGCACGATGTCGCCCGCGCGGGCCCGCTCGAACGCTGCGGCAATCGCCGCGGGGCGGTCGGCGACGAGGAGCAGGTCGTGGCCGCGACGCTTGCCGGCCGCCTCCGCGCCGCGGGCAATCTCCTCGAGAATCGCATCGCGGTCCTCGCCGCGGGGGTCCTCGTCGGTCGCGACCACGAGGCGGGCTCGCTCGGCGGCGATGCGGCCCATCATCGGCCGCTTCTCGACGTCCCGCTCCCCTGCCGACCCGAACACGGCGATGAGGCCGCCGCCCCGGGCCGCCGCGACGGGCGCGAGGATCTCCAGGACGGCCTCGAGTGAGGCTGGGCTGTGGGCGTAGTCGATCACGACGCCGAACGGCTGACCGGCATCGACCCGCTCCATCCGGCCCGCCACGCCCTCGACCGATTCGAGCCCGGCCCGGACCGCGACCGGATCCAGCCCCAAGCCCTCGCCGAGTGCCACGACCGCAAGTGCGTTGTGGACGTTGAAGCGCCCGGCGAGTTGGAGCTGGAGGCTGGCCGGGCCAGACGGCGCGTGGTAGGTGACCCGGAGCCCGTGCGTGTCCTCCGCGCTGTGGGTTGCCCGGACGTCGGCTGCCGGGTCCGTCCCATACGTGACGATTCGTGCGCCCGCCTCCTGGGCGACGCCGACGAACAGGCCCCCGGACGGATCGTCGACGTTGACGATCGCGGCCTTCGGCCACGCGAGGGTGTCCTTCATCGGGCTGCCGGACACGGCGAGCCGCTCGAACAGCGACAGCTTTGCGTCACGGTACGCCTCCCACGACCCGTGGAACTCGAGGTGCTCGTGGCTGAGGTTCGTCAGGATCGCGACGTCGTAGGCGATCCCGCGGACTCGATCCGCCGCCAGGCCGTGTGACGTGGTTTCGATCACGGCGGCCTCGTTCCCGGCGTGGACCATCGCTCGGATGGCACGCTGGAGCTCGATCGCGCCCGGCGTGGTCATGTGCTCCGCGTTCGGCTCCCGGGTCGCGCCAATCTTTGTCTCGACGGTGCCGATCAGTCCCGTCGACCAACCAGCGGCCTCGAGGGCGGCGAGCGCGAGGAACGATGTCGTCGTCTTTCCATCCGTTCCAGTGATCCCCACGACGCCGAGCTCGTGGCTCGGGTCGCCGTACCACCAGGCCGCGGCGTCGGCGAGGGCAGCTGGGCTGCGGTCGACGACGACCTGGGGCAGGGCGACGTCAGTGAGTTGCTGCTCGACGATCGCCGCGACGGCGCCAGCGTTGGCCGCCCGCTGGACGAGATCGTGACCATCGACGTGGGCGCCGCGAATGGCTACGAAGAGGCCGCCCGGCCCGATGCGGCGACTGTCGTCGCTCACGCCCTGGATCTCCAGCCCGGCGAGGGCCGCCGGCCCGATGGCCTTGCCACCCTCTCGCGCCCCGCGCAGCAGGCCGGCGTGCGCCAGGCGGTCGATGAGCTCGCCTAAGGGCCGCGCGTCGGCCGGCTCGGCCGCGGCCAAGAGGCCGCCGATCGTCGGGGTGCTCATGCGCCGCTCACGAGGCGCCGCCGCCCCGACCCAGGACGCGAGAGATCCGCGACGCGAGCCGGCCCGCCAGGTAGCGATTCGGACGGATCACCTTCTCATGCGCTCCGGTGAGCTCGATCCAGCGCCCGCCGAACGACATCTTGTGCTGGTAGAGGCCGTACATCGGCTCGCCTTCGCGCGGCTCCCGTCGCGCGCCGGTGACGTCGGCGCCGCCCAGGTCCATCTCCTCGCGCCGCTCGCGAATCGCAAGCTGGATCGCGCGCCAGCGGAGCAGGTGGAGGGCGCCTGGATGGTCCCGTCGGGCGGTTTCATGGTCGCCCGAGTGGACGGTCGAGAGGCGTCCGCCGTGCCGGTACAGCAGGAGACCCGCCTGGGGCTCACCCTCCGGAGCGCGGGCCTCGAGGTGGACGAGGTGGCCCGCGCGATGCGCGGTGCGCCACCAGCCTACGAACGATTCACGCGGCCCGAACGAGAACTGCTTCCGTTCGCCGGTCTCGAGCAGGAGGTCGTAGAAGCGGTCGAGGGCGACGTCGGTGGGTTCGCGAGGCGCCGCGAAGCCCTCCCCCACCCCGCCGGGCGCGAGGCGCGCGTCGTGCCGGATGACGTCGATGCCGTCCTTCTCGGCCTTCCGGATCCGCTGCCTGGTCGACTTCGCGATCCCCTCGAAGGCGGTGTCCTCGTCGATGCCCTCGAGCGGCAAGGAGATTCGATGGCGCGACGGCTGGATCTCCTCGATCGGCCGGAAGCCGGCGGCGCGGACCTTCGCCCCGTAGCCGCTCTCGGCGGGGATCTCCGCATCGCTGGCCACGACGTCGATGCCAGCCGCCGCAAGGTGCTCGGTGACGGCCAGGAGTCGGGAGGCAGTGGTTGACGGTGGCGATGCTGCGGCGATCGGACCGCGCGGAATGTAGGCACCGCCGCCGCCGACGAACGGCCACGGCCTCGTCAGGGCAAGGACGCCGTAGGTGTCGTCGACGACGAGGTGGTGCGGTGTCCAGCCGGTGGCCGCGCGATGGGCCGACCAGGCCCTGGATTGGTAGACGTGACCGCCCGGCGGATCGACCGTTCGCTCGTCCCAGTCGGCGAGCTCGTCGGCGGTCGCGGGCCGAACCGTCAAGCCGCGTCGCTCCCACCGTCGCCCCCGAACGCCGCTGCGTCTCGCTCGCCCGAGAGGCCGTGGCGGCGGCGCGCCCACTCCACGCGAGCCCGCTGCGCACCTTGGTAAACTTGGCGCCCGAGCGGGTCGAGGACGAGGTCCCACGCCCCGATGTAGCGGACCTCGCGCCCGCCGAACCCGGTCTTGAAGTGGGCGATCCCGCCCGTCGCGAGGCCCCACAGGTCATAGCTCGTCGCGCCCTGCTCGCGCGACGACCGAATCGCTTCCCATTTGAGGAGGTAGTTCGCCCGGGAGTCGCCACCCTCGCGGGTCATCCCGCCGTACGGCTCGACGACGCGCGGCCCGCTCCGGAGGAGGAAGAGTGTCGCGAGCGGCTCGCCGTCCGGAGTCTGGGCGAAGACGAGTCGGGCGAGGCCGTGCGGCCGGAACGCGTCCCAAACGTCGCGGTAAGCCCCCTCGGTCCGAATGAGGAAGCCCGCCCGATCGGCGGTCTCGCGATAGATCCGGTAGAACTCGCCGAGCCGGTCGCCTTCGGCATCGACGACGACGATCCCTGCCTTTCGGGCCTTGTTGACGTACTGCCGCCACTTCTTGCGGAGATCGTCCCAGAGTGTCTCCTCGTCGGCCCGGAGGTCGATGATCCGCGTCGCGTTCGGCTGGATCGGGGCGGCCGGCCGGAAGTCTGCTGCACGGAGCGCGCGGCGCAGGGCGCCGTCGAGGTCGAGCGGGCCGTCACACTCGATCTCGGGATCGATCCGGACGTGGGAGACCCGACCGGCGCGCTCGGGAAGCGTGCTTTGAAGGGCGTCCGCGAAGGAGGCGAGACTACCCGGCGACCAATCGCTCCCGACCGGTCCGCGCGGGGCGTACGCGAATGCCCATGGCAGGGGGCGCGGGCGCCTGACGAGGACCTGGGCACCGATCGGGCCGTTGGTCGCCAGCCGGACGGCTGACCAGCCGTTGACGGCCTTGACCTTCGCCCACGGCGACAGCTGGAGGTAGGAACCGGGATTGGCGCCCGAGACGAACGCGTCCCAGGCCGTCGGATCGTCTGAATCGAGTCGGGTCGGCGGCTGGCTCACGCTCGGCGCGGGCGTCGGAGCAGGTCGGCCATGACCCCGACGATAGAGGGCAGTTCCGGGATGCGCAAGGCAGCCGCCAGCACGGCGTAGACGCCGAACCCGACGCCGCCGACGAGCACGACTCGAACTAGCAGCGCGACCGTGCTGGGCTGTGCGTCGCCGATGAGAACGAGTCCACCGCGCAGTGCGAAGGCCACGCCAGCGGCGATCACCGACGCAAGGAGCGACCGGATTGCCACGAGGAAGATCGGGCCGAACGACAGCTGTGGTACTCGCCGCCCGAGCAGCACGAGGAGGATCGCCGTCTCGATCCAGGCGCCGATCGCAATCGCAAGACCGATCCCCGGCAGTCCGAGCGGCCCCGTCAGCGCGAACGACAGCGCCGTGTCGACGACGACAGCGACGATGCCGGCAGCCACCGGGGTCCGGGTGTCCTGCTGGGCGTAGAACGCACGAGCCAGCACGGCGATCAGCGAGTGGGCCGCCAGACCGAACATGAAGGCGAACAGGGTCGCCGACGTCAGGTCGATCGCCGTCTGGTCGAACTGGCCGTAGCCGAACAGGAGCTCGGTCACCTCGCGGCGCAGGACGATCCCGATCCCCGTGATCGGCAGCATCACGAAGAGGAGCAGGCGGATCGCCCGCGACAGCAGGGCGGCGAACTCCTCGGCCCGTCCGAGCGCAGCCTCGCGCGACAGCGCCGGGAACACGACGACGCCGAGCGGCACCCCGATCAACCCGATCGGGATCTGGAGCAATGTGAAGGCGAAGTTGAACGCGCTGATCGCGCCTGGCCCGAGTGTCGAGGCGATCGATGTGACCACGACGAACGTGATCTGCGTCGCTCCGAGCCCGATCGCCCGCGGCGCCATCAGGGTCAGCGCCTTGCGTGCCTGCTCGTCCGCGAGGTCGACATGCGGCGTGTAGCGGAAGCCCAGCTGCTGGACCGAGGGCAGCTGGACGAGGAAGTGGCCGAGGGAGCCGGCGACGACGCCGATTGCGAGACCCGTGACCCCCATCGTAGGGGCGAGGAAGACCGCCGCACCGATGATCGCGAGGTTGTAGACGATCGGGGCGCTGGCCGCGGCCGCGAACCTGCCCTGGGCGTTGAGAAGGCTCGTCGCAACGGAGCCGAGGGCGAGGAAGATCGGGCCGAGCAGCATGATCCGCGTCAGATCGGCGGTTCGTGCCGCCTGGGCCGCATCGAAGCCTGGCGTGATCGCCGGGACGATCACCGGCGCGCCGATGAAGATCACGATCGCCAGGACGCCGAGGCTCGTGAGCATCAGGTTCGTGACCGTCGACACGACCCGCCAGGCGCGCTCGTGCTCGTTCGAGGTCAACAGGCTGGAGACGATCGGGATCAGCGCCGACGACAGCGCCCCGGCGGCCACGAGCTGGAAGATCAAGTCGGGCAGCCGGAACGCGGCGAAGAAGGCGTCGAGTTCGGGGCCGGCGCCGAACGTGACGCCGATGATCGCAACCCGGATCCAGCCGAGGATCCGGGAGATGAGGAACGCCCCCGAGACGACGAGGCCCGCCTGGGCCAGGGCGCGGTGCGTCACCGTCGCGTCACACCGCGGTCAGACGGCCGATGGGCGGGTCGCCCGTGGATGGGCGCCGCGATACGCAGCCCGGAGGCGAGTCGGCGAGACGTGCGTGTAGATCTGCGTCGTCGCGAGGCTCTCGTGACCGAGCAGCTCCTGCACGACTCGCAGATCCGCGCCGCCGTCCAGCAGGTGGGTCGCAAATGAGTGGCGGAGCGTGTGTGGCGAGACACCCTCCGGCAGGCCCGCCCGGCGGCAGAGGAGGTCGAGCCGGTAGCGCAGGCCGCGAACGCCGAGCGGCGCCCCGCGGTGGTTCAAGAAGACTTCCGCGGGCTCCTCGTCACCGACCGGGCGGAGCGCGATGAGGACCGGGCGGCCGTCCTCGAGGTAGGCCGCGAGCGAAGCGCGCGCCGGCCGGCCAAGCAGCCCGATTCGCTCCTTGCGGCCCTTGCCGAGCACGCGAATCTCGCCGCGCCGCAGCTCCAACGAGGCGAGGTCCGCGCCCGCCAGCTCGCTGATCCGGAGACCAGCCGCGTAGGCGGTCTCGACTAGAGCCCGGTCGCGGAGGGCGAGCGCAGTCAGGAGCGCCGTTCGTGCCGGCGCGGCCGCGTCGGCGTCGGCCAGCTCCTCGTCGACCACGGCGAGCAGCCGCTCCACTTGCTCTACTTCGAGGACCCTCGGCAGCCGCCGCGGGAGGCGCGGCGTCGCGATTGCTCCCCACGGGTCACCGGCGCTCAGCCCCTCGCGAGCGGCGTGCCGGTGAAACGAGCGGATCGCCGCCAGCCGCTGCGCCGTCGAGCTGCGCGCGCCGCGTGCGCCGAGGTGGGCGAGGTAGGCGCGGAGATCCGCCCGGGCCGGGGACCGCCAGTCGACGCCGCGATCGGCCAGCCAGGCGAGGTACGCCCCGATCGCGGTGCGATACGAGCGCTGCGTGTGAAGCGACGCGTCCCGAGCGGCGAGGCCACGGAGAAACCGCTCGAGCGCGGGCTCGGCCGCCGGCGCCCCGCTCACGCGTCCGGGGCGCTCTCGGTCGTTCGGGTCCGGCGCGATGCCGCCCGGTTGCCGCCGGCGCGACCCGAACCGGTCGGACGTCCGCGGCTGCCGCCGGTGCCGCCGCCACGTCCGCCGCCGCGCCGAGCGCCGCCACGGGCCGGCCTGGCGAGCGCTTCGGGGTTGGGCGGGCCACCAGCCAGTCGCGCGCCGACGAGGTCAACACTCTCCGGCAACGGCACGTCAGCGCCGCAGCGGAGGCAGATGCCGGTGTCACCCTTCCGAGCGACGGGACCCTCATCCGCATCATGGATTGCCCCGACCGGCTCGAAGTTCGTCGTGAAGTCGCACTTGGGATAGGCCGAGCAGCCCCAGAAGACGTTGCCCGTTCGACGAGCCCGCCTGGCGACGAGGTGGCCATCGCCGTTCTTCGGACAGATCACCTCGAAGGGCAGCGGATCCGGCGGCGGCGGACCCTCCTTCTTGATGTAGTTGCAGTCCGGGTAGCGCGAGCAGCCGACGAACGGCCCGAATCGGCCGTTCTTGCCGACGAGCGTCCCCTCGCCGCACTGCGGGCAGACCTCGCCCTCGCCGGCCTGCGGCGGTGCCTCGTCGCCGGGCAGTGGCCGCGATTCCTTGTGCTCCGGAAACAGCGAGCAGGCGAGGAATCGCCCGTTCCGCCCCAGGCGGATCACCATCGGGTGACCCTCGGAGCAGACCTCGTCGGTCGGCTCCGTCGTGAAGTCGGCCCGCTTGAGGACCTTGCGCTTCTCGTCGACGCGATCGCGGAGCGGACCGTAAAACGCACGCAGAAGCGGCACCCATTCGCGTTCGCCGCGAGCGATCTCGTCGAGCTCCTCCTCCATCCGGGCGGTGAACGCAAGGTCGACATAGTCGCCGAAATGCTCGACGAGCAGGTCCGTGACGATGCCGGCGACGATCTCGGGATGGAGGCGCCGCTCCGTGATAACGACGTAGCCGCGGTCGACGATCGTCGAGATCGTCGCGGCATAGGTCGAGGGACGGCCGATCCCATGCTCCTCGAGGGCCTTGATGAGCGTCGCCTCGGTGAAGCGGGGCGGCGGCTCGGTGAAGTGCTGGGTCGGCGTCACGTCGGTGACGGTCGTGGGATCACCTTCCGCGAGCGGCGGTAGGCGACGGTCTTCCTCGTCCTCGGCCGCGGCGTCGTCGTCGCGGCCTTCCGTGTAGACCCGCGAGAACCCGTCGAAGAGCGTTCGGGTGGCGCTTGCCCGGAGTTCGTACGGCCCCGCCGACAGCTCGATCGACGTGGTCTCCATCTCCTTGGCCGCCATCTGCGAGGCGATCGCACGCTGCCAGATGAGGCGGTAGAGGCGGAGCTCCTCGGGCTTGAGTGAGCCCTCCAGCGATTCCGGCTCCCGCCGAAAGCTCGTCGGGCGGATCGACTCGTGCGCCTCCTGGGCGCCCTTCGCCTTCGTCTTGTAGACCCGGCCCTTCGGCATCGTGTACGCCTCACCGAACCGGCCGCGAATGACGTCGCGGGCCTCGCCCATCGCGACGCCGGCCATCGCGGTCGAGTCAGTTCGCATGTAGGTGATGAGCCCGACATGACCGTCCGGGGTGTCGGCGCCCTCGTACAGGCGCTGGGCGATCGACATCGTCCGCTTCGGGCTGTAGCCGAGCTTCCGGCTGGCCTCCTGCTGGAGCGTCGATGTCGTGAACGGCGGCGCCGGGCTACGCGTCTGCTTCCGCGTCCCGACCTTGGTGACGAGCGGCGTGAGCTCCCGCAGAGCCGAGGCGTGGCGCTCCGCGGTCTCGCCGTCGCCAACGTCGAGTGCTGCCCCATCGATCCTGACGACTTCGGCCGGAAACGCCGTGCCGTCCGCGGTCGCGAGGCTTGCCTCAAGCGTCCAGTACTCGCGCGCCGTGAAGGCGTCGATCTCCCGCTCACGCTCGACGACGAGCCGGACCGCCACCGACTGGACGCGCCCCGCCGACAGGCCCGCGCGAACCTTGCGCGCCAGCAGCGGGCTGAGCGTGTAGCCGACCAGGCGGTCCACGATCCGGCGGGTCTGCTGGGCGTCGACGAGGTTGGTGTCGATCTGGCGCGGGTGGGCGAACGCTTCGCGGATCGCGCTCTCGGTGATCTCGCTGAACGTGACGCGCTGGGTCTTCGCCGCGGGGACGTTGGCGGCCTCGATGACGTGCCACGCGATCGCTTCGCCCTCGCGATCAAGGTCAGTGGCGAGGAAGACCATATCCGCCGACTTGGCGGCCTTCGTGATCTCGGCGACCTGCTTCTTGCGATCTTCCGAGATCACGTACTCCGGCGCGAAGTCGTTGTCGACGTCGACGCCGAACTTACCCTTGCCGGGGTTTTCCGGCAGATCCCGGACGTGACCGTATGAGGCGAGGACCCGATAGTCCTCGCCCAGGTAGCGTTCTATGGTCCGCGCCTTGGCAGGCGACTCGACGATTACGAGGTTCTTTGGCACGGCCGGGAGTGTAGCACCGGGTCATGCACGGCCAATCGACTTGGGATTGGCCGCGCCTTGCGGCGTCTTTCATGGTCCGACAGCCGGACCAACGGGCGGAGGAGGCATCTCCGGACGCCGAATGAGGACGCGTCCCGCGCCGCTTGGTCCGTCAGGCGGACCAACGGGCGAACGAGGGGCCTGCCGGCGCGATGCGTCCGGGTCACCTCCGCTGCTTGGTCCGCCCACCGGACCAGCGGCAGGAAAGAGGTGCCCTAGACGTCGCGGATGCGGCGGAGGAAGTCCTCGTCAAGCTCGAGGTCCTTGTCGGCCTCTTCGGCCTCGGCGGCGACGGCAGCCTCGGCCGCGGCGGCTGCTGTTGCGGCGTCAGAGGCGGGAGTGTCAATCCCGGCCAGCGCCGTCGACGCCGGCGGGATCTCGAGAAACCGAACGTGCAGGTACGGGAAGTAGAAGACACCTTCGCTGCGCTCGATGAAGACGGGCCGCTTGCCGTCCATTGTCCGCAGGTTCGTACACAGCAGACCCTGGTCGAGGGCCTGCGGCATCTGGAACAGGTCGGCAAGGACCGGCTGCTCGTTCAGCAGGTGGATAACGGCGTTCTTGATCACCGCGGCAGGCCGCCGATCATCGGGGGTGGTAGAAGTCCACGACGAGGCGGACCCGGCCGCCGGACACCCAGACGCCGATCCCGACGCGGTCGTACTTCGAGTTCATAAGGTTGACGTAGTGGCCACCCTGGGGGCTCCACGATCGCTCGCTCTGGAAGTAGAGATGCGAGCCGAGTACGGCCGATCTCGGGTTTCCGGAGCGGCAGCCGAGGTTCTCGGCCCAGATGTAGCTCGTGTAGCCAGCAGCCCGGAGCCGGTCGCCCGGGTTGCCGCCGGAGAAGTGGGTGCATGCCCCCGACGTGGCGAGCTTCTTCGCGTACGGCCGCGCGACCTTGGTCGAGATGCCCGCGTCCAGTTTGAGCGCCGCGACGCTCCGGCCACCGGGACTGCTGCATGTCCCAGAGGAAGTCACCAGGCCGCCGGTCCGGGTGCAGTTCATGAGCCCGAGGTAGTACGTTTCGACCGCGCCCCAGCTGCCGCCGCCCACTGCGCCGCCGCTCGAGATCACCTTCGGCGCTGCGGGCGTCGCCTTCGTCTCAACGGTGATCCGGACGCTGCTGGCGGCCTCCAGCTGTGTCCCAGCCGCCGAGAAAGCCGTGTTCTTGACCAGCATCTCGATCGAGGCGCCGTACGGCAGCAGCTCTGACGGCCTGAAGACCAAGACGCTGTCGTTCTCGGCGAACGAGACGGTCCCGGCGATCGCCTTGCCACCGATCAACGCCGTGAAGGCGGCCTTCGTGCTCTTGCGCTCCATCGGGTGGGTGAAGCGGACGGAGAGTGTCGCCGACCGCTCGACGTTCGCCGTTCCGTGGAGCGGCCGGAAGCGGACGACGCGCGGCGCCGCCGTCGTCGAGATGGCCAGGGTGGGGCTTGCCGCCAGCGGCGCCCCGGCGGCGTCGACCAGGCCGACGAGGCTCACCGTGTACGCCGTGGCGGGCGCGAGGGGCGTCGATGGGGTGAAGACGAAGGCGGATGCGCCGACCGGAGCCTGGGCGATCTCGAGCGTGCCGGTCAGCGGCGGGCTGAACTTCAATGCGGCGCGAACGGCGCCGAGCTCGACCGGTTGATCGAAGGTGATCCGGAACGCCGACGACACGGTCGCATCCGCGCCGGCCATCGCCGTCGCCTCGATCTGACCGACCGTGGCGGCGCGCGTCAGGAAGACTGCCCGGGCCGGGACCGTCATCGGTCGCCCGCTCGCGCCGAGCGCGCCGGGCAGGACCGTGATCGTGTGGTACGTGGCGGGCGTCCAGCCGCGGGTCGGGGCGATCGTCAGGCGGGTGCCGGTGGCGTCCCACGACAGCACGACCGAGGCGGCCGGGTCAACGTCTAGTGATGCCGCGACGCTCCGCTGGTCCATCGGCGCGCTGAACGAGATCGAGACGGGCGCGTCGAGGCCGGTGCCGGCGGCGATCGTGGAGGTGAACGCGGCGTTCGTCAGCGGCACGATTTCCGGAAGCGGCGGCGTCGCCACCGTGCTCCTGGGTGTGACCAGTCCGAAGGCGCCGATCGCTATCAGGCTTCCGACCCCGAGCGCCACGGCGATTCGCGCCGCGATTGTGCGTCGGAAGAGGACGGGAAGATAGATCAGGGCGAGGACGGGCACGGCCAGCAGCGCGGCGGCGAGCTTTCGCAATAGACAGTCTCCTGGGCTGGTTCGCTGGGGGACGACACCACATAGGGCTGTCTGACCGTCCGGGTGAGCTCGGGCGGCCCGCGGCAGCCTAGCACGGCTGATCGCCGCCGGGCAACCGTCGGGAGGAGCCCCTCAGGCCGCTGAAGGCTCCGGCGGATCGGCGTTCGCGAGGCGACCAGCCGGCCGATACCGCCCGTAGGCACTCGTCGCCAGGCCCCGGAGCTCGAGCAGCGTCAGGGCGCCGAGGGTGGTCGCCACCGGGTGACCCGTCGCCGCTACGAGTTCGTCCAGCGTACCGCGGCCCCGAATGAGCTCGATCGCCACGCTCCGGGCCGTCCTGCCGAGCTCGATGAGCTCGGCCTCGAGCGACGGCCGCCCGGCGAGCCTTGCCGGGCCCTTCGTCTGGAGCAGCCCGAGGTCTTCGATCAGCTCCGGGATACCGGCAACGATCCGGACTTCCTCAGCGTAGTCTCGCAGCCAGAGGAGACAGCCTGCCGAGCGCGGTTCCCCGATCGGGCCGGGAACGATGAAGCACTCGCGGCCCTGCTCGAGGGCCCACGCGGCGGTGATCAGGGCGCCGCTCTTCTCGGCCGCTTCCACGACGATGGTCGCGTCGGAGAGCCCGCTGATGATTCGATTTCGGCGCGGGAAGGCACTCGCGGTGGCCGTTGCATCGGGCACCTGTTCCGAGACGATTGCGCCGCCGTGGACCAGGATCGATCGGGCGAGGTTCGCATGGGCCCGAGGGTAGAGCCGTCCGTGCCCGGAGCCGAGCACGGCGACGGTGACGCCGTCCTCCGCCGTGACTGCCGCCTGGGCCGCCCCGTCAATGCCAACCGCGAGGCCCGAGACGACGCTCGCCCCGGTCTTCGCAATCGCAGCGCCGATCCGCGCCGCGGTCAGCCGTCCGGCCTCCGTCGGCCGGCGCGTCCCGACGACGGCGACCGCATGCTCCGCGGACAGAGCGGCCACATCGCCCGTTACAAAGAGGACATGCGGAGGCATTTCGATCGTCCGCAGCCGGCCTGGATACGCCTCGTCGTCGAGGATGAGGATTTCGACTCCAGCCGCGTCGATCCGGCGGAGCACCGGAGCCGGATTCCGGGCTACGTCGGCAATGGCCTCAGCGACGGCGCGTCCGAATGTTTCGCGGCCGTCGTTGGCACCGCCCGCGACCAGCGCGGCAACGCCACCCGGCCGAACCGCCCGCTCGAGGATCGCCAGTCCTGTTCCGAACCGCCTGAGGAGCGCTCCGAAACCGACCGGCCCCAGTCCGACCACGGACACGAGGACCGCCCATGCCTCGCGCTCCCTGAGGCTCACGGAGGTCCGGGCAGGCGTCACGGGCGTCGCACGTGGCTCCGTCGCCGCCCCTGGCTCCCCGACCGGCCCGGAGGCCCCAACGCCCAGCACTCAGCTCGCCTCGCGGGCGCCGAGCCGGGCGGTCGGCGATCGGAAGCGAGCGGCTTCCTCCAGATGCGCACCGAGGACCGCCCGCGCGCCGGCCAGGTCGGCGATCGTCCGGGCGACGCGAAGCAGTCGTTCCGTGCCACGACCGCTCAGGCCCTCGAGGTCCGCCAGCTCGATCGCGCGCCGGGACGCGACCGGGCTGAGCCGGCACATCGACCGCAGCTCGCGCCCGGAGATTCGTCCGTTCAGGCGCCCGCTCCCGCGGCTTCGCTGGACGCCACGCGCCTCCGCGATGCGCCCGGCGACAACGGCGGAGCTCTCGGGCTCCTCTCCGGCCATGATTGCCGCGGGCGCCACCTTCGGCATCGTGATCCACAGGTCGATGCGATCGCGGAGTGGCCCCGAAACCCGTCCGGTGTAGCGCTCCGGGACCTCGGGCCCGCAGCGGCACCGGCCGGACTCGTCGCCGGCCAGTCCGCACGGGCACGGATTCATCGCGGCGACGAACTGAAAACGGGCCGGGAACGTCGTCGCTCGACCGACACGCGCCACCGACACGCGACCTTCCTCAAGCGGCTGGCGGAGGGCCTCGAGGACGTCCCGGGAGAACTCCGGCAACTCGTCGAGGAACAGGACACCGTGATCGGCGAGCGTGACCTCGCCGGGCGACATGCGCGGCCCACCACCGACCATCGCCGCGTAGGACAGCGTGTGGTGCGGCGCCCGGACGGGCGCCTGGCGGACGAGCTCGCGCGGCGAGTCCCCCGCCACCGACGCGACGATCGTCGCCGCCAGCGCCTCGGCATCGCCGAGCGGCGGCAGCAGGCCCGGAATCGTGCGGGCGAGCAGCGTCTTGCCCGACCCTGGCGGGCCAACGAGCAATAGGCCATGACCGCCTGCGAGCGCGATCTCGAGCCCGCGTCGCGCCTCCATCTGACCGCGAACCTCGACAAGGTCGGCGACGTCGAGGGGAGACCCGGGTCGGCGAACCGACGCGGGGACGGTCGCCGGAGTTGTCGCCGGGGCGGCTGCATCCACGCCGAGATCAACACGCGGCGGCAGCGTCACCGTGCGCCGTCCCGACCGGCGCCGGACCACCTCGACGGCATCGCGGAGCGTCGCGACGCCGATCGCCTCGATCCCGGCGGCGAGACCCGCTTCCTCCTCGACCAGGTCCGGGACGACGACCCGCCGCAGGCCCCGCCGAGCGAGCGCGGTGGCCATCGGCAGGATCCCGGGCACCGCCCGTACTTCTCCGCCGAGCGACAGCTCGCCGATCAGCCCGATCCGACCGGGAGCAGCCCGAACCTGCTCCGACCCGAGCAGGATGCCCATGGCGATCGCGAGGTCAAGCGACGCGCCGGCCTTGCGTTGCTCGGCTGGCGCCAGGTTGACCGTGATCCGGCGCGGCGGATGGACGAACCCGGCGTTCCTGATCGCGCCTCGAACCCGCTCGCGCGCCTCCTGGAGCGCGGCGTCCGCGAGCCCGACGATCGTGAACCCCGGCAGTCCTCCGGCGACGTCCACCTCGACGCGAATCACCCGGCCGTCGAGGCCGACGACGGTTGCGGACAGGAGGGTCGCGAGCACAGCTGGACGGTAGTCGGAGCGACTCTCCGCGGGCTCAACCGTCGATTACGCTGCGACTCACCGAGGGCGAGATCCCTCCGCTCTATCGCCCGACCGCCGCCACCTGGGCCGCCGCCGGCTGCTTGTCGATCACCCGGGCGAAGTCGAGCAGCGAGCGCCCGAGGAGGGAATCGGCCTTCGTGAACATGAACGGCGCGCCAGAGTTCAGGGCGCTGATCGCACCGCGGTACTCGTTGACGACCTGGTGGTCGATCGTCCGCTTCAGCGCGCCCTCGGCGTTCTTCACGTTGATGCCGGTGAACGCGTTCGAGCGATTGAGGACAAGCTGGACCTTGCCCGACTCGTAGCCCAGATGGCCGATCGTCTCGAGGACGAGCCGGACGTTCTTGAGGCAGGACAGGTCGGCGGTCATGACCACGAACATCGTGTCGGCTACCTCGAGGATCCCGAGGTTGACGTCGTCGAGCCGCTTGTCGATGTCGATGAGGATGTAGTCGTACAGGCCGCGCAGCTGGTCGATGATCGCCGGCAGGTGCTCCGGCGTGACAAGCTCGGCCGTCTCGGGAGACGGCGGCGCCAGCAGCAGGTCGACGCCCGAATCGTGCTTGACGAGGACCTGCCGGATGAGGTCCTGGTCGATCGACGGCGCCGTGACGATGTCGACGATCGACTTCTTGTCGAGCCCGAGATCGAGGAAGACCCGGTGGTCGCCGAACTGGAGATTGCCGTCGACGAGGCAGACCTTCCGGCCGAGCTCGCGGTGCAGGGCGATCGCCGCGTTGATCGCGATCGTCGTCGTCCCGACCCCGCCCTTCGCCCCGTACAGGACCATGACCCGACCGAGCGGCGGTCGGCCGACGAGCGCATCGCGCGGGGCGAACCGGGCGAGGAGGCTCTTGATCCGAGCCATGAGCTCGGCCGGGTGGAACGGCTTGATCAGGTAGTCGTCGGCGCCGGCTCGGAGGCCACGGACCTTCTGCTCGACCTCGCGCTCGGCGGTCAGCATGATGATCGGGACGTGGGCGGTCGTTCCCTCCTCGGTCCGGATCTTCGTCGCGACTTGGTATCCGTCGAGCTTGGGGAGCATGACGTCGAGGAGGATCAGGTCGGGAGCCTCGGCGCCCCACAGCCGGAATCCCTCGGCTCCGTCCGACGCGATGACGACGTCGTAGCCTTCCTGCTTCAGGGTGTACTGGAGCAGGCGCTGGACGTTTGGGTCGTCGTCGACGACGAGGATCTTTGCCGCCATCAATCTCCTTCCTGGCTCCCCCGTTCAGGAGCGTTGTCAGGCACCGGCGGCTCGATTATAGGCACGCCGCCCCGCGCCTCGGTGAACGCCCGGCGCAGGAAGGCCTCGACTCCTTCCTCGTAGGCTGCCGGCGCGGTCGCGTGGCTCGCGCTGTGGCCCGCATCCGGGACGACCAGGTGGGTGGCGTTCGGACCGGCGGCCGCCGCGAGGCGATTACCGGCAGCGAGCGGGACCGTCGTATCGGCGGCGCCGTGGATGAGCAGCAGCGGCACGGGCTCGATCAGGCCGATGATCCGGATCGGTTCGGTCGCCCGCAGATCGCCACCGACGCGACGAGCCGCGGCTTCGAACATCTGCGCGGCGAGGAACCCACGGAGCGGCACGTGCATCCGGTTCGCGACGCCCGTGGTCAGCTCCGGCGGGACGGAGTCCCCCACCGCGGCCACGATCCGCGGCCGCGGCGCCGAGCGATCGACTGCGAGGGCATCGGGATCGACGTCCGCACCCGGCAGCGACCCGTCGCCGAGGACCACGATCGAGGCGAGGGCGGTGATGCCGCCCATCGACGTCCCGAACAGGGCGACGCTCGTAATCCCCCGTTCGCCCAGCCAGGCAAGCGCGCCCGCGACGTCCTCGACCTCGTGGAGCCCGAACGTCGTCGGCGCATCGTCGGACTCGCCATGGCCCCGAAAGTCGAGGCCGAGGACACCGGCGGTTCGACGCAGGAACGGGCCGTACTCGACGAGATCGGGCGCCACCGAGCCCGACCAGCCATGGAGCAGCAGGATCGCCTCGTGCGGGTCGGGGCGCCAGGTCTCCGCGCCTGCCCCGTCGCGGGACTTGCGGCTCGCCGGTCGATCGGCCGGCAGCCAGCGCCCGGCGAGGCGAAGGCCATCGCGCGATCGGAGCCGGACGACCTCACCACCGAGGGCGTCGACCTCCGGACCGAGCGCTGCTTCGGCCGCGGTCGTGCGCGGCGCGTTCAGCAGCCGGCTCGTGCCGCGTCCGATGACGAGACGGGCAACCGCCGCCGGCAGGGCGGCCAGACCCGCGAACACCGCCAACCGGCGGATCAACGCTCCGCCGCTGGCCGGCTATCGTCGTCGTGCGCCATGCCCCGCTCGAGGTAGTCGGTGATCGGGTCGAGCAGCCGAGTGAACTCGGTCGGGATGACGAATTTCGTCGCCGGACTGGAGCCAAGCGCCTTGAGCGCCTCGAGGTACTGGAGTGCCATCGTCTTGGCGTCGATCCCCGAAGCCGCGCCGTAGATCCGGGTGAGCGCCTCGCTGAAGCCCTCAGCCCGCAGGATCGCGGCCTGCCGATCGCCCTCGGCCTTGAGGATTTCGGCCTGCTTCTGGCCCTCGGCGACGTTGATCGCCGCCTGGCGCGAGCCCTCGGACTCGGTAATGACGGCACGTCGCGTCCGTTCGGCGGAGAGCTGCCGGTTCATCGCGTCCTGGACGTCCCGCGGCGGGGTGATCTCGCGGATCTCGACCGTCGTGACCTTGCCGCCCCAGCGCTCGGTGACCTCGTCGAGCTTGACCCGCAGGACCTCGTTGATCTGCTCCCGCTTGGACAGGACCTCGTCAAGGAGGATGTCGCCGATGACGGCCCGCAGCGTCGTGGTCGCAACTCCCTGGAGCGCGCCCGGGAAGTTCACGACGTTGACAACGCTCTTGAGCGGGTCGCTGATCCGCCAGTAGATGAGGAAGTCCACGTTGATCGGTGCGTTGTCCCTCGTGATCGTCGTCTGGCTCGGGACCTCGATGAACTGCTCGCGGACGTCGACCTTGACCGGCCGATCGATGATCGGAACGAGGAAGCGCAGGCCGGGGTCGCGGACCATCGACTCGTTCGTCCGGCCGAGCCGGAACACCACCATCTTCTCGTACTGCTGAACGACCCTGATCGACAGGTAGACGATCACGAGGAGGATGACGATGACGAACGCGACGGCTGCCAGGGTGATCGTTATTTCCATGGTGCCTCCGTTATGCGCTCAAGCCTGTGACGGCTGTTGATCGGGTTCCACGACCACGGTCAAACCTTCGACGGCGACGACTTTGACCGGCGTACCCCGCTCGATCGGCCGGTCGCCTACTGACCTGGCAGTCCATTCCTCCCCGGCGATGTGAACCGAGCCAAGCGGCTCGAGCGGCCGCTTGACGACGCCGAGCGTCCCGGAGCGGACAACCTCACCGATGAGGCCGGTGCTGCCCGTCATCCGGCGCGTCCTGATCGCCACCGCCGTGATCAGCGCCATGAAGAGGCCGATCGTCGCCGTCATCACGACCACCATGGGCGTGGCCACGCTGACGATCGGTCCGAAGGGGTCGCCAGGCTGGGTGTACAGCGCGGACGCGCCCAGGGCGAAGCAGATGAGGCCGCCGACGGTGAGCAGGCCGTGACTCGTGACGGTCAGCTCAAGGGCGAACAGGACCATCGCGAGGACGATGAGCAGCAAGCCGCCGACGTTGAGCGGCAGGCTGTCGGAGCCGATGAACGCGAGGATGATCGCGATCCCGCCGAGGATCCCAGTGACAAAATTCGGGCTCATCAGCTCGTAAATGAGGCCGAGCGAGCCGATGCTGAAGAGTAGCGCCGCGATGTTCGGGTCCGACAGCAGATGGAGGAACGCCTGGAACGGGTTCATCGCGAGGTCCTCGGTCGCCGCTCCGGTGAGGTCCAGCGTGACCGGCTGGCCGTCGATCGTGACCTCGCGCCCGTTCGCAAAGGCGAGTACTTCATCGAGTGACGCGGCGATGCCGTCAACGGCGCCCACCTGGACCGCCTCGCTGGCGGCGGACGACACGGCGTTCTCGACGGTCGAGACGGCCCACTCCACGTTCCGTCCTCGCTCCTCGGCGATCGCCCGGACCTTCGCGATCGTGTCGTTGAAGACCTTGTCGCGGAGAGTGTCGGGGATGTCCTCACCACCGGCCATGACTGGGGAAGCGGCTCCGATGTTCGTGCCGGGGGCCATCAGCGCGACATGGGAGGCGAGCGTGATGAACGTACCGGCGCTCGCCGCTCGCCCGCCGGCCGGCGCGACCCAGACGATCGTCGGCACGTCGGCCTCGAGGAGCGTCCCCACGATCTCGTAGGTCGCCTGGAGCCCGCCGCCCGGCGTGTTCAGCTGGATGACGACTGCTGCGGCGTCATCGGCCGCGGCGCGGGCGATCCCCTCGGAGATGTAGCCCGCCATGACGTTGTCGACGATCCCGTCCGCGGTCAGGACGACGACATCGCCCGCGTCGGCTGCGCGGAGCGACCCCACCGACAAGCCGAACAGCCCCAGCAGGAGGGGCAACCCGTAGATGGTCCTCGCGAGTCGGCGGCTCATCGGGTTTTTCGTGCGATTTATCGTACTGCCTGCGCTCCAAGGGCATCGAAGACGAGGCGGCTCCAGGTCTCCAGGTCCGCAGCGACGGCGGCGACCTCGGCAGGCGTTGCGAACGCTCCGCTGAGCTTGTCGGTCTCGCGGATCGCCACCGGTCTTCCCGCGGCATCCGCGACGAACACAGCGCCGAGGTGGACCTGGCCGACCGGCGTCGTGTCATCGTTCAGCAACCCGATGAAGCGGAAGTCCGGGACGAAGTCCGCCACGAGCTCCTCCGACCATTCCCTCCGCAGGCCGCCGTCGAGATTCTCGTCACCCGGGTTGAGGTGACCACCGACCCCGATCGACCAGTGATCATGGAGCCGGACGTCGCCGCCGGCCCGAGTCCGGCGCATGAGGAAATAGCGATCGCCGTCACGGAGCACGAGGTACGGGATCACCTGCTTAAAGCTCGGGTCGGCCTCCATGGCCGGTCTCGGCTCGAACCGCCCCGCCCGCTCGACCGTGGAGAGGAATTCGTCGAGCTCGGCCGATTGGAGGCCGTACCAACCCTCGTTCGGCAGCACGGCGCCGCGGGGGACGACGAAGACCAGCTCGTCGTCGCTCAATCGGCCGCCTCCAGCCGTCGCCGTGCGGCTGCCAGCCGTTCGGTGACGGCCCCCGCATCCGGGCCACCGGCTCGATCGAGCTCTCGAAGCCAGGCGTCCAGGGCGTCGCGCAGGTCGCGGAGCCGGACCGCGATCGCCGGGGCATTCGTTGCGATGATGCCGGCGCCCATCGCCTCGTCGCCGCGGGCGAGCCTCGTCATCCCCTGCCAGCCGCCCGCGGCGAGAGCGGCCTCCGACGGCCAGTCCCCACGATCGGGTCCATCCCCGGTCCCGGCAACCGCCTCGACCAGCGCCGCCGCCAGAACGAGGGGGAGGTGGCTGATCGCTGCAACCGCGGCATCATGCTCCGCCGCCGTCATCGCGACGGGGTGTGCCCCGCAGGCTCGAGCCAGTAGCTCCACCCGCTCGCGATCGGCGGAGCTGACGCGGGCTCCCGGGACGACGACCCAAGGCCGGCCGTCGAACAGCTCAGCCGTCGATGCCGCATAGCCGCTCGCCTCGCGGCCGGCCATCGGGTGGCCACCCACGAACCGCAGCCGGGCCGCGTCTGCCCGGGCTGTGACCGCCTGCTTCGTGCTCGCGACGTCTGTCACCACGGCGCCAGGCCGGATCGCCCCGGCAAGCCCGCCGCGGCCCAGCTCGTCGATCAGGTCGAGGGTCGCGAGGGGCGGTCCGGCCAGCACGATGAGCTCGGCATCGCGGACGGCGTCGGCGAGAGTCGCGCACGCCTCGTCAAGGACGCCTTCGTCCCGTGCCCGCGCCGGCCCGTCGCCCGATGGGCTCCACGCCGCGATCGTCCATTCGCCCGAGTCGCGCCGGAGCGAGCGCGCGATCGATCCCCCGATCAGGCCAAAACCGAGCAGCGCCACCCTCATCGACCGAGTATCGCAGGGCGGCGTCGAGACTGGCTGCTGGTAGCCACGGAGGCAGCCGCCGAACCGGGATTCCGCGGTGCTAGACTCAAGTCAATCGACTACTTACCTGGCCACCAGAAGGGGTGCCGTGAGCGCCGACCCAAAGCCAATCCGGGTGTTGTTCGTCGAGGATCACCAGCTGCTGGCGGACGCACTCGCGGCGATGCTTTCGCGTGAGCCGGATATGCAGGTCGTGGGCATCGCGGGAACGGTCGCGGACGCGAAGATCATGGCCCGCGAGCAGCTCGACGTCGTCCTCATGGACTATCGCCTGCCGGACGGTACCGGCGCCGAAGCGACGCGCGCCATCAAGGCCCGCTGGCCGGCCGCACGCATCGTGATGGTGACCGCCCTGACCGACGATGAAACGCTCTTGGAGTCGATCCAGGCGGGCGCCGACGGTTACCTGACCAAGGACCGGGCCGCGGAGGACGTCGTGACGGCGGTCCGTGCCGCACACGCCGGCGAGACGCTCCTGCCGCGCTCGGTGATCGTCGAGATCGCCCGCCGCGTCGCGGCCGCCCGAGAGCGCGGCGACGAACGGCGCGTCGTCGAGCCCCTCACACCGCGCGAGCTCGAGATCCTCCGCACCCTGACCGAGGGCTTGTCCACACCGGAGATCTGCGAGCGCCTGTTCATCGCCCCGAACACGCTTCGCACCCACGTCCAGAACATCATGGGCAAGCTCCGCGTCCACTCGAAGCTGGAAGCCGTCGCGTTTGCGTTGAAGTACCGGCTCGTGGACCCGCCTACGCCCGAGGGTGCGACTGCTTCTCGCTAGCCCGCCCCACGATGTCGGAGCGGGGCGCTAATCGCTCCAGCCGAGGTCGTCGGCTGAGCCCAATCGCGACGTTCCAGTTCCGTCGGCGGGTTTCCGTCGGCGGTGCTGGCGACGGTCCGTTTCCCGCCGCTCCTTCGTCTTCGGCGGGCCGGGCTCGTCGCTTGGATTCACGCGGCGGGCGATCATCCGTCGCTCCTCCTCGCGTCGCTCGCCGTTGAGGAACGCCCCGCAGCGCGGACACCGGCGCTCCTCGACGAAGAGCGATTCGAGCGGCGCGACCGTGTAGATCACCCGTCCACAGGACCAGCACGCGAGCCTGGGCATGGCCTCAATCCTAGCGACGGAACCGGCGGCGGTCACCCCATCCGTCTGGGCAGCTGAAATTACGTCAGATGGGGGATGCCTCGCGCCGATCGGGCTGGCATCATCCGCTGGGTTTGCCCCCTGGGCAAACAGCCGGTCATCTGGGCAGGTGGCCGGTTCGTGGGCCGCTCCGATCCCCCCTCGGGGCGGCCCGCATCCGTTCGCGCACTCAGACCTTCGGCAGGCTCTTGAGCGCCTCCTCGACTCGCTCGGCCGGGTACTCGAAGTCCTCGAGTGACCCGTTGAGATAGCGCTCGTAGGCCGAGAGGTCGAAATGGCCGTGGCCGCAGAGGTTGAACAGGATCACCCGCGCCTCGCCGGCTTCCTTGGCGGCTAACGCCTCATCGACCGCGACCTTGATCGCGTGGGTCGGCTCCGGAGCCGGAAGGATTCCCTCGGCCCGTGCGAACTGGACGCCGGCGCCGAAGCTCGCGCGCTGGTGGACGCTTCGCGCCTCGATATAGCCGTGTTCCTTGAGGAGCGACACGAGCGGCGACATGCCGTGGTAGCGGAGGCCGCCGGCATGGATGGGTTCGGGGATGAAATCGTGGCCGAGCGTGTGCATCTTGGCCACGGGCGCCATCTTGGCCGTGTCGCCGTAGTCGTAGGCGTAGACGCCGCGGGTCAGCGAGGGCGCCGCCTCCGGTTCGACGGCGATGATCCGATGCTTGGCGCCCTCCCGGAAGTTGCGACCGAGGAACGGGAAGGCCATCCCACCGAAATTCGAGCCGCCACCCGTGCAGCCGATCACGACGTCGGGCGACTCGCCGGCCATGCCCATCTGCTCGATCGCCTCCTGGCCGATGACGGTCTGGTGCAGGAGGACGTGATTCAGGACCGAACCAAGCGAGTACTTCGTGTCATCGCGGGTCGCCGCGTCCTCGACCGCCTCGCTGATCGCCATCCCGAGTGAGCCGGGGCTGTCCGGCGTCGCGGCAAGGACACTGCGGCCATAGTTCGTCGTAGGCGACGGGCTGGGCACGACCTCCGCGCCGTAGGTCTCCATGAGGATGCGGCGGTACGGCTTCTGGTCGTAGCTCGCCCGAACCATGTAGACCTTCACATCGAGCCCGAAGTAGGCGCCGGCGAAGGCCATCGCGCTCCCCCATTGCCCGGCCCCGGTCTCCGTGGCGATCCGCGTGACACCCTGCTCCTTGTTGTAGTAGGCCTGGGCAAGGGCGGTGTTCGGCTTGTGGCTGCCGGCCGGGCTGACGCCCTCGTACTTGTAGTAGATGTGGGCCGGCGTATCGAGGACGGCCTCGAGCCGGTGGGCCCGGTAGAGGGGGCTCGGCCGGTACAGCGCATAAGCCTCGCGGACGGGCTCCGGAATCTCGATCTCGCGGTCGGCACTCACCTCCTGGCCGATGAGGGCCATCGGAAAGAGCGGCGCGAGGTCGTCGGGCCCGATCGGCTGAAGCGTGGCCGGGTGGAGGTACGGCTGGGGTGGGACCGGCAGGTCAGCCGCGATGTTGTACCAGGCGCGCGGGATGCGGTCCTCGTCGAGGGTGAACTTCGTCCGTCGGGTCATGACGTGCGCCATGGCAGGTCCCTCGTCTCTCGTTCCGGGCCGATGGTTCGGCCGGGATGGGAGCCTACCGCTTGCGGCGCCGCCTGCGCAATGAGTCGTCGGCGCGGCGCCGGATCCCGCTTGCGGCGGCGGCAAGCGCGAGCGGCAGCACGATCACCGCGCCACCTTTGGTCTTGTCCTTGCCGCAGGGACGAACGCTGCCGTCGCCCTTGTGCTTGCCGGGAGGGCCTTCCACGGCGCCGGGGCAGGGTGGCTTTGCCTTCACCGGCTTCGGCTTCGGCGTGGCCTTCGGCGTCGGCTGGGGCGTGGCCTGCGGGGTCGCGCGGGGAGTCGGCGCCGGGGTAATGCGCGGTGTGGCGCGCGGCGTTGGTACGGGAGTCGCGGCCGGCGTCGGGTTCGCAGTGGGGTCATTGGTTGGAGGACTCGTCGGGCCGGCCGCCGGGCCTTGCGACGGCGCCCTGGGCCCGATTGCGACCTGGCCGCCCGGCAGCGGCGTGACCGTCGGATTGATGGTGGCTGACGGCTGGGTCGATGCGGGGGGTGTCGGCGTCGGGATACCGGGCGATCCCGGCGGTGAGCTCGTCGTGGGGCCGGAGCCGGGGGGCGTCGCCGACGGCGGGACCGTCACGATGGGCGTCGGGGAGGTCAAGGCGACTCCGCCTGGTCCCGTGCGAGGAGCGCCAAAACCGACCGCCAGAGCGAAGGTCGCAAGGACGAGGTTGAGGACGCCGAGGGCGACCACTAGCCGCGCGCGCTGGGCGGAGGTCACGTCCCTGGTCCTCTCTTTCCGGCCGGCCTACGTCGGCAGATCCGCGCTCTCACGGAAGCGCGCATGCTAGCACCCAAACGCCTCTCGGACGATCGGCGGCGCATCCCGTGGGCGTTCCGATCGTCAACCAAGGCTCGCATCGTGGAGCGGCACATAACGCGCCGGCCCGCCGCTCGAAATGCTCTCGAACAGGACGAGCGACTCGGCCCGAAACGGTTCCCGGACCGCGGCTGCGTCGTCGATCAACCGCCGTGCCACGGCCGGCCCCGACCGAACGCCGTCCGACCGAGCAAGCGTCAGGTGAGCCCGATACGGGCGCTCGTCGCGGGGCCAGCCGACCTCGGCCAGGGCATCATCCAGCGCGACGGCCGCGGCCGCCAACTCGTTCACGCCCTCGGCGACACCGAGCCACAACGCCCGGGGCCGGGCGACGGACGGGAATGCTCCGCCGCCCGCGATGACGATCTCGAACGGCGCAAGCCGGCGAGCCGTCTGATCGACGGCCGCCGCAACGTCGGCGACGTGCTCATCCTCGGTCGGGCCGAGGAACCGGACGGTCAGGTGGAGGCCGTCGAGGCGGACCCAACGAACATCCCTGACGGACGGGTCGCCGGCACTCCGGACGCCATCGACTAGCGCCGTGACGGCGTCCCGAACCGGTGGCGGGATGGGGATGGCGACGAACAACCGGCGCCCGATCGCCGTTTCGTGTCCCGATCGGTCGGTCACACGGTCCCGCTCGAGGGCACGCTCTGCTCGCCCTGGAACGTCTTCCGGTCGGCAGCCAGGACCTCGCGCGCGCGTTCGGCCTCGCGCCAGCCGACAACGTCGACTTCCTTGTCCTCGAGCAGCTTGTACGTGTCGAAGAAGTGCTTGATCTCGACGAGACGATGCGGGCGGACCTGCTCGAGCCGCTCGACGTGGGCCTGGTGCGGATCGCCGACGGCAACGCAGAGGACCTTGAAGTCGAAGCCCTTGTCGTCCCGCATCTCCAGCCCGCCGATCGGCCGCGCCCACACCCGGCAGCCCGGAAACGTCGGCTCGTCGATCAGCAGAAGGGCATCGGTGTGATCTCCGTCGCCCGCCCGCGTCCCCTCGATGAACCCGTAGTCGAAGTTGTAGTGGACGGCAGACGCGAGGACGCGGTCGAGCCGGAAGACGTGGGCCGCCTCGTCGTACTCGTACTTGTTGCGGCTGCCGCGTGGAATCTCGACGACGACCTCGACGATATCGGGAAACTGCTCGGAGTTCGCGCTCATCCCTATCTCTCGCACCGTCCAAGGTGCCCAGTGTAGGCGGCACGCCGCCGGCTGGCCGCGGGCTGAACCCGCGCCGGACAGCAAAACGCCCGAAGGAACTTGTGGAAGCGGTCGCGACGCCAAGACAAACGAGCTTTGATGTGATCGCAGCCGGCTCGTCCCGGATCGGCGGTCAACCGGGTCCAGGCCGTGAAGCCTGATCCCGATCAGACCGGCGGCGCTGCGGGGATCGCTCCTCGCCTCGCCTGACCGTTCCGACGGCCCCTTCGGGCAAGACCTACAGTAGGGTCGGGTCCACAGGGCCACAACCCGCTTATCCACGAACTTCGATTTCGGCTGCCCGCAGTCATCCACGAACTTCGTATGGGTGTGGACGAGATGTGGACGATATCAATCCACGGATGTGGTAGGCGCGTGCGAATCCCGCCCGACTCGGCCGCTCAAGGCGTGGGGCGGGGAGCCGTCTCGAGCAGGAGTTCGACGTCCGGCGGGATCGAGCCGGGCGGGTCGGGCAGGAAGACGATCGTCAGGGTCCAGTCGACGTGGACATCGACGGGATCGTCATAACCCATCGACGCCCCGAACCCCACGACGGCCGAGCAACGTGAGCGGCCCTCGCAATCGAGTGCGACCAGGCGGCCGGTAACGGCCAGCGGCTCACCTGGCGGTCCGATGGCCGCGCGCTCGTCGACCAGAATCCTCACCTGGGTCTTGGCGGTTTCGTCCTGACCTGTTGAGGTCGCCGTCAGGATCCCCTGAAGGACGCCGTGAACGCCGCCCTGGCCTTGTCCGAGCTCGGTCGCGTCCAGGGTCACGGTCGCGTCAAGGAACGTGAAATTGTCCTTCCCGATGTCGAACGAGCCGCTGGTCATCGCGGTAAGGTGCGGGCCATCAGTTGACAGCAGTGTCCTCGACTCCGGGCCGAAGACGACTTGAGCCGCCGGCCCGTCCTTGGCCGCGATCGCGATCCCGGTGAGTGACCAGGCCTGGTCGATGCCTTCTGCGGGATCACCGCCGTCCCACTCGAACTGAACCGTGAGCGGCTCCGTACAGCCCCGCGGATCTGCGCAGGTTCTGGGCAGCGCGATGGGCAAGAACTGCGCCTGGTCCCTGAGCATTGTTGACTCGACTAGGACGTCGCCCAGCCGGACCATGACCGTCGCGGGCCGCTCATCGCCGCTTGGGTCGCCGGCGTCACCCTCGAGGCGAAGGACCAGCCTGGGCGAGTCGCCGACCGTCGCGGCATCGACAGCTCGGGTGAATTCGTACGTCGCGGTTGTCCGCGGATGGGCGGCATCGACGCGGACGGGATCCGGGGTCAGGGTCGTTCGCGTCAGGCGGTCGGCGGGCACCAGGACGGGCAGCTCGGCGGTCACCTCGAGCCGCGCGTCGGGCGGCGGAGATCCGGTCCCGCCGCCGGGGCCGAAACGGCTGCTCGCTGTTGCCGCCCAGGCAAAGGTTGCCTTTTCGGCTGCAGGATCGGTGAGGACCACGGTGATGCGATAGCGACGCGTGCAGTCGCCCGATCCGCAGGCCTGGTCGAGGAACGATCGCAAGGACGGGAACGCGCTGGTGCTTGATTCCGGCGGGCCGTCGAGCGCCTCGATGGTGACGAGTGTCTTGGCCTCGGCCGCGTGCAGGCCGCCGATGTTGGTCGCGCCGATCGACACCTCGGTCGAGTTCGACGGGGCCGCGCGGAGAGCCGCGTTCACCGTCAACGACAGGTCCACGGTGGCGACGGGATTCTCCGCGGTAACCTCGATGCTGCCGGTCAGTGTGTCGGTCAACGCCGGAGGCGGCTGCGGGCTGGCCGAGGTGCCGAGACTCGCGAGGGCCGCCACGGCGAGGACGATGAGCGATGCCGCCCGGCGGCGGCGCGATCCTATCGACCGCGCTGCCGGCGCCTCAGTCGTTGTAGAGCCGTTCCTCGATCAGCTTCTCCTGGACCGTCCGCCCGTTCGGATCGAAGCAGGAGAACTCGAAGTGCTTCTCGAACTCGAGGTCAACGTTGTCCTGGCCACCTCGGTTCTTCTCGACCGAGATCACGACCCAGTCCCGGAAGCGCTGCGCCTGGTACGGGTTGAACTCGATGTTGACCTTGGCGACGATGTGGTACTTCTCGTTGAGGATCAGGATGATGTCGGCCTCGTAGTTGATGGCCGAGCTGCCCCGCAGGTGGTAGTTGCGGAGGCGCGACGCCTTGAGGCCTTCCTTGTCGGCGGCCACGATGGCAACCATCGGGACATCCTCGGACAGGGCGACGTCCTTGAGGCCATTCACGACGTAGGTGACCTTCTCGGTCTCGCTGCTGGGCTCGGGGATCTGCGGCACCTTCTGGAGGTAGTCGACGAAGACCACGAGGCGCCGGTCGCCCGAGAGGGCTGCGTGCTGCTGGACGAGCTTGCGGATGTTGTCGACGGTGCTCGCCGTCTGGGAGCCGCGGAGAAGGAAGAGGTTCTCACCGTAGCGGGCGATCCGATCGAGCGAGGGCCGGAGCCGCGGGTTGCTGGCGAGCTGCGTCGCTCCGCCACCCTCGGCGACCCACGTGCCGAGGATCTCCTTGCGGACATCCTGGATCTTGATCGCACCGGTCTTGTGGGGAAGGTGGGCGAGCGCCGACTCCATCGCGATCAGGCGATTGAGGAGGTACTGCTCGTCGTGTTCGAAGCAGATGTAGAGGACGTTGGCCTGGCCGCCAGATGCGATGTTCCGGGCCATCTGTAGGGCCATTGTCGTCTTGCCGGTGCCCTGGGCGCCACCGATCAGCATGAGTTCGCCGGCGCGCAGACCGGTGCCGATGGTCTTGTCGAGTGGTGTAAAGCCGAGCGGGACGGGCTGATACTCGCCGACGCGGCCGGTCGTGACCTTGTCGTTGAGATCGACAAGAACGTCGAGCGCGGAACGGGGCGCCATGCTGCCCGTATCGGAATCCAGGCGCCAGGCCTGGGCGGGGGCGACGGCAGGGTTGATGGTTTCGGTCACGTGTGGAGTTCTCCCGGTGGCGATGACAGGTGCATCGTAGCACCGCGAATCGGCCTGACAGCCGCCCGAACCGGTCCCACAGGGGGGTCCGAAGGTACTGCCGAGCGTCCTACGTCGCGGCGGCTGAGAGGCTCGATCGATCGAGGGCGGCGACCTCGTCCCACATCCGCACCACCGTCCGGATTCCGCGCTCGTAGTTCGTCAGGTCCATCCACTCGTTCGGGGCGTGGGCATGCTGGTCGGGCGGATCGAAACCCAGCAGGACGACCGGCAGGCCGAGAATCTGCTCGAAGCTGGAGCAGACCGGAATCGAGCCGCCTTCGCGGATGTAGACGGGGGCCTGCCCGAATGTCGCCTCGAGGGCGCGGGCCGCAGCCTGGGTCGCGGGGTGGTCGATTGGAGTCAGGCTCGGATGTCCTCCGCCGAGATAGGTGACAGTCGTGACGGCCCCGGGCGGCGCGATCTCCGCAACGTATGCCTGGAACTTTTCGAAGATCCGATCTGGATCCTGGGCGCTCACGAGCCGGCAACTGACCTTGGCATGGGCATGGGCCGGGATGATCGTCTTGGTGCCCTCGCCCTGAAAGCCGCCCCATATCCCGTTCACGTCCAGCGTCGGCCGGGCGCCACGTCGCTCGAGCGTGGAGAACCCGGCCTCGCCGACGAGCGCCGGCAGGCCGAGAGTCTCGCGATACGCGTCCTCGTCGAAGGGGAGCTCGTCCTGAGCGGCCCGTTCTGCATCGGTGAGTGAAACCACGTCGTCGTAGAAGCCCGGAATTCGGATCCGACCATCGGGTCCCTTGAGCGCGGCGATGATCTGGGCGAGGGCGTTGATTGGATTCTGGACGGCGCCGCCGTAGCTCCCCGAGTGAAGGTCGACGGCGGTGCCGGTCACGTCGATCTGGGCGTACATGATTCCGCGCAGCCCGACGGTGATCGCCGGCAGGTTGCCATCGAAGAAGCCGGTGTCACTGATCAGAGCGAAGTCCGCTTTGAGTCGCTCCTTGTTGTCCGCGAGCCAGCGCTCGAGGTGGACGCTGTTCGACTCCTCGTCGCCTTCGAACACGAACCTCAGGTTGACCGGGAGCCCGCCGCGGGCCGCCAGGATCGCTTCCGTGGCCCGAAGGTGGAGATGGAGCTGGCCCTTGTCGTCGGCCGAACCGCGGGCAAGGATCCGGTCACCGACGACCGCGGGCTCGAATGGCGGTGAGTCCCAGAGCTCGAGCGGGTCGACCGGCTGCACGTCGTAGTGGCAGTAGACGATCACCGTGGGGGCGCCATCGGCGTGGAGCCAGTCGCCGTACACGATCGGGTGACCATCGGTCTCGGCTACCTCGACGTGCTCGATGCCCATCGCCTGCAGGTCGGCGGCGATCCAGTCGGCCGCCGTCCGGCAATCAGCCGCATGCTCGGGCAGCGCCGAGATGCTCGGGATGCGCAGGAGCTCCTTGTATGACTCGAGCCGCTTGTCGCGGCGGTCGTCGAGGAAAGCCTCAATGGCGCTGTCGGGAGTGGTTTTGGTCGTCATCCCCCGATGATAAGTCGCGGTTGAGGGCGTGGCAGGTCGCAGTCGCTTTGTGTTCACCTGGTGAACCGCCCCCGCCGGGGTTCGCCCGGGGAATCGACGAGCGGGCCATTTGTGGGGGCCCGCTCGTCAAGCTACAGAGTTGGAGAGTCGGATCAGGCGGGTTGGGGGTTCGGCGTGGGTGCTGGCGTCGGCTGGCCCGGGCCGATGATCTGGGGTCGGACGCCGTGGGTGTTGACCTTCGGCGGCAGATCGCTGAAGAGCTTCTCGAACTCCTCGGCGTCGACCGTCTCTTCGGCGACGAGCTTCTCGGCGAGGGCCGTCAGCTTGTCCCGGTGCTGGACCAGGACGTCCGTCGCCCGCTCGTAAGCGTGGTCGATGATCGCCCGGACCTCTTCGTCGATCTGCTTTGCGACCTCGTCGGAGTAATTCCGCTGCTCGCCGATTTCCCGGCCGAGGAAGACGAGCTCGTCGCGCTTGCCGAACGAGAGCGGTCCCAGGCGATCGCTCATGCCGAACTCCGTCACCATCCGGCGAGCGAGATCGGTCGCCTTCTCGATGTCGTTGCTGGCGCCGGTCGTCGTGTCGCCGAACACCAGCCGCTCCGCGACGTTTCCGGCGAGGAGTCCGGCGATCTTGTCCTCGAACTCGGTCTTGCTCTGGAGGTAGCGATCCTCCGACGGCAGGGCCATCGTGTAACCGAGGGCCATGCCCCGGCTGATGATCGTCACCTTC
>CAVRFC010000003.1:0-364178 GCA_963720315.1 uncultured Chloroflexia bacterium
CACCCGGACGTCCCACGGACCCATCGCAAGTGGCGCTCCCTGAACGATTCTCTCGTCGCTGAGCGCGTCGGTCACTGATGTCGGGACGGTGAGCGACCGCGGATCCCAAGACCAATTGGCGACGACGTGCAGGCGTCGGCCGTCCCGGATCCGCGCTCCGGTGCTCGTGACCGACGCGCCAAGCGATCGCCACGGGTCAGGCGGAGGCTGGTCGACTCGATCCAGCCGGCCAGCGACCGAGAGAGGCCGGCGTCAGGCAGGGTCCCGACGTAGGTGACGCGTCCCAGGCCGAATCAATTCGTCGTGATGGCGGGCCACCGCTTCAGGTGGGGATGGTCGTAGGTCGCGAGGACCGTGGCGCCCTCGGGAACCAGCCCGTCGGCCCAGCCCGTGGCCGCCCCCCACCGAACGACGCACCGTCGGCGGCGCCACGGACGTCGACAGGCGCGGCGAGATTCGTCGACTCGAGGTAGTGCGCCCCGACGGCTGTCCGGAGGGAGCCCGGCATCACCGTGGCCCGCAGCCGGCCCTCCTCGTCGGCGCACCCCGTGCGGAAGGTCACGACGAGGTGGCCGCCGCGCTCGGCGTAGTCGGCCAGCCGACGCAGCAGGTCGTCGCTCGCGACGTAGAGCGCAGGCACGATCAGCACCGGCCAGCGGTCGACGAGCGCGCCGGCCTCGACCTCGAGGTGGTCCGTCTGCACGACGGATGCCCCGATCCCGCGGTCGAACAGTCCCCGGTAGAGGCTCGTGACAATTCGACCATAGGAGCCGGGGTCCGGAGTGCTCGTGCCGGGAACCACGAGCGGCGGCTGAAACTCGAGCAGCCAGCGGCTGTCCGGCGAGACAACGAGCCCGACGGGCGCATCGGGCTCCAGGCCGGCCAGGAGATCGCCGACCCGCTCGAACTCGCCTCCGAGCCGGGCCAGCTCGTCGTAGCAGCGGCCGGGCTCCAGGCTGTGGCCGAGGATCCCGCCCCAATGGGCCTCGTTGCCCTGGTGGATCGTGTGCCAGTGCCAGTACTCGATCATCCGGGCTCCACGGGCGACGAGCGCCCACGCCGCCTGGCGCCACTGGCCGTCGTAAGCGGGATAGCTCACCGAGTGCTCGCCGATCGATGACGCGACGGTCTCGGTGACGAAGAACGGCTCCTGCCGGATGCCGCGGGCGAGGTCTGCGTTCCAGAAGAGCGTCCACGTCCCGGCCGACCGCAGCCACCCGGGGCGTGCCTCGGGCGCCGGTTCGGTGATCTCCGGAAGGGCGAGGGAATCCTGCATCGGGTAGTAGATGTTCGCCGCCGTCACGTCGAGCGGGGCCAGCGTGCGGGCGTTGTCGACGGCCGGCCGATCCATCGCCAGGCACGTCATGACGAACTGGTCGGGCCGGGCGAGCTCGCGCACGATCGCGGCCTGCCACTCGATGAATTCGGCGGTCAGCCGCGCCTGATAGCGGCGCCAGGCGAGCGCGTAGGGCGGGTCGGTATTCCCGTCGGGCGGCCAGAGCTCCTCCCAACGCGCGATCCGGTGCGACCAGTACGTCAGGCCCCACCGATCGTTGAGGGTGGCGACGTCCCCGTACTGCTCCCGCAGATGGTCGACGAACCCGGCGAACACGCCCGGGTTGTGGAGCAGCTCGAGGCCGGGCTCGTTGTCGACCTGCCAGCCGATGACTGCGGGGTGGGCCGCGTACCGTTCGACGATCCGCCGGACCAGGCGTTCGACGAGGGACCGGAAGTCGGGATTGCTGAAGTCCGCGTTCTGACGACCCCCGTACGGGATCGGCGCACCGGTCGTGCGGTGGGCGGTCGTGTCCGGGTATTTCCGGCGGAGCCACGGCGGGACCGCGTACGACGGGGTGCCGACGATGACGGAGATGTCCCGCTCGTGCGCGCCCGTGAGCACCGGCTCGAGCCAGTCGAGGTTGAAGACGCCGTCGTCCGGCTCCCAGGTCGACCAGACGGACTCGCCGACCCGGATGACGGAGAAATGAGCGGCCCGCATGAGGTCGAGGTCGACGGCCAGCCGGTCGTACGGCATGTACTCGGGGTAATACGCGGCCCCGAACAGGATCGTTGGCGGCAGTGTCGGCCCGCCTTCGCCCGTCATCTCGTGCGCCGCGTCCGCGCCGACTCAGGGCTGGCCATAGTCGGCGAGGTAGCGCCGTCTGGCCCGAGCGATCTCGTCGCTCGAAAGCTCGATCGGGGTTCCGAGCTGGAGCGCATGGAACACGGTCCGCGCCGCGTCCTCGACCATGACCGCGGTCTTGACGGCGGCCTCGACACTCGGCCCGACGGCGAAGACCCCGTGATTGCGCAACAGGATCGCCGGCGAGCTCCCGATTCCGTCCACGACGGCCAGGCCGATCTCTTCCCAGCCGACCGGCGCGTAGCCCCCACACGGAATCTCGCCGCCGAACTCGTCGGCAATGGCCGTCAAGCACGGTGGGATCGGCCGACCGACGGCCGCGAAGGCCGTCGCGAACGTCGAATGCGTGTGAACGACGCCGTGGACCGCGGGCATCTCGCGATAGATGACGAGGTGGGAGAGCGTGTCCGACGACGGTCGCAACGTGCCTTCGACGACCGAGCCGACCTCGTCGAGCACGACGAGGTCGGCCGGGCTGAGCTCCTCGTACGCGACGCCGCTCGGCTTGATGACGATCCGGCGGCTCTCCGGGTCGCGCCCACTCGCGTTTCCACTCGTCCCGGCCACGAGGCCGTTCCGAGGCAGCTCGAGGTTCTGGCGGTGGACCCGGAGGCGAAGGTCGTCGAGCACCGCTCAGGCCCCGCTCGTCACGACGACGGCGGACCGCCCCCGGATCGCCTCGTCGCGAAGCCGCTTCAGCGTCTTCATCACGTCGTTCTCCCCCCGCCCGAAGTAGTCATGAAGGCGACGGTACTCGGCGTAGAGCGCGTCGTAAGTCGACCGGTGGGCGGGGTTCGGGCGATAGACGACGTCCGAGAGGCGGGCCATCGCGGCCGCCGCATCGACGATCGAGTCATAGCCGCCGGCCGCCTCTCCGGCCGCGACGGCCGCGAACATCGCCGATCCGAGGGCCGGCGTCTGCGACGACCCGGCGAGCCTGATCTCGAGGCCCGTGACGTCGGCGTAGATCTGCATCATGAGCCCGCTCTTGCCGGGCAGTCCCCCGCAGGCCACGATCTCGTCGACCGCGACGCCTGCCTCGGTGAACGCGTCGACGATGATCCTCGTCCCGAACGCCGTGGCCTCGATCAGGGCCCGATAGAGCGCGGGAGCGGGCGTGGCGAGCGTCGCGCCGACGACGACGCCGCTCAGATCGACGTCGACGAGCACGGAGCGGTTGCCGTTCCACCAGTCGAGGGCGAGCAGGCCGGATTCGCCCGGATCGAGGCCGGCCGCCTCCGCCGCGAGCAGCTCATGGGCGGACACGCCTCGCGCCTCGGCCGCTCGCTGGTACTCAGCCGGGAGCGCATTCTCGACGAACCAGGCGAGGCTGTCGCCCACGGCCGCCTGCCCGGCCTCGTAGCCGAAGAAGCCCGGGATCACGCCGTCCTCGACAACGCCGCACATCCCGTCGACGAAGCGCTCGTCGGTCCCCAGGATCATATGGCACGTGCTCGTGCCGATCACCGCGACCATCCGGCCCGGCCCCGTGACCGTCGCGGCAGGCACCGAGACGTGGGCATCGACGTTTGCGACCGCCACGGGCGTGCCCGCCACGAGGCGGGTCGCGCTCGCGAAGCGGTCGACGAGCCCGCCGGCTCGCGCGCCCGGCGGAAGGACGGCACGCGACATCTTCTCGTCGATGACGTGGGCGAAGCCCGGGTTGAGCGCCCTGAAGAAGTCCGCGGTGGGGAACCCATCCCGCTTTGACCACAACGCTTTGTACCCGGCGGTACAGGCGTTGCGTGTCTCGACCCCGGTGAGCTGCCAGGTGATCCAGTCCGCCGCCTCGATCAGCCGATCAGCCGCGGCGTAGATGTCGGGGGCCTCGTCAAGGATCTGAAGGGCCTTCGAGAAGAACCACTCGGACGAGATCCGGCCGCCGTAGCGCGGCAGCCACGGTGCCCCGAGCCGCCCTGCGGTCTCGTTGATCTGGTCGGCCTCAGGCTGGGCGGCGTGGTGCTTCCAGAGCTTCGGCCAGGCATGTGGCCGGCGGCGCAGCTCCGGGATGAAGCAGAGCGGCGTCCCATCGGCCATCACCGGCAGCATCGTGCACGACGTGAAGTCGATCCCGATCCCGATCACGGAGCCCGGATCCACGTCGCCCTCGCTCAGAACGCCGTTGATGGTCGCCTCGACGGCCGCGAGATAGTCGGCCGGGTCTTGCAGCGCCCAGTCGGCGTCGAGGCCGACGATCTCGCCTTCGATCGGGAGCCTCTCGGTGATGACGCCGTTGCGGTACACATGGACGGAGGTCGCCACCTCCCCCCCGGTCGCGACGTCGACGAGCAGGGCCCTTGCCGACTCCGTCCCGAAGTCGATCCCGATCGCGTACCGAGGGTTCACCTTCCCACCGATCGGTAGTACGCGTCGTTCCAGCGGAGCTGCTGCTTCAGCGACGCCGTCTCCGTCCGCTCGTCGATCGCGACCAGCTCGATGCCCGCGATCTCGGCGAGGTCGGCCAAGTGTGCCAACGTGAGCGCCTGGCTCAGGGCCGTGTGATGTGGCCCACCGGCGAGGATCCATGCCTCGGCCGCCGTGGTCAGGTCCGGTTCCGGTCGCCACACCGCACGCGCGACGGGCAGCTTCGGCAGGTCCTCGGCAGGCGCGACGAGCTCGATCCGGTTCGCGACGACGCGGAACCGGTCACCCATGTCGACCAGGCCGGCGACGATCGCGGGTCCCGGGGCTGCGGTGAACACGAGCCGGACTGGATCATCCCGGTCGCCGATCGTGAGCGGGTGGATCTCGCCGGTGGGCGTGTCCGCGGCGATAGACGGGCAGACCTCGAGCATGTGGGCGCCGAGGACGGCCGCCATCCCGGGCGCGAGATGGTAGGTGTAGTCCTCCATGAACGAAGCGCCTCCATCGAGTCCGGCGCCCATCACCTTCAACAGCCGGACGAGGATCGCGGTCTTCCAGTCACCTTCTGCGCCGAAGCCGTAGCCGTCGGCCATCAGTCGCTGGACCGCGATCCCGGGCAGCTGCACGAGCCCGCCGAGATCCTCGAACGTGTCGGTAAACGCCATGAACCCGCCCTCGGCGAGGAACTGCCGCAGCCCGAGCTCGATCTTGGCGGCATCGCGGAGCGAGGCATGCCGCTCGCCTCCACGCCCGAGGGCTGCGACCATGGTGTACTCGTCCTCGTACTGCGCCACCAGTGCGTCGACGGCCGAGTCGCCCACCTCCCCGACCGCCCGAACGAGGTCCGCGATCCCGTACGAGTTGATCGACGGGCCAAGTCGAAGCTGCGCCTCCATCTTGTCGCCCTCGGTCACTGCAACGTCGCGCATGTTGTCCCCGAAACGGGCGACCTTGAGGTGTTGCGCCTCGTGCCATCCGGACGACGCGCGCGCCCACACCCTGAGGCGGTCGGTGACAGCGGGATCCTGCCAATGACCGGCGACGACGATCCGCCGTAGTCCCATCCGGGCTACCAGGAAGCCGAACTCGCGGTCGCCGTGGGCGGACTGATTCAGGTTCATGAAGTCCATGTCGAGATCCGCCCACGGCAGGTCCCGGTTGAACTGGGTATGGAGGTGAGCGAGCGGCTTCTGCAGGGCTCCGAGCCCGGCGATCCACATTCGGGCCGGCGAGAACGTGTGCATCCAGGCCACAAGTCCGATGCACCGGTCATCGGCGTTCGCGGCGAGGCACAGCGCCCTAATCGCCTCGGAGGTCGTGAGCACGGGCTTGGGCACGAACCGGACGGGCATGCACGTCGCGGCGGACAGCGCGGCCGCGATCTCGGCGGAATGCCGCTCCACGTCCGCGAGCACCTCCTCGCCGTAGAGGAGCTGGCTCCCGGTGGTGAACCAGACCTCCGGGCGGCCGGCGGTTTCGTCGGCAGTCATCTCAGCCCTTCACCGCGCCGCTCGTGACGCCCGCGACGAGGTAGCGCTGAAGGAACAGGAACAGCAGGAGCATCGGGACGACACTGACGACCGAGCCGGCCATCAGCACGTCATATGCCGTCCGGCCCGGCGGACCCTGCAGCGCGATGAGCATGAGCGGAACGGTACGAACCTCGTCGGAGCGCAGCACGGCGAGCGGCCAGAGGAAGTCGTTCCAGCGCGCCATGAAGAAGATGATCCCGAGACTCGCCAGGCCGGGGATGCTGGTCGGCAGCACGATCCGGAAGAAGATCGTGAGCTCGGATGCGCCGTCGACTCGCGCGGCGTCCAGCATCTCGTCCGGCAGCGACTGCAGGTACTGGCGCATGAAGTAGATCCCGAACGCATTCGCGGCAGTCGGAACGATCAGCGGCCAGGGTGTATCGATCCAATTGAACACGTTCCGCATGAGGATGAAGAGCGGGATCATCACGACAGCGAACGGGATCGTCAGCGTCGCGAGCATGAGGGCGAACAGGAGACGTCGACCGGGGAACCGGAACTTGGCGAAGGCGTACCCGGCGAGCGCGCAGAGCAGCAAGGCGGACCCGGTGTACACCGTCGCGATGAAAAGGCTGTTCCAGACCTTGACGAGGGCGTCGCCCTGCTGGAACAGCCGGACGTAGTTGTCGATCGTCGGTTGCTGCGGCAGGAACGAGCGACCCGCGAAGATCTCCCCGAACGGCTTGAACGAGGAGACGAGCATCCAGATGAACGGGAAGATCGCGAACGCGCTGACGGCGACGATCGAGGCGTAGGCGACCGCCTTGAGCGGCCACTCTGAGCGGCCACGACGCGCGACCGGAAGGCCGGTCACCGATCGTCCCCGCGGGTCACGAAGACGAGCTGGACGATCGTCACCACGACGACCACGCCGAAGTACACGACGGACATCGCGGCCGCGTAACCGTATTTCAGCTCCTCGAACGTCGTCGAGAAGATCTGCATCACGGGAGTCTCGGTCGCCCGGGCCGGGCCGCCGCGGGTGAGGACGAATGGCTCGGCGAACATCGAGAACGTCCCGATGATCGAGAGCGTCACCGCGAACACAATCACCGGCTTAAGGAGGGGAACGGTGATCCGCGTCAGTGCCTGGAAGCGGCCGGCTCCGTCGACTTTGGCCGCCTCGACGAGCTCGCGGGGGATCGTCTGGAGGCCGGCGAGCATGATCACGGTGTTGTACCCGAGCCAGGCCCAGATCATGAGCAGCCCGAGCGATATCCGGGCCCACCACTGATCGTCCAGCCACGGGATCGGCGAGACGCCAAAAACTGACAGAGCCGTGTTGACGTAGCCGCCATCCCGCTCGAGCAGGAGCCTGAACGTATAACCCGCAGCGACCATCGAGGTGATGTGGGGCAGGAAGATCAGCGCCCGCCAGAGCCCCTGAAGCCGGAGCAACCCGGCGTTCAGCACCGACGCCAGGACGATCGCCAGGACGGTCATGAGCGGGACGTAGATGAAGAACAGGATCGCAGCATTGGCCATCGAGCCCCAGAACAGCGGATCACGGAGCAGAAGCTCGAAGTTCCCAAGCCCGACGAACTCGGTCCGCGCCAGCCCGCGGGTGCTGTGGAGCCCGAGCCAGAGCGAGAACACGACCGGGTAGAGGAAGAAGACCGCGAACAGGACGAAGAACGGCGCAATGAAGAGGAGGGGCCAGCGGTGCCGCCAGACGCTAGCGACCGGCGGGTAGCTCAAACGTGGCGCGGCCGCCCGTGGGGGTCGGGCGGCCGCGAGCGGAGTCTTCGTCGAGGGCACCTAGGCCTCAGGGCCGCTGGGTCTGGTCCCGGATGAGCTTTGCCGCATTGGCGAGGGCCTGCTGGGCGGTCTGCTCGCCGAGCGCGAATTTCTGGATCTCGGCCTGGAGCAACGCGTTCATCTCCTGGTAGTCGGCTGTGTAGATGCTCGCGTTCGGGATCTCCGCGACGGTCCCCGCGAAGAGCTCGCGCGCCTTGTCGCCACCAAAGTAAGGATCGGGTTCGCTGAAGAAGGCGTCCGCGTAGGTCGGCTCGAGGGATGGGAAGATGTCCTGCTTCTCGTACATCAAGAGCTGGGACTCGTAGCGACCGAGGTGGTACTGGACGTAGGCCCAGGCAGCATCCTTCTGCTCGCTCTGCTCGAAGATCGCGAGCTGCGAGCCTCCGTCATTGCTCGCCTGCACGTCACCTTCCGCCCAGACCGGCAGCTTGAACACACCCCATTTTCCATCGGCCTCGGGCGCGACGAAGCTCTTGAAGAACGTTCCCATCCACACGGCCTCCACCTGGGTCGCGACCGTGCCGTCCGCGAACGCCGCATACCACGGGTCCGTCCACTCCTCGTTGTCGAGTGCCAGGTCCTCATCCCAGAAGCGCCCCATGTACTCGAGGACCTCCTGAATCGCAGGTTCCTTGTCGAGGATGACCGCGCCCTGGTCGTCGACGTAGCCGAGGCCCCGCTGCCAGATCATCTTCTCGAATAGACGGCCGAAGTTGCGCGCCTTGGAGTTCTGCCACATCGGGACGCCGGCCTTGGCCTTGATCGTCTTGGCGGCCTCGTAGAAGTCCTCCCAGGTCTTGATCGTCGCGGGGTCCACGCCGGCCTTCTCGAAGACGTCACGGCGGTAATAGACCGCGACGGGCCCACTGTCCCAGGGCATGGCGTAGTAGCGCCCGTCGAGCTGGGCCTGCTGCCACTTGTAGGCATTCATGAGCGGGACGTAGGGCGTGACCTGGTCGGTGATATCGGCGAGGGCCTCGAGCTCGACGAATTGGGCGAGGTGCGAGTCTTCGACCACCGAAATGTCGGGGGCGCCTGAGCCGGCCGAGACGGCCAGCTGCAGGTTGCGGTAGGTGTCGGCCGGCGGCGCGGCCACGTACTCGAGGGTGATGTTGGGATATGCCGCCACGAAGTCCGCGTCGACCTCCTTGAGCGTGTTGATGGCCGCCTCCCATCCCCAAATCGTGAGCTTCCCGGTCAGGGATGGATCGGGCGAGATTGGTGGGAGGGTCGCCTCCGACGGTGCGCTCGGCGATTGAGCGGCGGGCGCCGCCGAGGACGAGACCGCGGGCCCCGAGGTACTCGGCGGAGACGTGCCCCCGCAGGCAGTGACGCTGAGCAGGGCAGCCAGCCCAACCACGAGGAATCGCCGAGAGCCGGTCATCTTCGCCTCCTCCGACACCAGGACGGTGGCATACCGGGGATCAGCCGAGCGTTGCCGATAGGGACGACGATCCGGGATCCCCAGGAGCCACGCAATCGTATGCGGCATATCGTATGCTGTCAATCGAAATCAGCGTGCCGCGAACCGTTATGATCCGGACAAACCCGGTCGAGAGCCGGAAACGGCGTGGGAGGCAAGGATTGTCGTCGGTCAAGTCGGTCGGCAGGCCGGGCGAGGGATCGCCCGGGCGAGTTGTCACGATGCGCGACATCGCCAATGCCGCCGGCGTGTCGCAGAGCACGGTCTCGCGGGTCCTCAGCGGGACGTCGTCGGCGGTCTCGATCGGGCCCGAGGCGCGAGAGCGCGTGCTGGCCGTCGCGGACCGGTTGGGCTACCGACCGAACCCATTGGCCCGTGGGTTGCGCGGCGCCTCGACGATGCTCCTCGGGGTGATCGTGCGCGAGATCATGGACCCGTTCTTCGCCGCTGCAGTCGAGGCGATCACGAACGAGACCCGGGCGCGCGGCTACAACCTGGTGCTCGGGCAGGCCCACGGTCGCGCGGACGAGGCGATTGCCCTGCGGAGCGTGCTCGAGACGCGGCACGTCGACGCCATGCTGATCCTCGGCGACATGCGCGATCAGCCGCGACTGATCGACGACCTCCGGGCGAGCTCCGTGCCGGCCGTCGCCCTGTGGCAGGGCACCGCGTTGCCGGGGATCGCCACGGTAAACGTTGACAACGCGGCCGGCATCAGGGCGGCCCTCGATCTCCTGACGGACTTCGGTCATGAGCGGATCGGCCTGATCGTCGGGCGGCCCCTCGGCGACATCCAGGCGCGGCGCGCGGCGTATCTCGACTACATGACCGAGCGAGGGGTGGTTCGCGACTCGTACCTCGTGACGGTTGCCAACGATCCCGCCGGAGGCGCATCGGCGATGGAGGCGCTGCTCCGCCTCCAGGAGCCGCCGACCGCCGTCCTGGCGACGACGGATGTCCTCGCGATCGGTGCACTGCACGCTGCCCACCTGGCCGGCCTCGACGTCCCCCAGGACGTGTCCGTAGTCGGCTTCGACGACATCCCACTCGCGGCGTTCACCGTGCCGGCGCTGACGACGGTTCGGATGCCGATCGCGGAGATGGCTGCGATCGCCGTCCGGATCGCGATCGACGAGGGTGGCGGGATCGCTCCGGACGTGCAGCCGCCCGTCCATGTCGTCGGCCCCACCCTCGTGAGCCGAGAATCGGTTGGACCGCCACGCCGCGACTGACGACGCCGGCCCGTTCCTCTCGTGCCGAGGCCTTGCAGGTGATCTTGGTCGGCCTGCTCCGTCAAGATCGTCGCCTACCGTCGGGGCCTCTGACCGTGGCCAAGTCGACCAGGGTCACCAATGAGATCCGACGTCTGAGGTTCGCGAATGCCGAGATGACGCAGGCCGAACTGGCCGATCGGATCGGCGTGACTCGCCAGATGATCATCGCGATCGAGCAGGGCCGCTACTCACCGTCGCTCGAGATGGCGTTCCAGATCGCCCGGGTCTTCGACGTCCCGCTCGACGAGGTGTTCGGGTATCTCGACTCCGAGGTCACGACCCCATGAAGGATCCCCACGGACCGACCGACTTCGTTCCAGGCCTCGAGGTGTCACGCAGGTTCTACGTCGACGTCGTGGCAGGTCTACTGGGCGACACGAGGCACTCGGCCGCGCGCCTCGGTGAAGGCTCGGACGTGCTCGGCTTTGACACCGTGCGCTCGACCGACCACGGCTGGGGACCTCGGCTCCAGCTGTTTGTCGAGCCGGGCGAGACCCACGCTGTCGATGTGGTGCTCGATCGCGAGCTACCGGACACGTTTCTCGGTTGGCCGGTGCGGTTCGGGTGGGACGACGTCGCAGTGTCGCACCACGTCGACATCGACACGGTCGAGGGTTGGCTCGACCGACGGCTCGGTCTCGGACGTCCGGCCGACCTCGGTCCGATCGACTGGCTGGCAACGCCACAACAGCTCCTGTTGGAGGCGACGGCCGGCGAGGTCTTCCACGACGGCTTGGGAGAGCTCCACTCTGGTCCGAGATTCGTTGGCCTGGTATCCCGACGATGTCTGGCTCTGGTTGCTCGCCTGCCAGTGGCAACGCATCGGCCAGGAAGAGGCCTTCGTCGGACGGACAGCCGAGGCCGGCGACGACCTCGGCTCCCGGCTGGTCGCCGGGCGGTTGGCACGCGACCTGATCCGCCTGTGCTTCCTCATCGAGCGGCGATACGCGCCGTACACGAAATGGCTTGGCTCGGCGTTCTCGCAGCTCGAGGCGTCGGCAAGCGTCGGTCCGGCGCTCGAGCGGGCCGTCGACGCGCGGGAATTCGAACCTCGGGAGCGGGCACTCGCGGAGGCGTGCGAGGCGATCGCCGTGCGCCACAACCGCCTCGGCCTCACAAAACCGGTCGACCCGACCGTGCGCCCCTTCTACAGCCGGCCGTTCCTCGTGATCGGGGCGACCCGGTTCGTCGACGCCTGTCTGGCGCGGCTGGATGATCACGTCCTTCGCTCGCTGCCGCTCGTTGGAGGCATCGACCAGTTTTCGGATTCGACGGATATGGCGACGCCGCAGGCGGCTCGCGCGGCACGGGTGTTTCTCGATCAGATGTTGGGCGCCTCGGATCGGGCAGGCCCAGGCCAAAACTGAGCGCGAACCGGTGCCGAGGCGAGCGCCTCCGGCTGGCGTTGAGGGGTCGTGTGCCAGCGACTCAGGCGCTCGGCGCCTGGGCCTTCGGCACCCCGCGGATCAGCGACACACCGATCGCGCCCCACGTCAGGAGGTAGAGGTGTACGACACGGGGGAGAGCCCTCTGCCCAGGTCCCCTTGGATCACGGTCGAGTAGTTGCCGGCCGACGCTGGACGGGAGGCGCCCTTGAACATGCGAGACCTTCGGCGCGCCAGCTGTCGCTGAAACCGCCCGCGAAACACACGGGAGTCGGCGGTTCCGGTGGTTTTTGGCCTCGCTGTTGACAATGGGACGATATCTTCCTATTGTGCCGCCATGCGACGCAAGACAGGCGCCATCCTCCCATTGGAAGTCGCGATCCTTGAGGCTTCCGCAGAACTCCGACGGGCGGGTGAGCCGGAGGTGCATGGCTATCTGCTAGCGAAACTGGTTCAGGACCTCCGGCACGCCAGGCGGCTCACGGCCTACGGCACGCTGTACAAAGCGCTGACTCGACTCGAGCGCCAGGGGTATCTCGCGAGCCGATGGGAGGACCCGCTGGCCGCGGCGGCCGAAGGACGGCCCCGTCGACGGTTCTATCGCCTGACAATCGAGGGCGAGGGTGCGTTGAGCGAGGCGCTCGAGGACGGTCGGGACGCGCTGGCCAACCGTCCCGCCGCGACCGTGACATGAACGCCGTGCGCGCCTCCGGACTGGTCCGCCGATGGGTCGGCATCTACACACGCGGGCTCCCGGCGGAGATCCGGCAGGAGCGACGCGATGAGATCGACGATGACCTCTGGAGCCAGATGCGCGATGCGGCAGGGTCGGCGCGCAGGGATCAGTCCATCACCGGCGAGATCGTCATCCGCCTCGTGTTCGGCATCCCCGCCGATCTGAGCTGGCGGGTGGAGCAGCGCCACGTCGCACGCACACAAGTAGCCCTCGAGAGGAGTTCCACGATGGGCACCCGAGCCATCTCAGTGCTGGCGATCCTTGGCGGGATCGGCTGGGTGACATGGCCGGTTCCGCAGGGCCTGGTCGGGCGGGGCTGGCCCGCCGGGGAACCGGTGAGCTGGCTCCTGTTCGTCAGCGTCGTGGTCGGCGCGTGGGTGCTTGCCAGTGCGATGATCGGCCTCGTCGTCACGTTCCAGGACCGGCTCCGAGGGGTCGCGGCATTCCTTGGGTCGGTCGGCGCCGCGGTCGGCGCGATCAGCGTCTTCGGTGCGTTCGCCGGCATCGTCGCGATGCCGATCGGCTCGGCGGCCCTGATGTGGGATCTGCGGCGCGCCGGTGTCCTTGGCACGTGGCTGGCAAGGGCGCACGTGGCCGCGGCCATCCTTTTCCTGGTTCCGCTCGCCGCGCTCTTCGCGAACGGCGGGCTCATCGACCACCCCGAAACGGCCGTGCCTCTACTGGCACTCGACATCCCGTATGGCTTCAGCTGGATCGCGATCGGCTGGTCGCTTCGCCACGGTGTGCCCGTGCCTGAACAACCGGTCGACGGGGACACCGTGAGTCGGCCCGTTTAGTCAACCCGGACGCCTGGGGCGCAAGGATGGAGGAGACCGGAGATGCGCACCGCAGCAATGATGATCGTCACGGCTGGCTGCGTAGCGATGGCGGCAGGATGGGCCTACTTCCTGATGGCGCTCGTGCTTCCCGCGAGCGACACCGAGCTCGCGACCTTTCTGACTCCGCTCTCGGTCACGTTCATCGCGATCTTTGGCGTCCTGGGGGCACTATCCGCGTGGTGGCCCGGTACCCGATCGCGCGCAGGGTTCTGGCTCGTCGCTGCCGTGGTCGGTCTGCTGGCCGTCCTCCTCAACGCCCCGTTCATCCCGGTGGCGCTCGCCAATCCAGCCGACACGAACTCGTTCATCGTCACGATCGTGGTTGTCGCCGCGGGAGCCGCAATCTCGGTCGGCGGCATCGCGGCGTTCCTCGATGTCCGACGCGGCCGGCCGACGTGGTCGCGGAACGGGCGTTCCGGGTTCGTGGCCGCCGCCGTCGTCGCCGCCCTGGTTGGCGCGTCCGCGACGTCCGTTCTCGCCGGCTCGTCCGCCGACGGTGGTCGCGTAACCTCGGCGCCGACGATGACCGGGATGATCACCGCCGAGAACACGACGTTCGTCGGGTCAGATCTCAGCGTGAAGAACGGCGACGTGATCGGGCTGTTCGTCATCAACAAGGACAACGCCGGCCACTCGTTCGACATCGACAGCCTTGGGATCCATATCCAGCTCGCGCCGAACTCGACGACCGCGGTCACCGTGACGCCGAACGGGCCTGGCTCGTTGGAGTTCTACTGCTCCATCCCGGGTCACCGGGATGCCGGCATGGTCGGGACGATCACCGTTGAGTGAGAGCTCGCAGAGTCGATCAGGACGAATCCTGCGGTAACCGGCGCGGGCGGGGTTCCAACCCCTGGCGATTCACGGATCCGACGAGCGCTTCGACGGCCGCGTGGCCGCCTCGCCGCCTTGGCCCTCACGGCGGAACGCCTCGACACCCTCGGTCACGGATGCATACAGGTGGCCCTGGTCGATCGTCTCGAGCAGTCCGAAGCGCACGATCGTATCCCGGACGCTCGATGGGAGCTCCGCGAATGCGAGGTGGATCCCCTGCGCGTTCAGCTCGAGGTCGAGGTCCGTGAGCATCGCCGCGGCGGTCGTATCGATGTCGGCGATCGGCTCGGCGGCGACGAGGATCCAGTTGGGTGGGGGGTCGGCGGCCTTGACGAGTCCGCGAATGCGGTCGCGGAACTGGTTCGCGTTCGCGAAGAAGAGGGGTGCGGACCAGCGGACGATGACCAGCCCTGGAACCTGTTGCGAATCGGGATAGCGCCGGACGTCGTGCCAGCCGTGGACACCCGGGGACTTTCCGAGGACGGTCGAGTACGGCGCCGCGGCGCGCCGGAAGATGTAGACGACTGACAGGACGACGGCGATGACGATGCCCTCGAGCACGCCGACGAACATGACACCGAGGGCACAGGTGACGGCGAATCCCAGCTCGGTCCTCTGGACGACGAACAGCCGGCGCAGCTCGGCGACGTCGAACAGGCTGATCGACGCCGCGATGACGACCGCCGCGAGGACGGGCTGCGGCATCGCCTGGACGAGACCAGGCACGAATATGAGCATCCCGACGACGAGGGCCGCCGCGACCAGGCCGGTCAGCTGCGTCTTCGCCCCGGACTGGAACGCGACGGCGGTGCGCGACCCGCTCGTGCTCACGGGAAAGCCAGTGAAGATCCCCGCCGCCAGATTGGCCGAGCCGATCCCCGCGAGCTCCTGGTTGCCGTCCACCTCGTACCCCGCGCGCGCCGCGAAACCGCCGGACGTGGAGATCGTGTCGCCCACGGCGACGAGCGAGATGCCGAGCGCCGACGCGAACAGCAGCGGAATGTCCGCCACCTCGACAGCGGGGACCTCAGGCAGAGGGAAGCCCGAGGGCAGCACCCCGATGACCGCCACACCGCGCGCGGCGAGATCGAGCACGATCGAGAGGCCGATCGCGACGACCACGGCGATCAGGATGCCGGGCGTCCTCGGTGACAGCCGCTTGAGACCCAGGATGACGCCCAGGCTGAGCACGCCGATCCCGAGGGCCCACGGGTTCGTCATGGCGAGACCGCCGATGAATGCGCCCACCTCGGCGACGAGTCCGTCAGCGTCGGTGGAGAACCCGAAGAGCTTCGGCAGCTGGCCGATGAGGATGACCACCGCGAGACCAGCCAGATAGCCGGTCCGAACCGGGTTCGAGAGCAGGTCGGCGACGAAGCCCAGCTTCAGGGCACCGGCCCCGACAGTGACGACTCCCACAAGGATCGCGAGCGTGCCAGCGAGGGCGATCGCCTGATCCGGATCGCCGGCTGCGAGCGGCAGGATCGTCGCGGCGATCATCGGACCCAGTGACGAATCCGGACCAAGAACCAGGACGGGCGACGGTCCGACGAGGGCGTACGCGATGAGGCACACGACCGTCGTGTACAGGCCGGTGATTGCGGGCAGTCCGGCCAGCTCCGCGTACGCCATCCCCTGCGGGACGAGCAGCGTGACAAGCACGACAGCTGCGATCAGGTCACGCGACAGCCATGACCGCTCGTACGTCCTGAGGACCCGGACGCCCGGCACCCACCGCTCGACCCGTGCACGCGCGGGGCTCGCCGTCATGTCGGGCTCAACCCCGGTCATCGCGTAACGAGTCACGGGCGCGTCGACGCGCGACCGGGCCTGCCGGGCGCGGGCTGGTCGTGGGCGCGACGGCGGCCCGACCGGGTGCGCGCGGCCGCGCAGCGCTCTGCACCGACGACCTACTCCGGCGTCGTTTTCGCGGTTGCATCGGGATATTAACTCTCGGATGATGTTGCCCGACTTCCCGGGTGTATTCTGCTGGACGTAGCGTTTGGGGGGGTGCTTCGGGGAGTCTCGTGACCTCCAAATTTGCATGCCGTCGTGCGTGGCAGTCAACGAGGGGATCGCGAACGCTGGCAGCTGGGAGGATCCATGGGCTACAACCTCCGGAATCGCAACTTCACGAAGCTGCTCGACTTCAGCCCGCGCGAGATCCAGTACTTGCTGGACCTCTCGCGTGACCTGAAGCGGGCCAAGTACGGCGGGTACGAGCAGCAGCACCTGCGCGGCAAGAACATCGCGATCATCTTCGAGAAGACCTCGACACGGACGCGCGTTTCGTTCGAGGTCGCCGCGTACGACCAGGGCGCGCACGTCACCTACCTCGGCCCTGAGGGGTCGCAGATCGGCCACAAGGAGTCGATGAAGGACACGGCCCGCGTTTTGGGTCGCATCTTCGACGGGATCGAGTACCGGGGCTTCGGGCAAGGGATCGTCGAGGAGCTGGCCGACTACGCGGGGGTGCCGGTGTGGAACGGCCTGACCGATGAGTTCCACCCGACGCAGATCCTCGCCGACGTCCTGACCATGACCGAGTTCTCGAGCAAGCCGATGACGCAGATCGCGTACTGCTACCTCGGCGACGCTCGCAACAACATGGGCGACTCCCTGCTGGTCGGCGGTGCCAAGCTCGGCATGGACGTCCGATTGTGCGCCCCCAAGGCGCTTTGGCCGGCCGACGACCTGCTGGCCACGTGCCGGTCGATCGCCGAGGAGACTGGGGCGCGGATCACCTTGACGGAGGACACGGAGGAAGGCGTCAAGGGCGTCGACTACCTCTATACCGATGTCTGGGTGTCGATGGGCGAGGACAAGTCCGTCTGGGACGAGCGGGTGAAGCTGCTCCTGCCATACCAGATCAACGCCGAGCTCATTGCGAAGACAGGCAATCCCCAGGTGAAGTTCATGCACTGTCTGCCGGCCTTCCACGACCGTCACACCAAGGTCGGCGAGGAGATGTTCGAGCGCTTCGGCCTCGACGGGATGGAGGTCACCAACGAGGTCTTCGAATCCGAGCGATCGATCGTGTTCGACCAGGCCGAGAACCGGATGCACACGATCAAGGCCGTGATGGTCGCCACGATCGGCTTGTAGCGGCGGCAGCGAGGTCGGATCGATGCGTATCGTCATCGCCCTGGGCGGCAACGCCCTGCTGAAGCGGGGCGAGCCGATGACCGCCGGGCATCAGCGGGCCAACGTCCGGGTCGGGGCCGAGGCCCTCGCCCGGGTCGCGCGGGAGCACGAGCTCGTCATCTCCCATGGCAACGGTCCGCAGGTCGGCCTGCTCGCCCTTCAGGGCGAGGCCTACAAGGAGGTCGAGAGCTATCCGCTCGACGTCCTCGGTGCGGAAACCCAGGGCATGATCGGCTACCTCGTCGAGCAGGAAGTCGGCAACCTGCTGCCCGAGGAGCGGCCGCTTGCCACGATCCTCACGATGGTGGAGGTCGACCCCGACGACCCGGCCTTCACCGACCCGACGAAGTTCGTCGGGCCGATCTACGACGAGGCCCAGGCGACGGCGCTGGCCGCCGACAAGGGCTGGTCCGTCAAACCGGACGGCGAGTACTGGCGGCGGGTCGTCCCGTCTCCCCGGCCAAAGCGGATCTTCGAGATCCGGCCGATGCGCTGGCTGCTCGAACACGGCGCCGTCGTCATCTGCGCCGGGGGCGGCGGCATCCCGACGATGTACGCCCGCGATCGGGAGCGCTACCTCGTCGGGGTCGAGGCGGTCATCGACAAGGACCTCGCAAGCAGCCTGCTCGCCCGCGAGCTCGACGCCGACCTGTTCGTCATGGCCACCGACGTCGATGGGGTGTACACCGACTGGGGCACGCCCGCACAGGCGCGCATCGAGCGGGCGACGCCGGACCAGCTCAAGGCGATGGACTTGCCCGCCGGCTCGATGGGCCCGAAGGTCGACGCCGCCGTGGAGTTCGTGGCGGCGACCGGGAAACGCTCCGCCATCGGGTCGCTCGAGGAGATCGACGGATTGGTCGAAGGTAGCGGCGGCACACAGGTCATTGCGAAGGAGGAAGTCTGATGGCGTCGTTCGGCGTGCACTCGGAGGTGGGCAAGCTCCGCACGGTTATCGTCCACCGGCCCGACCTCAGCCTCAAGCGGCTGACGCCCGCCAACCACGACGAGCTCCTCTTCGACGACGTCCTTTGGGTCGAGCGCGCCCAGTGGGAGCACGACCAGTTTGTCGCCCGGATGCGCGACCGCGGCGTCGAGGTGCTCTACGTCCAGGACCTGCTGGCCGAGGCGCTCGCCACCGGTGAGGATGTCCGCGACCGGCTCATCGAGCTCGTCGCCTCCGAGGCGGTCGTCGGGCCCAGCCTCGTCGAGCCGGTCGGCGCGTGCCTGTCGAGCCTCCAGCCCGACGCCCTGGCCCGCCACCTGATCGGCGGACTGACGGTCGCCGAGTCCGGCCTCGACGTCGGACGGCTCAAGGGATCCTCGCTCATCGCGGCGGCCATCGACGACGACTCCACCTTCGTGCTGCCGCCGCTCCCGAACTCCCTCTTTACCCGCGACTCGTCCTGCTGGATCTATGGCGGCGTCTCGATCAACCCCATGTATTGGCCCGCGCGTCGCCGCGAGGCCTACAACATGGGCGCGATCTACCGCGCCCATCCCAAGTTCCGGGAGGCGTCGTTCGAATACTGGTATCCGCCGATGGGCGATGACGACCGCTTCCGGCTCGAGGACTTTGGCCGGGCGTCGCTCGAGGGCGGCGATGTCGAGATCATCGGCAAGGGGACGGTGGCGATCGGGATGTCCGAGCGGACGACCGGGCGGATGATCGAGCAGATCGCCCGGTCGCTCTTTGCCAAGGAGGGAGCGGAGCGGGTCATCGCCGCGGTCATGACGAAGGACCGCGCACACATGCACCTCGACACGGTGTTCACGCTCCTCGACCGCGACAAGGCCACCGCGTACCCGCAGGTCGTTGCAGGGATCAGGGCGTTCAGTCTCAGACCGGGCTCCAAGCCCGGGACGCTGGATGTCCGCGAGGAAAAGGACTTCATCTCAGCGGTCGGGGACGCGCTCGGCGTCAAGAAGCTCCAAGTCGTTGAGACCGGCGGCGACGCCTACCAGCAGGCGCGCGAGCAGTGGGACGACGGCAACAATGTCGTCGCCCTCGAGCCGGGTGTCGTCGTCGCTTATGAGCGCAACACGTTCACGATCTCGAAGATGCGCGAGGCGGGGATCGAGGTCGTCCCGATCGAGGGCTTCGAGTTGGGCAAGGGCCGCGGGGGCGGGCACTGCATGACCTGCCCGGTCGTGCGCGACCCAATCTGAGGAGGACGCCATGGACCGCTCGACCCGCTGGATCGTCGGTATTCTCGCCGTGCTCGGGATCGTGGCGCTACTGGCGTTCGCGCGCGGAGGCGCGGAGCGCGGCAACCCTGAGGCATCCCCGCCGGCGCCCGCCGCGGGCTGGGTCCTCGAGGCCGTCTGATGAGCGACATCGCGGTCGCCGGCAAGCACATCAGCACCGGCCAGGCGGCGTCCATCGGCGTCGCCGCAATGGTCGGCGCCGGGATATTCTCGCTGCTCGGCGCGGCCGGCGAGGTCGCCGGTGCGGCCGTCTGGCTGTCATTCGTGCTGGCCGGCGCCATCGCCGCCCTGCAGGGCTACTCGTTCGGCAAGCTCGGGGCGCGCTACCCCTCGGCCGGCGGCATGCTCGAGTACGTCAACCGCGGCTTCGGCGACGGCCACATCGCGACGATCGTGGCCTGGCTCGTGTACATCGCCAACGGCATCGTGACGGCGATGGTCGCCCTGTCCTTCGGAAGCTACGCCAGTACCGCGTTCGCCGGCGGCGACGCGTTCGCGATCAAGGCCTTCGCGGTCGCCCTGCTCCTCGTGATGACCGGCCTCAACGTCGCCGGCTCGAATGTCGTAGCCCGTGTTCAGGGCGTCGTCGTCTTCGTCGTCATCGGCATCCTCGCGGTGTTCGCGATCGTCACCATCGCGAATATCGAGCCGGGGAACCTCGCGCCGGCCACCTATCCCGGCGTGCGCGACATCGTCTCGAGCGTCGCGCTGACGTTCTTCGCGTTCCTCGGCTTCGGTGTCGTGACGTTCACGGCCAAGGACCTCGCCACCCCTTCCAAGCAGCTCCCCAGGGCGATGACCATCGCCATCGGGGTGGCGATGGTCATCTACGTCGCGGTCGCGCTCGGCGTGTTCGGTACGCTGTCGGTGGCCGAGGTGATCGCGGCCGGTCCGACGGCGATCGCCGTCGCGGCCCAGCCTGTCCTCGGCAACGCGGGCTACTGGCTGATGACGGTGACTGCGCTGTTCGCCACGGCCGGCGCTACCAACTCCGGGCTGTACCCGGCGACCGGCCTGGCCGACCACCTCGCCGCGTCCGGCCAGTTCCCTACCGTGATGGCCCGCCGGCTCGGGGGCCGGGCGCCGTACGGGCTGATCATCCTGGCAGTCGCCGTCATCATCGTCGTCGTCGTCTTCGACCTCTCGGCCGTGGCCTCGATCGGCAGCGCGGTGGCGCTCACCATTTTCGGGATCGTCACGCTCGGGCACCTGCGCATCAGCGCCGACACTGGGGCCCGGCGGAGCATCCTCTACCTCGCCCTCGCGACGGTCGCCGTCACGCTCGCGACGTTCGCGGTTACAACCCTGATCCAGGAGCCCGCGTCGATGGTGACCCTCGCGGGCATCCTCGTGCTGAGCGTCGTGTTGGATGTGACTTGGTCGCGTCGGCGAGTCCGGCAGACCGGACCGGGACCCGGCGGCGGCCCTGACGAGGCGCCACCCACCCCGTCCCCGAGCCCGATCGAAGGAGGACCATCATGACCGCGGGCACCACCGACGCTCCATCCGGCGGCCGGGGGTTCGCGCTGCCGTCTGCGTACACGATCCTTTTTCTGCTCATCGTCATCGTCGCCCTCCTGACCTGGATCATCCCGGCGGGCGCCTACGACGTCGATGCCGATGGCGAGCCTGTCCCTGGCGGCTACCACCACGTCGAGTCGAACCCCCAGCGGATCGTCGTCGACTCCCTTATGGCCCCCATCAACGGGCTGTACGGCATCGAGGGCGAGGACGGCAGCATCAGCGTCTGGAACACGGGTGAGCTGTTCGGCGCGATCGACGTCGCCCTGTTCATCCTTGTCATCGGCGGGTTCCTCGGGGTGACCATGTCGACCGGGGCTATCCAGGGCGGCATCGCGCGGATCGTCGCGCGGCTCAAGGGCCGTGAGGGGTTGCTGATCCCGATCCTGATGACCGTGTTCGCCATCGGCGGGACGACGTTCGGGATGGCCGAGGAGAGCCTGGCGTTCTACGCACTCGTGATCACGGTGATGATCGCGGCCGGCTACGACTCACTGGTGGCCGCGTCGATGCTCCTGCTCGGTTGCGGCATCGGCGTCCTCGGCTCGACGATCAACCCGTTTGCGACCGGCATCGCCTCGGGCTTCGCTGGCGTGTCGATCGAGGAAGGAATCGTCGGGCGCCTCATCATCCTCGTCGTCGGCACGGCCATCGGGATCGTCTTCGTCATGCGATACGCCGCGCGGGTCAAGGCAGACCCTGGCCAGTCGCTCGTGACCGACCAGAAAGCTGCAAACGAAGCCCAGTTCCGCACTGGCGCGGGCGAGGACGGCGCTACGTTGACCGGGGGCCAGAAGGCGGTTCTGATCCTGTTCGCCCTTGCATTCGCCGTAATGATCTACGGCGTCATCCCGTGGGAGGACCTCGGCATCGGCCTGCCGACACTGTGGTGGTGGTTCCCCGAGATGACGGCGTCATTCCTGTTATTCGCGATCCTCATCGGGATCGTCGCGCGGATGTCGGAGACCAACTTCACGTCAACATTCGTCGACGGCACTCGCGACCTCCTCGGCGTCGCCCTCATCATCGGCATCGCCCGCGGAATCACGGTCATCATGAACAACGGGCTGATCACGGACACCGTGCTCAACGCTGCGGAGCAGGCGATGGGCGGGCTCGGCGGGGTGGCTTTCATCAACCTGATGTACTTCCTGTTCCTGCCGCTCTCGTTCCTCATCCCGTCATCGTCCGGCCTGGCGACCGTGGCGATGCCGATCATGGCCCCGCTAGCAAGCTTCGCCGAGGTACCAGCACAGCTCGTCGTGACCGCCTACCAGAGCGCGAACGGGCTCGTCAACCTCGTGACCCCGACCTCGGCGGTGGTCATGGGCGGGCTGGCTATCGCCCGTGTGGGCTATGGGACATGGCTCCGCTTCGTCTGGCCAGTCCTGATCTCGCTCGCGATCCTGACGGTCGTCGTCCTGACCGGTGCGATGCTGCTGCAGTGATCGCACGGAGTTGTAGGCGGCGACGTCACCGTCCCTCGAGGCGGGCCACCTCAGCGACTAGTTCCGCGGCGATGGCATCTACGTCGCGGGTGCCGTCGAGCCGGATGAGCGGCAAGCCCGCTCGGGCCCATGCATCGATGACGGGCGCGACACGGGTCTCGTAGTCGTGGATGCGGCGGTCGAAGACGGCCGCGTCCCCATCGTCCGCGCGTCGCTGGAGCACCGCCCCGCAGCGGACGCAGATCGTCGTCGGCGTATGGTCCGACCATCCGCATGCGGGGCAGATCATCCGCCCGAGCATACGGTCGCGGCACACGGCCTCCGGCGTTTCGACGACGACCGCGATCCCGTGGTCGATCGGGGCAGCGAGCCATGCCTCGAGTTGCGCAAGGTCACGAGGGAAGCCGTCGAGGATCACACCGGTAGTGTCAGGTGACAGGCCCTGGATGAACTCGCGCACGATCCGGACCGCCAGCTCGTCCGAGCCGTACCCGCCGGTCGCCATCGTCTCGCGCAATGCCCGCTGCTCGTCCGACGGTCCGGCTGCCCATTCGCGCATCTGCTGGCCGGTGGAGCAGGCCTGATAGCCGGAATCGGCCAATCGCTGGCCCACCGTGCCCTTGCCCGATGCAGGTCGTCCGAACAGGACCAGCGTCGTCATCTCGACCTCCCATGAACTTGCTGCATCGATGAGCCGCGCGGCGGCAGCCTAGGCGCCGAATCGCTCGACGAGAACCCCGTGACGGAGCCCGAAGTCGCTGACGGTCAGTGACGCCTGGCCGAGCTTGTCCATGACCGTCCGCACGATGCAGGCGCCGGCCAGGATCACCTCGGCGCGCGCCGGCTGCAGGCCCACGATGGACCGGCGGGCGTCGGCCTCGAGCGTCCGGAAGCGCTCGATCTCGCGCTCGATGCCTTCGCGGTCGAGGACCGTGCCCCGGATGGTGGCTGGATCGTAAACGGCCATCTCATGCTTGACCGCCGCGAGATTGGTCACGACCCCGCCCATGGCCACGAGGGCATTCGGTGTCGGGCGGCCATCGAGGCTGGCGAAGTCGGCGGCCATGGTCGACAGGACCTCACCCAGGGCCTCGGCCGTTACGGCGCGGTCGAGCCCGAACCGCTCGGTGTATGCCACGGCGCCGAGCGGCAGGCTGTAGCGCTCCTCGACGCGGCCGCCCTGGCCGAAGGTGAACTGGGTGCTGCCGCCGCCGGTGTCGAACACGACGACCCGACCGGCATCGGTCGGGAGTCCGATGGAGACCGCCGCATAGGCGAGCCGGGCCTCGTCCTCGCCGCTGACCTCTTCCACGTTGACGCCCGTCCGCTCACGGATGGTCGCAAGGAGGTCGTCGCTGTCCCGAACGGCCCGCAGCCAGGCTGTCCCGACCGCCGCGATCGCGACGGCTCCCTCGCGTTTGGCTTCTTCGGCCATCCCGGCGATGACCTCGATGGTCCGCTCGAGCGCCGGCGGCGCGACCGTGCCGCCGTCGCCAAGGCCCTCGCCCATCCGCGTGATCTCCGCCCGGTCCGCGACCGTTCGCCACGTGCCGTCAGCCAGACGCTCGCCGACGTGGAACTTGACCGAGTTCGTCCCGACATCGATCACCGCGTAGCGCGGCGGGCGGCCGGCCAGCAGTCCCGCGAGACCGACGCGGATAGCTCGTGTTGACGTGGCCCCCGAGACCGACCGAGCGGACCGCTGTGATGACGGCCGCAGGATCCTCGTCCTCGATCGCGATCGTGCGGATGGGCTGACCGTCCGCGGTGACGTCGGAGACTTCCGCGGTGCAGCCACCGGGCGCATAGCGGACCCGTCGCTTGTGGACCGCGACCGCGCGCACCGAGCTGTCGGGGGCAGCGACCTCGGCGAGGAAGCCATCGAGACTTTCGGCCGCCTTGTCGGATGGGGTGGACGACAGGCGAAGCGCCTGGGTCACGATCGCCAGGTCGGCCGGGGCCAGCGGGAAGGCGACCTTCGCCACCGGCTCCCAGCGCTCGAGGCCATCCGGGTTCACCTCGCGGAGCGTCTTCACATCCATGAGATCGAAGCGGATCTTCACGACATCGGTCGTCGGCTGCCCGTCGTCGACGAGCAGGTAGACCTCATCCGACTCCTGCACGGCGCCGGGGGTCATAGCCCCGAACGCGGCCTCGGCGGCGCCGAAATGCTGCCCGAATGTCCGGAACTCCCAGCGCGGGATGATCACGCTCATCGGGATGTGGCGGCGCTGGACGCCCTCATGCGGCGGTCGCGGGCAGCTTCGCCACGTCCGTGGTGACAGCCTTCGTCGAGCTCGCCCGACGATGGAAGACCTTGCGGATCTCCGCCACGATGACGATCAGGGCGCCCGCAACGATGCAGATCGCCCACTGATCGACGCTGAGCTCCACCGTGTCGAGCACCCGCTGGAGCGGACCGAACGTCGTGGCCAGGAAGATGGTCAGCAGCGACAGCGCCGATGTCTTCAGCAGGACGCTGTTCTCGAGGAGTTCACTACTGAAGATCGTGCGCTCCTCGTCCGATGTCTCGATCGAGAAGAAGAGGTGCAGCATCGAGAACGTGACGAGGCCCATCGTGTGGGCGACGGTGTCGTCGAAATTGTTCCCGGCCCAGACGATGACGGCGAGGGTGATCGCAGCCATGATCAGGCCGATGAACGCGAGCCAGGCGAACAGGGGCCGCGGCAGGATCTGCTGGTCCTTGGGCCTGGGCGCTTCGTCCATGAGGCCCTCGCGTTGCTTGCCGTAGCCCAGACCGATGGCCTGGAAGATGTCGACGGTGAAGTTGATCCAGAGGGTCTGTAGCGGCAGGAACGGCACGCCGCCGAGGATGCCGAAGATACTCGCGCCAAGGAACGTTCCGATGAAGCTAAAGAGACACGCCATCTGGAACCGGATGTAGCGCACCAGGTTGTCGTATAGGGCGCGCCCCTGCTCCACGGCCCGTACGATCGTCGCGAAGTTGTCGTCAGTCAGGATCATCACGGCGGCCTCCTTGGAGACCTCCGTTCCGGTGATGCCCATCGCCACGCCGATGTCGGCCATCTTGAGGGCCGGGGCATCGTTCACGCCGTCGCCGGTCATCGCCACGATGTGGCCCTTGCGGCGGAGGATGTCGACCAGGTGGACCTTGTCCTCGGGCGCGACGCGGGCGATGACGCCGATGTCGTCGATGCGGCGATCGGCCTCCTCGTCGGACATCGCCCGGAACTCGGCGCCGGTGATGGCCTGGCCCTCGATGCCCAGTTGCTTCGCGATGGCATCCGCCGTGACTGCATGGTCGCCCGTGATCATGCGGACCCTGATGCCGGCGGCCCTCGCCTTGGCGATCGCGTCTCGGGCCTCGGCCCGCGGTGGGTCGACGATGCCGACGATGGCCAGGAGCTGGAGGTCGCTGATCAGCGGCAGGAGATCGGCGTTCGGGTCGAACGTTGCCGGATCGAAGTCGCGCTGGCCGGTGGCCATGACGCGCAGGCCTTGGGCGCCGAGTCGGTCGTTCTCGGCAAGGAATGGCTCGCGGACCTTGTCGATCGGCACGTCCGTACCATCGGGACCATGGGCCGAGGTAGCCCGTGCGAGCAGCTGATCCGGGGCTCCCTTGACGAAGCAGCGGATGACGGCCTTGCCCGCGTCGTCCTCCATGCGATGGAACGTGGCCATGAACTTGTAGGCCGCATCGAACGGTAGGGTTGCCACCCGCGGGTAGCGCTCTCGGGTCAACGCGGGATCGACGCCGCCCTTGGCAGCGAGCACGACGAGCGCGCCCTCGGTCGGGTCGCCGACCAGCGCGCCTTCGCGCACTTCGGCGTCCGCGCAGAGGGCCATCGGCAGCAGCAGGCGTTCGAGCGGCACATCGGGTTGCCCGCCGGTATGGGTGATCTGGCCGTCTGTCGAGTAGCCCTCGCCCGAGACCGCGTATCGTCGGCCGACCACGGCCATCTGCACGGCCGTCATCTGGTTCAGGGTCAGGGTGCCCGTCTTGTCCGAGTTGATCGCAGAGGTCGAGCCGAGCGTTTCGACCGAACGCAATCGCTTCACGATCGCGCCGGCCGCGGCGAGCGCGGTGGTTCCCGAGGTGAGGATCGTCGTCACGACCGCCGGCAGGCCGGTCGGGATCGCAGACACCGAGAACGAGATGGCGGTCAGGAACAGGACATCGAACGGAGTGTCGCGGGCGAGACCGATCGCGATCGAGATCAGCAGTGCGACGCCCGCGATGACGAGGATCTGGTTGGTAAGCGTATTGAGCTGGCGCGTGAGGGGCGTGACCTCGTCCTTGGTCCGCTGGAGCATGCCGCTGATGTGACCGACCTCGGTCGACATTCCGGTCCCGATGACGAGGATAGTTCCTGCGCCGCGGGTGACCTGCGTGTTCATGAACGCGAGGTCGATGCGATCGCCCAACGCAGAGTCGTCGGGGACGGCATCGACCTGCTTGGGGACCGGGACGCTCTCGCCGGTCAGGGCCGACTCGTCGATCTCGAGGGTGGCAGCACTCAAGATGCGCGCGTCCGCGGGGACGAGGTCGCCGGCCTCGATGTTGACGATGTCACCGGGCACCAGGTCGCCCATCGGAAGTTCGACAAGATCCCCGTCGCGACGGACCTTCGCCTTGACGACCATCATCTTCTGGAGCGCGGCCACGCTCGCCGATGCCTTGCCCTCCTGGCTGAGGCCCATCGCCGCGTTCAGGAGAGTCAGGGCGATGAGGACCACACCGGTCGCGACCTGGTTCGGGATGAAGAGGCTCAGGACTCCGGCCGCCAGCAGCACGATCTGCATCGGGTCCTTGTACTGGCGCACGAAGGCCTGCCAGCGCGGCTCTTTCGCTGCCTCGGCGAACTTGTTCGGGCCGTAGCGGGCCCGACGCGCTTCCGCTTCGGCGCTGGTCAGGCCATCGGCCGGGGTGACGCCCTGCCGTTCGAGTGCAGCGGCCGTGGTCAGGCCGTGCCAGGCGGTTCCCGCATCGGCGGTTTCAGCGTCACTGCCCGTCATCACCAGCCTCCTAGCCGTTCACTGTGACCGAGTCCATTGTGCGCCGGGTTACCGGCGCAAGTCTGCGCGTGAGAGAGAATGTCAGATCTCCCACGAATTCGGAGACCTTGCCCGGCCCGCGTCGTTCGTCGTGACCCGACGTGCCGGCGGTCAGGGATGAGCAGACCTCACGGCCGATATGATCGCTCATGACGGGACGATCTCGCGCTTCGACTGCTTGCTCTCGAGGCAGCGTTGTCCTCGATCACTCCGATTGCCGCGGTGCTCACCTTCTAGCGTCCGGTGCCCAGACCTGCGGTCATGGCAGGGCCGAGCCTCGTGCAGCGGTCGCCGACGCGTCGATCGTGGCGACGCCACCGCTGGCTGGATGGTCCGCGGCGGCGACCGGTAGAGGCATCATCCTGTCAGGGTGAAAAGGTCTGGCGGAGACGCCATCACGCGACTGGATGATGCACGTTGCCGGAGCACTATCAGGGCGGCATGACTGAGGTCGGGCGGGGGGCCGGTGGAGGACTCGGACGCGAACAGTTCCCAACCCGGGCAGCCGCTCGCTCTTGCAACCAACCTGTGACGCACGGCCGACGACGCCATCGTCGGCCGTTAGTCCTTGCATGCGACCGTTCGGGGTCGAACAAGGGAGGTGGCCGCCGTGCCGCAGAAGGAACATCTTCCGACGGTCAGCGCCAAGGAGCAGCGGATGTACGAACACGTCAAGGCCAGCGAGCGCAAGGACGGCCGATCGATGAAACGGGCAAAGGCGATTGCGGCGGCGACCGTGGTCAAGCACCACAACGAGGAGCGTCACGCGAAGTCGAAGTAAGCGACGAATCCGCTATCAGCAGGAGGGCGACCATGCCAACCACCCTCAAGGAGATCACGAGCTCGGCCCGGATCGACGCGCCCATCAACCGCGTCTGGAAAGGCCATCACCACGCCGTCTGAGATCAAGGAGTGGTTCTTCGGCGTCGAGACCAAAGGCGACTGGCGGGTCGGTGGTGAACTCGTTCACCGCGGCGAATACCGGGGTAAGCCGTACGTCGACAAGGGTACGATCCTCGAATTCGAGCCGCCGAGGCGGATGGTCCATACGCACTGGAGCGACGTATCCGGCAAGCCGGACACGCCCGACAACTACCAGCACGTGGCGTGGGATCTCGCCGAGCAGGACGGCGGCACGGAGCTGACGATCACCGAGCGCAACCTGCCGTCGGACGAGGCGGCGGAGACGTCGGAGCAGGCTTGGAAGACTGTCCTCGGGAGCCTCAAAGAGGTGCTTGAGCGGTAGCGGGCTTCAAGGCGCCGCCGGGAGGGTGAGGCGAGGCCAGAAGGCGGGAGCTGGCTTTGGAGCAGCAGACCGATTTGTGAGACTACATCGGGAACCTGAAGGTCCGTTGGAGCTGGCGGGCCGGCGCACTCCAAGGCTCCCGTCGGATGAAGGGGCGAACCCGACATGACCGATCAGGCGGCAATCGTAGCAACGAAGACGAAGAGTACGTTCCGCCAGGAGTGCACAGTCTCAGCGGTCATCTCAGCGACACCGGAAAGGATCTGGCGGCTTCTGACCGACATCGGCGATATGGTTCGTTGGAACTCCACGCTGACGAGCATGGAGGGGACCGCTGAGCTCGGCGGAACGGTGAAGATGAGGGTCCCAGAGGCGTCCGGCAGAGTCTTCGCGGTTCGGGTCACCAAGTACACACAGGACCGCGAAATGGTGTGGACGCAGGGCAACCGAGTCATATTTCTTGGGGTTCGAACCTACCGCCTGACTCCAGGCTCGAATGACACCACAACCTTCGAGATGACCGAGGTCTTCTCCGGCCTGATGCTGCCGATGGCGGCGGGGCGCTTGCCCGATTTCAAGCCGATCTTCGAGCGCTATGCCGCCGACCTGAAGAGGGAAGCCGAAGCGACCTGAACGAACTCCTTCAGATCCAGTTGTCGAGCGAGGCCGGCCCATTCTGCTTGGCCCGCGTGCCGACGGCCACTCCGGCCATCGGTGAGACAATGCAGCGGTACATGGAGAGCAAGCCATCGGGAGACGCGACATGGCACAAGCGATGACGACGACCGCCAACAAACCGGCCTGGGTCGATCTTGCAAGCTCCGACGCCGAGGCGTCGCGGAACTTCTACACGAAGCTCTTCGGCTGGCGGGTCGAGGTGAATCCCGATCCGCAGTACGGCGGCTACGGACTCGCGAAGACCGGCGGGAAGGATGCCGCAGGAATCGGCCCAAAGATGGACCCGAATGGCCCAACGGCATGGAATCTGTACATCGGAACGGAGGACATTGAGGAGCTGTCTCGTAAGGTCCAGGCGGCCGGTGGGACGGTCGCCATGGCGCCGTTCGACGTCGGTGACCAGGGTCGCATGGCGGTTTATCAGGATCCGTCGGGTGCGTTCATCTCTGCCTGGCAGGGAACCCGCATGGGCGGCTTCCAGACGAATTCACCAAACTCGTACGGCTGGGCCGAGCTCAACGCGCGCGGCGTCGAGAATGCGCTGCCGTTCTACCAGCAGGTCTTCGGCTGGACCACCCGGCAGAGTGAGATGGGTGAAGGACAGCCGGCCTATACCGAGTTCCTGCTTGACGGGCAGAGCGTCGCTGGCGCCTGGGAGATGAATCCGATGGTGCCCGCCGAGGTGCCGAGCTACTGGCAGGTCTACTTCACGGTGGAGGACGTCGACGCTGCGCATCGCAAGGCGCTCGACCTTGGCGGACGAGAGTTGCTCGCGCCGCAGGACTTCCCAGGGGGACGCTTCGCGATCGTGAGCGACCCGGAGGGCGCGAGCTTCGGTTTGCTCAAGACGGCGCCGCGCTGACCGCTCGACCGCGCTGACCGTCAGCTCGGCGTGGCCACGGGCCGGCGACAGTCGACGCCGAGGCATCCTCGTTCGTCACTTCAGCTGGACACGTCCCTGGCGACCGAGCGCCGGTTCACACCGCGGCGGGTCGCCAGCTCGGCAGTGTGTTCGTGTTCCGCAGCGTCGTCCGGCAGGGATGCAACAAACACCCCGTAGCGGGCCACGGCGGGACCTGCCGAGAGGCCGTGGGCGATGACGCTCAGCGCGATCGTCACCGCCACAGCCGACACGATATCGGCGCCGAATGGCGGGGTGCCGCCGCCGTCGCCCAGCGCGACGAGCGTGAGCACGATCGATGCCAGGCCTCGCGGGCCGAACCAGCCGATGAACCCGACCGTTGGCCCCCGCAAGTGGGTCCCGCGCAGCGCAATGGCCACTGGGAGCATCCGGACAACCGTCAGCGACAGGACTGCGTAGAGGACCACCGGTACGGAGATCGCACCGCTGATCTCCACCAGCAGCGCCCCGAACAGGAAGAACACAATCAGCCCCAATAGCTCACCGCCGACCTCGGCGAACTCCAGGAAGGATTCCGGCACACGTCCGTAGACCGCCGTCGTCGCAATGCCGGCGGCGAAGGCCGCCACGAACACGTTGCCGCCAAGCTCATGCGCCACGAACCAGGCCAGGAAGCCGATCGCCGGCACGACCATCCAGTGTGTACCGTCATGCATCCACTGGCGGGCGATGGCGAGACGAAGTGCCAGCGCCCCGAGCCCGCCGACGACGATCCCGGCGATGGCGCCGAATGCGATCTCCGCAACCGCATCGACGATCCATTCGGTCTCGCCGACATCTCCACCGGCCACGGCCAGTGAGGCGGCAAGAAGAACGATCGGCGTGACGAGGCCGTCGTTCAGGCCCGATTCGACATTGAGTGCTTGGCGGATACGGAGTGGCACGAGCCCGCTGTTTATGACCAGGGCTCCGAGTGCAGCGTCGGTCGGCGCGAGAAGCGTCCCGACGATGACCGCGTCGAGGAGGGTGATCCCCGGCAGGACCAGCGCCGCCGCCACCGTACCGGCAACGATCGTAAGCGGCAGCCCGATGACTAGAAGGCGGATCGGGAGCCCGGCCGTTCGGCGCAAGGCCCCGATGTCGATCCGGGCCGCGTCCACGACGAGGGCGAGGATGAGCGCCAGTTCCCCGGCGACGCCGAGCAGCTCGGTGTCGACGGTCATCTCCGGCGTCCCCTGGACCGCGACGCCGAGTCCGACCCCGATCGCGAGCATGACAATCTGGACCGTGACGCTGCGCCGGTCAAGCAGCCGCGAGAACAGCGCGTAGGCCAGCAGGCCCGCGAAGAACAACCCGACCGTCACCATCGCGTCAATCCACCGTCCTCGTCGTCATGGAGATGAGGCCGGGCAGACGGTGGATGCCACACCGAGGACGACGGGCAGACAGCCTAAGACCCACGCCGTTGGACACAGGAGAGGGCGACACTCACGCGCAGCCTAATGCCACCTCGCAACCCCTGCCGAGGCGTTGAGGAACGCTGCTGAACTCCACTGCCGTGTAGATCCAGCGGCAGCGTTCGCGGGCGCGCGCCCGTCCCTTTGCGGGTCGGTCACAAGGTGGAGGTCTTCGCCCGAGCACGCCTCGCGTGGGCGCGCACCCTGATGGACGAGAGCCTCGTCATAGTCGTTCGCGACTTGATACGGGAGCAGTGTCATGCTGAACAGCTCCGAGAGCGGCGAGCCGTCGAGGCCAGGGGCCTTCCAGCACGTCCCGATCAAGGACCCGGGATAATCCGGACGTGCCCACACGCTTTCGATAACTGGAGACTCCCCGATAGTGACCAGCGATCCCCAACGGCCAACCGACGCGGCGCGAACGCCAGGGCGTTCCTTATTACGTGAGCTCCTGACCCCGGCGTTGCCCGGGTGCCGACCGGAGACCATCGAACGGCTGATCCAGACCGTCCAGGCCCGTACCGTCCAGCCCGGCGAGCAGATCTATCGCCAGGGCGATCCTGTGCCTCTGACGCTCATCCTGTCGGGGTATGGCGCCGCGCGCCGAACGACCGTGAACGGGAAGGAGCTCGTGAGCGGGGTCGCCCCAGCCGGGGTGCTGTTCGGCTGGTCTGGCCTGGCGTCCGTACCTTCGAGCGTTGAGCTCGTGGCATTGACCGAATGCGAGATTGCTCAATGGCCAGGACCTAAGGTCCGCGCGCTCGCCGCGGCCGATCCAGGGCTGGCGCTCGTGGCCATAGACTCGATGGCGTACTCGCTGCACCAGACGGTTGAGCGGATCGAAGGCTTCCTGCACCAGGATGCGCGGCTCCGGGTGCTCCGGATCCTGGCGCGGCACCGGGACCTGTTCTTTGGCGAGCCCGCTGTCCTGACGCGCGCCCACCTTCCCGGACTCGTCGGTACGAGCCGAGAAATGACGGGTCAGGTCTTGCGGCAGTTGGAGAGCGAAGGGACGATAGCGCGCGTCGGTCGGGCCGGCCTGAAACTGCTCCGGCCCGATCAGCTGAACGCCGCACTCTAGCCCCTGCCAGGCGACGATCGCCCGACCGGCGGTTAGGTCCGGTCCCGGATCCTCTCCAGGCCGTCAAGGATCAGGTCGAGGCCGAAGGCGAACGTGCCCTCGTCCTCGGGATTGCGCTCCTTCAGGTGTTGATGGACGTGCTCGACGAGATACGGGAATTCGTCCACGGGAATTTTGCTGAGAAACGTTTCTGCGCGGTCCGGAAGCTCCGCTTCGTCGATGTCCAACTCCGCTGCCCACAGGGTGAAGCCCGCGATATGGCTCTCCAGGGCGTGATACGCGAGATCGGTCGTGTCGGCCGAGAAGCCCGCTTCTCGAAGGGACCCGAGAATCGAGTTCATGTAACGCCACCGCGCGGGACGCGTTCCTGTCGCCGATAGGGAAAGGCTTGCTGCCCACGGGTGTCGGACGAAGACATCGCGGGCCGAGAGGCCGGTCCTCCGGAGCGCTGACTTCCACTCGGCGCCTGGCGCCGGCAGCTCGATGTCGCTCTCGACGATGTCGACGATGGCGTTGAGGATGTCGTCCTTGTTGGCGACGTGGTTGTACAGCGACATCGCCTCGACCCCGAGCATCTGCCCGAGCCTGCGCATGCTGAGCGACTCGATCCCGGCTTCATCGGCGAGACCGATGGCGGCGCGGAGCACCCGGTCCCTGGTCAGCGGGATCCGAGGCGGTTGACCCGGGACCGGTTGCGCCGTCATGTCGTCTCCCGTGCTGCCCACCCGGTGTGCTTGACAGACTTACGCCGTACGTATAGCGTCCGACACCCGCGACTTACAGTGTATGTCAGGAGTCCAATGAAAGCGATCGTCTACCGGCAGTACGGGTCACCCGATGTCCTCGCATTGCAGGACGTCCCAAAGCCGGTCCCCAGCGATCGCGAGGTGCTGGTACGCGTTCGCGCCGCCGCGCTTAATCCATTCGACTGGCATCTTCTTAGAGGCGTGCCGTATGTCGTTCGCCCGACCGCAGGCTGGCGCAAGCCGAAGCGCAACATCCCGGGCATCGACGTGGCGGGTGTCGTCGAGGCAGTCGGCCGAGACGTGACGCAGCTCCAGCCGGGTGACGAAGTCTTCGGCGAAAAGAGCCGGGCCTGCGCCGAGTACGTCTGTGGGGCGGACAAGCTCTTCGTCCGCAAGCCAGCCAACTTGACGTTCGAGCAGGCGGCGGCGGTCCCGGTGGCGGCAGCCACCGCCCTCCAGGCGCTCCGTAACAAGGGCCGAGTTCAGCCCGGGCAGCAGGTCCTGATCAACGGGGCGTCGGGTGGCGTCGGGACGTTCGCCGTGCAGCTCGCGAAGGTGTTCGGTGCCGATGTGACCGGCGTGTGCAGCACCCCGAATGTCGACCTGGTCCGGTCCCTCGGCGCCGACTATGTCATCGACTACAAGCGGGAGGATTTCACCCGAAGCGGACATCGGTACGACCTGATCATCGACAACGTGGGCAACCACTCGCTGTGGGCCTGCCGGCGCGCTATGAGCCCGGAGGGGATGCTCGTTGTCGTCGGCGCGCCGGAGGGGCGTTGGGTCGCACCCGTGGCGCGAGTGGTCGGGGCGAAGCTGCTCTCATGGTTCGGTCGCCGGAAATTCGTCCCGCACCTGACCGATACGACGCAGGAGGATTTGGCGTTCCTCGCGGAGCTCGTCGAGGCTGGAAAGGTGGCCCCGGTCATCGACAGGCGTTATCCGTTGAGCGAGGCGCCTGAGGCCATCCGGTACCTGGAGACGATGCGCGCCCGAGGCAAGGTCGTCATCACCTTGTGAGCGTCGCGAGCGCGAGGGCACCGGGTTCGGCGCCCGCTTGGTCGACGACGGAACCATCCGCCGCCCAGATGCCCGACCGGCCGGCAGCCACGTCGTAGCCACCGCCCGTCGAGCCGGCGAAGCTGGCCATCGCAACCCAGACGTGGTGATCGGTGGCGACGCGGCAGGCGCGCTGATCCACCACGGCGGCATCCTCCGCCGACTCCAGGACCCCGGCGACGTAGGCGTCGATCCCGAGCGCGGCCGTATCGGAGGCGTGTGCGGGGACGCCCGTGTCCTTGCAGATCGCCAGGCCCAGCCGCCAGCCGTCGACTTCGAGCACTTCAGGCGTGCCGCCTGGGCTGAACCGGTCGGGCTCAACGCCGCCCAACCACATCTTCCGGTAGGCGACGGTCGCCCCGGTCCCGGCGACGGCGAGCATCCCGATGTGCACCCTGCCGGCGTCGCCATCCACCGGCGCTCCAACCAAGGCGACTGACCCTACGCCCGCGCAGGCCTCGACGATGGGTACCAGGCGCTGATCATCCACGGCGATCGCCGGGGCATCCAGCTCGTATCCGGTCAGGGAAAGCTCGGGGAATACGACGACCCGCGCGCCGACCGAGCGAATCATCGCCGCGTGGGTCAGCGCGTTCGCGCCAACGTCATACGCCACGCACAACGGCTGAGCTACCGCAATTACGAGCGGCCCTTGAGTCATCGTGGGTGGTCAGCCCCCGGCCGTTCGAGCAGCCGGATCGCAGCATCCCGCGCCGCGAGGGCAGGGGCGACCGAGTGCTGCGCGACGCACGACGCAATCCCGCCAGTCAGCAGGACGCTGAGCTCGGCCGCGCGCTCGGGTGCGTCGTCTCGCCCGGCACGAACGAGCGCCTCGCGAAGGTACGTATCGATTTCGTCGAGGTAGTCGCGAATGATCTGCCGGGCGGGGTGGACGGAGCCGGTGATCTCCACGGCGGCATTCAGGAAGGCGCACCCTCGAAAGCCGTCCTCCTCGATCCAACGCGCCACCCCTTCGAAGATCAACGGGACGAGTGCTTCCGGTCGCGGGGACGACGCTTCGGCCTCGTCACGAATCGCGTAGAACCACCTCGGTCGGTCGTCGCTGAGCCACGCGACGACGAGGTCGTCCTTCGATGGGAAGTGGCGGTAGAACGTGGCCTTCGCCACGCCGGCCGCCTCGATCAGCGTATCCACCCCGGTCGCTCGGATCCCGACATTGTGGAAGAAGTCGTGAGCCGCGCCAAGGATGCGCTCGCGAGCCGTTGCACGTGTCAGCGATCGCCTCGGGCGGAGGACTCCGCCGCTTAGCGCAAGGCTGTGTGCCTCGAGAACACCGGCGACGACGCTCGACGAATGACGCTCGATCTCGAACGCGCAGACGACGACGTCCCGACGCGAGCGGAGGAGATCGTCGAGCTGGGACTCGAACCGGACGAGCTCAGATTCATCGGGGAAGCTCTCGATGGCCCATTCCATCATCGCGAACCACCGGGTGCGCTCGTAGCCGAGTGCCCGCACCCCGTCGAGATTGTGGCGGACGTACTCGAGCATGACGGCGCGCGAGAACGGCCGGTCGCCGCTGTTCCTGTTGCTCCACTCACGGATGTCGAGCTGGCCCGTGCTTTCCCAAGCCGCGGGATCGATGCCCAGCGCGATCAGCCGCTGGCGGTGGGTGACGAGATCCTCGACGAGGTGGAAGGCGTGGTCGCCGCCCTCCAGCCCCTCGGCGATGAATGGCCCGAACTGGTCGAACAGTTCCGCGCTTCCCCGATAGAGAACGCAGATATGCCGTTCGGAGATTTCTTCACCCGCCAGGTGGACCGGAGTGCGGGGCATCTGCTGCCTCTCTCGGAAATGCCGGCGATTGTGGGTCAGCCGCCTCTTTTCAGAGTCCCGGCGGCCTTGCGGAGTGTAGGCGGTGCCGCCGCCAGGTATGGCACCTCGTCCGCACGCCGCACCCGATGCCCACACCGGCCCAGACGCAGCGTCCACCGCCGCGGAACCAGGACCGTGCCATGATCGTCGCTGCGCCATGAAACGACTGAACCCCCTATTCACCCTCGCCACCGTGGCCATCATGGTCGTCGCCTGTTCGGGCGGCGCCGCATCGACCTCATCCATTGGCCCAAGCGCCTCCTCCGTGACGGTCACCACACCCGATCAGGCAGCCGCGCGCGTTGCCGTGGTCGTACCGGAGCTCGCGGGCATCGGACCCAAAGACCCGAACCTGATCGGGGGCTGCTGCTTCTGGGAGGCAGTTCAGACCGCCGACGGCTTCGACGTCACCTTCGAGGTCGGTTGGGGCGACTGCCAGGCCGGCTGCATCGAACGCCACCGCTGGACGTACACCGTCTCGCAGGACGGGGCCGTCACGCTGCGGACCGAGGATGGACCACCGGTTCCGTCAGGCGTCCCCGGTCCCGGCGGTGGCAGCACCGGCGGGATCCTCCCCGGTGGCACCGGCATCCAGGGCCGGGTGCTTGCTGGTCCTACCTGCCCGGTCGTCACGCTCAACGATCCGTCCTGTAACGATCGCCCGGTGGCCGGCGCAACGATTCTCATCCTCGACGCCCGCGGGACAGAAGTCGCTCGGTTGCTGACGGACGCGGGCGGCAACTACGCAATCGCCCTCCCGGCGGGCCAATACACGATCGAGCCGCAGCCGGTCGAGGGGTTCATGCATCTGGCCGAACCGGTCGCGGTCACCGTCGGCGACGGCGTCGCGAGCGTCGACATCGCGTTCGACACCGGCATCCGCTGACACATGAATGAGCCGCGTCCCAGATGGGACGCGGCTCAATGAGTTCGGCTGAGCCCAACGGACGGTCGGCGCCTGGATGGAGCCGCGCGGGACCCAACGATGGTGATGGGCGATGTGTGGCGGTCGGCCTCCGTCAGTCGACCAGGTGGAGGATGTAGACGCCGGTATTGAGCTCAGAATCGCCGCCGGTCGGCGAGATGACGAGCTGCGCCGCGTTGACAGGTGAGACGAAGTAGCCCCGGATGACCTTTTCGCTCGCGCCCTCAACGGACAGGAGCTTGAAGTAGGCCCACCCGACCATCTCGCCGTCGTCGTTCACGATCGGCACCGGGAAAACGCCGCTGGTATAGGACTCGAGGGCGGTGAAGAGCGTGTTGTGGGTCCCTGCGTTCAGCGGCCCGATGTCGTCGTTGATGTAGATCGTGTCCGACTCTCCGCCCTGGTCGATGAGATCGTGGACGCCGTCCGAGTCGCCGTTGCACTCACTGCCGCTGGCCTGGCAGAAGATCGTCCAGTTGAACTGGGTGGCATCCTGCGGCACGTCCTCGTTGCCGGTGCCCGGCAGCTGGTAGACCTCGGGGAGGCAGGGTCCGGCCGTCTCGTCGCAGATCGCGCCCGGGAAGGCTTCGGCGTTGAAGAGCAGCGGCATCGCGCCGATGGCGCCGTTCGGCATGCTGCTTGTCTCGGCAGCCGCGGTCACGGTTACGTCCCAGGTCGGCATCCCGACGAGCGACGCGAAGTTGTTGCGATGCGCGTCGGTCAGATTGGCCCGGACGGTCGCTCCGGACGACCAGCCGGTGACGAGAATCTCGACGGTCGCGTCGTCGAAGCCGTCGACGTACCCATTGGCCGCGGCGATCGCGTGGCCCGCAGCGTCGGCCGCGGCTGACTTCGTGGCGACATCGCCCTGGGTGTTCAGGTAGGCCGTCGCGCCCGCCATCGAGGCGAGGTCTGCAACGCCCTGCTCGGCGCGCCGCTGAGCGTAGGCGGCACCCCCGTCGAGGACGAGGCCCATCATTCCGACGATCACCACGACCGCCAGGGTGAACATGATGAGGATCTGGCCGCGCTCGCCGCGGTGCTCGAGCTCTGGGCGACGCATGGCGCGTGACTCCTTCTTCATGGGACTTGCATCCGGCTGGTCGACTCGAACGTATGCGAGCCGAAGGCGCTGACTAGGGGGGTGATCGGCGCGAACGGCGCCGTGACGTGGACCTTGATGAAGTGGATCTTCGGCAGGCACTGGACGACAGGCTGGTCGAACTCGTCGACGCAGGTGATGTCCGTGGCCGGATTGATGACCAGTCCCGGAACGAGGTTCCGCTGGGTTGCGATGACCGCCGTCGTGTCGGCGCTGAAGCCGAGGCCGGAGCCGTCGTCGCGGTGGACGATCGTCACACGAGTGATCTCGCGGGCGGCTTCCGACGTCCCGTTCATCATGTAGATGCCGCGTCCTAGGTCGAAGATTGCCATCAGCAGGATGAGGAACGGGATGACGGCCAGAGAGAATTCGACGAGGGCCTGGCCGCGCTGCGCGCGACGGACGAGTCCGTTCATCGGTCGAAGCAGGGTCTGCACGGCGCTCCTCATCAGTTCGGCCGGTAGTGGAGCGTGAACGGATCCGTCGGCGCCACGCACTGGGTGTGGTCGGGGTTTTGAGCCTGGATCTTGTTCTTCTGGCCGCTCGTCAGGTCATCGAAGATCGTGACGTCGTTGAAGCCGGCGGCGCTGAGGTTCGCGTCGGCGACCGTCGGGTGCTGGCCGATGACGTTTGGCGGGTAGGTGCACGACGGCGACGGCGCCGCGGAAGGACCGGCGCTCGGCCCGGCTGACGGCGTGACACCGGTGACGGTGATTGTCTGGGTGGCACTGTCGACACCGCTCAGGTTCACCACGGTGAGAGTCACGGTGTACGTGCCCGCCGTGTTGTAGGTGTATGACGCGTTTGCATCGGTTGTGTCCGCGACGCCGTCGCCGTCGAAATCCCACATGAAGCCGGTCGGGTTGCCCGTGGAGAGGTCGGAGTTGAAGTCAACGGTGCCGCCCTCCGCGACCGTCGTTGGGCTCGCGGTGATGATGGCGACGGGTCCGGGCGGCGGGGTGGCCGTGTTCGGATCAGGGAGGTATTCGATCTGGGCGACGGCGCTGGAGGTGAGATCGAGGTCCTGGCCGCCAAAGACGACCGATAGAAGCGGTGTGATCAGGCGGAACTTGCCGCGGACCTCGACGGTCACGAGGCTGCCAACGGTCTTGGAACAGCCGGGAGCGCTGCAGGTCACGTCGATATCGGTCGGGGCAATCGCGATCATCGAACCGGCCGTCTCGTTCTGGATGCGGCAGACGACCCGGTTCGTGGCCTGGTCGCAGGCCTGGTTCTCGATGTAGAGATCCGGCGTGATGGCCGCCTGGAATGCACCCTCGCGGGCGGCGTTGTTCAGGGTGATATTGGCGTAGAAGACACGACCCAGGTCGAGGGCCGCGGCAAAGAACAGCAGGAACACCGGCAGGACGAGCGCGAACTCGACCAGGCTCTGACCGAGCGTTCGGTTGCGATGGTGCGCCCTGAGGCGCGCCGCGAGACGGTACATGAATAACCCCATGGAGGGAGGAGACGGTCCAGGCATCGTCGCCGTGGCACCTTTCACCATCCCTTGAATCGGTGCGCGGCTGCATAGCCCGAAGGGGGTCCCATGGGCCGGTCGATCGTCCGGTCCGGGTCCTGCCCGCCCGCGCTCTTCGCGGTGGCGACGGCATAGAGAAAGGAGCCGCGTCCCATCTGGAACGCGGCTCCCTGGCCCCAAAGAAGTCTTCGGACTACGCAGTCACCTGGACGGGCCCTAGTCGATCAGTTTGATCACGTACAACCCGTGAAAGAAACCGGCGCAGGCAGTGTCGCTCACTGCACACACGCTCTCAGCGGAGGCGCTCCGCGAGATCCCGGTCAGGAAGTAGCCAGTGATCGTGCCGTCCTCGCCCGAGCCGTTTTTCGCGGCGCTGACGACGTGGAAGAGTGCCCAACCGCGGAAGCAGCCAACCGTATTCGTGCCGTCGCTGACGCCTGCCGCGTTGTAGCAGTAGGCCTGACCGTCGATGGGAGGGCCGACGATTGGAACGGCAACGTCAAGGTCGGCCAGAGTGGTGTTGACGCTGGGCTGGCTCCCAGAGCTTGTGTCGAACAACGTATTGTGGACGCCGTCATTGTGCTGACCTACGTACTGGTTCAACAAGAGGCTCGCGTTGATTGGAGCGCTCCCATCGAGCGCGTCCTTGACGTCCGTCGATGACACGTTGCCCGTGCCGAGGTTGGTCCACGCCATATTGCTGACGGTGATGGGGGCATCGCTACCCGATCCAGTCGTCTTGGTGAAGTCGTAAGGAACCGTAAAGTCGACGAAGGGTAGCCCCGTAATCGGGTCGAAAGCTTCCTGACTGAGGATGAACGGAGCAACGCCCATGAACCGCGTCGGGATGCCGGTCAACGCCGTCGCGGTGACACTCACGTCCCACGACGACTGGCCAACGACGCCAGCGAAGTAATTCTCGTGAGGGGCAGTGATGTTGACCTGAACAGTCGTCGGCGCCACGGCAACGCTGACCGTCACGCCGCCTTCACCGTCCTTGAAGTTGTTCTCCTCGGACGATGCCAGCGCCGCCGCCGTAGCATCTTGGCCATTGAGCAATGCATTTGCGCCCGCCAGCGCGGCGAGATCGGCGGCATTCTGCTCCGCACGACGCTGCGCGAAGGCAAACCCGCCATCGATAACAAGGCCAACGGCCGCCACGATCGCCACGATCGCCAGCAGGAAGACGATCAGGATCTGCCCTCGAGGGTCTCGCCTACTGGATCTGCGCACTACTCTGTCCCTCCATCGTCCACGTGCCCGCAAGGCCGAGCAGCGGGGTGATTGGCTGATAATCGGCCCGTACCGTCACCCTCACAGAGTGTTGGCTGAAGTCACAGGGCTCCGACGGTGGCAATGGCGCCCCGGTCTCGTCAACGCACCTGATGTCCGCGGGGTCGACAGTTAGGCCCGGGATCAGAGCCTTTTGGATTGCGATCACGTCCTGCGTCTCCGCGCTCGAGCCTGGCGCACAGGGCGGATCGCCGGCACACGGATGAACGCTCGTTACGCGCGCGATTTCGCGAGCGGCCTGCGACACCCCGTTGAACTTATAAATGGCCATGCCGAAGTCAACGACGCCCATCATGATCACGAGGAACACAATGATCACGAGCGAAAACTCCACCAGGCTTTGGCCGCGCTCGCCCGCTCGCATCAGGGTGCCGTGACCGTCTGGGTGGCCGCGACCGTGCAAGCGCCTTTCGTTGCCGTCAAGGTGACCGAATGAGGCCCGGCGGACGGGAAGTCAACTTGCCGGCTCTGGCCAGAGGCCGTGATGGCACCGGTCCACTCCCATGACCAACCCCCAGAGCTGGGTGTGACGGTCCCGTTCAGACGCATTCGGTGGGGATTTCCCGGGTTTGATGTGTCGGTGGCCGTAAAGGCGACCGTCGGACAAACAGGACCACCGCCGGGTCCGACAGTGATGGTCTTTGAGTCCGTGTCGGTCTGACCGCGACTGTCTGTGACAGTCAACGTGATCGTGTAGGTACCGGCCACGGTGTAGTCCGTGGATGCCAAGACGCCCGACGCCCCAAAGCTCCATGCGTAACTTGTGAGAGTGGCACCACCAGCTGCGCTGGACGCCCCGGCGTCCACGTTTACGGTGAGTGGCGCTGGCCCGCTCGTTCGGTCGGCCGTGAACGTGGCGGTTGGCGCAGGCAGCGACGGGTAGGTGACAGCTGGGACGACGAGGCATTGAGCCTCCGCCGTCGCCTTTAGGACCAAGTTGGCTCCGATGATGTCGCCAATGATGGGTGTGATCACATCGAATGGTGCTTCGACAGAGACAGCCACGTTTGGGGGGGAGCCACTAATCGGGTATTGCGCATTCTTGTCACATACCGCGGGCGACAATTCCACCTTGGTCCCGTCTACCTCGACAAATCCGCCCTCTGCTTCAGTCAGGACCCCGCACATCACCGAATTTGAGGAGTTACATGGTTGGCCGTTTTGGAACGAACCACCCTGTGAGGCCACCAGGGCCCCCTCTTTGGCCGCGTTTGTAATGGTGATCTGGGAATACATCAGCCGCCCCAAGTCGATCGCCGTCAACAGCAGCAGCAACAGGACGGGAAGGATCAGCGCGAACTCGGCGAGGCTCTGGCCTCGCGAACGTGCCGATCGCGTGAAGATCGAGAGCATTGGGTCCCCGGCGGTGGTGACGGCGTGGGCTAGGAAGGAAGTACCGGCATCTTGCCCGGAGCACCTTACAAGCGACCTTTCGCCGGTGCGTGGACACGACAGCATCTCGGCGCGATGCAGGACCCGCGTGTACGAACAGGCCATGGTGTTCCTGCGTCCGCAGCCGCACCTTGGGAAGCATGAAGAAGCGAGCCCTCTCCGCCGTCCTCTGGTTCTACTGCGGCTGGTATGCAGCAGCGATGATCGCGCACGCACTCGACCTGTCGATCGCCATCGGGCCGATCCTCGGGGCCGCCGCTGCCGCGCTCATCGCCGGCGACCCGCGCGGGGTCATCTGGTCCCGCTCCTCATCGACCAAACTGCGACCGGAGCCCGCCTGACCCTCAGCCAGCCTCCCGCGGCGCTCCCGCCGCCCGCAATACGCAGAAGCCGGATGCCCTCACGGGACATCCGGCTTCTCGCTGATCGCAGCAGACGCTAATTGATCAGCTTGAGCTCATACGAGCCGAAGAATTGGGGGCAGCCGCCGACCGGGCAATGGACCGACAGCATTGAGTTCTGGATGTTCGTCTTGAAATAGCCGGTGATCGCTTTGTTGGAGCCGCCGCTGGCGCTTGTCACGTGGAACGTCGCCCAGCCCAGGAACATCCCGTTGTCGTCGACGATCGGGACCGGTCTATCTTCGCCGGAGAGATAGTCGTCGACCTCGCGGTACAGGGCCGTGTGGTTGCCGTTGTTGTGCTGACCGATGTACTGCCGGAAGTCGATGGACGGATCGAGGTCGACATCGATCGGGGCGGTGCCGTCGATCATGCTCCGTACCGTGTCCGTATCGACGTTGCCGCAAGTCCCGTAACAGGTCCAGGCCATGTCGTTGGGATTGTTCGGGACGTCGCCGTTGCCCTCGCCGAAGCTGAACGGATGTGATGGGTTGGAATACTGCGGATTGGGCTGGCCGCTCGGACTCTGGAAGACGTCGACGTTGAAGATGAACGGAGCCGGGCCCTGGGCGCCGCTGGGAAACCCGGTCCGCGCCGCGGCCGTCGTCGAGACCGTCCAGGTCGACATGCCCATGATCGATGCGAAGTTATTGCGATGGGGGGCCGAGATGTCGACGGTGATCACGGCGCCGTTCGAGGTGTCGACGCCGACATCGACCACGATCGAGCCGCTGCCATCGGTGTAACCGTTCTGGGCAGCCGTCGAAACCGCGGCCGCAATCGCCGTGGCCGACGCAACGCCGAATGCCTGGTCGATCTGCGAGAGGTACGCATTTGCGCCGGAGAGCGCGGCAAGGTCGGCCGCGTTCTGGGCCTCGCGGCGGTGGGCGAACGCCGCCCCACCATCGAGGATCAGCCCGCCGACGGCGAGCATCACCACGAGCGACAGGGCGAAGAGGACGATGATCTGACCCCGGCCGCGCTCTCCTTCGTCGGTGGCTGGACGGGCCGTGTGAAGTCGCATGATGATCCTGCTTTCCGCGCTACTGGATCTTGATGCTGGTGGAGGAAGCGAGGTCGAAGCCACCGAGGAAGCTCAGCAGTGGCGTCACCGCCTGGTAGGGCGCGTGAATCGTTACCCTGACCGAGTCCCCGGACAGGCAGGCGCCCGAGACTGGCGCCCCGCTGATGTCGACGCAGGCAAATGTCGGGTCCTGGAGGCCGGGGATGAGGCCGTGCTGGGTGGTGATGACCGAGAGCGTTTCCGCGCTCGAGCCGAGACTCCCACCACCGAGCGGTACCGGATGGACGCTCGTCGTCCGGGCGATCTCGCGAGCCGCCTGCGAGACGCCGTTGTACATGTAGATCGCCCGTCCGAAGTCGAGCACGGCCATGAGAATGATCAGGAACAGGATGATTGCGAACGAGAACTCCACGAGCGCCTGCCCGCTCGATGGCTGGTCGCTCCGGGCCACGGCACGGGCCCGCCCGCCGCGGATCACGGGTTCACCGTCTTGGTGATCGTGCTCGAGCCGGCCGCGTTCGACACGGTCAGGGTTACGTGCTTCGAGCTGCCGTTGGCGTAGGTGTACGTCGGGTTCTGAAGGGACGACGAGCCAGATCCATCGCCGAAGTTCCACGACCAGACGTTGGCGCAGCCGGGCGTCGCCATATGGGTGGACGTGTCGGTGAAGTTGATCGTCTTGTTGGCCGGGTTGGTCCAGGTGAAATTTGCGACTGGCGCGGTGCAGAGCGGAGACGGGGCCGCGGTCGGCGTCGGGGCCGGTGAGGAGCCGCCGGGCGGCGGCGTGGGCGCGGCGGTTGGGGTTGGCGTCGGGGCGGGCGTCGGGGTGGGACCGGGACCAGACGTGAGAACGGGCGCGGTGTTGATCTGAGCGGTCGCACTCGAGCTGAATGTGATGTTCTGGCCGCCTGTGAACATCGCGAGGAGCGGCGTGACAAGCCGGAAGTGGCCGGTAACGGTGATCGTTACATTGGACCCGATACCGGTCGCACAGCCCGCCGGGCTGCAGCTGAGGGCGACGTCCGCCGGCGCGACGGTTACGAACGACGACTGCGTCTCGTTGACGGCTCGGCACATGACCCGGTTGGTCACGGCGTTGCACGCGGCGTTTGCGGTGAAGGAGGTCGGGTCCAGCGACGCCTCGATGGCGCCCTCGCGCGCCGCATTCGCGATCGTGATTCGCGAATAGAAGAGGCGTCCGAGATCCAGTGCGGCCGCGAGCACCAGCATGAGGACCGGCAGGATCAGGGCGAGCTCGACCAGAGCCTGCCCGCGCGGATGCGCGTTGGGGTGCGCTGAAACCGCGCGTCGGCGCGGGCGTCCGGTGGCACGAAGCCACGGATGAAACGACATCGTATGGGTCCCCGGCGGCATTGGTTGGACAGATAGTCCACGTTCGACTCTACGCCGGGCCGGATCCCGGCACCATAGCGATTGTGTCGCGGCCGCCCGGCCATACGGGCCATGACTGGTGGCTGGTCGAACGTACTCTCAGCTCTCGTCGGGCGGCTCACCCGGCAAATAGGCGCTGAACGCTGCGCCCCGTCCCCGAACGCTCGGCTCGAGCACGAGATCGCCGTCCATGGCCCGGCACAGCTCGCGTGAGACGTAGAGACCGAGGCCGCTGCCCTCGTCTGCCTCGGTGGAGCCACCGCGCTCGAACCGACCGAACAGGCGACTCCGGTCGGCCTCGGGGACGCCCGGCCCTTCGTCACCGATCGTCAACCGGAGCCAATTCGTCGTCGGTTCCGCGACCACCTCGACGCTGACCGGCGATCGCTCGCCGTACTTCACCGCGTTGTCGAGGAGTGCCCAGAGGACCTGGTCGAGCTGATCCGGGTCGGCGATGGCAAGCCATCCGAGCGACTCGTCCTGAATCTTCAGCTCGATGCCTTCCACCGCGAGTGCCTCCCACGCCCGCTTCACGCGGGGCGCGAGGGAGACAACCTCGCTCTTGGGGTGGAGCGCGCCGGATTCGAGACGGGTCACAGTCAGCAGCTGGCGGACCATCCGGCTAAGGCGGTCCGACTGCTCCGCGATGATCCCGAGGCGCCGGTCCGGGCGGTCGTTCTGGAGCTGGTGGGCGTAGGCGCGGATGCTGGTCAGCGGCGTCTGGAGGTTGTGGCTGACCCCGCGGAGGAAGTCGTCCTTGGCGGCGTCGAGCTCGAGGAGCTGGGTGTTCTGGGCCTCGACCGTGGCGAACAGCTGCGCATTCCGGATCGCGACGGCGATCTCGCTCGCGAACAGCTCCAGCAGGTCCTGGTCCGCGCGTTCCCAGGCGCGGGTTGCCGGCAGGTGTCCGACGAGCACACCCAGTTCCTCCTCACCCGTCTGGAGGACGGCGCGCACTGGAAGCGACTCGCCCGGGATGCGTTCCTCGGCCGGGAAGCGTGCGGGATCGACGAGGATGATCCGGCAGTCGATCATCCCGAAGGCGGAACGAGCGTCGGTCGCGGCTCGGCCGGCGAGGAACTCTGGTCCATCGCGCGGCGAGGCGCTCTCGATGGCTGCCAGGATGCGGCCGAGCTCGCGGTTGCGGCGCTCGAGCGTCGCGGCAAGGCGGTTGTGGCTGTCGGCCAGGCGGGCGAGCTCGTCGTCACCAGGGACGGCGATCGGCGTCGAGAGGTCGCCCGCCGACACCCGATCGACGGCCGCGGCGATCGCCCGGAGCGGGCCGATCAGGTCGGCCGCGAGAAGGTAGGCGAGGAGCACTCCGACGAGCGCGGCGGTGACGATCGTGAAGAGCAGGATTCGACCGAGCGTTTCCCCTCCCGACGCGGCGCTGCCGGTGAGCAGCACGATGATCCCGAACGCCGCCAGGGGCAGGACCGCCGCCGCGATGAGGCCGAGGGTGAGACGGGTCCGGAACGATAGATTGAGCCCGAAATTGAAACTCGGTTCCTCGTCATACGACGGATCGGGGCTGGCCATCGACTCCACGTCGGCACCCGGGGTCGTTACGGAAACGCGTTCGGCCTCTCGCGGTCGATCCGGTTCGACCGCGTCGTCAGCCATCGGCGACCGACACGTCCGCCCCGACAAGCCGGTATCCAATTCCTCGGACCGTCTGGATGTGGACGGGCCGGTTGGGGTCGAGCTCGACCTTCTGGCGGAGACGCCGCATTGTCACCCAGACGTACGACGGGTCGGCGTCCTCCGTATCGGCCCAGCCCCGCGCGAGGAGGGTCTCCGTCGTCACCGTCTTGCCGATGTTCGCGGCAAGGGCGTAGAGCAACCGCGACTCCGTCGGCGTCAGCTGGACGGTCGTCTGGCCGACGGTCGCTTCGCGGCGGTGGAGGTCGAGGGTCAGGTTCGGCCCGAGGGCCAGGCTCTGGCGGGGGACCTTGTCACCGAGCCGGCGGAGCACGCGATTGATCCGGGCCCGGAGCTCCGGGTAGTGATAGGGCTTGGTGACGTAATCCTCGGCGACTTCCTCGAGCAGGTCCGCCTTGGAGTCGCCGGCATCGATGGCCGAGAGGACGATGATCGGGAGGTCCGCCCGGCCCTTGATCTCGCGGGCGAGGGTCAGGCCGTCCATCCGCGGCATCATCATGTCGATGATCAGGAGGTCCGGCCACGCGGTCCGGAGCCTTTTCAACGCTTCGTCGCCGTCGCGGGCGGTCTGGATCTCGAAGCCGTCGGCGCGGAGCTGGTCTGCCAGCAGGACGAGCTGGTTCGGATCGTCGTCTACGAGCAGAATCCGCGGCGCCGTCTCGCCGCCGTAGCCCGTCGGAGCGCCGCTCAGCATGGCCCCGAGTATAGGCAGTGCTGATGCTGCACCTCCGGCCGCCCGCGGGCCCGGATCGCGCGGAGGAGTTGCGGTGAACGGGGGCTCAACTAGTTGGCGGAGGGACGGCACGTGCCGTCCCTCCTTGATCTGACCCCGCGTATCGGGCTCGGTAAGGTGGATATTCCGGATTCACCGAACCTTCATCGCTGGTTGGGCTTCGCGATCAGACCCTGATCATGATCGGCCCGCTCGAGATCGGGTCCGGGGTGGCTCCTGATGAATTGCCGGTCGCATCCGATACGACGATGTCACTGTAGGTGACGGACATCAGGAACAGGGTTTGTCCCGCCGGGCAGGAGAAGCTGCCCTGGCTCGGTGGCCCAACTGTGATGGAGGCTGTGACCTGGCCGTGCCTGACGGGGAAGTCATCGGTATTGGTCAGCGGTCCCGCCACGGTCTCCTTGTTCCCGGCCTTGGGGTGCTTGCCGCCGTTGTTCCAGCATTGATATTCGGCAGTCGCGTTGGCGTTAAGGGTGACCGCGATGCTGCTGACGCCGGTCCCCAGACCCGCGTCTTTGAAGGCCACCGTGAGGGCACCATTACTGTCGATGCTGGCGTTCGCGAAGAGGAAGTGAGGACTGTCCGCCAATACGGTCGTCGCGCTCAACAGAAGGGTTGCGATTACGGCCAAGCCTACGCTGGAGAGTTTTCGCACAGGGATACTCCTTGAGTCGTGATTCCTCCGGGAAGAAGTGGGTGCCGCCCCGGAGGCTAGATTGGTCGACGAATACGCATAGGCATCCTCCCGGGGGAACGTTCCCCGGCCTGACGGAATCGCCGTAACGGTGTGGACCTTGTATGGATCTGGCCGCGCGGTAGGTCGCGACGGATCTCAAGCCCCCTGTAAGGGATGCGGTCGGCCCCGCCGACGGCATCTCCGTCCCTCTGCCTGTGGACGTGGTCGGCCCCCGCCGACGCATCCATCCCTCTGCCTGTGGATGCGGTCGTGGCTCCCCTCCCGACGCATCCGTCCCTGGGCCTGTGGATGCGGTCGAGGCCCCCCGCCGACGCATCCGAATGTCGCGATTGTGCTAGTACCTTAGTCCTGTGTCTAGCGGGTACTTTCGTACCAGCGTGTCTGAAGATTGACACACGTGCCCAAAGACATTCGCGGGACGGCCATCTGTGGATGGGGCCCTAGCCGCTCCGACAAGGCTCCTTGCCGCCGCCGGGCATCTGAGTCATTGAGCCCGTTCCAGCGAAGTCGCGGGCCTACGGCGCCTTCGGGTTGACGAAGCGGCAGCGGTCGCGGAGGGGACATCGCTCGTGTTCGGGGCGCTGGGCGTGGCAGATCTTTCGGCCGTGCTGGATGAGGTTGACGTGAGCCTCGTACATCTGGCTCGGGCTCGAGCAGGCCCAGGAACAGGTCGTGGGCCTCGTCGATCGTGGCCTTCGCCGGCAGCAGACCGACGCGGCGGGCCACGCGCTCGACGTGGCGATCGATCGGGAAGAGCGGCTGGCCGAAGCAGAAGAGGAGCACGATCGAAGCCGTCTTCTTGCCGATGCCATCGATGTTCGTGAGCCAGGTCCGGGCCTCGAGGGCGGACATGTCGGCGAGGAACTCGAGGGAGTAGTCGCCGCGTTCCTCGCGGATCGTCCGGAGGGTCGTCTGCAGGCGGGGCGCCTTCTGATTGGCCAGGCCGCCAGGTCGGATGACGTTCGTCAGCTCGGCAATCGGGGCGAACTCAACGGCCGCCCAGTCGGGCGGCGGGGCCTCCGACAGGCCGAACCCGCCCCAGCCGCTGCCGGGCAGATGCCGTTCCGGCGGGAGGGTGCTCGGGTAGGCGCGGCGGAGGGCCTCGAACGCGACCTCCGCGTTCGTGTCGGCGCTGTTCTGGGTCAGGATCGTGAGAATCAGCTCCGACGTCGGGTCGAGGCGCCGGTTCCACTCCTCCCGACCGTAGAGCCCGGCGAGCCCGTCGAGGACGTATCGGATGATCCCCGGCCGGTAGCGCTCGAGGCGCTTCGCATAGCTCCGGCCCGGGTCGGAGAAGCGGCGCTTCTTCGGCCGCGGCTTGCGGGCCGGCTTCGCCGGTGTCGTCGGGGTCATAAGGTTCCCGCCAGGCCGATCAGCCGGGCGATCCGCTCGCCGCAACGCTCGACTGGAGCGGCCCCCGCGGCCATCGCCTCCTCGACGCTCTGGGGACGCTCTGTTACCGGGACGACCACGACTCCGAGTGTTGCAAGGGCCGCGATACCTTCCGGCGTGACCCCACCACCAACCGCCACGCAGGGCACTCCGGCTTCGACGGCCCGCCGGGCGACCCCGAGCGCCGTCTTCCCGAACGCCGTCTGCTCGTCGATCCGACCCTCACCGGTGACGACGAGGTCAGCCTGGTCAAGCTTGCCCGCCAGATCCGTCTCCGCCATGACGAGCTCGACCCCTGGTACGAGGTCGAGCGACCGGAAGCGGTCGCGCAGGCTGAGTAGGCCGAACCCGGTGCCGCCCGCGGCCCCCGCGCCGGCCGTCTCGCGCTCCTGGCGGCCGCACGCCGCGTCGAGTCCGTCGGCGTAGGCCGCGAGGCGTCGATCGAGCAGGGTCACCTGCTCGGGCGTCGCTCCCTTCTGGGGTCCGTACGTCGCGGCCGCCCCTCGCTCCCCGAGGAGCGGATTTGTGACATCGCAGGCGATCCGGAGCTCTACGCCGCCGAGCCGCGGGTCGAGACCGGATAGGTCGGCGACGCCGTCGCCGCCGAAGCGCGCCCCGATCGCCTCGAGGATCCCCGCGCCGCCGTCCGTCGTCGCGCTCCCGCCGATCCCGAGAGTGATCTGCCGGACGCCGGCGTCGATTGCGGTCCGGAGGACCTCGCCCGTGCCACGTGTCGACGCCCCGATCGGATCGCGCTCCGCGGACGTGAGCCGGGACAGCCCGGATGCTTCGGCAAGCTCCACGACACCGCGCTCGCCATCGCTCGAGCGGAGCCAGCGGGCCTCGACCGGCCGCCCGATCGGGTCCGGCGCGACCACCGTCTGCCACTCCCAGCCGCCTGCCGCCTCGATCGCGACGAGGGTCCCCTCGCCGCCGTCGGCGAGCGGGGAGAGGAGGACGGTGTCGTCCGGGCGGCCGCGACGCCAGCCGTCGGCGAGGGCACGGGCAACCTCGACCGAGGTCAGCGAGCCCTTGAATGAATCGGGCGCGATCAGAACCGTCAGCGGGCGCGGCACGGTCGAGGAACGCTCAGCGGCCCACGGGCTCGGGTTCGAGCTCGGGTGCCGGCAGCGCCGCCTCGGCCAGGCCCGCCGCCCGGCGTCGCTCGAGGTACTCCGGGATCCGGATCATCGGCGGGCGTTCCTGATCGGCCAGCTCGATGACCTCGAGGGCGAGCCTGCCCTTGCCCGAGCGGGGCAGCTTCATCGTCGAGCCGAGCTCCGCGAACAGCCGTGCCTTGCGCCGTTCCTCAAGCCGCTTCATCACCGCCTGGAGAATGACGAACGACATCCTCGAGAGGCCTTCGAGCTCCTGGTTGCGGTGAATCCGGCGCTCGAGGTCGACCTGGCCGAGACCCTCGATCCCGACTCGGTCCGCGGCGTCGATGAGATGGCCGATCTCGACCGCGTAGCCGGTGAAGAATGGGATCGACTCGAGGAGCGCCCGGCGGCCGGCATATTCGCCGGCGAGCGGCTGGATCATCCCCGACAGCTCCGGGTAGAAGAGATTGATGAGCGGCCGGGCGACGAGCTCCGTGACCCGGCCCCCGCCACCCTCCTTCATGACCCCGTCCTCGACGATCGGGCGCTGGTAATAGCCCTTGACGTACTGGAGGCGGGGCTCGTGGAGGAGGGGACCGAGCGTCCCGTAGACCATCCGCGGGTGCCAGTTCCGGACGTCCGTGTCGGCCCAGACGATGATGTCGCCGCTCGTCTCGTAGACGGACTTCCAGAGAGCCTCGCCCTTGCCGCGGAACGACCCGTAGCGCGACAGGATGTCCGGATGCTGGACGACGCGAGCGCCTTCCGCCTCGGCGATCTCCCGGGTCCGGTCGGTCGACATCGAGTCGATGACGAGGATCTCGTCGATGAGCGGCACCCGACCCATCATCTCGCGCATCGCCCGCCGGACGATCGGACCGATCGTCTCCTCTTCGTCGAGTGTCGGCAGCACGAGTGAGACGGTCAGCCCCTGCTTCTCCTTGAGCTGGACGAGGCGCCGGAGGTCGGCGAACTCGGCGTGGTGGAAGTTCGCCTCGCCGAACCAGCGCTCGACCCGGGCTGGGACGGCCCGCGCTTCCTCGGCGGCCCGGTCAGCCGCGGCGAGGGTCTCGGCCCGCGTTGCGAGCTGGTCGAACGTCTGGCGGCCGATGGTCTCGCGCGTCTTGACGACCACGACGGTCGGTCGCGCCCGCGCTGCAATAGCCTCGGGAAGCGCGCCGAACAGGTACGCCTCGCCGTCAGCTCCGGCCGGCTGGGCCGACGCGCCCATGACGACGAGGTCGGCCTTTTCGGCCTCACGCAGGATCGCGTTCCGCACGTTTGCGGCCTCGCGGACGATTCCCTCGGCTTTCCCGCGAAGGTGCTGCCGGAGGAACTGGGCGAGGGCGTGTTCCGCCTGGGCTCGCACAGCGAGGGTAATGCCGGGCGGCACGAAGTGGAGGACGCTGACCTGGGCGTCGTGACGCCGGGCGATCGCGTCGGCATAGCGAACGGCGAGCTCGGCGTGGGGCCCGCCGCGGACCGGGACGATGATCCGCCGGATCTCCTTCGAGCCGCGTTGCTTAACGACCGCGATGTCGGCGGGCGAGTCGCGGACGACCTCGTCGATCGTCGGCGAGAACACCGACGGACCCGACCCGTCGCGCCCGGCCGGAGCCTTGCCGCCCCAGCCGAAGATGATGAGGTCGGCCTCCTGCTCGGCGGATGCCTCGATGATCCCCTCCGCGGCGTGGCGCCCGATCCGGACGATCGGGTGGATCGCCGTTCCCAGGGGAGCGAAGTCGAGGACTCGCTGGAGGAGCCGGCGGGCGTGACGGGCGCGGGTCGCCCCCTCGGAGAGTGGCATGCCTTCGGGAACCTCGACGATCCCGAGCGCGGTGAGCTCCCCGGCCCGCGGGTCAAGCAGGTCCGCCCCGAGACGGATCAACTCCTCTGCCGTCGCCGGGTTGGCGACCGGGATGAGGATCCGGGCGGGGAGCGGGGGGCGACCGGTCATGCCGGCGCTCCGGCTTCGGCCTTGGTCGCGGCCTGCCAGCGCTCGACGAGGTACGGCTTGAGAAGCTCGAACTCGCGCGCCTGGCGTTCGACGCGCTCCTCGGCCTGTTCGGTGGTGACGTTGCGGTTCTCGATGATGAAGCTGCCGACCCGCCCGAAGTAGACCGGCACAAGGGCGGCGACGAGGGATTCGATCGGCGGCTCGGATGACCGCGCGGCGATGACCAGGTCGTAGATCAGCCGGGCCCAGACGTCGTCGGGAAAGTGGAACGCGGCGAGCGCATCGGCCATCTGGACGGTCGGCACGACGGCCGACGACCCGTCGCCACCGATCCCGAGTCTGGCCCGGGCGTTGTCGACGAGCTTGCCGGCTTCCCTGGCAAGGACCATGACCGTGTCGAAATTGTCCGGCGCGAACATCCGGCGCCACGTGTCGGCCAGCGTCAGCGAGCCCTGGTGGAACTCCGACAGCAGCCGGATCGTGTTCACCTCGAGCGGCGGCGGGTCGATGATCCGCTCGAAGCCGTAGGCCGGGACGTCGTGGCTGCCGCGGATCGGCAGCCAGTGGTCGGGGTGCGTGGCGGCAAGCCGGAGGATCGTGCCGACGACCTGGCGGAACATCGGCCCGAGGTCCGAGCCGGGATCCTTCGGATCATGGACCTTCGCCCCGAGGCGAGCCTGGCAGACCGCAAACCCGCCGGTCAGCGCCGATGTCGTCATCCAGATATCGATCCCGAACTTGCTGATGTCCTCCGTCCAGTCGTCCAGCTCGAGGTAGTGGCGGACGAGATCCCCGGACACGCCGAAGTCGCCGCCGATCGGCTGACGGATTCGATGGCCGTACAGGGCCCGCGTCAGGGGGTAGGTGACGGTGTTGGTGATGGTGCCGTCGTACTTGTAGCGGGCATAGAGCGGGGCGACGTAGTCGTAGCCGCCCTTGAGGATCGGTCCGGCCAGCAGCTCGATCCATTCGGGGATGATCGAGCGGAGGTCGGAGTCGACCACGACGAGGGCCTGGACCTCGAGCGCGGCGGCGATCTCGAAAATCGTCCGGAGCGCCGCGCCCTTGCCACCGACCCCGTCGATCTCGGGATAGGTCAGGCTGACCCGATCGAGCTTGTTGGTCGGCCGGACGAGCAGGATCTGTTCGATGTAGTCCGGTGGCTCCGTCTCGATGACGACACGGCCGGTCCCGTCAGGCGAGCCCGCGTCGCTGTTGACGAGGACGGGCTTCAGGTCCGGGAAGTATTGGACCAGGCCGGCCTGGGCGGCCCGAACGACGTAGCCGATCGTTGCCGCGTTCTTGAAGCTCGGGATGCCGACCATGATGTCGGCTCGGCCGAGGCGTGAGATCTCGTCGCGCACGGCCGGGGAGAGCGCAGTGGGCACGCGCCCACCGTACCACCTCGGGCCAATGGCGTCGGCGGAGCTCCGCCTTGGACTTCGGTGGGCCGGCCGGAGGTGAGCGCTCGCAGAAGCGAGCCCTCTTTTCAGCGGGCGGGCAGATCCGCGACGGCCCACTCGGCATTCGGCGCGCCGGGTGTGTAGCGGCTGTTCGCGCCCTTGAAGGCAAGCCGCCTGAACCCGAACGAGCGCCACGACCCCATCCACGAGTCGATCGGCGGGCGCACGTAGATTCCGTGGCGTACGAGTCGCGATTCGTCGACGACCGACTCAAGGATCCGCTTGCGCTCGAGGAGCGGGACGCTGAGGAGTGGCTCGTTGTCGAGCCAGAGGAGATCGACGACGACGATTGCGACGTCCTGGTCTGCAGGCGGCGGCTGGCGCTCGAGGCTCTCGACGGGAGGCGGCGGCTCCGGACGTGAGCGCCGGCCGGCCAGAGACCCGAACCACATCTGGCCGATCGAGGGGGTGGCCGGTTCGGCGATCTCGCGCTCGGCGACCTCGGCGATGGCCTGGATGGGCTGGTGGCTCAGATAGCCGTCGACGAGCAGCCGAGTTGCGCGGCTGGCATCCGCCAATTCCTGTGCGACGGGCACGTAGTCGCCGTCGACCGGGTCACCGTCGAGATCGCGAATTGTGACGGCCCCTTCGTCGACGAGGGCCAGGACGCGGAGACCTGTCCAGAGCGGCTCGACGATCGGGTCCTCGACCTTGTTGGGACGCCCCGCGCCGAACTGCTGGGGCCGCCAGTCGATGGCCGCGGTCCTGACGTCGATTGCCCTCATGGGCTGCTCGGTCGTGCTCACGCCGAGATCGTACAACGGGGTCGCCTGCGAGGCCGCGCCGCGGCTCGACCGGCCATCTATGATCGGCGGCGTGACTGGCCCGGGCCTCCCGAGCGACACGGCGATACGCCGAGGCGGTCTCGCGGCGCTGACCCCGACTGGCCGCGCGCTCGTGCCGCTGAGCTGGGCGATCTACGACTTCGCGAACACGATCTTCAGCTACGCGGTCGTCTCGTTCGCGATCGGTCTTTGGCTCACCGACGACGCGCGGTTCGGCGAGGGCGGCGGCAACCTCGCGTTCAGTGTGGCGATCGCGATCAGCGTCGGCTTGAACGCGATCATGTCACCGATCCTCGGAGCGCTCAGCGACCGCGGCGGTGGGCGCCGCCTGCCGTACCTGTTGTTCTTCACGCTGGTCTGCATCATTCCAACGGCGCTGATCGGTGGCAGCCCGCCGTTCGCGGGGTTGCTCCTCTTCATCGTTGCGAACTTTGCCTATCAGGCAGCCCTCATCTACTACGACGCGACGCTGCGGACCGTGAGCTACCCCGCAACGAGGGGAAAGCTGTCCGGGATCGGGGTTGCGATCGGGTATTGCGGCACGATCTTCGTCGGGCTTCTCATCTTCCTGCTCGATCTCCCCGTGCCGAGCGTGTTCCTGGTCGCCGCCGCCCTGTATGGGCTCTTTGCGATCCCGCTCTTCCTCGTCGTTCGCGAGGCGCCGGCGCCGGGCACTGTCCGGCCGACGGTTCGCGACGCGGTGGGGGCTCTGAGCCAGCTCAGGACGACGATCCGGAACGTGCGGACAGTCCCAGGGCTCGGTCGCTTCCTCCTCGGGCGGTTCTTCTATTCGGACGCGGTGAACACGATCATCGTGGTCATGTCGATCGTGGCGACCAGGGCGATGGGCCTCACTGAGACGGCCGCGAACCTCATCCTCCTGTCGCTGGCGGTCGTCGCCGTGCTCGCGAGCTTCGGCTGGGGTGCACTCGTCGACCGTCTCGGGCCGAAGCGAACCCTGATGATCGTTCTCGCGTCGTGGGCCGTAGGGCTCGTCCTGGGCGGTGTCTCCCTGGGCGTGCCCGGCACGGCCGGCCTCGTCATGTTCCTCGCCGCCGGAGCGATTCTCGGGAGCGGGCTGGGAGGCGTCCAGGTCGCCGATCGGGTGCTGATGGTCCGCCTCTCGCCGCCCGACAAGCTCGGCGAGTTCTTCGGGCTTTACGGTCTCGTCGGCAAGGGATCGCAGGTGATCGGCCAGCTCCTGTTCGGCGCGATCGTCTTCCTGCTGGTCGCGCCGCTGGGCGTCGGGGCCTATCAGGTCGCCGTAGTCAGTCTGCTCGTGACGATGCTCGTCGGAGCGTGGCTCGTCGCCCCCGTGAGCGATCGCTGGAGCGGGTCCGGGGAGTTGCCCGCTGCGACGCCTCCGCCCGAACGCCTGGCACCGGCAACCGCCCCGATCGAGCCTCGCTGAGGGTCAGTCGGACGCCGCGTAGCCCGCGGGGTTGTGTTGGTGCCACTCCCATGCCGACGTGATCATCTCCTCGAGCGACGACCGCTGCGCCTGCCAGCCGAGAACCTCGGCCGCCCGGGCCGATGACGCGACGAGGATCGGTGGATCGCCGGCTCGGCGTTCGCCGATCCCGTGTGGAATCGGCCGGCCCACCACCGATTCGGCCGCGGCCAGCACCTCCCGGACGCTGAATCCGCCGCCCGTCCCGAGATTGATCGCGAGCGACGCTGGAGGTTCGGTCGTCGTCAGGCGCGGTCGCCTCGAGGGCGAGGAGGTGGGCGTCGGCCAGGTCCGACACGTGGATATAGTCGCGAATGCAGGTTCCGTCCGGGGTGGGGTAGTCGTCGCCGAAGATCGTCACAGGCTCACCGGTACCGTCGGCTGCCCGAAGGAGATTCGGTATGAGATGGGTCTCGGGGTCGTGGTCCTCGCCGTTCCGGTCCGTCGCCCCGGCGACGTTGAAGTAGCGAAGGCTCACGGATCGCAGGCCGTAGGCCGCGCCATAGGCCCCGAGAGCTGCCTCGAAGGTCCGTTTCGTCTCACCGTACGTGTTGATCGGGCGAAGCGGGGCGTCCTCATCGATCGGTGTGGTGTCGGGAACCCCATAGACGGCCGCCGTCGAGCTGAAGACGAGCCGCCCGACCCCGACCTGCCGGGCCGCCTCCAGCATGGCGATTCCACCGGCGACATTCTCGCGGTAATAGCGGCCCGGATCATGGGCCGACTCGCCCACCAGCGATCGGGCCGCGCAATGGAGGATGGCCTCGATCCGGCCGGCGTCGAGGAGCTCGACGAGCTCTGCCTCGTCGGCGTAGTTCCAGACCTCGAGCCGCGCCGCGTTCGGTACCGCGTCCGCGTGACCGGTCGACAGGTCGTCGAGGACGGAAACATCGTGCCCGGCGGCGAGCAGCGCCTCGACCGAGACGGAGCCGACATAGCCGGCGCCACCGGTCACGAGGACGCGCATGGGGACCTCCGATCCGGACTCGTCACCGGTGTCGCCGCCTTCGCCCGGTGAGCCGCCCGAGCAACCCGGGCGAGCGTGTCCGTGTCGGCCGAGGCTGCTCCGGCGCCAGCGGAGTTTCGGCGCGTTGGGGCGCTTCGACGCTCGGCGGCGTTTCGCCTCGGCCCGCCATGACCTCCGTGAGGCGCATCACGAGATGCTGAGCCGCCGGATTCTCCGGGTCGATCGCCAGAGCCGCTCGTCCATGGAGATACGCCGTCCGATCGTCACCTCGCTCGAGGGCGACGCGGGCAAGGCCCATGACGGCTATCGAGCTCTTGGGGTCATTGTCGGCGACCTGGCGATACAGTCGCTCAGCCTGGTCGATCAGGCCGTGGGTGAGCGCCCGCTCGGCTTCGATCAGGACCTCGATCATCGGTCGTCCGCCACGAGGTCGCGGGCCAGCATGAGCAGCGCCGGCGCGTCGTTGAGGGCGGGATCCTCGATGACTCGTTCGACGAGCGCGTCGAGGATGCGGCCGAGATGTGGACCCGGTTTCAAGCCGAACTCGACGATGAGATCGTTGCCGTCGATCGCGAGTGCATAGCGGTCCAGCACGGGCCCGCTGGCCAGCTCGGCCGCGATCCGCTCACGGAGCTCGTCGAGGCCGTCGGCCGCCGGCGCGACGCCGCTCCCGATGTTGTCCGCCTCGCGCAGGGCGAAGAGTTCGTCGAGGACGTCACGCCCGACCTTGCCGATGAACCGCCGAACGGCGGAATCGCTCCATCCGCTTTCATACTTGAACATGTGCTGGCGGACAAGGTGGGCTACACGCTCCGTCACGATGCGTGGCTCGTGGAGGCGCTCCAGGAGCTTGCGCGCCTGCTCGGCGCCGACCGTTTCGTGGCCGTAGAAGTGGCCGTCTGCCTGCGTCGCCGGCTTGCCGATGTCGTGGACGAGGGCCGCCAGGCGGACGACCGGGTGGGCGGGAGTGGCATCGACCGTGCGGAGCGTGTGCTGCCAGAGATCCTCGCCCTCGATCTTGTTCTGAACGACACCTCGCTGCGACGCGAGCTCGGGCGAGATCGTCTCGAGGAGTCCGGTGTCGGCCAGGAGCCGCAATCCGACTGATGGGCGCTCGGCGGCCAGCAGCTTGCCGAGCTCCGCGGCGATCCGCTCGCCGGATAGATGGGCGACGAGTGAGGCACGGTCGCGGATCGCAGCCAGCGTGTCCGGCTCCACGCTCGAACCCCAGCGTCGCAGCGAGCCGGACGGCGCGGACCATCCGGAGCGCATCCTCCTCGAAGCGCGTCGCCGGGTCGCCGACCGCACGCAGAACCCGCCGGGCGACGTCGGCCCGGCCGCCGAACGGATCGACGAGCCCCGTGGGCAATGCGCCTGGGTCGACCGGATCTGCGCCGGAGCCGACGCCGACGCCCGGGGTCGCCCCCCAGGCCATCGCGTTGACCGTGAAGTCCCGGCGCGCGAGATCCGCCTCGAGCGAGGTCCCGAACTCGACCCGGTGGGGGCGCCGAAAGTCTGCGTAGTCGTGGTCGCTCCGGAACGTCGTGATCTGATACTCGTGGCGCCGCCGCCGGACGGCAACCGTTCCGAACCTGTTCTCGTACACGGCGTCGGGGAAGAGTGCCTGCGTCTGCTCAGGCAGCGCATCGGTCGCGAGATCCCAGTCCTCGGCCGGTCGGCCCAGTAGCGCGTCGCGAAGTGAGCCGCCGACGATGTACGCGCCATAGCCGGCGGACCAGAGCGTCTCGAGAAGCGTCAGAACCGGTTCGGGGACGACATCGCCGATTGCCGCCGGCTCGACCGGGAGCCGGGGCTCCGGCGAGGTCAGTTCCGACCCAGGAACAGGTACGTTCGCCACGCCTCGTTCCTCTCGTCGACGAGGTAGGGCGTGAAGAGGGAATAGACGTCGCTCCGTGGCTCGAAGGGGGCCCGGTGCAGTCGGAACCGAACCTCGTCGATCGTCTTGCCACCCTTCCGGTGGTTGCACGCCTTGCAGGCGGTGACGAGGTTCTCCCAGGTGTGTCCACCGCCCCGATGGCGTGGAACGATGTGATCGAGGGTCAGATCGTGGGTCTGCCGGCCGCAGTACTGGCAGGTGTGCCGGTCTCGGGCGAAGATCTCGCGCCGCGAGAGCTTGACCCGCGGCCGCGGCCGCCGAATCTGGTACTGGAGGCGGATGACCGACGGCGCGCGAAAGGACGTCCGCGGCGTCCGGATCACCTGGTGGTCGTACTCGATCACTTCGGCCTTCTCGCCGAACACGAGCCGGAAGGCCCGTGGCAGGTTGCAGACGTTGAGCGGCTCGTAATTCTGGTTCAGTACGAGCACCACGCCGTCCATCGGGCGCGATGGTAGCAGGCCCGCACGAACGGCTTATGTTCGTCCGACGGCGGCGCCTGTCTGCGGGTCCCAGCCGCCAGCCTGGCCGACCTTGGTTGCGAGGGGCCGGCCCAGCGCGGAGGCGATGAAGCGGGCGGCATCGAGGACGCCCTCGAGCCGCACGCCGTGCTCGTGGCCGATGCCATCGAGGAGGTACACGAGGTCCTCCGTTGCCAGATTGCCGGCCGCGCCAGGCGCGTAGGGACAGCCTCCGGTGCCGCCGGTCGAGGCGTCGAAGCAACGGATCCCCGCCCCGAGTCCGGCCACGACGTTGGCAAGCGCGGTGCCGCGTGTGTCGTGGAAGTGGAACGCGATCCGATCCGGCGGGATGCCCGCGGCGATCGCCCGCCCGGCGAGCTCAGAGACCTGGCTCGGGACGGCGACGCCGATCGTGTCGCCGAAGCAGACCTCCTCGACGCCGAGGTCCAAGAGCTGAAGCGCGACCTGGACTGCTCGACCCGGCTCGACCGCGCCGCCGTACGGACAACCGAATGCGGTCGAGACGTAGCCCCGGCGCCACCAGCCGAGCTCGCCGGCCCGGGCCAGGACCGGGGCGAAGGCGGCGAGCGACTCCGCGACGGTCATCCGGATGTTGCGGGTCGTGAAGGCGTCTGACGCCGCTGTGAAGACGGCGATCGCGTCGGCGCCGGCCGCCTCCGCGCGGGCGAGGCCGCGCACGTTCGGGACGAGGACGGGGTAGCGGACTCCGTCGACGCGCGGGAGGCTGGGGAGCAAGTCGTCCGCGTCGGCGAGCTGCGGAATCGCGGCCGGCGAGACGAAGGACGTCGCCTCGATCTCGCGGAGGCCGGCAGCGACGAGGAGCTCGATGTACTGGCGCTTGGTCGCAGTCGGGACGGAGACCGATTCGTTCTGCAGCCCGTCGCGCGGCCCGACCTCGTAGATCCGGACCCGATCGGCCACGCGCCCGGTCAGCCCTTCGGTGGCGTCATCGCCCGCTCGATCGCCGCGATCCGGATCTCGATCCGCCCGATCTCGTCGATGGCGGCGCGGTGCTCGGCGCTGCCAAGTGCGGCTGCGTTCCGCCGCCGCCGGGTCATCGCGTGCCGATCGAGAAGCTCCGCCCGGCTCGCCGGCAGGCTGGTATCGACCTTTGCCGGCTGGCCGTGGGCCTTGGCGGGCTTGTGGCCGCCGGAGTGTGTTTCCTGCCTCTTGGTTGCCTTGGTCACCTGGGCGGTGGCGCCCTCGACGGCCGTGGCAACGGTCTCGACGGCGCCCTTGACAACCTTCGTCAAGCCGCCGGCCTTCGACGTGCCTTCCCGTGAGCGGTCCTTGTCGCGCTTGGCCATCGGTCCTCCTGCCTGACGAAGGGTAACGCCTCGAGGCTCAGGCTTCGATGGTGGCGAGCAGTTCGCCGCGCGTCACCTGATCCCCGGTCGAGACCTGGAGCTCCACGACGCGGCCGGGGCTCGAGGCCACGACGACGTGCTCCATTTTCATCGCCTCGAGGGTGATGATCGGATCGCCTGCCTCGACGGGGTCGCCGGGCGAGACGTGGACGGTGAGCACCGCGCCGGGCATCGGCGCCACGAGGTCCGCCGATCCGCCGGCGTGGGCGTGAGCCGCTGCGGCCCGAGCGGCGCGGTCGACGTCGGGCGCGGCAGCCATTCGGAAGGCGACCGACCGGCCGCCGAGGTCGAGGTGGGCGATGTCGCCGACGACCATCGACGCCGCGTCGGCGCGGGCGGCCGTCAGAGGCGGGTCGGCTGGGTGGTCCCAGGAAACGACCTCCTCCTCGCCTTCGGCCGAAAGCCTGACGGTGCGGGGACCGTTGAGCCGCCAGCCGCCGCCGAGAAGACGTGCGGCCGCGCGCCAAGCATCCCCGGGGATTGGCGTTCGATCCTGCCAGTCGTCAGGCGGCCAGGTCCGGTCGAGCGTATCGATCCGCGCTTCGCCGCTCGTCACGGCCGGCAGCCGAACCAGCCACCGAAGGAACCGCAGGTTCGTCGTCAAACCCAGCACGACCGTGTCATCCAGGGCACCGGCGAGGCGAGCGATCGCCTCCTGCCGGTCTCGACCGTGGGCGACGATCTTGGCAAGCATCGGATCGAAGCGATCCGACACCTCGTCGCCGGCCGCGACGCCGGCATCGACCCGGATGCCCTCGCCGGCCGGCCATCGGAGGAGTTCGATCCGCCCCGTCGCCGGCAGGAAGCCCGACTCCGGATCCTCGGCGTAGAGCCGGGCTTCGATCGCATGTCCCGACGAGACGACGTCAACCTGGGCGAAGCCCAGCGGCTGGCCGGCCGCGATCCGGAGCTGGTCCGCGACGAGATCCCGGCCGGTGACCGCCTCCGTCACGGGATGCTCGACCTGGAGCCTGGTGTTCATCTCGAGAAAGAAGATCTCGCCGCGATCGTCGAGGAGGAACTCGCAGGTCCCGGCGCTCACGTAGCCGACCGCGCTGCCGAGCGTGAGCGCAGCCTCGGTCAATAGGTGGCGGGTCGGTTCGTCAACCCCTGGTGAAGGCGTCTCCTCGAGGACCTTCTGGTGTCGCCGCTGGATGGAGCAGTCGCGCTCGCCGAGATGCACGCCTGCGCCGTGGGCGTCGAAGAGGAGCTGCACCTCGACGTGGCGCGGTCCCGGGACGAACCGCTCCAGGATCAGACGATCGTCGCCGAACGCCGAGCGGGCCTCGCGTCGCGCGGCGGCAAGGGCGGCTGGGACCTCTTCGAGCGCCGCGACGGTCCGCATCCCCTTGCCGCCGCCGCCGGCGGAGGGTTTGACGAGGAGCGGGACGCCGATCTCTGCGGCCGCGGCGGCCAGCGACGCGTCGTCCTGCTCGGCGTCGTCGTAGCCCGGCACCGTCGGGACGCCAAGATCGCGCGCCAGCTTGCGGGCGGCCGCCTTGTCGCCCATCGTCCGGATCGCCTCGGGCGGCGGCCCGACCCAGCGGATGCCGGCGGCCAGGACGGCCTCCGCGAACGGCGCACTCTCGGCGAGGAAGCCGAAGCCCGGATGTAGCGCGTCGGCGCCGGCAAGTCGCGCGGCCGCGACGACTGATTCGACCGACAGGAGGTCGAGCGTGGCAGGACTATCCGTCGCGGGGACGACGGCCCGGATGTCCAGCCGATCGGCCGTCCGCTTGATCCGCGCCGCGATCTCGCCTCGGTTGGCGACGAAGAGTGTGCGGATGGGCTGATCAGCCGCATTCGTCGGTGCCGCTTGTCGTGCAAACGCGTCAATCGCGTCAGTCGCGACACGCCATCGCCCTCCGACGCGTCGTGCAGGCAGTGTGCCGCTCGCGATCCAGCGCTGGACGCTCCTGGTCGTCGCCCCGATCCGGCGTGCGGCCTCGCTTGGACTCAACTCATCGGTCATTGGTGTCGCGATTGTCGCATGCGGGCTCGTGCTGCCGTTGGCGGAATTCGTCCGATTCCGTACGCCGCGCCAATTCACGTCCGTCGAGCCGGCCGAATGGGAGTGACTTTCAGCGGCGTCCGATTTCGGACGGTTCGCGCGAGGGCGGGTGATTACTCGACTTCGTCCGGCTGCCAGCCCGGCTTGCGCTTCTCCGTGAAGGCTCGGAAGCCCTCCTGGGCTTCCTCGCTCACGCGTTGGCGGGCGATGACCCTCGCCGTGTGCCACTTCGACGACCCGTGACCCAGCCCGCGCACTTCGCGGACGATTGCCTTGGCGGCTCGCGCGGCCGTCGGTCCGGCGGCGAGAATGTCCGCAATCGCGGCGTCCACGGCCGCGTCGAGCGCGGCATCCCCTTCGACGACCTCGTGGACGAGCCCGATCCGCTGCGCCCGTACCGCGTCGAACCGCCGTCCGCCTGGGAAGAGCGCGCGGGCATGTGTCTCACCGATCTTGGCGATGACGAACGGCGCGATGACCGCGGGCAGGATCCCGAGCCGCGTCTCGGTGAACCCGAACCTGGCGCCGGCCTCAGCGACGACAAGGTCGGCCACTGCGCAGAGCCCCATCCCACCCCCGAGCGCCGCCCCATGGACCCGAGCGATCACCGGGACCGGGCATGTGTCGATCGTCTCGAACATATCGGCCATCGCCATCGCGTCCTGCTCGTTGCCCTCGACGTCGAGGGCCATCGCAGCCCGCATCCAGGCGATGTCCGCGCCGGCGCAGAACGACGGCCCGTCGCCCGCGAGGACGACGACCCGGAGCTCGGAAGACGCCTCGCGCGCCAGAGCGGCGAACGTCGAGCGCAGCTCGGCGATGACCGACGCGTTGAAGGCGTTGTGGACGTCCGGCCGGGTCAACGTCACGCGGGCGACCGCGCCTCCGGGGCCGGCTCGTTCGAGCCGGATGAGATCGCTCACAGGGGCATCGTAGCGGCCGCTGGCCGCCGCGATCCGCGATCCGCCGTCAGCTCGCCGCTGCCCTTGGAGCTGCCGTCAGGACGTCGACCGAATCGCCGAGGCGGATTCGGCCCGGCTGCTCGACCTCGCCGTAAACCCCGAAGTCGATGTCGCGGTCATCGGTCAGGCCGCGGTAGGCGATGATCGTCCGGAGCGTGTCGAGGTCCCGCTCGCCCGTGTCCGGATCCTGGGTCGTGATCGCACAGCGCGGCACCGGGGCGGAGATCTGGAGCACGGCCTCGCCGAGGCCGATCCGTCCGCCGACCCAGGTGTCCTCTTCGTGGGCAGCGCCACCCTCGAGTTCGATCAGCATCCGGAAGCGCCGTCCGTCGACCGCGCCCGTGCCCAGATGGTGTCCGAGGACCTCCAGCGACCCGTCGGTGATCAGGGTTGCAGGATGGGCCTCACGGGTACCGCCGACTCGATCGCAGCGGATCAGTCGGATCTCTCGGCCGCAGTAGTCCGAAAGAGCGGCGGCCCATGGCCCGTCGACGAGATGCCCGGCCACGGTTCGCTTGTGGACGATGGTCTCGACCGGAGATCCAAGCTGGATGGCCTCATCGATGACGGTCCCGTCAGGAAACGCCAATCGCAACTGGTGGGCTTCGGGGTCGGTATGCGCGCCGATCTGAACAAGCGCCGGGACAACGAGCCGATCGACCAGCCGATGCGTCGCGTCCGTCAGGTAGAAGCGCCGATCCTCGGCGACGCCGCGTTCGGTAAGGTCGATCTCGGTCGGATGGGCAAGGCCGAGGCTTCGGACAGGGGCGATCGAGAAGCGGGCGACCGTTGGCATGGCGCGATGCTACCGCGAACGATCGGGTGCGGGATCTCAGGCGGCCGGCCCCTCAGCGGGTCCCTGGGGCTCCGACGTTGACGCCGCCGCCGGCGCTTGGAGGGTGTTCGCGACGGGGTCCGTCGGGCCGGGGACGGGTGAGGCGTTGCGGAGATCCTGGAGCTTGCCGATGGCAAACAGGATCCCGCCGATCACCATCGCGCTGAGTCCGACCGGCTGCTGCATGCCGCCCAGCCAGGACAGCATCAGAAGCTCGTAGTCGAACATCGGCAGGAAGAAGGCCAGGGCCCCCAGAATGAGCAGGAAGCCGCCGCCGCCGGTGAGCTGGTTTTCCTTCTTCATCGTTCACTCCCCTCATGGCGGCGACAAGAGCGCCGCGCCGGCCCAGCATAGCCACGGGGATTCCGCGCGAAAGCCCCTGCCGAGATCTCCGGTGCCCACGATCACCATTGGCCCCGTTACTTGACGACGACGACGTTCTCCACGATCAGCTGATGGCGCTCGCCGCCGCAGTCGCCTAGATACACGTCGAGGTAGGCGATGATCTGCCAGGTCCCCTCGGGCAGCCGCAGGACCGGATCCCCGTACCAGGCGCGGTCGAAACCTCGTCTCGGATCGTCCGGGGAGCCTGCCTTCGCGAACGGAAGGACCGCCGATTCGCCTTTCTCCAGCTCGGTCCGGAGACACGGCTGCTCCATCCCACCGCCCATGCCGCGTTCCCCGCCAACCTCTTCGATCTGGAAGCCGATCGGATACGCGGCGTGAGCCATCGTCTCGGTCGCCCGCGGGCCGAGATAGGTCACGGTCGCGACGGGTTCGATCGGGTCCTCAGGGCCGTAGGTAGTCCGTGGGGTCGTCAACGCCAGTCTGAAACTGGCGTCCTCGGCCGTCGCCCCGACGGGGTCGCCAGGTCCGGTCGGCGGTGGCTCGGTGCGGAGGATTAGCCCGCCGCCGGCCACGAGCACCACCGCGGCGACGATGCCGACCGACAATCTCGCCAGCCAGCGCCAGCCGCGAGACAGCTCGAACGCAGGGTTTGGCGGAGATCCCATCACATCCGGAAGACGCCGAACCGGGTCTCGGGGATCCGCGCATGGAGGGCAGCCTCGATGCCGAGGGCCAGGACCTGTCGCGTATCGAGCGGATCGATGACGCCGTCGTCCCACAGCCGCGCCGTCGCGAAATACGGGTTTCCTTCGCGCTCGTACGTCTCGAGGATCGGCGCCTCGAAGGCGTCGCGGGCGGCGTCGTCGGCCAGGTCGCCGCTGACGGTCGAGAGGACGCGGGCCGCCTGCTGGCCGCCCATGACGCTGATACGGGCGTTCGGCCAGGTCCACAGGAAGCGCGGCTGGTAGGCGCGGCCCGCCATCGCGTAGTTCCCGGCGCCGAAGCTGCCGCCGATGATCACGGTGAACTTCGGCACCTCCGCGCAGGCTACGGCGGTCACCATCTTGGCCCCGTCCTTGGCGATCCCGCCGGCCTCGTATTCGCGGCCGACCATGAAGCCCGTGATGTTCTGCAGGAAGACAAGCGGGATCCTCCGCTGGGCCGCGAGTTCGATGAAGTGGGCGCCCTTGAGGGCCGACGCGCTGAACAGGATCCCGTCGTTGGCGATGATCCCGACGGGGTAGCCCTCGATATGGGCGAAGCCTGTGACGAGCGTCTCGCCGTAGCGCGGCTTGAAGTCGTGGAATCGGCTGCCGTCGACGAGGCGAGCGATGATCTCGCGGACCTCGATGGGCCGGCGGGGATCTGCCGAGACGGCGCCGTAGAGCCCGGCCGGATCAACCGCCGGGACTTCCGGTGCGGCCCGATCCCACGGCGGTTCCGGAGGGCGTCGGTTGAGGTTGCGGATGATCGAGCGGCCGAGGGCGAGGGCGTGCTCGTCGTCGAGCGCGAGATGATCCGCGACGCCCGAGATGGCGGTGTGAACGTCGCCTCCCCCCAGGTCCTCTGCGCTCACCTCCTCGCCGGTCGCGGCCTTCACGAGCGGTGGGCCGCCGAGGAAGATCGTGCCGGTTCCCTTGACGATCACGGTCTCGTCGCTCATCGCCGGGACATACGCCCCGCCCGCCGTAGAGCTGCCCATCACCAGCGCCACCTGGGGGATCCCCGCCGCCGACATCCGCGCCTGGTTATAGAAGATCCGGCCGAAATGGTCGCGGTCGGGGAAGACGTCGGCCTGGAGGGGGAGGAAGGCGCCGCCGCTGTCGACGAGATACACGCACGGCAGCCGGTTCTCGTAGGCGATCTCCTGGGCCCGCAAGTGTTTCTTGACCGTCAGCGGGTAGTACGTCCCGCCCTTGACGGTCGCGTCGTTGGCGATGACGACGACCCGCGTCCCCTCGACGCTGCCGATTCCCGTAACGATCCCGGCCGATGGAGCCCCGTCGTCATAGAGGCCGTTTGCCGCGAGGGGGCTGAGCTCGAGGAAGGGTGACCCTGGATCCACGAGCCGGTCGATCCTCTCCCGAACCGGCAACTTGCCGCGCTCCCGATGGCGCGCGATCGAGCGGTCGTCGCCGCCGGCGCCATGACCCGCGACCACCGCCTGGCGCTGTCGCAAGTCGGCGACGAGCGCCGCCATCGCGTCGTGGTTGGCACGAACCTCGTCGGTGGCGGGATCGAGACGGCTCCGGAGGACCGGCATGCTCGCGATGATAGGTCGGAACCGCACGCCGCCAAGGGACGTCGTCGCGCCGTGCCGAACCTTCGCCTGTGGGTAACCATCGCGTTGACCACGATTGTCGTCTCGGCCTGCGGTATGCAGGAGGCACCACGGCCTTCATCCGGGCCTTCACCGAGCGCCTCCCAACCGCCCGCAACCGCGTCGACCGAGCCCGTTTCACCGCTCGTCACGATCGAGACGCGCGGTGGCGAATGCCCGAATGGGCCGTGTGGATCCGTGCTCGCGATTGAGGGGGACGGTCAGGTCCACCAGCTCCGGCCAACCGAAGTCGTGATCGGCGAGGTTCCGCCGATTCTCGGCGGCTGAAGGCGACCGGGCGGTCAACCCGGCCGCTTGCCCCGGATCAGCGCGAGCGCCGTCGAGATGACCCCGATCGCGAGCAAGACCCCAGCGAAGGCGAGCCATGGGCCGATGTCGAGGGCGACGCACTCCTGGCCCGGCGCGGCGTCGAACGCCTGGCACTCCAGGTTGGAACGGACGAGTAGGACGAGCCAGGTCGTTCCGAGCCCGAGGAACAGCCCGCCGACTGCCGGCAACCGAGGCGCGGCCCTGATCAGACCCAGAAGAAAGGCCAGCGCGATGAGCCAGCCCAGAGTCGGAAAGGTGAGCGTGAGGACACCGGCCGCGACTCCGATCACGACCCCGGCGAGCCAGTGGGAGAGACCGCGTCGCCCGGTCGTCCGCGTCATCGTCGGGCGAGGACGTCCTTGAGCGCCGCTTCAACGGTCGGGTAACGGAACTCATAGCCGGCCACGAGCGCCTTCGCGGAAATAGCGTTGCGGCCGTGGAGGACGATGTCGGCCTGGCCCCAGAGGGCGAGCCGCAGAACGAAGGCCGGAACGGGAAAGAATGCTGGTCGGTGCATCGCCCGGCCGATCGCCTGCGCCAGATCGCGTTGGCTGGGCACCTGCGGTGCCACCATGTTGACCGGCCCGCAGATCGATCCGTCGCGGATCGCGAGGTCGTAGAGCCCCACCGCATCATCGACGTGGATCCACGTGAACCGCTGCCTGCCAGACCCGAGTGGCCCGCCGACGAGGAGCCGGAACGGCAGGATGACCAATCGCCAGGCGAGTGCTTCTGGAGCGACGATGAGAGCGGTCCGGGCCGTGACCACGCGGATGCCAAGGGTCTCGGCCAGCATGGCGGCATCCTCCCAGGCCACGACCACGCGAGCGAGGAATGAATCGCCGGGCGGGGAGTCCTCGGTCATCTCGCCGTCCGGGCGGTCTCCGTAGACGTCGATGCCTGAGGCATTGACGAGCACCCTGGGCCGGTCCGCGGCCGCCAGGCGACTCATGGCTTCGACAACGGCCCCGGTCGCGTTGAGCCGGCTTTGCAGGATCGCCCGCTTGTTGCCCGGCGTCCAGGGTCGGCCGCCGATCGGCGCGCCTGCCAGGTTGACGACGGCATCGGCTCCCCGAATAGCCACCACGACATCGTCGTCGACGCGCGGCGGGTTCCAGCGCGAAGCTCTCGCTCCGGCCGGGAGCTTGCGCGCCGTTCGTTGCGGGTTCCGGGTCAGCACGGTGACTTCGTGGCCCACCTCCAGCCACCTGGCGCTGAGGCGCCGCCCCAGGAATCCAGACCCGCCTGCGACGACGATTCGCATCAGGTGCTCTTGGCTATCGTTGGCATGGTCGTCGGAGGCTCTCCGTGCTACTCTTTGATAGCAAGTTATGACATCCGAACACGCTACTGTCAAGGCGCACGTTTCCGCGTCTGGTGATGCCCACAGCGGGACCTCGCCGGCCGAGTCGCTCCGCCTTCGGTTTGCGGAGGCCTGGGGCGAGATGAGCGCGGCGTGGGGTGTCGCGCCCGCGATCGGACGCGTCCACGCCTACCTCATGGTCCGCGACGCGCCTCTCACGGAACGTGAGGTCCGCGAGGCCCTCGGCCTGTCCCATCGGGCGGCCAGCCTCGCCCTGGCGGACGCCGAGGCGTGGGGGATCGTCAGACGCGTCGCGGAGCCGCGCCGAGTGGGACGTCGCGGGCCTGCTGGCATCGCCTACATCGCGGTTGGCGATCACTGGGAGTGGTTCACGAGCGTCATCGCCGGCCGGAAGGTCCGCGAAGGCGACCCGATCGTCAAGGTCATCGACGAAACGACGAAGTCGGCGGCGGCGGCCGCAGCCGATCATCCGGGAGACATAGAGCTCGCCGCACTGCGGGACTGGCTGACGACCTTCTCCGACTTCGTCCGGCTGTTCGACCGGGCCGTCGGGTTGATCCCGAAGCTCGAGCCACGCGAGCTCGAACGTGGGATGCGTCTGCTCGGGGAGATCTCGGACGACACGGTCCTGCGGCTCGTCCACCTCCTCGGCGGACTGCCCGACGACGACGTCATCGAGCTGGTGGAGGCCCTCAGCCGGCTCTCGCCGACCGCCGCGCGCCGGGCGACGAAGTTGATGTCGGGGGTCGTCCGGACGGTCGCCCGATAGCTCGAGAGGCAGCAAATGGCCCCGGAGCGGATGCCCCGGGGCCGTGATCCGATGCTACGGACGGATGTCAGCCGTTCGAGTGGTCCTTCCAGGACACGGTCCCGATCTGGCCATAGACCTCCTGGGCACCGGCCCCAAGGTCGATCGTCCCCTCGGCGAACCGGTAAATCGACTTGTACGACGAGTGGCTGTTGTACTCGCCCGGCAGCTTGAAGCTGCCGCGTGAGCTTTCCCTTACCGTGCCGGAGGTCGCGGTCAGGTCGAGGCTGAAAGCCAGCGCCGGTAGTGCCTCAAAGGTGTACTCGCCGGTGCACTCGTCGAACGTTTCGCGGCCGGCTTCGAGCGTGCCGCTGGCCGTTGCCGACCCAAAGTTCTTGCTGATCGCGAGCGTTGCCGGGCCATAGCCCCAGACGTTCGAGCCGACGGTCCCGAAGGTGTCGTCATCGGGATCGTCCGGCGTATCGGCGCCGGTGCACTGCACCCACTCCGCGCTGAACTCGCCGTACTCGGCGAACGAGTCGCCGCCCTGCTCGTGGCCCACGACGATGTAGCCGGAGCCCTTGGTGTCCGAGTCGTACAAATCCCAGCTGGCCTGGGCGAGCGTCACCGTGCCGCTGAAATTGCCGACATTCGGGCCGGCCAGAGCCGACGCCGCCAGTGTCAGCACCATGATTCCCGCCATCGGGATTGCCATTAGCTTGCGCATCAAATCCCCTTCTGCGCGCCATCCGCGCAATTCTCGGTGGCGGTTGCCGGGCTGAGCGGTCCGCCGTGTCCGATACCTAGATGACGTACGCCAGGTGGGCGCGTTGCGGCCCGCGAGGTGTCGGGCGCCCGACAGGCGCAGATCGTCACGCGCTCATAGATAGAAGCGTCCACACGGGGTTTGCTGAGACTCCGTGCGATAATCCGGGCGCGCGAGGCGGCCCGGCCCGCTCGAACGGGCGAGGACCCCGGGGCAAGTACGGCCGGCGGACCGAGCGCACGAGCCCGGAGCCAAACATCACATGACCCTCGAAACGTCCACCTGGGCGACCAAGAAGGGCCTTGCCCAGATGCTCAAAGGCGGCGTCATCATGGACGTCGTCACGCCCGATCAGGCCAAAACCGCAGAGGACGCCGGCGCGGTCGCCGTCATGGCCCTCGAGCGTGTGCCCGCCGACATCCGCGCCGCCGGTGGCGTCGCGCGGATGAGCGACCCCTCGATGATCGAAGGGATCATGAACGCGGTCACGATCCCGGTCATGGCCAAGGCTCGGATCGGGCACTTTGTCGAGGCCCAGGTCCTAGAGGCGCTCGGGGTCGACTACATCGACGAATCCGAGGTCCTGACGCCGGCCGACGAGGCGAACCACATCGACAAGCACGCGTTCAAGATTCCGTTCGTCTGCGGTTGCCGGAACCTCGGCGAGGCACTTCGCCGGGTCAACGAAGGCGCCGCGATGATGCGGACGAAGGGCGAGGCCGGCACCGGCAACATCGTCGAAGCCGTGCGCCAGCTGCGCGACGTCCTGGCCGGGATCCGACGCCTGCAAGGGATGCGCGAAGACGAGCTGTTCGTGGCCGCGAAGGAACTTCAGGCGCCGTACGAGCTCGTCAAACAGGTCGCCGCGGACGGGAGGCTGCCGGTCGTCAACTTCGTCGCCGGCGGCATCTCGACCCCGTCCGATGCCGCGCTCGTCATGCAGCTCGGAGCGGAGGGCGTCTTCGTCGGCTCTGGGATCTTCAAGAGCGAGGACCCGGCCCGGATGGCCAACGCGATCGTCCAGGCGACCACCCATTTCGACAACGCGTCGATCATCGCCGATGTCTCGAAGGGCCTGGGCGCGCCGATGCGCGGGATCCCAATCGAAGCGATCCCGGACGAGGAGCGCCTGGCGGTCCGGGGCTGGTAGGCACGCGCGCACGGCGCGGCGGACAGGCCACACCACTGTGAAGATCGGGGTCCTGGCCCTCCAGGGGGCCTTTCGCGAGCACCTCACTACCCTTGGCGCCATCGGCGTCGAGGGTGTTCCGGTGCGCCTGCCGGCCGACCTCGACGACGTTGCCGGCCTTATCCTGCCGGGCGGCGAGAGCACCACGATGCGCAAGCTGATCGATCGATGGGGCCTCCGCGAGCCGATCCTCGATCTTGCCGCCGCCGGCGCTCCGATCTTCGGGACCTGCGCCGGAATGATCGTGTTGGCCCGCGAGATCGTGGGCGGGGAGGAGCCGATCCTGCCGCTGATCGACGTATCGGTCCGGCGGAACGCCTTCGGCCGCCAGCTCGACTCGTTCGAGGCGGACCTGCCGGTCCCGGTGCTCGGCGACCAGCCTGTTCACGGCGTCTTCATCCGGGCGCCGATCATCGAGCGGACCGGCGCCGACGTTGACGTGCTGGCTCGCCTCGACGACGGTCGAATCGTGGCCGTTCGCGAGCGGAACATCATCGCCACCGCGTTCCATCCGGAGCTGGCCGGGGAAACCCGCTTCCATCGGCTCGTCGCCACTATGGCGAACGAGCACGAGGATCCCGGCGAGGGCGCCGGTCGACGCCCGCACCCGACCCGCCGCTCGAGGACGGCGCCATGACCGAAGCGCGGACGCTAAGGACAGGTGGCAAGGTCCGGGCGGCCCGACTGACCGACCTCGCCGCCCTCGGGGAGCTGTCACGCCTGTGCCAGGACGCCGAGTCCTCCACTCGCTCGCTCGGGCTGCCGGTCAGCGGCCCACCGATCGGGGTGTTCAGCCTGTTCCGTCTGCCGCTCGGGGCATTCCGGCCGCACGACCTGATGTTCGTCTACGAGTCCGAGGGCAGGCTCTCGGGTCTCATCCGGGTGGAGCGGGAGTCGTTTCGCGACGAATGGACGATCGTCGAGCTCGACGGGATCGGTTCGTCGAACGCGGGCGACATCCGGTTCCGGCTCGTCCAGCAGCTCGTGCGCGAAGCGTCGAAACGGGGTGCCGTGCGGCTCCATGTCGCCTGTGCCGACAGGGACGGCAACGTCGAGCTGTTCATGCAGGCCGGATTCGCGCGATACGGCGAGGAGGTCGTGCTGTATCGGCCGCCCCGCCCGGCGCTGCCCGGCGCGTGGAAGGACGGGCGTGCCAGGAGCGCCCGTATCAGGCCGGCCGTGCCGCTCGACGCCGTGGCCCTTATGCGCCTCTACGCGTCGGCCACGCCGCAACCGGTCCAGCGGCTCGAAGCGATCCGGCTCAGCGACTGGGAGCGCCAGGGCGGCAACTGGCGCGTGCCGCGCTCGAGCCTCGCCCCGATCCTTCGCTTCGCCGACGTCGAGGCCTTCGTCCAGGAGGCGCCGGGCGGTGGCCGCGACGGGACGGAGCTCGACGCATTCGCCCAGGTCGGTGTAGCCAAGGAGGACCAGCCACACTATCTGAAGGTGCTCGCGCGCCCGGGAGCTGACGTTTCGGACATTGTCGGTTTCGCGCTTGGGAGCATTGCCGGCCGGACGGGAACGGCAGGCGGCCGCGACCAGGGAGTTCTCGCGCCTGTGCGCACCTACGAATCGCCCGTCGATAGCAGACTGGAAGAAGCGGGGTTCAATACGATCGCCACTGTCACGCTGCTCATGAAGGAAACTCTCGTACGCGTCGCCGAACCGGCCCTCGTGCCGGCCGGCGTCCGCTAAGGAGGCCATCGTGGGACCTGCGGATCGCCGCCGGGAATCGATCGACGACCTGAGCGCGCTCTTCGCCTCACTGCCGCCGGAAATCGTCGCCGCCGTTCACGCCCTGCCCGACAAGGAGGCGCTGATCGAGGTCGTCCTCGATCTTGGCCGGCGCCCGGAGGCGCGCTTCCCCGACAGCGAGGAGATGCTCCTCGATCGGGAGATCACCGACGTGGACATCGCCCACGTCGTCGACCACATCGGCACGTTCGGGGACGACAATCGGGCTGGAATCGAGCGAACGCTCCACCGGATCAGCGCGATCCGCAACCGGACCGGAAAGATCGTCGGCCTGACCTGCCGGATCGGGCGGGCCGTGTACGGCACGATCGAGATCATCGACGACTTCGTGGAGTCCGGAAGGTCGATCCTCATCATGGGCCGGCCCGGGATAGGCAAGACGACGATGCTCCGCGAGGCCGCCCGCGTCCTCGCGGACGATCTCGGCAAGCGGGTCGTCGTCGTCGACACCTCGAACGAGATTGCCGGCGACGGCGACATCCCCCACCCGGCTATCGGCAAGGCGCGCCGGATGCAGGTCCGGACGCCGTCGCTCCAGCACGAAGTCATGATCGAGGCGGTTGAGAACCACATGCCCCAGGTGATCGTCATCGACGAGATCGGTACGGAACTGGAGGCGCAGGCCGCCCGGACGATTGCCGAGCGAGGCGTTCAGCTCATCGGGACCGCCCACGGCAACAACCTCGACAACCTCATGCTCAACCCGACCCTGAGTGACCTCATCGGCGGGATCCAGAGCGTGACCCTCGGCGACGAGGAGGCCCGCCGGCGGCGGACGCAGAAGAGCGTCCTCGAGCGGAAGGCCCCGCCGACCTTCGACGTCATCATCGAGATCATCGACCGCGAGCGGGTGACGGTCCACGCGGATGTCGCCGACACCGTCGACTCGATGCTTCGAGGCGACCAGGTCGCGCCCGAGCTGCGCTGGCGCGACGAGGAGGGCGTTCATCGGAGCCAGGCCCGGCCACGCCCCTCGCCGCGCGAGCAGATCGGCGCGGAACGGTTCGCCGGGCTCGTCGGCTCCGGCCAGCCGTGGCGCATGGAGCCGGGCTGGCGGGGCGACAGCGCGTACCGGACGGGCGGCTATCGCGAAGCGGATCGCGGCGGCGCCCTCAGATCCGGCTACCGGCCGGGAGCCAGCGGCGGCTGGCGCCAGACGCGCGGCGGCTCCGGCCGCGAGAGCGCTCCGCGGGGCCCGATCTCGGAGGGTGACGCATCGGCCATGATGCCGGGCGAGCGATTCGCGTCGCCGCCGGCAGGTGGGCCAGAGGGAAGCCTGGGCGATCAACCGTTCGTCGCCGGCGAGATCGCTGACCGGGGTCCGCTCGAGCGAGGGGCCCAGGCGGCGCTCGATACCCGTGCCCGCGAAGCGCGTGAGCTCGAGCGCCAGCGAGCCTGGCGCGACCAGGCCGCGAAGGCGCTCACGGCCCTCAAGGCCGACGAGGGGACCGGACCCGTCAACGCGGACGACCTCGACGATGACGACGACCTCGACGGAGCGCCGCTGGGGGTTGCGGAGGGCGACTTCGGCGAGACGATCCTGACCCCGGGCGGATCGCCCCTGCCGACCCTGCGGATCCTGCCTCAGGGGATCAGCCGGAAGCGACTCGAGCAGGCGATCCGCGACCTCCAGCTGCCCGTCCAGATCGCCCGCGAGGTCGACGAGGCGGACGTCGTCATGACCCTCAAGAACGAGTACAAGCAGAAGACGCCGATGCTCCGCGAGGCGGAGGAGCGGGCGCTCCCGATCTACGTCCTCAAGGCGAACACGATCCCCCAGATGCAGTCGAGCCTGACCTCGATCTTCTCCCTCGAGATCGATCCTCGCGAGGCGGCGATGCGGGAGACCGAGGAGGCCATCGGGATGGTCCTGAACAACTCCGAGCCGGTCGAGCTGTCGCCGCAGAACGCCTACATCAGGCGGCTGCAGCACCAGATGGCCGAGCGGGCGAACCTCGTCTCGCGATCCCGCGGCCGCGAGCCGTATCGCCGGGTCAGGCTCTACCCGGACGCGGCGCGGAGCGGCTGGCGATGAAGGCCGCGACACTGGCCCGACCTCGAAACGCGGCCGCCGCGGCGTCTGCCTCACCCGGCCAGCCGCGGCTCGTGGTCATGTACGACCGCGACTGTGGCCTCTGCACGGCGACGGCGCGGCGCCTGCACCGTTGGGACCGGCATGGCCGGCTCGAGATGCTCTCGCTCCAGGACGCGACGGTCTCGGACCGGCCGGAGGTCGCCGAAACTGCGCGAACTCGCCCCGTCCTCTCCGAGCTGCACGTGCTCGACGAGGCGACCGGACGGGTCGATGCGGGGGGCGACGCCGCCCTGGCGATCGCGGCGGCGCTGCCCGGTGGCTGGCTCGTGCGGCCGATCCGTCGGATCGCGCCGGTCCGCTGGATCGTCGGCGCGCTGTACGACTTCGTAGCCCACAACCGACACGCGATCGGGCGCCGACTCCGACTCGAGGGGCCCGCCTGCGACACGACGCCATGAGCGACGAAGCACGCGCCGCGGCCGAGTGGCGCCGTGGGCTCTTGCGCCTCGCGAACGCGCTCATCGTCTACGGCGTAATCGGATTGCTGGCTGCCGCAATCGGCTTCGCGGCGCTGATCTCCGCGAGCTCCCGGATCGGTTCGCTAGGCGAACGAATCGTGTCGGAAGCGGTGAGCCTCGACGCGATCATCGTGCTGACGGCCGACGTTCTTGACGACGCCGCCACGACCGCAGGCAGCTTCGGGCCAACCGTCGCGCAGACGTCGGTCACGGTCAGCGAGGCGGCGGGCGCCATTCGGGACATCGAACCTCGTCTTCGTGACCTGGAGACCCAGGCCAACGCCATCGAGATTTTCGGGCAGCGGCCGGTGGCCCCGCTCGGCCAGCTCTTCGGCCAGATCGCGACCGATGTCGCCGGCCTCGACGAGCAGCTCGACGGAATTGCCACAGAGATGGGCCGCAACGAGGCGGCTCTGACAGCCAACGCCGAGACGCTCGGCGCGCTGGCCGATCTGGTTCGGGCCTACAAAGGGCGCCTGCAACCGGCGGCGATCGACGCGGGGATCGACGACGCCCGGCGTCTCCTGCTGCTCACGCTGGCGTTGTTCATCGGCTGGACCGCCGTGCCCGCTGTGGGCTCGCTGATCGTGGGTCGCTGGATGCGCCGGTTGGTCGAGCCTGATCGCGGGTCAGCATCCGCGCCGCCGGCCTTTGCCGCCGACGGCCGACCCCTCGGGGACCTAGCCGACCAGCGCACCCCGGTCGAACCAGATCCGCTCCCCGGCGAACCGCTCCGTGACCCGGTCCCACGGAAACAGGATCAGGACCTGTAGGGCGATCGGCAGGCCCGTCGCCGGCGCCCCTGCCCACGGCCCGAGGTTTGTCCCGGTCAGCGTCGCCACCTCGAAGACCCCCTGCGGCCCGACGACGATTTCGCTCAGCGCGAAGGCGTTGTCGGGGAATGCCGCGAACAATTCCGCGTAGAACCTGCGGGCGCCGGCGTGGCCCTCCCAGCGCTGGCCGGTGGGGACGATCTCGTAGACGCAGTCGCTCGATAACGTAGCGATGAGCCCGTCGATGTCACGCCGGTCCTCAGCGATCGAATGCCTGACCCAGAGCCGCTTGATCCGGCGCAGCTCGGCTGGATCAAACGCCCAACCGAGTCGTTCCTTGATCGACGGCCGGCCGTTCAACCAGCGGACCCGAGCGTCGCCTCGGCGACCGCTCGGACTTCGGCGTCGCGTGCCCGGGAGCGGCGTTCGATCCGGATCATCACCATGATGAGGACGATCGCGCCGATCGTGACGAGGACACCGGTCACGATGTCGAGGATTACCGCCGCGGTCATCAGCGTCCGAAACGACTTGATGGCCTCCTCAAGCGTTGCCGCATTCTGGATGTCGAATGTGAGCCGCAGGTCGAGATACCAGCCGCCCACAAACGCCACGATCCAACTGCCGACGAGCCCCACCCAGGCGATTCCGAGCATGAACAGGCCGCCCGCCTTCGGGTCGAGCCGGTAGAGCACGTCCTGGACCATGCTGGGGACGGTCCGGAGGTTCACGATGGGGATAAGGGTGTTGACGAACGCCCGCCACGGGCTGGTGCCAGGAACGCCGCCGCCGAGCGCCGGGACATTCGATACGACGCGACTGAGCCAGGCGGCAAAGAACAGCAGCGTCGGAACGACCACCGCGAGGTTGATGAGCCCGAGCTGTTCGGAGGCGGCGAGACGGGCCTCGATGGCGGCATCGTCGAAGGAGCCGGTCGACTCGAGCGTTGCAAGCTGCGTGTCGACGAAGTTCGAAAGGCTGAGCGATTCGATCATCAGCACGATGCTGACCGCGGCCAGGGCGAGCAGGAAGATAGACGCCGCCAAGCCGAGGGCCGCCGCCGGGCGGTACCGGACGACCGTTCGGCTGATGATCGCCTGCTCCTGGCGGAGGTTCGACATCTCGCCGGTCGCCGCCGTCTCCTGCTTGGCGCCGCACTTGTAGCAGCGGTTGCCCCGCTGGCGGTTGATGGAGTGGCAGCTCCCGCAAACCCAGATGTCAGTCATTCCGTTCCCCCTCGATGATCAGTGTTCTGTCGCGCCCGTGAACGTCCAGCTGTCGACGCGGATCGCCGGAACAACCACGCCCCCGAAGTCGCCCCGGAGCGTTCGCCGCTCCTTGCTTACGGCACTCGTGCCGGCCATCGCCTCGAGATAACTCTGCGTGAACCGGAGGTTGCGCACCGGCCCGACGATCCGCCCGCCTTCGACGAGGAACGTCCCGTCGCGGGTCATCCCGGTCACGATCGCGAGTTTCGGGTGGACCGGGTTCGTGTAGTGGAAGCGCGTGACGAGCAGCCCTCGCTCGAGTCCCGCGATCAGGTCCTCGCGGGACTGGGAGCCGCCTGCCATCACCATGTTGAGCGGGAACGGACCGTACGGGTTCGGCGCCGGGAGCCCGTGGCCCGTCGAAGCGCGGCCCGCCCTCGCCGCCGTCTGGGCGTCAAATACGACGTCGCGACAGACGCCGCCCTCGATGAGCGACACCCGTTGCTTGGCGACGCCCTCGTAGTCGAAGGCCATCGGAAGGGTCGCCGGGTCCATCCCGTCGTCGACGATCGTGACGAGGTCGCTCCCGACGCGCCGGCCGGGCTCCGCAAACGAGCGCTCCTCCTGGACGGCAAGGGCGCTGAAGCCCATGTAGCCGAGCATCGAGAGGAGGTCGACGACGGCGTACTCCTCGAGGACGACGGGCCAGTCGCCGGGATCGACCGATACGGGGTTGGCAGTCGAGCGGGCCTTGTCGGCGGCCTCCCGGCCGATGGCGGCGGCATCGATCGAGGAGACGTCAACGGCGGCGGATTCCGCGTAGCCGGAGCCACCGTCGGGCGCCATGGCGACGGTCAGCAGTTGCGACGTCGTGCGGCGCTGCGACGCGCGGATCCCCTTGGAGTTGGCCACTGCGATGACTTCGGTCGCCGTTGAGAACGATCCATACGAGATGACCCCCGCGGCATCGGCCGCCGCGATCACGGCCCGCACGCCTTCGGCCCGGAGCTCCGGCGTCGCGCTCGCCGTCGCCTCGGCGAACGACGCCGGGATCTCCCGGATCGGCGTCGGCTCCGGTAGGCCGCCCCAGTCCTGGAGCTCCGCGGAGTTGCGGGCGATCGCTCCGGCTGTCTCGGCCAGCCGCTCGCAGGCCCTCGTCGTCGACGCGGTTGCTCGACGCGACCCCGACCCGCCGGCCGACGACGAAGCGGAGGTTGATCTCGGCGTCGGACTCGGCGACGTTCTGGTGGATCTCGCTGTTGGCGAACCGCGTGAGCCGTGCGTCATCGACGTTAACGAGCGCTTCCGCTTCTGTCGCGCCGGCCCGCTCCGCGTAGCCGAGGGCCCGTTCGGCCAGGGCGAGGATGCTCGCTGGATCGCGGCCGTCGCTCACCACTTGCCGACGCCCATCTGGACGTCCCTGAAGCGAGCCCCGGAGGTGGCGTGGCCGACGCTGGCGCCCTGGCCCGGCTCACCCTTGCCGCAGTTCGGTGTCCCGAGCATCACGTAGCTCCGCTCGTCGCCGACCGCGTCGCACGAGCGCCAGAACTCGTAGGTGATGCCGGTGTACGTCGGGTTCTTGAAGACCCGGCCCTTCTTGCCGTTCTTGATCTCGTATGCGATCTCCGTTGCGAACTGGAAGTTCAGGCGGCGATCGTCGATCGACCACGACCGGTTCGAGGCGAGATAGAAGCCGTCGTCCGTGTCGGCGACGATCTCGTCAAGGCTCATCCCGGGCTTCGGCAGCAGGTTGAGGTTCGTCATCCGGATCAGCGGGATGCGGTTCCAGCCGTCGGCCCGCATCGCCCCGCCCGACTGGCGGCCGATCCGCGGCGCGGTCTCGCGGCTCGTCAGGTAGCCCACGAAGATCCCCTCGCGGACGATCGGCACCGACGCCGCCGCAACGCCTTCGTCGTCCCAGCCGAACGTCCCCATCCCGCCGGGCGCCGTCGCGTCGGCGACGATGTCGATGAGATCACTGCCATATCGGAAGCCGTCATCGAGCTTGTCGGTCGTCAGGAAGCTCGTGCCCGCGTAGCTGGCCTCGGTTCCGTAGACACGATCGAGTTCGCTGGGGTGACCGCAGCTCTCGTGGACCTGCATGTAGAGCTGAGACGGGTCGAGGATGACCGTGAACCGTCCCGATGGGCATTGCGGGGCGCTGAGGAGGGCCACCGCCTCGTCGGCGAGGGGCTCGGCGCGGCCGACGAGATCGAGACCCCGGATGTATTCGAATCCGGCCGCCTTGAACGGACCGCCGTCGCCGTCCGGGTAGCTCCGCCGCTGGTGCTCGTCGCCTTCGATCGCGTTGGCCTCGACGCCCGCCCCGACGTGGGTCAGCGTCTGCTCGGTGTAGCTGCCGTCGGTCGCGGCGAACGTCTTCCACTCGCGGCGGGCGTCGTAGCGAGTCTCGGTGAAGGTCACGCCCTTGGGCCGCGATGCAGCGGCGTCGGCGGCTAGCAGGAGACCGATCTTCTCCTCGAGCGGAACCTCGAACGGGTCCTCCTCGATCGGGGTCTCGTACGTGCCGCTGGCCGGTGGGCGATCGTCCAGGCGCACCTGATTGCGGAGCGCGGTCGCGGAGGCTCGCGCGATCCGCACGGCCTCACCGGCGACCCGATCCGCCTCTGCCGACGTCAGGCGGCTCGAGCTGGCAAACCCCCAGGCGCCGTCGACGAGGACGCGAAGCCCGAAGCCTTCGGTATCGCCCGACGCCACGCCCTCAACCCGCCCGGACTTGATGGCGATCGATTCGCCGAGCCGGCGGACGAGGCGAACATCGGCATACCCCGCGCCGAGCTGGGTGGCCGTGTCGAGCGCTCGGTCAGCGAGGTCGCGCATGGGGAGGCGGATCGTAGCAGAGCGACCACCCTCGGCGTCGCTGGGGTGATTTCCCTATCCGATCAGAACACCGGCTGGCCGCCCAGCGCCTGGACGGTCAAATAGGCGCCGAAACCCAGGACGAAGACTGCCGCCGCCAGCGGAGCATGCCGGGCCACCCGCCCCAGCCCGGAACTCGACGGCAGGCGGTCCAGCCGATCCCTCGCGAAGACCATGGCCAGGCCGACTCCGGCCATCACGGCGGCCATCCCCAGGCCGAAGACGACGACGAGGACGAATCCGAACGCTGGTCGGCCCGCGACGATCGAGCCGAGGAGGATGAAGAGGGCACTGGTCGAGGGGATCAGGCCACCGGCGAGGCCCAGGGCGAAGAGTCCGCGCCAGCCGATCGTTGCCCCCGCCGGCGGGAGGTGCGAGTGGCGGACGCCGCCGTGGGAGTGTTCTCCGGGGTCTTCGTGCTCGTGCGCGTGGTCCGTGGGATGGACGTGGTCGTGGTCGTGATCGGGTGACGCGACCTGCGCGGCCGACCTGCGGCGCCGAACTTCGCGGAACAGCATCCAGCCGCCGATCGCAACGATCGTCACCGCTGAGACGACCGGAGCGGCCCGGGCCACGACGTCGGGCGGCAGCAACCCGTGGGCACCCACGACGAGGGCGGCCAGCACGAGGATACCGATCGTGTGCGATGTCGCGACCGACAGCCCGAGACCCGCCGCGTGAAGCGGCGTGCCACGGGTACCGACCAGATAGGCCGCCATCAGCGTCTTGCCGTGTCCCGGCGTGAGCGCATGCCCCGCACCCAGCGCGAACGCCGTGACCAAAGCGAGGGCAATGATCAGCGGCGTCAGGTCGGCGACGCTGAAGATCGTCGGCAGCTCGGCGGCGACGCCACCGGGCACCGCCCCGGAGTTGCCGGCCGCAGTGGGGTCGTCGGCCGCCGGAGCCGTCGTCGCTGCGGGCAGCGGTTCGGCCGGCGAGATGGCGATCGTTGCCGACCTCATGTCGAGGGGCTCCACGAGGAGGTCTGCCGGGTATTGGGTCAGGCGGAGGGAGGGGCTTGCCGTCGGGAGCCCGCCCGATTGGATCGCGACCCCGGCGCCGGTCGCGACGATCTCTCGCCAGCCGATCCGTTCCGGATAGGAGAGATCCTCGAACGTCACGATCAGACGTTCGCCAGCGGTGGTAGAGCCTAGCGGCGCCGTGAAGGCGCATTCGATCCGCAGCGTCGAGAGCCCGCCCAGACCCGGCGGAAACGCGATCGAGGCCGCCGTCGAGGCGAGCTCAGCTGCACGGCCGTCGACGGCCAGGCGCAGCAAGACGCCCTGGCTCTCGCAGAACGGCCCGGCGGCCGCCGCCGATTCCATGTCGGTCACGTCTCCGTCGCCGTCCCGGTCGATCTTCTGGCGTTCCTGGAACGCCGGGATCTCGGCCATGTCGATGACGACATCGAGGCGGATCTCGTTCTGCGCGATCGCGATCCCGGCGTAGTGGTTGATCGTGAAGTTGCCGAGGGGGTGAGCTAGGACCGTCGCCGGAGTGGCGGCGCAGAGCAATGCGAGCGCAGTGGCTCGGATGAAGCGGAAGGAGCGACGTCCCATCACGCCGAGGGTACGCGGTCGGGGCCGGATCGGATGACCGGCCGGCGGGCCGGCACGTCGCAGGCTGTGAGCGTGGCGCGCCCGGCCCGTTACACTCGGCGGCGTGACACGCCCCTCCTCGCCGGTCGATCGCGGCTGGTTCATCACCATCGAAGGCCCGGAGGGCGCCGGGAAGACCACGCAGGCCGCGCGCCTCGAGTCGCACCTCCAGGACGAGCGAGTCGCCGTGCTCAGGACGCGCGAACCCGGCGGAACGAGCCTGGGCGAGCGTCTTCGTGACCTGCTCCTCGCCGGGGGCCCACCCGCCGGGGAAACGATGGATCCGCTCACGGACGCGCTTCTGTTCAGCGCCGCGCGCCGACAGCTCGTCGAGGAGGTGATTCGGCCCGCCATCGAAGCCGGGACGACCGTCGTCTGCACTCGTTTCGCCGACTCCACGCTCGCCTATCAGGGGTTCGGTGCAGGCGTGCGGCTGGCGACGCTCCGAACGCTCGAAGAGATCGCGACGGGTGGACTCCGACCGGACCTGACCATCCTCCTGGACCTTCCGGCCGAAGTCGGACTCGGCCGGAAGGCGCCCGGCGATCAGACGCGTTTCGAGCTCGGTTTCGACCTCGCCTTCCATCGCCGCGTCCGCGACGGCTTCCTGGCCCTCGCGGCGGCCGAGCCGGCGCGTTTTGCAGTCGTCGACGCCGAGGGGGGCGCGGCCCAAGTCTGGGACGGCGTGCGGGGCGCCGTTGGCCGGTTGCACCGCAATCTGATGCCCGCGGGTGAACCGGATCAGCCGGCCGAACGCATACAGCCATGAACGACCGGATGGACCGGGTCTCGGGGCGCGTGGCATCGCCAGCAGACGATGCCGATAGAGCCGTGCTGCTCCGCGTTGCCGACGGTCAACTTGATGCCCTTCAGGACCTTTACGACACGTACCGAACGATGGCCTACTCGATCGCCCTCCGGATCACCGCCGACGCCTCGCTCGCCGAGGACGTCGTCCAGGACGCCTTCCTCGGCGCCTGGCGGAATGCCGCGCGCTACGTCGAGGGCAAGGGCAGCGTCAAGACGTGGCTCCTCTCGATCGTCCACCACCGGGCCGTCGACGCGGTCCGCCGCCGCCGCCCGACGGTCGAGCTGCCCGAACGAGAGGACGTCCCGCCCGCCAGCCTGACCCTGCCCGACATCTGGCTGGAAGTGGCCGGCAACCTCGATCGCGAGGAGATCGCGGTCGCGCTGGGCAGCCTGTCGGACGTCCAGCGCGAAGCAATCGAGCTCGCCTATTTCGGCGGGTTGACCCAGCAGGAGATCGCCGCCAAAACGGGGACGCCGCTCGGCACCGTCAAGAGCCGGATCCGGCTGGGACTGCTCGCCATGCGTCGCTCGCTGGTAGGCGAGGACGGCTCCGATGATCCCGCGACCGGGGTCGGGTCGCCATGAGCCTGCAACCGATGACCCACGAGCAGGCGCTCGACCTCGCCCCGGCCTACGTCCTTGGGGCGCTCGAGGCGGCCGAGATGGCTGCGGTCCGCGAGCACCTCGCGACGTGCCCCGAATCGCACGCCGAGTTCGAGACCTTGGGCAGCGTCGTCCCGTACCTCCTGGAGTCGCCTGGGTTCGAGCTCGTCGAGCCGCCCGCGGCCTTGGGCGACCGGATCATGGCCGCCGCAGCGGCGGACCTCGCGGCACGGAGCGGGGAGCCGGCGGCTGAACCTGCGACCGCGCCCGTGACGGCACCGACCGTCGCCTTCCCGTCGGCGACGGAGCGTGAAGCGCGCGCCCGAACCAGAACCGGGCGGCTCGGCTGGGCAATGCGGATTGCGGCCGTCGTCGCGATCGTGGCGCTGGGCGGCTGGAATCTCATGCTGCAGAACGATCTGACGACTGCGCGCCGCCTCGACCAGGCGGTTTCAAGGGTGCTCAGCGCCGCCGCCGAGCCCGGCAGCCAGACCGTCGTGCTGACTCCAACCGAGAACAACCAGGCGAGCGGCATTGCCGCGATCCGCCCGGACGGGTCGGTTGTGCTCGCCATGCGGAACCTGCCGCCGACGAAGGGGAGCGAGGTCTACGAAACGTGGGTCATCGTCGGCGACTCGGCGCCGGTCCCGGTCGGTGACTTCCGGGTCGACGACTATGGGATCGCTGCGGCCACGACCCGACCGACCCAGGCCCCGCCTGGCGCCATCATCGCCGTGTCGCGGGAGCCGCAGCCCGGCAGCACCGCCCCCGTCGGGCCGATCGTCTCGACCGGAGTCGGGCTCGCCCCGTCGAGCTGACGGCTCGCCTCAGCCGGGGGTAGCTTCGAGGGAGCCTCTGCCCTCCGTCCGGGCGCGGGCCGCAGCCTCTCGAGCGGCCGCCACGATGGATTCGGCATCCGTCCCGTCGGTCGGGAAGCGGGCGACGCCGGCCGAAACTGTAATTCGTCGGCCGTCGGCCTCGGGCAGGGCTGCGATATCCTCGAGCACGCGGCGAGCCACCGTGATTCCCGCCGACCCGGGCGCAATGACGACGAACTCGTCGCCACCGAGTCGAGCCACGGTGTCGACGAGCCGGACAGCTCCGGCGATGACGGCCGCGACAGAACGCAGGACGGCGTCGCCGCCCTCGCGACCGGCGACGTCGTTCGTGGCCGCGAAGTCATCCACGACGAAGACCGCGACGGAAACCTCGCTGCGTTGCCTTCCGGCGCGTGCCAGCTCCAGCTCGAGGACGCGCGAGAACGTCCGCATGTTGGCGAGGCCCGTGAGCGGATCCGTGTGAGCGAGCCGCTCGAACCATTCGGATCGCTCCGCGATCGTCGAAGTGAGCCGGAAGCGATCCACGGCGACCGCCACGAGGTCAGCGATCGCACGAAGGAAGGCGATCTCGTCATCCGCTGCCGCGTGCGCCGCCGGCCAACCGAACGTGATCGCACCAAGCCCCTGCTCGATCGCACTCCGACTGACGATGAGCGGGAACGCCACCGTGTCGGGGCCGACCACCTCGCGCCGTTCGATGGCGGCAGCCGTCAGCGGATGCGTCGCGTCTCGTGCCGCCTGGCCGAGCGCGCCTTGGCCGGCCTCGTCCAGCCCGATCGTGAACGTGAGCTCCGGCCCGGGCCGATCGGGATCCTGCAGGCTGATCGCCGCGTTCGACGCCCCGACCGCGGCGGCGGCCGTCCCGACGAGCGATTCGAGCGTCTGGTCGAGGTCCGTCCCGCGGGCCAGCGCGGTCGCGCCTGAAACGAGTGAGCCCAGCGGAGTAGGGCGCTGGATGTCGGCATCGGCCACGAGCAACTCCTGCAGCGGCTGGGCGAGCGGGCGGACGGACTCCCGACCGATTGGCTGGCGCATCGTACACCGCGCCACTCGTCGCGAACCCGCCTGCGCCGGAGCGCTGATGGCGGTGGAATGGTCTGCGCCCGTGCCTATACTCGCGGCGTGAAGCTGGTCGTCGCCATCGTCCACAACGAAGACGCCGGAGCTCTCGTCGACGCGCTCCTCGACAAGGAGTACCGGGCAACCAGGCTTCACAGCTCGGGCGGGTTCCTCAAGCAGTCGAACGCGACGGTCATCCTCGGCGTGGAGGACGACAGCATCGACGCGGTCCTCGAGATTGTCCGCGACACCTGTCACGCGAGGACCCAGGTGGTCAACCCGATGCCGCCGATCATGGAGCCGGGCGAGTTCTTCATGCCGTACCCGCTCGAGGTCGAGGTCGGCGGTGCGACGGTCTTCGTGCTTCCGGTCGAGCGGTTCGAGCGGCTGTAGCGCGAGGCCGGCTCGATGGCATGGACCCCGCCCCAGGTCGGTGCACGGGCGACGTGGACGAGGACTTTTTCGTCGGACGACGTCGAGCTGTACGCGCGGATCACGGGTGACAGGAACCCGCTCCATTTCGACGAGGCCTTCGCTGTCGGAACCAAGGCCGGCGGACGGATTGTCCACGGCGGGCTCACGACCGGGCTGTTCAACGCCCTCGTCGCGATGGAGCTGCCGGGCCCGGGCTCGGTGTTCCTCCACCAGGAGTGGGATTACCCCGCGCCCGCACGCGTCGGCGACACGGTCACGGCCGAGGCCGAGGTGATCGAATCGCGAACCGACAAGCCGATCACGAGGCTGCGCTGCGTCGCCCGCCTCGAGGACGGGACCGAGGTCCTCCGCGGCGAGTGCCTCGTCTACACGATGCGCCCCGAGTGACGGCGACACCGGCGGAGGATCCCGCCGGCCGCTGGCGCCAGCTCGCCATCATCGCCACCGGCGTCCTGCTTGCCTTCGCGCCCTGGTTCAGCGCATCGGCCGTCGCGCCGCTCCTCGCCGCGGACTGGCAGACGACGCGGCTCGATCTGCCGCTCCTGACGGTTGCCGTCCAGCTCGGGTTCGCCGCGGGTGCGCTGGCCCTCGCGGCGACCGGCGCCGCCGACGCGTTGCCTGCGCGCCGCCTGTTCGCCATCGGCGCCGCGGTCGCGGCCGCCGGCAATCTCGGGTTCGCGTGGTTCGCCGACGGGCCGACCGGAGCGCTGGCCTGGCGCTTCGCGACCGGAATCGGCCTCGCAGCGGTCTATCCGATCGCCCTGAAGATGCTTGCCGGCTGGTTCCGCAGGGGCCGAGGGCTCGCTATCGGGGTCCTAATCGGGGCGCTGACCGTGGGGTCCGCGTTGCCCCATCTCATCCGTGCCTTCGGGGCGACCGCGGGCGCCGACTGGCACGCAACCGTCGCCGCGGCCAGCGCGGCCGCGATCGGCGGCGGCTTCCTCGTTGCGGTGGCGGCACGGTCCGGACCATTCGAGCCGCCTGCGCCGCGGTTCAGCCCGTCGGTCGCCGCCACTGCCCTCCGGGAGCCGTCGGTCCGGCTCGCGAATCTCGGATATCTCGGCCACATGTGGGAGCTCTACGCGATGTGGACGTGGCTGCCGTTGTTCATCGCCGCATCGTTCGCGGCGGCCGGGTCGACCGATCCTGCCGGCGCCAGCCTCACGGCGTTTGCCGTCGTTGCGATTGGCGGGATCGGGTGTGCCGTGGCCGGCGCCCTCGCCGACAGGCTGGGCCGAACGACGCTGACGATGGCCGCGATGGCCGCGAGCGGTCTGTCCGCCGTCGCGGTGGGACTCCTGTTCGGGGCGGACCCGATCGTCGTGACGCTGGTGTGCCTCGGCTGGGGGCTGACGGTCGTGGCGGACTCCGCTCAGTTCTCCGCGGCGGTCTCGGAGCTAGCCCCGACCGGAACCGCCGGGTCCGCGCTGTCTCTCCAGCTCGCGAGCGGCTTTATCCTGACCGGCGTCACGATCCTCGGCATCGGCCTGCTCGATCCGGCGGACCGCGAGACCTGGCGGATCGCGTTCTGGTTGCTCGCCCTCGGCCCGGCGGTCGGAATCATCGCGATGTGGCGCCTCCGCGGCCGCCCCGATGCCGTGAAGATGGCGAACGGCCACCGTTGAGCGGGACAGATCGGGGCGCTCGCGTGTCGATTGAATTGTGATCGCGCCGCATTCGACACCGTCGCCAGGCGACCGACCGACCTTTGAAGAGGTCTACCGCCGCCACGAGCGGGACGTCGTCCGCTACCTGACGCTCATGCTCGGCGATCCGGACGATGCCCAGGACCTCGCGGCCGACCCTTCCGCCGCGCCCTCGAGGCTTGGCGCGACGGTCGCGGACCGGCTGGTCGGCCGCTGCCATGGCTGCTGACGATCGCGCGACGGCTGGTCATCAATCGGCGGCGGAGGAGGCGGCTCATCCGCTGGCTCCCGATCGCGTTTCGCGGCGAGATGGATGCCTCCGAGCTGATCTCGATCCGCCTCGGTTGGTCCGTCGTCGGGGCGTGCTTTGTTACCGCGGACGTCATGATCCGAGGTCCGGATGGGATTGCGATCGACGCCGCAGCCGAGGTTGCCGGCATCGACGAGGGATGGCTTGACGTACAAGGTACGGGTCGGGTGTACATCGATCCGAGCACGAACCGCGCCGCGCTTGCTCTCGGCGCGACGATCCTTGCCTATGGTGGCCGCGGAGACACAGCCGTCCTCCTCAAGGATGCGGCCGTTGAGCTCGTCGGATGGCCCACGATCGGCGGCAATACCGTGTGGCTGGCAATGGATTCGACTCGACGGGTCCCCTGCCCGCCGGAGGTCGACGCCTCGCCCGCGCCCTGATCGACTCCGATACGCTGCTGGCATGACTCCCGCTTGGGCGAGCGCCATCGAGCCGGAGGCGCCCGACGTCGTCGCCGCTTGGCGCGGTATCGAGGCCGAGCAGTTCCTGAGCGTGCGCCGTGAGGTCCGGCGGCGGGCCGGCTCCGGCTCCGCGGAGAGAATCGTCGGCCAGCTCGAAGCCATCGCAGGCGCGATCGTCGCCCTCGTGGAGGCCCTTTCCGAGCGTGCCCTCGAGCTGCCGGGCGGCGAAGCGGACTGGAACGTCGCCCAGACGGTTGGCCACGTCGCGACGGCCCGCGCAGGCCTCGTGATGGCGGCTGGGCTGGCCGCGTCCGGACGCTGGCCGACCGACACACCCACGGTGATCCCCGGCGTTCCCGGCCCCGCGGATGTCGATCGCGTGGACCTCGCGCGCAAACTCGTCCAGAGCCAGCGGATCATCGCCCGCGCCGCCACCCAGGTCGCCGGCCACGAGGAGGAACCGTGCCCGCTCGACCATCCGCTGGTCGGCCGGCTCCGGTGCGGCGAGTGGCTGCTGTTCGCAGGCGTGCACGACCTCATGCACCTAGAGCAGCTGCATGCGATCTCGGCCGGGCGTCGCGTGTGAAGTGGGCGTGACTCTCCGTCAACAGGAGTCCCCCTTGGGACTGCCGCTGCGGGCCCCGTCCGCCTGATCGTAGCCGTTCCGTGATCGTGAGTCACGACTTGTCCTCGAGGTGAGCATCCCGTTCGGTTGCGACGCGACAAAGGGCAGGCTGTTGACCCAGAGTCGCCTCGGGTGGTTTGGCCCGGCCTGGCGGCTCCGGCCGGGGAGTCGCCGCGGTAGACTCGCGTCATTGATGCCAGGAGGCGTTCGTGCTCGATCAGACCCAGGCCAGCTCCACCGCGAAGCGCCGGATCTTCCATTCGAAGGTCGATTCGATCCGCCCGACGTACGGTTTCGAGGACGTCTCGCTCGCGCCCGGCACGAGCACGGTCGAGCCCGCGGACGTTGACCTGGCCATCGAGCTCTGCGGCATCCACCTCACGATCCCGATCCTCGCAGCGGCGATGGACGCCGTCGTCGATGCTCGGTTCGCCGGAGAGCTTGGCCGCCTGGGCGGTCTCGCCGTCCTCAATCTCGAGGGCGTCCAGACCCGCTACGACGAACCCGACGAGGTCCTCGCCCGCATCGCCGCGGCAGCCGAGGACGACGTCCACGATCTCCTCGCGGATGCCTACGCCCAGCCGATCCGCGACGAGCTCGTCGCCCGCCGGATCGCCGAGATCCGGTCAGCCGGCTCCCGCGTGGCGGTCGCCTCGACCCCGGCGTCGGCTCGTCGGTTCGGGCCGTTCTGCGCGGAGCAGGGCGCGGACCTGTTCCTCGTCCAGTCGCAGGTCAGCAGCGCCCGCCACCTCGCCACCGGCTACGACCCACTCTCGCTCGAGGAATTCACCCGCTTCATGCCGATTCCGGTCGCGGTCGGGAATACGACCAATGCCGAGGCCGCGTTCGCCCTCATGGAACAGGGAGCCGCCGCCGTCTTCGTCGGTGTCGGGCCCGGTGCCGCCTGCACGACGCGCGAGGTCCTCGGAATCGGGGTCCCGCAGGTGACGGCAATCAGCGACGTGGCGGCGGCCCGCGACGCCTACGCCGCCGAGACAGGCCGATACGTCCCCGTTGTGGCCGACGGCGGAATGCGTCGCGGTGGTGAGCTTGCGAAAGCGATTGCGGCCGGCGCCGACGCGCTGATGATCGGTTCGCCGCTGGCCCGCGCCGCGGAGGCCCCGGGACGCGGCACGAACTGGGGCATGGCCGCACCCTCGCCGACCCTCCCCCGCGGGACGCGGATCCGGGTCGGAACAACCGGAACTCTCGAACGCATCCTCTTCGGGCCTGCTCACGTGACCGACGGCAGCGAGAACCTGGCCGGGGCGCTCCGCCAGTCGATGGCAGCGCTCGGGGCCCGGACGATCCGCGAGATGCAGGGGGTCGAGATGGTCTATGCGCCGTCCGTCCAGAACGAAGGCAAGTCCTGGCAGCGGAGCCGCTGAAGCCGCTCCGGTGAGCGCCAGCGGCGTCGGCGAGCAGCTCGCCGGCTGGGGGGTGGTCGCGATCATCGAATCGCGCGGACGAGTGACCGGGCGGCTCGCCCGTGCTGCGGTCGGCTTCGTCGAGGAGGCGGACGGTGCGCTGCTGGTCGCAGCCGGCGAACCCGACGCGGATTGGGCGCTGAATCTGGAGGCGGACCCGCATTGTGCGGTGACCATCGGCGAGCGATCGGCGCGGTTCCGGGCCGAGCCGCTCGAAGGTTCCGAGCGGAACGCGGCGATCACAGGATTGATCCTGCGATACGGCACGCCATCGGAGGGTCTGGGCCGCGGTCCGGTGTTCCGCCTCCGCCCGGAGACAGGCTTCGCAGGGGCCGAAAAGCCCGCCGATCCCGCCGCCGATTCGCCGCCCGATAGGCAGTCCTGACCACCTCGACGGCGCGGGGTGTTTCGTCCACGCAACCCCACTCGTACGTCATCCGTCGCACGCAGTTCCATACCTTCGGACGATGGCGGGCGCATGGGCGCCAGTCCATCGTTCGGGGTACGGCAACCGCCGTGGCATGAGGGATGGATCGATGGACCCGCTCGGGACCCTGATCATTGCGCTGGGAACGCTGATCGTCATCGACCTCGCCGCACTCCGGCTAGGCCGATCCGCGCGGCCGCGACCCCGCGTCAGGACCGCCCGCCCGCGCTGACCCTCCCAGGAATTTCATACGGACGTCGATCGGACTCCCTCCTCCTTCCGATCCGATGGCCACCCGAAGCGGCGCCGACTCTCTCCCTCGGCGCCGCTTCCTTGTAGGCGGGTATATCCGGGCCGCTGTCGGCTTCGCGACACCCAGGCAACGAATTCGCTGAATCGATACGTCATCAGTCGTACGAAGAAACCGCCGGAAGCCGATGCATCTGCAACATCCGGCGGCCTACCTTCTGATCATCAAGGTCCGTTCACTCGGGCCACAGGGAATGGAGACAGAGCGTGATGGACAGCCAGCAGACGGAGCGATACGTCGCGACCGACCAGCCGGCTCGTCGCGCGTGCCTCGTCGACGGGTGCACATGCAAGGACGCGCGGATCGTGTCGCATCGTCGAGCAGCGTTCTTCGCCGCATGGGCAAAGGACCGGGGCGAGACGGCGAACCGGACCGTTGCGCCCGATCCCACCTGGAGCTTCACCTTCCTTCAATCGCCGGCCGCCTGACCCTCCTCGCGACTGGAACAACTGAAGAACAATCGAATACACAACCGAATAACAACCGAATACGCGGCACTGATCGACGGCCGGCGCCCACGTGGCGCCGGCCGTCATCGCGTCCTCCGCCGGTGCGCCACCTAGATGAGCCACATGCGGGACGCCATCGCGTCGGCGTCGCCGCCACCGGAGGTGGCCGCCCGCCTCGACGCCTACTTCGAGATGGCTGCCGACGCGATGCGCAATCGCGACTGAAACCGACGTCCTCCCAACCCTCGCCGCCTCCCGTAGACTGGCGTCAGGCGGAGGGAGGCAAGGAGGGCGGCGAATCGGTGGTGACCGAAGAGGAATCGCAGAGCGCCGGGGGCGAGGGCGGGACTCGATCAGACGGACGCGGCAAGACTGTCCACGGCGAAGCGGCAAACGCCGGTCACCGAGTCCTTGCCCCCGATGACGCGGAGGTCGAGGCATACCTCGAGACAGCGCTCAAGGCCCCCTCACCGGATCGTACCGATGACGACCGACCGATCGAGCCCGACACGATCGTCGTCCTCGACTTCGGCAGCCAGTTCGCCCAGCTGATTGCCCGCCGGGTTCGCGAGCTGAACGTCTACTCGGAGCTCCTGCCTCACGACACGCCGTGGGCCGAAATCGAGCGCCGGGCGCCGAAGGCCATCATCCTCTCGGGCGGCCCCAACTCCGTCTACGACGACGACGCGCCACGGCCCGACCCCGCCATCTGGCGCGGCCACATCCCCGTGCTCGGCATCTGCTACGGCGCGCAGCTCATGGCCCACGAGCTCGGTGGCGACGTGCTCCCGGCATCGAAGCGCGAATACGGTCCCGCGACCGTGACGGTCACCGACGACGACGGCCTGTTCACCGGGCTCGACCGGGACCAGCCGGTCTGGATGAGCCACGGCGACTCAATCACCCGGCTTCCGACTGGCTTCCGGGCGACGGCCCAGACAGACTCCTCGCCGTTCGCCGGGCTGGTCGACCAGAGCCGGAACCTGTACGGCATCCAGTTCCACCCCGAGGTAGTCCACACCCCGCGCGGCCGAGACGTGCTGCGCAATTTCGTGGTCGGTATCGCCGGCGCGAGCCCGACCTGGACCCCGGCCAACTTCATCGAGGGGACCGTGGCCGACATCCGGGCCCGGGTCGACGCCCATGCAAGCGCGACCGTCTCGGACGGGCTCGTCATCTGTGCCCTGTCAGGCGGCGTCGATTCGGCTGTCGCGGCGGCCCTCGTTCACCGGGCGGTGGGGGATCGACTGACCTGCATCTACGTCGACCACGGGTTGATGCGCAAGAAGGAATCGGAGCTGCTCCGCGAGACGTTCGCCGAGCACCTCGGCATGCGCCTCGTCATGGTCGATGCCCGGCAGCGGTTCCTCGCCCGGTTGGCGGGTGTCGAAGACCCGGAGCAGAAGCGCCGGATCATCGGCGACGAGTTCATCCGGGTCTTCGAGGAGGAGGCGACGAAGCTCGGGCGGATCGACTTCCTGACCCAGGGCACGCTCTACCCGGACGTCATCGAAAGTGCCACGTCGGAGACGAAGGCCGCCCAGAAGATCAAGACCCACCACAACGTCGGAGGCCTGCCGGCCGACCTGCGGTTCAAGCTGATCGAGCCGCTGCGCTATCTGTTCAAGGACGAGGTCCGAACGGTCGGCCTGGAGCTCGGGTTGCCGGAGGCGATCGTCCTCCGCCAGCCGTTCCCGGGCCCCGGACTCGCGATCCGGATCATCGGCGAGGTGACCGCTGAGCGCCTCGACACCCTCCGCGAGGCCGACTGGATCGTCATCGACGAGATCAAGGCCGCCGGCCTCTATCGGAGCCTCTGGCAGAGCTTCGCGATTCTCACGCCGGTCCGGTCGGTAGGCGTTATGGGCGACAACCGAACCTACGCCAACGTCGTCGCCGTCCGGGCCGTGACCTCGGAGGACGGCATGACCGCCGATTGGGCAAAACTGCCATACGACGTCCTCGGCAAGATCTCCAGCCGAATAGTGAACGAGGTCTCTGGCGTCAACCGCGTCGTCTACGACATCAGCTCGAAGCCCCCAGCAACCATTGAGTGGGAGTGACCGAGCCGGCAACCTCCGCGTTGGCCTGCCGCCCGCCCCTCCAGAGGTCCAAGGCTGAGCCCGCGAAGCCATTCGCCCGAGGACTCCGCGAAGCCATTGGCCCGAGGAACTCGCTGCCATTGGGCCTGAAGTCTCCCTGACCTTTGGCGTATTCCGGGCTAGCGTTGACGCGGTAGAGTGGGCGGCATGCTGGATGACGTGACGACGGACGCGTCGGCACCCCTGCCTCGTTGCATGTGGTGCTCGGCCGAATTGCCATCGGACCATGAAGTGACGTGCCCGTCGTGCGGCGCCACCCTGATCGGCGAGGGCGACACGCCGGTCCCGGGCGTGACCGCGATCGACGCCGAGGCGATCGTCCGCGGGACGCGCGGAACGGGAGCGAAGCCCCGCAGCCGCTTGATGTCGTGGATCAGCGGGGAGTACGACGAGGAAGCGGACAAGCCCGCCCCTCCTGGCTCCCTGTCCCCGCCGCCGCCCGAGGTCCGCCGCGAGATGCTTCGCCTCGAGCTCGAAGCCCAGGTGGCGAACCTCCAGGCCGAAGCCGGTGCGATCGCCGCCGAGGCCGCCGTGGAGTCGGGGCTGCCGATCGACATGGCCGGTGCCGCGCCCGACGAAGATGCTGCCCCGACCATCGATGCGGCACCCGCCGCCGACGCCGCTCCGCCGGCGGACGACGACGCAACGGACAAAGCGCCCGCCTGACCGCCGCGGGCTATCCTGCGCCCGTGCCCGATCGACTCCCACCGCCCGGCCCGTCGTACCTGCGCGAACATGAAGTCCGCGTCGGCGACCGGCTCCTGCGGGCCGGCATGAGCAAGCCCTCGACGACCGACGACGGCTGGTGGCTCACCCTCCTGTGGATCGCCGACGATGAGGGCGTCGTCCCGATGCGCGACCTTGCCTCGCCTGCCGGGCCACCGGCGGATCCTCCCCTGGCTCGGCTCGGGCCGTCGTTCGCCGGAGCGCTCAGCGGCATGATCCTCGAGGAGGCCGGGCGCCTCTCGATCCGATTGGCGACCGTCGTCCCCGCCGATGACTCGACCCGGCCGTGGCGCGTCCCAGCGGCGATCCGAGCCGCGTTCAAGTGGGAGCCGATGCGGGCCGCCGCGATGCGTCCGAACGAGCTTGCCGAAACGGTCCTCGCCGGCTTCAGGCGCTCGATCGAAGGGTTGAGCCGCCCGTAGGCTAGACTCCGCGCTACCGTGCCAAACATGTTCGACGAGTTCCTTGACGAGCTTCGTCGCCGTCAGGCCGAGGCCGCGTCCGGCCGACCGCCACGACCGGTGCCCGATCCCCGGGACGATCCCGTAGCCGACGACGATTCCGCGACCCAAGAAGACGACGAGGCCGCGCTCGATCCCGAGTCCACCGTCGACGAGGACGAATCGGACGTCGAGCCCGAGCCCATCACCATCGGCGGGGGAGGCCGTCGGGAACAGGGCGCTGGCAGGGACGGGCCGCCGCGCGGCCCGCGCCGCGGAAGGTCAGTCGGTGGGCCCAACGACGGCGCCGGGTTCAGCCTCCGCCGCCAGATCAGCGTGGCCATCGCGGTGGTCGTCGTGCTCTTCGTCATCATCATGGTCGCCGTCGGTCTCGAGTTGTGGACGGACGCGATCTGGTACGCCAGCGTTGGATACGACGCGGTGTTCTGGACCCGGCTGGGCGCCCAGGTTGGGTTGTTCGTCGCCGGCCTCGTTCTCGCGCTCGTCGTCCTGCTTGGCAATCTCTGGCTCGCCGGCCGCCTCGCGCCGCCCGCCGAAGGTGCAGGTGCCGGTGGTACGGTGCGCGGCTGGCTCGACCGACTGAACGAGGCGATCCTCGAATCCGAGCAGCGGTCCGGGCGGGCACGGGAGTCGCTCGGTAGGCGGCCCGGCGATGGGACCCGAGGGCCGGTCAACGTGACGCCCTACGAGCTGCCCAACGCCACGCCGATCGGTCGCGTAGTGATCGCGATCGTCGCGGTGTTCGTCGCCCTGACGGTCGGCGGCGCGCTGGCATCGAACTGGGCGACCGCTGCTGCTGTGGATCAACCGGGTGCCATTCGACCCCGCCGGAGCCGGCACCGTCACAGACCCCGTATTCGGCCGGGACATCTCCTTCTTCATGTTCGACCTCGGCTTCCTGCGCTTCGTCCAGGTGACCGTCATCGGCCTCGTGATCGCGTCGCTGCTCGTCGCCGGGGCTCGCTACCTCGTCGCCGCGCTCGACGGCAGCGCGATCTTCAGCACGCCGGTTCGGGTCCATCTCGGAGTGCTCGCCGGGCTGTTTCTCATGGCGATCGCCGTCGGCTATCAGCTCGATAAGTTCGAGCTCGTGTACAGCTCTCGAATGCCGGGCCTGGCCACCGGGGTTTCCTATACCGACGAGAATGCCCAGTTCCTCGCCTATGACGTTCTGACCGGCCTGTCGGCAATCGCCGCGGCGTTCGTGGTCGGTGGCGCGTTCTCGCGGGTGCTCTGGCCGCTGGGGCTCACAGTAGCGGTCTGGTTCATCGCCTCGATCGGCATCGGCCGCATCTATCCCGAGTTCGTCCAGCGGGTCACGGTGACCCCGAACGCACGGGTCCTCGAGGCGCCGTACATCCAGAACAACATCGCGATGACCCGGCTCGCCTTCGATCTCGGCGGTTGGGACGTGCGCGACTACCGCGGCGAGTCACCGCTGAGCGAGGCGGCGATCATCGAGCACCAGGCGACGTTCCTCAACGCCCGGTTGTGGGACTACCGCCCGCTCGGCGACACGCTGGACCAGCTCCAGACCGTCCGCCAGTACTACGACTTCACCGACGTCGACACCGATCGCTACAAGCTCGGTGACGACACCCGCCAGGTGATGCTGTCGGTTCGCGAACTCGACCTTTCGAAGAATCCGAGCGCCACGGGCTGGGTCAACCAGCGGGTGACGTACACCCACGGGATCGGCGTCGCGATGGTCCCGGTCAACGAGGTCGCGACCCAGGGCCAGCCGCGCCTCATCATCCGCGACCTGCCGCCGGTCTCGAGCCAGGGCGCCCCTGCCATCACGGAGCCGCGGGTCTACTTCGGCGAGCGGGAGAGCTCCTACGTCGTTGTCGGGGCACAGCAGGACGAGTTCGACTACCCCGTCGGCGGGTCGGACGACATCAAGCAGACGACGCGCTGGACTGGCCAGACAGGGATCCGTCTCGACACGACCCTGGCGCGTCTGCTCTTCGCGCTCCGCTTCCGCGACTTCGACCTGTTGATCAGCCCCCAGATCACCAATGACAGCCAGCTGCTGTTCCACCGGTCGCTGGCCGATCGCCTGCCTCGGATCGCCCCATTCCTCCTGTACGACAAGGATCCCGTACGTCGTCGTGCGCGACGACGGGCGCCTCGTCTATGTCCAGGACGCCTATACCGCGACCAACCGCTTCCCGCACGGCCAGGGATTCAATCCGAGCGAACTCAACACGCCGGGTGTCGCCCCGACCGGTCTCGGCGAGAGGTCATTCAACTACCTTCGGAACAGCGTGAAGATCGTCGTCGACGCCTACGACGGCACGATGACCTTCTACGCCAACGATCCCGACGATGCGCTCATCCGCGCCTGGCAGGGCGTCTTCCCGACACTGTTCCAGCCGATGTCCGACTTCCCGACCGACCTCCGCCCGCACCTTCGCGTGCCGGAGGAGCAGTTCAACGTCCAGACGCGGGTCTACGGCCGCTACCACGTCCAGAACGCGGACACGTTCTACGACAGTGCTGACCTGTGGACCGTGCCGATCAGCCAGACCTCGGAGTCCAGCCTGCCGAGCGAGGCGTACTACGTGATCATGTCGCTGCCGGAGGCGGTCGACCCGGAATTCCTCCTCCTCCAGCCGATGATCCCCAAGGATCGCCCGAACATGATCGCCTGGGTCGCGGCCCGGAACGATGGAGAGAACTACGGCCAGACGCTCGTCTATCGGTTCCCGACCGAGACGTCCGTCTTCGGGCCTGCCCAGATCGAGGCGTCCATCGACGCCGATCCGGAGATCAGCGCTCAGTTCACGCTCTGGAGCCAGTCCGGCAGCAGCGTGATCCGAGGCAACCTCATCGTCGTCCCGGTCGGGGACTCCCTGATCTACCTCCAGCCGGTCTATCTCCAGGCCACCAGCTCGAAGTTCCCGGCGTTCCAGAAGATCATCGTCGCCTCGCCGACGACGGTTGTCTGGGGCGACACCCTCCGCCAGGCGCTCGATCAGCTTCTCCGCGATCAGGGCGGCGGCGGTCTGGGGCCGACCCCGGCACCGTCGCCGACCCGGCCCGACCCCGTCGCCCGGCCCGACCCAACCCCCGGCTCCGGGATCCTCGCCGCCGTCCGGCGACGTCGCGGCTCTCGTCGACTACGCCAACCTCCACTTCGAGCTCGCCCAGCAAGCACTCCGAGACGGCGACTTTGCCCGGTACGGCCAGGAGATCGAGCTCGTCGAGGAGGCCCTCGGCCAGCTCGAGGAACTTGTCGGTGGGTCGTCGCCGGGCGCATCGGCGACGCCGAGCGCCGCGCCGTGAGCCGGGGCGGGGCGATTCTCGCCTCGCTCCTCGTGACCCTCGGCCGCCCGGCGTGGTGGCTGCTTGCCCTCGCCGGGTTCCTCGTCCGCGGCGGCTTCGTCGTATTTCTGATCCCGATCGTCGTGCTCCCGTCACCGCTCGCGGTGTCGAACGTCGTCGCCCCGTTCATCGTGCCGATGGCGCTCGGCCGGATCGTGCCGGAGGTGATCGTGCTGTCGATCGCCGGGGGCGCCGCTTCTCTTCGCGTGGCTGCTCATCGGCGGCTGCGATCGCGGCGGCGACGGACCTGGCCCTGACGCGCGACGCGATTGCAGCGGCCGCGTCGACGAGGGGGTCGCCACACCGCCGGAGAGTGTTCCGACCGATCGATCCAGAACGGCCTGATCGCGCCCTCGTCGGCGCGATCCTCGCGGCTCGCTTGATCGCGTGGCTTCCGCTCGCCGCCGCCCTCGCGATCGGCCTGGTCAGGATCGTAGCCGTCACGTATGAAGAGCTGACGCGTCCCGCCGAGGTCGAGAGCCCGCTGGCCCTGCGCGTTTCACTCGGCGCCGCGGGCGAGCTGGCCGTCATTGCCGTCGCCTGGGTGTTCGGCGAGCTCGTCGGCGGCCTCGCGAGCAGGTGGATCGTCCTCGACCATGCGCCGGCCGGCCCGGCCCTCGCCGCGGCTGGTCGCGACGTCGTCCGGCGGCCGGCCTCGACGCTCCTGCCGTGGCTCGTGACGACGTTGATGTTGTTGATCGATTCTCGGCGGCACCGTGGGAGCGGCCAGCGTCGCCCTGGTCCCGCGTCACCGCGGCCCTCGCAAACCGGACCCCCGACGTGGCGACCGTCGCAGTCAGTCTCCTGGTGTTCGTGGCGATCTGGCTGGCCGCACTCGTCCTGGCCGGCCTGTTCGCCGCCGTTCGCAGCTCCGTTCTGACCTTCGAGCATCTCCGGGTCCGGGCCAAAACCGGGACGTTCGGGGCATCGGCGCACCACCGTCCGGGGGATAGGTCCGTCCCGGACCGAGGTGGCAGCCTGTAGCCCCGGCCCCGGAGGGTCCGGATTCCACTCGAGGTGCTCGATGGCGACGAAGACTGTCGTCTGCCCGGAATGCGACTCGCCGCTGGCTCCCGGCCGCTTCTCCTGTTCGGTGTGCGGCGCGGTCGTCGCCTCCGTCGCAACGATGTCACGGCCGTTCGCTCCCGTCGTCGAAGCTGGGGCCCCGGCGGTCGACGTCCCGGTTGGGTCCGCCGCTGCCGAAGGTGCCGCATGGCCGGCAGACATGACGGCGCCAGCGGAGCCGACTCCACAGGCCGCAGCCCCGGTTGCGACGGCGACTGTGCCCCAGCCGTCGGCACCCGCACCTGCCGCCGTCCGCAAGCCGCGAGCGACCGCATCCCTGCCCCGCCGGCCGAAGTCGGCCGTCCTCGTCGATCCGGTCCCCGAGAGGAATGGCGGCCCCAGCCTGGAGCCAACGCCCGCGCCGGTCGCGGCCGGGCTGCCATCGTCCTGGGTGCTCGCCCAGCCCGCCCGCCCGGAGCACGCAGACGCTGCGCCATCCGTCTCAGCGATGCCCGCGCCGGCTCCGAGCTGGCCCGATCGACCTGTCTGGCCGCCGGCCCGTGCCATCGACGCTGTCGCGCCGCCCGTCGAGCCGGCCGCAGCTCGTGTTCCTGCCGGAGCGTACCTGCCGCCGTCGGCCGTGCTACCGCCGGCCGAGGCGCTGCCGCTGCCGGGTGCCGTGCGCGCTGACGCGACCGACCCCAAAGCCGAAGCGGCCGACTCGAACCGCTGGCGAATCCAGCTAGGCGACGGGGCCGGGCCGCTCGGTCTCCCGACCGACGTCGCGACGCGGGTTGTTCTCCTGGGGGCAGGCATCTCGGTGCTGGGCTTCCTGCTGCCGTGGGCCGATATCGTGATCGGCAGCGGCGCGATGGACGGCTACGTGGCCCAGTGGGGCCTGGCCGGTCCCGGACATCCGCTCATCCTCCTGCTCGTCGCCGCGCTGTTCGGTTCGACCCTGGTCGTGGAGCGCCTGCCGCGCTGGGCTAGGCTGGGATTGCCATCAATCGGCCTCGCGTGCCTCCTCATCGGCCTTGCATGGCCTTACCTGGCCGGCCCGTTCGACGCGTCCATCGGCGTATATGTCGTCGCCATCGGGGCGGTGGTCATGATCGCCGGCGGCCTGCTCGATCGGATCGCCTCGCGTCACGCGGAGCCGGCTACATCCGTCTAGGGCACCCGGGGCGGCGTCGGTAGCCCCTGTTACACTGCGCCGGAACGCCGCGGGTGTACCGGGATAGAGGACGCGGCGACCGACCGGTCTGAAAGATTCGGAGGCAACCCACCAACCCGCATGGACGAGATCTTCGGCGAGATCGGGAAAGCCGCTAGGCGGGTTCTTCGGCAGCGAACCCGTTCAGCTGGCACTTCAGGCGATCGCGATCTACCTGATCATCCTCTGGCTGGCAGGCGCCTACTGGGCCTTCCGCGACATGCAGCAGCGCACGGAAAACCCGATCCTGCCCTACGTCGCGGCAAGTTTCATCATCATCTTCACCCCGATCTTCTTTCCGCTGGCGATCTTCGTCTACAAGATCATCCGGCCGCACGAGAAGATCGGCGAGGTCTACGAGCGCAATCTCGCCGAGGAGGCCCTCCTCGCCGAGGTCGAAGCGATCCACAGCTGCCCGACCTGCGCCCGCCGTGTGAACGACGAGTGGATCATCTGCCCGACCTGCCGCACCCGACTGAACCGCGTCTGCCCAAACTGCAGCCGCCTCGTCGGCCTCGACTGGTCGCTGTGTGCCTGGTGCGGCAAGGACTTCGAGCGGCGCGACATGCCGGCCGCGGCGATCGCCGGCCCTCGCCCCGCGGCGATCATGCCCCTCCCGGGCACGCTCGAGGAAACGGGCAGGATCGCCGCCGAAGGCTCATCGCGCTCCCGGTCATCGGGACCGCGCTCGGTGCCCGCGCCCCACGCCTCGCAGGACGTCCTGCCCGAGAGCTAGAGGCGGCCTCCGGTCGATGGCCTCGCGGGGCTCGGCCTCGGACGTCAGCGGGCCGGCTGCAACCAAGCCTGAACCTCGATTGGCCGCGTGTACGTAGAGTTGCCGTGTGACCCCGGAAGGCGATCCCAACGAGACTCCACCTCCTCCCCGGCCCGGTGCGTCCACCTTCACGATCGAAGGGCGCGCGGCGCCGGGGCTCTTTGTCGTCGGGTGGCTGGCATCGCTGCTCGGGCTCGCGGTGGTCATCGCCGGGGCGTTCGCACCCTCAACGGTGCTCGTCTATTTCATCGGCCCGGGGCTGCTGTCGCTGGGGTTGATCGCCGCCGCGGGCAACCAGGCCTTCGAGCGTCGTGATCGTGGAGCCGCCTACGCCGGACCCTCGCCGATCCTCGTCTTTGCAGCGACGATCGCCGTCACGTACTTCGTCGGGGCGGTCCTGGGCCTCATCCTGGACGCCCTCCTCTCCTCGACCGGAGCGACGGTCTGGCCGCCGGTCGGGCAACTCATCGCGGGGGCCATCACAGCCCTCGTCTACATCGGCGTGATCCGGCTCACGGTCGTCGGCACAACCGCCCTATCGTGGGCGGAGATGGGAGTCCGCCGCCTCGACCAACAGGCGGTCAAGGACCTCCTCGCCGGCGCTTCGCTGGCCGTCCCGGTCATCGGCGTCACGCTCGTCGTCGCCGCAGTCCTCGTGTCGATCTTCGGCGTCGTCTCGCCGAGCCCGTTGCCGCCGACCGGCGAGCTGTCCGGCCTGCTGCTCCAGCTCGTGGTCGGCGCGATCATTGCCCCGATCGCCGAGGAGTTGCTCTTCCGAGGCTTCGCGGTCACGGCGTGGCGCCGCTCGATCGGGGCGAGCCGGGCAATCATCCGGGCGACGCTCCTGTTCGCCATCGCCCATGTCATCGGGGTCGCCCCAACCGACGACTTCGGCGACGCCCTGCGGCTGATGGCGGTTGGCGCCGGAACGCGCCTGCCGGTTGCCTGGGTCCTGGGCTGGGTCTTCGTCCGGCGCGGCTCGATCTGGGCGTCGATCGGGCTGCACGCGACATTCAATGCGGTGCTGCTGATCCTCGGCCATATCGCCCAGGTCGCCGCCCGATCCGGCGTCTCCTGAACCGTCGACTCGCGATGCAGCGTCGGGTGAGCCGGCGATAAGAACCACTCGCTACTGTTCGGGCCGTTCCCGGGTTCGGATGGCGGGAGGAATCGGCGGGCTTCCGTCGTACGGGCCCGGGGACTCCGAGCTCGCCGCCCAGGAGCCGTCGCCTCAGGAGATGAGCGATGGCCGAACCAATTGTTCGCGATAGCGCTCCCGAGGCGCCGCGGGCGGGTCGGGCGATCAGGGAGATGCCGCCGCTGGAGCGGCCGCGCGAGCGACTGGCGGCGCGGGGCGCGGCCGGCCTGAGCTCGGCGGAGCTCATCGGCCTTCTGTGGGGGTCGGGGTCGCGCGGCCGGTCGGCGGTCGACCTGGCCGAGGATGCGCTCGCGCGCCACGACGGCCTGACCGGCCTCGCCCGGGCGACGGACATCGAGCTCGAATCGGTGCCGGGAATCGGCGCCGCAAAGGCCGCCCAGCTCGCTGCCGCCTTCGAGCTGGGGCGTCGCCTGCTCGCGGACTGGCCGGCCGGCCGCTGGACGATCCGATCGGCCCGTGACGTCGCCGACCGACTCGTGCTCCAGATGGGCCGCCTGGAGCGGGAGGAGCTGCGGGTCGTGCTCCTGAACACGAAGAACGTCGTGCTGCGGGTCGCCACCGTCTACCAGGGCAACGTCTCGTCGTCGCTCGTCCGGGTGGGGGAGCTCTTCCGCGACGCAGTCAGGCTCAACGCGGCCGGTCTGATCCTCGTTCACAACCACCCCAGCGGCGACCCGACGCCGTCACCCGACGATCTTCACCTGACCGCCGAGACTCTCGCCGCCGGCCGGCTGCTCGATATCGACCTGCTCGACCACCTCGTCGTCGGCCACGACGCCTGGGTATCGCTCCGCGACCGGGGCGTGTCGTTCGACCGGGTCGGCCGGTCGCGATCTGCCGGCTAGCGTCGATCTCTGCCCGCGGCGAGGAGCATGCCGACGAAGTACGAAGCGTTCCGCGTCACGTCTCCGTAGTCGACCGGTCGCAAGCTCTCGATCTCGTTGAAGCGCGCGACGAATGCCTCGGCCGCCTTCCAGCCATCACTCTGCCCGTAGCCGCTGGACTCGGGGATGAAGAACGGGCAGTCACGATAGATCCCGACCCGAAACTCTCGACCAGTTACCGTCGTGAGAGTCCGACCTTCGAAGCGTCGCGCCAGCTCCAGGAGCTCGGCATACGTCATCGGCGAATCGTACGTCGGAGTTGGCGGGATCGGCGAGCTGTAGGACCCTGCGGCGAGGCCGGACGAGCCGGGTATACTGCACGGGCTTCCCCGCCCTGATCCCGAGCGCGCGATCCCCCGGTGCCCATCCAGGCCAGTGGGAGCCGCTGCGAACACCGGACGCGACCCGACCCGCACGAAGGACCCTCCCGCCACATGCTCGACCGCTTCCTCGGCCTCTTCTCCCGCGACATCGGGATCGACCTCGGGACCGCCAACACGCTGGTCCACGTCCGCGATCGCGGAATCGTGATGAGCGAGCCGTCTGTCGTCGCGATCGACGCCAAGACGAAACGGGTCCTCGCGGTCGGCGCGGAGGCCAAGCGGATGGTCGGCCGGACCCCCGCGAGCATCATCGCGATCCGGCCGCTCCGCGACGGCGTCATCAGCGACTTCGACGTCACCGAGGAGATGATCAAGTACTTCGTTCGCCGGGTCCACGATCGCGTCGGACTCATTCCGAGGCCGCGGATGCTCCTCGGCATCCCGTCCGGCGTGACTGAGGTCGAGAAGCGGGCCGTCCGCGACGCTGCGCTGAACGCCGGGGCCCGCTGGGCCCGGCTGATCGAGGAGCCGATGGCCGCCGCGATCGGTGCGGGCCTGCCGGTCCCGAGCCGTCGGGCAGCCTCATCGTCGACATCGGCGGCGGTACGACCGAGGTCGCGGTGATCAGCCTCGGCGGGATCGTCGTCAGCCGCTCGATCCGCATCGGTGGCGACGAGATGGACCAGGACATCGTCGCGTTCGCCCGTCGCGAGTACAACCTCTTCCTCGGCGAGCGGACGGCGGAGGACATCAAGATCGCGATCGGCTCTGCCTACCCCGGCGACTGGGACCAGCAACGGATCTCGCTGCGCGGGCGGGACCTGCTGACGGGCCTGCCGCGCAGCGTCGAGGTCGGGGCGGACCAGATCCGGGAGGCGATCGAGCCGTCCGTCCAGCAGATCGTCGACACGATCAAGGACACGATCGAGGAGACGCCGCCGGAGCTCGTCGCCGACATCATGGACCAGGGGATCGTTCTGGCCGGTGGTGGGGCGCTCCTCGCGGGCCTCGACCGGCGGACGGCCGATGCGACCCAGATGCCTGTCCACATCGCCGACGACCCGCTCACGTGCGTCGTCCGGGGCACGGGGATCGTCCTGCAGGAGTTGGGCAACCCGGCGATGGACCGCGTCCTCGTCACCGATACGTATGCGCGCGCGCCGCGGTAGGGTGACTTCGAGCAGCTAGCTCAAAGTCAGGATCGATTCATGAGTTCCTTGCTCGCATCCCGGACCGCCCGCCGCCGCTCGATCGTGTTCATCGCGCTGATCGCCACGACGCTCGTGATGATGGCCTTCTCGTCGAACCCGCTCGTTCGAGAGTTCCAGGGCGCCGTCAGTTATGCCATTCGTCCGATCCAGGGCGCCGTGGACAACGTGGCCGAGGGCATCGCCGGGATCTTCCAGTCCATGTCGGACATCGACCGGCTGCACACTGACAATACCGCCCTGCGCCGCGAGAACGAGCGCCTCAAGGCCGAAAACCTGAGGCTTCTCGAAGCCCAACGCGAGATCGAGCTCCTCACGGGCGTCCTCCAGCTGCGCAATGGCTTCGCGTACCAGACGGCGGCCGCGGAGGTGATCGCCCGCGAGTCGTCGGAGTTCCGTCGCCTCATCACGATCAGCAAGGGCTCCGATGACGGGATCGAGGAGGGCGACGTGGTCATCGCCGAGGGCGGCGCCCTTGCCGGCCGCGTCGTCGAAGTCGGTCCGAATCATCGCCAACGTCGTCCTCATCACCGACCAGTCTTCGACGGTCATCGGCCTCGTCCAGTCGAGTGGCGCAATCGGGGCTGTCATCGGGCAGCTGGGCGGAACCCTGATCATGACGAACATCGATTCGACCGACCATATCGAGCTCGGGGACGAAGTGGTCACGGCCGGCATCGAGCTCGCCGGCGGGATCCGCTCGCCGTATCCGAAGGGCCTCCTCCTGGGCCAGATCGTCGACATCCGGCGAGACGCGAACAGCGTTGTCCAGACCGCCTTCCTGCAGCCGACGGCCAATCTCGAGAAGGTCGAGTACGTCCTTGTCGTCCTGGATTACGTCGGCGGCCTGCCGCCAGCCGACGAGCAGCCGATCGACTGCTCAATCACGGGCCCGGGCGGCGCCCTGCCCGGCGGCGAACAGCCCTGCATCGAACCGACGCCGTCCGCCGCGCCGTCCGTCCCGGCGCCGTAGCCGCGGCCGTGGCCCCTGCTACCCTGACCTGCGAATGAAGGGCATCGTCCTCGCCGGTGGCACGGCCACCCGGCTCTTTCCGCTCACGATCGTGACGAACAAGCACCTTCTCCCGATCTACGACCGCCCGATGATCTATTACCCGATCGAGACGTTGGCCGCGATGGGGATCCGCGAGGTGATGGTCGTGGTCGGCGGCAAGAGCGTCGGGGACGTCGTCGAGCTGCTCGCCGACGGAGCCCACTTCGGGCTCGACCTGACCTATCGCTACCAGCGTGGCGCCCTGGGGATCGCCCACGCCATCGGGCTCGCCCGCGGCTTCGTCGGCGACGACGCGTTCTGCTGCATTCTCGGCGACAACATCCTTCGCGGACCGGACCTGACGGGGATGGCCCGAGAGTTCGAGGAAGGGTCGTGGGGCGCCGGAACGCTGCTCTATCGAGTGCCGGATCCGGCGCGCTTCGGCGTCGCCGAGCTCGATGCCGGCGGCAACGTCGTCGGGTTCGAGGAGAAGCCCGAGACACCGAAGAGCGACCTGATCCCGATCGGCGTGTATTTCCTCCGACCGGAGGCGTTCGACGTCATCGATCATCTCGCACCGTCGGGCCGCGGCGAGTTCGAGATCACCGATGTCCTCAACCATTTCATCCCGGCGGGCCGGCTCTTCAGCCGCGTCTATGACGGGCACTGGGCCGACGCCGGGACGGTCCCGTCGCTGCTGCGCGCCGCCGAGCTGGCCCGAGACGACGACCGGGCTGGCCGGCTCGAACCGCCGATCGAACGGCCAGTCGGGTGAGCGGCCCGGCAGAGCAGGGCGCGATCGGTCCGGACGCCAGCCTGCTGGTCACCGGAGGCGCCGGGTTCATCGGCTCGTGCTTCGTGCGAGATGTGCTGGCGCGGCGCGATGGCACCCGGATCACCGTCATCGACAAGCTGACGTACGCCGGCAACAGGTCCAACCTCGCCCCGATCGAAGCCGATCCGGAGCTGGCCGCGAGGCTCCGCTTCGTCGCGGGCGACATCGCCGATCCGGACCTCGTCGGGCCGCTCGTGCGAGACGCCGACGCGGTCGTCAACTTCGCCGCTGAATCGCACGTCGATCGCAGCATCCTCGATCCCGCAGCGTTCCTCCGGACCGGGGTCATCGGGGTCCATGTCCTGCTCGAGGCCGTCGTGGCGGCGTCGGCGGGCCGCTCGCGGCCCGTTCGCTTCCTCCAGGTCTCGACGGATGAGGTCTACGGTTCGGTCGAGAGCGGCCGCTCCCGCGAAACGGACCGGCTCGCGCCCCGCTCGCCCTACTCCGCGGCGAAGGCGGCGGGCGAGCTGCTCGTCGGCAGCTACGTGACGACGCACGGCGTCGACGCGGTCGTCACCCGCGGCTCGAACACGTACGGGCCGTACCACCACCCGGAGAAGCTCATCCCGCTCTTCGTGACGAATGCGATCGACGACCAGCCGCTGCCGCTCTACGGCGACGGTCTCCAGGAGCGGGACTGGCTCTACGTCGCGGACCATGCGGGTGCGGTCGACCACGTCCTCCGCCACGGTCAAAGCGGCGAGACGTACAACATTCGGGGCTCGGCGGAGATGACGAACCGCGACGTCGTGGCCGCCCTCCTCGAACGCCTCGGCAAGCCTTGGTCGCTTGTCCGGAGCGTCCCGGACCGGCCCGGCCACGATCGCCGCTACGCCCTGGATGGCTCGAAGCTGGCATCGCTCGGCTGGCAGAACCGGACAGCCTTCGCCGACGGCCTCGCGACGACGATCGACTGGTACAAGGCGAACGAAGCATGGTGGCGGGCGGCGAAGTCGGGCGACTGGGACGCCTACTACGAACGCCAGTACGGATCACGCCTGGCGCACGGCCAGGCTGTCGCCGAATCCGGCGTCTCGTCGGAGGCCTGACCGGGTGCGCGTCGCCGTCACTGGTGCCGGCGGGCGGCTGGGACGCGCGCTGGTGGCGGCGCTCCAGGACGCCCCGTTCACCGGGCTCTCCGGGCCGATCGCATGGGATCGAGCGGCCTTCGACCTCGATGCTCCGGAGAGCATCCACGCGCTCCTCGATCGCGACCGCCCGGAGGCGGTGATTCATACGGCGGCGTGGACCGACGTCGACGGCTGCGCCCGAGAGCCCCGGACCGCTCGCCGCCGCAATGCCGAGGCCGTCCACGTGCTGGCCGAGGCGACGGCCGCACGCGACATCGACCTGGTCCATGTCAGCACCAACGAAGTCTTCGATGGCCGGCGAACCGATGGACGGGGGTATACGCCGGGCGACCGAACGAACCCGATCAATGCCTACGGATCAACGAAACTCGAAGGCGAGATCGTCGCCGGCGCCGCCTATCGCGGGCGTAAAGCCCGACTCGGGGTCGTCCGCACGGCCTGGCTGTACGGGCCGCCCGGCAACGACTTCCCGACGAAGATCCTCGCCGCGGCGGAACGGTCCCGGATTGCCGGCGAACCTGTCCAGGTCGTCGGCGACGAGTTCGGCTCGCCGACGTTCACGCAGGACGTTGCCGACGCTGTCGTCGAGCTCCTTGGCTCTGGCGAGGTCGGCGGCTTCCACCATGTCGTGAATGCGGGCGTTGCCTCGCGGGCGGCCTGGGCGCGGGAATTGTTCAGACAGGCCGCCCTCGACATCGCGATCGTCGAGGTGCCGGCGTCGACGTGGTTCCGAGCGTCCACGCCGCCCGCCTGGGGAGTGCTCGAACCCACGCCGCTGCCTGGTGGCGAACCCCTCCGCTCGTGGCCCGAGGCCCTCGCCGACTATCTGCCGACCCTCCTCCGCCAGCGCAATGCGGCGGGAGCCGGCCGATGACGAATCGCCCTTCGACGCTCCCTGGGGTGCGATACGGCGCCGTCACCCGCCACGTCGACGCGCGCGGCTCGTTCCGTGAGCTATGGCGCGCGTCCGCCTTCCCGAGGCTGACACAGGGCGAAACGGGCGCGCCGGAGGGATCCGAGCCCCGGTTCGTGCAGGCCAACCTGTCGACGTCGGCCCGCGGCGTCCTGCGCGGACTCCACTATCACCGCCGCCAGCTCGACTATTGGGTTGTCGTCTCGGGACGGGCGCTCGTCGCGCTCGTCGATGTCCGTCTGGTGCTCAGCGGGACCGGCGATAGGCCCGTCGTCGAGACGCGCGAACTCACGGCCGACGACTGGGTGGTCATCCCGGCGGGCGTGGCTCATGGCTTCCTGGCGCTCGACGAGCTCCAGCTGCTCTACCTCGTCACGAACGAGTTCGATGAGTCGGACGAGATGGGGTTCGCGTGGGACGATCCAGCCGTTGGGGTTCCATGGCCGGCCGTCGAAGGCACACCCGACGGGCGGCCGATCCTGTCGGAGCGCGACAGGACGAATCCTCCGCTCGAGGTCCTGGTAGCGAGCTTGCGCTAGGCGACCGGACTGAGTGGCGGGGCACCGTCGCACCGGGAGGCGCGGTCGCCCGTGCGCACACCTCTCCACCCATCCTCCCTCTTCCGCACCGGCGGCGGGCCCGATGGGGCCATTCGCGTCGGGACCATCCCGCGATTGTTCCGAGCACCGCCGAGCGCGACGCTTGCCCTGCATTCATCCGACCCCCAGGTCGATCCGCTCGGGAGCTCACGTTGCGCAAATCCGTCTTCGCCGTCGTCCTTGCCCTCGTTGCCATGTTCGGCGCGTATGGCCCGGTCGCGGCCGCCCAGACCAGCACGGCCAAGGTCGTGATCATCGTCGGGGCGACGCACAGTGAAACTGCCAAGTACCGCTCGAACGCCGACGAGCTGTATGCCGAGGCGATCCAGCACACGCCGAACGTCACCAAGGTCTACAGCCCCAACGCCACCTGGTCTGCCGTCAAGGCGGCCACCACCGGCGCGAACATCGTGATCTATCTCGGCCACGGCAATGGCTGGCCAAGCCCGTACACCTACGACCCGAGCTACACGACCAAGGATGGGTTCGGGCTCAACGCAACGGCCGGTAACGGCGACTACAACAACAAGTATTACGGCGAGCCGTCGATTCGAACGCTCGACCTCGCCCCGAATGCGATCGTGTTCCTGCACCACCTGTGCTACGCGTCGGGCAACTCCGAACCGGGCGCGGCCGCGCCTTCCCTGAGCGTTGCCCGGCAGCGCGTCGACAACTACGGCGCAGCCTTCCTCGCCGCGGGCGCCTCGGCCGTCATCGCCGACGGCCATAGCCACACCGGGTACTACCTGCGAGCGCTGTTCACGACTGGCCAGCCACTCTCCCAGTTGTGGCGGGCGGCCCCGAACTATCACGGCCACGACATCACGTTCACCCCGACCCGAAGCACCGGGACGGCGGTCCTCGATCCGGACAACGGCGGCGGCAGCCCGTCGGGCTATTACCGCTCGATCGTCGGCAACCTGAGCGTGATGTCCAACCAGGTCGTCGGCGTCAAACTGCCGCCGGGCGTGCGCGGAGCTCCGGGCGTGACGATCGTTCCGGATCACGCCAGCGTCGGGGTCGCCGGCGCGACCAGGACGGGTGGCACGACGACCTCCACGCGCATCCTGAGGCTCCCCGTCCGATAGCCTCCGGCCTGCCGGCCGAACGCCCTGGGCCCGCCATCGCTGGGCCCCGGACCGCACCGGACGCCACCGTACCCCTCCGGACCGGGACCATCGTCACCGTTGTCCCCGCGAGCGCCGAGGCGTAGGGTGTCCGTCTCGTCGCTCATCGCGAGACCTCTTCGAGGAAAACGTGACCTTCCTTCGACCCGCGCCCCGATCGCCCGGCCGTCCCGCGATCGCCGCCATCGTCGCTGGTGGCTCAGCTCTTCCTGACGGGCCCGGTCAATGCGGTCGCCCCTCCGACGCAAGCGCCCGTGGTCGACCCGGCCACCGAAACCACGGAGCTCCTGCCGGGCATCCACTACGAGGATGCGCTCGCCCACGCCGACGATCGCATCGATTTCACGCCCGGCGGCCGGGTGACGGTCGGCTTCCGGCCGCGCGCCGACGACTCGTGGGAGGTCGGGGGACGCGCGCCGCGCGCTCTGCCCGCTGGCTCCGCGTCCGGACGCGAGATGATGCCGGCCCAACCTGGCGCCGCATCGGGAGCGCCTGGCGCACCCGCCAGCCCGGCCGCCGAGCCCGGCTCGGCCCCCGGCGCCGGCCCCAGCGCCGACCCGGATGCCGTCATCGAACCGAGCCCGGCCGCGACCGCCCCCATCGACGCGCCCGCCGTCGATCCAGCCGAGATCCCGGCCGCCGATGGGGCGTCTGCGGTGATGCCGTTTGCCAGCGGTCAGCTCGAGCTCGACGGAACGCGTCTCCGGCGCCAGGTCATGGGCTTCCTCCCGTACTGGGAGGTCAGCGACGCCGTACTCGACTACGAGGTGCTCTCGACGATCGCCTATTTCAGCGTCGGTTCAGACAAGTACGGCAACCTCCTCAAACTGGATCCGGACGGCACCCCGACGACCGGCTGGGGCGGCTGGACGAGCTCGCGAATGACCTCGATCATCAACGCGGCCCACACGAAGGGCACGCGCGTCGTTCTGACGATCTCGGTGTTCGCCTGGACGAGCGGTCAAGCCGCGCTCCAGGGAGCGCTCCTCGGCAACCCGGCCGCCCGCCAGAACCTTGCTGTCCAGGCGGCGGACGCCGTCCGGGCTCGCGGGGCTGACGGGATCAACCTCGACTTCGAGCCAATCGCCTCCGGCTACGCCGACGAGTACACGCTCTTCGTCCGTGCAGTCCGGGCCGAGCTCGACAAGCGGGCGGCCGGCTACCAGCTGACGTTCGATACGACCGGCTACATCGGCAACTACCCGATCGAGGCCGCCACCGCTCCCGGCGGGGCCGACGCGATCTTCATCATGGGCTACGACTACCGGACGGCAAGCTCGGGCTATGCCGGCTCGATCGACCCGCTGTCAGGTCCCGCGTACGACCTCCAGGACACGGTCAATGCCTACGCCGCCCGGGTGGCGCCGTCGAAACTCATCCTCGGCGTGCCCTGGTACGGCCGCGCCTGGTCGACCGTCTCGGACCGGGTCAACGCGAAGACCCAGACCGGACTTAAGTTCGGGGCGTCGAACAGCGTCCTATACGACACGGCCGCCGCCTACGCGAAGCAATACGGCAGGCGGTGGGATAGCCGCGAACAAAGCCCCTGGATCGCCTACCAGCGCCAGAACTGCTCCACGACATACGGCTGCGTGACGACCTGGCGTCAGGTCTACTACGACGACCCCGAATCACTGAAGCGGCGCTACGACATGATCAACCGGATGGGCCTCCGGGGGACAGGGATCTGGGCGCTCGGGTATGACGCGGACCGGCCCGAGCTGCGCCAGGCCATCGCCGAGAAGTTCCTCAATGACAAGACCGCGCCACTTGCCGGCGTCCGGGCCTTCGCCCCGAGCCAGACAACCGAAGCGTTCACGGTCTCGTGGGTCGGGTCGGACGAGAGCGGCGTGCTCGACTACGACATCCAGGTCTCCGTCCACGGCGGGCCCTGGCACGACTGGCTCGTCGATACGAAAGCAACGAGCGCCCCGTACACGGGCGCCGACACCTACGGGTTCGCCTTCCGGGCCCGCGCCCGCGACACGCACGGCAACGTAAGCCCGTGGGACGTCGCGAGCGTCTATCACCCCCACCTGAGCCTCGCGCCTGGCGGCTTCGGAAAAGTCGTCGCCTCGAGCGTCAACATCCGCTCGGGCGCCGGCACGGCGAAGCCGATCGTCACGACCGCGTCCGCCGGCACGATCCTCGCGGTCACTGCCGGGCCCGTCAGCGCCGATGGCTTTACGTGGTACGAGGTCAGCCTGCCGATCGCCGAGTGGGCGCCGGTCGCCGGCGTCCGGACAAACGTCTGGGTGGCCACGAGCAGCAGCTCGAGCACCCTCGTCGCCGCAGTCGGAGCGCCCAATTCGACGGTCGTCGATCTACCGGCCGGCGTCGCCCCGGCAGCGGGCGCCCGGTTCATCGGGATCAGTCCTGCTCGCCTCCTCGACACGCGCTTCGGGGTGGGCCTGTCCGGTCCCTTCGCGAGCGGCGCGGCGCGAACCTTCCCGGTCGCGGGCCGCGGCGGTGTCCCGTCCAGCGCCGTAGCCGTCACGGGCACCCTGACGGTCGTCGGGCAAACGAGCGCCGGCTACGTCAGCCTCGGGCCGTCGACGGCGACCGTTGCCCGATCTTCGGTTGTCAATGCGCCGGTCGGCGACGTCCGGGCGTCCGGCGTCACCGTCAAGATCGCCTCGGACGGCTCGCTTGCTGCGCTCTGGAGCGGAGCCGGAGGTTCGAAGGCCGGCCTCATCTTCGACGTCAGCGGCTACTTCGTCGCGGGGGCGACGGGCTCGACCTACGTCCCGCTGACGCCCGCCCGGATCCTCGACACTCGTACTGGCAGCGGTCTGAGCGGGCAGTTCACCTCGGATGCCCCGCGATCGTTCGCGGTCAGTGGCCGGGGCGGTGTCCCCGCCAGCGCCGTGGCGGTGACCGGCAACTTGACCGTCGTCGGGCCCAGCAGTGGCGGCTACCTGTTTATCGGCCCGGCGGCCGCTTCGACACCGCCCAGTTCGACCCTCAACGTCCTCAAGGGCGACACCCGGGCCGCATCGGTGACCGTCAAGCTCGACGGCAGCGGAAGGCTCGGCGTCGTCTGGAAGGGCTCGGTCGGCGCGAAGGCCCACGTGCTGTTCGATGTCACCGGCTACTTCGTCAATAGCTCCGCCGGCGCGACGTTCTATCCGCTCGACCCGGCGCGGGTCCTCGATACGCGGGTGGGCAATGGCCTTTCTGGTCCCTTCCCGAGAAACGTCGTGCGGACGTTCCAGGCGACCGCTCGCGGAACGATCCCGGTGAACGCGGTCGCGCTGACCGGCGGCGCCACTGTCGTGCTGCCAGCGACGAGCGGCTGGCTGATCGTTGGCCCATCCGGCACGGCGCTGGGCGCCACGTCCACGATCAATCTGCCGAAGGGCGACATCCGGGCAAACGGGCTGACGGTCCGGGTCGGTGCGGGAGGCGGCCTTGGTGCCGTGTTCCAGGGGCCGTCCGGGGCCTCGGCCAACGTGATCTTCGACGCTACGGGTTACTTCCGCTGAGCACGCAGAACGGGACGATCGGGCGGGTTTCGCGGCGAGAGGCCGGGTCTACACTGGCCCGACCATGACGAGCGCTCGGCCCAAACGGTCCACAGCCACCAACCCCTCGTCGGCGGTCCTCGGCGCCGGCGTGTGGGTCATCCTGCCGACCTATAACGAGGCGGAGAACGTCCGGACGATTTCCGCCGCCATCCTGGAAAGCCTGCCCGGAGCGACGCTCCTCGTCGTGGACGACGGATCGCCCGACGGCACGGGCCAGATCGCGGACGAGCTCGCAGCCGCCGACCCCCGGATCCGCGTCCGCCACCGGCCCGAAAAGCAGGGGCTTGGGCGGGCCTACCTCGATGGCTTCGGCGTTGCTCTCGCCGGCGGGGCCGAGGTCGTGATCCAGATGGATGCCGACTGGTCGCATGACCCGGCAGCGCTGCCCTCCCTCATCGCCCCGATTGCCGCCGGAACGGCCGACCTCGTCATCGGGTCGCGCTACACGAAGGGCGGCGGCGTCGTCGACTGGGGCATGGGGCGGCGGATCATCTCGCGTGGCGGCAGCATCTTCGCTCGGAGCGTCCTGCGCCTCGGCCCGCATGACCTAACCGGCGGGTTCAAGGCGTGGCGTGCATCGATCCTTGCGGCGATCCCGTTCGGCGGTATCCACGCCGGCGGTTATGTCTTCCAGATCGAGATGACATTTCGGGCATCGCGCCGTGGGGCACGGGTCGTCGAGACAGCGATCACGTTCCGCGACCGGCGCGTGGGGCAGTCCAAGATGAGCCGACGGATCGTCGTCGAGGCGCTGGTCGTCGTCGTGACGCTTCGAGCCGAGGAGCTGGCCGGCCGGCTGCCGGGGCGACGCGGGCGGCCGATCGCCGGCGTCCCCGAACCGGCCGCCGATGCGGCCGTGGGCTCCGGTACAGAGATGTCTCGTCCCCCGGCGCTGGAGACACCGGCGGCCGGCGAGGGCCGGTGACCCAGGCAGCCCACGCGCCGCTCGGCTCGGCGGATCCGGGTCGGGCGACCGGTCGGGTCCCGGGCGTTCGGATCGTCCTCGATGCGAGGCCGCTACAGGAGCCCGATCGCGCACCGCTGACGGCGGTCTACCTCGACGGCCTGCTCGGGGCATTCGACGGTGCGCCCGTGAGCGGGGAGTCCTTCGCCCTGCTCCTCGGATCGGACCTGGACGACCCGACGGAGCGCTTCGAGCGGTTGTCCGTCGTCGGTCGCCGCCTCCTGCCGCCGACGCGGCTCCTGCGCTCCGCGGTGCTGACCGTCGATCCGTTCCTGCTCTCGGGGGCGTCCATCGGGGCCGCCTGGCGGGCGGATCGAGGCGGCGCGGCCGGCGCCGTCTATCACGCGGTCGGCGGTTCGATCCCACTGATCACCGGCCTGCCCCTCGTCGTGACGCTTCTCGATCTCGCACCGTGGGAGCTGCCGGGCGCGTACCAGCGCGGCACGACGTCGCGGTTCGGCCAGCGGCTTCGCGCGCGGCTGCTCCGTGACGCGGCCGCGGTGATCGTCGGAACCGAGGCGGTGGGAGTCGCCGCCCGCCGGCTGCTCCACATCCCGCGGGACCGGATCCGGGTCGTCGCGCTCGCCCCGCGGCCCGCCTTCCGCGCCTGGGAATCCGGCCCGGTCGCGACGCGTGCAAGCCGGGATCCGCGTGCCGAGCGCGACCGGCTGGGCCTCCCGGAACGCTACGTCATCTACTCGGGGCGGTACGACGCGCGACAGGATCTCGGGACGCTGCTCCGCGCCTTGGCTGAGCTGGCCGCTGCCGGCCGGCCCGACGGGCTGCCTGCGGAAGCTCCGTGGCCGCCGCGTGTCCTGTTCGCGGGCGCATCCCCGGACGACCGTGCGGCTCTGGCCCGGGCAGCCGCTCGAGAAGGCGTCGGCGAGACGCTCGCGTACGCCCCGCGCCTGGACGAGGACCGCCTGGCGAGCCTCGTCCGCGGTGCACGCGCGGCGCTCCTGCCGGTCGTCTCGGACAGTGCCGGCCTGGCCGCGATCGAGGCGATCGCCTCGGGAACGCCGGTTGTGGCCTCGGCCGTCGGTGCGTTGCCCGAGATCGTCGGTGCGGCCGGGATCCTCGTCGAACCGCGCGACCCGGCTCGGCTTGCCCAGGCCCTCGCCACGGCGTTCGTCGACGACCGCGTCCACGGCTCGCTCGTCGCCCTTGCCCGCGAACGTGCCGATGCCCGGCAGCGGACCTGGGCCGACGTCGCCCGGGAGACTCGGGCGATCTACGCAGAGGTCGCCCGGCCGCGATAGCCAGGCCTGCGCCTATTGCCGGTGCTGCTCGCTCGTGGACGGTTCGGGAGGCGGCGGGATACCCGGCGTGAGCGTCACCTTCGTGCCGGTCTGCATCACCTGGACGAAGGTCTGCCCGGCGGTCAGCGTGACCCGCGAGCCGTCAGCGTTGAAAAAGATGGTTGGCTTCGTGAGCGAACTCTTCCGCCAGGTGCCCTTGGTCGTCGTGCCGTTCGTGGCGATATAAGCGGTGCCCTCGCCGATGACATCGGCCTCGAGGCGGTTCTTCCTCGAGCCGTCATTGAGTCGCCCGAACTTCATGAGCATGATCACGACGTTCTTCGGTGCGACTCGCTCGTCGGTCGCGGCGTCGACCTGGGGCTTCTCCCCGGTGACGGACCGCACGTACGTGTTGGTCGCCTGGTCGTAGTCGTAGCGAATCTTGTTGTACGAGTAGGCGACGTCGATCCGGCCGCCGCGTGGGCGGAGCCTGGGCAGGAGATCCGGCGCGAACTGCCACACCGGCACCGCCGCCTCGTCCGCCGCTTTGAGGGTCTTGGCGAGGCTGCGGAGGCGCTTGCCATCCGTGTAGAGGTTGTGAGGCGCGAACCGACCCTTGACTCGCGAGAACGACTTTGCCCAGCGGAACTCGTCGGCGTTGTAGACGAGCTGTCCGCTGCCCTGCGAGCGGAGGGTCTGGAGAGCCTGGGGTGAGCCACCCGCGTGGGCATAGACGGCCCGCCACTCGGCCGCCCACGCGATGTAGTAGTAGCGGGCACTCCGGACCGGGCCGACCGCGGCCGGGATGTTCTCCTGGAAGATCAACATGTAGCGCGGGATACCGCCCTCGGCCGGCGCCTGCCAGACGACCGACGCCGCATTGAACCCGGATTGCGGTCGGGCGTCGCCGTGATCGTCGACCATTACCGCGATCGGATGCTGGGCCGCGACCTCCGGCGGAACGAGGACGCCGGTCAACGGCGCCGGGACGGGAACGGGTGTCGGGACGGGTGTCGGCGAGGGCGTTGGCGTTGGGACCGGGGTCGGTGTCGGCGAAGGCGTGGGCGACGGGGTCGGCGTCGGCGGTGCTGGTGACGCGGTCGCTCCGGCGACCTGTCCAGGATCGAGACTCGGGCTGGGCGGCGCGGCCTGGGCGGCGAGCATCCCGACGAGGAGTCCAGTGGCGACGGCCACGACGGCCAGGATCGGGACTGTCAGCCGCTTCAAATGCGGCCAGGCCTTCTGGGGGTGCATGGTCCCTCGGTGCGATGGCGCGGGGGCGACTGGCGTGTGACGGCTTCGAGGCGGCGGCGGTGACGCTCGCCGTTGAGTTCCGACGCGGAGGATACTCCGGTCGGTCGATTCCTCGTCTTGACCGAAAGAACCGCCGTGAGACGCGGCCAGACCACTCGCGGTAGGCTGCCTCCGAACAGCACCGCCGAGAATCGAGGGAACCGATGGCCCACTCAGAGCAGCCCGACCCGGGAGCCGAGGAATCCGGGACAGAGGAATCGTCCGCCACCGGCCGACCCGCCGGAACGGACGCCCTCGCCGGCGCCGAGGAGGCCGCCGCGCGTGAAGCCAAGGAGGAGGCCGCCCATGCGGAGTCGTCCGCGCCGGCCAAATCCCCGCCTCCCAGCGGCGCCGTCCGCACCCCCACAGAGCCGAAGGTCGTCCGACCCAAGGCAAAGACCAGCGAGAAGGCTCCCGCGGCGTCCGGATCGGCCGCGTCCATGACCGTGATCGAGCCCACATCCGGTGGTGACGACCGGCTCACACGGCTTGAGTCGATCTCGGTTCGTGAGGCCGGGGCCCAGGAGGTCAACGCCGTGAACGTCGATGTCAGCCGGGGCGGCATCGGCCGGGCGCAGGCGGTCGACATCGCGGTGTCGCAGGGCGGGATCGGCCTCGCAAGGGCCGATCGAGTGTCGGTCGAGATGGGGGCGATCGGCGCGGCGCTCGGTGGCGAGGTCCGCGTGACACAGAGCGCCGTCGGCTCCGTGCTCGCCCGCGACGTGCAGATCGAGCAGGCTGTGGTCCGGACCGTGGTCGCCAACAACGTCCAATTCGAGCGGACGACGGGCGTGCTGCTGCTCCTTGCCCGGCGGGTCGAGGGCGACGTGCGGGTGCTCCTCGACTGGCGCGGAGCGGTCGCCTTCGGAGCGGCCCTCGGCGTCGTCATGTCGATGTTCCGGCGCCGGAGGTAGGCCGACGACGGCTATCGCAAGGCGGGTCGCGGCGGGCCAGCGCCGACGCTCGGCTATACTCGACCACCGGCCTGCGCCCCTCGCGCGACCGTTTGTCCGCTCGACCTGGTCGCTGATAGGAGCCCACCGTCCCGTGATCGACCCCTCCGCGCGCATCCATGCGACCGCGGATCTTGAGCCCGACATCAGCATCGGAGCCGGGACGAGCATCTGGCACCATGCGCAGGTCCGGACCGGCGCAAGGATCGGAGCCGAATGCGTCATCGGCCGCGACGTGTTCGTCGACCACGACGTCACGATCGGTGATCGGGTCAAGATCCAGCGAGGGGTCCTCGTCTCCCACGGCGTTACCGTCGAGGACGGCGTGTTCATCGGTCCCGGCGCGATCCTGACCAACGATCGATACCCCCGGGCGATCACGTCGACCGGCGATCTCGCCGGGACGGACGACTGGGAGCTTGCCCTGATCGCGCTCCGCTATGGCTCCTCGATCGGCGCAGGTGCGGTTATCGTGGCCGGCATCGAGGTCGGGAAGTTCGCGATGGTCGGTGCGGGCGGGATTGTCGTCCGCGACGTCCCGAGCTACGCGCTCGTCGCCGGCAATCCGGCACGCCGCATCGGCTGGGTCTGCGCCTGCGGGCGGCGCCTCGTCGACGCCAATGGCGACCCGGTGCCGGCCGAACCGCAGCGCTATTCGGCGCATACGGACCTCCTCTGCGCGACGTGCGGCCGTCGCTACGGCTACGTCCCGGATGCCGAGACGCTCGAGGAGCGATCCGGCCCGCGCCAAGGAGCACCAGCATGATCCCGATTGCCCGCCCCGACCTCGGCCCCGAGGAGCTCGAGGCCGTCACCGAGGTCCTCGGCAGCGGGATGATCGCCCAGGGCCGCAAGGTCGCCGAGCTCGAGCAGCGCTGGGCCGAGTTCGTGGGCGTCCGCCACGCGATCGCAATGAGCAACGGGACCGTCGCCCTGATGTCGATCTTCTCGGGGATCGGCCTCGAACCCGGCGACGAAGTGATCACCGTCTCGCACACGTTCGCGGCAACGGCGAACGCGATCCTCTACACCGGCGCCACGCCCGTTTTCATCGACATCGAGCCGGACACCTACCTCATCGACGCGAAGAAGATCGAAGCCGCGATCACGCCGCGGACGCGGGCGATCTGCCCGGTCCACCTGTTCGGGCTCGTCGCCGACATGGACATGATCCGGGCAATCGCCGATCGCCACGGGCTGATCGTCGTCGAGGATGCCTGCCAGGCCCACGGCGCGACGTTCCGGGGCCGGAAGGCCGGCAGCTTCGGCCACGGTGCGTTCAGCCTCTATGCGACGAAGAACATGACGACCGCCGAGGGCGGTTTCGTCACGACGAACGACGACAAGCTGGCCGACTGGCTGCGCCTCTACCGGAATCAGGGCATGCGGGCGCGCTATGAGTTCGAGATCCTCGGCTACAACTTCCGGATGACCGACCTTGCGGCCGCCATCGGCCTGGCCCAGCTCGGCAAGCTGCCTCGCAACACGGCCCGTCGCCAGGCGATCGCGGCGACATACGACGAAGCGTTCGGCGAACTGCCGATCGGCCTGCCGATCACGCCCGACGGCCGGACCCACGTCTTCCACCAGTACACGATCAACGTCGGTGGTGCGCGCGACGCGATGCTGGCCGAGCTTCGCGAGGCCGGTGTCGGCGCGGATATCTACTACCCGATCCCCGTCCATCGCCAGGAGTACATCATGGAGCGGGGGCTCCACGCAGAGTTGCCGGTGACCGATGCCGCCGCCGCCACCACGATCGCCCTGCCGATGTTCCCAGGCCTGACCGATCCCGAGCAGACCCAGGTGATCGACGCCGTTCGAGCGGCGGTCGGGCGCCACCTCGAGAGCGCCGGCGACGCCCCGGGCCGACGGGCCGGAGCCGGAGTCGCCGCCCGATGACCTCCGGCTGGCGGCCGGCCGGTGACCGGCCGCTGCGCGTCGGGCTCGCTGGACTCGGGTCGATGGGCCGCAACCACCTCCGGATCCTCGGGGCGCGGCCGGACATCATGCTCGTCGCCGTGGCGGATCCCGTCGCCGATGCGCTGGCCGGAGCGACGGCCCAGTCCGGGGCGCAGGGCTTCGCCGAGCCGCTGGCGATGATCGCGGAGGCGGAGCTCGACGCGGTCGTCCTGGCCGCCCCGACGACGGCCCACGTCCCGCTGGCGCTGGCCGCGATCGAACGCGACATGGCCGTACTCGTCGAGAAGCCGCTTGCGGCCACGGTCGACGAGGGGATGGCGGTCGTCGTCGCGGCCCGCGAGCGCGGTGTCCCGGTCCAGGTTGGCCACGTGGAGCGGTTCAACCCGGCCGTCCTCGAACTCGGCCGGCTCCTCGGGGCGGGCTGGCTGTCCTCGATCTACGCGATCGCATCCCGTCGGGCCGGGCCGTTCCCCGCCCGGATCCGGGACATCGGTGTGACTGTCGACCTCGCGACGCACGATGTCGACATCCTGTCGTGGATCGCCGGCGAACGCCCGACGCGGGTCTACGGGGAGACGGCCCAGCGGATCCACGCCGACCACGAGGACCTCCTCTTCGGGCTGCTCCACTTCCCGTCCGGCGCGACTGGCATGCTCGATGTCAACTGGCTGACCCCGGCCAAGCGGCGCCAGCTCGTGGTCGTCGGCGAGGAAGGAATGTTCGAGCTCGATTACCTGACCCAGCACCTGACCTTCACAAAAGCGACCGACACGACCAACCCCCGTCTGATCGGCGGGTACGCGCCGACATTCGAGGGTGAAGTTGCCGACGCTGCCGGTCGTCTCGGGCGAGCCGCTCGCCGCCGAGCTCGAGGCCTTCATCGGCATTGTTCGGAACGGGGGCCGGCCGGTCGTCGACGCTGAGGACGGGCTGTGGGCCGTCGCCGTCGCCACGTCCCTCCTCACGTCGGCGGCTAGTGGCAACGCCATCGACCTGACCGAGCTGTCCACGAGGTTCGCCGTCGCATGACGATCGTTTCGCGCCCGACCTCCGTCCAGAGCCTCCTCGGCGGCTCGACCCAGATGCCCGTCCGTGCCTGCGGCCACGAGCCGGGGATCGAGGTGAGCCCGTGGGTCGGCGCGCCCGGCACCGCCGGTCGCGTGGCGGTCGTCGGGGCCGGCAAGATGGGCCTCCCGCTCGCCGCCCAGTTCGCCGACCACGGCTGGCGGGTCACGGCCGTCGATGTCCAGCAGGCGGTCGTCGATGCGATCAACGAAGGTCAATCGCACATCGCCGAGGAGCCGGGGCTCGCCGAGCTCGTACAGGCGGCCCACGACGGCGGCCGCCTTCGAGCGACGACCGACGCCGCCGCGGCGGCTCGCGAGGTGGACGTCGTCGTGCTCATCGTGCCGGTGATGCTCGACGACGAGCAGCAACCCGACTATCGGTACATGGACGCGGCCGTTGACTCAATCGCTCCTGGTATCCATCGGGACTCGCTGGTCATCTTCGAGACGACGCTGCCGGTCGGTGACACGCGTGAGCGATTCACGCCGCGGCTCGAGGCGGCGTCCAGTCTCCGGGCGGACGAGGACTTCTTCGTGGCCTTTTCGCCCGAACGGCTCTACAGCGGCGCGGCACTTCGGAACCTCGCGATGTACCCGAAGCTCGTCGGCGGAGTGGGCGAGGCGTCGACCGCCCGTGCGGCAGCCTTTTACGACGCCGTTCTCGACGCGGAGATCGTCGCGATGTCGAGCGCGGAGGCGGCGGAGTTCAGCAAGCTCGCCGAGACCACCTACCGCGACGTCAACATCGCACTCGCCAACGAATTTGCCCGCTACTCGGAGCGGATCGGGGTCGACATCCACGAGGTCATCGCGGCCACGAACAGCCAGCCCTACTCGCATCTCCATCAGCCCGGCCTCGGAGTGGGCGGGCACTGCATCCCCGTTTACCCGCACTTCATGCTGTCGCGAGCGCCGGAGCTCGAGCTGGTGGAGCTGTCACGGCGGACCAACGACGGCCAGATCGGCGTGGCGATCCGGGCACTCCAGCAGGAACTCGGCGGCCTCGAAGGGGTCCCGATTCTCGTCCTCGGGCTGACCTACCGGCACGGCGTGAAGGAGCTTGCGTACTCCCGGGCCCTGCCTCTCATCGAGCGGTTGACGCACCAGGGTGCTGTCGTGTCGGCCTACGATCCGCTCATCTCGCCCGACGAGACCGCGCGCTGCTGCGCGACACCATGGCAATGGGCCACGAAGGCGCCGTTCCGGGCGGTCATCACCCAGACCGCCGACCCGCTCTTCGGGACGATCGACCTCAGCCTGTTCCCGGATCTAGCTGTGGTCTTCGACGGTCGCGATAGCCTGCGCGATCTCACCCTTCCAGAGCACGTCGCCTATCGCGGCATCGGCATCCCGGGCGTGACCAGGACCACACCTGCGCCGACGACCGGTTAGATCGGCGTGCGGATCGTCAGCGTCGTCGGGACGCGTCCCCAGCTGATCAAGGCTGCAGCGCTGTTCCCGACCCTCCGCGCGAGGCACGAGGAGATCTTCGTCGACACCGGACAGCACTGGGATGACTCGATGGCCGGGGACTTCTTCGTCGAGCTCGGTCTGCCGCGGCCAGACCATGCCCTCGGGATCGGGGGCGGGACGTCAGCCGAGCAGGTCGGGCGGATGCTGCCGGCGATCGCACGCGTTCTCATAGACGATCGGCCGGACGCCGTGCTCGTCTACGGCGATACGAACTCGACCCTTGCGGGAGCGCTCGCTGCAGCCACGACCGGCGTCCCGGTGGCGCACGTCGAGGCCGGGCTGCGCAGCTTCGATCGGCGGATGCCCGAGGAGACGAACCGTGTCCTCACCGATCACGTCTCGCGCTGGCTCTTCGCCCCGACGCCCACGGCCGTCGCGAACCTGGCCGGCGAGGGGATCCGGGACGGCGTTGTCCTCGTCGGCGACCTCATGCAGGACCTGGCGGCCCGGGTGTCGGCGGAGGTTCGCGACGGCGGCACGGTGCTGCCGCTCATCGGGCGCCGGCTCGGGATCGATCTGTCGCCGGGCGGATACCTCTTCGCCACGATCCATCGCGCCGAGAATCGGAGCCCCGACGCGATCCGCGCTTGGGCGGCGATCCTCGCGAACGCAGCGCGGGCCGACCGTCCGGTTGTCCTCGCGCTTCACCCCGGGACCGGGGAAGCGCTCGAGCGCCTCGGCCTGCCGCTCGGCGCTAGCGTCCGCGTCGTCGGGCCATTGGACTACCGGTCGACGGTGGCCCTCCAACTGCACGCGGCCGCAGTGCTTACCGACTCGGGCGGGATCCAGCGTGAGGCGGCGTGGCTCGGCGTGCCGTGTCTCATCCTCCGCGGGACAACGGAGTGGACCGAGGCAGTTGAGGGCTCCGGTGGCTCGATGGTGGTTGTCGGACTCGACGCCGACGCGGCAGCGGCCGAGCTGGAGAGGCTCGCGCCGCCCGGGTCGTCGGCGGACCAGGCGCGGAGGCGCGCCGCAGGCCTCGCTCTTGCAGGGGCCGGGGCCGCCGACGCGATCGTCGCGGCGCTCGAGGCGGCCCCCCCGTGAGGGTCGTGATGTTTGTCCGCAACGACGTCCTCGTCGATGCCCGGGTCCTCAAGGAGGCAGGCTCGCTGAGCGCCGCCGGCCACGACGTGACGATCGTCGGGATCGTCCGACCCGGGATGCCGCCGCTCGTCGAGCGCGAGCAGCATGACGGCTTCACGATCCTGCGAGTGCCGCTGCCGCATTGGAACCGCTGGTGGCGGTGGTTCCGTGCCCCGTCACGGCTGTGGTCGCGGATCCGCCGTCGAGATGCGGCGCCGGGATCGCGGATGGACGGCCTCGATTGGCTCGCGATGTGGCGGTTCGGCAACCTGGGCTGGGCCCGGGCGGCAGCCCGCGAGGCGGGTCCGGCCGACGTCTATCACGGCCACGATCTGACCGGTCTGCCGGCGGCGATCTTCGCTCGCGATCTGCACGGCGGTACCGCCCGCGTCGTCTACGACAGCCACGAGCTCTTCGTCACATCCGGCGCGGTCGTCGGGAGGCCGTCGTGGGCTGTCGCCTGGCTGGCTCGCCGCGAGCGGGAGTGGGCGGCGCAGGTCGACGCCGTGGTTACGGTAAGCCGGGGATTCGCCGCCGAACTCGGGCCGCGACTCGGCCGGGACGACATCGTCGTCGTCCACAATTGTCCGCCGCGACCGGTCGGCGAGGTCGCACGCTCCGACGCGATCCGCGAGGCGGCCGGCATCCCGGTCGGCGCACCGATCGTCCTATACCACGGCGGCCTCCGGCCGGGCCGGGGCATCCGCCAGCTGGCCGAGGCAATGCTCGAGCCTGGCCTCGAACGCGCGCACCTCGCGTTCCTCGGCTTCGGACCATTGCGCGAGGAAGCAGAGCGGCTGGCGTCGGAGCCGCGGTTCGGTGGTCGGATCCACGTCCTGGGTCCGGTGCCGCCGATGGACGTCGTCAGCTGGGTCGCATCGGTCGACGTCGCCGCGATGCCGATCCAGGCAAACAGCCAGAGCTACTACCTGTCGACGCCGAACAAGATGTTCGAGGCCCTCGCGGCCGGGGTGCCGGTCGTCGCCAGCGATTTCCCTGGCATGCGGGGGATCGTCTGCGAGGACCCGGAACGGCCGCTCGGCGAGTTGTGCGACCCGGCTGACCAGGCGTCGATCGGGCGGGCGATCAGAACGATCGTCGAGCTGCCCCGGGAGGCGTGGGCCGAGCTCGCGGCCCGCTGCCGACAGGCCGCGATCGAACGCTGGAACTGGGAGACCGAGTCGGCCCGGCTGGTCGACCTCTACCGGCGTCTCGGACCAATCGAGTGACGAACGAGGCGGCGTCGATTACTGCGGAGGGGGTCCCGCAGCGGGCGTCGCTCGTCCTGCCGTCGAGCGGAGCATTCGACTCGCGGGCCTGGCGAATTGCCAGCGCCCTGGCCGCCCGCGGGCACGCGGTTACCGTGCTCGCTCGCCGGGAGTCGGGCCTGCCCAACGAGGAGCTGCATCCGGCCGGCTACCGGATCGTCCGGGTGCCGGTCTCCGCGGTCGACGGTCTGCCCGGGCCGCTTCGGCCGGTTGTACGTCGCCTCCGCCGGCCGCGCACTGCGCCGCTCCCGAACCCTACCGGGCCCGAGCTGCCGACGGCGAGCGGGGACCGGCGCCGCAGGCTCCCCGAACGCGTTCGAACTGCCTGGTCCGCCGGCATCCGGCTGGCCGCGATCGCCCTGACCGTCCGTTCCCAGCGACTGGCCAGCGGGCGGGTCGCCCCGTCCGTGGACCTCGTCCACGCGATGGCCTACATGGGCATCCCGATCGGCCTCGACCTCGGCCGGCGCGATGGTGCGCCGGTCGTCTACGACGCTCGGGACATCTACATGGACGCCGCCAACATCGCCCGCTTGCCAGGCGCCGCCCGGCGTCTGTTCGGCTGGGTCGAACGGCGCTGGGCCAGGAGGGCGACCCGGCTCGTGACCGTCAACCGGCCCTACGCCGAGGTGATGGAGCGCCGGTTCGGAGTCCCGCTGCCGTTGATCGTCATGAACTGTTCCTACCGGCGCGAACCGCCGGCGGTCGAACCCCGGCGGTTCCATGAGATCCTCCACCTTCCCCCAACGACCCGGGTGGTGCTCTACCAGGGCGGCTTCTCGCGCGAGCGGGGAATCGAGCAGCTGATCGAGGCGCTGCCGGCGTTTCCGGAGCGCACGGTCCTCGCTCTCCTGGGCTACGGCGTCCTCGAAGCGGAGTTGCGACGGCGGGCCGCTGCGCCGGACGCGGCCGGCCGGCTCTACGTCCTGCCAGCCGTGCCTCCGACCGATCTCCTCGACTGGGTTGCGTCGGCCAACGTCGTCGCGATTCCGATCCAACCGTCGACGCTCAACCACCGCCTGACGACGCCGAACAAGCTGTTCGAGGCGATGGCTGCGGGCGTTCCCGTCGTCGCCTCGGACCTCCCGGGGATGGCGGGGATCGTCCGCGCGACGGGCTGCGGCGTCCTGTGCGACCCGACGTCGTCGGTCGCGATCGCCGCGGCGATCGCCTCGATCCTCGACGCCCCGGCGCCGGAGCGCGCCGCCTTCCGAGAACGGGCGATCGCGGCTGCGCACGGGGAGTACAGCTGGGAGGCCCAGGTCGAGGTCCTCCTCGCCGAGTACGGCCGATTGACGGGTCGCGCGTGGTGAGCGCCGGGGTTCCGGGGACGATGCCGAGCCGGGCGGTCGTGCTCGTCGGCGGCCCGGCGGCACCCTATTCGCGGGCGATCCGGATCGCCCGGGCCCTCGCCGCCGAGGGCTACGCGGTGGAGATCGCAGCCGTGGCCGCGCCGGGGCTGCGCGAACGGCAACCCGTGGCCCCGGCCGCAGCCGGTTCGGTCGGCGATCCGGCGCCGGATCCGGGGCGGGTAGGCGTCATCGAGGTGCGCCGCTACCGGCCATCGGGCGCGTGGGCGATCGCCGGGGCGAGCGAGGCCGCGACCGGGGCAGCATCGACCGGCCGCACGTCGGAACCCGGACTGGGGCGACCCGTGCGGCGCGTCGTTCGCGCGCTCGCCCTGCCGCTTCTCGTCGCCCGTCGCTGGCTCTTCTGGCCCCATGCCGTCCGCGGCTGGTGGGCGACCCTTGCCCGGAGGCTGGCCCCCGCCGACCTTTACCACGCCTGCGGATCCCTGACGATCGCCGCCGCCCTCGCCGCACGCGAGCGCGCGCCGGTCGGGCCGTCCGGGACGCGCTCGCGCGTGATCTACGACGTCATCGACAACGTCGCCGAGTCCAACGAGACACTCTCCCTCCCTGCGCCCTTCCGCCGCCGTAACGCGCGGAAGGAGGCCGAGTGGGTACGCGCCGCCGACGCGGTCGTCACGGTCAATGACACGCTGGCCGAGCACCTCGAGGCGCGGTGGCGTCTGGATCGGCCGCCCCTCGTGGTCGCCAACTTGCCCGAACCCTGGGTCGCCCGCGGCCCTGACGCCGGTCGCCCGGATCATCTCCGGGCGGCCACCGGCCTGCCTGCTTCGGCGCGGATCGTCCTGTTCCAGGGTCGCCTCGGGCGCGGGCTCGGACTCGACGAGGCCGCCGAGGCCGCCCTGCTCGTGCCCGACGCGGCGCTTGTCCTGCTCGGGTTCGGGCGAGGCATGGCCGCCAGCCGCGAGCGCGATCGCGATGCGCGCTTCGCCGGCCGGCACTTCACGCTTCCTGCCCGCCATCCGGACGAGCTGCTTGCTTGGACGGCGTCGGCGGACGTCGTGCTGGTCCCTCTGCCGCCGGTCTCGATGAACCAGCGCTTCTCGACCCCGAACAAGTTCTGGGAGGCGCTCGCGGCCGGCACGCCGGTCGTCGTCGTGAGTGGACTCGAACTCATGGAGCGCCTCGTCGTCGAGCACGACCTCGGGGCCGTCGCAGCCTCCACCGCGCCGCCCGACCTCGCCGCCGCGATTACGGACGTCCTCGACCGGCTCGCGTCCGACGGCGACGCGTGGCGGGCTCGCATTGCCGCGACGGGCCGCGAGCGGTTCGGGTGGCCTGGCGCAGCAGCGGCGTATCGGGCGCTCATCCGCGAGATCGTCCAATGAGCAACCGGCGGCCGGGTGCGGAGCGCGAGCCGTGGATGGTGATGCGGGCGAGTCGCGGACGGGGCTGGGGCGGCGAGATCCGGCGGGCCCGGATCTTCGAGCGCCTTGCCGAGCGCCAGCATGCGCAGGTCGTCGACGACTGGCCGACGTTCCAGCGGGCAATCCGCGGCCGGCGGTGGCAGGCTTGGCTGCCCGGCCGGCGACCGCGACCGCACCTGGCCGCTTCCGAGTCGGCGCCGCCGAAATGGGTCGAGCGCATCGTTGCCCTCTCCGATCCAGTGGCGGTCGCGATCTACGACGACCCGGTCGCTCAGGCCCGGGCGCTGGGGATCGAGATGAGCGCGGCGCGGGCCGAGGAGTTGACCCATCGCCGGCGGGTCAACGAGGCGGCCTTCCGCTGGCACGTCGTCTCGACCGCGTCGTCGGTCGAATTGTTCGGGCTCGATCCGGCACGGGTGATTGTCGCCGGCAACGGGACCGTCGCGAGCCACGTTCGGCCTGGCCCGTGGCCCGACGTTCCGGCCATCGGCTTCGTCTCCGGGGCTGCGCCAGGGCGCGGGATCGAAGTCCTGATCGAGGCCGTTCGGCAGGTGCGGGTGGAGGTCCCCGAGACGCGCCTGCTGCTGTGGCTGATCGCGACCGGTCCCGACGGCGAGGCTTACATCGAAGGCCTCCGGGCGGCCACGGCCGGCGACGACTGGGTGGAGATCGGAACGGCGCCGTACGAGCGCCTCGGGCCGAGCCTTGCCCGCGCGACGGTCCTGGCGATTCCGCACCCTGCCAACGAATACATGGACGTCGCGTTGCCGGTCAAGCTGTTCGACTCGATGGCGGCCGGCCGGCCGCTCGTCGTCACGCCCCGCCGCGAGACCGCCGCGATCGTCGAGCGCGGCGGGGTGGGCCTCATCACCGCCGACGACGATCCAGCCTCGATCGCCGCGGCATGCGCGCGTCTCCTTACCGATGAGCCGCTCGCCCGACGGATGGGCGCCGCGGGCCGAGCCATGGCCGAGCGAGAGTTCGACTGGCCGATCGTCGGCGACCGGATCGCCGACGAGATCCTCCGACGCGAAGGGCTACCCGTTCGAGTTTGAGGCGTGCCACGCGTCCGCCAGGCGCCGCAGGCCACCCGACGACGCCCGGGCCGTCCCCTTCGCGATCAGCGGCGCCGCCGCGAGGTGGTCGTGGCCGTCGAGGGGCAATAGCTCCATCGGCTCGCCGGCGCTAGTCACGAGCCGCTGGATGGCGTCGGTGGCCGGACGCAGCGATACCTCGGACCCGGTGCCTCGGCCCAGACGCCGCAGCACGGTCCCGATCGGATCGGTCGCCAGACGTTCCAGCCGACCGGCAAGCCCGCGCCGCGGCCGCCGTCCCGCCGGGACCGCCGGGACCGCCGGTCGCCAGTCGGTGTCGATCGCGACCTCGGTGACGCTGCGGACGAGCGGGAGGTCGACCTCCGACGGCTCGGTGGAGGTCACGAGGTCGATCTGAGCCCGCAACCCGTCCGGCAGCGGGCCAAGCCGGAGCGCCGCCCGCGCCCGATCGAGGGCGACGACCACCGTTCGGCCCGGAGCCTGGGCCCCGGCAGCCGTCGGGACGGACTCGGCGGACTCGTCGGGGCTGGCCTGCGTGCCGAGCGCCTCGCGGTACACGACCAGCAACCGCTCCGCGACGTACGCCGCGCCGAACCGTCGCTCGACGCTGGCTCGGAGGGCAAGCGGATCGAAGGAGGCGCTTCGTTCCAGCGTTCGGACGATGCCATCGGCGAGCGCTTCGGGATCGTCGATCGCGACAAGTACCCCGACGTCGTCGGGATTCGGCCCGAGAATCTCCGACACGCCGCCGGAATCGGTGGCGACGACCGGCAGCCCCGATGCGAGCGCCTCGACGGCGACCACCCCGAACGTCTCGCGCGGACTGGGGTGGACGAAGAGGCTTGCCCGCGCCATCGCCGCCGCGATCCCCGTCCTGTCGATGGCTGGCTCGAAATGAACGACATCCGCGATGCCGAGCCCGGCGGCGAGCGCTAGCCAGCCCGCCTCGGTCGTCTCGTCCGGGGAGCGACCCAGGAGCCGCAGCGTGATGGCCGGCCGACGCTCGTGGGCCAGGGCAACCGCCCGGAGGAGGTTCTCGATCCCCTTCGTCGCCTTCCGGTAGCCGACGAACAGCAGTTCATCGGCGACCCGCTCCTCCGGCGGCCCCGGGCCGAACACCTCGACAGGGACGGCATTCGGGAGCACGGCGATCTTGGCCGCCTGGGCCGGGAACGCCGCCCGCAGCTCGCCGGCGAGCATCTCGCTGACCGCCAGCACGGTGTGAGCGGCCGCGAGCGCACCCTCGTAGCGTGTCCGGACTGCCGGCACCGCCACGATCCGGTCGACGAAGGACGAATGCTCGGTGATCACCAGCGGCCAGCCAAGGCGCTCCGCCAGGGCGACCGCACCGGCTCCATCGGGATACACCGTGTGGGCATGCACGACGCCCCGTGCAAACCGCTCCTTGGCCCATCGATCCGCCAGGGCACGGAGCACGCTCTCGCGCTGGACGGCGGCATGCTCTGCCCCGGCCGCGCGCGTCTGCCCGTCTGCGACCGAGAGCCGCGCCACGGGCACTGCCGGATCGACGCCCCACGCCGGCGCGATGAACAGCGGCGAGGCCCGTTGCAGCGCGACGATCGAGCCGGCGAGGACCTTGTCCGCCTGGCGGCTCCGGGATTGAGCGCCACCGCTCAGGCGGGCGCCGTCGAATGAGATCACCGCGGGCCGCGCCGCACCCGTCGCCGCGATCGCTTCGGTCTGGTCGGCGACGAACCGTCCGGCGCCGGCGTCGTCAAAGGCCGGGAACCAGCTCGCAACGACGAGGACGTCGATCGGGCGCGTGGGCGTCGCCGCCGCGCCAAGAATCTCCGCTTCCAGGTCCTTCTCCACCACGACGGTCAGGCAGCCGGCGTCGGCTGTGTCCCCTCGACGGCGGCCATCCGTCGGGCGAGCTCGGCCTCGCGATCGATCCGGGCCTGCTCCGAGCGCTCCTGGTGGAGGGCGACGACCTCTTCGGGCGGACCCTCCAGGATCACGTGCCCCTGGTCGAGGAGCATCGCCCGATTGCAGAACTCGGTGACCCAGGCCATGTCATGGGTGACGAGAACGATGCCCTTGGCTGCCTTCGTCAGTTCGATGATCCGCTGCTTGCTCTTCGCCCGGAAGACCGCGTCGCCGGTCGAGAGGACCTCGTCGATGATGAGGACGTCCGGGTCGACCGCCGTCGCGATTGCGAACCCGAGCCGCGCCCGCATCCCGGACGAATATGTCTTGATCGAGGCATCGATGAACTCGCCGATATCGGCGAAGTCGACGATCCCTGGCAGTCGCTCCTCCATGTCCCGGTGAGGGATGCCTAGGAATGCGCCGGCCAATCGGATGTTGTCGCGCCCCGACAGGTCAGCGTCGAACCCGGCACCGAGCGTCAGCAGGCTCGAGACGTGGCCGACGACGTCGACGACGCCCTCGTTCGGCTGGATGATCCCCGCGAGAACCTGCAGCAGCGTGCTCTTGCCGGCCCCGTTCGGGCCGATGATCGCGAGGCTTTCGCCGGGCACGACCCGAAACGAGACATCGCGGAGTGCCCAGAAGTGGGTCGGGCCCTCGTGCCGCTTCAGGAGGTTCTTGAACGAGGTGCGGACCGTCGTCTGGCGGGTGAGGCGGAGGTTGTAGCGGACCCCGAGCCGCTCGACATCGATCGCGTAATCGGGCGGCGGGGCGCCCTTGGCGGGGCCGCTCACAGAACCTTGGCGAAGGCGGGCTCGACCCGCTTGAAGAACAGGGTCGCCACCATCAGGAAGACGAGGGACGCGAATAGGACGACGGCGAGCCCGAACCAGTTTGGCATCGTCCCGTCGTAGATGACGGCTCGGTAGGACTCGAACAGCGGCGTCCACGGGTTGAGCGCGAACAGGAAGTCGCCGACCGGGCCGGCCTTGCCCTGGACCTGGTCGAACGAGTAGAGCGCCGGCGACAGGTAGAACCACAGCCGCAGGCCGTGCCGGGCGACGTTGGCGATATCGCGGAAGAAGACGTTGGTGGCCGAAACCGCGATAGCCGTCGCGAGGCTGAACACGAACTGGACGGCGGCGACGACGGGGATGAGCACGAGGTACGGGCTGATTCGATCGGAATAGAAGAGGATCATCAGGGCGAAGAGCGGAATGAGCCCAAACGCGAAGTTGACGACGCCGCCCATGGCTGCCGCGACGGGCAGGACGATCTTGGGGAACTTGACCTGCTTGATGATCCGCTCGCGCGACGTGACGGACACGATCCCGTCGTTCACGGCCGACGAGAACCACTTCCACGGCAGGATCGCGGCGAAGACGAAGAGGGGATAGTCCGGCTTGCCGATCTGGAAGATCACCGAGACGAGGACGACGTAGACCGCCATCTGGAGAAGCGGATCGAGAATCCACCAGACATTGCCTAGTAGGGTGTCGGATCCGTGCTTCTTGAGGTCTGCCCGGACGAGGTAGCGAGTGAGCCGCCGATGGGTCCAGATCTCCCGGAAACCCGATGTGATCAGCTCCAGCGGTCCGGGCCTGCGTGCAGCCCGGAATGACCGGGCGTCAGCGGTGGTTGCCATGCGCGCGGGAGCGTAGCACGGCGGTCGCCGCCGGGCGGTCCGTGGCGGCGTTGCCGCCTGCGCTCCTCGCTAACGGGGGAACCGTCGGGCCGATGGCTAGCAGGGGCGTCGCCTCGGACCTCAGGGCCGGCCCGCTCGCTCCGATGCTCGGACGGCGCCTTCGCCTGAGCTGCCCTACGGCGACCGCGGGTCCATGGCGGCGCGAGGGTTAGTGATCGCCGATAATCGGCAGCGATGATTCTCCAGTCCGCCCGCGCCTCGTGACGCGGCCGTGGCTCGTCCTGCGCGAGGGTGACCGGCGGCGCTGGGGAGGCGATCTTCGGCGCCACTACCTGTTTGATGGGCTGGCGGCGCGGACTGGCGCTCGCGTCCTCGAGGATCGCCGGGTCGATCCGCTGAGTGCGACGCTGCGGGAGCTTCGTGGGCCGCGCTGGCAGGTCTGGCGCGGCCGGCCGATGGTCGCCTCGACCGAGTTCCTGATCGAGAAGCAATTCGCCGCGGTCGGCCGGCTGGGGGAGGCGGCCGTCGTCGACATCCATGACGACGCCTTCCTCCAGAACGATGCGCTCGGCATCGCGATGTCGCCCGACCAGGCCGACGCGATCCGGGCCCGCGTGAAACTCAATCGGGAGGGGTTTCGCTGGCTGGTCGCCCCGTCGGCGGCCTTCGCCTACCTCGTCGGCCTCGACCCGGCGAGGGTCGTCGTCGCGTCGAACGGCAGCGACACGGCGACGGTTCGGCCTGCACCATGGCCAGATGTCCCGGCGGTCGCGTTCATCTCCGGGGCCGCTCCGCGGCGGGGCATCGAGGAGCTCGTTGAGGCGGTCCGGATCGCCCGCCGACGCATCCCGGAGACGAGGCTCCACCTGTGGCTCGCCGCGACCGGCGACGACAGCAAGGCCTACCTCGACGCCCTGGCGGCGTCGGTTGCGAGCGAGCCGTGGATCGAGATCGGGCAGACGCCGTACGGCGAGCTCGGGGCGGCTCTGGGGCGGGCGACCGTGATCTGTATCCCGACGCCGGCCCACGCCTACTGGGACTCGGTCGCGCCGGTCAAGCTGTTCGACTGCCTGGCCGCGGGCCGGCCGATCGTGACGACGCCCCGCCCCGAGACCGCGGCGATTGTCCGCGACCGCGACGCAGGCCTGGTGGCCGACGGCGACGACGCATCGGCGCTCGCGGCGCGGCTAAGCGAGCTGCTCGAGGACCGGGAGCGGGCGCGGACGATGGGAGCCAATGCAAGAGCTGCGGCGGAGCTGGACTACGACTGGCGGGTGATCGGGGAGCGACTTGCCGACCAGCTCCTCGCCCGCATCGGCTAGCCTTCGACCCGACACCGAACGGAGAGACCGTGACCGAAACCGCATCCCCCAGCGCACGCGACGCGCGGACCGCCGACCGCCCTGACAGCCGAGTCGCCATCCTCGGCCTGGGTTACGTCGGCCTGCCGCTCGCGATCACATTCGTCGAGGCCGGACTCGAGGTCGAGGGGATCGACGCCAACAACGGTCGCGTCGAGGAACTGTCCGCTGGCAGGTCCCCGATCGATGATGTCTCGGACGACCGCCTTCGGGCGGCCCTCGACGGCCGGCTCAGCGTCGTGGACCCGCAGGCGTCCCACCTCGCCGACGCCGACGTCATCGTCGTCTGCGTCCCGACACCCATCACCCGCTCGAAGGATCCTGATCTCGGGCCGATGCTCTCGGCCGCCGCGCTTATCCGCAAGCACCTCCAGGCCGGCCAGCTCGTGATCCTCCAGTCGACGACGTTCCCAGGGACGACGACCGGGCCGTTCCGCGAAGCCCTCGAACGAGGCGGGCTCCGGGCCGGCCGCGACTTCGATCTCGCCTTCGCCCCGGAGCGGGTGAATCCAGGCGATCCGGCGAGCGCCTCGAAGGATGTCCCGCGGCTCGTCGGCGCCACGACCCCGGCCGCCACGCGCCGGGCCGCGGCGCTCCTCGGCATGATCAACGACAACGTCCTCGAGCTGTCCTCGCCCGATGCCGCCGAGCTCGCGAAGCTCCTCGAGAACGTCTTCCGGAACGTGAACATCGCGTTCGTCAATCAGCTCGCGCTGCTGTGCGAGCGGATGGGGCTCGATGTGTGGGAGGTGATCGACGCCGCGGCCACGAAGCCGTTCGGTTTCATGCGCTTTACTCCAGGCCCGGGCGTTGGCGGTCACTGCATCCCGGTCGATCCCTACTACCTCGCGTGGCGGGCGCGCGAGTTCGATTTCGTCGATCGCTTCGTCGAGCTCGCGGGCGACATCAACCTCGCGATGCCCCGCCACGTGGTCGACCTCGTCGCTGAGGCACTCAACGACCGGGGCAGCGCCTTGCGCGGCGCCCGCGTCGGCCTGCTCGGTGTCGCCTTCAAGCCGAATGTCCGCGACGCCCGCAACTCGCCCGCGGCGGAGATCATGGCAGGCCTCCGCGACCGTGGCGCCGAGGTCGCTTACCACGACCCGCACGTGCCGACATTCCGCGACGCCGATGGCACGACGCACATGTCGGTCGCCATCGACGAGCTACTGGCGGCGAACGATGCGGTCGTCGTCGTTACTCCGCATAGGGCGATCGATCTCGCCAACGTCTACGAGCGCGCGCAGCTCGTCGTCGACACGGTCAATAGCTCGCAAGGCCTCGATGTCCGGCCGCGCCAGGTGCTCCGTCTGGGCGCCGGCTGGAGCGGCGGCTGAGCGCGACGGCCGGGGCGCAACGCGGGCGGCCGGGCGTCTCCGGGCAGGGTGCCCCCAGGCCCGTCGCGATGCTCGTCCATTCCTACTACGACGAGGATCCGCGCGTCCGGCGGGAGGCGGAGTCGCTTGTGGCCGCCGGGCGGCCTGTCGATGTCTACGCGCTGCGCCGCGCCGACGACCCGCCCTCGAACGAGGTCGCGGGCGTCACCGTTCATCGGCTAAACGTCCAGCGCCACCAGGGCGCCGGTCTCCGGACGTACATCGCCGAGTACCTCGCCTTCCTCGCCCGCGCCGGGTGGGCCGTCACCAGGGCCCACCGGCGGCGCCGCTACGCCCTCGTCCAGGTTCATACCCTGCCGGACTTCCTCGTCGCGGCGACACTGCCGCTGCGCATAGCGGGCGTCCCGGTCCTGCTCGACCTCCACGAGGCGATGCCGGAGTTCTTCCGGAGCCGCTTCCCGCGGGCGGCGAGCCCTCTGGCATACCGGCTGCTCCGCCTCCAGGAGCGCGCCTCGATCGGGCTGGCGAGCGCCGCCGTCACAGTCAACGTGGCGATGCGCGAGCGACTCGTCGAAATCGGCGTGCGGCCCGAGAAGGTGACGGTGGTTGCAAACAGCCCGTCACTCGCCCGGTTCGATCCATCCCGTCACGAATCGCGGACCTTCGCCGCCGACGGCACGGTTCGCCTCGTCTACGCCGGCGCCCTGACGCCGACCTATGAGCTCGACGTCGTCCTCGAGGCGCTCGCCCTGATCGCCACGGACCGCCCGGACCTCGACATCCGGCTCGACGTCTTCGGCCGGGGCGACGCGGCCGAGCGGCTCGTCCACCGGGCGACCCACCTCGGCATTGACGAGCGCGTGACGTTCCACGGCCGAATCCCGATCGAGGATGTGCCCGCCGCCGTGGCCCGGGCGGACATCGGGGTCGCGCCGACGCGTCGCGACCCGTTCACTGACGTCAGCCTGTCGACGAAGGTCTTCGAGTACGGCGCGATGGGCAAGCCGGTGGTCGCCTCGCGACTGCCGATGGTCGAGCGGACGTTTCCGCCAGGCTCCGTGGCGACGTACGACCCTGGCGACCCCGCCTCGATGGCCGCATCGATCCTGTCCTTCGTCGACGACGCGGATGCGCGCCGCGACGCGGTCGAACGGACCGCAGAGATCGTCCAGGCGTCGGCCTGGGAGACGGAGGCGGCGCGCTACATCGCCCTCGTCGATCGGCTGGCGGGTGATTCCTCAACGAGCGCGCCGGACGTCGACGCTCCGTGATCCACTCACAGGGACAGGCCGGAATCGGCCGGTACGGTACGATACCGGACCCGCTTCGATTTCCCTGATCCCAGCTTCAATTTGCAGGACCGCATCACCCCATGACCTTCCGAGCCAAACCCGTCGTCAATCGGCCCCATCGCCAGTCGCGCGACAGCCGGAGCCGGCGGAACACCTACCTCAATGTCGGCTTCGGCCTCGCCGTGTTCCTTGCCGTCGTCATCCTCCTCGGCGTCGCGGGCGTCAGCTATTACCGCGAGCACCTCGCCGCGGCGGCCACGGTCGACGGACAGACGATCACGCGCGACGACTTCGCGGAGCGCGGCTCGATCGAGGCCTGGCGCATCGATCAGGCCATCGCCCGGGTCAACTCGGAGGTTGCCGCCGGTCGATTGACCAGCGCGGAAGCCGGGCAGCAGGTCCAGTCGCTCCAGGCACAGCTCGGCACGGACCAGCTGGCCCCGCTCGTCCTCGAGAAGCTCATCGATGCCCGGATCCAGGCTCCCCTCGCAGCCGAGGCGGGTATCACGGTCACCCCTGAGCAGATCGACGCGAAGATCGTCGAGGAGTCGACCACGCCGGAGCAGCGCCACGCCTGGATCATCGCCGTCGCCCCCATCGTCGACGAGGGCCAGGAGGAGCCGACCGACGCCCAGACGGCCGCGGCGAAGACCATCGCAGATCAGGCCCTGAAGGACATCACGACCGGCGGCAAGACCTGGGAGGACGTCGCCAAGGCCGTCTCGACTGACGCCTCGAAGGCGACTGGCGGAGATCTCGGCTGGATCGACAAGGACTCGGCCGAGGATCAGGCGTTCCTCGACGCGGTCTTCGCGGCCGAACAGGGCAAGCCGACGGCCGTCCTCGAAGGCGAGGACGGGAACTATCGGATCGGCCGGGTCACGGAGATCGCCCCCGCCGCCGTCGATCAGGCGTGGACGACGAAGCTGACCGACGCCGGGCTCGAGATCGAGGCGTATCGCGAGGTCGTCGAGAGCGAGGTCATTCGCCAGGCGCTCGAGGACAAGGCGATCGCCGACGCCACCGCGTCCGACAAGCAGCGACAGGTCAGCGAGATCGCGATCCAGGCGCCCCAGTCACCGCCGGGCGACGACGCGATCAAGGTTCGCCACATCCTCTACGCGCCGAAGGACGATCCGTCAGGCGCCGCGGACCTGCCACCGGACGATCCCGCGTGGACCGCGGCACAGGTGGCCGCGACCGCCGCCTACGAGGAGCTGAAGCAGGACCCGACGAAGTTCGACGAGAAGGCCCGCAAGGACAGCGACGAAGCGGCGGCCCTGGGCGAGACGGGCAGCGGCGGCAAGCTCCCATACTTCGACACGGCCAGCATCGAGACCGGGCTTGACCCTGATTTCGCGGCCGCGATCCTCAAGCCCGACCTCCAGCCGGGGCAGCTGCTGGAGCCGGTCAAGAGCGCATTCGGCTGGCACGTCATCCAGGTGATGTACCGCCCGCCGGACATCGACGAGATGAAGCTGCTCCGCGACCAGGCGGTCGCCGGTAAGGACTTCGCTGCGCTCGCCCGTGACTTTTCCGAGGGCAGCGAGGCGGGCAAGGGCGGCGACAGGGGCTGGGTGGCCCAGGGACTCATCGACGCCCGCTTCCTGAAGGCGATTTTCGACACACCGGTCGGCCATGTGACCGAGATCGTCGACATCAAGGACCGCGGCGTCTTCCTGTACAAGGTCGCCGCGGAGCGGACCCAGGCGCCCGACGCGGACCAGCTCGAGACGATCGAGTCAGGCGCATTCCAGTTCTGGTACGGCGAGAAGAAGGATGCGGTGACCATCACCCGCGAGCTCCTCACCGACCTCCAGTTGAGCTAGCGGCCGGACGGTGCTCGACGCGCTCTTCGCCGAAGCTCGGCTCCGCTGGGGGCTCGATCTGGCGACGGGCCTCCAGGTCGTCGCCGCGGAGCGGCTGGTCGCCACGCCGCTCGAGCCGTCGCGACCAGCGCTGATCGTGCCGCTCGCGATCCTGCGGGCCTCGATCGAGGGCGATGGCCAGCCCCTGCCGGGCCGGCACGGCCCGTCCGGTGGCGATCCGGTGACTCTCATCCGGCGCCTCTACCCGTCCGACCATCCGATCGGCCGGTTCGGCTCGGACGACGAGGGGACCGTGGGCGGACTGACCCCCGACGACCTCCTGGGCCCGATCTACCTTGCCCCGGTGGCCCCCGAGCTGGCGGTGGCCAGCCCGTGGGCGATGCCCTGGATCTCCGCACGGCTGCGACTGCCCGACGGCTGCCCGTGGGATCGCGAGCAGACCCACGAGACGCTCCGGAACCACCTCCTCGAGGAGGCCTACGAGGTCTACGACGCGCTCGGCTCGGGGGCCACGCCGGCGCTCGCGGAGGAGCTCGGCGACCTGCTGCTCCAGGTCGTCCTCCACGCCCAGCTAGCGGCGGAGGAGGGGGTCTTCGATCTAACCGACGTCAACGCCGCGATCGCCTCGAAGATCGTCCGGCGCCATCCCCACGTGTTCGCCGACGCGGAGGTCCGGACGTCGTCCGACGTCAACCGCCAATGGGAGCGGATCAAGGCCGCGGAGCGAGCCGAACCCGAACCCGACGCATCCTCTGAGGTGGCATCGCCCGCTCGGCCGAAGGGCGCCCTAGACGGGGTGAGCCGGATCCTGCCGGCCCTCGCCGCGAGCCAGGAGATGCAGGAGCGGGCGGCGAACATCGGCTACGAGTGGCCGACGGTCGAGGGCGTCCTCGATAAGGTAGCCGAGGAGCTCACGGAGCTGCGCCAGGCGGCGACTCCCGCTGAGAGGGCCGAGGAATACGGCGACCTGCTGTTCGTCCTCGTCAACGTCGCCCGCTGGCACGGGATCGAGGCCGAGGCCGCGCTACGCGCTGCCAATGACAAGTTCCGACGCCGCTTCGCGAGCGTCGAGCGCCAGGCGTCCGAGCGCGGCGTCGCCCTCCGCGACCTCGACTTCGAGGCCCTCGACGCCCTCTGGGACATCGCCAAGAACGAAGAACGTGCCGCGGTCGCGGCGAGCAAGGAGACGCAGCCATGACGATCGGCAACCGACCCACCCTCCGCGCCGACGGTCGCGTCCCGACCCAGCTCCGCCAGATCAGCTTCGAGCTGGGCGTCCAGAAATGGGCGGAGGGCTCCTGCATCATCCGGGTCGGTGACACCCAGGTCCTCTGCGCTGCCTCGATCGTCGATCGCGTCCCGCCCCACCTTCGCGGCAAGGGAACCGGCTGGGTCACCGCTGAGTACTCGATGCTGCCGCGGGCGACTGCCGAGCGGACCGACCGCGAGTCGGTCAAGGGCAAGCTCGGTGGCCGGACCCACGAGATCCAGCGGCTGATCGGTCGGTCGCTGCGCGATGCCATCGACCTCACCCGCCTCGGCGAGCGAACGATCACCGTCGACTGCGACGTCCTCCAGGCCGACGGCGGGACGCGGACGGCGTCGATCACCGGCGGCTACGTGGCGCTGGCTGCGGCCCTCATCACCTACGGCATGGACCGCCATCTCGTCGCCCGAATCGCGGCCGTCAGCGTCGGACTTGTCGATGGCGAGGCGCTGCTCGACCTCGACTACAGCGAGGACTCTCGCGCCGACGTCGACTTCAACGTCGTCGGTACGGATGCGGGCACCTTCGTCGAGGTCCAGGGCACGGCCGAGGGCAAGCCGTTCGATCGGACGGCGATGGAGGGGCTCATGGACCTGGCGTCGTCCGGGCTCGAGCGCCTGTTTGCCGCCCAGGCCGAGGTGCTGGCGACCGTCAAGCGGTGATGCGCCGCCAACCGGCGACCGGATCGCGCGCCGAGCGCAAGGCGCGGTCGAGCACGTGAGCGAGCGCACCTGAGCGTGCGTGAACGAGCGCGCGCAGGCCGCAACGCCGCGATCGGCCGCGAGGCCGGTCGCCGGCCGCGGCTGCTGATCGCGTCCCACTCGGCGCACAAGCTCGCCGAGCTGCGCGAGCTCCTCCGTCTCGATCAAGGAGAGCTCGTCAGCCTCGAGGATCTCGGGATTGCCGACGATCCCGCTGAGACGGGCCGGACCTTCTCCACAAACGCCCGGATCAAGGCGCGCTTCGGGGCCAGGGCGTCGGGCCTGCCGACGCTGGCGGACGACTCAGGTCTCGAGGTCGACGCGCTCGACGGTGGGCCGGGCGTCCGGACCCGGCGCTACGCCGGCGAGGAAGCGACGGACGGCGAGAACAACGAGAAGCTCCTCGCAGCCCTCGAAGGGCTGCCGCCGGAGCGTCGCGGGGCTCGCTACGTCTGCGTCCTGGCGCTCGCGCTGCCCGAGGCGACCGGGCCGCGCGGGGGGCTCACCATTCGCGAGGTCCGCGGGACGTGCCGCGGTCGGATCGCCGCGGCGTCACGCGGGACGGGCGGGTTCGGTTACGACCCGATCTTCGAGCCGCAGGCCGAGCCTCCCGGTGGCCGGACGCTCGGGCTCTGGACGCCCGAGGAGAAGAACCGCATCTCGCATCGCGCGGCGGCCGCCCGGCGCATGACGCCGATCCTCCGCGAGTTCGGGTTCTGATGAGCGCCGAGCCCGCCCTGCGCCGGATCTGTGTGTTCTGCGGCGCGAGCGCCGGTCGAGACCCGCGATACGCGCAGGTCGCGGCACTCGTCGGCGGGTCGCTCGCCGAACGTGGCATTGAGCTCGTCTACGGCGGTGGCGCGGTCGGGCTGATGGGCGCGGTCGCGGACGGCGCCCTCGCGGCGGGCGGTCGCGTGACCGGGGTCATCCCGAGGGGTCTCGTCGAGCGCGAGCTGGCCCACAGGGGCGTCACGGACCTCCGGATCGTGACGACGCTCCACGAGCGAAAGGCCGTCATGGCCGAGCTGTCGGATGCCTTCCTTGCCCTGCCGGGCGGCCTCGGCACGCTCGAGGAACTGGCCGAGGTCCTGTCCTGGGCGCAGCTGGAGCTCCACGCCAAGCCGGTCGGCGCCCTGGACGTTGGCGGCTTCTTCGGCCCCCTCGTCGCCTACCTCGACCATGCGGAGCGGGAGGGTTTCGTCGCGCCCGGCCACCGGGACCTGCTTCTCGTCGACGACGACCTCGATCGGCTGCTCGAACGCTTCGCGACGTGGCGCCGGCCGCGCGGCCGATGAGACTGAGCCCGCGACTGCCTCGGAGCTAGGGTGTCGGCGCCTTGGACGGCTTCGGGGTGGGCCACGGGCCGGGCGGCGTTCCAGGCTTGGTGAACACGATCGCCACCATCTCCGCGATCCGCCTCGGAACGGGAATGACGACCGAGCCGTACTTGTGATTCTTGCCGCCCGACTTGACCATCGGCGACGTCATCACGACCTGGGTCGTCCGCTCGCCGCCGATCTCCTCGGCCAGGGCCGCGAGTTCTGGCAGGCGTTCCGCCGGCAGGTCCGTCCGGACCGTGTCCCCGACCGCGTCCAGGAGTGCCGGCAGGCTGAAGAGGAAGTTGCCGCCCTCGACGGCCTGATCGCGGAGGGCGATGAGGACCTCCTGCTGCCGTCCAGCGCGGGTGAAGTCGTTCTCACCGGTCGACCTGCGGATCCGCGCATAGGCCAGCGCATTGGCGCCGTCGAGGTGGTGCGGACCGACGCCGATCGACCACCCGGGTCCCACGCCGAAGCCGCCGTAGTTCTCGTCCGACAGCGGTCGGGCGACCTCGATGTCGACGCCGCCGACGGCATCCACCATCGTCACGAAGCCCGCGAGGTCGACCTTCGCGTAGTAGTGGATCGGCACCCCGAGCAAGGCCCCGATCGCGTCCTGGAGCGCCCGCGTCCCGCCCAGGGGGAAGTCTTCTTCGTGGCGGTTCGCCCAGCCGAGGAGCGAGTTGATCTTCGGCCCGAAGGTGTCACCGTTCCCGAGCGGGACGTCGACGAGGTCACGAGGGATCGAGACCATCGAGACCGTCCGGCCGACGGGATCGAGCGATATGACCATCAGCAAATCGGTCAGGGCCTGGGTCCGCGACGGCCCCGAATCGATCCCCATCAGCAGGACGTTGATGCGCTCGCCGGGCCCCGGCTTCGGGCCGGTGGTCGATCCGGGATCATCATTCGGGCCACCGGTCGCGTCGCCTCCAGCCCCGGCGAACACGCGCTCAAACGTAGAGAAGGCGCTCGCGCCGTAGGCATGTGCCGCCGCGTGGGGCAGGGCCACGAGCACGATGACCACGACCAGTCCGATGCCGCCCAGGCGCCCGGGCCTGCCCGGATATCGCCGATCGACGAATGCCTCGAAGACCGCGATGAGGCGCCAGGCCAGGACCAGCGCGTTGATGATCAACAGCAACTGCAGGGTCCCGGGCACGATCGCCTGGGCGACCAGCATCGACGACGTGTTTAGCTGGAAGAGCAGCCAGGTGACGCCGAGAAGGACGAGCGACGGGATCGCGAAGATCGCGGCCGGCCGCCCGCGGCGGTTGAACGCCTGCCCCAGACCCGGCAGGACGGCCGACAGGATGGCGGCGAGGAGGCGGCGCTGGTCGGTTGCTCGGCTGTCGGGGCGGACGCGGCGGGCGTGCACGATGGGGGTGGAGTCTCCAGGTGGGGAGCGGCGGCGCGTCGAGAGGTAGGCCACCGTCGCGAGTCTAGCGCCGGAGCGGAAAGGTCGGGTGTGGCGACGCCGGACGGTCGATCAGCCTGCCAGTGACCGTCCGGCGTCGTTCGTGTGACGCCTGAGAAACGTCGGCTGTTCCGCGGCGGAGGGTTTCAGCAGCCTTCGCCGACGACGGCCGCGACGTCGAGCCATTCGACCTCGCCGGCGCTCATCGACCGTACCATCGTGTTGGTCTCGTCGAGGAAGAACACGATTCCGAGGCCGTCCGGCACATGCACCGAGAATGCCTGAAACGCACTGTTGTCGTCGATCAGCGTTCCCCGTTGGCCGTAGATGCGCCGCAGCTCCGTCAGCGTCATGCCCACCTGTGCGCCGGACGGCGTGACGAGCTCAGTAGAGGCGGTGTGGACGTCGGTCAAGCGGCCGAGGTAGAAGCTGAGGTGGAGGTGCCCGGCATAGCGGCCGGTCGCCTCGGCGCCTTGCCACTCGTCATCGCAGTGGAAGCTCGGCTCTACATTGCTCACCAGGCCCTGTGACTCCAAAGTGGCCAGTCGGGCACCGACGACATACGGGCCGATGCCGTTCGCCGCGAGGACCGTCGCCTGGTCGATGGCGGGTTCCGTCGGCGAAGGCGTGGCGACGGGGCTGGCCGACGGGACGGCCGTCGCGGCTGCAGGCGTCTGGGAGGGGCTCGGGGTCGCGTCAGGACTGGTCGGTGCGACGGAGGGGACCGCGGTCTGCGAACCGGTTGGGATGTCTCCGATGCTGCCCGCGGCCCGGCTGCAGCCGGCGACAGCAATCGCGAGAGCAATGACGCTGACGAGTCGGATCGAGCGGTTCATCGGGTGGGCTCCTATGCGGGTGGGCATCGGAGTCCGAGACTGGCCGCGGCCCGTCGCCGCTGAGTAGCCGCCGCGTAACGATCCGGTTACGCCAAGTGTGTCAGTCGGTCCGCCGCAGGCGGGCGACGCCAATCCGCGAGTCGGCCATGCCGTAGAAGACGAACGCTTCGTTGTCGTTCACGTGCTCGAGAGCCGTTGGGAACACGACGTTCGGAACGATCCCCTCGCGTTCCTCGGCCAATTCCGGTTCGAGAAGCGGTCGCGCCGATCGCGCAATCACCTTGGCGACGTCCTTCGCGTCGAGGATGAGCGCACCGGCCGCATAGCGAACCTTGGGCTGGAGGACGCTCTCCCGGACGAATTCGCCGGCCACGCCGTGGAACAGCGTCAGCCAGCCCTCCGGCACCCTGACAGGCGCCGTCCCGCCGCCGATCTTGAGGGCCTCCCACGACTGTTCGGGCAACGCAACCAGGCGATGATGCACGAGGCGCGCCAGGGCATGGATGTCCGCCTCAACGGCGGCGACGGGCGCGTAGGAAACCCAAATTCCGGGTCGCGCATCGGTCAGACCGCGCGGGAGCGGCTCCCCGGCCCCTTCCCGGATCCACGAGAGATCCCACATGGGTCGGTGGAGCATTGCGTAACTCGGTTGGCCGTCTGGTCCCGCGACGGGCTCCGGGAAGAACATCGCGTCCTTGTTCGGGTAGAGCTGGAAGTCAGCCCCAAGCTGGGACTCGTAGGCGAACGAGGCCGGCCCGAGGCGCTGCCAGCTGACCAGGTCGTCCGACACGGCGACCGCTACCCGCGGCCCCATGGGGCCGTACGCCGCGTAGGCCATCACGTACCGGTCCAGGCTCGGCACGAACGTGATACGGGGATCCTCGACGCCGCCCCCCGGGCCGTTCTTCTCCCAGGTCTCCTCTGGCTCGAGGACGACCCCAAGCCGTTCGACGGAGCGAGGAACGCCATGGTCGTCGCAGACCACCCTGGCGCGTCCGACTCGCGAGACGTTGCCCTCGGCGACGAGGCGCGGAAAGAGGTACAGAAGGCCATCCCGCCCCCGCGCGCTCGCAGGGTTCAGCACGCCCCACGCCTCGTTCGGGTCGGCCCGATTCGCCGACATCAGGATGCCAAGGCGTTCCAGTGTGTACGCCGGCTGCGTGCTCAATCCCCGCTCCACATCCTGGGTCCTCCCCTCGAGGGTTTGCGGCCACTTTTGGGGCTTGACGAGGCAGCACCGAAGTGCTGTACTCCCCTAAATGCTTTTAGCTAAAACCATTTAGTCAGCCTTACGATACCAGCCCCGGCAAGCACCTAGGAGCGCAAATGGGGTGGCTGCCTTGAGTCTCACGCGGCGGCGGCGGCGCACCACGATTCAGGATGTCGCGCGCCTCGCTGGGGTCTCGAACGGTGCCGTGTCTCTGGCCCTCAGCGGCAAGGCGGGCGTGGCTGAGAGTACCCGCGAACGGATCATCGCCGCCGCCGATGAGCTCGGATGGCGGCCGAGCATCGGGGCCCGGGCGCTCTTGAGTTCGCGGGCGTTCGCCGTTGGCCTGATCCTGGCCCGCGATCCTGAGCTCCTCGGCGCGGACCCGTTCTTTCCGAGCTTCATCGCGGGTGTCGAATCGGAGCTCGCCCAGCGCGGCAACGCGTTGGTGCTCCAGGTCGTCCGGGACGAGCCCCACGCCGAGGCCGAAGCTTATCGGCGACTGGCGCAAGAGCATCGGGTCGATGGGGTCTTTCTGACCGATCTTCGCCAAGACGACCGACGAATCGCGCTCGTACAGGAACTCGAGTTGCCGGCGATCGCCGTCGGCGCCCCGAGCCCGGCAACGCCGGTCCCGTCGGTCGGCGTCGATGATCGAGTCGGTATCCATGAGGCGGTCACACACTTGTTGTCCCTGGGCCACCAGCGGATCGCGTTCGTCGGCGGGACTCCCGGATACGTGCACTCGGCGTCGCGGCTTGACGCGTGGCGACAGGCATACGCTCAGGCTGGAGTCGCGCCCGGCCCCACGGATGCCGGGGACTTCACGGCCGCGGGTGGCGCAGCGGCGACGGCCCGCCTCCTCGACGGCGCCACCCGGCCAACGGCGATTGTGTACGCAAACGACCTCATGGCGATCGCCGGGATGAGCGTGGCGGCCCAACGCGGGATCGACGTTCCTGGTCGGCTCTCGGTCGTCGGCTTCGATGACATCCCCATCGCCGCCCACCTGAACCCGCCCCTGACGACGGTCCGACAGGACGTCGTGAGCTGGGGCCGCGCGTCTGCCACCGCTCTTCTCTCCATCATCGAGTACCGGGAGGTCGATGCCCCCGGACTCTTGCCGTCCCAACTCGTCCTACGGGGGACGACCGCACCTCCGCCAGGGCGCGACGGGAGGACCGAGTAAGGAGGAGACCGCAGACGTTGCGCATCAGAGCACCGAATGTCGACACGAGCAACAGCCGAGGAGGAACCATGCATACCCGATTCACACGACTCGCCGCGATCGTCGCGGCAATGTCGCTCGCAGTCACCGCCTGCGGCGGCACTCAGTCCTCGAGCCCACCCGGGGGATCCTCGCCTGGCGCATCCGCGCCGACGAGCGGGGGCACAAGCCAGGCACCGGCCGACAAGGTCACGTTCCGCCTCACGACGTGGGCAGGCGAGGACGAGGCCAAGGAGCTTCAGGAGATCGTCCTCGACAAGATCAACGCAAGCCAGGCCGAGTTCGAGATCATCCACGAGGCTGCGCCGGCCGACTACTACACGAAGCTCCAGACGGCCCTCGCCGGCGGGACGGGCGCTGACTTCCTGTGGCTGTCGCAGGAGTATGTCGCGGGCTACGCCTCGCGCGGCGCCCTGCTCGACCTGACCGAGCTGCTGGCGGCGATCGATGTGCCGACTGCTCAGGTCGACCGCTACTTCCCCGACGTCGTGAACACGACCCTGTATCAGGAGAAGGTCTACGGGCTGCCGTGGATCAGCCAGCCGGTCGTCCTCTACTACAACCCCAAGCTCTTCGATGCCGCCGGGATTGCCTATCCCGACGACACGTGGGATTGGGATATGTTCGCCACGCAGGCCAAGGCGCTCACCACTGGCGATCAATACGGCTTCAGCGCCAACAGCTGGCCGCCCGTGCACATGTTCATCTGGCAGGCCGGCGGCGAGGTCATCACGCCTGACCTGGCGTCGTCCCCGATCGACTCGCCCGAAGCGATCGCGGGCGCGGAGTTCTACAAGAGCCTCATCTACAACCCAAGCTGCTGCCCGACCGAGGACGTGCTGCTGGAGCAGGGCTTCAGCGAGATGTTCAAGGCCGGCAAAGTCGCGATGTTCATGGGCGGCGCAACGGACACGTTCGAGACCGCCGAAGGCGAGGTTCTCGACATTCGCGCGGCGGTCGTGCCGAAGGGGCCCAAGTCGCGGACGACGTTCGCCTGGACCGGATCCACGGTCGTCAACGCGAAGGTCACGAACCCGGAGCTCGCCACGAAGGCGCTGGTTGCCCTGACCGACGGCATCCAGCACTGGAAGATCGTCTCGCCCCTCACGGACCTGGCGACCGCCGAAGTGATCAAGGCGAGCTTTCCTGAGAAGTGGAAGGTGCAAAAGGACCAGCAGGTCGACGCGATCATCGCGGCAACGAAGGACATGCGCTCGTTCAACGTGGTCCCCCGCCAGCAGGAGTGGGACGACCTGTTCTGGCGCGAATTCCAGGACCTCCTCTACCACGACAAGGGGACTGCCGCAGACCTCGCGAAGGCGGTCCGCCCCAAGCTGGAGGAACTCCTGAAATAACGGCCTGAGCGGTCAGGGGGCGCCGGCTCGAGATCGGGTCGGCGTCCCCAAAAACCCTGAGCGAGGTGTGCCATGGTCCAGTGGTACGCGGAGACCCTCGTGCGCTACCTCCTCGTGGCGGCGGCGATCGTCGGGGTCATGTTTCTCACCTACCGGGGCCTGCGGGCGGCAGGGGTGCGCCGCGAGCCGGCGACCGGCTTTCGCCCTCATCATGCCGTGGTTCCTGGGGTTCTTCATCTGGAACCTGTTCCCGGTCGTTGCCTCGCTGTACCTGAGTCTGACCGACTACAACGTCCTCCAGTCTCCCAACTGGGTCGGGCTGGCGAACTACCAGGAGCTCCTCGGCAAGGACGAACGGTTCTGGGCCTCGCTCCGGCTGACGATGGCCTACTCCGCGATCACCGTCCCTCTCGGTCTTGTCGGCTCGCTCTGCTCGCCGCGACGCTCCTCAACCAGGGGGTGCGCGGCGTCGGCCTGTGGCGGACCCTGTACTACCTGCCGGCCATCCTGCCGGCCTTCATCACGGCCCTGCTGTGGCGGCATCATGCTGCTGCCGACGCGATCGGGGCTGGTGAACAGCGCGACAGAACCTGTCTGGTCGCTAGTTCAGTCCGACACCCCACCCCGCTGGTTCCTCGACCCCGACACGGTCCTGTGGGGATTCGTGATCATGAGCTTCTGGGGTATGTTCGGAGCGAACACGGTGATCATGCTGGCGGGTCTCAAGAACATCCCGAGGGACCTCTACGAAGCGGCCGAGGTCGACGGCGCGGGCACTTCTCCCGAAGTTCCGCCACATCACAATCCCGCAGCTGACGCCGACGCTCTTCTACCTCCTGGTTATCGGCATCATCGCCGGCATCCAGATCTTCGACCAGGGCCTGTTCGTGAGGGTTCCCGCAGGAGAACCTTCCTCAACGTGTACCTCTACAAGCAGGGCTTCACGTTCTTCCACATGGGCTACGCCTCGGCGATCGCCTGGGTGATGCTCGTGATCATCCTCCTGCTCACGCTGCATCATCTTCCGATCGAGCACGGCCTGGGTGTACTACGAGGGTGAGGTGAAGCAGATGAGCACCACGATCGATCCCGATCGAAGCCGAGCGGCGCGAGGTCCAGCCCCAGCCACGTCCGCGACGGTCACCGGCGAAGGTGCTCGTATACCTGCTGGCCTGGTCCTCGGCGCGGTCTTTGCGCTTGTGCCGTTCCTGTGGATGATCTCGACGTCGTTCAAGACCCCGGGCCAGCTATTCAAGTCTTCCCTCCGGAGTTCATTCCCAACCCGGTCGCACCGGAGCAACTATCGCGGACGCGTGGAACGCCCTCCCATTCGGGGCGATGGTCCTCAACTCGCATGTTCGTCACGACGCTCGCAATGGTCGGCGAGCTGCTGGCAGCGCGGCCCTCGTGGCCTACGGCTTCGCCCGCTTCCGGTTCCGGTTCCGGAACGTGCTGTTCGTGCTGATGCTGAGCACGATGATGCTGCCCTGGGTGGTGACCCTCATCCCGAGCTTCCTGATCTGGAAGCAGGTGGGACTGATCAACACGTTCGATCCGCTGACCGTCCAGGATCGCTGTTCGCCTGGGGCCCGTTCTACATCTTCCTCCTGCGCCAGTTCTTCCTGGGCGTCAGCCGCGAGACATCGAAGAGGCGGCCATCGTCGACGGCGCCAACGCCGGTCCAGGTCCTGTGGCACGTGATGCTGCCGCTGGTGAAGCCCGTGCTCCTCGCTGTCGGCCTGTCTGTCAGCTTCGCAGGGCAACTGGAACAATTTCAAAGGCTGCCACTGATCTACCTGTCCAGGAACCGATCGAGCGGTTCACGCTGCCACTCGGGCTCCAGTTCTTCCAGGCGACGCATCTCGGCGACCGAGGCGCCGCGCTGGCACTACATGATGGCGATGTCGACTGTTGATGGCCATCCCGATCCTCATCCTGTTCTTCCTCGCCCAGCGCCAGTTCATCGAAGGCATCCAGCTCGGCGGGCGTCAAGGGCTGAAGAGACCGTGCAACCTGCCGAGTCGCCGTCTGATGATTCCTCGCCGTTGCGTCGTCTGCTGGGGTCGCCGTGGCCGCGGTGCCGCTCCTGGTCGTCCGCGGCATGACCCTAGCCGCGCTCGGAGACCGCGCAGCATGGCCTTGTCAATCCGGCGCACCTCGACTTCCTGACCGAGCCGGATCGAGGTCGGCGGACGCCCGATGGCGATCGTCCACATCTACTCGGAGGCGCCAGCCTATCGCTGGGTCGACGCATCCGGCGAAGGGATCGCCGCGCTCGACGACATCGCTCGCGCCGCGCTGGTCTATCTCGAGCTCGGCACCGCCGCGACGACGATGGCCCGGCCATCGAACGGGCACGGCGCTGCTCGAGACGGTGATGTATCTCCAGACGCAGGACGGGCGAGTACCACAACTTCCTGAGGGATCGAGCCGGGACGATCAACGACGGACGGACCGACGAGCTACGAGGACTGGGGCTGGTGGGCCGCTCGCGGCCAGCGTGCTCTCGCCCGCGGCTACGCCGCCTTCCGGACGGTCGACCCGGCGTTCGCGGCCGGCTGCGCGAAGCGTACGAGCAAGGGCGAAGCGCGCGCTCGACCGAGCGCTGACCCAGGACGCCGGGACGGACAGCAGCCTCCACGGTGTTCGACAGCCCGCCGGGCCTGCTCAAGGGCGGGACCGACATCAGCAGCCTGGCGCTGCTGGGGCTCACCGAGTGGTACCGAGCTCGAGCCGAATGACACGACCAGGCGGCTCGCCTTCTGGCTCGGCCAGGCCGTTGCCGAATCCCGGGCCGGTGATGGCCTGACGTATCCGTTCGGACTCCGGCCAAGCACCACCAGTTCGACGGCGTTCTGGCATGCCTGGGGCGGCCACAGCGTCGAGGCGCTCGCCCGAGCCGGACGAGACATTCGAGCGCGACGACTGGGTCGCGACGGCGCAGCGCGGAGGCCGAGACCTGTGGTACGGCCGGCTGATGACCGCTGGGATGATCCGCGAGATCGGGGTACTCCCGCGTCGCATACGACCAGATCGCCTACGGCCAGTCGCCGATCGTGCTCGGCTATGCGGCGCTGCGCCGAGGCAACCGGCGACGAGCGATACCGGCGGCTCGCCGGCCTCGCGGCGGCATGGTTCTTCGGCGACAACCCGGCACGGAACACCGATGTACGACCCGGCGACGGGCCGCGGCGTTCGACGGCCTCGACGGGGCCAAGTGAGCTGCGGGTCAACCGGAACTCCGGCGCCGAGAGCACGATCGAGGCATTACTCGCGCTCCTGGCCGTCGCAGACGATCCGGTCGCGTCCCGCTACTTCACCGCCCGGACCGTCGGAACCCGACGAATCGCGGCGTGATCGTCGAGGCGGAGCGTGGGCTGACCGCGAGCGGCTCGCCACGCTATGGACTGCAGGACTTGGACCGGCGAGGCGTTTTACTCCGGCGGACGCTATGAGGCACTGGGCAGCGGCGACAGCCTCACGTTCCCGTTCACGATCGCCAGTCCGCCGGCGGCTACGACCTCTACCTGGCCCATCTTCGCCAGGCGCTCGACGCGCACGCCGGCTCGATCGTCGAGGCTATCCGGATCCCCGCCGCCCCGACAATCGACGGCGACGCCGGCGATTGGCCGGAGGCACCATCGATCATCGATCGGGTCGGTCGAGCAGATCCTGCGCGGCGACGTCGAGCTGGCCGGGCCCGGAGCGGGCGAGCATGGAGCTTCGCCTCGCCTGGGATGCGGAGAACCTGTATGTCTTCGCCAATGTGCACGATCCCGAGCACCAGACAGTCGAGGCGTCGGTCCGGATGTGTGGCGCGGTGACGCCGTCTGGCTGTACCTCGACACGACCGGACAGCGAAGCCGGATCGATGTGAAGCTGACGCTCGCCCAGACGCCGAGCGGCCCGCAGGTCTGGGACTGGGTAGGGCAGGGAGGTTCCTGCCCGGCGCCACGCTCGCCTGGCGCGAAGTCCCGGGCGGCTATCGCTACGAGGTCGCGCTGCCCTGGGACGAGCCTCAATCGGCGGAACGCCGGAGCCGGGGCCCGAGCTCGGGTTCGAGGTCGGCATCGGGTTCGTCGGCGGCTTCATCGACTGGACGGGGACCGATCCCGACACCCCATCGAACCTCGCGCCGCTGACGCTTGTCGAGACGCTGGCCGAGGCGCCCGCCGACTGTCTGGAACGAGATCCTCGACCGGAGGCGGTCGCGGTCTGCGGGTCGAGCTGGACGGGCAGCCTGTCGCGACCCTTCCGGAGCGGATCTCGCCAGACCGTGACTACCTCTGGCTCGACCATGATCGGCGACCCGCTCGAGCTGAGCACCGGCGAGCACGAGATCCGCCTCACGTACGCGGGCCTGGACTCCGCCGGAGAGAGCGTCGTCGACGGGTTCTGGCTGATCCCGCGACCGCATCGAGCGGGCCTGGGTGCTCGGCAGATGGCTCGCCAGGCAGACGCTCGAGGTTTGATCCTTCGAGTGGGCGCCTGCGAGTGGTCGCCGTGATGTGGCGCGAGCCGCTCGAGGCGGTCCGCGGTCGTCCGGAGCTCGGTGTAGTGACGCATGGGACGCATTGATCGCTGATCGGGCCGCATCAATCTCGCGTGGGTCGGCCTCAGCCTGACGGTCGTCCTGCTCCCGCCGGCGACAGCCGCACTGTTCGAGTCGATGCACGAGCTCGCCGCCGGGCGAACCCCGGGAATCCGGGACTACCTCGGCTCAGTCCGGCGGCGGTTCATTGGCGGATGGGTCTGGGCGCTGTGGGCCGCGGCCGGGCTGACGATTGCCGGGGTGAACGTTCGGTTCGATCCCGACCCTGCGGAACCGGGGGCATGGCTCGCTGCGGCCGTGGCCGTCCTCGGGATCCTGTTTGGCGTGAGTGTGCTGTACGTCTGGCCATTCGTGTTCCTGCAGCCGGACGGTGGGCTCCTGCGCGCGATCCGGAACTCGCTGTACGGGGTTCTGGCGGCCCCGCTTTACGCGATCATCCTGGCCGGTCTGCTGGCCCTGATCGTTGCGGCCGGGGCTGTGCTGATCTTGCCACTCGCGCTCGTCGTCCCGGGACTCATCTGTCTCGTGGCGTCGCATGCGGTCACCGACCGCCTTCGCGTGTGGAGGAAGATCCCTCCACGACCGTCGGAGGAGGCAGTCGAATGAACACGCTCCCGGCCGCGGCGCGCAAGCCGCGATAGCGGACAACTGCGCAAGTTTCCGTCGGTCGGTCGCGCCCGTGACCGTTTGGGAGCAGTTGTTCGCCGGGTGATCGCGAATGCTGCGGGCTGGGCGGCACAGCCCGTTGGCGCTCCCTCGTTCGGTAACCGGCAGCCGCCCGAGCCGCCTCTATCAAGGGCTCCCGTCGTGTGCGAGTCCCGAGGATGTAACGCGCCCGGTCCGGCCGGCATCTTTAGAGCATGATCGGAAGCGTGATCGTGGAGTCCAACCCCCAGCGGTCGATGGTTGAACATGCCATCGCCGGCGATGAAGTCGCATTCGCCCGCATCGTCGCTGCGCACCACGAGGACATGGCCCGCATCGCCTACTTCGTCTGCGGCGACCTCGACATCGCTGAGGAGGCGGAGCAATCAGCCTGGGCCGTGGCATATCGGCGGCTGAAGGACCTGCGGGACCCGGACCGGTTGCGGCCGTGGCTGATGGCGGTTGCCGCCAACGAGGCGCGCCAGCTCGTCCGGAGCCGGCGCCGGCGAACGGTTCGGGAGCTAGCGGTCACCGACCCGGCACGACCGCGCGACATCGACCATGCGGCGAGGATCGACCTTGCCGACGCCCTCGGTCGGCTCGATCCGAAGGACCGGGCAATCGTCGGCATGCGGTTCGTCGGCGGATTCGAATCGGCGGAGATCGGTCAGGCGATGGGGATGACCGCATCGGGCGTGCGAGTGCGGCTCCATCGCCTCCTCGAACGGTTGCGAAAGGACCTCGGCGATGACTGACCGACGTGACACGGAGCCGTTCGAGACTCGGTTTGCAGAGCGGGTCCGCGCCTACACGGATCCCGCGACCGCGCGCCGCATCGACGCGTTGGCGGTCTCGCGTACCGCGATGTCGTCCCAGCACGGGACGAACTGGTTGCAGCGGCGGCTCGGCGCCGGCCAGCTCGGTCGGCCTATCGCCGGCGTTCGCTTGGCGGTTGCCATCGCGGCCATCATGCTGATCGGCGCGGTTGGCGTTGCCGTCCTTGGGCGACCGTCCGAGTCCGACATCGGCCCGCAGCCGACGCTGAGTCCCGCCCCATCAACCTCCGGGCCGGTCCCCGAGGTCCTTCGTCATTCGTGGCAACGACCGTACGCTGTCACGCCGGGCCTTGATCAGTGGGGGTCGGGGTTCCTCAGCCTGACGAGTGACCTGATGGACTTCAGGCCCGCGCCGGGCGACGCGGCGTCCACATCCACGGTCGGGGCGGTCGGCCTCGATACGCTCGTGGCCACAGCTACCGCCGAGACACCGGAATGCGCGATCGGCGACATCGGGGCCTACCGCTGGTCGCTCGAGGGGCAGGGCACGGTAATGACCTTGACGGCGATCAGGACGGATGCCTGCGCGGCGCGCGAGGAGGCGCTGGCTGGGCCTTGGGTGCGAGCAGACCTTCCCCTTCCCCCAAGTGGCGAGCCGCTGGCTCCTGGCGAGCCGCTGGCGCCCGGAACGTACCTGACATCAGCTTTTGACCCGTTCGGGGCACTCGGTGAGCAAGGACAGCTGTCGTACACGGTCCCGGACCGGTGGAAGGTGAAGGAGGACCGAGCCGGGGCGTTCCTGTTGCATCAGCTCCCCGATGACTCGGCAAGTCAGCCCTCGATGGATACGTTCATCCATCTCTTCACGCGGGCCCGGCTGATGGCGGACTACACGGAAGGCGCGATCTGCGGCCAGTCCAGCGAAGCGCCGGGTGTCGGGCGCGGGGTCGATGACATCGTGGCGGCGATCCTTGCTCGACCTGGCGTCATATCCACACGACCGGCGGCGGTGACCATCGGCGGCTACGAGGGCCAGATGCTCGATCTCCACCTCGCGCCGACGTGGACCGGAGGTTGCCAGCACCCGGATGGGCCGATCATCGCAATGCCCCTCCTACTCGGGCCGGAATTCGAGAGAAGCGCCGGGGTCGGCCTCCTCCCCAACAATCCGTTCCGACTGATCCTTCTCGACCTCACGGGTGGGCGGACGATGGCCATCGCGATCTACAGTGGTGGACCGTCGGAGCCTTCCCAGCTCGAAGAGCAGGTCGCTGATGTGATGCCTATTGTCGAGAGCTTCGAGTTCCACGCTCCCATGCCATAGGATCTAGATAGCCGCCGTTCGCACGACCGTGAAGCGTGGGCGTGGTCACGCACTTCCCTCCTCGAGGTGGCGGGTGAAGTCATCCGGCGTCTTCACGCCGTGGTCGAGGACCGCCTCGTAGATGCGATAGCTGGGCCCGCGTTCGGCGGCTGGAAGGTCGAGCCGAGCGTGTTTGATCCGGAGAATCGCCAGGCGAACCTCGCGATTGAGCCGAGGCGGGATCGTCCGGATGTGCTCGAGATCGAACTGGGTGTAGCCCTCGAGGAGGAACCACAGGTCGAGGGTCCAGGTCACAGCGTCCTCGGTGACGTACTCGACCAACCAGTACAACCCGTCGGGATAGGCCGGCTCCGTGTTCCAGCGACCTGTTTCGTTTCGGAAGGAGATACGGCGGATTCGTGGATGGCCGGCCAGCGCCCGTCCGACGTCGAAAATCGGTTGTAGCTCCAGGGACGGGCAGAGCGTCGTCACGTCGATGTCACGGGCGACCATGAGACCGAGCACCGAGCTGCCGGTCCGGACGGGATCGCCTACCCGCTTGAGGTGCTCGAGCAGATCCAGATCCGTCAGAACAGCCGCCGCTTCCGCCTGGAGGGCTTCCTGTGCCGCCAGCAGCTTGTCGTCGCCGGAATCGGATTCCACGGGGGGCCATTGTCGCCTACTCTGGGACGCTCACAGGGCAGGATGGTGATCGTGCGCTCGGCAATGAGCTCCCGTGGGTCCGACGACAGCACGGTGGTCAGCTCGGATGAGGACGTATCATCAGGGCCGCTTTGCGATTGGGCGCTGTAGGCCAAACCATAGTGGCAGTGCGCAGGAGTCATCTGTGGTTCCTGAGCACGAATCGGGCGGGGTGTAGCGAAGCCTGGTTATCGCACGTGCTTTGGGAGCACGAGACCGTCGGTTCGAATCCGACCACCCCGACCACCATCGGCTCCAGATCAAGGAGGTCCCCGAGTGAGCGGCCGAGCGTGAGCTCAGAGGCCTCTGCCGCGGCAGGCATGAAGCTTGCGGCCGCGCCCGGGCGACGCCCGATCCCCGGCGATGCGTTGCCGCAGCCAGTAGCTCTCGTGGCCATAGCGCTGCTCATCGCCAACGACCACGTGTTCAAGGCGATCGCGCCAGGACTCGTGACGGGCAAGCTCTCCGACGTCGCCGGTCTCGTCTTCTTTCCCCTGCTGCTCGTGGCAGTCGCGGAGCTGGCGCTGGCAGCGGCCGGGCGCTGGCGAGGGCCGGACGTGCGGCTCGTCGTGGCGGCGGTCGCGGCGACCGGGATCGCCTTCGCCGCCGTCAAGCTCCTGCCCGTCGCGGAAACGCTGTACGAGCAAGTTCTGGGCGTCGCGCAGTGGCCTGTCCGCCTGTTGGCCGGACTGATCCCCGGTGGCCCCCGAGCCAGCGGACCGGTCGCCGTCGAGCTGACTAGCGACGCGACGGACCTCGTCGCGCTCGTTGCTCTCTGGATCCCGATGGAGATCGGGGCTCGACGAGCTCGATCGCGCGTACCCGCCGGCGAGCGTGCCCCGACGTTCGCGAGCCTCCGACCCTACGACCTGGTCGTCGCCGGCCTGTCCGTGGCGATGCTCGCCGGGGCGACCCTCGACGGATGGGCGCACAGCCATCAGCTGCTCGCGCTCGAGTCGGTCATCACCCCGTGGCACGCCGTCGTCTATTTGGCGTTCTTGGCCGTCGCCATCGTCCTCCTCGGCCCGCCGGTGGCGGCGAGACTCGGCGGCGGTAAGGCGATCGCCGCGATCCCGGTCGGCTACGGGACCTCCTTGGTCGGCGTCGGGTTCTTCCTCTCGATGGGTGCTCTCGACACGGCCTGGCATGTCCTGTTCGGGATCGAGGCGGACGCCGAGGCGCTCCTGAGCCCGACGCATCTCGGCCTCGGCGTGGGCGCTTGCCTGATCGCGAGCGGGCCGATCCGCGCGGCGTGGTCACGGAACGACGAGGCGACATGGCCCTCATTTCTGCCGGCGATCCTGTCGGCGGTCGCGATCACCGGCCTCGTGGCATTCGCGCTCCATATCGCGAATCCGTTCGTCGACCCGTGGCCGCGATTCAGCTACGAGCTCGACGACCCGACGTGGTACGGGCCGCACATCGGCGTCGCGTCGGCGGTCGTCACGACCGGAATCGTCGTCGTCCCGATGCTCCTGCTCGACGCACGCTGGCGGAGGCTGCCAGCGGGCTGGCTGACACTCCTCTTCGGTGCGTCGCTCGCCGGGCTGACGTTCCTCCACGACGAGGGTCGGCTGGTTGGCGCGCCGATCCTCGGCGGGTTCCTCGCCGATCTCCTGTTCATCTGGTTGCGGCCGGAAGTGTCCGGGTGGCGGCTCCAAGCCTTCGCGTTCCTCGCTCCGTCCGTGCTCGTTGCCGCCGCGTTCGCCGTCCTGTGGGCGACCGGACCTATCGCCTGGTCGGCTCATCTCATCGGCGGAACGATCATGCTGGCGGGCGGCGTCGGCTGGGGGCTCAGCCTGCTGCTCGGCGCCGGGGCCGGCCATCGGTCGAGCGCGACCGGGCAATAGCGTCAGCGCCACTGGAAGGAGGTCCATGCGTGTCCCGCCCGCTGAAGGTTGGTGTCCAGCTCCCCGAGGTTGAGCGCAAGGTGCGCTGGAACGAGATCCTCGACATGGCGAGAGCGATCGAAGATCTGGGTTACGACTCGTTGTGGCTTGGCGAGCACCTCCTCTACCGCTGGCCGGATCGCCCGCCGCGAGGCCCTTGGGAGGCGTGGGCAATGCTTGCCGCACTCGCGGCCGTGACCAAGCGGGTGGAACTGGGTCCGTTCGTGGCCTGCACCGCATTCCACAACCCGGCGATCCTCGCCAAGCGCGCAGACACGATCGACGAGATCTCCGGCGGGCAATTCATCCTCGGCCTCGGCGCCGGCTGGAATGAGACCGAGTTCCGGGCCTTCGGCGTCCCGTTCGATCACCGGATCGACCGCTTCGAGGAGGCGTTCACGATCATCCGCACGCTTCTCCGCGACGGTGCCGTGGACTTCGAGGGCACCTACTACAGCGCCCGCGACTGCGAGCTGCTGCCACGTGGGCCGCGTCCGGGCGGGCCGCCGCTGATGATCGGCTCGACCGGGCATCGAATGCTGCGAATCGCAGCCCCGTTCGTCAATTCATGGAATGCCTGGTTCGCTGACACCGAGAATTCACCGGCCGGCGTCGCCGCTCTGACGGTGAAAGTCGACGCTGCCTGCGTCGAGGTCGGGCGCGACCCGGCGGACATTGAGCGGACGGTGGCCGTCCTCGTTCAGCTGCCAGGTGGAACGGGGCGAACGATGGGGGACACCACGGTTGCTCAGACTGTGATGCCCCTCGACGGCACCGTCGAAGAGATGGCCGAGGAGCTCAGGAGGTACGCGCTCGCCGGCATCGGCCACGTTCAACTCGTCCTCGATCCGATCACCCGGGAATCGATCGAGCGATTCGCACGAGTGCTGCCGCTGCTGGATAATGGGTGAAGGGTTCCCACGCTTGGATGGGCCCGCCGGTACCTTTGTCAGGGGGGCGCTCAGTGCGAAGCGCGTGCTAGCATCCGGCCGATCATGCGACTTTCGAATCACGCTGCCCGGCTCGGGGCCGGCGCGGTGATCGCGACCTTGCTCGTGACCGCCTGCGGCAGCACGCCTCCCTCGGTGGCTCCGCCAACGGCCCGTCCGACGCCTGTCGTGACGCCCGATCCACACCTGACCGAGCCCGCGACCGCCGACCAGATCTTCGTGGCCATCAGGGTTGGCGACCTGCCCCTGAACGTCAACAACGCGACGTCGGGCGACCCGACCTCGCCGATCGTCAAGCGAATCAACGCCGCCATCGGCAACTGGCCGCTCATCATCACTGAATTCCGCTCCAGCGCCGCGCTCCGCCAGGCGACGAAATGGGACCCGACGAAGCCGCCGACGCAGGGCAATGCGCCGTACACGTTCGTCGGCCTCAACATCTTCATCGAATTCGGCCCGGTCACAGGCGTGCTCGCCGCCCCCGATGCCGACCGCCAACAGCAGGCCAAGGTGCTCGTCGACCTCATCGACCCGCTTCTCTGGCCGTTGGAACAGCGCTCGGTCATCCGGCTGGAGACAAAGACCGGGTCACCGGCCGCAGGTGCATCCGGCTCGCCGGCTGTGTCCGCCGGCTCGGTGCCGTGACGACCACCCGGCCACGCGCATCCGGCCGCACCGGCGACGAGGTCAGCGATCTCGACAAGCGGATCATTGAGCACCTTCAGCAGGACGGCCGCCGGCCGTTCACCCAGATCGCGGCCGAGCTCGGTGTCTCAGAGGCCGCCGTCCGCGCTCGCACGAACCGCCTCGTCGACCGCGGAATCCTCCAGGTCGTCGGTGTCACCGACCCGCTGAAGCTCGGGTTCCAGCAGATGGCGATGATCGGAATCCGCTGCGAGGCGGACCGCCTCATGTCGGTCGCCGCGAGGGTTGCGGAGTTCGCCGAGGTCGATTACGTGGTCATAACCGCCGGGACCTACGACATCCTGATCGAGACGGTGTGCGAGGACAACGAGGGCCTGCTCCGATTTTTAGCGGAGCGTCTGCGCACCATAGATGGTGTCCGGGACACCGAAACGTTCGTCTACCTGCGTATGGTGAAGCAGTCCTACCAGTGGGGCACCCGCTAGGGGATCAGCGGGACGGACTAAGATTGGGGGACGGGGCGCCGCCGTCGTCCCCGCTCGTGGAGAGGTCGACCCGGTGCCACTCGAGCCAGTCCTGACGCTGCTCTTCGTGGCGGTTCTCGCCAACCTCGTCGTCATGGGCGCCGTCCTGCTCCCCCCGCTGATTGGCCGAAAGAGCCTGCTGTCGTTCGGCCGCCAGATCGACCAGGGCGACCGGGTCGCCGCAGAATTCGCAGTCGTCCACGGGGATCCGGCGGGCGTCGTGGACCCGGACGGCGTGCCTACGCGCGCCTACGACCGGGTCGTCCGGATCGTCAGCTGGGTCTTCATCCTCGCGACGTCGACGATCGTGGCGATCACCGGCCTCTGGCCCGATACCCAGCCGGCGATCTTCGCGCTGCTGGCGATCGCCGGGCTGTTCGTTCTCCTCGTCCACGATCTGCTGCCGCCAAGCTCGCTTGGCAGCGCGAAGTTCATCGTCGAGGGCAGCGTCGCGATCACGTTCGCTACGCTCCTGGTCCTGCTTACCGGGGGCGAGAAGAGCCCGTTCTTCTTCATCTTCCCGCTGATCGTCGCCGGCGCCGCACTCGTGGTCTCGCCGCGGGTGACGTTCGCCCTCGCGGCGGTCGCGAGCCTCGCCTACGTCTTCGCCATTACATCGCCGACGTCAGCCTCAGCCACACTTTCGGCGGACGCGCTCGCCAAGGTCGGGATCAACCTGACGGCGCTCGTTCTCTTGGCCTACGTCGCAGGGGTCATCGCCAGCGAGCAGCGACGCGCGCGCGACGCGGCGATCCGGCTCTCCACGATCGATCCCCTGACCGGGCTGTTCAATCGGACGTTCTTCTTCGCGGCCGTCGATCGCGAGATCGCCCGGAGCGCACGATCCAATCGCGGGTTCTGCCTCCTGATGATGGATCTCGACGAACTCAAGACGATCAATGACCACCACGGTCACTATTTCGGCGACCGGGTCCTCGGCGGCGTCGGCGAGGTCATCCGTTCCGGCGTGAGGAAGATCGATACCGCCGCTCGCTACGGCGGCGACGAATTCGTCGTCCTCCTGCCCGAGACCGATCCGACGGGCGCGTACGTCCTCGCCGAGAAAGTCCGGATCGGCGTCACCGAGCTCGACATCGAAGTGTCGGGGAGCGTCCTCCAGGCCTCGATCTCCGTCGGTGTCGTCAGCTATCCCGACGATGGCCGAACGAGCGACGAGCTGTTGATCAGCGCCGACCAGGCGATGTACGCCTCGAAGCGCGGCGGCCGCAACCGGGTCATGGGTTTCCCCATCGGGGTCAGCGGGTCGACGGACGAGTCGGTGTAGCATCCGGCCATGCCGGAGCACGATTCCCAGCCCTTGCACGAGGCCGCGCTCGATCGACCGACCGGCTTCTCGACGCGGGCGATCCGGGCGGCCCACCGCGCGCCGACGGTCGACCAGCGCCCGACTTCGGTGCCGATCTACCAGACGGTCACGTTCTCGAGCGACGACGCCAACGGGCTGGGCGCCGTCCTGACCGACCAGCAACCGGGCTACGCCTACAGCCGGATCGACAACCCGACGGTCGCCGCGCTCGCGGCCGCGGTCGCGGAGCTCGAAGGTGCCGAGGCCGGCTACGCGCTGGCGTCGGGGATGGCGGCGATCCACGCCGCGGTGGTTTCGCTCGTCTCGGCTGGCGATCGGATCGTGGCCACCCGCGCCTCGTACGGGACGACGCGGGCACTGTTCAGCGACATCCTGGGGCGGCTCGGGGTGACGACGGCCTATGTCGACATGAGCGACGCGGACGCGGTCGAGGCAGCGCTCGCCGCGGCGCCGACCCGGATCCTCTATGCCGAGACGATCGCCAACCCGACGATCGTCGTGGCCGACCATCGCGCTCTCGCCGAGTTCGCCCATCGCCACGGCGCCATGTACGTCGTCGACAACACGTTCGCGTCGCCGTATCTCTGCCGGCCCTTCGAACTGGGAGCCGACCTAGTCATCGAGTCGGCGACGAAGTACCTGTCCGGCCACAGCGATGTCCTGGCCGGCGTCGTGTGCGGTCGGACCGATCTGATCGACGCGATCCGCACGCTCCAGGTGGACACGGGAGCGTCACTCGCACCGAACTCGGCGTTCCTCGTCCTGCGCGGCATCTCGACGCTGGCGATCCGAATGGAACGACACACGGCGACCGCGGCGGCACTCGCCTCATGGCTCGAGCGTCAGGACGCCGTGTCGCGCGTCTACCACCCCTCGCTCGCCAGCCACCCCCAGCGCGAGGTGGCGATGCGGCAGCTCTCCCTCGGCGGCGGGATGCTCGCGTTCGAGCTCGCCGGCGGCCGTGCGGCCGGTCGGGCGTTCATCGATGCGCTGGCGATCCCCGAGCTGACGGCCTCGCTCGGCAGCGTCTTCACGATGGTCGTTCACCCACCGTCGACGACGCATCGCCAGCTCGACGATGCCGCCCTTGCGAACGCCGGGATCACCGCGGGCCTCCTCCGGTGCTCCGTCGGGCTCGAGGATCTCGACGATCTCGTCGCCGACTTCGAGCGGGGCCTCGCCGCGGCGTCGGCGGTGGCCGGACCCGCGGCAGCGACCGCCGCCACATCCACGTCTGTCTAGGAGCCTTCCGATCGCCAGTCCGGTCGTCACCTGGGCCGCCAACGCGCGGTCCGCCCGGCCGGACCCGCTCGCTCGGCTCGGGCGGGCAGTCTGGCGCCTGCTGACGTCGGTCAACTTCGCTGTCACCCAGATCATCGTCCTGTCCCTGCTCGCGGTTGTCGGGATGACGATCCGCCAGCTGCCCGGCTTCGCGTTTCGCTCCGCCTCCGACTACGCAGGGGCGATGGCCGACATCCACGACCGCTACGACGGCATCTTCGGCGCGGGCGTTGTCGATGCCCTCGAACAGCTCCAGGTCTTTCAGATCTTCACCTCTACCTGGTTCACCATCGGGCTCATCGTGCTCGTCATCTCGATCGTCGTCTGTACGCTCGACCGGACCCCGAGGCTCTGGCGCCAGTCGGTCGACGTCAGGGTCGTCCAGCCGGACCTCTTCTTCCTGCCGACGCTCCCGGACCGGGCGGCGATGACGGGCGTCGGCGCGGACACGGTGCGATCGACGCTCCGCCGGCATCGCTTCAAGGTCAGGGAGGAAGAGGTCGACGGAGTTCGCCACCTCTACGGCGATCGGCACCAGTACACGAAACTCGCGACGCTGTTGACCCACCTCGGCCTGATCCTGTTCCTCGTCGCGGCCGTCGTGACGTCGGTCTTCGGCGACGAGCAGGGACTCATCGTGACGGAAGGCGACTCGCTCACGGTCCAACCGATCGGGACGCCGGGCCTGCTTCTCGTCAAGAACCTCGGCTTCGAGGCTCCCGGGTTCGCGGAGACCGGCCAGGCGAAGGACTTCACGACCGAGCTGGCCGTGTACCAGGACGGCCGTGAGATCGCCCACAAGACCATCCGCGTCAACGACCCGCTCGCGGTCGCCGGGTACACGTTCCACCAGAACGGATTCGGGCCGGCGATCGACCTCCTCATCAGCGACTCCAACGGGCGGCCGCTCTGGGACGGCCCGGTCCCGCTCGACGACGAGGCCGCCGGGTCGCCGTACGGCACGCTGTCGGTGCCCGGCCGCGATGTCGGCCTGCGGCTCCTTCTCCGGCGCCAGGCCGACAACACGGGGATCGTCGTCATCGCGCCGTATCGCATCATCGGAGAGCAGCCGGACGGGACTCCGATCGTGGAAGATCTGTTTCCACTGGCCCTCGCCGCCCGAGAGGCGGCCCCGGCCCAGGGCACGGATTTCAGCGTTGGCGTACTTGGGTTCGGCGAGTTCACGCTGCTGATCGCCAAGAAGGATCCTGGCCAGGGGATCATCTGGACCGCCTTCGCCTCGCTCATCACCGGGATCGCGATCACGTTCTACCTGCCGCGCCGGCGGATCTGGGCACGGTTGTCGCCTGCGGGCGACCTGGCGATCGTCGCCCGGTCCGATCGCTACGTCGACGTCGAGCGCGAGTTCGGGCGATTGCTCGACGACCTGGTCGCCGCACGCAACCCGGGCTGATTGGACACGCGACCGCTACTGAACCGCAACCGGCCCCAGTGATAGGCTCCTCCAAGGCGGCTGAGGGCCGCTCAACTCGCGCGCGATGGAGGACTCAGATCGCATGACCGCAGGCGACTCATGACCGCCCGACACACCGCGATCGCGGAGATCGCCAGCCACCGGGTCGCGAAGACCCAGGACTACCTCGAGGACGCAGGCGCCGACATCTTCGGCCAGTACGTGTTCCACGAAGGCGCCCAGAGCCAGTACCTCGCCAAGCCGATCTTCCGGAAGCTGCGCCGGACCATCGAGGGCCACGAGCCATTCGACCCGGCGATCATCGATGCGGTCGCCCACGGCGTGAAGGAGTGGGCACTGGCTCACGGAGCGACGCACTACACCCACTGGTTCATCCCGATGACGGGGTCCACGGCCGAGAAGCACGACTCGTTCCTGACCCCGTCCGGCGACGGCCAGACGATCGCCGAATTCTCCGGTCGGAACCTCGTCCAGGGCGAGCCCGACGCGAGCTCGTTCCCGTCGGGCGGTATCAGGGCGACGTTCGAGGCGCGCGGCTACACGGCCTGGGACGTGACTTCGCCGATCTTCCTCCAGGTCGAGCCGAACGGCGTGACGCTGACAATCCCGACGGCCTACGTTTCCTTCACTGGCGAGGCGCTGGACCACAAGATCCCGCTCCTGCGCTCCCAGGCGGCCCTCGGCAAACAGGCGCTCCGCATCCTCCGCTGGTTCGGCAACTCGAGCGCCAGCCACGTGTTCACGAACATCGGCCCGGAACAGGAGTACTTCCTCGTCGATCGCCGGCTCGCCGAGCAGCGCCCCGATCTCCTCCTGACCGGCCGAACACTGTTCGGAGCTGCGTCGCCCAAGGGCCAGGAACTGGAGGACCAGTACTTCGGCCCGATCCGGGAGCGGATCCTGGCCTTCATGATGGACCTCGACCGCGAGCTCTGGCGCCTCGGCATCCCGGCCAAGACTCGTCACAACGAGGTCGCCCCGGGCCAGTTCGAAATGGCGCCCGTGTACGAGCCGACGTCGGTCGGCTCGGACCACAACATGATCGTGATGAGCACGATGCGCCGGCTCGCCCCGCAGCACGGCCTGATGCTGCTGATCCACGAGAAGCCGTTCGCCGGCATCAACGGGTCCGGCAAGCACAACAACTGGTCGATGGGCACGAACGACGGCGAGAACCTCCTCGACCCCGGCAACGACCCCCACGCCAATGCTCAGTTCCTGGCCTTCCTCGCGGCCGTCATCCGAGGCGTCAACGTCCACGCCGACCTGCTCCGAGCGAGCATCGCCGACGCCGGCAACGACCATCGCCTGGGCGCCAACGAGGCACCGCCGGCGATCGTCTCGATCTTCCTCGGCTCGCAGCTCGACGACGTCATCGAGCAGCTCGAGCACGGCCCAGCGTCCGCCTCGAAGAAGGGCGGCGACCTGGAGCTTGGTGTTACCTCGCTGCCGGTCCTGCCGAAGGACCACACGGATCGCAACCGGACCTCGCCGTTCGCCTTCACCGGCAACAAGTTCGAGTTCCGGGCTGTCGGGTCGTCGGCGCCGATCTACTGGCCCCAGACGGTCCTCAACACCGCGGTCGCTGACTCGCTCGAGCAACTGGCCGATGATCTGGACAAGCTCGAGCCGGGCGACTTCGAGGGCCTGACGACGATCCTGTCCGGGATCGTCCGTGAGAACAAGCAGGTCATCTTCGGCGGCAACAATTACTCCGAGGAATGGCATGCCGAGGCGGCCCGACGCGGACTGCCGAACAACCGCTCGACCGTCGATGCCCTGCCGGCGCTCACGACGAAGAAGGCCAAGGCGGTCTTCTCCAAGTTCGGCGTCCTGTCGGAGCGCGAGCTCGCCTCACGGGTCGACATCAACTGGGAGCGCTACGTCAAGGTCCAGGACATCGAGGCGAACTGCGCACGCGACATCGCCTCGACGATGATCCTGCCTGCCACGGCGCAGTACCTCGGGCTGCTCAACGGCGCGCCGTCTTCGCGCGGGATCGCATCTGTTTGCGAGCGGGTCTCGCGCCTCGCCGACTCGCTCGTCGACGCGATCGATGCCGTCGAGAAAGCGCAACACAAGGCCCACGAGGCCGATTCCGTCCCAGCCGAAGCAAAGGTGTTTGTCACGAAGGTCATCCCGGCACAGGAGGCCCTCCGCGGCGTCGTCGACGAGCTCGAAACCCTCGTCGCCGACGACTTCTGGCCCCTTCCGAAGTATCGCGAGCTCCTCTTCCAGTACTAATCCGGCTGCCCTGATCCTTCCTCGAAGAGGTAACACGCCTTCGCCGTCTTGATCGCGGCTGCCTCGGCTGCCTCGACTGCGTCGAGAGGGCCTGCAGCTCAGCGATCCGGTCGAAGAATCTCTCGCCGGGATGGACGCGGCAACCCCGTCCCGGCCGTCCGCTGGGCCGTCAGAATTACGCGAACGCTCATCCGCCATCGCAAGGGAGGCCTCGCGCGGCCATGGATCCGATGCAGTTTGCCGGTACCGGCATCGTTGTTCTTGGACTGGTCGTCTGGATCGTCTGCGCGGTCCTGGCATACCGGCGCGCACCGTCACTGGGCCGTCGGGCCTGGGTCTGGGGAGCCGTGGGGGCAATCGGGGGCCCGTTTGCCCTGTTCGCGCTGGTCCTGTTGCCGCGGCCGCGAGGACGCTAGCTCCGTCTCCGGGCAGGCACCATCCACCACGACCTGAACGATCGCGTCATCGGGCAGGACGGCGCGACGTCGCCACGATCGATGCCGCACCATGCGCCGATGCCGACCGACATCCATCGCAACCGGACGCTCTGGCTGCTGTCGATCGCCCACGCCGTGAACCACGCCCAGGCGGTGCTGCTGCCACTCGTCTACATCCGGATCATCGCCGAGTTCGGGGTCACCGCCGACATCATCGCGCTGCTCGCGGCCACCGGCAGCGTTGCCTCGGGGGCGGTCCAGCTGAGCTACGCGAAGCTGACCCGGATGATCTCGCGACGGAAGCTCCTTGCCGCTGGCGGGGTTCTCTTCGGCGGCGGTTTCGCGGCGCAGGCCGCCGCTCCCTCGTTCGCGGCGTTTGCCGTCGTCAACGTCGTGTCGCGGATCGGTGGATCGCCGCAGCACCCGGTCGGCAACGGGCTGCTCGCCGAGCAGTTCCCCGAGCACCGGCGCGGCTTCGCGATCAGCGCGCACATCTCCGGCGGCAACGTCGGGACGGTCGTCGTCGCGCTGCTCGGGGCGCCGCTCATCGCGAACCTCGGTTGGCGCGAGACCGTTGTCCTGTTCGGGATTCCGGCGGTCGTCATCGCCCTCGGGATCCTCCTTTTCGTCCGGGAGAGCGGCCACGATCAGGCCGCGGCCGTCGCCCACGGCAGCGTCCGCAAAGCGTTCGGGACGATCCTCCGCGATCCCGACCACCGCTGGATCTACCTGACGTCGGTGCTCGGCGGTGGCGGTCGTGGGCTCGGGGTCGTCAACCTCTTTGCGCTGCTGTACCTCACGCGAGTCCTCGGCCTCCCGCCTGCCACGACCGATGTGATGTACGGCGGGCTCATCGTCCTGTCGGTCCCGATGCCGCTCCTCGCCGGCTGGCTGTCCGATCGGATTGGGCGGAAACCCGTCATCATCGGCGCGTACATCGGTGGCGCGATCGGGTTCGTCATGTTCCTGCTCGTCGGGTCCAGCCTCGCAGGACTGTGGGCCGGCATCGTCGTCATGGGCCTGTTCAGCTTCGCCGAGAGCCCGCAGCTCCAGGCGCTGCTCGCCGACATCGCCCCGCCGACGATCCGCGATGCGTCGTTCGCCCTGTACTTCACGCTCGCCTTTGGCGTCGGGTCGCTCTGGACAGCCGTATACGGCCTGATCATCGGAGCGGCCGGCGAGAGCCTCGGACTGCCGATCGTGTTCGGGTTGATGGCGGCGTCGTTCGTCGCAGCATCACTGACGGTCTTGCCGGTCCGGGCAGGGCGGCGACGCCCGGCTTAGCCAATCGCGGGTGCGATCATGCGCGGCCGACCATCGCCCTCTCGCCTCAGTGGCCGGTGATCCTGCGCTGCGGCCGAGTCGGCGGGACGGGCCTCCCAGGGGACATCGGACGGGCGGACCCCGCGCTTCTCGACGGCGCAGGTCGGCGGAACGTGCCAGGCGATCTCGTCGTCCTCCTGGACTCCGAGCGGCCACGGCAGCATCCTCCGCCAGAAGTCCTCGTGGCCTTGTTCGCCGAGAGGCCAGAGCGAGGTGGGGTCGACCCCGACCAGTCGGGCCGCGAGCAGCGCAAACGCGGTCAGGCCCACCACGATCACCGCGAGCATCAGGAGCTCGGCCGTTGTTCGACTCCAAAGACGAGTGGCGGAATCCTACACCTCGACCTCGCCGACCTTGTCGCGGGCATGCTCGCCGCGTGGGCAAGATGGCCCTGGCGGTCTTGACGGTTCGGGCAGGACGGCGACGCCCGGCTTTACCGATCGCGGGTGCTATCATGCGCGGGCCCTCAGCGGGCATCCGGTCGGGGCGTGGCGCAGCTTGGTAGCGCGTATCGTTCGGGACGATAAGGTCGTGGGTTCAAATCCCGCCGCCCCGACCATCCTCCTCTCCTCAGCGGCCTCCGATCCGGCGCTGCGGCGTCGTCGGCGGGACGGGCCTTCCGAGCGACGCGGGACGGGCACTTAGCGCGGGACTCGGCATCACCGTCGACGGGACGTGCCAGGCGATCGTGTCGTCCTCCTGGACTCCGCGCGGCCACGGCAGGGTTCTCCGCCAGAAGTCGTCCCTCGGCCAGAGGTTCCCGTCGGACTGGACGAACTTGGCGGCGAGCAGCGCAAACCCGGTCAGCCCCACCACGATGACCGCAAGCGTCAGGATTTCGCCCGTTGTTCGACTCCTGAGGCGAGTAACGGAATCCTACACCCGCACCGCGCGGCTACTTCTTCGCCGGCAGGCTCGCCGCATGGGCCAGGCCGCGCTCGACCCAGCGGGCGATCGCGGCGTCATCGGCAACATCTGCTGCCGGGACCACCACGAACGCCTTCATCGGCTTGCCCGGCATCGGCTCGAAGCTGCCTGCGCCGGCGGCCTTGGCTTCGGCGATCTCGGCGTCGGGCAGGCGGACTACCCAGTGCTCGGCGAATAGCCCGGTCGCCATGTTGCCGCCGACGAACGCGGCCGGGTAGCCGAACATCTGCTTCCGTTGGGCGTCGGGATAACGCTCCATGACCGTCGCGAAACGGTCGACGAGCTCAGGCGGTGACTTCGTAAACGATGGCATCTCGGCCTTCGGCATGCCGGTCCTCCTTCGCATGGGCTGCGGGACTCTACGCTACGACGACGAACAGACCGGCGCAGATCGACTGAGGGCGCTCAGTCGTGCACCTCGAACTCTGCGGCAAGGCCGCCTTCAAGCCAGGCCAGCGCCTGCACAGCGTAGGCGGGCCCGGCCTCGGCCATGTCCCAGCGGTCATCCTCTGCTACCCCGGCGACGATCCGCCGATAACTCTCGACCTGGTGAAGGGCGCTCAGGGGGAGGGCCAGGCGAACCGCTTCCTCCAGCGCGTCGGGCTTCATGAGGTCCGACCACGACGCCAGGTAGGCATCGACGCAGGCCTGCCGCGCCGGCGACGTCCCGCGTTCGCCCGACGTACGTGGCGAGGTCGAGGAACGGGTGGCCGATGCAGCTGTCCGACCAGTCGAAGACGATCGAGCGGCCGTCGACATCCGCGATGTTCCAGGGGTGGAGGTCGCCATGGACGATCGTTTCGGCCGGACCGATCGCGCTCAACCGCTCGCACGCCTCGATGAGCCGCGGGATCGCCGCCTCGAGCCGCCGCCGAGATTCGGGCTTCATCGGAGCGAGCAGTGGCAGCTCGGGCAGGGCGGAAATCTGCGAGGCGAGGGCTGCCAGGCCGCGCCGCTCGAAGCCGGCTCTCGCCAGCTCATCGGTCCGACCCAGCCAACGGCGCTGAATGGCAGCCTGGGCCCTGAGCCCGGCCGGCCATCCCGCGACCGCCCCGTCGCCGAGGAACGTCTTTCCGAGGTCGCCCATCAGGAGCCAGTTTTCCGCGTCGTCGGTCGCCACCACGATCGGCAGCAGGTCGGGGTTGGATGCAGCCAGGATCCGCGTGATCGCCGCCTCGGTCGGGAAGACCGGCGAACACGCCTTCAGGTAGAACGTCGCCGTCGGCGGTCTCGCCGCGGACGACATTAGACAGGCCCCACAACGCGTGGATCTGCGGGACGGCGACTAGCGGGCTGCCGATCGCAGCCAGGCGATCCGCCATCCAGGCGGACGCACGAGCCAGCCAGCCGGGTCGCGACCACGGCGGTCGACCGGGACCGCCCGCCGTGCCTTCCAGCTCGGCCAGCCAGCGGTCGAGGTACGGCCGCGCGAGCGCCGGCTCCGCGGACGCGATGAGAGATGGCGTCAGCGTCCGCCACGTCAGGCCGTCGGGCGGCGGCACCCCCGTTTCGCGTCGCTCCACTCGGGGCTCGAGCTCGACGAGGGCGAGCCCGGGTCGGGTACGGGGAGCCGTCAGGGGAACGATCCGCAGGAGCGGCGGCGTGGGGTTCGTCCAGGAATCGGGCGACCGCCGCGATGATCGACGACGTCTCCGGTTCGCCGTCGACGGGCACGCGGGGCAGCGCCGCGATGTCGTCAGGTCCGCGAGCCGACGCCACTGTGAGCCCGTCGCCGAGGGGCAGGACGATGACGATCTCGTATCCGGGTTGGGCGTCGTCGGCGCTTCCGGGCGCAGGCTCCGGGTGCCCTTCGGCCATCGGCTACCGGTCGTCGAGGTTCGGGGCGAGCCAGCGAGCCATCGTCTCGACGTCGACGCCCTTGCGCGCGGCATAGTCCGCCAGCTGGTCCTTGCCGATCCGCCCGAGGCCGAAGTAGTGGGCCTGCGGGTGCCAGAAGTAGTAGCCGCTGACGGCCGCACCCGGGAACATCGCGAACGACTCCGTCAGGCTGATGCCCGCCCGCCGTTCCGCATCGAGCAGCTCGAACAGCGTGCCTTTCTCCGTGTGGTCCGGGCATGCCGGGTAGCCGGGCGCCGGGCGGATGCCCTGGTATTCCTCGCGGATCACCGCGTCATTCGGGAGCCGCTCGTCAGGCGAGTAGCCCCAGAACTCGCGACGGACGAGCTCGTGGAGACGCTCGGCGAAGGCCTCGGCAAGGCGGTCGGCGAGGGCCTTGGCGAGGATCGCCGAATAGTCGTCGTGGTCCGCCTCGAACCCGGCGACGAGCGGCTCCAGGCGGTGCCCGGCGGTGACGGCGAATGCCCCGATGAAGTCCTCGACGCCCGTCTCCTTCGGCGCGGTGAAGTCGGCGAGGGCGAGGTTCGGCCGGCCGGGCGGCTTCACCATCTGCTGCCGGAGGGTGTGCACGACCGCCGCGATCTCGGAGCGCGAATCGTCCGCGTAGAGCTCGATGTCGTCGGCCACGCTGTTGGCGGGCCAGAAGCCGAACGCGGCGCTCGCCGTCAGCAACCCCTCGTCGACGATCCGGCGGAGCATCGCGACCGCGTCGCGGTGGAGGTCCCGGGCCGCCGCGCCGACAACCGGGTCGTCGAGTATCGCCGGATACGCGCCACGCAGCTCCCACGTCGCGAAGAACGGCGTCCAGTCGATCCGATCGACGAGATCGGCGAGCGGGTGTTCCTCGATCGTCCGAACGCCCAGGAACGTCGGCCGAGGCGGCCGGACCGCGCCCGGACCCGTCCAGTCGATGGCGAAGCGGTGCTGACGCGCCTCCTCGATCGGGTGGCGCGCCTCCTTCTCCTGCCGCTCGCCGCGATCGTGGCGGACCTGGGCGTACTCGTCGCGGACCGTCGTCGCAAACGCGTCGCGCCGGTCGCGGTCCAGAAGCGCGGACGCGACCCCGACAGCCCGCGAGGCATCGAGGACATGGATGACCGGGGCGTGGTAGCGCGGTTCGATCTTCACCGCGGTGTGGGTCCGCGACGTCGTGGCGCCCCCGATCAGCAACGGAATCTTGAAGCCCTGCCGCTCCATCTCCGAGGCGACGAAGCTCATTTCCTCGAGCGACGGCGTGATCAGCCCCGACAGCCCAATGAGGTCGGCATCCCACTCGCGAGCCGTCTCCAGGATGCGGGCCGAGGGCACCATGACCCCGAGGTCGCGGACCTCGTAGTTGTTGCACTGAAGGACGACCCCGACGATGTTCTTGCCGATGTCGTGGACATCGCCTTTGACAGTCGCCATCACGACCCGTCCGGCCGACTTCGTGGCGCCGGGCTCCTTCTCGGCCTCGATGTACGGGACGAGATGGGCGACCGCCCGCTTCATGACCCGGGCGCTCTTGACGACCTGGGGCAGGAACATCTTGCCGGCCCCAAAGAGGTCGCCGACGACGTTCATCCCGGCCATCAGCGGGCCCTCGATGACGTGGATCGGGCGCTCAGCGGTGAGCCGCGCCTCCTCGGTGTCCTCGACGATGAACGCGTCGATGCCCTCAACGAGGGCGTGCGTCAGGCGCTCCTCGACCGGCAAAGCACGCCAGGCGAGGGCGTCCGCGCCCTGTGCTCGCTCCTGCGCCCCGACCTCATCGGCGACGGCGAGTAGCCGCTCCGTGGCATCCGGCCGGCGATTCAGGACGACGTCCTCGACGATCTCGCGCAGCTCCGGGTCGATGTCGTCGTAGATCGCGAGCTGGCCGGCGTTGACGATGCCCATGTCCATCCCGGCCGCGATCGCGTGGTACAGGAACACCGAATGGATCGCCTCACGGACTGGATCGTTGCCGCGGAAGCTGAACGAGACGTTCGATACGCCACCCGAGACGCGGGCGTGGGGAAGCTCGGCTTTGAGTTGCCTGGTCGCCTCGATGAACGAGACGGCGTAGCCGTTGTGCTCCTCGATCCCTGTCGCGATCGCGAAGATGTTCGGGTCGAGGATGATGTCCTCCGGGGCGAAGCCGGCCTGCTCGGTCAGGAGCTCGTATGCCCGCCGGGCGATCGCCACCTTGCGCTCGACCGTGTCGGCCTGGCCCTGCTCGTCGAACGCCATCACGACGACGGCGGCGCCGTAGCGGCGGCAGAGACGGGCGTGCTCGAGGAAGGCCTCCTCGCCCTCCTTGAGCGAGATCGAGTTGACGACGGGCTTGCCCTGGACGCAGCGAAGGCCGGCCTCGATCACCGACCACTTCGACGAATCGATCATGAACGGGACCTTGCTGATATCCGGCTCCGACGCGATGAGGTTCACGAACCTCGTCATCGCCGCCGCCGAGTCAAGCATCGCCTCGTCCATGTTGATGTCGACGATCTGCGCCCCGGCATCGACCTGCTGGCGGGCGATCTCGACCGCCTCCTCAAACTGATCGTCCAGGATCAGCTTTGCGAATGTGCGGGAACCGGTGACATTCGTTCGCTCACCGACGTTGACGAAGATGTTCCCGGGCTGGGGGATCTCGAGCATCTCGAGCCCGGCGAGACGGGTCTTGATCTCGACCTCGGGCGGGATACGAGGCGGCAGCCCGGCGACGGCCTCGGCGATCGCGCGGACGTGGGCGGGGGTCGTGCCGCAGCATCCGCCGGCGATGTTGACGAGGCCATCGCGGGCGAAACCACCGATCACGTGGGCCATCGATTCGGGGGTGTCATCGTAGCCGCCGAACTCGTTGGGCAACCCCGCATTCGGGTAGACCGACACCGGGATCGGGGCGACCCTCGCGAGATCCGCCATGTGGGGTCGAAGCGCCTGGGCGCCGAGGGCGCAGTTCAACCCGACGACGATCGGGCGGGCGTGGGCGACCGACGTCCAAAACGCCTCGACGGTCTGCCCGCTGAGCGTCCGGCCCGATGCGTCTACGATCGTGCCCGAAAGGATGAGCGGGAGGCGGGTACCGGACGCCTCGAAGGCGCCCTCGACGCCGAAAATTGCGGCCTTGCCGTTGAGCGTGTCGAAGATCGTCTCGATCAGGAGGATATCGGCGCCGCCCTCGATCAGGCCCTCCGCCGCTTCCTGGTAAGCGGCGGCCAGCTCCTCGAACGTCACGTTTCGGGCTGCGGCGTTGTTCACGTCGGGCGAGATCGAGGCGGTCCGGTTCGTCGGCCCGAGGGCGCCGGCGACGAAACGCGGGCGGCCGGGCTCCGCGGCCTCCGCGACATCGGCGGCCTCGCGTGCGATCCGGGCGGCGGCGGCGTTCATTTCGCGGACGACGGGTTCGAGGGCGTAGTCCGCCTGCGCGATTCGGTGTGGCCGTGAACGTGTTCGTCTCGATGATGTCCGCCCCGGCATGCAGGTAGGCGTCGTGGATCGCCCGGACAATCGCCGGCTGGGTCAGGGACAGGAGGTCGTTGTTGCCGCGGAGGTCGCGCGGATGGTCGCGGAACCGGGTGTCCGCGCCCTCGCCGCTCCCCTCCGCGCTGCCACCGCGGAACCCCGCTTCATCCAGCTGGTAGGACTGGATGAGCGTGCCCATCGCCCCATCGATCACCAGTATCCGCTGGGCGAGCAGAGGCGCGAGTAGGGCGGCACGCTCCTCTCGGCTGCGGGGGCGAGCTCCGGGTTCGGCGGCCCCGGGCGCCGCAGGGTCGCTGCGGGTACCGGAAGTGCGGGTTGCGACGTCGACCATTGGCAGCAGCCTAGCCGAGATCGGCCGGACGGCAACAGCCGTCGACGGAACGCGTGGTCATGGCTCGTCTCCTATCGCACCTGGCGGGGGCACCGTTTCCGCGATGAGCCTCGCGGATCGGCTGCCGGGCCGTCATCGAGCCAGGACTCTCAGGCCACTCGTGATAGGTGACGCCGCGCTCGGCGTCGGCCCGATCGTGGCCCGGCATGGCCCGGTTCGTCAAGTGGCCATGTTCCTTCGTCGCTGTCGTTCGTCCCGGCGCGTCGTGGACGCCCGTCCATGTCCGCGCCGGTGCGGTCCTCGGAAGCTAGCCCCAACGACCACGATCCCGCGGGTGGGCCCGCAATAACCGAGAGAATTGATGGATCCAACGACCCACGTAATCGACGCCTCGAACCATCGCCTCCGTCGTGTCGGGCGCATCACTCGCCGCCGGCTGCGCATCGAGGGGACTGACCTTAGGAACGGCATCCATACGGACGGCCGGCTGTCGGTCGTGATCTCCGGACTCAGCACGATCTACCAGGGTCGTCCTGAAATGTTCCAGTGGTGGTCCGACCGGCCCGTCGCCCTCGTGATCATCCGATCGAGTGGCGAAGAGGAGGTCGCGTTCACCAGGGGCCCGGTCCGCTGGGGCACCGGGCTTCGGCGGCCTGGCGATGACGGAATCAGGTACGTCGCGTTCTGCTACGACAGCGACCGGCAGATCCTCGGGATGAAGCGATCGGCAGATCGCCCGCCGGTCACCTCTATGCTGGTCCGATTGCTCCGCTCGGCCTCACCGGCCTGACACGCGACCCACGCCTACTTTCCGGCGTCGATCGCGCCGGACCCCCCATCCGATGCGTACGACAGCCCTCGAAGCCCGGGTTCCTCTCCGAGGGGCCCGGGCTTCGGGATTCATATGCCGACGATCGAGCGGATTGCCATGCGGGGACCCCGTGCCGGAGGTCTGATCCCGCTCGCCTCTAGCAGCCGGATCACGCGGCCCCGCTGACCCCGGTAGGGCGCGAGGAGCTCGAGCATCCGGGCGTCCGTTGCCCGCTGCTCGCCGGCGAGGGCGTAGGCGACGAGGTTCGGCAGGTGGAAGTCGCCGATGCTTACCGCGTCCGGATCGCCGAGCGCCCGGAGCGCCACTTCGGCCGCGGTCCACGGCCCCAGGCCGGGCAAGGCCGTCAGCCGCTGGTACGCCTCGGGCAGGGGCAGATCGACGACCTCCTCGAACCGCCTGGCGCGGAGAGCGACGATCCGGACCAGATCCGCCCGCCGTCGCTCGAGACCGATCGGGTGGAAGGCCTCGTATGGCAGGCGGGCCAGCACCTCGGGCGCCGGCATGAGGCGAAGGCCGAACGGACCGGGCGCCGCTTCGCCCCAGCGGGTAATGATGCCCCGGTAGGCTCGACGGGCCTCGGTTCCGGTCACCTTCTGCTCGAGGATGGCGGGAATCAGCGCCTCGATGACGGCGCCCGATCGACCGATCCGGAGGCCGGGCATCCGTCGATCGAGGTCTGCAAGAAGTCCGTCTGCGGGTGCGAATCCGGCGCGGCCGTCTTCGACCCCCGCCAATGCCGGCGCACCGTCGAGGGCGCGGTCGGCGCCCGGGCCCCAGGCTTCCACCCGAAGCCTCGTTCCGTCGAGTGCAAGCGCGATCGTGGCCGGCCCATCGGGTGTCCGCGTTGCCCGAATTGCTCCGCTGGGGCCCAGGCGCATCGCCGGATCGTGGGTCCCGCGGAGGTGTGGCGCGAGGGTCAAGCGAAGGTCCAGGGGACGGTCGAGCGGGATCGTCCGAGTGGGCACCGGCCAAGTCTGTCACGTGATTGCGAGATTCGCACGATTGGGTTGCGTCCGCTCAGAATCTCGTTCCCTGCTATCGTTCGCGCGACGTGCGACGCCCCAGAGTCGTCGCGAGCACGCTTCTCATAATCGTGCTCGCCGCGGTCGCCGTCCCAGGGTCCGCCGGATCCCGGGGCCCCAGCCCCGAAACCGTTAACGATACGAACCTCTTCTTTGGTGTGGAGGTTTCATCGTCGCGTGGGACGAAGATGACGACACCAGCCCTAGACCCGGCATACCGATCAAACGGTGCGCTGGACTCGAATTCAATCCTGCTCGACCCGGACTCTCGACCGGCTCCATCAGTGCGCCCGCCGGGTTCTCTGAGCCAGCCTGCGGCTCAGGTCAGCGTGGTCGTCATTCCGACGTGGCGCCTGGATGGCAACGTGAGCTGGTACGGGCCCGGCTTCTACGGGAAGCGGACTGCCTGCGGCAATGCGATGACAGAGTCGCTCATCGGTGTCGCCCACAAGACCCTGCCGTGTGGGACGAAGATCACGTTCAAGAACCCGGCTAACGGGAAGACGGTCACGGCTCCGGTCGTCGACCGGGGGCCGTACGTTTCGGGCCGCCAGTGGGACATGACGGGCGGGCTGTGCCTGGCCCTCGGTCACTGCTACACGGGCTCGCTCTACTGGAAGTACGGCTAGTATCTCGCTTTCTGCGCGATCAACGGCCGGCGCGGTACCCTGCGGCCATGTGCCGAAGCATCAAACCCCTCCGCAGATCAGAGTCCGATACCACGACCGGCGAGATCGAGGCCGCCGCGCTCCAGTTTGTTCGCAAGGTTAGCAACTACCGCGCGCCGTCGGCTCGGAACGCCGAGGCGTTCGAGACCGCTGTTGCCGAGATTGCCAGCGCCTCGCGTCGGATGCTCGAGACGCTCGGCGTCGACGTCGTCGAGGGCCCGAACCGCTGGACCCCAGGCTCCGGCTCGCCCCACCGCCACTCCGCGACTGCACCCGAACACACCCACTGATCGCCTCGATTGCATGAGCGTCACGCTCGCGCCGTGGTGGGTACGCCCGGGCCTCGAAGCGCGTGACGGCCGCCTCATGATCGCAGGCGAGGACGCCGAATCGCTCGCCCGCAGCCATGGCACACCGCTCTTCGTCTACGACCGGACCAGGTTCGCCGAGAACGCCCGGCGACTCGCTGCGGCGCTCGACCGGGCCGGGCTCCGGCATCGGCTTCGCTTCGCGTTGAAGGCGCACCCCGAGCCAAGGGTCCTGGAGGTCCTGCGGGGTCTGGTCGGGATCGATGCCTGCTCACCGGGCGAGGTGACCCGCGCCCTCGAGTGCGGGTGGCCGCCAGGGGACATCAGCTTCACCGGCACGAACGTCTCCGAACGGGACCTCGACGTGCTCCTGGCCACGCCGATCCACATCAATCTCGACGCCATCAGCCAGGTCGAGCGGCTCGGACGGCGCGATCCCGGGCGGACGATCGGGCTCCGGATCAATCCGGCCGCCGGCGCCGGTTATCACCCCGGCCTGGCCTACAGCGGCGAACGCCCGACGAAGTTCGGTATCTACGAAGACCGCATCCCGGAGGCGCTCGCGGCCGCCGCGCGCCGCCGGCTCACGATCGATACGATCCACTTCCACGCCGGCTCAGGCTGGCTCGGGGCCGACGGGCTGGCCGCGTTCGAAGCGGCGCTCGCTCGGGTGGCCGCGATCGTGCGGCGCCTCATCGCCGATGGCCACCCGATCGGCGAGGTCAACGTCGGTGGCGGGCTCGGCGTCCCCGCCCGGCCGACCGAATCGCCGGTCGATCTCGACGCCTACGCCGGAGCCATCGCTCGCCATCTCGGGCCGCTCGGAGTGGCCGTCGGCTGCGAGCCGGGCGACTACATCGCGAAGGACGCCGCGATCCTCCTCGGCGAGGTCGTGACCGTCGAGGATCGCGGTGGGACGAAGTTCGTCGGCCTCGACGTCGGCTGGAACGTGAACTGCTCGTACTTCATCTATCGCTACCTGCAGGAGATCGTCGTGTGCCGGGCGGCCGACGCGCCGCGCACGGAGGTCGTCACGGTGGCCGGCCACATCAACGAGGCGGGCGATATCTTCGCCGAGGACTACCCGATCCAGCCGGTCGTCGAGGGCGACATCGTCGCGCTCCTCAATGCCGGCGGCTACCACGAGGCGATGAGCTCGACGCATTGCCTCCGGCCGGTGGCCGGAGCCGTCTTCCTCGACCGCTAGGTCTCGATGGCGGCCGACCGGCCGCCGCTGTCGCGCTTATCAGCTGAAGCCGCTGCCAAGTGTTGCGACCGATGCCGGGAGACGAGCCGGTGGCGTCGGCACCGGCATCCGCACGCGGCGGCGTCGACGCCTGAGACGAGCGGCGCGATCGACCCGATGGAAACGTCGACAACCGACAGGTCGAGCCGTTCGCCGCAGCCGCCGGTCGCGACGAGGAGCGCGTCGAGCCCAACCACCCGACGGCGCGGGTCGGGCCGCCCGCGTCGGGATCGCCGTCACCGTGCCGGCCGGGGATTGCGCCATCGCGACGCTGTCCTCACAGGACGTACCGGCCGTCCACGCGACCGTCCCAGTCTCGAGACCCGGCTGGATATCCACGATCATCGGCCCGACTGGGCCGGACCACGCGATCGGCGCCTTGGTCGGGTCCGACACATCGATCCGATGCAGGTCGGCGTGGTTGTCATCGTGCTGCGCCGCGTACAGCACGTGCTTGCCGTCCGCTTCGAACCCGATCGCGCCGAACTGCGTGCCCTCCTCCGTGAAGACGAGCCGCCCGGGAGTCTTGCCCAGTTCGATGAGATCCAGATCGAGTCAACGCCGCTCTGTTCGACGACGAAGACGAAGGCTTCGCCCGATGGGTGATAGGCGACGCTCAGATACGTCGACGCTGGGAGCGGCGTCACGTCCTGGTTCGCCGTCCCGTCGAGGTGCACCTTCTCCAGGCTCGCGCCGGCACCTGGTGCGTAGACGATCGACTTGCCGTCGGCCTGCTCCAGGTAATCAGCCGTGAACATCTGATCGCTCGCCGCGACGCTGGGCGCATCCGCGAGGCCCTTCACCTCCAGCCCGCCGAGCAGCGCTCGATCGCCGAGTGGCCCCATCGGAAGGGCCCGGCATCCGCCACGGCAAACAGGCAGGTCAGGTTGGTTCCGTTGGGGTTGAGCGCCCAGGCATTGCCCGAGGCAACGAACGTGACCGTGTCGGACGCGCCCGGTACGCCGGGCTCACACGCCGGCAGCGCCCCGCCGGAAGCGAGGGCTGTACGGGCGGCGATGGGCTCGGAGTCGCGCTCGGGAGCGGGGCGGTCGGTGTTGCGGAAGTGGCCGACGGCGATGGAGTCGTCTGGCCGGGTCCGAACGACGGGGCGATCGATGTCGGACCACACGCGGACACCGCGATGACCAATGCAATAACGGCGACGGTGCAAGTTCTGTGCACCAAGAACCTCGACGGAACCCCCGCGTCCTCGGGCGAGCCAAGATCGGTCTTGTCGCCGGAGTATGCTCCGCGACCCTCGAAACTCCGTCTCGTCGATCCCTAGTCGGAGACGGCGCCGAGATTCCCCAACTGCGGCGCCGCCGGATGAGGATTCTGATGATCGGGCGACGCTCCAGCCGGTGGTGGCGTATTGCGGGTACCTGGCCCGGAGGGCTGCCACGGCCACCCCATGCTCCGCCGAAGTTGCCGCCTCGCCAGGCTCGATGAGCACCGCCAGGCCATCCAGGCGGAGCCACCCGAGCGCAGACCAGTCCTCCGACCACGCGTGGACCAGGAGCGACACGGCTGGGTTTGCCGCGATGTCGCGAACTCGGCTCAGATCGTGCGGATCGGCGACGCCTTGGGTTTGTCGTCCAGCGGCGTCCAGATGCGCAACGGCGACTCGGCAGCGTCGAACGAAAGCAGATCGGGACTATTCGCGGCTGGCCATCCCTTGAGATCGTGCCGAGGATCGCCGACCGCGCCGCGGCGAGGAAGAGCAGTTCGGCCTGTGTTAAGGCGTCGTCGGCCGTCATCGGGGAATCGTCCGTGGAGAATGAACGAAGACCAGGGCGCGCCAAACTTGCCTCGTCACCCTCATGCTGCTCCTTCTCATCGTCGGAGCTTGCGGCGAGGCGCGAATCTCCCGAGAGCTCCAACGGCGATGCCGGACCTTGTCAATGCCATGGCAGACGCAGCCACTGGCCATCGACCCGGCCATCATCGCGGCCATCTCGCGGCGCTGCCGCGCCGGATGATCGGCTCGGCGGAGTGAGCGCCCCTAGACTGTAGGTCATGGCCGATCTCCTCCCGCCGACCCGCCACGTCACGACGACCCGGATCGTCGCCGTGCGCGGCGCCGAGCTTGAGTACCGCGCCGACCGCGTCGTCGGCGAGGAGCCGCTCGAGATCCGGGCGGCGGGGCCGGGCCAGGAGCCCGTGGCGGTCGCGGTCACGATGCGGACGCCCGGGTTCGAGGACGAGCTGGCGGTCGGGTTCCTCCGGACGGAGGGGCTGATCGAGGGCCCGGAGGTTCTCCGGATCGAGCGCGGCGACCCGGCCGAGATGAACCAGCCCGACGACCGGGTCACGGTCCGTCTGGCCCGGCCGTTCGACGCCTCCGTCGTCGCCGAGCGCCACTTCGTCGCGACGGCCTCGTGCGGGATCTGCGGCAAGGCCTCGCTCGACGAAGTCGCGGTGCGCTCCGACGCCGATCCCCGCCGGGCCCGGTCGTGACCGCGCACGGTCGTCCTCGCCCTGCCGGACCTGCTCCGCGCCGCCCAGCGGGCCTTCGACGAGACGGGCGGGCTTCACGCGGCCGGGCTGTTCACGCCGGCCGGCGAGCTGCTGGCGCTGCGCGAGGACGTCGGGCGCCACAACGCGCTGGACAAGCTGGTCGGGTCGCAGGTCCTCGCGAAGGCGATGCCCTCCACGAGCGGATCCTGATGGTCAGCGGGCGGGTGAGCTTCGAGATCGTCCAGAAGGCGGCCGTCGCCGGCATCCCGATCGTCTGCGCCGTGTCGGCGCCGTCCGACCTCGCGGTCGAGGCCGCCGATCGGCTCGGGGTGACACTCGTCGGCTTCCTGCGCGGCGACGGCTTCAACGTCTACGCCCACGACGAGCGGATCGACCTGCGGGACCTCTCGGGCTCGGCTGACGTCGCCCGCGGCGTCGTCAGCGCTCGGCGGCTCGGCCGCGGCCCCCGGTTCTGGACGAACTGGAAGCCGAAGCGGCCCTTGATGCAGAGGTGGCCCTCGGTGACCGACGAGTCGAGCGGCGAGGTCGACCTTGACGATCGTGTCGTCCTGGACGTGGAGGTCGAGCGCGCAGCCGACGCCGCAGTACGGGCAGATCGTCTCGGTCACGGTCTGGGCGCTCTCGTCCCAGGTGCCCGCCTCGCGCATGTCGTACTCGGACTTGAACATCAGCGCGCCGGTCGGGCAGACGCCGATGCAGTTGCCGCAGTAGACGCAGGCCGAGTCGGGCAGCGGCACGGCCTACTCGGTCGAGATGCGGGCGTCGAAGCCGCGACCGGCGACGGCGATCGCGAACGTGTTCTGGGCGTCCTCGCCGCACGCCTCGACGCACTTGTAGCAGAGGATGCACTTCGAGTAGTCGCGGACGTAGAGGTCGTTGTCGACCTTCACCGGCTGGGCGACGGTCTGCGGCTGCGCGCGTCGCCGGTCGGGGCGTGGTGGTGGCCGGGCTCGTGGGCGTCGCGTTCGCCGGCCGCCGCCGGCTGCGGCCGGCGGCACCGAAGCGCGCGGGGTCGGCGCCGTAGCGCTCGATGTAGCCGCGGATCGTGCCGTCCGGCGCGGCCGGGCCGGCCAGCGACAGGTCGACCGACGAGCCGAGGAACTCGAGGACCAGCTTGCGCGAGTGGCGCACGCGCTCGGAATCGGTCTGGACCTCCATCCCGGCCTCGACCTTGCGCGAGCAGGCCGGCACGAGGACGCGCGAGCCCTTGACCTCGACGACGCAGACGCGGCAGACGTTGACCGGCGTGAGGTTCTCGAGCGTAGCACAGCGTCGGCGTGTCGATGCCCTGCGGCGCGGCAGGCGTCGAGGATCGTCGTGCCGGCCGGGCACGGTGACGGCCGCGCCGTCGATCGTGAGCTCGACGTCGGGCGGGCCTCGACCGGGGGCGGCGCGGCGGCGGCCGGCTCGGGCGGGCGGGCTGAGGATGATCTCGGTCAGCGGCTGGGCGGCCGGGGCCTGTCGCCGTGCGGCGTGTGCGGATCGGGCGCCGGGTCGCGGCTCATCGACAGGCCGCGTGTCCTCGCTCACAGGGCCACCAGCTCCGGCTGCCGGAGCGCGCGACTCGATCGCCGACGACGCCGTCTGGCCGAGGCCGCAGATCGACGCGTCGCGCATCGCCTGGCCGATGTCGCGCAGCAGGCGAGCTCCTCCTCGCGCGACCGCCGACCGTCGAGCCGGCCGCGAGCCGCGCGAGCAGCTCCTCCTGGCGCACGGTGCCGACCCGGCACGGGACGCACTGGCCGCACGACTCGTCGCGGAAGAACGGGGCGATCCGGCGGAGCGTGCCGACCAGGTCGGCGGTCTCGTCGAACACCATCACGACGCCCGAGCCGAGCGTCGCGCCGATCGCGCGCGTCGCCTCGAACGTCAGCGGCATGTCGAGCGCGTCGGGGCCGACGAAGACGCCCGCCGCGCCGCCGAGCAGGACGCCCTGAGCGCGCGGCCGCCCGGGACGCCGCCGGCGAGCTCGAGCAGCTCCCGCAGCGTCGTGCCGAACGCGACCTCGTAGACGCCGGGCCGCGCGACGTGGCCGCGACAGGCAGAACAGCTTCGGGCCGGTCGAGCCCTCCGTGCCGATCGCGCGCGAAGGCCTCGGCGCCGCCGTCGTCGCCGAGGATGAGCGGGACGTTGACGAGCGTCTCGACGTTGTTGACCGCGGTCGGCTTGCCGAACAGCCCGACCTCGACCGGGAACGGCGGCTTGTTGCGCGGCTCGCCGCGCTTGCCCTCGATCGACTCGAAGAGCGCGGTCTCCTCGCCGCAGATGTAGGCGCCGGCGCCGCGCCGGAGCTCGATGTCGAAGGCGAAGCCGGAGCCCAGGATGTCCGCGCCGAGGAGCCGGCCGCCGCGCGCCGGCGATCGCGTCGCGGATCCGCGCCTCGGCCAGCGGGTACTCGCCGCGGATGTAGAGGTAGCCTTGCTCGCGCCCGACCGCGAACGCCTCGATCGTCATCGCCTCGACGACCGCGAACGGGTCGCCCTCCATGAGCACGCGATCCTTGAACGTGCCGGGCTCGGACTCGTCGGCGTTGCAGACGAGGTAGTGCGGCTGGGCCGGCTGGGCGGCGACGGCGGCCCACTTGCGGCCGGTCGGGAAGGCCGCGCCGCCGCGGCCCACGAGCCTCGACGCGGTCACCTCCTCGATGACGCCGTCGGCGCCGATCGCGACGGGCCCGCGCGAGCGCCCGGTAGCCGCCGTTGGCGCGGTAGTCGTCGAGCGAGGTCGGGTCGACGACGCCGACGCGGGCGAGCAGCGGAGGCCGGGCTGGCCCGCCTGCGGCGAGGCCGTGCGGCGGCGTCCGCGGACGTGCCGCTCGTCGTGATGCCGTCGCAGATCGCGCGGCACGGCCACAGCCGGCGGCGATCCCACCGCGTCGACCGGCGCCGCGACCTGCGTCGCGGGCTCGCGCCGGCGATCGTGAACATCGCCGCGGGCGCGCGCTCGCACAGCCCGAGGCACGGCGATCGCAAGCCAGGTCGATCCGGCCGTCGCCGGCCGGCCTCGCCGGCCGGCCCGAGCGCCCGCTCGAGGTCGGCGCAGAGGTCCTCGGCGCCCGCGAGCCGGCAGGCGATGTCGTCGCAGACGTGGGCGACGACCGGCGGGCGCGGCTTCGTCGCGAACAGGGCGTAGAACGTGGCGACGCCGTACGCCTCGGCCGGCGGGACCGTGAGGCGGCGGCAGACGTAGTTCAGCGCCGGCTGGCTGATCCAGCCGATCCGGTCCTGGACCGCGTGGAGCGCCGGCAGCAGCAGGTCGCGCCGCGACCGGGCGTCGTGGCCGCCGCGCGCCACGTGGCCCTCGGTCCTCGGGTCGCGCGCGCCGCCGCGCCAGCGCCGATTCGGCCGGCCCGAGGACCGCATCGACGGCCGCCCGCTCGGCGGGCGACGCGAGCGGCCCGATGACGTGCAGATCCATCGCGGTCGAGTGTAGCCACGTCGGGCCTCGCGGGGCGGACGCCGGATGGGCCGGCCTTGGTGCGACGGCCGGCGGACCGGTCGCCCGCAGACCGAGCGTCGAGCGCCAGCGTCGGCCGCGCAGCGTGAGCTCGGGTCTCGAGCCGGTCGAGTCGCGGCGCGGCGTCGCGCATCGACCAGGATCTCGCCGCGGCCGCGGCGGACGCAGACGGCGGTGACGTCGCCGTGTCGCCCAGCGCGGTGAAGTCGGTCACGGTGTCGCCGACGGTCCGACATACGCCAGCCCGGTCTGGACCCGGTCCGATCGGTCCAGGCCGTCGGCGACCATGACCGTCGCGTGCAGCATGTCCGTGCGGCGTCGACGCCTGCCGCGCGTGGTCGGCGACCGGCGAGTGCCGGGATCGAACAGCGCGCCGACCTCGTCCCGACGAACTTGTCGACGACGGCGTCGTGGCCCACAAGGACGTCGGTGGCCTTGCGTGGAAGCGATCGAGCAGGTGTGCGGACGGCCATCGGCTCGCCGCTCGGCGCCTTCGACTCGCGATGTCCGCGCCGAGCAGCTCACGCGCTCGACTCCGTCGTCGACGGCTCGAGCCCTCGAAGCAGAGCTCCGCGATGCGGCGCCAGCGACCTCGAGCCACAGGCCGCACCGCACAGGGCGCTCGGACCGGCGACGGTCGGCGCATCGCAGCGGGGAGCTCGGCGCCGCGGAAGATCCGCGCCCGCTGCGAATCCCGGGTTCTCGAGCATCGCGCGCCACCGTGGATCGACGGGCCGCGGTGCCACGCTCGCGTCCGGCGACGGCGTCTCGACGCGACGGCCTCGTCCCGCCGCTCGTGGTCATCGAGGTGCCGTCGGCAGGCGCATCGCAGCGTGCTCACGCGGGACCGGCGCCTCGAGCTTCTCGATCCGGATCGCCGTCGCCTTGAACTCGGCCGTGCCGGACTTCGGGTCGGTCGCGTCGATCGTCAGGAGGTTCGTCGCGACGTCGTCCTGGAAGTGGAGCGTCATGAACGTGAGGCCGGGGCGGAGCGACTCGTCGATCCGGACCGGCACCTCGACCTGGCCGCGCCGCGAGACGACGCGCACCCGCTCGCCGTCGGTCAGGCCGAGGCCGTCGGCGTCCTCCGGGCAGATGTCGAGCGACTCGCCGCGCCGCAGCGGCGACGTGTAGCCGGCGGTCTGGACGCCGGTGTTGTACGAGTCGAGCCGGCGGCCGGTCGTCAGCCGGATCGGGAAGTCGTCGTCGAGCTTGTCGACGGGCGGGTCGTGGTCGACGGCGCACGAACGGCGACGCGGTTGCCCGGGACCGGGTCCTCCCACAGGCGGCAGTGGAGGAACAGCTCGCCCGGGTGGTCCTCGTCGTAGCACGGCCACTGGATGCCGCCGAGCTCCTCGAGCCGCGCGTAGCTCATGCCGGCATGGACGGGCGACAGCGACCGGACCTCGTTCCAGCCGTCCTCGGCGGTCGGCCCGCCCCAGTCGCGGCCCATCCGCCTGGCGAGCTCGAAGATGATCGCCAGGTCGTCGCGGGCCTCGCCGGGCGGCGGTCGAGCGCCTTGCGCACGCGCTGGACCCGCCGCTCGGAGTTGGTGACCGTGCCCTCGCTCTCGGCCCAGGCCGCGGCGGCCGGCAGGACGACGTCGGCGAGCTCGGCGGTCGCGGTCAGGAACAGGTCCTGGACGACGAGGAAGTCGAGGCCTTCGAGCAGGCGCGATCGCGCGCTTCTGGTCGGCCTCGGACTGGACCGGGTTCTCGCCGATGCAGTAGACGGCGGTCAGGTCGCCGCGCTCCATCGCGTCGAACATGCCCGACAGGTGCCAGCCGCGCTTCGGCGGGACGGTCGACGCCCCAGCGCCGCGTCGAACTTCGCCCGGAGCTCGTCGTTCTCGACGTGCTGGAAGCCCGGCAGCCGGTCGGGCAGGGCGCCCATGTCGCCGCCGCCCTGGACGTTGTTCTGGCCACGGAGCGGGTTGACGCCGCTGCCGTAGCGGCCGACGTGCCCGGTGAGCAGGACGAGGTTGATCAGCGCGAGCACGTTGTCGACCGCGTTGTGGTGCTCGGTGATGCCGAGGGTCCAGCAGATCATCGCCTCGGGGCGCCGTCGCGAAGGCGTGGGCCAGCTCGCGGATCGCCTCGGCCGGGACGCCCGTCTCGCGCTCGGCGTACTCGAGCGTGTAGCTCTCGACCTTGGCCCGGTAGGCGTCGAAGCCGATCGGTCGCGCGCTCGATGAACTCTGGTTCTCGAGGCCGGCGGCGATGATCTCGCGGCCGATCGCGTTGGCGAGCGCGATGTCGCTGCCGACGTCGAGGCCCAGCCAGACGTCGGCCCATTCGGCCGACGACGTCCGGCGCGGGTCGACCGCGTACAGGCGGGCGCCCTTGCGGACGCCGCGCAGGAGGTGGTGGAAGAAGATCGGGTGCGTCTCGCGGGCGTTGCTGCCCCACAGGACGATCAGGTCGGTCTCTTCGGCCTCACGGTATGAGCTTGTGCCGCCACCGGCACCGAACACGGTCGCCAGACCGGCGACGCTTGGGGCGTGTCAGGTGCGGTTGCAGCTGTCGATGTTGTTGCTGCCCAGGACCGCCCGGCTGAACTTCTGGGCCGCGAAGTTGACCTCGTTGGTCGCCTTGCGAGCAGCTGAAGATGCCGAAGGTCGTCGGGCCGTGGGCCGCCTTCGCGGCCTGGAACCCGGCGACGGCCCGGTCGAGCGCCTCGTCCCAGCGTCGCGGGGCGAAGCTCGCCGCCCTTCGTGTCGCGGACGAGGGGCTGGGTCAGTCGAACGTAGTTCTTCGGCACGGGCGTGCCTCCTGCGGAGCGACGACCGGGAGTGTAGCGCTGCCGTGAGGGCTCCGGCGAGGAGCCACGCGAGCGACGATGGACCAGCGAGCTACAGAGGGGCGACTCCGCGATGGTTCGCAAGCGGCGGATCGCTACACGGCTGGGATCGTGCGTGGAGAATGTCGACACGGCTCGCGTTGCTAGGGTCCTTGTGCGACAGGCTGCAGTAGGATATGGTCGATCATGTCGCCGATCGCACGTCCTGGTCGTCATCGCTCATATCGCGCGCAGCTCGAAGCGCACCTGACGGGACGGCGACGCCGTCGAGTTAGCCGAGGACGGCTGCCGGACATCGCTCGCGCCTCGCGCGATCGGTGAAGCTCGGGGTGGGCGACGGGCGGATGTGCGATGGCTCGGCGAGTCCGATCGGGACCCAGGCAATCGTGCCGCCCAGGCGGATGCAGGTCGTGATCATCTCGACCTCGAACTCGAAGCCGCGCTCGGCGCTCTCCAGGGTCGCTTCCATGATCCGCCGGCTGACGAGCCGATAGCCCGACTGGTTGTCCGGGATCGGTCGGCCGACGCCCACGAGAACGCCCGTCCGCCGACCGTATTCGAGAGGCGGCGGATCGGGGGCATCGCCCGGAAGTTGCGGCGGCCGATGACGAGATCGGGTCGCGGTTCCGCGTCCCAGGCCGACAGGAAGGCGGGAACTCGGCCGGGTCGTGCTGGCCGTCGGCGTCGAGCGTCAGGATCGCGTCGGCGCCGTCGGCCAGGGCGCGCCGGAACCCGGCCGGAGCGCGGCACCCTTGCCCTGGTTCGGACGCTGCTCGATGACGGTTGCCCCGGCCGCCCGAGCCTGCGCCGCGGTGTCGTCGCTCGAGCCGTCGTCGACGACCAGGACCGGCAGATGGCTCGACGCGCCGCGAACGACATCGCCGATCCGCGGGCCCTCGTTGTAGCCGGGGATCAGCGCGACGATCACTCGAGGCCGACGCCCGGCGCCCTCCTCGACCCGGCCGACGCGCCAGTGCTCGACCCCGCGGCCTCGAGCGCTGCCTCGACCGTCGGCAGCCGCTCCGCCGGGACCGCGGCCAGCAGCCCGCCGGACGTCTGAGGGTCGTGGGCGAGCGTCACGAGCTCCGGCGCGACGCCTCGCGCGATGGTCAGCACCGGCAGGACGAATCGCCGGTTGTGCGCCGCGCCGCCGGTCTCGACGCCGGCCGCTCGCAAGGTCGAGCGCTCCCGGCAGCGCTGGCAGGCTCGCAGCGTCGAACACGAAGCGGGTGCCGGACGCTCGGGCCATCTCGAGACCGTGCCCCAGCAGCCCGAAGCCGGTCACATCGGTCGCGCCGGCGATCCCCTCGGCGACGAGGACCTCCGACGCCGCTCGGTTGAGGCGTGCGCATCTGGTCGATCGCGCCGGCGAAGTCGGCCTCGGCTGCCTTGCCCTGCCGGTGGCCGCTGACGAGCAGGCCCGTACCGAGCCGCTTCGTAAGCAGCAGCATGTCGCCCGGCCGCGCGCCGCCCTTCCGCAGCAGCCGGTCCGGGTGGGCCGCCCCGATGACCGCCAGCCCGTATTTCGGTTCCGCGTCGCGGATCGTGTGGCCGCCGGCAAGCGTCCCGCCGGCCTCGCGGACCTTCGAGGCGGCGCCCTCGAACACGGCCGCGAGCGTGTCCCGCGGCAGGTCCTCGGGAAAGGCCGCGATCGAGAGCGCGAACAGGACGCGGCCGCCCATCGCGAACACGTCGCTCAGGGCATTCGCCGCGGCGATCTCGCCGAACGTCCGCGGCGTCGTCGACGAGCGGCGGGAAGAAGTCGAGCGTGCCGATGATCGCGAGGTCGTCGCAGATCCGGTAGGCGGCCGCGTCGTCCGGTGGCGTCAGGCCGGCGATGAGCTCGTCCGGCGCGGCGCGAGCCGGGCCCGGCACCGAGGCCGCGACAGCGCGTCGGCCAGCAGATCCGCGCCAAGCTTCGCCGCGCAGCCGCCGCAATCGGTCAGCTCGGTCAGCCGGATCGGCGGCAGCGTCGTCAAGAGCGCGTCATGCGATCGGATGATAGGCGCCAGCGACCGTCGGGACAAGTGGCGAACGGCTCGGCGTCCAGGCGCGACAGCCGTGCCCGGCGCGTAAGATCGGCGTGGGAGCGGTTGGGTCCCGGTGGGTCCCCTGGTCTTCAAAACCAGTGGCGCGGCGCCAGGCGCGGCGCAGTGGGTTCGACTCCCATGCGCTCCCGCCAGGAGGATCGATGGTCGACCGAGACCCGGCCCCCACCCCGCCGAGCGTCGAGGTCGTCGCTGGCCGCGACACGGGCGCGGCTGGGCGAGGGCGCAGCCACGAAGCGATCGTCGACGTCGCGCGCGCGGTCGTCGCCGCGGAACGGGACCGACTCAGTGGCCGGCGACGAGCCGCGCGCGGTCGACGCCCTCGCCGACGAGGTGGCCTGCCCGGCTCGTCGGTCTCGGCGAGAACGCGCTCACCGCGACGATCAACGCGACCGGCGTCATCGTCCATACGAACCTCGGGCGGGCGCCCTGGCCGCAAGCCGCGATCGAGGCCGCGGAGGCAGCCGCGCGCGACTATCTCCTGCTCGAGCTCGATCGCGGATCCGGGCCGTCGCGGGGCGCGATTCCGGGCGGCCGGAAGAGCACCTCATCGCCCTGACGGGGGCCCAGGACGCGCTCGTGACGAACAACAACGCGGCGGCGGTCGCCCTGGCGGTCGGCCTCGCCGGGCGAGGTGGCGGCGTCGCGGTCGGGCGCGGCGAACTCGTCGAGATCGGCGGCGGCGTCCGGATCCCCGAGATCGTCCGACGGGCCGGGGTAAAGCTGGTCGAGGTCGGGACGACGAACCGGACCCGCGCCGAGGACTACGAGGCCCCGCTCGCCGAAGGTCGGGCCCGCGTCGTTCTGCGGGTCCATCCCTCGAACTTCCGCCAGACGGGATTCACGGAGACTCCGGATCCTCGGTCGCTGGCCGATCTGCCCACGGCCACGGAGCGATCGTGGTCGACGATCTCGGCTCGGGCGCGCTCCTGCCGACCGAGCGCTTCGGCCTCGCCCACGAGCCGATGCCCGCCGAACGTCTGGCCGACGGGCCGACGTCGTGACGTTCAGCGGCGACAAGCTCATCGGTGGCCCCAGGCCGGCCTCGTCGTCGGCCGGGCGGACCTGATCGCGCGCATTCGGCGCGACCCGCTGGCGCGGGCGATGCGGCCCGACAAGGTGACGCTCGCCGCGGTGGCTGCGACGCTCGGCCTCTACCGGGCCGGCCGGGCGGAGGCGGAGATCCCCGTCTGGCGGATGATCGCCGCCGCTCCGGACGCGCTCCGCGGACGCGCAGAAGAGCTCGCCGCGCGGCTCGCGGGAACGGTCGAGGTCGTGGCGACGGAGGCGACCGTCGGGGGCGGTTCGCTGCCCGGGGAGATACTGCCGTCGTTCGGCGTGGCGTTGCCTGGCGCGGTCGGCGGATCGGACGCTCGCCGCCCTGCGGCGAGGGAGCCCGGCGGTCGTGGGCCGGATCGAGGACGGCCGGGTCGATCCTCGACCTCCGGACGGTCGATCCCGGGCGCGACGCGGAGCTGGCGGCGGCGATCGGCGCGGTCGTCGGCGCGCCGAGGCCGTCATGACCGTCGTCGTCGGGACCGCGGGCCACATCGACCATGGCAAGACCACGCTGCTTCGGGCGCTGACCGGAATCGACGCCGACCGACTGCCGGAGGAACGGCGGCGGGGGATGACGATCGACGTCGGCTACGCCCATCTCGATCTGCCCGACGGCACGCAGCTCGACTTCGTCGATGTTCCGGGGCACGACAAGCTCGTCGGAAACATGCTCGTCGGGGCGGGCGAGATCGACGCCGCCCTCCTCGTCGTGGCGGCCGACGACGGGCCGCGGCCCCAGACGCATCGAGCACCTCGAGCTGCTCGACGCGCTCGGGATCGCCGACGGCCTGGCCGTCGTCACGAAGGCCGATGCGGTCACGGTGGACCGGGCGGCGCGAGGTAGCCGCCGCGACGCGCGACCTCCTCGACCGAACGAGCCTCGCCGGTGCCGCCGTCCTCGTGGTCTCGGCGTCCACGGGCGCCGGCCTCGACGAGCTGCGGACGGCGCTCGTCGCGCTGGTCGGCCGCGTCCTCGCCCGGGGTCTGCCCGGCGGCCCAGCGCGGCTCGCGATCGATCGCGTCTTCAGCGTCAAGGGTCGCGGCGCGGTCGTCACCGGGACGCTTCGCGGCGGCCCGATCGAGCGCGGAATGACGCTGCGCCTGCTCCCCGGTGGCGGCGAGGCACGGGTCCGCGAGATCCAGGTGCACGGCGAGACCGTCGATCATGTGCAGGCCGGCGGCCGAACGGCGCTCAACGTCGGCGGCGTCGGCGCGAACGACCTCCACCGCGGGATGGTCCTGGCCGGATCGACGGCCTCGGATCCGGCCGCCACGCAGCCCATCTCGACCGACCGGCTGCTCGTCGCGCTCCGCGCCGGTCGCGGACCTGGCCGGCGGGGCTCCGGGGATCCCGGCCGATCGGATGCGGGTCCGGCTCCACACCGGGACGGAGCAGGTCGGCGCGGTCGTCGGGCGGAGCGGCCGGGACACCGCCGCGCTGCCGAGCGGGGAGGTGGCCGTGATCCTCCGGCTCGAGCGGCCCGTCGCCGTCGCACCGGCAGATCGCTTCGTCCTTCGCCGACCGTCGCCGGGTGGAACGCTGGCCGGCGGTAGGATCCTGGATGCGATGCCTCCGCGCGGAGTCTCGCGGCGGCGAACCAACCCCGAGCGCCTGACCGCCCTCGCCGCGGCTGCCACGGACGATGCCGCCGCATCCGCGCGGCTCGACCTCCACGGAGCCATCCCAGGGAATCCCGTGAGGCTCGCGGACGATCTCGCGGCGGCGCTCGTGGGCGACATCCTCGCCGACGTCGCCGCCTCCGGATGGCTGCCGATCGCCGACGTGCGGTCGCGCGGCGCACAGAACCTCCGACGGCTCGTCACGCTTTCGACGGCGGACGCGCGTGCGGTCGTAACGACCGTCGTCGAGGGGCTCGTCGGCGAGGGCCGGTTGGCGCGCGACGGCGATCGGCTCGGGGCGGCGGGCATGGCGCCGACAGGCCCCGGGCCGCGAGACGCTTGCCGCGATGGACCGCCTCGAATCGGCCCTTGACGTCCCCGCGCCCCCGCCTCTGTCGGAAGCGGCCATCGCCGCGGCGTGCCCGCCTGACGGCATCCGGGCGCTCGAGTCGGCCGGTCGGATCATCCGCCTCGACGACGATCTGGCCTATGCGGCGGACGCCTACCGCCGGCTCGAGGCGCGCGCCGTCGAGCTAGCGACAGCATCCCCCCTTGCCCCCGCTGCCCTGCGCGACGCCACTGGCACGAGCCGCAAGTACGTCATGGCGATCCTGGAGGACCTCGATCGTCGGGGCGTCCTGCGCCGAACGCCGGCTGGCCACGTGCCCGGTCCGCGCGCGGTCGCGGCGACCCGGCCGTGACCGACTCAGACACCGGCGCCATCTCGGGCATCGTGCTGGCCGGCGGTCGGGCGAGCCGATTCGGGTCAGACAAACTGACAGCGGCGTTCGACGACGTCCCACTTCTCGATCGCGCGGTCGCGGCAGTCGCCGCCGGCTGCTCGGAAGTCATCGTCGTCCTCGCCCCGGATGACGATCGCGAGCTGCCAGTCGCGGCGGTGCCGGTGCGGCGCGTGTTCGATCCTGCGCCTCACCGCGGCCCGCTCGTCGGGCTGCTCGCCGGACTCGAGGCGGCACGCGAGCCGATGGTCCTCGTCGCCGGCGGCGACATGCCGACGCTCTCGCCCGACGTCCTGGCGGCCCTCGCTCGGGCGCTTACCGCGGCCGAAGTCTGGGCAGATGCCGCGGTCCTCGTCCAACGCGGGGTGGCTCGGCCCCTCCCCGCGGTGTTCCGCAACGGGGCCGCGACCCAGGCCGCCCGTCGCGTCATCGCCGACGGCGAACGGAGCCTCGTCGCCCTCCTTCGCGCCCTGCCGACCCGGGAGCTCGCCGAGGGTGAATGGCGCGGGCTCGATCCCGACGCGGCGACCCTGCGCGACATCGATCGGCCGGAGGATCTCCCGGAATCGTCCCGGACATGACGAACGCGCCCGCCGGAGGGACGGACGCGTTCGTGGGAGGTGGGAGCAGGGAGCTGGGAGGTCAGCTCCGGTAGGGGTAGTCGGTGAGCTTCGGCAGGGGCGTTGGGCCCTCCGCCGAGCTGGTCAGGATCGACCGAACGCTCGTCAGCGCGGCGCCGATCCGGCTGGCGCTCCGGCTGCCGGAGCGCTTGGCCTGCTCTGCCATGCGGTTGGCCGCGGCTTCGGCCTGCAGCTCGTTCTGGTGGCTCTTGACGTAGATCATCGCGGGGCTGTTCACGTCAGGTCTCTCCTTTCCGGGTCCCGTTGGTCGGGATCGCACTGAGAGCATGCCCCGCGCCACGGGCGCGACCCACCGTCGCGCGACATCAATTCCTCTACGTCATTCGGCCGAGCTCGATCAGCCGCCGAGCGCCGGGTCCTCGAACACGGCCTCGCCGCCGACGAATGTCGCGAGCACCCTGCGCATCCCCGATCGGGCCGGCGTCGGGGGCGAACAGGTCGCGGTCGACGACGGCGAGGTCGGCGAGCTTTCCTCTGGCGATCGTGCCGGTCTCGTCGTCGAGGTGATTCACATAGGCCGACCCGAGCGTGAACGCGTGCGATCGCCTCGTCGAGCGTCAGCCGTTCGTCGGGCAGGAACGGTTTGGCCGTGTCGCGCGAGGTCGGGTAGATCCGGGTCACGGCCACCTCGATCTCGAGGAGCGGATTCGGGGTCGTGACGCTCCAGTCGGATCCCATCGCGAGGCGAGCGCCAGAACGCAGCAAGGACCCGAACGGGTACTGCCATCCCGACCGCTCCGGCCCGAGGATCGGGATCGTCAGCTCGTCCATGTTCGTCTCGTGGCAGGCCCACAGCGGTTGCGCGTTGGCGACAGCGCCGAGAGGCGCAAACCGCGGCACGTCGTCGGGATGGATGACCTGGATGTGCGAGATGTGCGGCCGGGTGTTCGTCATGCCGTTGGCCAGCCGCGCCGCCTCGATCGCGTCGAGGGCGACCCGCACCGCCCGATCCCCGATCGCGTGGAAATGGACCTGGAGCCCCGCGGCGTCGAGCCGGGCGACGTGCTCGCGAAGCGGCTCGGCCTCGACGAAGTCAATGCCGCGATTGGTCGTGGGCTTGCCGTCGCGATCGAGGTAGGGGTCGATCATGGCCCCAGTAAACGTCTCGAGGACGCCGTCGAGCGCGATCTTGACGCTGTTCGCGCGGAGCCGGCCGTAGGACCCCGTCGCCGAACGCGCGACCAGCTCGTCAATCTGCTCGGCGCCCTTCGTGCGCTCCCACCAGAGGGCCGCCTCGACCCGCGCCGTCATCAGCCCCGTCTCCGCCGCGCGGCGGTAGACCGCGAGATTGTCGGGCGTGACGATCGCGTCCTGCCAGGCCGTGATCCCGAGCGAGTGGAGGTGGGCCTGCGCGACCTGGAAAGCGGCCAGCCATTCATCAGGTTCGGGGACGGGCAGGAGCAGCTCGACGAGTTCCACGGCGTCCTCGTGGAGAGCGCCGGTCGGCGTGCCGTCTGGGTCCCGCTCAATCCGCCCGGTTGCCGGGTCGAGCGTGTCGCGCGTGATCCCGGCGATCTCGAGGGCCCGGCTGTTCACCCACGCCGAGTGCCCGTCGCGATTCGGGAAGAAGCCGGGCCGATCGGGCAGGACGCCGTCGAGCTCCTCGCGCCGCGGCAGGCCACCCGGGAAGTCGCCCATGTACCAGCCGCTCCCGATGATCCACTCGTCGCGCGGATGCTCGTCGGCGTACGTGCGGATCGTCGCCAGCACGGCCTCGCGGCCCTCGGCCTCGCGCAGGTCGCACTGCATCTGGTCCATGCCGCCCGAGAGCGGATGGACGTGGGCGTCCTGGAAGCCGGGAAGGAGCAGCCGCCCACCGAGGTCGACGACGCGGGTCTTCGGGCCGATCGCCGACGCGATATCGTCGGTGCTCCCGACAGCGGAGATCCGTTCTCCTTGGACGGCGACGGCCTCCGCTCTCGGTCGCCCGGGGTCGACGGTGTGGACGTGGCCTCCGGTGAAGACGATGTCGGCGGATCGTTCTGGCATGCCCGTCACGATGGCACACGCCACCGCCTCGCCGCAGCACGGATCACCGCGTGGAACGGGCCGCGTAGACTCCCCGCATGGCGACCGTCCACCTTCTCCACGCGGGTTACATCCGCGACAACGGGACGAGGGTTGGGAGCAGCATCACGTTCGTCCGCGACGGGGACGCGCTGATCGTCGTGGACCCTGGCCTCGTCGCTTCTCGGGGGCTCATCCTTGAGCCGCTTGCCGCGCTCGGCGTCGGCGCAGAGGCGGTGACCCACGTCTTCCTGAGCCACCATCATCCCGATCACACGATGAATGTCGCGCTGTTCCCGAACGCCGAGGTCATCGACTTCTGGGCTCGGTACCGGGACGACCTGTGGCTCGATCACGGGGGCGACGGCTGGAGCATGACACCGCACACGCAGCTATGGCTGACCCCCGGTCACTCAGAGGAGGATGCGTCGCTGATTGTCGACGCAGATGACGGCGTCTATGCGATGACCCATCTTTGGTGGCGGACTGACAGGACGCCGGTACACGACCCGTACTGCACGGACCAGGCGCTCCTCGACTTCCATCGCGAACGCGTCCTGGCCGCCGCGGACGTCGTCATCCCGGGCCACGGCGAGCCGTTCAAGACCCGCGGCTGACGAGGCCGGCCTCCCTGCCAATTGGTCACCCGATGAACGTTGGTCAGCGGCCCAGGGGGCCCGCTCCGAACTGGTTCCCGCACGAATTGTCGCCATTAGACGCCGCGGAACGTGCCAATTACGCGGCCCGTGAAGGATCGGCAAACGCCCGCCCGTCCGACTCTCACCCAGCGCTGAATTGGCAAGGAAAGGATCGGCCGGACGGTGGACGCTGTGTGCGAGGCGCGCCTCAGCCGGCGCGGCGGGCCTGGATGTTGAGGCGGACGTAGTCGATCCGGGCATCGGGCAGGGCAGACGCGACCGCGTGCACGAACGCGACCTGGTCGGGCTCCGGGAGGCGGGCCACGTGCGACCCCAGAACCACGGTCCGCAGGTACGTTTCGAACGGTGCACCCGGCTCGAACGAGGTCGGCTCGTCGGTCAGCCAGCACTCGACGTCGACGAAGCCCGCGGCTTCCAACCGCTCGGTCGTCGCGCCTGGAGTCTCGAAATGAGCATCGCCGAGCCAGCCGTCCCCGATCCCAGCGAGCACCCGCCGGACGGACGCTACGTTGCCGGCACCACCGCACTGCGCGACGAGAGGCCCTCCCGTCTGAAGTACCGCTGCCAGGTTTCGGAACAGCGCGTCGTGATCGGGGACCCAGTGGAAGGTCGCCGTGGAGAGGATCGCCTCGACGGGCTCGGCCAGGGGCAGCGGCCGCCCGAGGTCCGCGACGACGTACTCGACCCGGTCACCGAAACGGGCGAGTCGGCCGCGCGCCTGCTGGACCATCGCGGGCGAGCCGTCCAGCGCGACGACGGAGCCGCGCGGCAGGCGCTTGACGAGAAGCTCGGTGACCCGCCCGCTGCCACATCCGGCATCGAGGACACGCTCGTGGCCACGAAGCGGCAACCGGTCCAGGACGGCGGCACCCCAGCGCGTCATCGGATCGGCCACCTGGTCGTACGTCGCGGCGTCCCAGTCGCGCGGGCCGGTCATCGGCTCAGGCCTCCCGAATCGAAACGCTCCCGGCGCTCGGGCACCGGGAGCGTTCGGAAGATCCGATCGAACCTGTCAGGCAGTCGTGACAGGCTTGACGACCACCGACTTGGCCATCTTGTCGTGATAGCCCTGGCGCTTGGAATCGTTCGCCGTGGTGTAGATGAGGAAGATCGTCCAAGCGAGACCGGCCAGCGACAGGATCAGGCCGATCAGGCCGCCGATGACATTTGACGCCATCCCGGCGACGAAGCCGGGCGCGAACATCACGAGGTAGCGGGTGATCGCCTGGTTCTGGGTGAGGGCGTTGCCATCCGCCTCGTTGACGGTCATCAGGCCGAGCATCCGCTGGCCCGGCGACGCCTTCATCGTTGTCCACGTGTAAACGAAGTAGATCAAACCCAGGGCGATGTTGATCGCGATGACGAGAAACGCACCTATCAGGAACACGCCGGTACCGACGGCGAAGACGGACGCGAACAGGACCGCAAACAGGATCGCGTTCACCAGGAGCGCGACGATGATCAGGATGATGTAGTCGATCACGAAGGCGCCGATCCGGATGCCGAGGTCGGCGTAGGCGATTCCGGCTGCTGGACCGGCCGCCACTTCGGCGGGCTTCCATTGCTGCGCCTGCTGGGCCAAGGGCGGAGCGGCGCCGGGCGTCGGAGCCTGCTGCCAGTTACCGCCTGCCGGCTGCGCTGGGTCGCTGGGCTGCGCTGGATCGGGCGCTCCGGGCGCGGGTTCCTGCCCGGCAGGATCGCTTGGACCGGGTCCGGTCATGTCCGTGTGCCTCCCTTTCAACCCCGCGTCCCACTCGGCGCGGGCATCCCGTCTGACGTCGCCCGCCAGGTAGACGTGGGCTGGGCCGGCGACGTCATCGAGGATACACGTCGTACCAAGCGCGAGAACCCGTTTGTTGTGAGCACGAGGTCAGGGTGACGCGCCCGATCCTGCCTCGTCGGGCGCGCCGCGCAGGCCGATCAGGTTTGCCGCCGAACCGGCCACGAGCAGCACGGCCGCCAGGATGGCCGCCACCCGGAAGGCGTCGACCGACGCCTCCTTTGCGGCCTCGGCGCCTTCGGGCGGGACATCGCCGATCGGCGGGTTGAGCGGCGGGTACTGCGATCGAACGGCTGCGCTCGAGGTATCGAGCTCAGGAACACGCGAGCTGAGCCCGGCATAGAACGTGGCCGATACGACGATGAAGATGACGGCGCCGATCAGCGGCGCGCCCACTCGCGACAGCGCGTTGTTCACGGCCGAGCCGATGCCCGCATTGCGGGTCGGGATGGAGCTCATCAGGGTGCTCGTCAGGGGCGCGACGACGAGAGCAATCCCGATCCCGAACAGGAAGAGGGCCGGCAGCACATCGACGAAGAGCGACGGGGGAGGCACGAGCGTCGCCAGGTCGTTCAGCGACGCCGTCCACGGCTCCGAAGTCGCCGGGATGCGAGCCCACCACACGAGCCCGACGGCCATAATGAGCGGCCCGACCACGAGGAATCGCTTCGGGCCGATCCGGCCGGCGGCCGCCCCGACCCGACTCGACAGGATGACGAGCAGGATCCCCGTCGGCAGGCCCGACAGCGACGCCGCCGTCGCCGTGTAGCCGAGTGTCGCCTGCAGAAGCACGGATTGGTAGAAGCCGGCGACATACAACGCGCCATAGACGAGGAATGTCGAGAGGTTGATGACCGCGAACTCGCGGATCCGGAACAACTCGATCGGGATGAGGGGGTGCGGTCGCCGAATCATCAGGATCGGGAAGAGGACGAGAGCGATGGCGCCAACGGCGAGCGATATCCAGGCGAGCGAGTCCTGCCATTCCAGCTGCTGACCGCGGGTCGCTCCGAACGCGAGGCCGCCGATCGCAACGGCCCCGACGATCGCCCCGAGCCAGTCGAACCTGCCCGACGCCTGCGAATCGCGCGACTCCTGCATGTGCCTGAGCGTGGCCCACAGGGCGAGCGCGACGAGGGGGACGTTGATGAGGAACGCGGCCCGCCACGACAGCGAATCGACCAGCAACCCGCCTAGCGGTTGACCGAAAAGGGCCAGGCCGGACGTTGCTGCCGCCCACGTACCGAACGCCCGGGCCCGCGCCGCGCCCTCGAAGGCCGCGGTGATGATCGACAGGGAGCCCGGAACGAGGAGCGCGCCCGAAGCGCCCTGGAGCACCCGGAACAGGACGATCAGCTCAAGGCTCGGGGCGATCCCGCAGAGCAGCGAGGAGATGCCGAAGCCGGCCAGGCCGATCGCGAAGATCCGCCGCCGGCCGTAGTAGTCGGCGAGGGCGCCTGCCAGGATCAGCAGGGCGGCAAGGACGGCGAGATAGCCGTTGACGACGTAGGCCTGGCCCTCGAGCACGCCCAGGAACGAGCTCGGCAGGCGGCCGATCGACGGCAGCGCGAGGTTCACGATCGTGCCGTCGAGGAAGACGATTCCTGAACCGAGAATCGCTGCAAGCAGGGTCCATCGCTGGGTCCTGGTCATCGCCCGGCAGTTTCGCACAGGCGCGGCTATGCTCCCGTCCATGCCCGGAGCCGTGGCACTCGTGGGATCCGGCGAGTTCCTGCCCGCCATGTCGGAGTTCGATGCGGGCCTCCTCGCTACGACCGGCCGCACCAGGCCCCGCGTGGTCATCCTGCCGACGGCATCCTGGCCAGATGGCGAGGAGGCATTCGACAGATGGGCCTCGATGGGGGTCGACCACTTCTCGGACCTCGGCGCAGAGGTTGAACCGGTCCGGGTCCGGGACCGCGCGGACGCCGACGATGCCGCGCACGTCCAGGCAATCGGCGAGGCCGACCTCATCTATCTCTCGGGCGGCAAGCCGGGTCATCTCTCGGCGGTGCTGGACGGCTCCGGGGTCGGCCGCGCGCTGCGCCAGGCCCACCACCGGGGAGCGGTGATCGCCGGATGCTCAGCCGGCGCGATGGCGCTGGCCGAGAGGCACTTCGACCTGCGCCGACGGCGCCTCATCTGGCCGGTTCGGTGGCGCGACGGGTTGGGGCTCGTGGCGGGCGCATCGATCGTGCCCCACTACGACGCCTGGCCGGAGCCGCTGTCGGCCCTGCTCGTGCTCCAGGCTCCACGCGGCTCCGCGGTGCTCGGAATCGACGAGGGGACCGCCCTGTTTGGCCGCGACGGCTCATGGCAGGTCCACGGCCGGGCGCGGGTCACGGTCTGGCAGGGTCGGCACCGCGAGCGCTTCCGGGCCGGGGACGTGTTCCGGCTCTAGGCTCGGATACTCGGAACGCCCCGGTGACTGGGTCCGGGGCGTTCGGGCGGCGGGTCGAGCCGCGGTGTTCGTGCGCCCGCTCGTCAGTCGGGCTTGACCTCGCGGAAGCAATCCGAGCAGTAGACCGGTCGGTCCATCCTCGGCTTGAACGGGACCTGGGCCTGGTTGCCGCACGATGAGCAGATCACCGCGAAGTACTCGCGGGCGATCCGATCGTCGCCGCGCTCGTAGCCGCGGGGCCCACCGATTTCGCGGACGTCATAGCCCGCATCGCGGCTGGCACGGCGGCTCGCCCTACAGCTCGCGCAGCGCTTGGGGTCGGACGAGAATCCCTTCGCCACGTAATACTCCTGGTCGGCCGCCGAGTGGATGAACTCCACCCCACAGTCGACACAGTTCAGCGTCCGATCGGAATAGGTCACCAGTCTTCCTCTCCTCTGCGCTGTTCGCCGGTCCGCCTCGAGCGTGGACATCGGCGGGCGGGACGTTGCGAGGAGCGTCGGTGAGGCCGGCGCCGCGCTATCCAGGTGCCGATGTGGAGTCCCTGTTTCGGGGCGCACCGGTGTGTCGTCGGCAGACCATACAACGGGTCGAAAAATCCGGCGTTGCGGCGGCGAGGCCCATCGCCCGTCGTCCCCGGCTGGTGGCTCAAGTTAGATCGACGGCATCTGGCGACCGTGACAGCCGACCTGTCACAATGGGAGGCGAGATTCGGGGTGGCGAGCGAGGGCCAGGGGGCGCCTCGCTCGCAATGATCCGCCGGCGGGGACTCCAGGCGGCATCGGGAAACCATCTCGCCTCGCCGCTCCGGCCGTGACGGGACAGGGAGGCCAGCCGCAACCGGATGCTCCGATTGCTTCACACCGCAGACGTTCACCTCGGTGCACGCCACGCCGATCTGGGGGATGCGGCCGCAACCCAGCGCGAGCGCCAGTTTGCGGCCTTCCGGGCGGCCATCTCGATGGCCATCGACGAGAAGGTCGATGTCGTCCTGATCGCGGGAGACCTGTTCGACTCGAACACCCAGCCAAAGCGCTCCGTTGAACGGGTCGCGGCCGAGCTCAAGCGCCTGGTCGAGGCAAAGATCCGGACAGTCATTCTTCCGGGCACCCACGATTGCTACGACCGCTCGTCGATCTATCGCTCGTACGACCTCCCGGCGATGGCAGGGGCGGGGCCGGATGACGATTCCGTCACGATCCTGACGCCGGATCGGCCGTCGGTCCATCTGAGCGCCTGCGATGTGGTCGTCTATGGGACCGTCTTCCCTACGAAGCGAGCGCCTCACAGCCCGTTGCGGGACCTGCGGGTCCCGACGGACGAGGACAAGGCAGCTTGGCACGTCGGGATGGTCCATGGCTCGCTTGCGATCCCGGATCGGACCGATCGCGACGAGGTCGTGGTCACCAAGGAAGAGATCGCGGCGACCGGCCTCGACTATCTGGCGTTCGGGCACTGGCACTCCGTCCAGAGAGGCAAGGCGGGCACGACGACGTACGCGTACTCGGGCGCCCCGGAACCGGTCGCGGTCAACCAGGACGGAGCCGGCAATGTCCTCCTCGTGAGCCTCGAGGAGAAAGGCCTCGCGCGAACCGTCACGATCGAGGAGCGGCGAGTCGGCCAGACGCGCTTCGAGAAGCTCGACCTTGACGCCGCGCGGCTCAAGACCCAGCCCGAGCTCGTCGGCACGCTCCTCAAGATGGGCGACCCGAATCTCGTCCTCGAGGTGCGACTGACCGGCATTCGGCCGGACGAGCTCGACCTCGACACGACCGAGGTCGAGGAGCAGCTCGACGGCTCGTTCCTGCGAGCCCGAGTCCGCGACTCGTCGATCCCCGCCCTGTCCGCCGGCGGCCTCCCCTCGCCAGATACGATCGCCGGCGCGTTCATCCGCGACGTCGAGGCCCGGATCGCCGAACTGGAGGCGGACCCCGCAGAGGCGTCGAGCGGCGAGGCGGCCGAGCTCCGAGACGTCCTCCGGCTCGGCCGGCTATTGCTCGCCGGCCACGAGGTGACGTTGTGATCACGGTTCGGGGCCGGCCACGCGGATGAGGATCACCAAGCTCAGCGTCCGCGACTTCCGCCGCTACCGCGAGTTCGAGGTGCCGCTCGCCCCGGGCCTGACGATCATCCATGGCCCGAACGAAGCCGGCAAGACGACGATCCAGCGGGCGCTGGAACTCATCCTCACGAAGAAGGCGACCTCCAACGCGGCGGAGATGGACGGCCTGCGCTCGTGGGATGCGCCGCTCGAGGCGCGCCCCGTAATCGCCATCGATTTCGAGATCGAGGACGAGGAGAACGGCATCCAGCGCGGCTCGATCGAGAAAGCCTTCCGCGGCGCCAAAGGCACGGTCCGGCTCGAAATCGGAGGCGAGGTCATCACGGACCCGACCCTCGCTGACCAGGCACTCGCCGAGCTGACCGGCATCCCGACGGAGGCCTTCTTCCGGTCGACGGCGTCGATCCGTCATCACGAGCTGGCCGATCTCGATCGGGACGAGGCAGCCCTGCGTGACCGCCTCCAGGCGTCGATCAGCGGGGCAGACCGCGGGACCTCGCGTGCCAGGCGCAAGCTCGAGCGAGCGATCTTCGACCTGAGCACGAAGGGCGCGAAGAATCCGGGCCGGCTCAAGGTTGCCGAGGATGCCGTCGATCAGGAACGGGCCGCGGTCGAGCAGGGCGAGCTCGCCCTGGCCCAGCTGGAGCGCGATCGCGACACACTGTCGGGCTCGAGGGAACGCCGCGCGGCGTCCGACGCGGACCTCGCGGAGCGCCGGTCGCTGCTCGAGAAGGCTCGCCAGGCCGAGCGACTCACGGCCGAGCGCGTAGCCGCCCAGGAGCGATTCGAGCGCTTCCGCCACGCGGTCAAGACCGCCGAAGAGCTGGCCATTCTCCATGCCAGCCACCCTTCACCGAATCCGCTGGCCGTGCTCGAGCAGGTGACGAACCGCCTGCGCCGGCTCGACGCGACGATCAGGGAGCTGCGCGCCGCCCTGGCCGGTGAAGTCGCCGTCCAGTTCGAGGTCCCTGCGGAGCCAACGTGGCGTCCCATTTCGCGCGTTGCGATCGGCCTCGTGCTGCTCGGCCTCGTGCTCGCGGTGGGGACGTTCGCCGCCCGGCGGACCGGGGTCCTGGACCTCGGAACGGCGCCCCAGCTCATCGGCGGGGCAATTGCCGGGATCGGCTTCATCCTGGCGTTCGTCGCCTTCTGGCTACGTCGCAACGATCGCATGCAAACCCAGTTGCGCGACGTCGAGATCGACCGCCGCCTGCGCGGCCGATCGGAGATAGAGCAGGAGCTCAAGCAGGCCGAGGCGGATACCGTTCAGCAGCTGGCCGGGATCGGGCTCGAGGACCTGCCGGCGGCCGAGGCGCTCCTCGAGGCCGAGCAGGAGCACGTCGCCCGGATCGAGCGACTCGCCGCACAGCTGGAGGGACTCGTCGGGAAGGAGCCCACCGAGGCGCTGCCGGGCCTGCGCGACGCCGCCGCACTCGAGATCGAACAAAAGACCCACGCCCTCGAGGCGCTGGGCCCCATCGCCAGCGAGCCCCGGGCGCGCGAGCGGCTGGAGGTCGAGGTTCGGGACCTCGAGAGCGCCCTCGAGCGTGCCCGCGACGATGAGGCGAACGCGCGAGCGCGGGTCGAGGCGAATGCCGTCGACGCAGAAGCGGTCGCCGCGCACGCAGAACGCCTGATCCACTGGCAGGAGCAGCTCGCGGCGCTCGAGCGCCGTGCGCGGATCTACGCGCGAACCCTCAGCGAGATCGAGCGGGCCGAGCAGGCGACGATGAAGTCAGCGACGCGTTACCTCGAGACCAAGATGGTCGCCGACATCGAGCGTGTGACGGAGGGGCGGTATCGGCGAGTACAGGTCGATGACAAGACGCTCGACATCCGCCTCCATGCGCCGGAGCGAGGTGACTGGGTCGACGTCACGTCCCTCAGCCAGGGAACCCTCGATCTCGTCTATCTCGTCGCCCGGATCGGGCTGGTCCGCCTCGTGACCGGCGACAAGCGGCCGCCGCTGATCCTCGACGACCCATTCGTGACCCTCGATGACGCTCGAGCCACGCGGGCACTGGAGCTCCTGCGCGACGTTGCGAACGACTTCCAGGTGATCTACCTGACAACCTCGGATCGCTACGACGCGTCGGCCGACGCGGTAGTCCCGCTCGCCGGACCGACGGAGGTCGACGACCTCGCCGGCGTGGGTGCAGAAGGGGAGCGGGTCGCCCACGGCTGAGCCGTTCGGCCCCGGGTCGGCGGTCGTCGTCTTCGGTCTCGCGTCCGCGATCGCCTGGGGCGCGGGCGACTTCGGTGGCGGTTGGGCGAGCCGCCGCGCACCGGTCCTCGCCATTTCGCTCGTCGTCCAGGTCGTCGGCTTCTTCGTGTACGTGGCACTTGCGACCGTCGCCCGCGAGCCGACTCCCGAGCCGGCCACGATCGCGATCTCCGTGGCGGCCGGCGTCGTGGTGACGATCGGCATCATCGGGCTGTATCAGGGTCTCGCCGTCGGCCGGATGGGCGTCGTTGCCCCCGTGACCGGCCTGATCGCCGCGCTGCTGCCAGTTGTCGTCGGCATCGCAAGGGACGGCCTGCCTTCAACCGCGGTCCTGTCTGGGATCGTGCTGGCACTCGTGGCCGTCGTCATGGTCTCGCGGGTGCCGGGGGCCGGCGGATCGCGATCGGGCCTTGAGTTCGCGCTCGTCGCCGGCGTGGGCATCGGAGCGTTCAACATCCTGGCCGGCGAGCTGCCGGACGGCCAGGTATTCGGCCCGCTCGTCGTCATCAAGACTGCAGCGGCGACTGTCATCGTGGCGATCCTGGTGGTGGGTCGGCGGACGTGGCGGATGCCCCCGCGGCTGGTGGGGATTGGTGTTGCGGTGGGCCTCTTCGACATGGTTGGCAACGCCTGCTACGTGCTGGCGACCCAGGCCGGCCGGCTGGACGTCGCGGCCACGCTGTCCTCGCTCTATCCGGTGACGACGATCCTCCTCGCGGTCGCCTTCCTCGGTGAGCGGGTGACGCGGAGTCACGCCCTGGGGATCGCTGCTGCCATCGCGGGGATCGTGCTGATCAGCGCGGGCTCGGCAGGCTAGGCGCGCGATACCGCCGTAGCCTTTAGGCAGACGTGTCCACTGGTCGCCGGCGCTTGATGACGGCATCGTCCATCTCCGGGACCGACCGGAGGAGGTGAACCGCCGCGAACCCCTCACGGGCCATGCCGTCGGTGATGCCGCCGTCGCCGAGCATGCGGGCGAGCCGTGCGAGGTGCCGGTCGACGATTGACGGATCCACCACCCGCGCCGTCCGGGCGGCGTTGCGAGCGTGGACGACATCCGGCGGCAGGTCGAGCACGATCGCGATCGCCGGGATGCCGGCGGCCTTGGCCCGCTCGACGAGGGTCCGCCGCGCGCGCTGCTCGACGTTCGTGGCGTCCACGACCACGAGCCGGCCCGCCGCGAGACGACGGACGACCTCGCGATGGAGCATCGAGAACGCGGTCCTCGTGGTTCGCTGATCGGCCTCGTCACCGCTGAGAAGCGCGCGGTAGGCGTCGGAGGACAGCACCTCGTCCGCCGCGAAATGGCGCGCCGCGAACGTCGACTTGCCGCTGCCTGCCGGGCCAACGAGCACCACGAGCGAGGGATCCGGGATCACGATGTCCCGCACGCGGCCCGGCCGCTCTCTGTTACTCGGCGCCGAAGCAGGCGGCGGATTGCCCGTCGCCAATGAGCCTTGCGCCGGTGCCCGCCACCGCGGCTTCGGCCTCGGCGACCCGCTTGAGGTTCAGGTACGTCCGATGAAACGCCCGCTGGACTCGACTTCCTGTGAGCGCGCCGAGGACGCTTCGGACGATCTCTCCTGGGAGCTCGTACTCGAGGGTGACACGGACGTCGGCGCCTCCGTCGGCAGGATCGATGATCGTGGTCCACCGGACCCAGCCGCCCCGTGCCGTTCCCGCGGTCTGGTGGATCTTCGGGCGTTCCGCCGCGGTGACGACGAAGCGCGCCTCGATGCGCCGCCCGGCGACCCGATAGAAGCCGGAGTAGCTAGACCCGACGCCGCCCGGCCGCCCGGAGATCTCGCCCATGTCGGCGAGCATCGTCTGCCATTCCGGGGCCCTCGACGGATCGGCGATCAGGTCGAAGACGATCTCCGGCGACGCCTCGACGTGGATCGTGGTCGACAGGTGGCTCACAGACGTTCCCCCAAACCGAAGCGCGCTCCGTCGCAGTCCAACGCCGGGATAGAGATGCTACGTCACCGCGGGCCGCGCCGCACCTCCCAGCCGGCACCCGATTCCGCGCGGCGAATCTCGTACGCGGGCTGATCGTACGTCGCCGGGCCGCGGGCAACGTGGCCGTTCTCGAGACGGAACCGCGAGCCGTGCCACGGGCATTGGATGCAGCCGTCCACGAGGGTGCCCTCCGCAAGGGGACCGCCGGCGTGGGCACATGTCTCATGGAGGGCGTGGATCGTGTCGCCGGTGCGGACGAGGACGAGGTTATTCGCGCCTGCCTTCACCTTTGTCGGGCCGCCCTCCGGGATGTCCGGCTGGTCGCCCAGCTCGAGCGCGACCCACTTGGTCCCCGCTCCGCGCCAGGCGTGGCGATTGACCTGCGTGCCGATCAGGAACACGAGATCGCCGCCAATGGCAGCACCCAACGAGATCACGCCAAAGCCGATCAGGACGAGGAGCGTCGGTACGGTCCGGTCGACCGGGTTCCCGCCGCGGATCACGAGCGAGATAATGAAGAGCGCCGCCGCGACGAGCATCACGGTCGCGTGGACAGTCGCCCGCATCCGGGCCGTTCCATCGACATCGGTGTAGTCGGCGAGGCCGGTCACGATCGAGGCCCCGATTGACACCGCCGCAACCACGAGCGCGATATCGGCCGCGGTGTGCTGGCCGACGAGCTCGAGGATGATCGAGACGGTCAGTGCGCCGATTGGGAGATCGGTGGCGGCGCTGTGGACCGGGTGGCCGAGCCACGTGCCGTTGAGCAGGTCCTTGATCGGTCGGATCGGCCGGAACAGTGCCGACAGCCAGCGGTGGTTGAACTCGCCTAACGGCTTCGCCCAGCCCGCCTGGGCGTCGACGAGCCGGGTCACAAAGCGGCCGATCATCGTGGCACCTCCCGGCTGAGTCTACGTCCGGCGGCCCGGTTCGGATCGCCAAAGCCGGTACGCTTGGCCGCCATGTCGTCGCAGCCCACCTCCGCGAGTAAGGCCGCCGACGGAGGCACCGGCCGCGACGACTGGCGGGTAATCGTCGCGATTTTCTGGATCACGTCGATGGTCGAAGGGCTCGGCGTGAGCCAGGTCTTCGCGTTCCTGCCGTCGTACCTGCGGGAGATGGGCGTAGCCGAAGGCGATCGGCTTCCCTTCGTTGGGCTGTTCGGGTCGCTCATCTTCGTCGTCGGCGCACCGTTCGTGCCGCTGTGGGGCGTCTGGGCCGACAAATACAGCCGCAAGGCCGTGATCGTCCGGAGTGCGTTGGTCGAGGCGATCGTATTCGCCTGCGTCGCCCTGTCGCGCGAACCGTGGCAGCTCGCGCTCAGCATCCTGCTGATCGGCCTGCAGCTCGGGAACACCGGCGTGATGTTGGCCGGCATCCGGGACGTCGTCCCAAGGCATCGGCTCGGGACGATGATCGCGATCTTCGGGGCGTCCGGTCCGATCGGGTTCGCAGTGGGCCCGGCGCTGGGCGGCTTCCTCATCGATGCCCTCGGGTTCTCGATCTCCGGCATGTTCTGGGTGTCCTGCGGGCTGTCCGTCCTGACGGCGGCCCTCGTCTGGTTCCTGTCGCGCGAGGTCCGGCCGGACGTCGTCCCGATCGGGCGCGTGCTCGACCTTGCCTACGGCGCGGTTCGCGGTGTCCTTGCCGATCCGGCCGTTCGGCGGATCTTTGCGATCTACGGGGTCGCGTTCCTCGCCAACCAGATGAGCCGGCCCTACCAGCCGGTCGTCGTGGAGGAGCTGTTCGGAACGGGGCCGGGGCTGGCGTCGGCGATCGGGTTCGTCGTGGGGACCGCCGCGCTCGCGGGCGCGGTGACGTCGCCCCTGGGTGGGCTGCTCGGCGACAAGTTCGGGTTCCGGCCCGTGCTGATCGGGTCGCTCGTCGGCGGCGCCGCGGCCTTGCTCGCGGTGACTGTCGCGGCGGGCCTCGAAGTCTTGGCCCTCGCGTTCCTCGCATTCGCCGCATTCAACGGTACGGTCGGGGCGATGGTCTTCAGCCTGCTCGCCACGGAGGTGCCGGCGGAGCGTCGGTCCGCGACGCTCAACCTCGTCTACCTGCCGCTCTACGCGGCCGGGATCGTCGGCCCGGCCATGGGCGCCGGGGTTGCCGCCGTTGCCGGCGTCTACGGCCCGTTCTGGCTCGGTGCGGCGGTGTTCGCCGCCGATGCCGTGGTCGTCGCGCTCCGGGTCAGGCCGCGGGCTGAGGCCGCTGACGCCGCTCCTGCCGGTCCCCAAGCAGCGGAATGACTGCCAGCAGCATCGAGATGCCACCGTACCAGAGGGCCGGCAGGGCGAGCATCGACGCGACAGGCACGGTCCAGCGGCGGTCGGTCCGGGCGCCCCAGACGACGAGAGCGACCGCCGACGGGAAGCCGGATCCAGCAACGGGATCGGCACCGACGCCCACGTTCCACCCTTGCCGGCGTTGGCGAGGATCACCTCGAACCACCGCGGCCAGGCCTCCGGGATCGTCACCCAGGAGACGGCGACGATCGCGGCGGTCGCCCCGAGCGCGATCCCAAGGGACCGCCACTCCCCGCGGACGGCGAACCACAGCAGGCCGATCCCGGGCGTGATCTTCGTTAGCAGGACAAGCGCCCAGGTAGCCGGCCAGCGGAACCCGAGGACGATCGCCGCGGCGAGGAGGAGCGAGATGTTGCCGCCGGCGACCTCCATCGCGGTGAACGGGAAGAGCAGGCCCGCCGCGAGCAACCGCGGCCCCGTGAGGAACCGGACGGTCCCGATGAGCAGCGCCGTCCAGACTGCCATGAATGCCTGCCAAGGCAGCGCCGTGAGGGGTGAGACAAGCTGGAGGAAGGCCGGCGAGTAGACGTAGGCGATCGGGTCGTTCCAGGCCGAGTGGAGGTACGGGTCCGCCAGCGTCGCCTGGTAGTAGCAGCGGGCGTCCTGGCCGGTCCCCCAGAGCCGGCCCCACGGCTCGGCGAAGACGACGACCAGCGCCCACAGGCGACCAGCGACGACGATTCCGACCAGCGGCGGCGTCTCGAGGTCCGCCAGGCGAAATCGCCTGAGCCAGGCAACGATGCCGGTGGCGCGCGAGGCCTGCACGAGATCGGACATCCGTCCGATTATGCGACCGATGCCGAGTGGCGCCGCGGCCGGCTGGTACGATCCGGCCGATGGAGCGAGATCAGGCGCTGCGGGTCGTGCGCGCCGGGTCGGTCGCGCTGGTACTGGCCGCGATCGTCGCCCAGGCGATCACGCTGATGAACTCGAACGTCTTCGACTCCACGCGGTTCTTCGCGTTCTTCACGATCCAGAGCAACCTGATCGGCGTCGCGGCCTTCGCTTGGCTCGTCGCCAACGGCGGCCGCCGGAGGTCACGCGGGCTCGAGTTGCTTCGTGGCGGAGCGGTCATCTACCTGACCGTCACCTTCTTCGTCGTGATCTTCCTGCTCTCCGGCGTGGATGTGCAGCTCCAGCTTGGCTGGGTCGATTTCGTCCTGCACAAGCTCTTTCCTGTCATCGTGGTGCTCGACTGGATCGTGGATCCGCCGACTACCCGGTTGACCGCCCGTGACGCCCTAGTCTGGCTCGCCTACCCGCTCGTCTGGACGGGGCTCACGATGCTCCGCGGTGCTATCGACGGCTGGTACCCATACCCGTTTCTCAATCCAGCCAACGGCGGGTACGGCCAGGTCGCGGTAACCATCGTCGGGGTCGTCATCGGCTTCGTTCTCATGTCCGGGATCACGATTGCCATCGGGAACGCTCGGGCCAAGGCGACGCCATCTAATGAGCGAGGGTAGCCCGGTCAGGTCGGGCGACGCCGGGTGACGACGAACGCGCCGCCGACGAGGAACACGAGCCCGATTACAAGCTCCGCTGCGGCCTCGCGCGTCTCAACGGTCCGGTAGCGGTCGCCCGGGATGATCAGCGAGACGTTCGGATACTGCGGGCCGAACTCGCTCTCGAACGCCCTCGGATCGATCCTGATGAGCTCTTCGTACGTGACGAGCCGCCCGTCCGGCAGCTCCAGGCGGCTGTCGAGATAGAGGTCGTCGTTCGAGTAGAACGTGTTCTCGTCCTGCCGCTGGACGACGGCCTCCTCGAGCAGGACCTCGCGGTGCAGGAGCCCGACCGCGACGATCGTCAGCATGCCCAGGATCAGGCTGAGCAGGAACGTCGGGACCGCCCGGCCGAAGAGGGCTCCGACCGCGACCGCGGTCGAGGCGAGGAGGAATGCCTGCGTCGCCATCAGGACCCCGCGGAAGCGGAAGCCGACGAAGGATGCGGCGAGGTCGGTCTCGGGGGTCAGGGCCCGGGTCAAATGTTCCGCGGCAGCGCCAACGATGAAGGTCATGGCCAATACCAGGAGGGCCATCGGGACCACGCGGTGCAGGTACCAGCGGAGGCGCGACGGGGACAAGGACCAGGCGAGAGACGTCGTGCCGCGCTCGATCTCGCGAGCGATGACGGGCCCGCCGATGAGGAGTCCAGCGATGATCGGGTAGAGCACCATGAGTGCGGAAACCGGGCTGGCCAAGCTGGCGATCCTGTTGAACGTCTCGTACGTTGCGATGCACGATTCCGGCAGCTCACCGGTCTCGAAGTTCGGCTGGCAGTCCGGTGGCAGGCCGACGTTCGCCAGCGCCCAGCTGGCAATGATCGAGCCGAGGACGAGCAGGACGCCGAGTACGACGACGGCGCCGACCTCGAATCGGTGCATCCGGAACGTCAGCCGGACGATTCGCGCGATCCGGCGGATCACGACGCCACTCCGGGAACCGGCTCATCGGCCTCGAGTTGGCCCCGTCGCCGGCCTGCCGCGAGGTGGCCGATGACGACCTCTTCGAGTGTCGCCGTCCGGCCAATCAGCGGGGCGGGGCCGCCACTCTCGTTCGGCGACTCGCCGTTCGGGCCGACCCGGACGAGCGTCAAGCGTTCGTCCGTCGTTGTCGGGAACGTCCCGACCGTTCCCGGCCGGCCCGGCTCCCAGGACGCCGCTTCAACGACGCGGTGGTGGGCGAGGGCATCCTCCACGCTCAGGTCGAGAAGCGTTCTGCCCCGCCCGAGGACGACGAGCCGGTCGCAAGCCTGCTCGATGTCGGTGATGACGTGCGACGAGAGCAGCGCCGTATGCCCCTCGCCACGGACCGCGGTGACGAGAACGTGGAGGAACTCACGTCGGGCCAGCGGGTCGAGACTCGCGAGGGGTTCATCCAGGAGCAGGATCCGGGCCCGGGTCCCGAGGGCGAGCGCCAGCCCGACCTGGGCCTGCTCGCCGCCCGAGAGCTGGTTCGCCTGGGCTGCGAGCGGGATGCCGAGTCGCTCCACGTATCCCTTCGCGAGAGGGGCGTCGAAGCCGGTTCGGAACGTGATCGCCAGCTCGATGTGCTCGGCGATGGTCAGCTCGCGGTAGAGGGCCGGCTGTTGCGGAACGTAACCGGAGCGCATGACCGCCGCCTTGCGGTGGCGCTGGGGATCGATGCCGGCGATCGAGAGCCTGCCCTCGGTGGGCGGTTCAAACCCGATCCAGCCCCGGATGAGCGTCGACTTGCCCGACCCGTTCGGCCCCACGAGCGCCGTGATGCTGCCCTCGGGGACAGCCAGGTCGAGGCCGCGCAGCGCCCACGGCCGGCCGCGGTAGCGCTTCCCGTAGCCGTGCGCCTCGAGGACCGCCGTCATCTGCCCCTCCCCAGGTCACCGGCGATCGCCCGGCTCCTCGCGATGGTAACGGCCGCTCAGCCGCTCGTCGCCGCTGAACGACGACGGCGGTGCCGGCGAGCATCAGTCGAGCGCCGGAGTCGCCCCCAGCGTGGCGACGCGGCCTCTGCGCGGCGAGCGGTCGCATCCCGAGCCTGCGTTGCGGGATTCCCCGGACCGCGAGGGGACGTGTGGCCTGCTACCGTCGGCGCAATGACCTCGCGCACTCAGTCCTGGATAGCCGGCACCATCGCCGCCTTCGCACTTGGCGTCAGCCTGCTCGTGATGCTGTTCGGAACCTATGAGCCTGGTCTGCGGCTGGGCGTCGTCGACGGCGGGCTCGTCGTCACCGACGTGACGCATTACGGCCAGGCAGGCCGCGATGGCGTGAAGGTCGGGATGCGGGTCATAAGCCTGAATGGCCAGCAGCTGATTCGTCTGCCGGCCTGGAACTACCCCGAGTACCAGGAGCCGCCGATAGACGGCAGCGCCCCACCAGATCCGATCCTCGTCGGCCCAGCCGTCCCGACGCCGGTCACCCTGTCCGATACCCAACTCCAGCGGCTCGCGGCAAGCCGGATCGACCATGCGGAACTCATCGAGCCTGGGGCGCTCTCGGCTTGGTCGGTCGACAACCAGTGCTGCCTGATCGGTGTGTACTACCCCGGGTCTTCGTCGATCAGGGATGCGAGCCTGGCCCTGATTCCAGGGCTCGCGCTCCTGCTCCTCGGGGTCTGGTGGCTCGACACCGGGCGTGGCGGGGAATCGCTCAGGGCAATCGCCCTGCCCGCGGCCGCCGCCGCGGCGACTCCTCTCCTCGTCCGGCCGATCATGGCAACAATGAGCCCGGGTCTCGTGGTCCTCGCAGGGCTCGTGACCGTGGCCGCGATGATCCCGCTCGCCCTCGGGCTGGCAGACCGGGTCGAAGACGAGCACGATCGCCGGCTCATCGTCATTGCGACGGCCCTGCTGTCCGTCGTCGGGGCTGTCAGTGTCGTGTTCGTCATCACGAACGGCGCCTTCGGGACGGATGTCGAGTTCCTGCGCTGGTTGTCCATCGGCGCGATCCCGCTCGTTCCGGGACTGGCAGCTGCCGGTCCGCTGGATCTGAGCGGCCTCCGCGGCGCGGGGATCACGAGCCGGAAGCTCATGCAATCCACCGAATTGGCCCTCGCCGGCGCCACACCGCTCTTCGCCCTGGCCACGGATCGGCCGCCCTATATCTGGCCGATCGCGTTCTGGCTGGGAGCGATCGCCGTCGCCGGCCGAACGACCGTCCGCCCGCTGGCCCGGCTCGCGACGCGCGCTCAACTGCAACGGGACCTGATCGTCGCGGCGACGGAGGCAGAACGCGCCCGGCTCGCCGCGGACATCCACGACGAGGCGCTTCAGGAGCTGACGCTGCTGGTCAGGCGGCTCGAGACGGCCGGCGACACCGAAGGGGCTGAGCTTGGCCGGACCGTGGCCGACCGGCTGCGGGCGATCTGCGGCGACCTGCGGCTGCCGATCCTTGACGACCTCGGCGTTGGGCCGGCGCTGGACTGGCTCGTCCTGCGGATTGAACGGCTCGCCGGCGGCGAAGTCCGCCTGGAGCGAACCGACGGGACGCGGCCACCGCCCGAGGTCGAGCTGGCGATCTTCCGGGTCGCCCAGGAGGCCCTCGCCAATGCCGTGAAGCACGGCCGGCCGCCGATCGTCGTTCGGTATCGGGCGACGGATTCGGGTGTCTCGCTGTCGATCGACGACGCGGGGCCCGGGATCGCTCCTGACGCCGGCGCGGCCGCGGAACAGGGCGGGCATTTCGGACTGTTGAACATGCAGCAACGCGCGGAGCAGATCGGCGCGATCCTCGACATTCGCCGCTGGCCGAGCGGCGGGACTCACGTCGCGCTGGAGTGGCGCCAGCGTTGACGATCGAGGGCGAGGACGCGGCGGAGCCGATCCGGATCGCGATCGTCGACGATCACCCGGTCCTGCGCGAGGGAACCGCGGCGCTGCTCGCTGCCCAGCCCGGGTTCGAGGTCGCCGGCATCGCGTCATCGCTTGACGAGGCGGAGGCGCTCGTTGCCGCGTCGCCCGTCGACGTCGTGCTCCTCGACATCCGTCTCGGAACGGACAGCGGGCTGCGCTGGCTGACCGCGGCGGATCCTGCGGGCCCTCGGCCGGCAGTCATTGTCCTGACCTCGTACGACTACCCGCAATACGCCGAGGCGGCGCTCCGGCTCGGGGCATCGGGCTTCGTCCTCAAGACCGCCCCGATCGCGGAGCTCCTCGATGCGATCCGGCGGGCCGCCGCCGGCGGCCTCGCGTTCGGTGTCCGGCCGGGCCGGGGCGCGGCCGTCGCGCGGCTCAGCGAGCGGGAGCTCGACGTGGTCCGGCTCGTCGTCGACGGCCGCTCGAACGACGAGATCGCGGCCCGCCTCGGGATCGGCCCGAAGACCGTCGAGTCGCACCTGCGCCGCCTCTTCGAGCGGTTCGACCTTGCGTCACGCACGGAACTGGCGACGAGGGCGCTCCGCGAGGGCTGGCTGGACGTTCCGCCGAGCAGCTGAGGTGTTCGCTCGCCGGGCGTGCCAAACGGCGAAGGAAGGCCCGGATTCGACCTTCCGCCGCGCCGTTAGCCTCTGGTTGGCGCGCCGGGCGTGCAACGCGGAGGAAGGCCCGGATTGACCTTCCGCCGCGCCGTTAGCCCGTTGGCCGCCGGCGTGCCAAGCCGTCCGAGACCGTACGGACCCCGTGCGTACGGGCGTGTACGCGGACACCTCCGAACGGCTAGGATTGCGCCGGAACTCCCAACATGAAGCCTCCCAGTCGATGCCGAACCTGCCGCTCCCACGCCCTCGCCTTCGCCGTGGCGTCCCGGGCAGCGCGGTCCTGCCCGGCGACGTAGAGTCGGCCGCTGACCCGGAGATCATCGAGAGCAGCGGCCTCCGCTGGATCCACATCGAAGAGCCGCGCCTCGCCCACCGCGAATGGCTCGAGAAGAACTTCAAGTTCCACCCGCTCGACTTCGAAGACGTCTACTCTCGCAACCAGCGCCCGAAGCTCGACTCGTACGACGACTACATCTTCATCGTCCTCCAGTTCCCGATCTTCGAGAAGGCGACCGGACGGCTGCTCTCCGCGGAGCTCGACCTCTTCATCGGGCCCGACTACCTGATCACCCTGCCCGACACGCCGCTGCCGCCACTCAGCGCGATGTTCGAGCGACTCAAGACGCGCGAAGACCTGCGCGAGCAGAATTTCTCGAAGGGCTCGGGCTACCTGCTCTACAAGATCGTCGACACGAATGTCGACTCCTCGTTCCCGATGCTCCGCAAGATGGGCAACAAGCTCGACCGCCTCGAGGACGACATCTTCGAGGGCCGCTCGTCGGAGATCGTTCGCGAGCTGTCGAACGCGAAGCAGGAGATCATCAACTTCCGCAAGATCGTCCGGCCCCAGCGTGCCGTGCTGCGCGACCTCGAGCGGACCAAGCAGCGCTACCTGGCCGAAGAGCTGGAGATCTACTTCGACGACATCTCCGACGCCGCCGAGCGGATCTGGGACACGCTCGAGAACTACAAGGAGGTCGTCGAGGCGCTGGAGTCGACGAACGAGTCGGTCCTGTCGCATCGCCTCAACGATTCGTTCCGGATCCTGACCGCGGCCAGCGTCATCATCCTGCCGCTCACCCTCATCGCGAGCATCTACGGCATGAACGTTCCGGTGCCCGGCGAGGCCAGCCCGTTAGCCTTCTGGCTCATCCTCGGGTTGATGGCAGCCATGCTCGTAGCCCTCGTCGTCGTTTTCCGTAGGCGCGGCTGGCTGTAGGCGCGCTCCTCGGAGATCGGGCTTCGCGTGGGACGTTAGAGTCGGGCGAACGAGGCGCGCCGTAGAGCTCATGACGACCGACGACATCAATCTCGCCCGCGAAGCGTTCCGGCAGCAACGCTGGTCGATCGCGTTCGCCACGCTGTCCGACCCGAAGGTCTCGGCGTCGCTCCGATTCGAGGACCTCCAGCGCCTGGCGATCGCGGCCCACATGCTCGGCCGCCCGCAGGAGCGGCATGCCGCCGGGGATCGTGCATACCACGCGGCACTCGCGGAAGGCGACCTCTCTGCCGCGGCGCGGGCGGCATTTTGGCTCGGCTTCGGCCATCTCGAGTACGGCGAAGTCGCCCAGGCCGGCGGCTGGCTCGCACGATCCGGCGGGCTCCTGGAGGAGATCGGCGAGCCGACCGTCGTCGAGGGTTACCTGCTGATCCCGGCGGGCCTCCGCAGTCTCGCGGAGGGCGCCGTTGCCCAGGCGCGCGAAGCGTTCGAGGCAATGGGCCAGATCGCCCGACGGTTCGAAGATCCCGACCTGGCAGCGATCTCCCGGCTCGGCATCGGCGACTGCCACATCCGGACCGGTCGCAGACGCGAAGGAATTGAGCTGCTCGACGAGGCAATGCTCGCGGTCGCATCGGGCGAGGTCTCACCGGAGATCATGGGCCTCGCGTACTGCTCGGCGATCGAGTCGTACCGGCAGGTGTTCGACCTCCGCCGCGCCCAGGAGTGGACCACGGCTCTCGCCGGGTGGTGCGAGAGTCAGCCGGACGCCGTCCCGTTCCGTGGCCCCTGCATGGTTTTCCGCTCGGAGCTCATGGTCCTGCACGGGCAGTGGGACGCCGCGGCGGAGGAAGTGCGGCGGGCCCGCGACCGCCTTGCCGGCCCGCCGATCGCCCAGTCCATGGGCGAGGCCGACTACCAGCAGGCCGAGCTCTCCCGGCTTCGCGGGTCGTTCGCCGCCGCGGCCGCGGGGTATCGTCAAGCTGCGGAGCACGGCCGTTCGCCCGAGCCCGGCGTCGCCCTCCTTCGCCTCGCGCAGGGCCGGCCGGCCAGCGCCCTGGCGACGGTCCGTCGGGCGATGGACGAGGCCATCAATCCGCTGGAGCGCCAGCGGCTCCTGGGACCGTACGTCGAGATCCTCGTCGCCGCCGGCGAGCTGGACGAGGCCAGGACGGCGGCCACGGAGCTGGGTCAGGTCGCGGTCGGGGCGGACTCGCCACTCCTCGACGCCCTCGCGGCCGAGGCCGACGGCGCCGTCCGACTGGCGGAAGGCGACCATGCCGAGGCGCTCGTCGCGCTCCGTCGCGCATGGGCGGCTTGGCATGCGATCGACGCCTCCTACCGGGCCGCGAAGGTTCGGGTCCTGATCGCGCTCGCCTGTCGCGAGCTCGGGGACGAGGACGCAGCCGCGATGGAGCTCGAGGGGGCCGCGAAGGTGTTCTCGGAGCTCGGTGCCGCGCCCGACCTCGCAACGGTCCGCCGAGCGTTTGGGCCGAGGCCCGGTGGGGGCGGCGCCCAGCTGACCGGCCGCGAGGTCGAGGTGCTCCGCCTGCTGGCCGCCGGCCGGACGAATCGCGAGATCGCGGGCAAGCTCGTCATCAGCGAGCGGACCGTCGACCGCCACGTCAGCAACCTCTTCTCGAAGCTCGACGTGCAGTCGCGTTCGGCGGCCACGGCGTACGCGTACGAGCACGACCTGCTCTAGCGTCCAGCCTCGTACCCATCGAGGTGAGCCCTGGATTTGGGTACTTCCGCCGATGCGGGCTCGACGCGGCCCGGCCTAGGTTGCGATTGGCGACCGGGGCCACCTGGTCGCCTCCGACATTCCAACCGGGAGGATCGGCGTGAGCGCGACGACAGGAACTACTGAGCGGGTCGAGACGCTGGTTATCGGCGCGGGCCAGGCGGGGCTGGCCGCCGGCTACTACCTCTCCCAGCTCGGCCGGCCATTCCTCCTCCTCGACGCGAACGAGCGGATCGGCGACCAGTGGCGCCGCCGCTATGAGTCGCTGCGTCTCTTCAGCCCTGCGCGCTGGGACGGCCTGCCCGGCAGGCCCTTCCCCGCTCCCGGCTGGAGCTATCCAACGGGCAGCGAGATGGCCGACTACGTCGAAGCCTACGCCGCGTGGTTCCAACTGCCGATCCGCACCGGGACGCGCGTCGATCGCCTCGTGCGCGCCGATGACGGCAGCGACGAGTTCATCGCCCACTCCGGCGACCGGCGCTTCCGCGCGCCGCAGGTGATCGTCGCGACCGGTGCGTTCTCGGTGCCGATGGTGCCGGACGTCGCCGCGGGGCTCGACTCGTCGATCCGTCAGCTCCACGCAAGCGAGTACCGGAACCCAGCGCAGCTCGCGGACGGCCCGGTGCTCGTGGTGGGTGTCGGCCACTCTGGAGCTGACATCGCGGTCGAGACGGCCGCCACCCATCGGACGATCCTGTCCGGGACGGCACACGGCGAGCTCCCGTTCCGGGTGCTCGACACGTGGCGCGCCCGGCTCTTCCTCCCGATTCTCGGGTTCTTCGAGGACCACGTGATCACGATTCGCACGCCGATGGGCCGGAAGGCGGCATCGAAGTCCCGCATCGTTCCCGCGCCACTCATCCGGGTGCGACACGCTGAGCTCGACAGGGCCGGGGTGGAGCGCCACGAGGTGCGGGTCAGCGGCGTCCTGGACGGCAAGCCGACCCTCGACGACGGCACGGTTCTGGACGTCGCGAACGTCATCTGGGCGACAGGCTTCCGCCCCGATTACGGCTGGATTGGGGGACCGATCACGGGCGCCGACGGCTGGCCGATCGAGAACCGCGGCGTCTCGCTGGAGCCGGGTCTCTATTTCGTGGGCGTCCCATTCCAGTTCGGGCTCGCCTCGACCCTCATCCACGGTGCTTCCAAGGACGCGAAGTACGTCGTCGATCGGATCGGGGAGCGGGTTGGGGCTACCGTGTCGGCTCCCGGCGCCGAGGCCGTCACCGTGTGACTCAGGCGGCCGGCAGGTCGCGCTCCTCGGGGCCGATGTAGCGGACATCGGGGCGGATCAGGCGGTTGTCGCCGGACTGCTCGAGCACGTGGGCGGTCCAGCCGGCATGGCGGGCTAGCGAGAACGTCGCCGGGAAGAGGTCGGGCGTCAGGCCGACGCCCTGCAGAACCGGCGCCGCGTAGTACTCGACGTTCGTCTTGAGGGCTCGCTCCGGGTGACGCTCGGCCAGGAGGCGGAGGGCGACATCCTCGACCTGGATGGCGAGAGCCAGCCAGTCCGGCTTGTGCTCCATCCCCTCGGCGACCTTGCGCAGCGCGGCCGCTCGCGGGTCGTATGCCCGGTAGACGCGATGGCCGAAGCCCATGAGCCGCTCGCCGCGGTCGAGGGCGCCGCGCAGCCATTCCTCGGCGTGTTCGACGGATCCGACCTTCGCCAGCTGGTCGACGACCTCCGACGGGGCGCCGCCGTGGAGCGGTCCCTTCATCGTCCCGATCGCCCCGGCGACCGCCGACGCGATGTCGGAGCGGGTCGACGTGATCACCCGGGCCGTGAACGTCGAGGCGTTGAAGCCGTGCTCGGCACCGACGACGAAGTAGGCGTCGAGGGCACGCGCCGTGCCCGGATCCGGCCGCTGTCCCTTCAGCTGGTAGAGGAAGCCCTCGACCAGGTCGAGGGACGGATCAGGTTCGACCGGTTCCTTGCCCTCGCGTAGGCGGGCGAACGCGGCAAGGGCCGATGACGAGAAGGACGTCAGCGCCCGGGCCTGGTCGACCGTGGGTGGCCAGGGCAGATCCTGCGTCGCGCCCCAGGCGGAGACGGCCGTTCGCAGCGCGTCCATCGGCTTCGTCGAGGTCGGCAGCGCCTTGAGGATCTCGAGAACCGGCCCTGGGATCGGAGCGGTCGGCAGCCGATGCTCTGGCGCCCAGTCGCCGGTCCAGAGGAGGTTCGCGACGGCCGGGTAGCTCCCACGCTCGACCAGGTCGCCGATCCGGTAGCCCCGATAGATGAGCCGCCCGCGTTCGCCATCGACCTTGCTGAGCGCGGTCTCGCCGGCGAGCACACCTTCGAGCCCGGGCGAGTAGGGCCGCTGGTCCGCAGGAGGCGCAGTCGACGCGGTGGGCGTCCGGGTTTCGGTCATGCCCTGATGGTAGTCCCGGCCGATCGGACGCGTCGGCCGTCAGTTCTTCGGGCTGATCGCCTCGAGGATGACGCGGACGACGATCGCTCCGAAGACCGAGACGACGACCGCCGCGATGAAGCCCTCACCCGAGCTGAACCCCATCTGGCTTGCCAGCCAGCCGCCAACAATCGCCCCGAGGATCCCGACGACGACGTTCGGGAGACAGCCGCGGGCCGTCCGGCCGCCGACGACGGCGCCGGACAGGGCTCCTCCGAGGAAGCCGATGATGATCCAGTAGAAGAGGTCCATCGGCTCAGTCTGCCATGTGGGCCGCGCCGAGGAACGACTCCACGGCGGCCACGAACGCGTCGACGTGGGTGTGATGCGCCGCGTGGCGCGCGCCATCGATCACCACGACGCGCCCATCCCGAAGCCGCGCGTCGAGGGCGTCGGTGGCGTCGCGAAACGGCGCCGGGCTCTCCCCGCCGAGCACTTGCAGGACCGGTTGAGTGACGCCGGCGAGCGCCTCGAGCGACGCCGCCGGCGACGCCTCACCCTCGAGCTCCCGCAGCGTCGTCCCGACAGCCGCCGCGCGGATCGGCCAGATCGGGTCTGCCCGGAACGCTGCGAGGTCAGCGGGCGGCATCCGGACGATCTCCCGCATGAACGTCTCGAGGGCGGCGTCCCGGTCGCCCGCATCGACGAGCGCCGCGATCCGGCGCTCGACACCCTCCGGCCGGTATCCGGTCGCAGTGGCGGCGACGCCACCAGGCCCTGGGCTCCCCGTTCCCGGTGGACTCGGTGCGCCCTCGTACACGACGAGCCGGCCGATGCTCGGACTCAGCAACGCGGCCCCGAGGGCACATCGACCGCCGTACGAGTGGCCAACGACGTCGACGAGCGCGCCAGCTTCGGCGGCCACCGTGTCAGTGACCGTGGCCAGGTCCTCGAACTCGCGCTCGATCGAGTAGGCCGGCCCGTCACCGGAGGCCCCGCGGCCGCGCCGGTCGATGGCATGCAGGCGGAACATCCGCTCGAGCCGGGGTCCGACGGATCGCCACGTCGTGTGATCGGCAGTCGCGCCGTGAACGAGCAGGAGCGGAGGTCCCTCGCCGGAGGAAAAGACCGCGATCGGCGTGCCGTCGGGCGAGACGACGCTCCGCCGGACGGCGGTCACGGCCGCCAGCGGTAGAGGACGTCGGGTTGGCCTTCCTCGTTGCCCGAGCCGTCGCCGAGCATCGCGACGACGAAACCATGCCGCTCGTAGAACCGCCGAGCGCGCTGGTTGACCTGGAACGTGTATAGCTCGAGGCCGCCGGGTCGTCGCTGCTTCGCGAGCTCCATGAGCCGGCTGCCGATCCCGTGGCGGTGCCACGGCGGATCGACGTAGAGGTGGCCGATGCCCGCCTCGTCGAGGACCATCATCGCGACCACCCGGCCGCCGATCTCGGCGACCCACGTCTCCATCCGGGGCACCACCTCCTCGGCCAGCCATCCGCGGCACTCCTCGTCGGTGTGCGCGAGCGGGAAGTCGTACGTGGCCTTGAACGCGGCGAGATAGACGTCGGCGACGGCCGGGGCATCGGCCGAGACGGCGCGGCGGATTCTGGTCTCGTCGGCAGTCGTCGGCGGCGGCTCCGTCACCGACTGAGGGCGGATGCTGCCGCTTCGTCGAGGATCCAGGTGGCCCCGGCGTGGCGCGCCAGCTGGGCAGGCCATCGCCGTTCATCGCGCTCCGGACCCAGGACCTCCGCGAGGATCGCGGCCTTTCCGGCGCCGTGCGCGACGACGATGATCCGGCGCGCCACGTCGAGCACCCGCGGATTGAGCGTGACCCGGGCGACGTGTGGCTCGACATGCGTCGGCGCCGGCACGCCAACGACGGTGTCGTCCTTATCGAAGGTCTCCGACCCCGGGAAGACCGACAGCACATGACCGTCCGGACCGATGCCGAGAAGAACGAGATCGAAGGCCGGCCAGCGGCCCTCGAGGGGCGGCCCCAGCTCCCGGAGCGTCTCCGCGTATCGCTGCGCCACCCAGATCGGCCCGACGCCTTCCGCGATCGCCTGCCAGGTCGGAATCGGGTGGACGTTCTCGGCCGGGATCGGTGCACCTGCGATCCGTCGACCCACGACGTCCGCCCCGGAGCTGCCCGTGCCGGATTGGCCGCTGAGGGCCCCGAACTGGAGCAGGTCGGCCTCCGCGATCTTGGCGTTCGACAACGGATGGTCGGCGGGGACGAACCGCTCGTCGCCCCACCACAGCTCGACGAACTCCCACGGCACCCGGTCGCGAAGAGGCGGCATCGCGAGGTTGCGGTAGATCGCGGCCGGCGTCGAGCCGCCGGTCGTCGCCCAGTGCGCCCGCTCCCGGTCAGCGACGGCATCGACGAGCGCCGACGCGATCATCTCGGCTGCGGTCCGCGCACACGCCTCGGCGTCCGGGCGGATCGCGATCTCGGGTTCGTTCGTGATCGGACTGACGGTCATGACAGGGGCCCTCCGGCCAGCTCGGCGGCCATCCGGGTCGCCCCGACCGTCACCGGGTCTCGACCGCCCGCTTCGATCACCTCCTCCAGGAGATCGACGTCCGTGCGGCGGGGGGCGTTGAAACCGCGCTCGAGACAGTGAACGCCGTCCTGCCAGACGCGGGCATGAACCGCGTCCTGCTCGGCTGTGACGTCGGCCCGCAACTCGGAGCCGCGGTAGTCGGCGCGGAGCTCGATCCGGAGGGTCGTCCCCGGCGGCATCTCCGAAAGGACGGGGCGGACGACGACCGCGACATCCGTCCGATCGAGCCGGAGCGTCGCCCCAAGGCCGCCACCGAAGGTCGTCAGCGGGGCGGCTCCGCCGTGCCGGGCGGCCGCCGGGCGGACCGGGCTCGCGACCGGCGCGAGCGGCCGCTCGACACGCATCCCGAGGCGCGACGCCAGCCACGCCGCGTGATAGACGGGCTTGACGACGTTCGTCATCTCGACGCCGCCCTCCTCGCGAACGCCGTACGTCACGCTGATCCGCCTGAGGTGGCGGAGGTAGGGCAGGAAGTCGGGGATGTCGAAGATCGAGGCGATCGCCTCCCGCCAGCGCGACTGGCGAACGAGCGCGAAGTCAGAGATTGCGATCGGCCCGCGCTCCTGGAGCGCCGCCAGATGGCGGAGCTGGCCGAGGCCCGTCCCGTGCCACGTGGAGCCGTCGACGACGAGCCGGTCGGCCATGTCGAAGACGTCGTTGGCGGGCTCCGTCCCGAACGGCGGCTCGTCGGGCCACCAGACCGTGACGGGCAGGTCGTGGATCAGGAGGGGGGCGACGATCGCGTCGAGATGGCGGCCCGACTCGCCGCCGCACATCAGGTAGATCGTCTCGGCGCAGGTCGCCGGCGCGTTCTCGCGTGGCAGGACGCAATGGGCCTGGATCTGGGCGTCGAGCCAGGAGGGACCGTCGGGATCGGCCGGCGACACAATGAGCGTCCGCGACGGATGGCGGCCGGTCAGGTCCTCGATCGTCGCCGCGCAGCGCTCGCCGACCTCCGGCCGGCGGGCGATGACGACGAGGTTCATCACGCTGGTCCGGGCGGCGACATGGCGGTCCGCGACCTCGTTCCCGTCGGCGTCAGGGTGAAGGTTCGGCTGGGCCCAGATCCGCGCCAGCTCCTGCTCGATGCCGTCGATGCTGTTTGCCCGGGCCCGCCAGCGCATGCCCTTGTCGCTGGGAACGGTGGAGATCCCCATCAGATTCGTCGCCACCTACGGCCTGCGCCGGCCAACAGTTCGTCGGCTTCTTCGGGGCCCCATGTGCCGGCTTCGTAGCTGGGGAAGTCGGGCGGCGGCTCGCTGGCCCATGTCTCGATCATCGGCGTGACGATCCCCCAGGCGCCCTCGACCTCGTCGGACCTGGTGAACAGTGACGCATCGCCGAGCAACACATCGAGGATCAGCGTCTCGTAGGCGTCGGGCGAGTCGACCGAAAAGGCGGAACCGTAGGTGAAGTCCATGTTCACCGACCGGACGTCGATTCCCAGACCGGGCACCTTCGCCCCGAACCGGAGCATGATCCCCTCGTCCGGCTGGATCCGGATCGCCAGCAGGTTCGGGTCCGGCTCGACGGCAGAGCCCCGGAATAGCCGATGCGGCACTTCCTTGAACTGGATCGCGATCTCGGAGGCTCGCTTCGGCAGGCGCTTGCCCGTGCGGAGGTAGAACGGGACACCCGACCAGCGCCAGTCATCGACCTCGAGGTGGGCAGCGATGTATGTCTCGGTTTCCGATTCCGGGTAGACCTCCGGCTCCTGGCGGTAGCCAGGGACCGACTTGCCGGCGACCCAGCCCGGGCCGTACTGGCCACGGACGACATCCTTGCGGACCTTGTCAGGCGTTATCTCGCCGATCGCCCGGATCACCTTGACCTTCTCGTCACGGAGGGCTTCCGCATCGAACGTCGCGGGTGGCTCCATCGCCACCAGGCTCATCAACTGGAGCAGGTGGTTCTGGAGGAAGTCGCGCGCGGCACCCGTCTCCTCGTAGAACGCGCCGCGATTCTCGACCCCGATCGATTCGGCGACGGTGATCTGGATATGGTCGATGTGGCGGCGGTTCCAGATCGGCTCGAAGATCCCGTTGCCGAACCGGAAGACAAGGAGGTTGCGGACCGTCTCCTTGCCGAGGTAGTGATCGATTCGATAGACCTGCGACTCGCGGAAGACCTTGCCGACCTCGCGGTTGAGCCGGATCGCCGACTGGAGGTCGTAGCCGAAGGGCTTCTCGATCACGATCCGTCGCCAGCCTCCGTCGTGCTTCTCGTGGTCGAGTCCCACCCGGCCCAGCTGGGTAACGATCTCGGCGAATGCCGACGGCTGGGTCGCGAGGTAGTAGAGATGGTTGCCGCGGCTGTTCTGTTCGCGGTCGATCTCCTCAAGCGTCACGACCAGCCGGTCGAAGCCGGTTGGATCGCTGAAGTCGCAGCGGCGGTAGCGGATCCGCGACGCGAACGAGCGCCAGGCGGCCTCGTCGATCGGCAGGACGCGCGAGTACATCTCCAGCGAGGCCCGATATTCGGCCTGAAGGGTGTCGTCGTCGTACTCGCGGCGGCCGGTGGCCAGGAGCACGAATTCGTGCGGCAGGAGGTTCGTCCGCCACAGGTGGTACAGCGCTGGAACGACCTTGCGGTGGGCGAGGTCGCCGGTGGCTCCGAACAGCACGAGGACACTGGGGTCCGGGACTCGCTCGAGGCGGAGACCCTCGCGGAGGGGGTTGTCCTCTGCTTTGTGGGGCTTGCGGCGGGTCCCTCGCGACAGGCGCAGGTCGCGCATCGTCCGTGGGGCGTCCTTCGGCCGCGGCGCGGGGTACGGATGCTCGTGCGGCCCAGGCTCCGGGCCGTCCGGCGGGGACGGCGCGTCAGGCGCGGTCGCCGGTCGGCGTTTCGGGGTTGCCGTCTCCGTCATTGCCTTACTCAGTCTTTACCGCGTGACCACCGAACTCGTTTCGGAGCGCGGCGAGCACTTTCGCCCCGTACGAATCGTCCTGGCGCGACCGGAAGCGGGTCAGCAGAGAGAGCGTGATCACCGGCGCGGGAACGTCGTGGTCGATCGCCTCCTGGACCGTCCAGCGGCCCTCGCCGGAGTCCGAGACGTAGCCCTTGATGTGCTCGAGGTCCGGGCCGTTCGCTCGGAATGCCCGCGCGGCGAGCTCGAGCAGCCACGAGCGGACCACGGAGCCCTGCATCCATAGCTCGGATATCGCGGCGAGGTCCAGCTCGTAGGAGGCCGCGTGCATGATCTCGAAGCCTTCCGCGTACGCCTGCATGAGCCCGTACTCGATCCCGTTGTGGACCATCTTCACGTAATGCCCGGCACCCGGACCGCCGACGTGGAGGTAGCCGCCCTCCGGCGCCAGGGACTTGAAGATCGGCTCGAGCGGCTCGACGGCTTCACGCTCTCCGCCGACCATCAAGCAGTAGCCGACCTGGAGTCCCCAGATCCCGCCGCTCGTTCCGGCATCGACATAGTTGATCCCCTTGGCCTTGAGCTCGGGGTGGCGGCGCTGGTCGTCGTGGAAGTTCGTGTTGCCGCCGTCGATGATCGTGTCGCCCATCTCGAGGTGTTCGAGCAGCTCGGCGATCTGGGCCTCCGTCGCATCGCCGGCGGGGACCATGATCCAGACCGCCCGGGGCGCCTTCAGCTTCGAGACGAGCTCTTCGATCGAGAACGCCGCGACGGCGCCCTCGCCGGCGATCTCCTTCGTCTTCTCAGGCGTCCGGTTGTAGGCCACGACCTCATGGCCGTCGCGGAGCAGGCGGCGAACCATGTTCGCGCCCATTCGACCAAGTCCGACGAAACCGATCTGCATCCGTGGGCCTCCCTGTCAGGCGTGGTCGCGGTCTGGCGTTCTCAGGATGAGACGAGTGCCTCGGCAAGCGCCGATTCGAGCGTCGCCAGGTCGGTCTCGGGGTCTGTCAGGTGGACCCTGACGATCGGCAGATCGTGCGACTCGATCGCCTCGAAGTCACCCTGGGCCTGGGCGTCGATCAGCTGACCGAACGTGTACGGCCAGCCCGGGATTGGGCGATCGGCGGGATGGTCCGACGTGAGCTGGATGAACCAACCGATCGGCGCGCCGCCCTTGTGGAGCTGGCCGGTGGAGTGGAGGAAGCGCGGCCCGTAGCCGGCGGTCGTGGCGCAGCCGGTCGCCTCGCGGAGGAGGATACGGATCCGGGCGATCGCCTCGTCGCGGGCGGCCGTCGGGGCAATGAAGGCCTGGATGGAGAGATAGGCGTTCGGGCGGCGGCGGGCAAGGTGCCGTCGCATCTCTCCCGCGAGCGTTTGGTCGCCGCTCTCGCTCAGCCGGAGCGGCGCATCGCCGTACAGGGCGAGCCCGCCGGACGTCGCGATGGGCGTAGCCGCGGCAGCGTCTGTCGCTCGGCGGCCGCGCCCGTCGGCGTGCTGCTCGAGGAGCGCGCGGGTCCGCTCCTTTGCCTCTTCGACGTTCGGCTGGTCGAACGGATCGATGCCCAGGACGGCACCCGCGATCGCCGTGGCGACCTCCCAGCGGACGAACTCCGCGCCGATATCGATCGGGTCCGCCAGGCGGATTCCGATGACGGGATGTCCGGCACCCTCGAGTGCATCGGCGTGGGCGTCCGCTTCGGTGATCTGCGGGCCCGATGACCCCGCGACGGACAACCGGACGATGACCCGGTCGGGGCCGTAAAGGTTCGGCGGACCGGTCGGCTCCCGGTCGACGGGCACGATTCCCAGGCCGCGCTTGCCCGTGCTCTCGGCGATGAGCTGCTCGGCCCACGCACCGAAGGTCGAGATGTCCGGGTCCGACAGGAATGTGACCTTGTCGCGGCCCGCCTTGGCGAGGACGCCGAGGGCCAGCCCGAGGCTCAGCCCTGGGTTCGCCTCCGGCTCCGGCTCCTGGCAGGCGGCGAGCATCGCGGCGGCCGACGCGAGGAGCGAGTCGAGGTCGAGCCCGATGAGGCTCGCCGGAACGAGGCCGACGTAGGTGAGCGCGGCGTAGCGCCCGCCGATGTCCGGCGGGTTGAGAAATGTCTCACGCAGGTCGTCGTGATTGGGGATCGCCTCGACGCTCTTGCCCGGATCGGTGATAGCCACCATCAACTCGCCGGCATGCTCGTTTCGGGGAGCGTGCCGGCTCCTGAGGGCATTCTCGATCCGGTCCCAGGCATCCGCCTGGAAGGCGAGCGGCTCAGTGGTCGTGCCGGACTTGCTGGCAACGATGAAGAGCGTGGCGAGCGGGTCGAGGTCGTCGACGATTGCCGCGACCGCGGCCGGATCGGTCGAGTCGAGGACCCTCAGGTCCAGCCAGCCCTCGCCGCTGCCGAACGTCTGGACGAGGACCTCCGGGGCGAGGCTGCTGCCGCCCATACCCGCGACGATCGCCGTCGTGAAGCCCGCGTCGCGGATCCCCTCGCCGAACCCCTCGAGGGCGGCGACCTGGTCGGCGAAATGAGCCGGGGCATCAAGCCAGCCGAGGCGATCGGCGATCGCGGCCTGGACGCGCGGGTCGGTCGACCAGAGGGTGGTATCGCGGGCGAAGAGACGTTCGACCCAGCCTTCGTCGCGGGCGCGATCGACGGCCTGCCGATAGACCGACTCGTGTTCGCCCAGGGCGAACCCGGGTGGTGAGGTCGTCCCCGTGGCGTCGGTCACCGCGCTTCCTCCTGTGGGACCAACAGGATAGTCCCTGCGGGTTCGCGCCTCTTCGATCGCTCCTCGACGCTCCGTCAGCCGGCGGCTTCGATGGCATCGACCTTCGCCAGCCGGCGCCGGTGCCGCTCCTCCCCGCTGAAACTGGCGCCGAGGAAGGCGACGCTGCACTCGTACGCCGGCTCCGGCCCGATGACCCGGGCGCCGAGCGTCAGGACGTTCATGTCGTCGTGCTCCACGCCCTGGTGGGCCGAGTACGTGTCGTGGCAGACGGCCGAGCGGACGCCCTTCATCTTGTTCGCCGCGACGCTCGCCCCGACTCCGGAGCCGCAGATGAGGATGCCCCGATCGGCACTGCCGTCGCGGATGGCGAGCCCCAGGCGTTCGGCGAAGTCCGGGTAGTCGTCGAGCGGATCGGAGCCGTCGCCGCCGAGATCGATGAGCTCATGGTCCACCCCGACCGCCCGAAGCCGGCGGATCAGCTCGTCCTTCATGGCCGCACCCGCATGGTCGGCCGCGAACGCGACGCGCATCAGACGCGCATCAGCTGTGACCCGGGTCCGTGCCGGACGAGCGCTCGACACCGGGGTCCCCGCCGCTGAGCGTCGGGTGGCCGCCACGCGGGGCCGGCAGATGGCCCGGCTCGAGGGTGGGGATCGGTCCGTGAACCTTGCCGGCGAGCACATCGCGGGCGACGTCGACGACACGATCCACGGTGAAGCCGAACTTCTCGAAGTATCGTCCCCGCCGGCGCCGATGCTCCGAAATGGTCGAGACCGACGATTGCGCCTTCGTCGCCCACCCAGCGCTCCCAGCCGAGCGAGACTCCGGCCTCGACGGAGACGCGTTTTCGCGCCGCGGCCGGCAGGACGCTCTCGCGATACGCCGGATCCTGGCGCTCGAACAGCTCCCAGCACGGCATCGACACCACCCGGCTGGGGACACCGTCCTTCTCGAGTGCCTCCGCGGCCCCGAATGCGAGCTGCAACTCGGAGCCGGTCCCGATGAGGATCAGCCCGATGGAGCCCGCTCCGCCCGATGCCTCGCGCAGCACGTACCCGCCGCGCCCGACACCGTTGCGGGCGCGCTCCGGTGTGCCCGGCAGCGTCGGCAGTTTCTGCCGGGTGAGCGACAGCCCGACCGGCCCGGATGGTGAATCGGCCCCGCGCTCCAGGGCGATGGCCCACGCCGCCGCGGCCTCGTTCGCGTCGCCGGGCCGGATGAACCAGAGGTTCGGGATCGCCCGCAGCGCGGCGTAGTGCTCGACGGGCTGATGCGTTGGACCGTCCTCACCCAACCCCACCGAGTCGTGGGTCCAGACGTAGACGACATGGAGGCCGCTGAGCGCCGCGAGCCTGACAGATCCCCGCATGTAGTCGCTGAACGTCAGGAACGTGCCAGCGTACGGAATGAAGGCGCCGTGGTAGGCGATCCCGTTGGCTGACCCGCCCATCGCGTGCTCGCGGACGCCGAATCGAATGTTCCGGCCGGGCTGGTCCGCCTGAAATTCCGGGGCGCCCTTGATGTCGGTCAGGTTCGACTCCGACAGGTCTGCCGCGCCGCCGAACAGTTCAGGCACGGGGCCGGCGAGCGCCTGGATCGCCTCCTGGCTCGCGTTGCGGGTGGCGATCTCTTCGCCGACGGCATAGGTCTTCAGGCCCGCGTCCCAGCCGTCGGCCAGGTTCCCGGCGAGTCGCCGCCGGAGCTCCGCAGCGAGGTCCGGAAAGTCGCGGGCATAGCTGGACAGCTCTTCCTCCCACGCCTCCACGAGCGACTCGCCGGCCGAGACCGCTTCGCGGAACAGCGAGCCCGCTTCGTCGGGGACGTAGAAGTCGCGGTCCGGATCCCAGCCGTATGCCTCCTTGACGAGCCGGACCTCGTCGGCGCCGAGCGGCTGGCCGTGGGCCTTCTGCGTATCCTGGCGGTTCGGGCTGCCGAACCCGATATGGGTCCTCACGGCGATGATCGATGGCCGAGGGTCCTGGTGGGCGGCCTCGATCGCCAGGGCGATCGCCTCGACATCATTGCCGTCCTCGACTCGCTGGGTGTGCCACGGATAGGCCGCGAACCGGGCGAGGACGTCCTCGGACCAGGCCATCTTCGTCGGCCCGTCGAGCTGGATGCCGTTATCGTCGTAGAGCGCGATGAGCTTGCCGAGGCGGAGATGGCCGGCCAGCGAGGCGGCCTCCGAGGCGATCCCCTCCTGGAGGTCGCCGTCGGAGCAGATGGTGTACGTCCAGTGGTCGACGATGTCGTGGCCCGGCCGGTTGAACTCGAACGCGAGGCGGCGCTCGGCGATCGCCATGCCAACGGCATTCGCGAAGCCCTGGCCGAGCGGCCCGGTCGATGCCTCGACGCCCGGCGTCAGGCCGAATTCGGGATGGCCCGGCGTCTTCGAGCCCCACTGGCGGAACGACTTCAGGTCGTCGAGCGATACGTCGTAGCCGGTCAGGTGAAGCAGCGAGTAGAGGAGCATCGACGCGTGGCCGGCCGACAGGACGAACCGGTCGCGATCCGGCCAGTCCGGGCGCGTCGGCGCATGACGGAGGAATCGCGTCCAGAGGGTGTACGCCATCGGCGCGGCGCCCATCGGGGCTCCCGGGTGGCCCGAATTCGCCTTCTGCACCCCGTCGATTGCCAGCGTCCGGATCGTATTGATGGCGAGCTGGTCGAGCGATTGCGCAGCGACGGTCATGGGACGTGGACTCCGGGCACGGGGCGGGTGGAGGTCCCCGGAAGTATAGGTCGCAAGGCCGTCAGGACCCGGCCTTGAGCCGCTCCGCCAGCTCCTCCGCGAACGGGAAGAGGGGACCGATGGCGAGGAAGTCGGGGCGAAGGGGTCCGCCGCGATCGCCGGCCCCGGGGTCGGCCTCGAACGCATCCGTCAGGTCGCGGAGGGCCGCTGCGATGGCGTCTGCCGACAGGCCCGCGAGCGAGCGGATGTTCTCGTGCCAGGTCGAGAGGTCCTTGGCCGCGAACCGGTTCGTCGCGACGAGCATGCCGAGATGAGCCATGTCGAGCGGCGGGTAGCTCGGGTGCGGCGAGATCATGAGTGACAAGCCGACGGCCGACTCGCGGAGGAGTGCGCCGTAGGCCGCGAGCTCGAGCTTGCCGAGCGACCGGAGCAGGAGGCCCGGCGCGAGATCGATTGACGGGTGCTTTCGGCCGGCCGACTCGACCTTCCAACCGCGCGCCTTGGGATCCGTTCTCGCCCACTCGCGGAGGCCGTCGACGATGAGCGGAAATGCGTTGCGGGGCGTTTCGGGCCGGCCGTAGACGACGATCCGTCGCGTTCGCTCGCGCGGCGGCTCGTCGAGGAACGGTCGGAGCGCCGCGGCGAGCCTGGGCTCGAACGTGAACTCGCCGGCGAACCGGATGCCCTCGCCGGCGAGGTGGTCGCGGAGCAGGCTCGTGTTGATCACGGCGATCGTCGGGACGTCGCCGGCGTACGTCTGCCTGGCCAACGCCCACTGGCCCGACCACGGATAGAAGCCGGGCTCGAAGTCCTGGACGAGGTAGCCGAAAGGACGTACCGGCTGGTCGTATTCGGCGGCCTGCCATTTCGCGACCCGGACGGCTAGTTCCGCAGTCGTCCAGAACGTCGCGAGGAACACGTCTTCGGGGCCGACGGGGAGCGAGACGTCGCCGTCTCGCGGCACGGCGACGACCTGCCGATCGTAGTGCGAGTCATCCGCGGGCTCGACGAGTTGGAAGCCCAGGAGGCCGGCCAGCCCGGCGTTCGATACCGGGGTGAACGTGATGATCCGGTGGCGCGGGAATGACGTGGCGAGGGCATCCGAGAGATCGAGTGCGGTCCTTGCACCGCCGAAGGTGCGGGCGGGGTTGAGGGTCGGAATGAGGAGGTTCAGGCGAGGCCCGCGGCCCGCGTCGGCGGCCCGGCGCGGCGTGACGCGGTGGAGCTCCGGGACTCCGTCGGGAGCGGGCGCGGCGGCTGTGACAGACGGCGCGCGCGCGGGCGCCGAGCGACGGGCGAGCCGACGGAGGAGGGACACGCGGCAAGTCTAGCGATCAGCGCAGATCGTCCCGAGGCTATCCTGCCTTCATGGCCCGATCCGTGCGGCGTCTTCCACCGCGCTTTCCCCGCCGCCGTCAGAACGCGCCGAAGGTAACGGTCCTCGGCGACCTCATGCTCGACGTCGTCGTGGCCCCGGCGCGGCGTCTGCAGCGCGGGACGGACGTGCCGGGACGTGTGTCACTGCGCCAGGGCGGTTCCGCTGCCAACACGGCCCGGTGGCTGGCGCGTCTCGGCGCCCGCTCGACGCTCGTGACGGCGGTCGGCCGCGACGCGATCGGCCGCGCGCTCGTCGAAGCACTCCGGTCTGACATGGTCACCGTCCGGGCGACGCGGGTCGCGAGCCGGACCACGGGGCGGATCGGGGTCATCGTGATGGTCGGCGGCGAACGCTCCTTCGTGGCCGATCGGGGCGCCGCCGACGAGCTCCGGCCGGCCGACCTGAAGGCTGGCTGGTTCGCCGGGGACTTGCTCCACGTGCCGGCCTACTCGCTCATCGGCTCACCGCTCGGGGATGCTGGTCGGCGGGCGATCGAACTGGCGCGCGAACACGGCGCCATCGTCAGCCTCGATCTCGCGTCCGCCGACCCGCTCCTGGCCCAGGGTCGGCGGGTGGCCCGGCGCCTCGTTGACGATGTCACGCCCGACATCCTGTTCTCGACCGCGGCGGAGGCGGAGGCGTATCTCGGTGCCGAGGATGTCGGAGGACTGCTCGAGTCCGCTCCGCTGGCGATCGTCAAGCGCGGACCTGGCGGCGCCACGGTACTCGCCCGCGGACTGGCGGGAACGCACCGATTCGAGGTGGCCACGCCGGCCCTGGCGGTATCCGACACGACAGGTGCCGGCGACGCCTTCGACGCCGGCTTCCTCGCGATGTACCTCTCTGCCCCGACTGACGCCCGCGCCCGTCCCGCGACGCTCCATCGCGCCGCGCTGGCCGGCCACCGCGCGGCGTCCCGACAACTCGCGACCGGCTCCCCGGAGCTGGCCCTCGGATGATCGCCGACAGGCTCGACGTGCTGCCGGAGGTGGCTGCGGCCCTGCGAGACGGCCGGCCCGTCGTCGCGCTCGAGTCAACGCTGATCAGCCACGGTCTGCCGTACCCGCAGAACCTCGAGGTGGCACTGGCTTCCGAGGCCGCCGTCCGCGAGGCAGACGCCGTGCCGGCGACCGTGGCGATCCGCGGCGGGCGGATCCTCGTCGGGCTCGAAGCCGCGTCCCTCGAGGCCCTGGCCACGGCACCGGCGGGCTCCGTCCGGAAGGCGGCTCGTCCGAGTCTCGCCGCCGCGATCGACGCAGGCGGGTGGGCGGCGACGACGGTCTCGGCGACGATGATCGCAGCCCACGCGGCCGGGATCGTGGTTTTCGCCACGGGCGGAATCGGCGGGGTCCATCGCGGAGCCCTTGGCCAGGCCGGCGGATCTGCCTCCTTCGATATCTCGTCGGATCTGGAGGAGCTCGCGCGGACGCCGATGGCCGTCGTCTGCGCCGGGCCGAAGGCGATCCTCGACGTGCCGGCTACCCTCGAGTACCTGGAGACGCGGGGCGTGCCCGTCGTGGCCGTCGGCCAGAATGAGTTGCCAGGCTTCTACTCCCGGAGCCTCGGCGTCCTGGCGCCCTCGTCTGTGGCGGACGTCGCAGGCGCGGCGCGCCTCACCGCCGCCCACCTCGGACTCGGTCTCGGCAGCGCGATCCTGCTCTGCGTGCCCGTCCCCGAGCTGGACGCCCTGGCCGCGGAGGTGGCCTGGACCGCGATCGAGCGAGCGGTCGCCGACGCGGACGCGGCCATGGTCGCGGGACCGGAGCTGACGCCATGGCTGCTTGCCCGGATCGCGGCGCTCACCGGCGGCGACTCGGTTCGTGCGAACACCGCCCTGATCGTGAACAACGCCCTCGTAGCGGGTCAGGTAGCGAGTCAGCTGCGCGTCTCTTGACCTCGCCGAACATCACATCGGTTCCTCCGTGATGCCGTTGGTTGCATCACTTCGGCGGCGGCGGCGGCGACGGCGGCGACGGCGGCGAGGAGCCCGCTGGGACCCGGATATGCCACCAACGGCATCACTCAGACAAGGGAAGGATTTTCACCGTGCGGGACGCCCGCCCCTGACGGCTCCGCAAACGACCGCGGCGTATACTCCGCGTCCCTCCAGGCAGCACCTTCTCGGGGAGTTCTGTGTCCGGCACGTCGCAGTCCCAGCCGCTCGCGATCGACGTCCGCGGGATCCGCCGCGTCTACAACGTCAAGCCGACCCCGGTCGTCGCCCTCCAGGGTGTCGACCTCGCCGTCGAGCCCGGCGAGTTCTTCGGGCTGCTCGGACCGAACGGCGCCGGCAAGACGACGCTCATCAAGATCCTGACGACGCTCCTGCTGCCGTCGGCGGGCACGGCCCACATCTTCGGGTTCGATGTCGAACGCCAGACCAAGCAGATCCGCCGGATCATGAACATGGTCGCCGGCGGCGAGCAGTCGGGCTACGGGATCCTCACGGTCCGCGAGCAGCTCTGGATGTTCAGCCAGTTCTACGGCCTGCCCTCGAAGGACGGCTGGCGCCGCGTCGACGAGCTCGTCGAGGCGGTCGGGCTCGGTGAGCAGAAGGAGCAGCGCGTCAGCACGCTGTCGACCGGCCAGCGCCAGAAGATGAACTTCGCTCGCGGCCTCCTCAACGACCCGTGGATCTTCTTCCTCGACGAGCCCACGCTCGGCCTCGACGTCTCCGCGGCCCGCTCCGTCCGCGAGCTCGTCCTCGCCTGGAAGGCCGCGGTGCCCGGACGGACCGTCCTGCTCACGACCCACTACATGGCCGAGGCCGACGAGCTGTGCGACCGCATCGCGATCGTCGACCACGGCCGGATCCTCGCCCTCGGCACGCCGGACGAGCTCAAGAAGCGGGTCCAGCGCGAACCGGTCTTCCGCCTGGAGCTCGATAGGCTGGAGGGCGGGACGGCGGCACTCAAACGATTGCCCGGCGTCCTCAGCGCGGTCGCCGCGGCCGCCCAGGACGAGAGCCACGACCGCCAGACCGTCGAGGTCAACCTCACCCTCGAGGACGACGCCGCGCTCGGCACCGTCGTCGGCGCGCTTGCCGGAATCGGGTCGCACATCCTCGCCCTGCGAAAGTCGGAGCCGTCCCTCGAGGACGTCTTTGTCGAGCTGGTCGGTCGCGGCTTCGACGAGGAGGCAGACGGCGGGCCCCCTGAGCCGCCCGCACCCGACCTGACGCCGGATCCCCGCGATACCGCCCACGAACCCGGCGAGCGCGAAGAGGAGGAGGCCCTCATATGAGCTCGGCGTTCGTCTACCGCCCGACGGCGAGCCCGCAGGAGGCGGCCAACTGGTCGCGCCGCCAGATCATCGCGACGGACCTCCGGACGGTGGCCGGGCGCGCCTACCCGCGGGTGACGGGCCTCTTCCGCGAGAAGAGCTGGGTCTTCTTCGAGGTCCTCCTGCCGCTCCTAGCGACGTCCGCGTTCGTGTTCGTCTACCGCGCCGTCCAGGCGCCACCGGAGTACATCGGCTTCGTCGTCCTCGGCGGGGCGATGACGGCGTTCTGGCTCAACGTCATCTGGATGATGGCCCAGCAACTCTGGTGGGAGAAGAGCCAGGGCAATCTCGAGCTCTACTTCGCGGCACCAATGAACATCATGTCGGTGCTGTTCGGCATGGCGTTCGGTGGCTTCGTCATGAGCTCGACCCGGGCCGTGGTCGTCCTCGTCGTCGCGTCAGCTCTGTACGGCGTGTCGTTCGCCGTCGACCAGTGGTTCCTGCTCATCGGCGTCTTCTTCCTGACGCTGGCCGCTCTCTACGGTCTGGGCATGGTCCTGGCCAGTCTCTTCCTGATGTGGGGCCGCGAGGCCTGGCACCTCACCCAGTTCCTCGTCGAGCCGGTCTACTTCGTATCCGGGCTCAACTTCCCGATCGCGCGCCTCGGGATCCTCGGGTCGGTCGCGATCGCGTTGCTGCCGCTGGCGGTCGGCCTCGACGCGATGCGTCAGCTGGCCTTCGCCGACGCCGCTTATCCGCTCGGGACGCCAAGCCCGGAGATCGAGGCGCTCATCCTTGTCGCGATGACCGTCGTCTTCCTGTTGCTGGCCCGCTGGACACTTCGGATCCTGGAGAGGTTGGCGCGCCAGGAAGGCCGCCTCTCGATTCGATGGCAATGAGCGGCATCGACGCGCCGATCGAACCGGGCCTGGGCTCGCCGACGTGGGGCGGCTTCGATCACAGCCGAACCCGCGGTCGAGGCGCCGCCGACATCCGGCGCAGCTTCGGCACGGCGGCCCGCCTCGGCTGGCTGATGGAGGCGAACTGGACCGATCCAATTCTGTTCTTCATCTATTCCGTGGCCAAGCCTCTCGCCTCGGCCCTGATCCTCGTCGTCATGCTCGACGTAATCAGCGGCGGCGCCAAGCCCGAGTTTCGGGCCTTCGTCGTCATCGGCAGCGCGTTGTGGGCGCTCGTGATGGCGGGGATCGCCGGGCTCGCCTGGAGCGTCCTTGAGGACCGCGAGCGCTACCGGATGCTGAAGTACGTCTACGTCAGCCCGAGCGACTTCCTCGTGGTCCTCCTCGGCCGCGGGGTTGCCCGGGTCGCCGTGGGAGCGATGGGCGCGCTGATCACGCTCGCTGTCGGCGTCGTCGCGCTCGGTGTGCCGTTCGATCCGGCGACCGTCAACTGGCCGCTGCTGGTCGTCGTCATGGCTGTCGGCCTGACGTCGATCGTCGCAGTCGGCGTCTTCATGGCCGCCGTCTGCATCCAGTCCCGCCAGGAGGCATGGTCGTATCCGGAGGCCGCGGCGGGAGCCCTGTTCCTCATCTCGGGGGCCGTGTTCCCGCTCGCGGTTCTGCCGGCACCGCTCCAGGTCGTCGGCCTGCTGACCCCGTTCACGTGGTGGATCGAGGGCGTTCGGCAGGCGCTCTTTTCCGGCAGCCTGAGCTCGGTCGGGGGCGACGGTTCCTTCTTCGCCTCGGTGGCCGGCCACGCAACTCCGACGACGCTCGAACTACTCGTCGCCTTGCTGGCGACGGGAACGGTGGCTACACTCGCCTCCATCGTCGCGTTCCGCGCGAGCGATCGTCGAGCGAAGGATCGCGGGCTGCTGGACCAGACGACCGGCTCTTGAGCCGGGCAGGCCGAGTACGCTTCGGCCGGCGCACAGAGGAGACTCGATGCGGATCTACGAGGGAAGCCCGCGCCAGGACTTCGAAGAGGTCTTCCGATCGATCGGGGCCTTCATCGACCAGCGCGCCATGCACGAAGTCCTGCTGGTCGAGGCACCCGACGGGTTCATCGTCCAGGGAATTGTCGTTGCCGGCGCCGCCGGCGGTACCTGGTCGGAGTCGCTCGGCGCGCAGACGAAGGAGACCCTCACGTTCCTCGACGACGACATCGCCCGGTTCATGGAGGAGTCGGTCGCCCGCCGCGGCAAGCCGGTTCCGGAGCCCGAGCGAGACGCCGGCGATTACGAGACGGCGTTTCGAGTTCTCGGACGGTACATGGACGAGCAGAAGCCCCGCGACGTGTTCTTTTTCGAACAGGACGGCGCCTTCGTCGTGCGGCTGCTCATGGGCGGCCAAACCGGCGCAAAGCACGTGCTCGCCGAATTTACCCGGGAGGACATCGCCGCGATGGTCGCCCGCGGGCCTTCCTTGCGAACGCCGGAACCGGCCCCGAAGGGTGCCCCGGCGACGACTTCGTAGGGTTCATCGCAGTTCACGCCCTTTCCTACCCACACACAGGAGGTTGATCGGATGAAGGCTCTCAAGACAGTTGCCGTTGCCCTTGGAATCACGCTCGCCGCGCTGATCGTCATCCCGCTGATCGTGCTGGCCGGCTTGTTCGTCTGGCTGAAGCTGACCGAAGAGGCCGACGAGGAGATCCTCGAGCTCGACCGAGAAGGCGCCTAAGTCCTGGCGGCTCGTCGGCACGGGTTCGACGAGCCGGTAGAGCTCCCCCTGGGCAGTAGCACCCGGCCCTCCGAGGTCGGAGGCGAAGCCCCGCGACGCTATTCGCCCGAGGATTCGGGCGTTGATGCGTCTGCCGCCGACCGGCGGCTTGCCGAGATCGGCGTGCTCGTCGTCATGGTGATCTGGGCCGGGAATTTCATCGTCGTCAAGTCGGCCCTGGCGGTCCTGCCGCCGGTCGGTTTCACCTTCCTTCGGTTCCTGCTCGCGTCGGTGACGCTGCTCGTCCTTCTCCGGTGGCGAGAGGGGAGCATCGGGTTGCCACGGCGCGACCTCATCGCCATGTGGATCCTGGGTGGCCTCGGATTCGGGCTCTACCAGATCCTGTGGACCACGGGCTTGACGACCGTGGCTGCCGGCGACTCAGCGTTGATCATTGCCGCGACGCCGGTCATGGTGGCGCTCCTCGCGGTGATCGCACGGTCCGACGTGCTGACGCCCGTGAAGCTCGCCGGAGTCCTCGTCTCCTTCGTCGGCGTCGCGATCGTCATAGCGTCCGGGCCTGGCCTTTCGATCGGCGGCTCGATCGTCGGTGAGGTGATCACGCTCGCCGCCGCACTCTGCTGGTCGATCTATACCGCATTCGCCGGGCCATATCTGCGGCGCATCTCGCCGCTGCGGGCGACGGCCTGGGCGACGGTCGCGGGAACGGCCGTCCTCGCACCAGTCGCGATCCTTCAGCTCGGAACCGTTGACCTCGGCCTCGCCGGGCCTGAGGTTTTGGCCGCGATCGTCTATTCGGGGATGCTCGCGGCCGGTATCTCGAACGTCGTCGTCTCCAACGGGATCAAGGTCGTGGGGCCGACTCGGACCGCGGCGCTGCAGTTCCTCGTCCCCGCCCTCGCCGTCGTGCTCGCGGCCGTCTTCCTGGCCGAGGCGATCCGGCCGGGCCAGGTATTCGGTGGCCTGGTCATCGTTGCGGGCGTCGTCCTGACTCGGAGTGTCTCGCCCACCGGTTTGCGATTGTCCCTTCGGTAGTCTGAACGTTTGGGCGCGCCCTCACACTCATTGGAGATGACCGCGACGCAACCGGCGCGGTCGCTGAGGGAGACCTGGTGGAAGACCTCGTCGTTCGAGCCCGAGACGGTGATCGCGACGCGTTCGCGGCCCTGGTCCACGCGACCAGCGACCGGCTGTACGCGATCGCGGCCCGGATCCTGCGCGACGGCGACCTTGCCGAGGATGCCCTGCAGGGCGCCCTCGTCACGGCCTGGCGCCAACTCCCGACGCTCCGCGATCCGGCCCGCTTCGAGGCCTGGATCCGTCGGTTGCTCGTCCACTCCTGCTACGCCGAGGCCAGGCGTCGCCGGTCGTGGACAGCCAATGTTCGGGTCCTTCCGGTCGACGGGCCGGTCGGTCCGGATGGCTTGCTCTCGATCGTCGAGCGCGATGCGCTCGATCGCGCCTTCCGGCGCGTATCGGTCGAGCATCGGGCCGTCTTCGTCCTGCACCACCACCTGGGCCTGTCCCTGGTCGAGATCGCCGAGACGCTCGGCATCCCGGCCGGGACGGCTCGATCGCGACTCCATTACGCGACCAGGTTGCTGCGCGCGGCCATCGAGGCCGACGCGGCACCGGTCGCCACCGAAGGACGGATGGCATGACCGACGAACGGAACTTCGATCGACTCGCTCGAGCCTGGCTCGACCTGATGCCGGACGAGGCACCTGACCGAACGATTGCCGCCGTCCTCCAGGCCGTCGAGACAGCGCCGCAGGTGCGGCCGCCGTGGCGATGGCTCACCTGGAGGTCTCCGAACATGAACCGACTCTCCATGGTTGCGGCCGTCGCGGCTGCAACAGTGCTGGCCGTCGGGGGCGGCCTATGGTTGACAAGATCAGAGGGGCCACCGACCGGTGCGCAGTCGCCCTCTCCCAGCGCCTCGCCGAGCGCCGCGCCGCCAAGTGCCGCGCTCAGTCCCGAGGAGCTGCAATACTCGTGGCTCGGAGAGGTCGTCGAGGCGCCGGACCTGCCGGTCGGACGAGATCGATGGATCCTCCAGATTGGGCCATCGACCGTCTTCCTGGACGTCCAGCCTCAATTTCTCCTATCGGACATCACGGCTGGAGATCCGAACCAGCTTCGCCTCGTTTCTAGCAACTCAACGGGCGGCTGCTCGCCCGGCGACGTCGGGGTCTACACCTGGTCGCTGTCGCCCAAGGGCACCCAGCTCCAGCTCACCGCAACGGAGGACGCATGCGAGGCTCGCCGCGCCGCGTTCGAGGGCGACTTTGAGCGATCTGCCTGCAGAAACGCCGACAATTTCTGCCTCGGTGATCTCGAGGCGGGCACGTACAAGTCGCAGTTCATCGGGCCGCGGTTGGACGAGGGCGAGCCATGGACCGCTAACTACGGCGCCTTCTCGTACACCGTGCCCGACGGCTGGGCGAATACGTCCGACTTCCCCGACAACTACGTCCTCATGCGAAGCGCCGACTACGCGGACTCGGGGGACCCGAGAGACGGCTCGAAGGACCTCATCGAGGTCTATACGCGGCCTGGTATCGCGCTCCAGGATGCCGAATGCACGCCGTTGGTCAAGCCGGACACGGGTGGGTCGGTCGATGAGCTGATCTCCCACGTCACGCAGCATCCGGGCCTGACAGCCAGCGTGCCGCAACCCGTCACGATCGATGGCCACGCCGGCCAGATGGTCGACGTCTCGATTGCGCCGTCGTGGACCGGTGGCTGCCCCGGCGACCCGGAACGCGTCCTCCTTCTGTTCACTGAACGCGGCCCGGACATGACGGGCTCAGGCAACGACCAGTGGGCCGTGTGGAATACCGACAAGATTCGGATCGTCTTGCTCGACCTGGGTGACGGCGACGTCGTTCTGATCGATCTCGTCGCCCGCGACCCGGCCAACTTCGATGCGCTGACGACCGAAGCGATGCCGATCGTCGAGTCGCTCACGTTCAAGTAGTCCCACCGCCATGTGATTGCGGCGCCCGTCCCGGGCGCCGCTTTCACGCTGCACCGAGCGTTCGATTCGCATCCGGACCGAAGATTCGATAGCATTCGAAAAACCCCGGAGGACCCGACCCATGGCGAAGTATGTCTTTGTGACCGGAGGCGTGACCTCCTCTCTCGGCAAAGGCATCACCGCCGCCAGCATCGGCCGGTTGCTCAAGGCCCGCGGTCTCCACGTCTCGATCCTCAAGCTCGATCCCTACATCAACGTGGACCCGGGGACGATGTCGCCGTACCAGCACGGCGAGGTCTTCGTCACCGACGACGGTGCCGAGACGGACCTCGACCTCGGGCACTACGAGCGGTTCATCGACGAGAACCTGACCCAGCTCAGCAACGTCACAACCGGCCGCATCTACCAGGCGGTCATCGCCAAGGAGCGCCGCGGCGACTACCTCGGCGGGACCGTCCAGGTCATTCCCCACATCACGAACGAGATCAAGGAGCGGATCGGACGCGTTGCCCGGGACGGCGATCCGGACGTCGTGATCGTCGAGGTCGGCGGAACCGTCGGCGACATCGAGAGCCTGCCGTTCCTCGAGGCGATCCGCCAGATGCGAAAGGATGTCGGGCGGGCGAACGTCCTCTACATCCATGTGACGCTGCTGCCGGCGCTCGCGGCGACCGGCGAGCTCAAGACGAAGCCGACCCAGCACTCGGTCAAGGAGCTCCGCGGGATCGGTATCCAGCCGGACGTCATCGTCCTGCGCTCCGACCATCCGGTGAGCGATGAGATCCGCGAGAAGATCGCCCTCTTCACTGATGTGGACGTCGAGGCCGTCATCCCGGCCGAGACCGCCGAGACGATCTACGAAGTGCCGTTGATGTTCGAGGCGGCGGGCCTCGGCCGGCTCGTAGTCCGCGATCTGGGCCTGGGCGATGCCGATGTCGAGCCGGATCTCGATTCCTGGCGCGCGCTCGTCGAGCGGATCAAGGCCCCCAAGCCGAGCCTCGAGATCGCGCTCGTCGGCAAGTACATCGAGCTCCCGGATGCCTACCTGTCCGTCACCGAGGCGCTCCGCCACGCGGCGTGGGCCCACGGCGTCGATGCCAAGGTCCGCTGGGTGGACTCCGAGGCGCTGACGCCCGACAACCTCCACGACCGCCTCGCCGGCGCCGCCGGCATCCTCGTCCCGGGCGGCTTCGGTCACCGCGGAATCGAGGGCAAGGTCCTGGCGGCCCACTACGCACGCGATCACAAGGTCCCGTATCTCGGGCTGTGCCTTGGCCTCCAATGCGCCGTCATCGAGTTCGCCCGCGAGGTCATGGAGTCGAAGGACGCCAACTCGACCGAGTTCGACATGTTCACCGAGCACCCGGTGATCGACTTCATGCCCGACCAGCGCGAGCTCGAGGACAAGGGCGGGACGATGCGGCTGGGGCTCTACCCGGCGCGCCTGTCGCCGGGCTCGAAGGCGGCCGCGGTCTACGGCGCCGAGGTGATCTACGAGCGCCATCGCCACCGCTTCGAGGTGAACAACCGCTACCGCCAGACCCTCGAGGCCGCCGGGATGCTCCTCTCCGGTCAGAGCCCCGATGGCCGGCTCGTCGAGATCGTCGAGCTCAAGGACCATCCCTGGTTCGTCGCCTCGCAGTTCCACCCGGAGTTCAAGTCCCGGCCGGAACGGCCGCATCCGCTGTTCGACGGCTTCGTGGCGGCGTCTCTGGCGGTCCGCGACGGCCGCGAGCCGGTATTCGCGACGCGCGAGCCGGCCAGCGCACTGCCCGCGACGGCCGTCGTCGACAAGCCGAGCGGCGCCGCGATCTCCACCTGAACCGCGATACGCGTCCGGGAATCGGCCGTCAGGGCTTGAGGCGGCTGCGGGGTAAGATCACGCCACTGCCGATCCCGCCAGGAGCGAACTCATGAAGATCTTCCTCGACACGGCCGATATCGAAGAAATCCGGATCGCGGCCAGATGGGGAGTCCTCGACGGCGTCACCACGAACCCGACCCTCTTCTCCAAGACGAGCGGCTCCACCTACGAGGAGGTCCTCAAGGAGATCTGCACGATCACGAACGGGCCTGTCTCGGCCGAGGTCGTGGCCGAGGACGTCGAGGGGATGCTGACCGAGGGTCGGGCGTTCGCCAAGCTCGCCCCGAACATCGTCGTCAAGGTCCCGATGAGCGAGGAGGGGCTCGAGGCGATGAGCCGCTTCGCGGAGGAGGGGATCAAGACGAACTGCACCCTGATCTTCACCGCGAACCAGGGCCTCCTCGCCGCCAAGGCCGGGGCGAGCCTCCTCTCGCCGTTCGTCGGGCGGCTCGACGACATCAACCAGGACGGCATGATCGTCATCCGCGAGCTGGTCGACATCGTCGACGATCCACGAGCTGGACACGGAAGTCCTTGCCGCGTCGATCCGGAATCCGGTTCACATGACCCAGGCCGCGCTGGCGGGCGCGCACATCGCCACGCTGCCGTTCAAGATCCTCCAGCAGATGGTCCACCACCCGCTGACCGACAAGGGCATCGTCCAGTTCCGGTCGGACTGGGACAAGGCGCGCAAGGCGCTGGCCGAGAAGGCCGCCACGAAGACGCCTGCGGGCTAGCTCCACTCCCCGCGGCGCATCACCCGCCTGACCCGCAGGTCGTCGTCGAGCTCGACGAGATCCGCCCGCTGGCCGACGTCGATCCGGCCGCGATCGTGAATGCCCAGCATCGACAGCGGGTTGCGGCTGGCGGCCGCGACCGCCGCCGGGATCGAGAAGCCTGATCCGACGAGGTTCCGGACCGCATCATCCAGGGCGATCACAGAGCCAGCCAGCGTCGTTGTCCCGGCGAGCGTGACGCGTCCGCCGACGATTTCGACCTCCATCTCGCCGACCGTCGCCCGCCCGTCGCCCATCCCGGCCAGCGGGATGGCATCGCTGACGAGCAGCAGGCGCCCCGCCGGCTTCGTCCTGGAGATGATCGGCCAGAGGGATCGGTCGACGTGGTGGCCGTCGGCGATGAGCTCGACGTACGCCTCATCGTCGACCAGCGCCGCGACCGCGAGTCCCGGCGCGTGGTGGTCGACCCCCGACATCGCGTTGAACAGATGAGTCGTCGTCGTCCCGCCGGCCGCGTAGCCGGCTCGGGCCTCGTCCAGGGTCGCCGCCGAGTGGCCCATCGAGCAGGCAATGCCGCGCTCGCGAAGCCAGCCGATGAGCTCCAGGGCGCCCGGCAGCTCCGGCGCAATGGTGATCAGTCGCAGCCCGTCGATGAGCGGCTCGACATCCGAGAACGGGACATCCGCCGGGACGAGGAGGTGTCCGCGGGTCGTGGGCGCCCTTCTTCGCGACCGACAGGAACGGGCCCTCGAGATTGAAGCCAAGCGGCTGCGAGCCATTGCCCGGAGCGGCGGGCAGCCACTCCCGCACGCGCTCCGCAAACGCGACGAGTTCCAGCCCAGGGCGTCGACCAGGCCGAGGGCAAGAACGAGGTGACGCCGCGCGCAAGCAGCGCTCGCGCCATGCCGTCGAGTGCGGCCGCGTCGCCCATCGCGCTGTGGCCGCCCCAGCCGTGGACGTGGACGTCGACGAAGCCGGGCGCGACAAGCGGGCCGTCGATCGCGTCATCGTTCAACTCGACGCGGCGATCCGGCCGTCCTCCACGCTGAGTGCGCCCGGCGCGATCCGGTCATCGAGGACGAGCCGGCCGCGGATCGTGGTCGCGGTCATCCGGCGCTCGCAGGTGTGCTGGTGCCGACAGTTATCTCATTCGCCCGCCCCGCGAGAGTTTCGGCGCCGTAGATCGCCGCGCCGATCGCGCCGGCCCACGTCCCGAGCTCGGCTGTCACGACCTCCACTTCGTCAAGGGAGGTCGTCTGGACGCGGCGGCGGAGCTCGGCCCGGATCGGCTCCAGGAGCAGGTCGCCGGCCGCCGCGATCCCGCCGCCGATCACCACCCGATCGGGCGAGAGCACCACGACCATGTTCGCGATGCCGATCCCGAGGTAGCGCCCGATCTCGGCGAGTCCGTCCAAGGCCCGCCGATCTCCGGCCCGGGCGGCCGCGACTGCAGCCTCCGCGGTATCCGTCCCGCAAGCTGCCGCGATCCGATCCGCCCGGGTGAACGCCTCGAGGCAGCCGCGGTTACCACAGCCGCACGATCGGGCCGTCCGGGTCGATCGTCTGGTGGCCGACCTCCCCGGCCGTCCCGTCGTGCCCGAGATGGACGCGGCCGTCGATCGCGATCACGCCCCCGACGCCCGTGCCAAGTGTCAGCCCGACGAGTGACACGGCTCCTCGGCCGGCCCCGAGCCGCAACTCCGCCAGGCCGAACGCTCGCGCGTCGTTGATCAGCGCGACCGGCACACCGAGAACAGCCTCGATCGGCGGCCCGACCGGCCGCCCGGCCCACTCCCCAGGCATGTTCACGAGGAATCGCGTCGAGCCTGCGACAGGGTCGTACAACCCGGGGATGCCAATGCCGACCGAAGCAATCCCGGGCCAGCGTTCCAGCGCCGCCTGGCCGAGCTCCGTCGCACGCCCGATGACGGCACCGGGACCTTCCAGCGCGAGGGTCGGCCGCTGGCCCTGGTCGAGCGAGCGCCAGCCGTCGCCCTCCCGCTCGACCACTGCCCACTTGAGATTCGTGACGCCGAGGTCGATCCCGAGATGGGGGGTCGCGAGGGTCACGTTTCGCCGGTCACCCGCGTATAGGCAGCCGCGACGGCCACGATGATCGCCCCGAACAGCACCTGCCGGACGGCCTCCGGCATCTCCAGGACCGTGAGAAGGGTCGTGAGGACCGTGAGGATCAGCGCTCCGACAATCGTTCCGGAGTAGCCGCCGCGGCCACCCATGATCGACGTACCGCCGATGACGGCGGCGGCGACCGACGGCAGGACCGACTGCTCGGCGAGGCTGACGGTGGCGTTGTTGAGGAGGCCGGCCATGAGGAGTCCAGCGACGGCCGCCAGCACCGCCGACAAGATGTAGAGGGCGAGGAGGACCTGCCAGACACGCGTTCCGGCAAGGCGAGCGGCAATCGAGTTGTCGCCGACCGCGAACAGCAGCCGCCCGTAGCCGCTCCGCCGCAGGCCGATCACGATCAGGATGGCGACCGGCACGAAGACGACGAGACTGTTCGGCACGAAGCCCAGCGAGATTCCGGATCCCAGCCACTCGATTGCGTCCGGGATGAGGATGCCGGACTGGACCATGAGCAGTTGGTACACGGACATCAGGCCGAGCACGACCAGGCTCATGCCGAGGGTCATGATCAGCGGATGGACCTTGAAGACGCCGATGCCAATCCCGTTCACGACGCCGGCGATCGTTGCGGCGACGAACGCGACGACAATCGCGACGACCTGCACCCTGGCCGGTCGCCTGCGTGACCATCAGAAAGGCCGCCATCGAGGCCACTGCGCCGACCGAGAGGTCGATCCCGCCGGTCAGCATCGCCAGGGTCTGGCAGGCGGCGAGGATCGCGAGTGGGACGGTGGCCCGGAGGGTCGTCGCGAGCCAGGTGGTATTCACGGTCCCGGGCTTCACCACCTCGAGGGCCACGACGAGGAGCACCAAGAGGATGCCGAGCGGGATGAGCGGACGGTCGCGGATCGTGCGGCGCCAGCCCGCGTCGACCCGCGACGCGGCGCTCGGGGCGGCCGGCTGGGCTGCGCCGGTCCCCGTCATGCCCGCACCTTGCGCATCGCGACGATGCTGCCGAACATCACCACGCCGATAAGGATCGCGCCCTGGATCGCCGTCCCCCAGTTGGGGTCGACGCCGATGAAGGTCAGGTCGGTCCGGACGAGGGCGAGGACCACGACCGCGATGATCGGTCCCAGGACGCCGCCGCGTCCGCCCGCGAGGCTGACCCCGCCGAGCACGATCGCGGCCACGCTCTGGAGCGTGTAGGACCCTGGCACCGGTGCGCCGACACCGCCGCTGGCGGTCAGGGCCAGCCCACCGAGGGCGGAGAAGAATCCGGTGAGGGCGTACGCGACGATCTTCGTCCGGCCGACGGCGATCCCGCTCCGAAACGCGGCCAGCGGGCTGCTGCCGACCGCATACAAGCTCAGCCCGAGGGTCGAACGACGAAGGGGCAGCCAGACGACGGCCACGATGACCGCGAGCACGATCAGGGCCTTCGGCAGCCACTCGCTACCGAGTGGCCCCGAGATGATCGCCATGAGCCAGGGTGCCGCGCCGCCACCGGGGGTGTTCAGGATGAGCAGCGCCACGCCGGCCCAGACGAACGACATGGCGAGCGTCACGACGATGTCCGGCACCCTGGTGACGACGATGAGTCCGCCATTGATCGCACCGACCGTCAGCCCGAGCAGGAGGACCCCGACGACGACCGCCACGCCGAAGGCGTCACCCTGGCCCTTCATCAGGACCGCCGACGTCACGCTCGCGAGCGCCATCACCGAACCGACCGAGAGGTCGATCCCGCCGGAGATGACCACGATCGCCTGGGCCACGGCGGCGAAGGCGATCGGCAGGATCGAGATCGCAAGGCCCTGGATCGCGGGTGCGCCGTAGTTCGGCTGGATGAGCTTCGTGATTGCCAGGAAGGCGATGAGCATCCCCACGAGCCCGAGGGTCCAGCCGTTGCGGCGGGCAAGGTCGACCACGGTCGCGGCGATCCCGCCGCCGCTGGGTGCCACCGCGTTCGTCGCCGCGCTCATTGGGGCCCTCCGGCGCTGCGCATCGGGCGCATCAGGTGCCACATCGGCGCTCATCGCCTCGGCGGCCACCACTTCTGCGGCGACGTCTTCGGGCATCTGGGCGTCGGCTTTGAGGTCGTACGCCGCCCGGAGGAGGGTCGGTTCATCGGCGTCGGCGACCGGGATCTCGGCGACGACTCGACCATGGAAGATCACGATCGTTCGGTCGCAGGCGAGTTGGATCTCCTTGAGTTCGGACGTATAGAGCAGGACGGCCGCGCCCTCCGCGGCGAGATCGCGTAGCAACTGGTAGATCTGCTGCTTGGTTCCGATGTCGATGCCGCGGGTCGGATCGAAGCAGAGCATCGTCCGGACGCCGCCGGCGACCCAGCGGGCGATCGTGACCTTCTGCTGGTTGCCGCCCGACAGGCGCCGGACCTCGGCCGCGGCGCGGGTGTCGATCTGGAGCGTCGCGATCGCCTTGTCGACCTTGCGTCGCTCGCCGCCGACGTCGATCGGACCCCACGCGCCAAAGCTCGTCGTGAACGGCAGGGCGATGTTCTCGCGGACCGAGCGCTGCATCAGGAGGGCCTCGGCGCGGTCGGCCGGGACGTAGACGAGGCCTGCCCGGATCGCGTCGGCCGGATGGCGGAACGAGACCGCCGCGCCGTCGACGAGGAACTCGCCGCCGCCCGGTCGTTCGGACCCCGACAGGATGTCGAACAGTTCGTCCTGGCCCTGGCCTTCGAGGGCGACGACACCGAGCACTTCGCCGGGATACAGGTCGAACGAGACGTCCGTGAGCTTCGTCCCGAAGCTCAGGTTGCGAGCGCTGATCCGCGGGGTCGCGTCGGCCGCGATGGCCGGCGCTGGCGGCGACGTCGGCGACGCGAGCCGGGAGGTCGCGGACCATGTCGCCCAGCATCAAGGCAACGATCTTGTGCTCGGACCCTGCCGTGACGTCGACCACACCGACGGTCTGGCCTTCGCGGAGGACGGTTGCCCGGTCGCAGACCGCCGCTATCTCGATCAACCGGTGCGAGATGAAGATCACCGACCGATCGGTTCCGCGCTGGCGCCCAATGACCTCGAGGACGAGCTCTGTCAGGTTCGCCGGCAGGGCGGCCGTCATCTCGTCGAGCAGGAGGACGTCCGGCTCGATCGCCAGGGCGCGGGCAAGGTCGATGATCCGCAGCGAGGCGAGCGGCAGGTCGCGGACGAGGTCGTTCAGGTCCAGGTCGGGGAGGCCCAGCTCGGCGAGCCAGTGACGAGTGGCTTCGATCGGTGACTGGGTCAGGCGGAGATTCGAGCGGACATCGAGGTCCGGGATGAGGGCCGGTTCCTGGTAGACCGAGACGACACCACTGCGCCGCGCCTCGGCGGGCGAGTGGGCGACGAATGGCTTGCCCCGGACGAGGATCGTCCCGCGGTCCGGGCGGACGCCGCCAGTGAGGATCTTGACGAGCGTGCTCTTGCCGGCGCCGTTCGCACCCATGAGGGCGTGAACCTCGCCGCGGCGTACCGCGAGCGAGGCGGATCGCAGAGCGACGACGGCCCCGTAATGCTTCGCGACGTCCGTCGCGTCAAGCAGGAGATCAGGTGCGCCTTCGATCACGTTCAAGGTCGTCCTGGTGGAGGTCGTTGTGGAGTGTACGGGTCGGAATGGGGTGCCGGCGGAGCCGGCACCCCATGTTCAGTCGCGCTTGGGAGTCGGGCTACGCTTCGCCCGGCCCCTTGCAGGCGATCAGTTCGGGCTTGGTGTAGGTGGTCCAATCCGGGATTGTCAGGCCGAGCGGCCAAGTCTTGGGGAGCGACGGATCGGCCGCCGCCGTTAGCTTGGCCTTACCGGCGTCGTCGGTGTTGGGCCACAGCTCCGGGGTCACGTGGACCGTCGTCTCGGCCGGCTTCTTGCCGCCGAGGATCTGGAGGGCGAGGGTCACTCCGGCGCCGCCGATCGAGGCCGGGTTGGTGACCGCGGCGCCCTTCGGGCCATCAGCCGCGAGGAGCTGGGTGACGAAGCCGGCGTTGTCCGCGCCGACGATCGGCACGTACGGATGGTTGGCCGTCTTGAGCGCGTCAACGATGTTGGAGTCGACGCCCGAGGTCCAGATGCCGTCGAACTTCGTGCCGGCGCTCATGATGTCGTTGATCTGGGTGGTCGCCGTCGCCGGGTCCCACTTGGTGACTGCGGTGTTGGCGATCGTGATGCCGGGGTTTTCCTTGAGTGCCCTCTGGAAGCCCGTGTCGCGATCCGTGTCGGCCGGATGGCCGGCGATGCCGCGCATGTAGACGACGGCGCCCTTGCCGCCCAGTTCCTTGAACAGCCACGATGCGCCGAGATACGCGTACTGCTCCTGATCGTTGGAGAGGTTGTAGGCGCCCGGTGCGGTGACCGAGGCGTCGACGGAGACGACCGTGATTCCGGCGGCGATTGCCTCGGCGATGGCCGGGTTCAGCGCGTCCGGCCCGGCCGGGTTGATGATGATCGCGTTGACGCCCTGAGCGATCAGGGTTCGGATGTCGGACAGCTGGCCGGGCGCGTCAGTTTCGCGGTGGATGATCGTGACCTTGGAGACGTTGCCGGCCTTGACGGCCTGCACCTTCGCGGAGCAGAGCATCGCCTCACGCCAGCCGTTACCGACGCCGCCCGGGTTCGTGAATCCGATGGTGTACGGCGCCGCCCCTCCCGAAGCACCCGGCGCCGCAGAACACGCTGAGGCGACCAGGAGGACGGCGGCCAAGCCGACCATCACCCTGGCCATGATCGATCCCTTCTGGATCATTCGTTCTCCTCCTAGTGAATTCGACGCGCCAACTTGGTCGCGTCGCGAACGGACCGCCCCGACGGTCGGGGACCGATCTACGTGTCGGTCGTCTTCACCTCCTGCGGCGGATTCGCTCAGTCATCGGACGGTTCGCCGCCGATGGCGCGGGCGACGCGCCTCGCATGCTCTCGATAGGCCTCGTCGAAGAGGATCCGCGAACGCTCGGCGCCTACGACCGAGCCTCGGGTGATGACGGGCGGCATGGCTCCACGCTCAACGAGCAGCTCGGCCGTGCGCACTTTAACCGAGTTGACGATGCTGACTGCGGCAATTGTCGAGCCGGGACCGACGGGCGTGTCGAGGCCCGCGATCGTCGAGAGGGCGTCGGCATGGGGTGTGCAGAGATCGATCGTCAGATCCGCCTCGTCCATGAGCCGGCTCCCGACGGCCGGAACCGGCTCATCCGACAGTGACTGTGCCCTCGACGTGACGGCGATGACCCGCAGGCCGCGTCGTCGCGCACCGCGTGCCATCTCCACCGGGACGGCGGACAGGCCTCCGGCCGAGAACACGATCATCACGTCGACGGGGCCGAACGTGAAGTTGGAGAGGATGACCTCGGCGAGGCCGGGCATTCGCTCGATGAACATTGCCTGCCGCTGGCCGTTCGCGCCGACGACCTGGGTATGGAACGTCATCGACAACTCGACGATCGGGTTGAAGCCCGGGATACGAGCCGTAGCGCGGAAACATCTCTTCGACCGGGATCCGCGAGTGGCCCGTGCCGAAGAGGTGGACGAGCCCGTCGCCGGCGATCGCGTCGGCGCACCATTGGCTGGCGGTCTCGATCGCCTCGGCCTGGGTCGTGGCGACGCGCTCGAGGACGGCGGCGGCCTCGGCCATCCAGGTGAGCGGGCGGCTGGCTGCCATCGTCACCCGACCACCGCGCCGGCATGGGTCTCGACGGCCTCCCACCGGCCGCTCTCGATCGAGCGGTAGGCCGCGTCCAGGATCGAGTTGACGATCAGGCCGTCCTCGAACGTCTCCTGGGGCCGCCGGCCGTCGCGGAAGGCGCTGACGACGTCGGCCATCATCGCGTCATGGCCGTGAGCGTAGGTCTCGTTCGGGACGGGGTAGACCCAGCCCGTGTCGGCGTCGACCTTCTCGCCGAGATAGCCCGCGGGCCGCTCGATGAACGCTCGAAGCGGGCTCGAGATGACATCCTGGATGATCTTGCCGCCCTCGCCGTAGGCCTCGAAGCGGCTCTCGAGGCCGCCCTTCGATGACCACGAGACATCCATCGTCGCGACGCGTCCGTCCCCGAAGCGGATGAGCATCACGGCATTGTCCTCGAGCCGCGTCCGGCCGCCGTGGACGAGCGTGTCGCCCCACGCGAACACATCGCGCACCGGGACGATCCTTGCCAAACATCGCCCGAGCCGCCTCGGCGCCGTGGGACGCCATGTCGAGCAGCGCGCCGCCCCCCGCCAGGTCGGCGTCCCAGAAGTGGTCGGCGTGCGGACCACTGTGCCCTTCGCGCGCCCGGAATGTCGTGAGGCGACCGATCGCCCCCGCCTCGATCATCTCGCGCATCCGGATCATCTCGGCGTTGAAGACGACGTTCTCGAGATAGGCGCTGAAGACCCCGGCTTCCGTCACGAGGCCGAGCATCTCGGCCGCTTCCTTGGCGTTCCGTCCGAGCGGTTTGGTGCAGGCGACGCCCTTGCCGTTCCTGGCTGCGGCGCGAACGGCCTCGAGATGGAGGTGGTTCGGGAGCGAGACGACGACGAGGTCGACCTCCGGATCGGCGCAGACGGCATCGATCGAGTCGAGCGGCCGGCTGCTGAAGCGGGCGCCAAACGCTTCGCGCCGCTCCGTTCCGGCGCCCCAGTTGGCCACGACCCGAGCGCCCTCGATGTAGCGCAGGCCCTGCGTGTGGAACTCGCCGATGAACCCGGAGCCGAGCATCCCGATGCCGACGTCGCCCACGATCAGTACCCTTCGCCGGCGGTTGCGGCCGCCGATGCCGCCGCGACCGGGTGCCGCGCCCGCCTTCCGCGCCCGGAAGTCGTCGATGATCGCCTTCGTCGCCGTCGCCCCGATGCGGGTCGTGCCGAGGGCCATCACCTCGAGCAGGGCATCGAGCGTTCGGACGCCGCCGGCGGCCTTCACCTGGATGTGGGCCGAGGTGTTGGCGCGCATCAGCCTGAGATCGTCGTGCGTGGCGCCGCCGGGGGCGAAACCGGTCGACGTCTTCACGAAGTCGGCTCCGGCCGCCTCCGACAGGCGGCAGGCCCGGATCTTCTCGTCGTCGGTCAGGTAGGCGTTCTCGAAGATCACCTTGACGATTGCGCCCGACGCGTGGGCGACGTCGACGACCGCCGCGATGTCGGCCTGGACGTCCGCATCGCGGCCGGACTTGAGCGCGCCGATCTTGATGACCATGTCGAGCTCGGTGGCGCCGTCGCCGAGGGCTCGCACGGCCTCGAAGACCTTCGTCTCGGTGCGGTGGTTGCCGTGCGGGAAGCCGATGACCGTCCCGACCGCGACATCGGTCCCCTCGAGGATCGCCCGGGCGCGGGCCACGTCCGCCGGCCGGACGCAGACCGACGCCACGTCGTACTCAGCGGCCAGGCGGCAGCCGTCCTCAACGAACGAATCGTCGAGCTCAGGTCGAAGAAGACTGTGATCGATCGCCTTGGCGATGTCGCGCTCCGTCAGGGTTTCGATGCTGAGCGTCATGGCCTCACTTGATGTACGGGCGGAGGACGTCGCGAGCCAGGAGAAAACCGCGCTTGATGAGGTCGTCCGACTTCTCGAAGTCCCGATCTTCGTGTTCGATGATCACGTCGCCGTCATAGCCCGTTCGCCACAGGGCGCCGAACAGTGTGTCCCACTCGACGTCGCCCAGGCCCGGCAACCGCGGGATCTGCCAGCCGATCCCCACCGAGAACACGCCGCGCTCGTAGAGGCCTTCCCGATCGATCGTGAGGTCCTTGGCCTGGACATGGAGGATGTGCGGGCCGAATTCCCGGATGAACCGCGGGATGTCGATCATCTGCAGAATCAGATGCGATGGGTCGAAATTGAGGCCGATGCTGCCGGCCCATTGCTCGAGGATCCGGCGCCAGATGCGGGGCGTCGTCGCGAGATTGTGGCCGCCCGGCCATTCGTCATCGCTGAAGAGCATCGGGCAGTTCTCGATCGTGATCTTGCGGCCGTGGTCGCCGGCGAAAGCGACGATGTCCGGCCAGACCCGGAGCGCTTCCTCCCAGTTCTGGTCCTGCGTCTTGGCTGAGTCGGCGCCCATGAACGTGTTGACGTATGGGACATCCATCTTCTCGGCCGCCGTGATGACGTGCCGGAGGTGGCCGATGACCGTCTCGCGATGGGCGGGATCGGGGTGGAGCGGGTTCGGGTAGTAGCCGAGCCCGGAGATCGACAGGCCCTTGCCCGCGATCTCATCGACCAGCTCCGTAGCCTGGCCGGCGCTGAGATTCGCAACGTCGATGTGCGACGTCCCGGCGTACCGCCGGGTCGGCCCCGTCGAGCGCGGCCAGCAGGCGATCTCGATGCTCTCGAAGCCGTTCGCGGCGGTCCAGTCGACGACGTCGCTCAGCGGCGTCTCGGGGAACGGGGCGGTGAGAAGACCGAGCTTCATCGCGCGGTTGCCGCCGCGGCGGGCGTCGGTTCTCGGACCACTTCGACCCAGCGCCCCGATCTGGCACTCTCGGCGACGGCGTCGTTGACGAGCATCTCGTCGTGGCCGTCGGCAAACGTGGGATAGATCGGATTGGCGGACGGGTCGCCCTCCGCGACGTCGGCGTAGATCGCCCGGAAGAGGGCGGCGAACGTGTCCGCAAAGCCCTCGACGTGACCGGCCGGCAGAGCCGCCGCGCCCTGTCCGAGCGGACCCATCAGCGCCGGGTTCTTCAGCAGGATCTCGTTCGGGCGCTCGCGATGGCCCAGCCAGATCTGGTCGGGCTGCTCCGAGTCCCAGGCAATGGCGCCGCGGGACCCGTCGATCTCCCACTGGAGCGAGTTCTTCCGGCCGGGGCTGATCTGGGAGATGCTCACGGCGCCGCGGGCACCATTGTCGAACCGAAGCAGGATCGTCGCGGTGTCCTCCGTCCCGATCTCGCGCTCGACGGTCTCGCCGACGGCCTTCGAGAAGGTTTCGACCGGGCCCGTCGGCTCGCGACGCGTGGAGATGAACGTCGCCAGATCGGCCATGACGCCGACGATCCGGCGGCCCGGTGACGAACGTCATCAGGTCCAACCAGTGCGAACCGATGTCGCCGACCGCCCGCAGTGCGCCGCCGCGCTCCGGCTGGAGCCGCCAGTTCCAGTCGCTCTCGAGAAGCAGCCAGTCCTGGAAGTAGCGGCCGGTGACCAGACGTACGTCGCCAACATCGCCCGCCGCGACCACCTCGCGCGCATGCTGGTTCAGCGGGTAGAAGCGGATGTTGAAGTTCACCGCGTTGACCACGCCGCTGGCCGCGGCAAGCCGCGCGAGCTCGCCGGACTCCGCAGCGGTCATCGCCAGCGGCTTCTCGCAGACGACGTGTTTGCCGGCCGCGACGATCGCCTTCGCCTGGGGGACATGGAGGTCGTTGGGCGACGTCACGTGAACGACGTCGACGGAGGGATCGTCGAGCAGCGCCTCAAGCGAGGGATACGCGTGGGACACGCCGAGGGCCGTCGCCCGCGCCTGGCCGCGCTCAGGTGTGCTGCCAAGCACCCCGCGGACCCCGACACCGATCCGGCGCAAGGCCTCGACATGAACGGTGCCGATGAAGCCCGTCCCGATGACGGCGGCGCCGATGCCGGCGATGTTGCCCATGGGCGCTCCCACTGATCTGGCGGTGCCTGTCCGGGATGGCCGGATGGCTGCCGGGGACTGTACAAGAGGTTGCGAGACGGGGACAGCGGTAGGCGCAGGCTGCCTCGATTTCCTCCTCGGCGCGCCTATCGCTCCAATCCTACTTCGACGGCCGAGCCGGCCAACTGACGATCTGCAACTGACCGCGGAGAACTTGCCGCCTGCGTCCCGCACTGGAGCGGGCGGCTTCGAGCTCAGGGCGTCCGCTGGCGCCGTGCGACGAAGGCCTCGGACTCGGTGGCGGCCGCCAGCCAGTCCCCATCAGACTCTGACGCGAGCACGATCCACTCCTTCTGGATCCGGCCGTGGCCTGGATCGAACGGCTCGCCTGAACCCGCCGCAACCATCGCCTCGACCCGCTTCCGATCGAGCTTCACGACGAGCCTGCCCTTCACGAGCATTGCGAAGATCTTGCCGTTCGTCTTCAGCGAGGTCGACCCGAAGGCGCGCTGGGCACCCTCGCCCGCGCCGTACGTCGCGGCGGACCTTTCTAGCATCGTCGCGACGAGCCGCTCCCAGCGCTCCTCGTTGGCCACGGCCGCGTTCCTAGCCGCCGGCCACGATGCGATCGGTGAAGTCGCCGCTCGCCGGGTCCTTGAGGATGAGCTTGTGGCGGCCGTCGGGGAGGATCTCCCGCTTGATCACGACCTGGCCCTCGTACGACTCCGGCGCGGGCGCGATCCGTGGCGTCGAGTCGGCTCGCCAGTCGAGCGCCACCGGTTCCCAGGCCCGGCTCGCTGCCGAGCGATAACAGGCGTCCATGATCGCGTTGACGACGTAGCCGTCATAGAAGGTCTCCCGCGGCTGGAGGCCCTCGTCGAGCGCCCGGAACATGTCGCTGAACATGTCGACGTAGCCCAGCTCGGTCACCTCGTCGCCGACAGGGAAGAGCCAACCGGAGGACGTCTCCGCCTTCTCGGCGACATAGCCGCCGCCCGCGCCCGCCGAGAACATCTCGAAGCCGGTTCGCAGGAAGTGATTGAGCCAGATCGTGCCGTGAGTCCCCGCGACCTCGTCGCGGAGATCCATCCCGCCACGGAAGGTCCAGCTCACCTCGAACTGGCCGATCGCCCCGGATTCGAACCGGATCAGGGCCACCGCGTTGTCCTCGTCGGCGATCGGGTGGACGAGGGTGTCCGTGTGGCACATCACCTCGACTGGTCGGTTCCCCTTGCCGACGAAGTTCCGGATGATTTCGATGCAGTGGCAACCGAGGTCGATGATGGCGCCGCCGCCGGTCAGCCGGCCGTCCCAGAACCAGCGCCGAATGGGGTCCCGGGTGGGCCTCGCGCGAGCGGACCCAGGTGACCTCGCCGACGGCGCCAGCCTCCACGGACCGAATCGCCTTGAGCGTCTTCGGCGTGTAGCAGAGATCCTCCAGGTAGCCCGCGAAGACGCCGGCGGCCTCGACCTTGTCGAGGATCCGGCGCGCCTCGTCCGCCGTTCGACCGAGCGGCTTCGTGCAGAGGACGGCCTTGCCCGCCTGGGCGACAAGCTCCACGGCCTCGGCGTGGAGGAAGTTCGGCAGGCCTACGACGACGACGTCCGTGTCCGGGTGATTGATCGCCGTCGCGAGGTCGGTCGTCGCGTCCGGTACGTCCCAGCGCTCTCGGAACGCCTCGGCGCGCTCCGCGCTCCGTGAGTACGCGACGCGGACTCGATCGCGGCCGCGTTGTCCGTGGAGTGTGTTCGTGTAGAAGTCGCCGATCAGCCCGGTCCCGAGCATCGTGATGTTGTGAGCGGTCATCGTTGAGCAACCTCCTCGCTGACGGACGCGCGATCCGGGCGGCGTCCGCGAATGAGATCGCGACCGGCGACGAGGGCAGTGAGCTTGGCGGTCGTCGCCCAGCGAGCCGTCTGGCTGAAGCCGCAATCCGGGACGAGCGTGAGCCGATCGGCCGGAACCCCCGTCCCGAGGATCGCGTCGATCCGGGCCGCCACCTCGGTCGGCGACTCCAGGTGGTAGTTCTTGACGTCGATCACTCCGACAGCGACGTCCCCACCCGCGTCGGTAAGCTCGCGCAGGATGTCGATCTCGGCCATCTCGCGATTCGCGAACTCGAGCACCAACTCATCGACGCCGAAGCCGAGCATCGCGTCACGGATCGGGCGGTAGGAGCGGGCGGCCAGCGGCCTGCCGAGGTAGTTTCCGAAACAGAGGTGGGCGCCCGAGCCGAACCCGACCCCGAACCGGCTCGATCGCGGAGTTGAACAGGGCAGCGAAGTCGGCCGGCGCGTCGGGGTGGATCGCCGGCGACGGCTCGTCGACCTGGATGATCGTCGCGCCCGCGTCGGCGAGACCCCGCAGCTCGGCCTGGAGGATCGGCACGAAGGCCTCCGCCGCCTCGACCCGACCGCGGTAGACGTGGTCCGGGCCGTAGGTCAGGCGCCCCGACAGCGTGTAGGGACCCGGCAGCGTGACCTTCAGCGGGCGGCTCGTCCGCCGGCGTGCGGCGACGAACTCGGCGACGACGCCCAGCCCGTCCGGCGCGGCGATCGGCTCGAGGACCTCGAATCGATGCTGCTGGTCGTGGCCGGCCGCCCCGAGCAGCCGCTCCGACGGCAGCGGGCGGACGCCGGTCAGGTGCTTGTAGAACTCGGCGGTGAAGAAGCCGGCCCGCCGCATCTCGCCGTCCGTGATGACGTCGATGCCCGCCTGCTCCTGATCGCGGATCGCGAGGTCGACCGCGTCGTCGAGCATCTCGGCGAGGTCGACCGGCCCGAACTCGCCGCGCTGGGCGGCGGCGATCCCGCTCGCGAACCAGCCGGGATGCGCGTGCGACCCGACGACGCTCGTCAGGAGTTCCTCGTGACTCATCCATCCACCTCTGCAAACGAGAACGCCCGAGCCGGATTGTCGACGAAGAACGCGCGTCGGATCTGGGCGTCGAGACCGCGCGCCTCCATCTCAGCGGCGAACTCGCGCAGCAGGTACCCGAGGCCCGGTGAGCCCCCGTATGCCCGCAGGTAGCCCTGCCGCGCGGCGTCCATGCCGAGCATGATCTGACCAGCGTGACCGTCCTCGACCGCCCATTCGAGCAGCCGAAGCGTCCCGTTGGCGGCGGGTCCCCAGCGAAAGGCCTGGTCGTAGACGGCGAAGGCCCCGGTCGCGAACAGCTCTCGGTGATACCCGCGATCGACGACCTTGTCGACGTGGCTGAGCGAGATGTGGGCGGCCGGCACGCCGGCGTCGACCAGAAGCTGGATCTGCTCGATTGCGAAGGCGCCCGCCTCGCAGTGTGTATGAACCGGGACGCCAGTTCGGAGGTGGGTTGCGGCGGCGGCGCCGAAGACCTTCGAATCGCGCGAGCCGCCGCTCTCGCCGCCGGCCGCCTTGACGATGCCAGCCTTTACTTCCGTGCGACGGATGACCGGTCCGCCGTAGTCCCGTTCGTCGATGCCCTCGATAACGTCGGCGACGAACAAGTCGGCGAGCTCGTCCATCGAGTAGCGCAAGCTCCAATGCTCCGGCCGGTAGAACTTCTCGTGATGCAGGCCTGTGGCGGCCACGATGTGTACGCCGGTTCGCCGTGACAGCGCGGCGAGCATCAACGGGTTTCGGCCGCAACCTGCAGGCAGAGCATCGATCGCCGAGCCTAGCCCCTCGGCGGCAGCGTCACCTAGCTCGGTCGCGATGAGATCGTCGTCGGTTAGGAGGAAGTCGGGAGACTTCTCGACCATGACCCCGCCGCTCGATGACGAGGTGCTCGTGCGCGTACGTGACGCCGCAGCTCGGACGGATCGATATCACCAAGGACGGTCCTGACGTACGTCATCGAGGCTCCGGCGAGACCGAGATGACCGACCAGCCTCCGTCAACCTTGAGCAGCTGGCCGGTCACGCCGCGCGATTCATCGGACAGGAAGTAGACGGCGGCATGGGCCACGTCGATCGGGTCCATGAGTTCGCCGGCGAGCGGCTGTTTGCGCGCCGCGAAGGCCCGGATGTCCGCGTTCCCGGCCGCCCGAGCGGCCATCGGCGTATCAGTCAGCCCGGGCGCGACGGCGTTCACCCGGATGCGGTCGGCCGCGTACGTCGCCGCCATCGTCGTCATCAGCGCCGCGACCGCACCTTTTGCAGCCGCGTACGCATGGGTGGCGAAGAACGCGGGCACCGGATCAGTGGCTGTGACGCTGCCCATCAGCAGGATCGACCCGCGCGTCCCTGAGTCGTTCGGCTCCTGCGCGAGCATCTGGCGGACGACAGCGCCGCAGACGAGCGCCTGCGTCCGAAGGTTGAGAGCCAGGGTCGCGTCCCACGCGTCTCCGCTCACCTCGTGGATCGGGCCGTCGCCGAAGCGCCGCCCGCTGCCCCCGGCGACGGAGAAGAGGCCGTCGATCCGCCCGAAGGCGGCCACGCAGGCACTCACGGCGTCCCTGGCCTGCTGTTCGTCCGCCAGGTCGGCGGCCTGGAAGGCAGCCCGCCCGCCACCCGCAACGATCCGGTCCGCGAGCTCGCGGCAGTGGTCCTCGTTCCTCGACGTGATGAAGACCGACGCCCCCTCGGCGGCGAAGCGCTCAGCCGACGCGGCGGCGATCCCGGTCGATCCGGTGACGAGAATGACCCGGTCGATGAGCCGGCTCATCGGAGCATGCCGTCGTCGAGTCCGGGACAGTACATACAGGGGAATCTAAGGGCTCAACCGATCCGAAGTGGCATTGACGAACGCCCGTTCGCTCCGCTATGCTCCATGTGTCCCACCCCCGGCCTGCGCTGCGGATCGATTCTGCGCGACTACCAGCCCGGGCCACAGGCCTCCCCGAGGGAACCTCTACCCCATGCCCCAACTTGGTCCAGACCAGCGCCAGCGGAATCGCCGGCCACGCCGCCGGTCCCAGATGACATCCCGTGCGCCGGTCACCGAATTCGATGAAATGCAAGAGCTCGAGGCCGCCCGCGAGCGGAACGACCTCGACATCACCGACCTCCGAGTGATGAGCGTCCCCGAGCTCCGCCAGGTTGGCCGCGACCTGGAGCTCGAGACGGGCACGCAGGAGCGCAAGGACGACCTCGTCGAGCGCATCCTCGAGCAGCAGACGCTGCGGGCCGGCCACGACTACGCGACCGGCATCCTCGACGTCGTCGACGAGGGCTTCGGCTTCATGCGCCGGCACGGCCTCCTGCCGAGCCCGGACGACGTCTACGTCAGCTCCAGCCAGGTCCGCCGCTTCGGCCTCCGGATCGGCGACCGTGTGAGCGGCGCCGTCCGCGCCCCGCGCGACGCCGAGAAGTACTGGGGGATGCTCCGCGTCGACGCGGTCAACGGCGTCGATATCGACACGGCGCGCGCCCGGCCGATCTTCGGTGACCTGACCCCCGTCCACCCCGACGAGCTCATCAACATCGAATCAGACCCGAAGAACCTCAGCCAGCGGCTGATCAACCTCGTCAACCCACTGGGCAAGGGTCAGCGCGCGCTCATCGTCAGCCCGCCGAAGGCCGGCAAGACGATGCTGCTCAAGCACATCGCCAACGGAATCAGCACGAACTACCCGGAAATCCTCCTCATGGTCGCGCTCATCGGCGAGCGGCCCGAGGAAGTCACCGACATGCGCCGCAGCGTCAAGGGCGAGGTCATCAGCTCGACATTCGACGAGCCGACCGAGAACCACACCCACGTCGCTGAGATGGCGCTCGAGATCGCCAAGCGCCAGGTCGAGACGGGCCGTGACGTCGTCGTCCTGCTCGACTCGATCACCCGGCTCGCGCGTGCCTACAACCTGGCACTGCCGCCGTCCGGCCGGACGCTGTCAGGCGGTATCGACCCGATCGCCCTCTACCCGCCCAAGCGGTTCTTCGGGGCCGCCCGGAACATCGAAGAGGGCGGTTCGCTCACGATCATCGGCACGTGCCTCGTCGACACCGGATCGCGGATGGACGACGTCATCTACGAGGAGTTCAAGGGCACCGGCAACAGCGAGCTGATCCTCGACCGCAAGCTCGCCGAGAAGCGGATCTTCCCCGCGATCGATGTCCAGCGCTCGGGCACCCGACGTGAGGAGCTCCTGCTCGAGGAAGGCACGCTCAAGATGGTCTGGACGATGCGAAGGATGCTGTCCGCCGTTGGCACGAACGAGGGCATCGAGCTGCTGCTCAACCGGCTCTCGAAGACCGAGAGCAACGTCCAGTTCCTCGGCACGCTGACCAAAAGCCTCGACGCATAGGCCTTTCGCCGGTGCGCAAAAGTTTGCGCCTTCGTTATCGGTCTGGTAGCGTTCGCAACGATGTCGTAAGCCCGTTCGACGCGGGCATCGGCCGCGTAAGAGTCCCCCAGCTCAATACCGCGACCCGCGAACGGCCCCCGTCCCAGGGACCCCATTGCGTCACGGACCGTTCGTTCAACCAGGAGACCGTATTGCTGAACGCGTCGGTCGGCGTGCAGCGCGCCCTCGATCGCCTGCGCCCCGCCACGAGCCATCGTTCGTCGAAGGCCATCCTCGTCCAGCGTCATAGCCTTGCCATTGCGATTGCCCTTCGTGGCCTCGTCGTGCGCCCACGGCTTGACGTTCGGCCGCGGCGCCAGCTTCGCGCTGCTGCTGAGACCATCCGGATCACTTCGACGAGCCCCGCGCCCGAGCGGACGCGGGGCATGGGCTCGTCCCACCTCAGGATCGCTCCCCGGTCGGCGTACGCCGACGGCGCCGTCGTAACGAAGGCACGCTCCGTCGAGCGGCGATCCTTCGTGTCGCGCTTGGGGGCGGATCGTGCCGTGCCCGCCGTGGCCGTGGTGATCCTCCTCGTTGCGACCGCGATCAGCAGTGCACCGGCGGGCGCGACTGCGGCTGCCGGCCCGGTCGGCGGCCCGACCGGCGACGGTCCGGCGGCCCGGATCGCGGCTGCCGCCGGCGTGACCCAGGACGGGCCCCACGGCGGCGTCGACGCCCGCTACCCCGACGCTCAGAGCACGATCGCCGAGCGCGACGGCACCGATGGCGCCGGCTCAGAGGCGACCGACGCCGTCTCGCGCTCCGGCGCGTTCCTCGACGACGGAACGATCCTCAAGCCGGTCGCAGTTGACACGACGGTGGCCGATGGCAAGGGCCTGATGCGCACCTACGAGGTCCGATCCGGCGACACGCTGACCGGGATTGCCAACAAGTTCGGCGTCTCGATGATGACCGTATGGTGGGCCAACAACCTCAAGTCAAAGGCGGATCTCCACGTCGGCCAGACGTTGACGATCCCGCCGGTCACCGGCGTCGTCGTGACCGTCGGACCAACTGACACGCTCGATACCCTCGCCGCCAAGTACGGGGTCGCGGCCGCCGAAATCGTCGAGACCAACCAGCTCGACGACCCAAATCTCATCATCGGCCAGACTCTCACCGTGCCGGGCGCCCACGGCGCCAGCATCGTGACGCCCAAGCCTGCGGCGCCGAAGGCCACGAAGAGCAGCAGCGGCAGCGGTAGTCGGACCGTCAAGCCTCCGTCCCAATACTCGGGCGGCAGGTTCGGCTGGCCCGTGGCCGGCGGCTACATCAGCCAGTACTACCACTACGGCCACTACGCGATCGACATCGCAGCGGATCGAGGCACCACGGTCAAGGCCGCCGCCGCAGGGGTCGTGACGTGGGCCGGCTGGAAGAGCAACGGCGGTGGCTACCAGGTGTGGATCTCGCACGGCTCCGGGCTGTACACGACGTACAACCACATGTCGGGAGTGTCGGTCGGACGCGGTCAGAGCGTCGGTCGAGGCCAGCAGGTGGGCCGCGTGGGGTCAAGCGGCAACGCGACCGGCCCGCACCTCCACTTCGAGGTTTGGAGAGGCCCGATCTGGAACGGCGGATCCCGGGTAAATCCACTCGCCTACCTCTAGTCGCGACGCGCGGACAGCTCATGGCGGCGTTGCCGCCTGCGCTCCGCTCGCTCACGCACGTTTGGGTGCGCTCGCTCACGTGCTCGTCGGCGCTTTGCCCTGAACCGCCCATCCGCCGCGACGGTTCTGATGGCTAGTCCGCACAGTCCGTCCGCCGACCCTCGAGGCTCGAATCCCGCACGGAGGTCGCGTCGCCGACCCCATGCGACAATCCGGGCGATGTTTCTCGACCGCGTCAAGATCTGGGTGAGTGCGGGCGCGGGCGGTGACGGGGCGGCGACGTTTCGCAAGGAGGCGCACGTCCCGCGCGGCGGTCCGGACGGCGGCGACGGCGGTCGCGGCGGCACGATCTACCTCCGGGTCGATGCCGGCCAGACGACGCTCCGGGACTTCCGGTTCAGGCACCACTTCCGGGCGACCTCGGGCGGTCGCGGCGAGCGATCGCGCCGCCACGGTGCTGCCGGTGAGGACCTCTACCTCGACGTGCCGCCCGGCACTGCCGTCTACGACGATGACACCGACGCCCTCCTCGCCGACCTCGTGATGGCCGGCCAGACCGCGGTCGTCGGGCGCGGTGGGCGTGGCGGCCTCGGCAACACGCATTTCAAGACGTCGACCCACCAGGCGCCCAAGCACGCTCAGAAGGGCGAGCCCGGGGAGGAGCGCTGGCTCCGCCTCGAGCTGCGGCTCATCGCTGACATCGGTCTCGTGGGGCTGCCGAACGCCGGCAAGTCGACCGTCCTCGCCGCCCTGACGGCCGCCCGGCCGAAGATCGCGGACTATCCCTTCACGACGCTCGAGCCGAACCTCGGCGTCATGGATCTCGGGGACGAGGACGAACGGCGCCCGACGATCGCCGACGTACCTGGGCTCATCGAGGGCGCAAGCAGCGGAGCCGGCCTGGGCCATGCGTTTCTCCGGCACGTGGAGCGGACCAGGATCCTCGTCCACGTGGTCGACGGCGCCGACCGCGATCCGGCGTGGAATTACGACGTCATCCGCGACGAGCTCGAGGCGCACGACGCCAAACTCCTCGAGAAGCCGATGCTCGTCGTCTTCAACAAGCTCGACCTGCCTGCCGCCGCCGACGCGTGGCCGGCCTTCCGCAAGGCGCGCGAGCGGGCCGGCCAGGACGTGATCGCGGTGTCGGCCACGACCGGCGAGGGAATTCCGGAGCTCCGCGCGCGACTGGCCGCCATCCTTCCGCCTGCGGACGAGCTGGACGCCCCGCCGGAGCCCGCCGGCGTCGTCATTCATCGGATCGAGGCCATGGGTGACGGTTTCGTCATCGACCGGGAGGAGGGTGCCTTCCGCGTCCGCGGCAAGCGGATCGAGCGGATTGCCGCCCAGACGAACTTCGAGGTCGAGGAGTCAGCCGAGCGCTTCCAGCGCGACCTCGCCCGGCTCGGGATCGATGCCGAGCTGCGGCGGGCCGGCGTCGTCCCCGGCGATCTGGTTCGGATCGGGGCCGCCGAGCTCGAATGGGAGGCTCAGCCGTGGGAGGAACGGTGACTCGCGGCGGCCCGGCCCCCACCCGCACGAGCCGGGCCGCCAAACCGACGTCGATGCCGACAGCCCGGATCGGGATGCTGGGCGGGACCTTCGACCCCATCCATGCAGGCCATCTCGGTCTCGCCCGAGTGGCCCTCGACCAGCTCGGGCTCGACCGGATCCTTTTCGTTCCGGCCGGTCAGCCGCCCCACAAGCGCGGCCGTCCGATCACCGGTGCAGAGGATCGCCTGGCAATGGTCGAGCTGGCGATCGCCGATGAGCCAAGGTTCGGCGTAACTCGAATGGAGATCGACCGCCCCGGGCCGTCGTACACCGCCGACACTGCCGAAGCCCTCGTTGCCGGGCGGCGCGAGTTCGATGGCGAGCCCTTTGATCTCACGGTCATCCTGTCGGCCGAGTCGTTCGCCGACCTCCCGTCGTGGCACGACCCGGCGAGGCTGCTCCGGCTCGCCCGGATCGCCGTCGCCCCGCGACCGGGTCATCCAGCGCCGACGCCCGCATGGCTCGCCCAACGCCTTCCCGGCTCCGCCGACCGGATGGTGATCCTCGTGGGACCGCACCTGGACATCTCCGCATCGGACATCCGCGCCCGCGTCGCCGCGGGCCGCCCGATCGAACACCTCGTGCCGCCGCCCGTCGCCGCCTACATCGAGGCGCATCATCTGTACCGCGAGCCACAATCGAGGAAGGGCCAATCGTGACCGAACCCGTCGAGCCGACCACCCCGCCGCCACCGAGCGGATCTCCGCGCGCTGACGGCCTGCCGAACCGGGTCGCCGTGGCGCACTCGGAGCGGCCGCCGCTCGACGTCGCCCGGCGGATCGTCGAGCTGGCCGAGGACAAGAAGGCGGCCGACATCGTCCTGCTCGACCTGACCGGCCTGACGACGCTGGCCGACGCGTTCGTGATCTGCTCAGGTGGCTCGGAGCGTCAGCTCGACGCGATCGCCGATGGGATCGTCGGCGGTCTGCGAGACGAGAAGATCAAGCCGATCGGCCGCGAGGGCACGGCCACCTCGCACTGGGTGCTCCTCGACTTCGGGGATGTCGTCGTCCACATCTTCACGCCCCCCGAGCGCGACTACTACTCGCTCGAGAAGCACTGGGCGGAGGCGAAGACGGTGCTCCGGGTCCAGTAACCGGGAGCACCCTCGCACGGAGTACCGGGACCCACGGGTACCGTCGGGTCATGACGGCCTTGCCGGCACGCCCAATAGCATCGGGTCAGAGGTCGATCATTCGGTCGGCCGGGTCCCGAGGTCAGATCCGTCGATGTCCCGCCTTCGAGAGCGCTGCCCCACTTGCGGCCGCCGCCTCATCACGACGCGCTTCGACACGACCTTTCGGATGACCGATCGCAGCGAGCGGCTCTGTTTCGGTATTCCGGGTGGCCTCTGTGAGGACTGCCACCAGCTGTACATCGATCCGGACCTGATCGACTTGCTCGACCTGCGCGAGGGCCGCTGCGTCTTCGCCATCGAGAGCGATCTGGTCGTCCAGGAACAGGCCTGGTCCTCAGCTGACTGAAAATCGCCGCTGGGGCGGCCCCAGCGGCGACTCGACGTTCGTTTCCCAGCCTAATTTCGCCGGTGAAGGTCAGACCGGGCCACTGCCTGTACGGCCGCGGCGGGTCACCATGCCATAGCCAACGACGGCGATGACCGCGCCGATCACCGCGACGACAATCGTCTGGATGTTGATGCCGGTGATGTAGTCCGTGCCGCCGGTCAGCAAGCCGGCGAGGAACCCGCCGATCACGGCGCCGACAATTCCGAGCACGATGTGGCCGATCACGCCGAGGCTCTCGTCGCCCTTGACGAGGTATCCGGCGATGTAGCCGGCGATCGCTCCTACGACAAGCCACGAGATGATGCCCACGTGTGCACCTCTTCCAACACCTACGCAGACTTTGTGCCCGCGCCTGTTTCTCACGATAACGCGCTTGCCGGGCAAACGCGAGAGGGAATCGCAGTCGGCGCGCGGAGGCGATGTGAACGCGCCGACTTACTCAGGCTGGCCGGTCACCAGGTCAGCGATCCAGAGGGTGAAGCCTAGGCGACGCTGGGCGTCGCCACCCGGTGAGCCGGGGGCGCCCTTGACAGTGGCATCGAGCTCGAGGAGCCCTTCCAGGGCGGCCTGGAGCTCCCCGAGCGACCAGCGCCGGGCCTGCGTCGCGAGCTGCTGGACCCGGAATGGATGGAGCCCGAGCATTCGGGGCAGTGTCTCCTCGCGGGTGCCGCTGGCGAGGTGGTCGGCCACCTCGAGCAGCTCCCGAATCCGACGATGGAGCACCGCCAGGAGCACGGGCTCCGGCGTCGTCGCGGCGAGGCGGTCGAGGAGCGCCGCGGCGCGGCCGCCGTCGCGCAGGCCGACCGCGTCGGTGAACGCCCAGACGGAACCGGGGACTGCCTCGGGCACGAGCGCCTTGACGTCGTCCGCCGAGACTGGCTCCGTCGGCCGATAGAGGGCCAGCTTGTCGAGCTCGTGGGCGGTCATCCGGGTCTGGTTGCGCCGGTCGGCGTCGTTGTCGAGGACGAATCCACCGACCCGCAGCGCGAGCTCCCGCGCGGCCCCGGGCGCGAGCCGCATCTGGCGCTCGCGGGCCTCGTTCTCGATCCAGCCGGCCAGCTCGCCAGCCTTCGGTGCGCGGAACGCCCGGATGTCGCCGCCGATCGCCCGGACGGCATCGACGACCCGCTTCTGACCGGGCTCCTTCGCCCCGCTCGCGGTGGCCTCAACGAAAGCGATGCCGCTGCCGGGGGCGATGAGCGGCAGGATCGCGAGCAGCGCCGCGCGGCCCTCGCCCGTGACCGTCAGCGCACCGACGTTCGTGACGACGCCGAGAGTCCCGCCGCCGAACATCGACTGCGTCGCGACGCGCTCGTGGAGCTGGCCGATGAGCTGCACGGCCTGGTTCCGATCGCCCCTGATGTCGAGCCGCTCCACGGGGCCGCCGGATCCCGAAGCGATCGCGTCCGCCATCCGCCCGACGGCTCGACCCGCCGCGAGGTCGTCGTCGCCCCAGAAAAAGGCGACCGATGGGACCGACGGATCCGACGCCGCCGTCACGCTCGGCCTCGCGCCGCCCCGAGCGCGGCGCCTGTCCAGCGCAGGCGTCGGACCTGGTTCGGGGCCACGCCGGCGGCTCGGCAGACGTCCGACTCGAGCTCGTCCGCCCGGCGCCGCACGGCCGCGGCCTCCGCCGGCGACCAGCCGCCGGGATAGCGCCCCTGCCACGATGCGAACCGGGCCGTCATGGTCTCGACGCGCTGCCCCGCCCGCTTATCGGCATAGGCGACGATGCGCTCCTCGGGGCTCGCGTCCGCAGCCCAGGCCCGGTGGCGCTCGCCGTCGATCAGCCGAGTGACCGGATGGGCCAAGACCGCCGGTCCCAGCTCCGGGTGCCCCTGCCGCGCGAGCCACGCGGCGGAGCCCTCGCCGTGGGACAGCGCCCGGGCAGGGTCCTCGGCGCCGAGGAGTTTGTCGGCGTCGTGGAGGAGGGCCGCGGCCTCGACGAGCCCACGATCGACCTGGCGACCCCTGGCCGTTGCCGCCGTTCGCAGCGCGAGCCACGCGGCCACCTCCGCAACGGCCCGCGCGTGGCGGAGGAACCAGGCCGGTGGATCGAGGGACAGCAGCAGCTCGGCGGCCTCGATCCGCCCGGGAACCGTCATCCGCTCGATGGTACCGCGCAAGCTGAACGCCGGGGCCGCGACCCTCGAAGCGCCCGTGACCGCAAGCTGCGGGCCGGCGTCGGCTGCGCGTGCCCCGGTCGATCGGACGGTCATGCCGCCGTTCACGAAGACCGCCTCCACGGACCCGTCTGTGTCGGTCCGGAAGACCTCGGCGCCCGTCGCGGCGAGATGATCGAGGGTCGATCTGGCTGGGTGGCCGTACCGGTTGTCGGCCCCGGCGGAAACGACCGCGACGGCGGGCCGGACGACCCCGAGGAAGGCGGGGGTCGACGCCGTTCCGCTTCCATGGTGGGCGACCTTGAGAAAGTCGACCGGCGGCAGTCCGCGGGCCGCCAACAGCGGATCGACATCGTCCTCGACGTCGCCCGTGAGCAGGATCCGGCGCCCGCCGACCTCGCCGAGCAGGACGATCGAGACGTCGTTGATCGCGCGGCCGTTGTCGGGCGGCTCGGCCGGCACGCGACCCGCGTCCGGCCAGAGCACGTCGAAATGGAGATCGTCGACCGCGAGGCGATCGCCCGTGACCAGGAGTCCGCGCTCCGGCGCACCCTTCGCGGCAAGTTCCGTCGCCCATGCGCCGTAGCCTGGGCCCGGGCCACGCATGCCCGGCTCGAAGACCCGCCCGATGCGATAGCGATCCAGAAGCAGCGCCAGACCGGCGACATGGTCCTCGTGGGGATGGGTGAGCACGACGACGTCGATCCGTCGGTCCCACGGGGGGAGGCGTTCGTCAAGCTCGATAATCAGCCGGTCCGGATCGGGTCCGCCGTCTACGAGCATCCGTCCGCCGCGCCCGCCCTCGATGAGAATTGCATCACCTTGCCCGACGTCGAGGACGGTGATGGTCGTCGTTCCGTCAGGGCGGTGGGCTAGGACGAGCCCTACCGCGACCAGCGAAATGGCGAGGACGGCAGCCACGGTCCCGCGCGCCCTGTTGCCCGCGACGGGCCGTTGGCGAGCCGCGCCCAGGGAGGCAGTAGCGGCTGACGGGAGCCCGGTCACGTCGCGGTTCGATTGACGGGGCGGCGATCGCCGTCGGCGGCCTGACCCGACGACAGCCGCGGGAGCGAGTACCGCTACCGCGCCTGCGGCCACGTTCCACGGCGGGTCGAGCGTCGCACTCGCAAACGGGAGCGAGGCGGTCGCCTCGACGATGCCGACGATGATGGACAGGAGGAACCATGCCGGCAGCCCGAGCAGGGTCGCGACGATCGCAGGAGCCCCGAGCATCGTCGCGAGCCCGCCGCCAAGGGCGATCGCGCTCGCCGCCATGGCCGGAGCCACGAGCGGCACGATCGCCAGGTTGACGATCGGCGAGACGATCGCGAGCCGGCCGAACGTCACGAGGACGACCGGGAGCGTCGCGGCCTGGGCCGCGAGCGAGACTGCCAGACATTCGATCAACCAGCCCGGCGCGCGTCCCCGCGCCGCACCGGTCAGCCACGCCTGAAGTGGAGTGGCCCAGGCCAGGATTCCGGCGGTGGCGAGCGTCGACAGCTGGAAGCCTGCGTCGGTGACGAGATGCGGATCGAAGAGGAGGAGGAGAAGGGCAGCCCAGCCGAGAGCCGCCGCGGCGCGTCCCGCCCTGCCGCTCTCGCGGGCCACGAGGACCACGCCCGCCATCGCAGCCGCCCTGACGACGGATGGGGATGCCCCGGCAAACGCGACGTACAGGATGATCGCGGTCGCGGTCAGCACTGCCCTTCGGCGCCGAGCGAGACTGCCGCCGAGCGCAGCGACACTCGCCGCCACGATCGCAATGTTCCAGCCGGAGATCGCGACCACGTGACTCGCGCCGACCGTGGTGAAGTCGGCGGCGAGGTCTCGATCCACCCGGTCCCGCAGCCCGACGACGATCCCGGCCGCGAGGCCCGCCTCGGGCTCCGGGATGGCGGTTGTGAGCGCGGTACCCGCTCCGCGGCGGAGACGTTCGAGCAGGTTTGCCGGCCCGCTCTCGAGGGGTCGGACCTCGAGGGTGCGAGCGCGAAGCGTCCCGGACACACCCGTCCGGCGGAGGTAATCGCCGTATGGATCGTCGGCCGGCGGAGGCCGGACGGCGCCCGACACGACGAGCGCCATCCCCGGCTCGATCGGCGGATAGCGTGGCAGGGTCGCCGCCAGCCGCGGACTGTCCGGCTCGGTCAGGCGGAGGGTCGCGACCTGGCTTCCGTCGCGGACCGCGCCGACCGACTCGACCGTCGCCTCCCACGGGCCGCTGCCGACAGGGAGCGTGGCGGCGACGGGCGGTGGGGCAGGGATGACGACGAGGCGGATCGCGAGCGCAAGGCCGCCGACCGACGCGACCGCAAGGCCGCGGGCGCGGCGCCGGTGGGCGGGAATGGAGCCGACGCTCTGGCTGGCGACCGCCAGACTGGCGGCCAGCAGAACGACCACAGGCACTCCGACCGACGGCGCTGCGAGCGCGGCCAGCACCGACCCCAGCGCCAGCCATCCGCTGGCGGGCATCAGCGAACCGTGACGAGGTCGCGCAGCTTCTCGAAGGTGCTCGGGCCGACGATCTTGCGCTCGCGCAGCTCGTCCACAGTGGCGAACGGCTTCTCGGCGCGGGCATCGATGATCTTCTGCGCGGTCACCGGCCCGACGCCCGGGAGCTGGTCGAGCTCCGCCGCGGTCGCGGTGTTGAGGTCGACGAGGCCACCGGAAGCGCCGCCGGGCGCCCCCGGCCGCGCCGGACGACGGTCCGCCAGCGGCCGGCGCCGGATCGTCCCGCGACGGCACGACGATCCGATCGCCGTCATTGAGTTCAGTGGCGAGATTCAGTTCGCGGCCGGCTCGCTCCGCATCGACGCGCGGCCCATAGCCGCCTGCCGCCGCAATCGCATCGGCGACCCTCGAGCCGGGCGCGAGCTGGAGCACGCCGGGACGGAGGACCGCCCCCTGGACGTCGACTACGAGTACGACCGCAGCGGACGGGGCGCGGCCGCTGCCCTCCGGCGACCCCGACGCCGTCCAGGCGGCGCCGCCCTCGACGCTGATCTCGCCGCCAGGACCTGATGCGGCAAGGACAAAGGCCCCGAGCCCCAAGGCGGCCGCGAGACCCAGTCCGCCGATCACCCTCCACGAGAACCCCGGGAGGAGCGTGGCAGTGGCGCCAGGGGCATCACCGGCGCCTCCGGCGGCGGGCACGCGGCCCTCCTGAGTCGCCGCTGCATCGTCGAGCACGCGCCAGGGCGTCGGCGATCTGTCCATCGATCCTCCGCCGGCGGGCAGTCCCGGGCGACGGTTCCCGGACACGATGACGCCCCGCGACGTAGGGGGCACTTCCTGCGTCGGCGGGGCGTCTGGCGCGAAACCTAGCAGCGACCGCTTATCTGGCGATTAGCTGCGAATGAGTCAGTGGCTGGTCGCCACCCGATCCGGGCCCAGGCGCTCGGCCAGTTCTTCGGCGACGTGGTCGTCGAGCCGGCGAACGAGCGCGGCGGCAGCCGAGCTTACCGACGCGAACGCGACGGCGGTCGATCGGCGGATCGATCGCTCGTTCTCTGTCCGGCCGGCGCGAGCCAGCGCGGCCAGCCGGTCCTGGTCTGCCTCGCGCCGCCGTTGCTCGGCGATCTCGAGGGCGACGAATGCTTCATAGAGCAACATGATGGATCCTCCGGCGTTGTTCATAACCTGGTCACTCCTTGTGGGAGCTGGGCCGCTCAGCGCTGGTGGTCATCCACCATGCCGGGCCGTGAGTCGACGCCCCACTCTGTGGCCGCCAGGTTCAACCCGATCAGCGCGACGAGAGCGGCGGCGAGAGCGAAAAATGCTTCCATGTCGGGTACCTCCTGGGCCTTTGGATAACCCCTTTGTTCCGCTTATCGGGTTACTGCCATACAGTACCCTCTTGCGCGTAACCTGTCAAGTGCTATAGAGTGGTTACATGCCGTTAATCAACACCGAACACAGGCCCTCACGGGACCACCATCACGAGATGTCGCTCGACGACACCTTCGACTTCCTGAACACCATCGAGCTCGAATTGGGTTCATTGGTCGATCGCTTCGAATCATTCGACGACGCCGCTGCCTGGCTGATCGGGCGGGGCGTCTGTCACAGCGGCCGCGGACCGGCCGCTCTGCGACCCTCGGGCCTCGACGACGAGGCGGCCCTGGAAAGGGTTCGAACGGTGCGCGCGGCCCTGCGCGACGTAGCCCACGCCGTGAGTCACGGCCGGCCCGCCGATGCGAATTCCCTCGCCGAAGTCAATCGGGCGATCGCGGCGCGGGAGCGGATCGAACTCGTCCGCTCGCCCGACGGCGTGTCCGTCGGCCACAGCCACGTCGGCGATCCGCTCGACGACGCGCTCGCCCGGCTGGCCGATCCGCTCGTTCACGAGGTCGGGGCCGGCCGGGCCGATCGGATCCGAGTCTGCGCGAACGACACGTGCCGCTGGGTCTTCTTCGACGAGTCGCGCGGGGGTCAGCGGCGTTGGTGCGATATGGCGTCGTGCGGCAACCGGGCGAAGGCTGCCCGCCACCGGGCAAGGGCCAAGGCCAAGTCCACCACGATGGCCAAGAAGCCCCGGCCCGCGGACGCGGCGGCGATTGCCCAGCCGAACTAGCGGACGACGGCCTCGCGCTCGAGGAGCGGCCGAACCTCCGTCGCGAGGCGGGTCATCGTCTCCTCGTCATACACCGCTGGTACGCCCGCGATCAGGTGGCGGTAGCCGATCTCGAGGTAGGGTGCGAGCTTCTCGGCGACATCCTCGGGTGTCCCGATGATCCCTTCGTCCCACGAAGGACGGATTCGGTTTCGCTGGACGGCCTCGCGGTAGAGCCGCTCAGCCTCGGACCGGTCGTCGCGGATGAAGATCGTCCCGACGTTCGTTGTCCGCTCGATCTCCGCGGGATCGCGGCCGACCTTCTCGCAATGTTCGACGAGGATCGCGTCCTTGCGCCGCACCTTCTCGAGCCCGCCCCCGATGTTGCACATATCGGCGTACTTCGCGACGAGCTTGAGGGTCACCTTCTCGCCTCCTCCGCCAATGACGATCGGCAGGTGGGGCTGGATCGGTGGCGGGAGGTTGCGGGTGTGCTGGGAGCGATAGCGCGGGCCCGTCGCGGTCGGTTCGGTGCCGTCGAGCATGCCGCGCATGATCGGCAGCGCCTCGCCGAGCCAGCGGAGGCGCTCAGGCGGCCCCGACCCGAACTCGATCCCGAAGTCGCGGTGCTCCTCCTCGAACCACGCGGCCCCGATCCCGAGGATCGTCCTGCCGTTCGAGATGTGATCGTGCGTCGTCGCCATCTTCGCGACGAGCGCCGGGTTGCGGAACGTGTTGGCCCCGACCATCAGGCCGATCCGGATCCGTTCGGTCGCCTGGGCCCACGCCGTGATCGCCAGCCAGCCCTCGAAGATCGGTCCGTGGGAGTCGCCGATGATCGGGTAGAGGTGATCCCACGTCCAGAGCGTGTCGTACCCGAGCCGGTCGGCCCGGACACCGGCGTCGAGGAACGATGGCCAGTCGGTGTACTGGTTCCAGCAGAGCACGCCCAGGCGGATGTCGGTCACATGGATCCTCCTTCTGGGCGAACGGCGGCGGCTAGGTCGGCGGTGTCAAGGGCCAGCCTTCCGACAACCTCGCCCTCGTCCATCTCGCCCGTCGGCTCGAAGCCGAGCTTCCGATAGAACTCCGCCGGACCGCCGTCGCCGGGCACCCAGCTCGTCATCAACGCGGTTGCGCCCGGGCGCGTCCGGACATAGTCGGTGAGGAGTTCCACGGCGCGCTTGCCGTAGCCACGGCCCTGGAACCCGTCGGCAATCATCAACCGCCATAGCGTGTACAGCGGCTTCGTGTCGTCGTCATCGAGCATGAGGAACCCGACCGGTTCGTCATCCGCATAGATCGCCCGAAACCACGCGGTCGGGTGAAAGTAGGCCTCGGCGATCGAGACGGCGTTCGGCGCGACGAACCGATCCTGGCCTGGCGCCACCTGCAGCCGGCAGATCGACCTGACAGTCTCGCCGCTCACCTCCCGGAGTTCGACCGTCATTCCGGCAACTGCTCCCACTCGACCCAGCGCGTTCCGTCCCACCAGCGGTGCCAGATCCTGCCGTCGCGCCCGGGCGCCAGCACGTCGATCCGGTCCGGCCCCGATGAGGTCGCGGCCGGGTCGCCGGCGAGCTCACCACCGAGCGACTCCCAGGAATGCCAGCTCGTGCCGTCCCAGTAGCGATTCCAGAGCTCCCCGTCCGGGAACACCGCAAACACCTGCATCTGATCGACCGCCCAGGCGGTCACTGCCGGCCGCGAGGCGAGCGTGCCGCCAAGGAACTCGACGTCGCCCCACGCCTCGGCCTCGAAGGCCCGATGCGCCAGCCCGCCGTCGTCCTCACGCCAGAACAGGTCGATCCGCCCGGCCTCCCACGAGACCGCCGTCAGCCCGTCCATCAGCGAACGTGGGCAATCTGCGCGTCGATAGCGGCTCGCACGGCCGGCGATGACGCCGCCTCGACCGATCGGACCTTGACATGACGGATGCGCTTGCCCGTGCCCTCGATCGAGCCGTCCGGATTCGGCAGGTCCGCCCCGTCGGCGAGCTGGAGGTTGACGTGCGACTTGTGGGGAATGATCGCGAACAGCAGGTCACGCATCGCCATGCTCCGCCCGAAGGCCAGCAGGCCGTTGCCGAAATCGACCTGTTCGACGACGTCGGGCATCGCCGCCTTGACGGCGGCGCGGAGTGCGTGAGCCGTCGCGACGACAGTCGGCGCGTTGCCGTCGAGGATCTTCTCGAAACCGGCGTCGATCGATGCGGCCGGCTTGGCGGATTCCGCGTCAGGCATGCCCGTCCCCGTCAGCGAACGACGATATTCACGAGCCTGCCGCCGCCCGCGTGGATGATCTTGGCCGGCTCACGGCCGTCGAGCGCCGCGCGGACCTTGTCGCGGGCGAGCACGATCTGGTCGAGCTCGATCTCCGAAATCCCGGACGGCACCGTGACCCGGTCGCGGACCTTGCCGTTGACCTGGATCGGGACCTCGCGCGTCTCCTCGACGACCGCGGTCGGGTCGACTGCCGGCCAGCGTTGGGTGTGGATCGAATCCCACGGCCGGAGGGCCGACTCGAGGCGGCGGGACCAGAGCTCTTCTGTGATGTGCGGCGCCGCTGGGGCGAGCATCAGCAGCGCGAGGTCGACGGCTTCGTCCCACTCTGGCGTTCCGGCAACGATCGTCCCGCGATATCGCATGAGCAGGTTCGTCAGCTCCATCAGCTTCGCGATCATCGTGTTGAAGTGGAACGCCTCGTAATCGCCGGTTACGTCGCGGAGGGTGCGATGGGCTGCCTGGCGGACGGCCGTCCGCGCGCCCGACTCCGTTTCGCCGGCGGGCAGATCGCCGCTCTGTGGATCGCCAGCCTCGCGGCCGTGGGGGTCGAGAGCGACGGTCCAAATCCGATTGAGGAAGCGATGGATGCCGCCGATGCCGGACGGGCTCCACGGGCCACCTTGGTCCCATGGGCCCATGAACATCAGGAAGAGGCGGATGGTGTCGGCCCCGTACCGCCCCACGAGCTCGTCCGGATCCTCGGTGTTGCCGCGGCTCTTCGACATCCGCTCGCCGTCCAGCCCCAGGATCTGGCCTTGGTTGAATAGCCTGATGAACGGCTCGTCCTGGTCGACCATCCCGATGTCGCGCATCATCTTGGTGAACTCGCGGGCGTAGAGCAGGTGCATCACTGCGTGCTCTGAACCGCCGGTGTACTGCTTCACCGGCGTCCACTTGTCGACGAGCGCACGATCGATCGGGCCGCCGCTCTTCTCCGGTGACAGGTAGCGGAACCAGTACCACGACGAATCGATGAACGTGTCCATCGTGTCGGTCTCTCGGCGGGCGGGCCTACCGCATTTCGGACACGTTACGTTGAGGAACGCCTCGTCGCGACCCAGCGGGTTCTCGCCGCTGCCGCGGTAATCGACGGTGTCCGGCAGGCGGACCGGCAGCTCCTCTTCCGGGACCGGCACGATCCCGTCGCGCTCGCAGTAGATGACCGGGATCGGCGTCCCCCAATAGCGTTGACGACTGATCAACCAGTCGCGCAGCCGATACGTGACCGTCGGCTTGGCCTTGCCCTCCTCGGCCAGCTTGGCGACGATCGCCCGGCCCCCGTCGTCGGCGGGCATGCCGTCGTACGGCCCCGAATTGATGAGGACCTCGTCCGCGGCATGGGCGAGGTAGGCGTCCTCGAGCTCAGAGCCGGCGCCGGCGCCGGGGGGCGCGACGACCTGCCGGATCGTCAGCCCGAACGCCCGGGCGAAGGCGAAGTCCCGCTCGTCGTGGGCCGGGACGGCCATGATCGCGCCGGTCCCGTAGCCGGCCAGAACGTAATCCGCGATCCAGATCGGGATGCGCTCGCCATTGATCGGGTTGAACGCGTCGGCACCGATCGCGACACCGGTCTTTTCCCGGTCGGTCGAAAGCCGCTCGATCTCTGTCTCGGTCTGCGTCCGGGCGACGTATGCATCAACCTCCGCCCGTCGCTCCGGGGAGGTTAGGTTCGCGACGAGCGGATGCTCCGGGGCGAGGACCATGAAGGTCGCCCCAAAGAGGGTGTCGGGCCGCGTCGTGAAGACGCGCAGCTCGTCGCCGCCTGGCTGGTGGTCGTCCGGCGCGATCGTGAAGACAAGCTCTGCGCCCTCACTCCGGCCGACCCAGTTCGTCTGCTGGGCCTTGATCGCCTCGGGCCATTCAAGGCCGCTGAAATCGATCAGCTCGTCCGCATAGTTCGTGACCCTGAGATACCACTGGGCCAGGTCCCGCTTCTCGACCTTCGCCCCGCAGCGCCAGCAGTGGCGATCGGCTCCCTCGACCTGCTCGCGGGCGAGCGTCCCATCGTTCGGGCACCAGTCGACGGCCGAGGTTTGCCGGTATGCGAGCCCGGCCTTGAGGAACTGGAGGAAGAACCACTGATTCCAGCGGTAGTAGTCGGGGTCGGCGGTGACGACCTCCGACTCCCAGTCGAACGTCGCGCCCATCGTCCGCAGCTGGCGCCGCATGTTGTCGATGTTCGACATCGTCCATGCACGCGGGTTGATGTTGTTTTTGATCGCGGCGTTTTCGGCAGGCAGCCCGAAGGCATCGAAGCCGATCGGCAGGAACACGTTCTCGCCGTGCATCCGGAGGAACCTGGCAATGGCGTCAGTCGGCGTGATGATGTACCAGTGGCCGATGTGGATATCGCCCGACGGGTACGGGTACATCGTCAGCAGGTAGTAGGGCGGCCGGCCCTCCTCGTGGAGATCGGTCCGGTACAGGCCGAGCTCGTCCCACTTCTTCTGCCAGCGCGGCTCGATCGAGGCCGGATCGTAGCGCTCGATGCGCTGCCGGTCTGAGGCCTGGGTCTTCGGGCTCGTCGTCTCGGTCGTGTCGGTCACATCTGCTCGCTGATAGCAAGAGACCCCCCGCCGGCCGGCAGGGGGTCGTGGGTGGTCGGCGTTACGGGTCTTTTGGTGGAGCTAAGGGGGCTCGAACCCCTGACCTTCTGAATGCCATTCAGACGCTCTCCCAGCTGAGCTATAGCCCCACGCCGGAGCGCGGAGTATAGCAAACGCCACGCTCAACTTAGGCTGGGCGCTTCGTACGATTCGGGCGGCAACAACGCCTCGTCGGCCGTCGGGCGGGCGGTTGCCCGAAACAACGCTAGACTTCCCCTCCGGGCCGCGCCTTGGCCCGAGGACCGATTGCGAATCGCGTCGCGGAGCCCACGAGATGGCTCAGGAACTCCCAGAAGGACCGGACTCGCCGCACCAGTCGGGCCGCCACGAGACGCGGTTCGCGCGTCTCCGGAGGGGTGCGCCGTTCGTCGCCGGCGCGGTCGTCGCCCTGATCGCCGCCCTCCTGTACGGCGCGCTGTTTCCCGGGCGACCGCCGCTCACGCAGCGGGATGTCGACGAGACAGTTGCCGAAGCCCTCGCGTCGGTCACGCCGGCGCCAGCGCGCTCGGAGCTCGTGTACCAGGCCGTCCGGCCCTCGCTCGTGCTTATCGAGACGCAAGGGTCCGAGGCGATCGGGGAGCCCGGAAGCGACCGCGGGCTCGGGAGCGGCGTCGTCGTCAATTTCGGTGGCGACATCCTGACGAGCCTCCACGTCGTTGCAGGTGCTACCGCAATCGAGGTGACCTTCGCCGACGGAACGATGTCGAGTGCGGAGATCGTCGCCGAACAGCCCGAGAACGATATCGCCGTGATCCGCGCGACGCAGCCGCCGGCGGAGCTCGTGCCCGCGATCCTGGGCAATCCAGACTCCGTGCGAGAGGGCAGCGACGCATATGCCATGGGGAGTCCGTTCGGACTCAGGGGGTCCGTCAGTGTCGGCGTCATTTCCGGGATGGATCGCTCGTTCAAGCTCGAGGACAGCGGCCTGACGCTCCACGGCCTCATCCAAATCGACGCAGCGGTCAATCCGGGCAACTCCGGCGGGCCGTTATTGAATCGAGACGGACACGTCATCGGGATCGTCACGGCGCTCATCAACCCAACCGAGGAGGAGGTCTTCATCGGCATCGGCCTCGCCGTGCCGATCGATGTCGCAGGCGGCGCGGCGGGCCTGCCGCCGTATTAGTCGAATCGAAGGGAACGATGCGCGTGGACAAGCAAGTCGGTCAGGACCGCGCCGCGCCAATGGAGCGCCTCCTCTACGAGGTGAAGAAGGTCATCGTCGGCCAGGATCACCTCTTGGAGCGCCTGATCGTGGCGCTGCTCGCTCGCGGCCACATCCTGGTCGAAGGCGTCCCCGGCCTTGCGAAGACGATGGCGATCCGAACGCTTGCGGAGGCCATCGGGGGCGAGTTCAAGCGCATCCAGTTCACGCCCGACCTCGTTCCGGCCGACCTGATCGGGACGCGCATCTACAACCAGAAGACAGGGGACTTCGGGACGTCCCTGGGTCCTGTTTTTGCCAATCTTCTGCTTGCCGACGAGATCAACCGCGCCCCCGCCAAGGTTCAGAGCGCCCTCCTCGAAGTCATGCAGGAGCGCCAGGTGACGATCGGGCGGGAAATCGTTCAAGGTCCCGAGCCCGTTCCTGGTGCTGGCGACCCAGAATCCTATCGAGACCGAAGGGACGTACGCCCTGCCGGAGGCGCAGATCGACCGCTTCATGTTGAAGGTCCTCGTCGGCTACCCGAGCCCGTCGGAAGAGTTCGTCATCGTCGAGCGGATGACGGGGGTGGTGCCCGTGGTCCAGCAGGTGCTGTCCACGGACGACCTCGTCAAGATGCAGGAGGGCGCCGACGGCGTCTACGTCGACCCGGCACTGTTTGAGTACGCGGTCCGGTTGGCCACTGCGACGCGGACCCCAGAAGGTCACGGACTCGGTGAGCTGAAGCGCTACATCACGTTCGGGGCGAGTCCGCGGGCATCGATCAATCTGATCCTGACCGCGCGGGCGCTCGCGTTCGTCCGTGGCCGCGACTATGCGCTGCCTGAAGACGTCCTCGACATGGCGCTCGACATCCTCCGCCACCGCCTCGTGCTCTCGTTCGAGGCGCTCTCGGACGATGTGACCAGTGACGACGTCCTGAAGACCATCCTCGACCGGATCCCCGTTCCGGAAGTTCCACTCCGCGACCATGGCAACGTTCACGTCAGCGCCTGAGCAAATCCTCCAGCGCCTCGACTGGCAAGTCGTCCGTCGACTCGACGGACTGCTCCAGGGCGACTACCGGAGCCTTTTTCATGGCAACGGCGTGGACTTCGCCGATCTGCGCGAGTACCAGTACGGTGACGACGTCCGATACATCGACTGGAACGTCACCGCCCGGATGGCCACGCCGTACGTTCGCGAGTACATCGAGGATCGCGAGATCACGGCGTGGTTCCTGCTCGACCTGAGTCCGTCGGTCGACTTCGGGACCGCGGACACGGAGCGACAGAAGCGGAGCGTCCTGGTCGATTTCGTGACGACGCTCGCCCGGCTGCTGACACGCCACGGCAACCGCGTCGGCGCGATCTTCTACGGCAGCCGTGTCGAGCGCACGATCCCGGCTCGCGGCGGGCGGATCCAGGTTCTCCGCCTCATCAACGATCTCCTCGCGCAGCCTCGCTTGCCGAAGGCCCCGTTTACCGACCTGGCGCCACTGCTGGTGGCCGGCCAGCGGTCGATCAAGGGCCGCTCCCTCGTATTCGTGATCTCGGATTTCATCAGCGTGCCGGGCTGGGAACGGCCGCTCAACCTGCTCACGCAGCGCCATGAAGTGCTTGCCGTCCGCCTCTTCGATCGGCGGGAGGTCGACCTTCCGGACCTCGGCCCTTTGATCATTGAGGACGCGGAGACCGGCGAGCAGCTCTACGTCGATACCCACGACAAGGGCTTCCGGCGCCGGTTCCGGGACGCGTCGGATCGACGCGAAGCGACGCTGGCCGAAACGTTCAAGCGATCCGGGGTCGACACGGTCTCGCTCGCGACGGACGAAGACCTCGTCCATGCCATCGTCCGCATGGCGCGGCTTCGGCAGCGACGCCGGAGCTAGGGCGTGTCATTCATCTGGCCGTCGATGCTCCTCCTCGTCGCGGCGGTCCCGCTCGGAGCGCTGCTCTACTTGCGACTCGAGCGCCGGCGTGGCCGCCGGGTCGCCGAGTTCGGCGCCCTCCCCACATCGGGCTTAACCCACCAGCCCAGCCGCCTCCGCCGCCGCATTCCGGCTGCGCTGATGTTCGCCGGCCTCACGATCCTGGTCCTGGCTCTCGCCCGACCGCAGAGCGTCGTCAGCGTCCCGAGGATCGAGGGCACCCTGATTCTCGCGTTCGACGTCTCTGGCAGCATGCATGCAGACGACCTGCAGCCGACGAGGATGGAGGCGGCCAAGGTCGCCGCCCGCGCGTTTGTCGAGCGACAGCCGTCGTCGATCCTGATCGGGGTCGTCGCATTCAGCGACAGCGGCTTCTCGATCCAGGTTCCAACCGCCGACGAGACGCTGGTGCTGGCGGCGATCGATCGGCTCGCCCCGGAGCGAGGCACCTCGCTGGGTCGGGGGATCATGACGTCGCTCACGGCGATCGCCGCCGCCGACAAGGACCCGGCGGCCGGCTACTACACGAACCGCTCGCCCGAGCCGACGCCGCTCCCAACGCCAGTCCCCGACGGGACGTACGCGCCGGCGGCGATCGTCCTGCTGACCGACGGCGAGAACAACCAGTCGCCGGATCCACTGGAGGCGGCCAAGGCGGCCGCCGACCGCGGCGTGCGGATCCACACGGTCGGGATCGGCAGCACAGCAGGGTCGACGATCGAAGTCGAGGGCTTCAGGGTTCACAGCCGACTCGATGAAGGGATGCTTCAGCAGATATCGGAAATCACGGGCGGCGCCTATTACGCGGCCGAGGGCTCAGATGAGCTGAGCGCGATCTACGACAGCATCGACACCCGCCTTGTGATCCGGCCCGAGCCGATGGAAGTAACTTCTCTCTTTGCGGGCGCCGGCGTCCTGGTTCTCCTGATCGGCGGCATCGCGTCGCTCCTGTGGCTCGGACGGCTGCCATGAACCGGAAGCCACGGGCGAACATTGGACGGGCACGGGCGTAGATGGATCTCTTGTCGCCCGGGTTCCTCCTGCTGCTGGCCCTATTGCCCTGTCTCGTCGCGGCCCGCATCTGGCTCCTGCGGCGTCGGCGGCCCGGTCTGCGCTACTCGAGCCTGTCCCTTGTCCATGACGCCCTGCCTGGCTCATCGCGCCTCCGGCGTCATCTTCCGTTCGCCCTGTTCGTTCTCGCCCTGGCCAGTCTCGTGGTCGCGATGGCCCGGCCCGTCGACGTCATCAGTGTTCCGGCCGGCCGGACGACGGTGATCCTCGCGATGGATGTCTCGCGGAGCATGTGCGCCACGGATATTCCGCCGAACCGCCTGCTGGCGGCGGAGGCCGCGGCCGCGTCGTTCATCGAGCGTCAGAGCTCGACTACCCAGATCGGAATCGTCGCCTTCGCCGGCTTCGCCGAGATCGTCCAGTCGCCGACAACCGACCAGGAGGTCCTCCTGGATGTGGTCGAGAGCCTGACGACCGGCCGCCGGACGGCGGTCGGCAGCGCGATCCTCAAATCGCTCGATGCGATTGCCGAGATCGATGAGAGCGTGGCCCGGAGCGAGACGGACAATTCGCCGGCCGGCGCGGCCCCGGCGCCGGTCCCGAGAGGGGCGTACGCCCCGGCGATCATCGTCCTGCTGACCGACGGGGCGAGCAATGCCGGGACGCGGCCAGTCGACGCCGCCGAGCAGGCCGCGGCTCGAGGTGTGCGCGTCTACACAATTGGGTTCGGAACGGAAGATCCAGGCGGTCGGCCCCCGCTTTGCGGCGCGCAGTTCATCGGGAACGAGCCGGCGGAGAGCCCCGATTTCGGCGGGTTCGGTGGCTTCGGCGGTGGCGGTGGCGGCTTGCGGCGGGCGATCGACGAGGAGACCCTGGTCGCGATCGCCGACATCACTGGCGGAACGTACCACCCGGCCCAGAGCGCAAATGAGCTTCACACGGTGTTCCAGAGCCTCCCGACTAACCTGATTACCAGGCATGAGGTCATGGAGATCAGTGTCGTGTTCGCTGCACTCGGCTTGGTCCTCGTGGCGCTGGCGATTCTTCTCGGCCAGGCCTGGCGCCCCCTGCCGTAGCACCTGGCCGCCGCCCGCGGCATCGTCAACGGGCCGGGTACGGACCCTGATCGGCGGCCCAGCCGGCGAACCATGCGTCACCGGCGAACGACGCTCGGGCGCCGTCACCGCTGACCGCCAATTGGACGGTGGATGCCTGCGGGCCGATCAGGACGTTCCGCCCATCGAGGGTCGGGGCAGCGTCGCTGATGCCGCGAATCTCAAAGCCACCGTCGCTTGGCTGGTCGAGCGCCGTCACTGTCACGTCGGTCCAATCATTCGGCGCATCGGCGTGGGACAGGGCGTAGGTCACCGGACCCTCGCCCGTCACTCGCTCGGAAAGCAACCAGACACCTTCGCCGGCCGCGTCCCAGGCGTAGTCCTGGACCACGCCACCACCCGACCCTGCCGTCCACCACACGACCGGCGGGGAGCCACTATGCATGGCCGACACCGTGCAGCTTTCCTGGCCCGCGTTTTGGTCGCACTCGAAGGTCAGCTCGGAGCCGTCGGGGGCCCAGCGCCGCTCGCGTCCGGTCGACTGGAAGATCGGGGGCGGATCGTCCGTCCGGGTGTGGCTGCCGTCGAGGCCGAGCCGGCCGAACACTCCCACGTCGCTGGCTTCCCAGGTCGCGAACCCGCTGCCGTCGGCGAGCCACGTCGGCGGGAAATACATCGGCGAGTCCGGCGACGAGACGACGATCCCTGCCGGCACAACAATCGGTCGGCTCGTCTGGCCGTTCGCGTCGTTGAGGCGTATCTCGCCCTCGTCGGCGACCGCCAGGACCGATCCGGGGCCCCATGCGGATCCCCCAGGCTCGCCGGGGACCAGCCACGGTTCGGCACCGGGAGCTCTGAGGTCGAAGATCACGATCCGTCCGCCGAACGGTTCGGCCGCCAGGCCGCCCTCCACGGCGAGTCGGCCGTCCTGCCCGTACTTCGCGCCGCCGGGGAGCAGCTCGACTCCCTCGGGCACCATCGAGCCGGGGATCCGGGCGATGACGCGGGGCTCGAGGCGAGTCTCGTACGCCCCGGCGTCGAGGGTCACCAACGACACCTCGATCTCGTCGGGCCGCCCGAGGGCGCCGCCGAGCATCCGGACGAGGACCGCGTCGTTCGCCGCGCCGAGGGCCCCAGTCGCACGCGCAGAGGATGCCGGCGTCGGTTCGTGGCCTGGGGAGCCGGTCGGCGACGGGCTCGCCCCGTCGCTCGACGAGGGGTCTGGGGCCGGAGACGGTCTTGGAGAGGACTCGACGCTGGTCCTGTCGATCCTCCCGGACACCAGGAGCGCCAGGATGGTGCCAAGTACGAGGGCAGCGGCGGCAACTGCGAGGGGCCGGCCGCGGCTCGACCGCGCGCCCCGGCTGTCATTCATTTCCGGACCTCCTCCGACCCATTCGGTCGGCGCCCACTGCAGAGGATAGATGCCTCGCGGTGCCGGTTCGTCTTATCCCCCGATGTGGCACCATCGAAGTCGATGACGATGCCGCCGGCGACCGGCCGTTGAGCCCGCTGCCGCCCTACGTGCTTCGCCGCTCCGCTCGGGCTCGCCGCCTTCGGGTGACGATCGATCCCGAACAAGGCCTGATCGTCACCGTCCCACCGGCGACCCGCCGTGGCTGGCTGCATCCGGAAGCCGAGATCGAGCGCTTCCTCCGGGAACGTGAGGGCTGGCTGCGCCGCCACCTCCAGGGCCATGCCCAGCAGAGAGCCGAGCTCGCGGCTCGCGGCGGCCTTCGCGATGGAGCGACGATCCGATTTCGCGGCGAGCTCCATCTGCTGCGGATCGCGGCCGCGGCGGCCGGCGGCCGGCGCTCGACGGTGACGCGCGAGGGAGGCGAGGTCTCAGATGAGCTGGTCGTCCGCCTCGCCTCGGCGGATCGGCGGCCGGTCGCCGCCGTGCTCGACGCGTGGTTCCGTGAGCGCGCTCGAGTCCTGATCGACAGGGAGATCGCGCGCCACGCCCCAGCGCTCGGCGTCAACCCGACCGCTGTCTCCGTGCGCGATCAGCGGAGCCGCTGGGGCAGCGCGTCGCACCGTGGGCGGCTCAGCTTCTCGTGGCGCCTCATCCTGGCGCCGCCGGCGGCGCTCGAGACGGTCGTCGTCCACGAGCTCGCCCATCTCCGCGTCTTCGGCCACGGCCCGGCCTTCTGGGGCTTGGTCGCCGGGCGACGCGCCGATCACCTCATGTGGCGCAAGTGGCTCCGGACCCACTCGCTCGAGCTCCACGCCGCGCTCGACGAGAGCCCCGAGACTGCCCGCGATCGCGCCTCGGCCTGAGGTGCCCGGCTCAGGATTCCTCTAGTCGCTGCAGGATCTCGTCGGCGACCTCGCCCGCGGTCCGGTTGTCGGTGTCGACCATCTGCGAGGCGACCGAGGCATACAGCGTCTGACGCTCGCGGGCCCGCTTCCGGACCCATTCAGGATCAGTCGCATCTCCCCGCCTGCCGCCGCCCGACCCAATTCGTTCCAAGAGCGTCTCCGGGCTGGCTCGAAGCCAGACTACGTGGCCGCCATCGCGCAGCGCCTCTCGCGCTGCGGGGTCGAGAACCGCCGCCGCAGCGACGCCGATGATCGTCGGCGGCTCCAGGCCCAGGGCCTCGTCGAGCGCATCGGATTCAGCGAGATGGAGGACGTCCTCACCCTCCGTCGCCCGAATCTCGGCGGGGTCCCGGCCGGTCTGGCGGCGGAGCACGTCGTCGTTGTCGACGTAGGGCCAGCCCGTCCGCGCCGACAGCTCGCGGCCGACCGTCGTCTTGCCGGCGCCCATCATGCCGATGAGGAGCACGCGCGGTTTCGCGGGGCCGTCCGACGTCACGCCCACGCCGGGCACGATACAGCAGCGGCAAGCCGTGAGGCGGTGCGATTTCGGTCCACGCCCGTGATGTACTTTCTATCTCGTGACCGGCGCCCGAGACCTCGACACCTCCGCGGAACGGGGAGACGTCTACCGCCGGATCGGGGTCGAGCCGATCGTCAACGCGGCGACGACGATGACGTACCTCGGTGGCTCCCTCATGCCGCCCGAGGTCCTCGACGCGATGCGCCAGGCGGCCGAGTGCTACGTCGACTTGTACGAGCTCCAGGCGGCGGTCGGGCGGCGGATCGCCGAGCTGACCTCGAACGAGGCGGCGTTCGTCTCAGGTGGAGCTGCGGCCGGCCTCTTCCTCTCGGCGGCGGTCTGCATGGCCCGCGACACAGAGGACGGGATCCTTCGATCTGCGGAGCTCGACGGGCTGCCGAGGGACTTCATCATCCACCGCGCCCATCGGATCCCCTATGACTCGGCGATCGAGCTCGCAGGCGGCCGACTCGTCGAGATCGGGTCGGAGTCCGGCACGACCGAGGCCGATTTGGCCCACGCGATCGGACGCGAAACCGCGGGGATCCTGTACGTCGCCGGAGCTCACCTCGCGGCGGGCGTGCTGCCGCTCGAGGCCGTCGTCCGCGTCGCCCGGCAGTCGGACATTCCGGTGATCGTCGACGCGGCGGCGCAACTCCCGCCTGTCGAGAACCTCTGGGCATTCAGCGCGGCGGGCGCGGACCTCGTCCTGTTCAGCGGCGGCAAGGGATTGTGCGGTCCGGCGAGCACGGGTCTCGTCCTGGGCCCTCGCCGCTACGTCGAGCAATTCGAGCGGAATGCGGCACCCCGCCAGCGCATCGGCCGGCCGATGAAGGTCGGCAAGGAGGACCTCATCGGCATCCTGGCGGCCGTGGAGTGGTATCTCCGCCAGGACCACGGGGCGCTGGCCGCTCGTTACGAGGCGATGGTCGAGCACCTCGTCGGCTGGGGCCGCGGACGGTCTGACGTGACGGTCACACGCGAGACGCCCGGCCAGGCCGGCCAACCGACGCCTCGCGCGCTGATTCGTCTCCTCCCACCCATCGCGGCGCGCCGCGACGAGATCCTGGGCGCGCTGCGGGCACAGCCGCCCCGCATCGAGCTCCTCCCGGAAGGCGATGATGCCTTGTTCCTTGCCCCGGAGACGCTCGTCCCGGGGGAAGAGGGGATCGTCACTCGCCGGCTCGGCGCGGTCCTGGACGAGCTCGCGGCCGCGGTCACGCGGCAGCGATAAACCGAAGCGGAATGGTGGAGATGAGGGGACTCGAACCCCTGACCCCCGCGATGCGAACGCGGTGCTCTTCCAACTGAGCTACATCCCCACGGGAGCAATCGCGCACGGGCGCCGATCGGTGCGAGAGTGTACCAGACGTCCCGCCCGAATCGGCTTTGCGGACCCTCGTCGGGGAGGCGTGTCGTCCCGCCCGAGAGAACGAGCCGCCTGGGTAATCGGGTGATCCCTACGCTGGGCTGATGCCGCTCGGACTCGACTATGGATTGATCGCCGCGCTGTGCTGGGGCTCGACCGACGTCATGGCGTCGTTTGCCGGCCGCCGGCTCGGCAGCCTGCATGTCGTGGCGATTGCCCAGGTTACAAGCGTGGTCGTCGCGATCTTGCTGGCGGTCAGCCAGGGGGTCGGCCTGCCGACCGATCCGGTCGCCCTCTTTCTCTCCTCGATATTCGGCGTGATTGCGGCGGGCGCGTACCTGTCGTTCTTCACCGCGCTTCGGATCGGACCACTCGCGGTCGTCAGCCCGGTGGTCGCGGCTTACGGTGGCCTAACGGTCGTCCTGTCGGTCCTCATCCGGGGCGAGACGATGACCGCCCTCCAGGGCATCGGCGCGGGCCTGGCGACGCTCGGCGTGATCCTGACCGGCATCGTGTTCGACGGCGGCTGGCGGGGGACGCGGATCGTCGGGCGAGGCGTGCTGTTCTCGCTGCTCGCGATGTTCCTCTTTACCGCCCTGACGGTCGGCATGGCGACACCGATCCACATGGTCGGCTGGCTGCCCGTCCTCCTGGCCTCGCGCCTCGCGAACGCGGCGACGATCCTGACAGTCCTCGTCGTCGTGACGTTCGCCCGGCCGCGCAGTGCCGACGTCCTGCTGGCCACCGCGGGATCGCCGTCGCTACGGGCGGTCGCCGCCGCCGGGGTGGCCGGCCTTCTCGACATCGTCGGCTTCGTCGCCTTCGCCATCGGGCTGGCGGTCGCCCCGACCTGGATCGTCGGCCTCGCCAGCTCGTTCGGCCCGGTCGTCGCCGTCATCGTCGCGGTCGCCCTGTGGGGTGAGCGCCTGCGCCCGACGCAGTGGGTCGGGCTGGCGGGAATCGGCCTCGGCCTGGCGGCGGTGGCCCTGCCCTGAGCGACAAACAAGGGCATTGATCGACTAGAACATCTGTTCTATAGTAGGGCGATGGCGGCGCTCTCCTCGGACGTGTCGGCTGCTCTGGCGTCCCTTCAGGCACGCTGGGGCGCCGCAGCTCCGCGGGTCGTCGGGGCGCTGGCGACGGCGCCTCTCCTGGACGAGGCGCCGGAGCCGATTCTCCCCCGCGAATCGCCCGGCGGTGGCGGCGCGGAGCGGATCGTCCGGACCGGCTTTCCGGCCCTCGACGCAATCCTCGGTCCGGGCGGCCTGCCGCGCAGCGCGAGCGTCGCCTTCCGTGGGGAAGCGAGCTCCGGCAAAACGACCCTCGCCCTCCGGCTCGCGGCGGAGGCCCAGGTCGACGGCGCCATCGTCGCCTGGCTCGATCTCGCCCGAAGCCTTGACCCGGTCGAGGCCGTCGCCCGCGGCGTGCGGCTCGATTGGCTCGTCGTCCTGACCCCCGATACGCTCGACGAAGGCCTGTCGATCGCCGGCGCGCTCCTCGCGGGCCGCTCGGTCGACCTCCTCGTCGTGGACCTGCCGCCGCGCCCGGATCCCGGCACGACCGCCGCCAAGGTGGCCGATCGCCTCCGCCGGCTCGCCGCCCTGGCCCGCCGCTCGGAGACGCTCCTCGTCGCCCTCGAGCCACCCGGCCTGACAGCCGGCCTCGCCACGGCCGTCGCCGAAGCGACGGGCCTTCGCCTCGAGCTCGCCCGCCGATCGTGGATCCGGCTCGGGCGCGACGTCGTCGGCCAGCGGACGGAGGTGACCGTCGCTCGCAACCGCTTCGGCCCGCCGGGGAGGCGGGCGGAGCTCCGGATCCTCTATGCCGAGGGAGGAGGCCGTGATCGCTGTCTCGCTCGCGACGACCTCCTCCGCGACGACTTCCCCCTCACTGCCGCCCCCACCGGCCCTCTCCAGCGGATCACTACCGATGCGACTTCTCCATCTCTACTGGCCCCATCTACCCCTCCGGCTCGCCCGAGCCCGCCTCTCCGGCTCCTTCCCGACGGATCGGCCGGTCGTCCTCGGCGGACAGCCCTGGACGGACGGGACGGTCATCGACGCGGATCCGGCCGCGCGGGCGCTCGGCGTCCGGCGGGGAATTCCGCTCGGGAGCGCCCACCGGCTCGCTCCTGAGGCGGCCTTCCTCGATCCCGAGCCGGAAGCCGATGCGGCGGCCGTCGAGGCCGCCTTCGAAACGCTCGCCGGGTTCAGTCCCGGGCTGGCCGGCACCACCGATCAGGCCGATCCAGCCTTCGGCCTGATCGAGGTCCAGGTCGACGGGCTCGAGCGACTGTGGGGCGGCGAGCCCGAGCTCGTTGGGCGCCTCGTCGCCGCGCTCGCCCCGATCCTGCCTGGCGCCCCGCGGCCGGGGATCGCTGGGACCCGATTTGCGGCGACGGTCGCGGCCGCCAACGCCACGCCACCGGAGCCGCGGATCGTCCGGCCAGGCGGGGAGGCGGCCTTTCTCGCTCCGCTGCCGGCCTCGCTCCTGACCCCCGATCCGGACGTCCAGGCCCGCCTCAGGCGCTTCGGGCTGCGCCGGATCGGGGCGGTCGCGGAGTTGCCCCGATCGGCGCTCGTCGCCCGGTTCGGGGATGAGGGCGAGCGTCTCCTGGCCCGGGCGCAAGGGCAGGAGATCGCGCCGTTCCGCCCGCGGCGGGCCCCGGAACGACTCGCGCTCGCCCTGCCGATCGAGCCCGCCGTCGGGGAGCTCGACTCGCTCCGGTTCGTCCTCCACCGCCTCGCCGGCACACTCGCCGATCAGCTCCAGGCTCGAGGCACCGCCGCCGCCCGCGCCCACCTCCGCCTGACGCTCGACCTCAGCTTCGCCCGGAGCGAGACCCCCGCCGAACTCAGCGTCGACCAGCGGTTCCCCGAACCGACCGCGGACGCCGAGGCGATCGAGCGGCTCCTCTTCGCTCGCCTGGAACGGACGCCGCCGCCGGCGCCGGTCTCGCGGATCGAGCTCGAGCTGGCCGGCGTTGAGCCGGCGGTCGGGCATCAGCTTCCGTTGTTCGTCCCCCAGGCGGCGCGGAATGCCCGCCTCGGCTGGCAGCTCGCCCGCCTTGCTCTGACATTCGGGGAGGATCGGGTCAGGCGGGTCGCGATCACGGATCCGGACGCGCCGCTGCCCGAATCGCGCTGGACGTGGCGGCCGTGACCCGCCTGCTCCGCGAGCACCCGGCGATCGAGATCGAGCTGGACGCCGCCGGCGAGCTGGTCGCGATCCGCTGGAACGGCCGGCGCGAAGCCGTCGAGGTCTGCAACCGCTGGCGGGTGGAGGAGGCCTGGTGGCGCGCTCCGATCGAGCGCGACTACTTCAAGGTCGTCGGGTCTCGCTGGCTCGCTCTCGTCTACCTCGACCGCGCCGACGGCACGTGGCACTTGGAGCGCCTGTATGACTGACGGTCGCCGCATTGGCGGCCCATCCGTGCGTTGCCGCCTGTGCTCCTCGCTCACGCACCTCGGGGTGCGTGCGTGTAGGCACGCACGCGCTTTGCGCGCGCTCCGGTGCTCGGACGGCGCCTTCGCCTGAACCGCCCCTGCGGCGACCGAGATCGGTCCGGTTCGGCCTAACGCTGCGGGGCGCCCACTGTCAACGTGACGACCAGGAGAATCAGGAACATCCCGACGACGAGGACCAACGGACCGAGATCGCGCGGTCTCGAGATCTGCATGGCGAGTAACCCCCAGCGGCGATGCAACAAATGCCCAGCGTGAGGATAGACGCTCCGCGTCATGCGGGCGTTGCGCCGACCGGCCGGTCGGCCCCCGAACAAGGAGGACCCCGTCGCGCCCCAGCACGACGGGGTCCTGCGGCCGGTCGGACCCGCTCACCAGGCCCCTCCGGCGGGTCGGCGTCGACCGTCGCGGTCGCGCCGCCCGATCGTCCCGAGCCCCCAGGCGCGAGACGTTTGGTGGTTCAGCCAGGACTGGCGGCCTGGGCCGCGACCATGGCCGGGAGGATGACAAGGATCAGCAGCATCGCGAAGGCGACCATGGCCGCGGTCCGGGCGGTCGTCGTCAGGAGCGGAAGGTGCTGTCGCATGGCTGTGAGACGTCAGGCCACCCGATGTTGTTTCAAGGTCCGAAGGAGAATTTTGAGAGCGTATGGTCTTGGGATCAGAAGGGCTGGCGGAAGCGGCTTGGAGCGCTCGCGTACACGCGGTCGGGCGTGACGAAGAACACCTCGATCGTCCACGTGCCGGCCGGCAGCTCGGCGGCCGACCCGAGACTGATCCGCGCCGTCGCGGCGGCGGTCTTGCCGATGCTGACGGTCATCGTCGTGACGGTGCCGCGGGCCATCTGCCGGCCGTCCTCGTTGCGAACCCGCCAGCGGATCTCGCCTCGTTCCGGGACGTCGCCGAGATTCTTCACTGAGTAAGCGAGGGAGGCGCGGACCGAGCCGGTCAACCGGGTCAGGCTGCTGATCGTGGCCGTGACCGACACCTCGTGATCCGGTGCGTAGAAGACCTCGAGGGCGTCGGCCATCTCGGAGTAGCCGGCGTCATTGCCGAGGGTCCACAACCCAACGCCGGCCAGTCCGGTCGTGATCGCGTACTCGTACTTCGCCGCCGCGCTTCGTTCATCCTCGAAGTAGACCTGCCGATAGGTCAGGTGGCTCGGGTCCCAATATGAGTAGAAGCCGCTGCCCTCGAGCGCGTCGTAGTAGCGGACGACGTCGGGACGCGCGGCGAGGAAGGTTCGCGCGGAGGCATAGGTGACCGATCGGACTGCTCCGTACTTCGCCTTGTCGGCCCGCACGGTGGCGTTCGGGACCGTGCTCGTCACGGGCCAGTCATAGCCGTAGTACGGAACCCCGAGGATCAGGCTCTCCTTGGGGGCATAGGCCATGAAGCGGTTCATATGGATCTTCACATTCCGGCTGGCGTGGTCGAGCGGCGCGATCGCACCGGTCACCGTCGAGCCGCTCCAGCGGTAGTTGTAGGTCATGACGAATTGCTGGTCGACGATCGGCACGAGGCCTTTGATCAGGTCCGAGGGCGCACCGGCGGACGACGCGTTGACGAGGGTCGCGTCTGGGAATCGCGCGTCCATGGCCGTGTTGAAGCGGGCGAGGAATGCGAGATACCGCGGCGTCATCGACGCTGGCATCGGCTCGAAGTCGAAGTTCGCACCGTCGGCCGAGCGGCGGGCCATCAGGGCGAGGGCCTGGCTGATGAAGCGGTCCTGGGCGGCAGTGCTGTCCAGGAAGGCGGTCATCTTCGGGAGGCTGCCCGAATCGAACAGTTGGAAGGTCGGGACGACGCGGACGCCCTTGGCGTGAGCCGCATTCGTGACGGCGGTGGCGTTATCGCTTACATAGGCGACCGAACCGCGCCACGCCATGTCGATGTCGCCGGTCCCCTTGATGCCGAGGCCGAAGAAGGCGATCGTCGAGATCAGGTCGTAGTCGAGCTGCGCGGCCGTGCCGGCGCTCAGGCGCCAGTACGGCAGATAACCGTAGACCTGGTGGCTGAGGAAGCTCTCGACATCGGCCCGGGGCTTGATGCCAGGGTCCGCGGCGGCGGCCGACGGCGGAGCTGCGAGCGGCACGAGGCCGCTGATGGCGATCATGGCCGCGACCACGGCACCGAAGCGGCGCCGAGCGTGACGGGTCCGGGCCATGCATCCATTTAACCCCCTGCGGCGAAATTCGGCCATCCCTCGATGGGGCCATGTGGGTCAGGGCGTTCGTCGGATCGGGTATCCACGATAGAACAGATGTTCTATAATCGACCGTCCACGATGGCACCCTACGCCGAGCTCCACTGCCACACGAACTTCTCGTTCCTCGACGGGGCGTCGGCGCCCGACGAGCTTGTTGACCGAGCAGTCGAGCTTGGCCTGTCCGGCCTGGCTGTCACCGACCACCAGGGTCTCTACGGCGCTGTTCGGTTCACGGCGGCGGCAGAGGCCGCCGGGATCCACCCGGTCATCGGGGTGGAGATCGAGCTGCTCGACGCGATCGTCCCGGATCCGAACCAGATCGCTGTTCCAGCCCGGCGACCGGCGCGGCGTTCCGGTCGACGGCGGGCGGCCTCGGAGGCGGCTGACGGATCCGTGTCGAACGCCGTCGAGGGCCTGCCGGATAGGCCGCGCCCGGATCGGGCTCGGCTGCCGGGTCATCGGGATCCCGTCAAGGAGGATCACCGCGGCATCGGCGAGCCCCAGCGTGGTTCGCACTTCGTCCTTCTCGCCCGCGACGCGACCGGCTATCGGAGCCTGTGCCGGCTCATCTCGCGGGCGAACCTCGCCGGGACCAAAGCAGTTCCACGCTTCAGCCACGAGCTGCTTGCCGAGCATGTCGAGGGACTCGTCGCCCTGTCGGGCTGTCGCGAGAGCGAGATCGCCCGCAGGCTCCTGGTCGGGGATCGCGAGGGTGCCCGGGCCGCCGCTACGGCACTCGCTGGACGCTTTCCGGGCGGGTTCTATCTCGAGCTGTCACACCACCTCCTGCCGGACGACGACTGGCTGGTGACGGAGACCGCAGGTCTGGCCGGCGAAGTCGGGCTGCCGGTCGTGGTGACGAACGACGTCCACTATGCCCGGCCGGAAGGCCGCGAGTTCCAGGACGTGCTGACGGCCATCCGCCACGGGCGGACGCTCGGCGAGCTGGCGGACCTGCGGCGTCCCAATGGCGAGTCATATCTGAAGTCAGAGGCGGAGGTCGCCGCATTGCCGCCGGCTGAGGATCCTTCCATCGCGGCCATCTGGCAGGAGGGCATCGCCAACGCCGGGGAGCTTGCGGCATCCTGCTCGGTCGACCTCGGGTTCGAGCAATACCGTTTTCCGGGGTTCCCGGTGCCGAATGGCGAGACCCCGTTCTCGTATCTCGTCGAGCTGTGCCAGTCCGGCGCCCGGAAGCGCTATCACCCGCTGACTTCGGCCGTCGTCAAACGGCTCGCCCACGAGCTCGATGTGATCGAGCGGGCCGGCCTCGCCGAGTTCTTCCTGATCTGCTGGGACCTGATGCGGTTCGCCAGGGAACAGGGGATTCCTGCCCAGGGTCGAGGCAGCGCGGCCGGCTCGATCGTCGCCTACACCCTCGGGATCAGTCGGGTCGAACCGATCGGCCACAACCTCCTGTTCGAGCGGTTCATCAACGAAGGCCGGACGACCTATCCGGACGTCGACATCGACTTCAGCTCGGCGCGGCGGGAAGAGGTCATCCAGTACGTCTACAACCGCTACGGACCCGAGCACACGGGGATGGTCTGCAACCTCGTCACGTACCGGGCCCGTTCAGCCGTCCGCGAAGTCGGGTACGCGCTGGGGTTCCCGCGGCCGCTCGTCGACCGGGTGGCCAAGGCGCTCGAGACGTACGATTCGGTCATGGTCCGGCGCGACCTGGAGGCCGACGGCGGCTTCGCCGAGTTCTTCAAACGAACGGGCGAAGGGGAACCGGCCGAAGTGCTGGCGGCGAAGGCGGTCGAAGAACGCGGCCTCGTCGATGGCATGGGCCAGCTGAATACCCGGATCCCGCTCGTCGGGAAGGTGCCGCCATGGCGCCAGCCGCCGAAACCGACGGACCCCGATGCGCCGAAGCCGTTCGCCTGGCTGCGGGACCCTCAAGGGGGCGATGGGCCGTCGGCGTCGGGCATGTGGGAAGGGGCGCCGGAGTCGCCGCCATCCGTGCGGCCGGGGGGACGCCACGATGACGAGGGCGGTCCCGGCGACACGCCGGCGAGCGTCGCCTGGTTGCGGGCGGGGAAGGGGACGGGTTACACGGAGGACCGTGATCGGCTCGTGCCGCCGGCTCTCGTCCAGGGTCGCCAGATCGACCCCGAGAGTGGCCAGGTGGAGCCGCCGCCGCGCCAGACCGACCGACTTGGCAGGCCGAATCGGTGGGATCCGCCGGCGCCCCAGGCGGCGACGATGGGCCGGGGTGGATCGGCCGGCCAGTCGTCAGTGGCGCGAGTCGATCCGGAGCCAACGCCTCAGCCGCTCGGCGGTTCCACCAAAGGCCTCTCCGACTGGGAGCGCTGGCTCGAGTTCTGCGCCCGGATCGACGGCTTCCCCCGCCACCTCTCGATCCACAGCGGGGGGATGCTAGTTACCGCGGCCCCACTCATCGACATCGCCCCAGTCGAGCGGGCAACGATGCCCAATCGGGTCGTCGTCCAGTTCGACAAGCGCGACGTCGAGACCCTCAAGCTGATCAAGCTCGACCTGCTCGGGCTGGGGATGCTCGCCGCGATCGACGAGACGCTCCAGCTCATCGAGCACGACTGCGCCGCCTGCATCGATCTCGACCGCCTGCCCGAGGACATTTCGGAGGTCTTCGACATGCTCCAGGCGGCCGACACTGTCGGGGTCTTCCAGGTCGAGAGCCGGGCCCAGATGCAGACGCTGCCGAAGTCTCGTCCGCAGAACCTCGACGATCTCGTCGTCGAGGTGGCGATCATCCGCCCAGGCCCGATCCAGGGCAACGCCGTTCACCCGTACCTCCGCCGGAAGCAGGGCATCGAACCCGTCGCCTACCTCCATCCCAGTCTCGAGCCGGTCCTCCGCGATTCGATGGGCGTCATCCTCTACCAGGAGCAGGTCATGCGGATCGCCATCGAGGTCGCCGGGTTCTCGCCAGCCGACTCCGACGGGTTCCGGCGGGCGATGGGGACGTGGCGTTCGACCCGCGAAATGGAGAAGCTCCACCAGCAGTTCCACGACGGCTGCATGCGCCAGCCCGGGATGACCGAGGAGATGGCCGAGGAGCTCTTTCGCCAGGTCGCCGCGTTCGCCTCGTTCGGGTTCGCCAAGAGCCACGCCGCGGCGTTCGCTCGGACGGCCTATGAATCGTCGTTCCTCAAGCTGTTCTACCCGGCCCAGTTCCTGGTCGGGCTGATCAATGCCCAGCCGATGGGCTTCTACCCGGTCGAGGTCCTCGTCAACGATGCCAAGCGACACGGGGTGGCGGTACTGCCCGTCGACGTCAACCGGTCGCGCTACAAGACGACGACCGAGTGGGTGGGACGGCCGGCATGGGCGATGGCGAGCGGCGAGGACGAGCCACTCCCCGATGACGCGGGCATCGATCGGCGGCCGGATCCCGTTCGGTCGCCGTCATGCGTGATGCCGTCGATCTCGGCCCGCGAGCGCTGGGCGATCGACGGCGCCGTCGGCTGGGGCGTCCGCCTCGGTCTCGGGCTCGTCAAAGGGATCGGCGAGGAACACGAGGCGCTCCTCGATCGTGAGCTGGAGCGGGGCCCATATCGATCGCTCGCGGACGTCGTCGAGCGGACCGGCCTGGGCGAGGAGACGAACGAGCGGCTCATCCGCGTCGGCGCGCTCGACTCGCTCGGTCGGCCGCGGCGCGAGCTGCTCTGGCAGCTCCGCGAGGTCGCGGGGTCAGTCCGGGGCTCCGTCCCCGGTCGTGTCGCCGGCCGGCCGATGGACCTCCGACTTCCCCCGACCGATGCTCCGACGCTGCCCGGCCTCACCGAATCGGAGCGGATCGGCGATGCCTATGCGGTTGTCGGCCTGGATGCCCGTAGGCAGGTCGTCTCGCTCTACCGGCCGGCGCTGGAGCGGCTCGGAGCGGTCCCCAATGCGGCCCTAGCCGAGCGTCGCCAGGGTCATGTCAGGATCGGAGGTCTGGTCGTCACACGTCAGCACCCGATGACCGCGAAGGGCACGGTCTTCCTCGCCCTCGAGGACGAGACCGGCATGGTCAACGTCACGCTCTGGCCGGACACCTGGGCGCGGTTGCGCGGCGTCGTTCGCCGCCATGCCCTGCTCCTCGTCGACGGGGATCTCCAGCGGGAGGCGTCAGTCGTGAACGTGATCGCTCGCGAGGTCCGACCGCTGGTCGAGGCGGCTGCGGTTGCAGGTGCGCCCGAGCAGCCGGCGGGCGTGCGCCAACTCGGCCACGCCGGGATGCGCCGTCTCGGCTGAACTGCCACCGAATCGTCGCCGTCCGAGTGCGGCGACTAGCGGCGGCGGGCCAGGATCGGCCGATCGCCCGAATCGCGCTTGCGGGCGCGGTCGTTGGGTCGACTCGTTGCCCGTGCCGCCCGCGCAGCCCGCGACGGACTGGCCAGGGCGAGGAAGCGCTTGTACCAGGCCGCCGCGGCCGCGTAGAACGCCCCACCGACGATCGACCAGAACAAGCTACCCAGGAGAATGTCGGGTGAGAGACCGGGCGCCGCTGTGGTCCCTGCCAATGCTTCCACGATGGCCGGCGATGAGACCAGAACCACCAGGGCTATCCACGAGACGACCCCCAGCAGGGCTCCGATCAGGTAGCTCGCCCGAGGTGCCAGGAAGCCCGCCAGAAAGACCGGCGCAACGGGTTGGGGGGCAAGGAAGTACGGAACCAGCGTAAGACTGATCACCTCCCTTGCACCCGTCGCAATGACGACCGCCAACAGGCCGACGATCAGACCGAGCGGGATCAGGAACGAGCGGTGCCGGAGCAGTTGCGGCAGCGCGGCGATGTCACCGCGAAGGTCGGTCGGGCGGAACGCCCCCTTGAGAGCGCCGAGGACGTTGGGTCGCGCCGGGGCTGTCGGCGCCGCGGCCTTTGCCGGGGCACGTCTCGGCCCTGGGTTGGTCGGCCGATCGTCGATAGCCCCGGAGTCAGCGTCGACGCCCTCCTCCTCGAGGAACTGCGGGTCATCGATCAGGGTTGCCCGATAGCGGCGGCGCGCCTCGGCGCGATTTGTCCTCTTGGCGCGGGCCACAGTGCCTCCAGACGGCAGGGAATTAGTCGCCACATCGTAGTCCAATCCCACACGAGTCGAGGCCAGCCTCGCCGGTGATTCCGCGGTGATCCGCTGTGATGGCCCGCTCAATCCGCCGTGCAGGGGCAGTGAAGGCGCCGTTGATCCCTCGTGGATGGCGAGTGCATCGCGGGTCGAGCGTCTGGGCAGGGGCGATGCAGCGCCTCCTGCTACAAACGTGACCGACTCGCCCCGCCCGCGTCCGCCGCCAGCCCGCCCGTCTTCGGGAGGTCGTCGATGGATCGCGTTCGGCACGCCGGCCAGGTCGTCCTGTTTCTCGTCATCGCCCTATCGGCGAGTGCGTTCGGCTCCGGCCCGCCGGCCGCTCCGGCGCGGGCGGAACGGCTCACCGCCTTGGTCGCGTGGCCGACGTCCACCGTGCTCGTGTCCGAGGTGATGACTGGCGGAGCGTCCGCGTCAGACGAGTTCGCGGAGATCACGAACGCGGGTTCCGTCCCGATCGACCTGACGGGCCACGAGCTGGTCTACGCGACCTCGACTGGCAGCACGGTCACCCGAAAGGCGGCGTGGTCGACGCCGACGATCCTGGAGCCGGGCAGGCATCTCCTCGTGGCAAACGGCTCCGGGATCCACGCAGCCGCTGCAGACGCCTCGTACAGCGGCGGATTCGCCGCGAGCGGCGGCGCTGTGGTGCTCAGGCCGATCGGCGGCGAACCGCTCGATGCGGTGGGCTGGGGCGACGCGAGCAGCGCCTTCGTCGAGGGAGCGCCCGCGCCCGCGCCGGCAAGCGGATCGAGCATCGAGCGCACGCCGGGTGGCTCGCTCGGAAACGGGACGGATACGAACGACAACTTGTCCGACTTCGTCGTCAGGACGCCGCCGTTTCCCCAGAATCTCGCCGCCGCACCCACGCCATTCCCCACGCCTTCGGCTTCGCCGAGCGCGATGCCAAGCTCGACGCCGACTCCGACGCCGACCCGACGCCGACGTCGGCTCCGAGCCCGACCTTGTCGCCAACTCCGGCGCCGACTGCCGCGCCAACGCCCACGCCCATGCCTACGCCGCCGTCTACAGCGACGCCGACCCCTGCGCCGACCCCGAGCCCTGTGCCGACGTCGACTCCGACACCGACGCCGGCTCCTACGCCAACGCCTACGCCCACCGCGTCGCCGCCCTCCACTCCCACGCCCGCTCCTACGCCTACGCCCACCCCCACGTCGGACCCGACTCCGACGCAGATCCCGAGTCCAACCGCCGAACCGATCCAGTCGATCGCGGTGGCACGGGGCCTCGCCGACGGCTCGCTGGCGACGGTGACCGGGACGCTCACCACAGGTCTGGGTGCACTCGATTCAGGCCGCATCGGGTTCGTGCAGGACGTGACTGGCGGGATCGCGCTGCGACTGGACGCCGCGCTCGAGACACCGGTGCCCGCGGGGACCTCGATCCTGGCGACGGGCTCGCTCGGGAGCTACTTCGGGCTGCGGACGCTCAGCGTTTCGACCGATTCGCTGCTCGAGATTGGCCCGTCGACCCTGCCAACGCCGGTTGTCACCGAGACCGGTGCCGCCGATGAATCGCTCGAAGGCCTGCGGCTCACGCTGACCGGCGCGGTCACGTCTGCCCCATCCCCGTTGTCGGACGGGCTCGGCGTCACGATCGACGACGGGAGCGGGCCGCTGCGCATCGTCGTCGCCGACGTGGCGCTCGACGGCACGGCCGTCGGGACGGGAGACATCGTGACCGCGACCGGTCCACTCGGACAGCGGGACAGCAGCGGTACCGGGACGGCCGGCCATCGGATCCACGCGACACTGCCCGGGGAATTCACGGCGGCGCCGGCCCCGACGCCGACACCTACCCCATCGCCCATGGCCAGCATGACTCCCGCCCCGAGCGCCTCCACCAATCCAACGCCGACGCCGACGCCGCCGACGCCGACGCCGAACCCGACCCCGACGGGGACGCCTGTCCCGACGCCATCGCCATCACCGACCCCTGCGCCCTCGTCGTCGACCCTAACAATCGCGAACGCCCGCCGCATGCCCATCGGGACGACTGTCAGCGTCGCGGGAACCGTCACCGCGCCGGCCGGCCGCCTCGGAACACCAGCGTTGATCGCGATCCAGGACTCGACCGGTGGAATCATGATCAAAGTCCCGGATGGTGTGGCCGCGCCCGCCCGCGGCGCCCGACTTGAGGTTCGCGGCCCGCTCACCGATCCGTACGGCCAGCTCGAGCTCCGTCCGCCTTCAGCCGGCATCCGTGTTGCCGGGTCAGGCCCGCTCCCTCAACCAGTAACGGTCGATGCGACCTCGCTCGGCGAGTCGGTCGAGGGCCGCCTCGTCACCGTTCGAGGCGTGATCGAGGCGCGTCCCACGAAGTCGACGAGCGGCGACATCACGTTTTTCGTGGTCTCGCCGAGTGGCCAGGTCCGGATCCTCGCGGACGCCTCGAGCGGGCTCACGGCAGATTCGGTCACCCTCGGGGGGACGTACGACGTGATCGGCGTCGCGGGTCAGCGTGCTTCGCGCAAAGGCGCGCCGGACGGCTATCGCGTCTGGGTACGGGACGCGGGCGATCTGGTCCGGCGTTCCGTCCCCGTGCCGTCGCCCAGCCCGACGTCGGCGCCGACGGGGTCACCGGCACCGTCGACTGGACCAGGCAGCGGCGTCCTGTCGATTGCCGAGGCCGTTCGTCGGGGAGATGGACAGGTCACGGTCGAGGGCATCGTGACGACCGCGCCGGACCTCCTCGACTCGACCGGGCGCCGGATCGTGATCGAGGATCGGACCGCAGGCGTCGAGGTCCTCGTTCCCGTCGACAGCAGGGCGCCGGTCGTCGGCACGCGGATCCGGGTCGACGGCACGATCGGCCGAGCCTACGACGCCCCTCGAATCAAGGCCGAACAGATCGCCGTGGTCGCTGTCGGAGGTCGCCCGCTCGCGCTCGACCTCCAGCGAGCCCCGACGGCGGCTCACGAATGGCGCCTCGTCCGCGTCAGCGGGACGGTCGTCGAGGTCAAGAAGCTCGGCGACCGGTGGCGAGCGGAACTCTCGGTTGGGCCGGACCGCGTCGTCGTGAGCGGTCTCGCCGGCGCGCGAATTCCAGCCACGGCGATCGTGGAGGGCCGGACCGCCACGATCGTTGGGATCGTTCGGCGACCCTACCCGGGTGCCACGGACCGCCGCTGGTCGGTCGCTCCACGGAGCACGGCGGACGTCGCGACCGCGCCCGCCGGAGGCGCCGGGGCCGCCCGTGACGGGTCCGACCACGCCGCCGGGGCCGGGACGGCCGCGACGGGATCTGCCGCCGCCATCCCGAACGTCGATCTCGTCGACCTGGCTGGGCATGTCGGCCAGATCGTCCGCGTCGGCGGGCTCGTCACGGAGCTCGTACCGGATGGGTTCCTACTCGACGATGGGACTGCAATCGGTCGCGTCGTGCTCGCCGGGGCTGCCGCGGAGTACCTGCCGCTCCTCGAGCCCGGCGATGCGCTGAACGCAACCGGACGCGTCCAGCAGGACGGGGCCGGCTATCGCGTCGTGGTCGACGACCCCGCCGGGCTAGTTCGGGTGGGCGATCCGACGCTCGACCCGACAGCGATTGCGCCCGTCGGCGAACCGTCGGGCTTGCTGGAATTGGCTGTTCCCGGGCAGGGCGGGCGCCTTGCCGGCGGCCTGCTCGGACCGGACGCTCCGGGCGCCGCCGGAGTCGTCGGAATCATGCTCGTCTCGGTAGCTTCACTGGCCGTGACGCTCCTCCGTCGGCAGCGAGCGCGGCGTCGCCTGGCGGCCCGTATCGCCGCCCGAGTGGCGAGCGTGGCGGCCACGCAGGGCCCGGAACGATGATTCGTGCGTGGCCACGCTCAGGGCTCGTGCTTGACGCTCGTGAGAACGCGGGGCTATCCTCGGCCGAGTTTCGCGCCTGCGAAGCACCACCTGAGCGAGGGACAGGTCTTGCCGAACGCGGATCACCGCGTTGCGCTCCCGCTGGGGGAGCGGCAATACCACATCGGCCTCGGACCGGGAGAACTGGCCGAGTACATCCTCCTCCCGGGTGACCCCGACCGTACTGACCGGATCGCCACACGGCTCGACTCCATCGAGCTTGAACGGCGCCACCGGGAGTTCGCCTCGGTCACCGGGACGTATCGCGGCGAACGAATCTCGGTCGTCTCGACCGGGATCGGCACGGACAACGTCGAGATCGTGGTGGCGGAAGTCCTGGCGATCACAGAAAGGCCAACCTTCATCCGCGTCGGTTCCTGCGGCGCCCTCCAACCGGAGGTCGCCCTCGGGGACCTGATCATCTCGACCGGCGCCGTCCGGCTCGAGTCGACCACGAGCTTCTTTGTCCACGATGGGTACCCGGCGATCGCCGACTACGAGGCGGTCATCGCACTCATCGAGGCCGCGGAACGGCTCGGACATCGGAACCACGTCGGGGTCACGGCGACAGCACCGGGATTCTTCGGGGCGCAGGGGCGTCCCATCCCGCAGTTGCCCATCCGCTACCCTGACCTGGCGGAAGACATGGCGCGCCAGCGTGTCATGAACTTCGAAATGGAGGCATCCGCGCTACTCGTGCTGGCCACGCTCGCCCGCTGTCGGGCCGGAGTCGTCTGTGCGGTTTACGCACAGCGGACAACCGGCGCGTTCGTGGAGGGTGCGGCCAAGAACGAGGCGGAGGCTGCGTGCGTGGAGACGGGCCTTGAAAGCCTGCTGATCCTCGCCGAGATGGATCGCCAGAAGCAACTGGCCGGGACGGAGCGCTGGCGTCCGTCCCTATGGAACTACACGTGAGTTGCGGACACGGGACGAGGGTTCCCGTGACGCCACGCTGAACAGGAGGAGCCCTCTCCAATGGCCGAAGCATATTGCGTCAAGGACAAGCAGAAGGTCGAAGTCGTGAATCCCCAGCGGATCACGATGAAGAACGGCAAGCCCGCGCTTTCCGGGACATGTCCGATCTGCAAGGGCAAGGTCTTCAAGATCGGGGGCTGACCGCCTCACCCTGAAATAGCCCGAAGGGGGCCTCGCCGGCAACGGCAGGGCCCCCTTCGTGATTCGGTCGATCGGCCTTTCACTCAGGCCCTCGACGGCCGACCGCCTTCGATGCGACCATACGTTCGGCAGTCGAGCGCGTGGCACGGACAGCCCAGCGCGCACCGTCGACGCCCACCTCGATAGCAGATGACGCTCCCCGCCAGTGGGCGAGCGCAGGGTCGCGAAGGAGCACGTCATGGCAGTGCGAGTCGGCATCAACGGCTTCGGGCGGATCGGCCGCCAATCGCTCAAGGCGCTCATCGAGCGGGCCCCGGACGTCGAGGTCGTCGCGGTCAACGACCTCGTCGACACATCGATGAATGCGCTCCTGTTCAAGCACGATTCGACCTATGGCGCCTACGACGGGACCGTCGATCACACAGAAGACGCGCTGATCATCGACGGCCGCGAGGTCAAGGTCCTCAAGGAGAAAGATCCCGCGGCTCTGCCCTGGGGCGACCTCGGCGTCGACATCGTCCTCGAGTCGACGGGCCTGTTCACCGACGCCGACAAGGCCGCCGCACACATCACGGCCGGCGCAAAGAAGGTGATCATCAGTGCCCCGGCAAAGGGCGAGGACATCACGATCGTCCTCGGCGTGAACGAAGGTCGCTACGACGCAGAGGCGCATCACATCATCAGCAACGCCGAGCTGCACGACGAACTGCTTGGCCCCGGCCGCCAAGGTCGTCCACGACCTGCTCACGATCGAGCGCGGCCTCATGAACACGATCCACAGCTACACGAACGACCAGCGCATCCTCGACGTCGCGCACAAGGATCCCCGCCGGGCCCGCGCCGCTGGACAGAACATCATCCCGACCACGACCGGCGCGGCAAAGGCCCTGGCCCTCGTGATCCCGGACCTCAAGGGCAAGTTCGATGGCTTCAGCCTGCGCGTGCCGACGCCGACCGTGAGCGTCGTGGACTTCACCGCTGACGTCTCGCGACCCACGTCCGTCGAGGAGCTCAACGACGCGTTCCGGACCGCGGCGGAAGGCCCGCTCAAGGGTATCCTCGGGGTCAGCGACGAGCCGCTTGTCTCGACCGATTTTCGCGGCGACAGCCGCTCATCAATCATCGATGCCGAGTCGACGATGGTCCTCGGCGGAACGATGGTCAAGGTCATCAGCTGGTACGACAACGAGTGGGGTTACAGCTGCCGCGTCGCCGACCTCATCGCCTTCGTCGCTGCGCGCCTTCCGGTGGCGGGTCGGGCTTGACCGCCGCCGGATGAACAAGCTGACCATCCGCGACCTGGACGCTGCCGGAAAGCGTGTCTTCGTGCGCGTCGATTTCAACGTCCCGCTCGCGGACGGCAAGGTGACCGACGACTCCCGGGTTCGAGCCGCCCTGCCGACGATCAACGCCTTGCTCGCCCAGGGTGCCCGCGTCATCCTCGCCAGCCATCTGGGCCGGCCGGACGGCAAGGTCCAGGACGGCCTTCGTCTTCGGCCCGTGGGCCAGCGGGTCTCGACGCTCCTTCGGCGCAACGTGCCGGTAACCGGCGACGCGCTCGGAGTGGGCACGGAGGATGCGATCAAGCGCCTCCGGGCAGGCGAGGCGATCCTGCTGGAGAACCTCCGATTCCACGCCGAGGAAGAGAAGAACGATCCGGAGTTTGCCGCGAAGCTCGCCTCGTACGCCGACGTATATGTCAACGATGCGTTCGGGACCGCTCATCGGGCGCACGCCTCGACGGTCGGCGTTCCGAAGCTCCTGCCGGCCTACGCCGGGCTCCTCATGGAACGCGAGATCGAGATGCTATCGCACCTCCTCGAGGATCCGGGCCGGCCGTTCGCCGCAATCCTCGGTGGGGCCAAGGTCTCCGACAAGGTGGGCGTTCTCGAGCACCTGATCTCGAAGGTCGACATCCTCGTCGTCGGCGGCGGCGATGGCCAATACCTTTCTCCTGGCCCAGGGCAAGACCGTCGGCAAGAGCCTCGCCGAGCACGATCGGGTGGAGGATGCGAAGCGGATTCTCGCGGCGGCGGAGGCCCGCGGCATTCCGGTTATCCTCCCGACCGATGTCGTGATTGCCAAGGAGGTCACCCGGGGCACGGAGTACAAGACCGTCGGCACCGAGAAGTTTCCGGCGTCGTGGCATATCGTCGACCTCGGCGAGAACTCGCGGCGAGCCATCGAGGAGGCACTGAGTCCGGCGAAGACGGTCTTCTGGAACGGTCCCCTGGGCGTCTTCGAAATTCCGTCGTTCGCGCACGGGACGAAAGAGATCGCGCGGTTCCTTGCCGACAAGGCCGAGAGCGGCACGACCGTTGTCGTCGGCGGTGGCGACTCGGTCGCCGCCCTCGAACAGCAGGGTCTGGCGGAGAAGATGACCCACATCAGTACCGGCGGCGGCGCCTCACTCGAGTTCCTCGAGGGTCGCGAGCTACCCGGAATCGCGGTCCTGCAGGATCGCCCGAAGGTGGAGAGCAAGGCGTGACCGTGGCCACGAACACGACGATCGAGATCGTCGACGCCCGCGAGATCCTCGATTCGCGGGGCAACCCCACGATCGAGGTCGACGTCGTCCTGGGCGACGGTTCGGTCGGCCGGGCGGCGGTGCCGTCCGGGGCATCGACCGGTGCGCACGAAGCGGTCGAGCTGCGCGACGGCGACAAGTCGCGATTCAGTGGAAAGGGCGTCCTGCGGGCCGTTGCCAACGTAACCGACGTGATCGCTCCCGCGATCTACGGTCTCGACGCTGCAGACCAGGCCGGCATCGACGCCGTCATCCGCGATCTGGACGGGACACCGAACAAGGCTGAGCTCGGCGCGAATGCGATCCTCGGCGTGTCGCTGGCGTGCGCCCACGCAGCGGCCGCGGCCCACGACCTGTCGCTCTTCCGCTACCTCGGCGGCGCCGGCGCGCGGACCCTGCCCGTCCCGATGTTCAACATCCTCAACGGCGGCAAGCATGCTCAGGACTCGACCGACTTCCAGGAATTCATGGTCATGCCGATCGGAGCCGCGACGTACGGGGACGCGCTCAGGGCCGGCGCCGAGATCTTCGCCACGCTCCGCGGCATCCTTCACGACGAGGGCCACGCGACCGGCCAGGGCGATGAAGGCGGCTTCGCCCCGAGCCTTCCGTCGAACGTAGCGGCCGTCGAAGTCATCCTCCGGGCGATCGAGAAGGCCGGTTACCGGCCCGGGGAGGACGTTGCCATCGCCCTGGACCCCGCCACGACGGAGCTCGTCGAGGAGGGCAGCGGAGCCGGAAGCACGACGCGCTACGTCCTAGCGCGCGAGGGGAGGACGCTCGACTCGGGCGAGCTCATCGACCTCTGGGCCGACTGGGTCGCCCGCTTCCCGATCGTTTCGATCGAGGACGGCCTGGCGGAGGACGACTGGGCCGGCTGGGCCGAGTTGACCCGGCGCCTTGGCGACCGCGTCCAGCTCGTCGGCGACGACCTGCTCGTCACCAACACCGAGCGGATCCAGCGAGCGATCGACGAGCGCGCCGCCAACAGCGTCCTCATCAAGCTCAACCAGATCGGGACGTTGACCGAGACCATCGAGGCGATCGATCTCGCCCGGCGTGCCGGTTGGACGGCGATCGTCTCGCATCGCTCCGGCGAAACCGAGGACACAACGATCGCCGATCTCGTCGTGGCGATGGGTACGGGCCAGATCAAGACCGGGGCGCCGTCGCGCAGCGAGCGGGTCGCCAAGTACAACCGCTTGCTCCGGATCGAGGGCGAGCTCGGCGATGGGGCGCGCTACCTCGGCCGGGCTGCGCTCGGACGGCCGGGCATGGCAACCGCGCCGGGCATGGCAACCGCGCCGGCCGCCGACGGCGACGTCAGGGTCGGCGCCACCACGTGACCCGAATCGTCGACCGCGGCGCCATCGCCGCCGCATATGTCGGGATCGGGATGGCGCTTACGATCGGGGTCAGCTTCCTGCTCGTGATCCCGATCGAACCGATCTACTGGCTACTCGCCCTCCCGGCGGGGCTGTTGATCGGCTATTACGCGAATCAGCGCAGCGACCGGCGAACCGGCCCGTGGCGCAGGATCCTGGCCAATGCGCTCGTCGCGGGCCTGGCGACGGCGCTGATGCTGGCCGCGCTGCTTCTCGTCGTGAAGGCCCTGTTCTTCTTCGCCGACAACGGCTTCCCCGATTACAACCGCGCGGACCCGGAGACGGGCCAGCCGATTCCGCCCTCCTGCGATCCGGGCGCGAACTGCGTTTACTCGAGGTATCTCGCCGCGGGCCGCGGTCCCGACTTCGAGTCGATCGGGGTTACCGATACGGCCTCGTTCACCTCGTTCTACTGGAGCCAGCAGTTATCCACGGCCGGACTCCTCGTTCTCCTGACGACGGCCGGCGGCCTCGGCGGCGGCGCGCTCTATGGCCTGTTCCGGCCCAAACCTCGGCACGATGGCGTGGCGGAGCTGCGCCGAACATGACGATCGCCCCGAGCATGCTCGGGGCGATGGGAGTTGCTTCCTCGAGGCTAGCTCTTGGCGGCGGTCTTCTTTGCGGGTGCCTTCGCGGCAGTCTTGGGCTTTGCCGCGGTTGCCTTGGCCTTCGTCGTGGTCGACTTGGCGGTCGGCTTCGCCGCTGACGTCTTCGCTGTCGTGGACTTCGCGGCGGCCTTCGATGTCGCCTTGGGGGCTGGGGCGGCTGCCGTCGCCGCGGCCTTGGCGGCGGCGTCGGCGCGGGCGGTCTTCGAGAGTGCAGCGCGGGCTTTGCCGGCCGCGGTCTGGGCGCCCTTCGCCTTGTCGGCCTTGGAGGCGGCGATCCGGCTCTTGGCGGCCTTCACGGCCTGGGCCTTGCTCGTCGTCTTCGTGATGCGGGTCGACGTCTGGACAAAGGCTCCGCCGGTCGCCGCGTTGAACTTCAGCGTCAGGCGGGACTTACGGCGGGCGGCGGCGTTCGGGTGGATCGCGCCGGCCTTGGCCGCTCGGTCGAGGGCTGCGTGGGCATCGCTGAGTGCCGTTGCCGCGGTCTCGGGATCGGTCTGATGGGTCGCGACGTCGAGAGCCTTCGCGACGTATGTCTTCGCGGCGGTGCGGCGCGGCTGAAGGATCTCGCGGCGACGCTCGGCCTGTCGGACGCGCTTCAGTCCTGACGGCGTGCGTGCGCCCGTCCAGGTGCGGGGCGTCTTGGCCAAGGGGCGAACCTCACGGGAGCGGTTGATGGGCTGGAGGACCGCCACGGAACGGTGACGGCACGGACGCGCATGGTAGCAGAGGCGTCCGGATGGAGCCAGCCGCGATGCCCCACACTTGGCGAAGTGATCCCCATTCTCGGTGGCCTTGGCGCCGCCATCTGCTGGTCCGTGTCCATCCTCTGCTCATCGCAGAGCGCTCGGCGGATCGGAGCCCTGTCCTCGCTCGCCTGGGTGATGCTCGTCGGCTGCGTGTTCACGCTGCCCGCGATCGCGCTGGCCGGCCCCGTCGACCTGGGCGCCCGCGAGGTCTCGCTCCTTGCCGCTTCCGGGATTACGAATGTCGTTGGCATCCTCTTCGTCCTGACGGCGTTGCGGAGCGGCAAGGTCTCGGTCGTCGCGCCGATCACCTCGACCGAGGGCGCAATCGCGGCGGTCATTGCGGTCATCGCAGGCGAGCAGCTCGCTCCCGGCGCTGGGCTGGTACTGGGAGCGATCGTCGTCGGCGTCGTCCTCGCAGCATCAGAACGCCATCCCGAGGCGATCGAGAACGCCCGGTTCGGCCCGATCGCGACCGCACTTCTCGCCCTGGCGGCGGCGTCCTGCTTCGGGATCAACCTGTATGTCTCAGGGCTCATCGGCCAGGAGCTGCCCCTCGCCTGGTCGGCGCTGCCTGCCCGGCTGACCGGCGTGCTCGCCATCGCGATCCCGCTGATCCTGCTGCGTCGGCTCCGTTTGACGCGGGCAGCAGCACCATTCGTCCTGGTCACAGGCCTCACCGAGGTTCTTGGGATCGCGTCGTTCGCGTTCGGGGCCCGCGAGGGGATCGCCATCGCGTCCGTCATTTCGTCGCAGTTCGCCGCCATCGCCGCGGTGGCGGCGGTGATCCTGCTTCGGGAGCGTCTGGCGCGGGTTCAGGTCGTCGGGGTCGCGACGATCAGTGTGGGCGTAGCGGTTCTCGCCGCGATCCGCGCTTGAGACTCGCCGAGCGGCGCTGGGCGTCCGCTACACTCCCGCCTCGTGACCACCCCCAGGACCGACTGCATCGGTGTTCAGTCGCAATGTCAGTCTTGCCTGGGTCCACCGGCTAGCGACGCATTGGAGGGATCGCGTGAGCGACGCGCATGACCGGGCGTTCCACCTCCGGGCCGGGGAGGGGCGGCGGATCTGGGCCTTCGGGGACCTGATGATTGTGAAGGCGACGGCTGAACAGACATCCGGACGCGTGTTCGTCATGGAGCAGCACGTGCCGCGACATCGTCGCGCGCCGGGCCGTCACGTCCACGAGGTCGACGACCAATCCTGGTTCGTGATCGCAGGTCGCGGCCGGTGGTTTATCGGCGACCAGACGATCGATGCCGGGCCGGGCGACTTCGTGCACGGTCCGCACGGCGTCGCACATGCAGTCAGCGCGGACACCGACGACCTGCATGTGCTGGTGGTCACGGCGCCGGCGGGCCTCGAAGGGTTCTTCGCCGCGATGGGCGTCGACGCCACCGAGCCGACGCACCCGCCCGCCGACCTGCCGGAAGCGCCCGAGGACCCGGATCTCGCCCGCCGGTACGGGACGACGGCGCTTGGGCCGGAACCCCGCTGGACTTCCAAGCACGTTCGCGCCTCGTGACCATCCCCCAGGACCGACTGCGCAATTTCTCGATCATCGCCCACATCGATCACGGCAAGTCGACCCTCGCCGACCGGCTGCTGGAGCTGACCCACACGATCGAGGGCCGGCAGATGATGAGCCAGGTCCTGGACTCGATGGACCTCGAGCGGGAGAAGGGGATCACGATCAAGGCCCGGGCTGTTCGCCTCGAGTACACGGCCCGCGACGGGCTGAATTACGGCCTCAATCTCATCGACACGCCAGGGCACGTCGACTTCGCCTACGAGGTGAGCCACAGCCTCCAGGCCTGCGAAGGCGCGATCCTCGTCGTCGACGCCACCCAGGGAATCGAGGCCCAGACCCTCGCCAACGTCCATCTCGCGATGCGGGAGGGTCTCACGCTGATCCCGGTCCTCAACAAGATCGACCTCCCGTCGGCCGACCCGGACACGATCATCGATGAGCTGGAGAACGTCCTGGCGATCCCGCGCGAGGAGGTACTCCTCGCCTCGGCCAAGGACGGCACCGGGGTCCCGGAGATTCTCGAGGCGATCGTCGAGCGGATCCCGGCGCCGAAGGGCGATCCGGCGAGGCCGCTCCAGGGCCTGATCTTCGACAGCCACTATGACGCGTACAAGGGCGTCGTCGTCTACGTCCGGCTCGCCCAGGGCACAGTCCGCCAGGACGAAGCGATCCGCCTCATGGCCTCCGGCGCGGAAGCAGAACCTCTTGAGCTCGGTGTCTTCCGGCCCCAGCTCGTCCCCGTCAAGCAGCTCGTCGCGGGCGAGGTCGGCTACATCGCCACCGGGCTAAAGAACGTCCGCGAGGCCCAGGTTGGCGATACCGTCACGTCCGTCGCCCGCCCCGCCAGCGAGCCGCTGCCCGGCTACCAGGAAGCCAAGAGCCTCGTTTTCGCCGGGATCTATCCCGTCAGCGGCGAGGACTATCCGGAATTGCGCGAGGCGCTCGAGAAGCTCCATCTCAACGACGCGTCGTTCACCTACGAGCCCGAGAGCTCGGTCGCGCTCGGGTTCGGCTTCCGCTGCGGATTCCTCGGCCTGCTCCACATGGAGATCGTCCAGGAGCGTCTCGAGCGCGAGTTCGGGATCGACCTCATCGCCTCGGCCCCATCGGTCGAGTACCACGTCGTGCTCACCAACAGTCGTGGCAGCCTCGTCATCGACAATCCCGCACTCCTCCCCAACCCGACCGACATCGAGCAGATCGAGGAGCCCTGGGTCAAACTCAGCGTCGTCACCCCGAGCCAGTACATCGGCCCGCTGATGGAGCTTTCGACGAACCGCCGCGGGACGTTCGTCAACATGGAGTACCTCGACCCGACCCGGGTCGTCCTCCATTTCGAGATGCCCCTCGCGGAGCTCATCGTCGACTATTTCGACCAGCTCAAGAGCCGCAGCCAGGGCTACGCCTCGATGGATTACGAGGAGCTCGGCTACCGCCCGGCGAACCTTGCCAAGGTCGATATCCTCGTCAACGGCGAGCCCGTGGATGCCCTCTCGCTCATCGTCCACCGCGACAAGGCCCAGTCGGTCGGGCGCGTCCTTGCTGAGCGCCTAAAGCAGCTGATCCCGCGTCAGATGTTCGAGATCCCGATCCAGGCGGCGATCGGATCGAACGTCATCGCCCGGGAAACCGTGCGGGCGATGCGCAAGAACGTGCTCGCCAAGTGCTACGGTGGCGACATAACGCGCAAGCGCAAGCTCCTCGAGAAACAGAAGGAAGGCAAGCAGCGGATGAAGCGGATCGGTTCCGTCGAGATCCCGCAGGAGGCGTTCCTCGCCATGCTCCGCACGGACGAGGCGTAGCAAGCGTGGAGGAGTGGCTGCCGACCCTGCAACGGCTCGTCGCCGCCGGGCTTGCCCTGCTCCTCGTCATGCTCCGGCTCGAGGCCCAACGGTTCAACGCAGCGGAGTACGACGAGGCAACCGACGGCCATCCGCCCTCGTTCCGACGCCGTCTCGCGTGGTATGGGCTGGGCTTCGCGCTCATCGCCGGCATCGTCTTCATTCACCCGGCGGGCCGCGAGGAGTTCTTCCTCGGGGCCGGCGACCGCGGCCTGACGATCGTCTACGGCTTCCTCTACGCCGCGATCGGGACCGGCCTCGCGCTCGGGATCGCTTACTACCGCTACCGCCGCATCCGCTTCCCGGACGTCTGGTCCTATCCCGGTGCCTTGCTCAATTCCGTGGCCACGGCGCTTGTCGATGAGGCGGCCTTCCGGGGCGCGATCTTCGGGCTCCTCCTCATGACCGACATGAACCCGAGCGCGGCGAATGCGATCCAGGCCATCCTCTATGCGCTCGCGACGCGCCTCGGGGCGCCCGGGCGGAACCGCTACATGCTGGCGATGGCTCTGCTGATCGGGCTCGCGGGTGGCTGGGTGACGGGCGTGACGGGCGGGATCGCAGCGGCGTTCCTCGGCCACTCGGTGACGCGGTTCGCGGTCTTCCTCTGCACGGGCCACGCGGGCCAGTTCCTGCCGCGGGGCCGCGAGGAGGAGGAGATCGACAAGCGACGACGGCCGCCCGACGGCTGGAGGGTCATCGGTCCGCGGGAGTCTGCGCCGCGCGATCGCTGATGGTGAGCCGTGCAGCGTTGTCTGCGCGAACCGATCCGGCGCGACAGTGGCCGCCGCCGCGACGAGCTCCCGTGGCCCTCTACGTCCACGTTCCCTTCTGCGTCTCCCTCTGTCCCTACTGCGATTTCGTCGTCTACGCGGGCGCGGCGGCGCGTGGTCCCAGGAACCGGATCGAGGCAGTGCTTGGCGCCCTCGAGACGGAGATCGGGCTTCGCGCCGATGCGCTCGACGGCGAATTCGGCGGGCCGGGGGAGGTCGGGCGGCCGCCGCTCGACTCCCTGTACGTCGGCGGAGGGACACCGTCGCTCATAGACGCGGCGGCGCTAGCCCGGCTCGTGGACCTCGTCCGCCGGCGGTTCGGCCTGGCCGCCGACGCCGAGGTCACCATTGAGGCGAACCCAGGCCCCGACGAGCGCGGCGATCCGAGTGCCCAGCGCCAGGCCGGAATCACCCGGATCTCGTTTGGGGCGCAGAGCCTCGATCCCGGGGAGCTGAAACGCCTGGGCCGACGCCACGTGCCCGGTGACGTGGCCGACGCCGTCCGTGAGGCACGCGGCGCCGGCATCGGCTCGATCAACCTCGACCTGCTGTACGACATCCCCGACGGGCCGCTGTGCACCTGGATGGGCACGCTGGACGAGGCGATGGACATCGAGCCCGACCACCTGTCGCTGTATGCCCTGACCCTCGACGACCCCGACGCCGAAGGCCTGACCGGCCCCGGCGGAGATCACCTCCCGACCACGGCCGGTGCCCGTCGGTGGCGCGCTGCCGCGCGTCGGGCACAGGACGAGGACCGCGCCGCGGCCCAGTATCACTACGCCGTGCATCGACTCGGTGAGGCGGGCTGGCACGGCTACGAGATCTCGAACTGGGCTCGGCCCGGCCACGAGAGCCGCCACAACACGACGTATTGGGAGCGCCGGCCCTACGAGGCGGTCGGACCGGGCGCCCATGCCTTCGACGGCGCCAGCCGGCGCTGGAACGCCGCCCGGCTCAATGCCTACGTGGCCGCGCTGAGCCCGCGGGACGGCGGATCGCCGCGGCTTCCTCCTGGCGGCGTCGAGCACCTCGACGCGGCGACGGCCGCCGCCGAGCGAACGATCCTGGGGCTCCGAACCGACCGCGGCCTCCCGCTGGGAGATGTCGATGAGCCGCCCCTGGCAGAGTCGTTTGGCTGGGCGATGGACGCGGAACTTCTCGAGGTGACGGACGACGCGCGGGTCGTCCTCACCACGCGGGGCCGGTTGCTCTCGAACGAGCTCTTTTCGCGGCTCGTCTAGGCGCGGTTCTGGGCCGGCGTCCGCGGCATCACCGCAGCATGAAGCGAGCGACCTCCTGGGCGAAAGCGCAGAGTCCCGGGGCCGTCACGACGCCGTTCTCACCCAGACCCATCTCGGGCGGCTGATTTTCGTCTGGCTGACCGACCGACACGTACACCACCTGGTCGCCCTGGCGCACGAGGACGCCGGCCATGATTCCCTGCGATAACCCAGTGCAGAAGGCCTCGTCGCCCAGGCCTGCCACATCGCCGGCGTTGTAGCCGTCGGTCTCGACCGTGATCCCGCCACCCTGGTCTTCGGACGTCGGCTCGGCGGCCTGTCGCTCCAGTTCGAACACGGATGCCGCGTCGCCGCCCTCGTAGCGGGCGATGCGCGCGATGTACGCCTTGTCGCCATCGGTGACCCAGCAGTCGGGAGCGGTTGCGAGGACACGCTTGTCGATGATGAATCCGATGGTCGCATCGGAGAGGCCGGACAGGTCCATCGCGTCGGCGCTCCCACCGAACAGCGTCCGAGCGTCGGCATCGGAGAGGATCTCGCAGTTGTCGTCGATGCCACCGTCAGCGCCGCCCAGATCGCCGACGATGTTGTTGATCACCGTCCCGGCGAGGGCCAGGAACGCGGCGAGGGCAATCGCAACAATGACGCCCAGGATGATCGCGACCTTCAGGCAACCCGGGATGCCGCCCGGCTTGACGGGAGGCGGCGCGGCCGAACCGCCGGCCCACATCGGGCCGGGTGGGGGAGCCGGCGGAAGGCCAGCGGCTGGCGGCTGTGGCGGAGGCGCCGGGCTTCCTGGCGGCGTCGCGGGCGGTGTGCCTCCCGGTGGCGGGGCCGCTCCGGCGCCCCACATCGGGCCGGCTGGCGCCGCCGGCGGCAGGCTCGGTGCCGCGGGTGGTGGTGCACCGGATGGGCGGCGGGGCTCCGGCGCCCCACATCGGGCCGGCTGGCGCCGCCGGCGGGATGCTTGGCGGAGCGGGAGGCCGTGCCGGTGGATTGGCCGCGGGCTCCGTCGGTTCGGCGGGTGGATGGGCCGGCTGGTCGGCGGAAGCCTCATCCCACGACGGCCGATCGGGAGGTGTCCCGCCGCCTGACCCGCCCGACGACTCGCTCATGCTGAGACCCCCCTCACCGTCCGATTCCCCGGCCACATGCCTCCCCGGATGGTAGCGGCCACACGAGCACCAATTCAAGGCAACGCGCGCCCCTCAATCCCGGGTCTGCGACGTTGACACTCGACACCCGCGACTGCTAGGATTTGTTAGCACTCGCACAGCCAGAGTGCTAACTCTCAGACAGAACCGAGGCACACCTGTGGCGCGACGCGTACGCACCACCGGCTCCCTGGATCCGCGTGCACAATCGATCCTGCGAGCCGTCATCGAGGAATATGTCGCCACCGCGACGCCGGTCGGATCCGCCGCGCTCGTCGAGCGCTACCGGCTCGGCGTGTCGAGCGCGACCGTCCGGAACATCCTTGCCGATCTCGAGGGAGCCGGGCTCCTTACCCACCCGCACACGTCGGCCGGCCGTATCCCGACCGACGCCGGTTACCGCTTCTTCGTGGAGTCGATCAGCGAAGCCGCCGTCCTCCCGCCGGTCGAGCAGCTGATGATCCGCCACCAGTTCGGGCAGGTCCAGCATGCGAGCGAACAGTGGTTCCGCCTCGCTGCCACGATCCTCGCGGGTGCGAACCGGATGGCGGCGATCGCCACCCCGGCCAAGCCACGCGCCGCGCACGTCCGGCGGATCGACCTCGTCACGATCTCCGAGCGGCTCGCCAGCCTGATCATCGTGTTTAGTGAGGGCGCGTTGCGCCAGGTGCTCATCAACCTTCCCGAGCCGGTCGAGCAGGAGGACCTGACGCGCGCCGCGGTCATTCTCGACGGCCTGATGGCCGGCCGAACGGCGGGCGACGCGGAGCGGGCGCTCATGCGAATCGATGGTTCCGGCCCGATCGGATCGCTCGTCCGGCGTGTCGGCGAGCGCGTCGTCGCCGCGGTTCGCGAATACGACGCGACGCTGATCGAGGAGGTCTTCAGCGACGGCCTCCTCCATGTCATGGAGGCACCCGAGTTCGAGCGGAGCGACAAGCTCCGGCGGGTCTTTGCGGCCCTCGAGAACCGGGCCTATCTTGGCCAGCTGTTCGACTCGATCGAGGGAACCGGCCGGGTCCAGGCGTTCATCGGGGCCGAGAATGGACCCGAGGAGATGCGCGACGTCTCGCTCGTGCTTGCCTCGTATGGAGAACCCGGCCGGGCCGTCGGCGTGGTCGGCGTTCTCGGGCCAACCCGGATGGCCTATCCCCAGGCGATCGGGACGGTCCGGTTCGTGTCGGGCCTGATGAACGAGCTCGTCGCCAACATCCACGCGTGACACTCGGCGTGACGCAATGTCCCGGAGGACCCAGATGAGTCAACGAACCCGAGCCCAGGAGCGAGTGGACGAGATCGACATCTCGCCCACGAAGCTGCTGGCCGATATCGAGAAGCTGACCGAGGAGCTGGAGGCGAGCCAGGCCAAGTCGGAGGAGTACCTCGCCGGCCTTCAGCGCGAGCGGGCGGAGTTCGCCAACTACCGCCGCCGAACCGCGGAGGAGCGGGAGGCGATGCTCGGTCTCGCCGGCGAGGATCTCATCCGCAAGGTCCTTGCCCTCGCTGACGACTTCGATCTCGCGATCGAGGCACGGCCGGCGGAGATCGCCGGGGACCCGTGGGTCGAGGGCGTCGCCGCCATCGACCGCAAGCTGCGCGCCCTTCTCGAGAGCGAGGGGGTCAAGCAGATCGACGCCTCGCCGGGGATGCCGTTCGATCCTCGCGAACACGAAGCGATCGCGACCGTGCCCAGCGCCGAGCATGGTGAAGGCGAGATCGTCGAGGAGATCCGGCGGGGCTATCGGCTCCGGGATCGAGTCGTCCGGCCCGCCCTCGTCGCCGTCGCTGCGCCGTCGAATGAGTCGGCCGACGCGGCCCAATCCATCAACTGACATTCCAAACAGACCTCAACAACCCACACAGGAGTAACGACACCCATGGCCAAGATCATCGGCATCGACCTCGGGACGACCAACAGCGTCGTCGCCGTTATGGAGGGCGGCGAGCCGACCGTCATCGCCTCGGCGGAAGGCGGTCGGACGGTCCCGTCCGTTGTCGCGTTCACCAAGACCGGCGAGCGCCTCGTCGGCCAGCTGGCCAAGCGCCAGGCGGTCACGAATCCCGCCAACACCATCTATTCGATCAAGCGCTTCATGGGTCGGCGCTGGGACGATCCGGAGACGAAGCGTGCGAAGGAGCTCGTCTCGTACACGGTCGAAAAGGACCCCAAGAGCGACGGCGTCAGCGTCAAGGTCGCCGACAAGGCGTACACGCCGCCTGAGATCAGCGCGATGATCCTGCAGAAGCTCAAGGCGGACGCGGAGGCGTATCTCGGCGAGAAGGTCACCGAGGCGGTGATCACCGTCCCGGCCTACTTCGACGACACGCAGCGCCAGGCGACCAAGGACGCGGGCCGGATCGCCGGCCTGGAAGTCCGCCGGATCATCAACGAGCCGACCGCATCGGCGCTCGCGTACGGCCTCGACAAGAAGCACGACGAGAAGATCGCCGTCTACGACCTCGGTGGTGGCACGTTCGACATCTCGATCCTCGAGCTCGGTGAGGGCGTCTTCGAGGTAAAGGCAACGAACGGCGACACGCACCTTGGTGGCGATGACTTCGACCAGCGGGTCATCGAATGGCTGCTGGCCGAGTTCAAGAAGGACCAGGGAATCGACCTTTCGAAGGATCCCCAGGCCCTCCAGCGCCTGAAGGAGGCCGCCGAGAAGGCGAAGATCGAGCTCTCGTCGACCTCGTCGACCGAGATCAATCTGCCGTACGTCACGGCCGACGCATCGGGCCCGAAGCACCTCGTGATGACCCTGTCACGGGCCAAGCTCGAGGAGCTCGTCCGCGACCTCATCGAGAAGACCAAGACCCCGGTCGAGGCCGCGCTCAAGGACTCCGGCTTGAAGGCTGGCGACATCGACGAGGTCATCCTCGTTGGCGGTCAGACCCGGATGCCGGCCGTCGTCGAGGCGGTCAAGGCGATGTTCGGTGGCAAGGAGCCGCACAAGGGCGTCAATCCCGACGAGGTCGTCGGCATCGGCGCCGCGATCCAGGCCGGTGTCTTGGGTGGCGAGGTCAAGGACGTCCTCCTCCTCGACGTCACCCCGCTGTCGCTGGGCATCGAGACGCTGGGCGGCGTGACGACCAAGCTCATCGAGCGGAACACGACGATCCCGACCTCGAAGTCGCAGGTCTTCTCGACCGCGTCTGATCAGCAGAGCCAGGTCGAGATCCGGGTCCTCCAAGGCGAGCGGGAGTTCGCCTCGGACAACAAGACCCTCGGAACGTTCGTGCTCTCCGGCATCCCGCCCGCGCCGCGCGGCGTGCCCCAGATCGAGGTGACGTTCGACATCGACGCGAACGGCATCCTCGACGTCAAGGCCAAGGACCGGGCGACCAGCAAGGAGCAGCAGGTCCGGATCACCGCCTCGTCGATGCTGTCGAAGGACGACGTCGACAAGATGGTCCGAGAGGCCGCCGACCACGCCGACGAGGATCGTCAGCGGCGCGAGGAGGTCGAGACTCGCAACCAGGCGGAATCGCTCACGTTCCAGGCGGAGCGGACGATCAGCGACCTCGGCGACAAGGTGTCCTCCGAGGACAAGGTCACCGTCGAGAACCAGGTCGCCTCGCTGCGCGAGGCGCTCAAGGGCTCCGACATCTCTGCGATCACGGCCGGGGCGGCCGCGCTCGCCGAGACGCTGAACCGCGTCTCGACCGCGGCCTACCAGGCCTCGGCCTCCGAAGCCGGCGCGGACGGCGCGAACGGCTCCGGCGAGGGCGACGGTGACGGTGCCGGTGCGGCAGGCGGCGAAGCTGAGGGGGAGCCCGCCGGTGCGGCCGCGGGCGGCGGCGCCGACGAGACGGTCGAAGGGGAGTTCAAGGAGGTCTAAGCCTCCGGGTTCCTCGCAGTCGAAGCGCCCGGCCGGGTCCCCCGGCCGGGCGCTTCATCGTTCCGCATCTTCGCAACATCGGCCGCCGGCCTCCCGAGCCCGCCGCGTGTCAAATGCCCGCCAGGTGGGCGCTCGTCAACCGGCGACGGTCAAGTGTCCGCCACGAGGGCATCTGTCACTGAACTGGCGTCAGGACGAGGCATCTCACGCTCTCGCCCGGACGGAGCCGTGACGGACGCGGTGACGTGCGCCCGTGGAGCGGTCATCTGACACAAACCAGAGGCCAGAGAACGGACGCTCGGGATCAGGGGCGCGAAGCCAGCGCTTCACGGCCAGCGAGCGAGCGGGAGTGGCGACTCGGAAGATCTCGGCGTGCTCCTCGATCCGGCGTCGAGCGGTACGGGTAGCCCGAATGACCAGCAGACGCCCAACGCTTCGCCCGAGCCAGCCGTTTTCGCGCGCGATCTCGAGCGCCAGGCGCGACTTGCGGTCGAGCAAATACAGAGTCGCCTGAACGTCTGGCACGACTGACTTGACCTCAACGACGAGGACTACGCCTGTGTCCGGGTGAAAGGCAAGGACGTCGATGGATCCTCGTTCCCCGCGGATATTGAATGACACTTCGACCTTCACCGACCACTCAAGGGCGCGCAGAACTCGGGCCACCTCGTCAACCAAAGCGGCATGGTCCGCATCGAGCAGCCGATCGAGCCCTTCGCCATTCCAGCTCAATCGCAGGTCGAGGCGTGCAGAGAGTGCGGCCGCGATGGCGTCGAGCGCGCGAACCGTCATCTCATCGGCGTGGCCGAGTTCCACACGCGAGATCGACGTTCGCGACGTTTTGGCCGATAGGGCGAGGTCGACCTGGCGCCAGCCGCGCCGACGCCGAAGGGCCCGAACCTGTCGCCCGAAACGGACTGTGTCCATTTCGGGATTGTGAAGTTCATCGCTTCGCTGCCGATCACCCGGCGGTTAGCCGACGAACAAATCCACCGACGGAACCACGGCGCCGCCCACGAGCACGAGAACGTAGGCGGCCATGAGCAGCAGCCCCGCGTAGAGGTGGACGTTGATGTTCACGGCCATGACCGACATCAGGCCGTACGGGTTGTCGTAGTTCGGTTCGAGGCCGCGCGAAACCTGGAGGGCGAGCGGAACCGTGAGCAGGGCGAGTAACGCCGGGATCGGCAGAAAGCCCGCGAGCACGCCGACGATGACGATCGCGTAGGCGGCCATTGCGGCGAGTCGGTAGCCGGCGATCACGGTGTCCTTCGACAGCCGAACCGGAAGCGTCCGCTTGCCGGCCCGCGCATCGCCCCGCCGATCGGGGATCTCGTTGACGTACAGGATCAGGGCGACGAGGAGGGCGACCGGCAGAGATGCGACGACCGGCTCCCACATCAGGACCCCACGCGTCTGGACCACGTACGCCCCCAGCAGCATGAGTGGGCCGAACCCAATGGCGACGGCAATCTCGCCCAGCCCGCGATACACAAACTTGAGGGGCGGGGCGGTGTAGCCGAGGCTCACGATGAACCCGACGACTCCGATCACCAGGAGCGCGGGCGACCCGCGCAGGACGAGGAGCAGGAGCCCGATGACGCCGGCGGCGACGTAGAAGATCGTGGCCAGGCTGGCCATCCGCCGGAAGGACACGAGCCCGTACTGGATGACGCGGGAACCGCCGGAGTACTTCGTCGGGGTGACATTGGCGTCGTCGGCGCCCTGCGCGGTGTCGAACACGTCGTTGGCAACGTTGAGGCCCAACTGGACGAACGACGCGCCGATGACCGTCAGGACAACGGTCAGCAGGTCGAAGGCGCCGTGCCGCGCCGCAATCAGGATCCCGAGCAGCACCGGCACGATCGTGGCGCTGAGGAACGGCAGCCGGGTCGTCCGTAACACGAGCGATCCCATCGAAAGCCGCGGCTTTACCGGCGTGCCCCGTTCGACGGAGAGCGCGTCGAAGTACTTCCGCGACTGGCCGACGGAGCGCTCCGAGTACTCAAAGAACGGGACCTCGGCTTCGTCCCAGCCCCACGCCCGAGCGGCGGCGATCGAGACCTGTCGTTCGTCCGGCGAGATGATCGCCCGGCCCCAGACCGTGACGTGGCGACGCTCGTCGTAGCCGTAACCGGGCTGCGGCCGGATGTGCGAGCCCGTGAGGCTCACATCGGCGTTCAAGGGGACCGACAGACCGGCCGGAGCGGCGAAGGAAGCCGACGCGGCAGCCAGATCGAAGGTCGCGCGGACCGCGACGCTCACCGGGTAGCCATCGGCGTCGACGAAGGTGAGGATCTGATAGGGGTAGGTCGCGAGCTTCTCGAGGCCCTGGTGGATGTCAAGGGCGGGCGTCCGGCGCGTCGGGGCCGTAGGCGCCGAGGTTGGAGGTGCGGATCCGGCCATCACGCCGCCTCCGTTCCGACGTCGGTTGCCTGGGGCGCCGTCGCGGCGTCGCCGTCGGACCAGTAGAGGACCCGCCGCGGCGTGATCTCGATGAGCGACCGCTCGAAGAACAACGGCAGGGCCACCCGTTCCTTGAGGAAGTACACGATCGACGGTTCCTTCTTCTCCCAGATGGGGAGGAGTCGCTCCCAACCGCCGTGAGGATCCTCTTCGATGATGCGCGCGTCGCCCTGGATCGTCGCCCGATCGGTCCGACCCCCGACCGCGATCGGGTCGGTCAGCGACACGGACACCTTCGGGTTGGCCTTGATGTGCTCGAGCTTGCGGCTGAAGAGCGTCGAGGACGTGAGGTACACGCGCTCGCCGTCGTACAGCGGGATCAGGGGATAGGTGATCGGGCATCCAGTCCCGTCGACGACGGTCAGCTCGCCGACAAGGGCTGCCTCGAGCAGCGCCTCGACGGGTTCAGGGATAGAGGCCATGGGGTGGGCTCCGAATTCGGGTTTATATGCTCCCTGAGCGTAGCACGTTTATGCGGGGCGTACAAGGCCTTGCCGCCGCGAGGCCGATAACGCCAGAATGAGACTCCGCGGAGGACATCTTGTCACCCCAAGGGGGAGGCGCCACCGCATGCTCGAGGCGGGAACGCTGCGCCTGCTCACGTTCGAGGCGCAGGTTCCGGAACCGGTGATTGACGCCGCTCTCCGTGAGGAGATCATCCCGGAACTGAGCCGCCTGCCGGACATCCGTCACTGCTTTGCGGCGCGACGCGGTCTCGCTGGCGACGAGATCAGGGTGATCGCGACCGTCTGGGAGGCGGGACGTCCCGTCCCCGAGTCGCCGGAGATCCTGCCGATCGGGGCCGCCAGCCGCGATGTCCGGCCACTCCTCGATCGCGCACAGGTCGACGTCCTTCCAATCGAGGTCCAGGCCCGGTTCTCACGGCCCGAGGAGGCTCGGATCCTCCGTGTCTTCCGGGGCCATGTCGCGGCGCGGGAGATGGACGCCTACCTCGTCGAGGCGCGAACCGGGATGCTCGCGGACGCGTCGATCAACTCGGGACTCAGTGCGTTCTACCTTGGCACGCGTCGGCCGGACGACTTCGTCACGGTCTCGGCGTGGACGAGCTGGTCGGCGATCGAGCAGGCAACTGGCGGCGACGTTCGGCGCCCGTTCGTCACCCGGAACTCGGCTCGCCTGGTCAGCCATGACGTGACCCATTTCGAGATCATCGGGGAGGGCGTCGGGCCCGGCGCGGCGGATCCGGAGGATCCGACACACAGCGAATCCTGACAGCTCCTGTCGGACGGGCTGCGGTACCATTGGCCGCCCCATGTCGGCAAGCCCTGATTCCTCGCTCATTCATGCCCGCGGGCTGACGAAACGTTTCGGCGATTTCGTTGCCGTCGACGCGATCGACTTCGACGTCGCGAAGGGGGAATCGTTCGGCTTCCTGGGCCCGAATGGCGCCGGCAAGACATCGACGATGCGGATGATCGGCAGCGTCTCGCCGATCTCCGACGGCGTGCTCCGGGTGCTCGACCGCGACCCGAGGACGGAAGGGCCATTGATCCGCGCGCGGATCGGTGTCGTGCCCCAGCAGGACACGCTCGACACCGAGCTGACCGTTCGCGAGAACCTCGTCCTCTACGGCCGCTATTTCGGCTTGTCACGTGCCGAGTGCGGCCGGCGCGCCGACGAGCTCCTCGACTTTGCCCAGCTCACAGAACGCCAGAACGACGAGGTTGAGCCCTTGTCGGGTGGTATGAAGCGGCGGCTCACGATCGCCCGCGCGCTCATCAACGAGCCGGATCTTCTGCTCCTCGACGAGCCGACGACCGGCCTCGACCCACAGGCCCGCCACCTGCTGTGGGACCGCCTCTATCGGCTCAAGCAACGCGGCGTCACGCTGGTCCTGACGACTCACTACATGGACGAAGCCGAGCAGCTGTGCGACCGGCTCGTCGTCATGGACAAGGCGAAGATCGTGGCGGAAGGCTCGCCCCGCCAGCTGATCGATCGCTATTCCACGCGCGAAGTCACCGAGCTGCGCTTCCCGCCGGATGTCCAGGACAGCCTCGACGGACAGCTCGACGGGCTGGCCGATCGGATCGAGGTGCTCGCCGACCGGGTGCTGCTGTATGCCGACGACGGGGAGGCCGTCGCCGTGGCCGCCCATGAGCGAGGCCTCAAGCCGGAGACGGTTCTCGTCCGGCGCTCGACGCTCGAGGACGTCTTCCTGCGGCTCACCGGCCGCTCCCTGATCGAGTAGCGCATGGCCGGCCTCACCCGCGTGATCGAGCACCGCGCCGTCCAGTACCGCCGGACGTACCGCTCGTCGGTCTTCACCTCGTTCCTCAGCCCGGTGCTGTTCCTGACCGCGATGGGAATCGGGCTGGGCGGCTACGTCGACAGCTCCAGCGACGCTGCCCTCGGCGGGTTGACCTATCTCCAATTCCTCGCTCCGGGGCTGCTCGTGGCGACGGTGATGCAGTCAGCCGCATTCGAGGCAATGTTTCCGATCATCGGCGGGCTCAACTGGCAGCGGACGTTCCACGCGATGTACGCGACGCCGCTGTCGCCCCGCGACATCGCGCTCGGCAACCTCGTCTGGATGGCGGTTCGGTTTGCCATGATCGCGACCGTCTTCACGATCGTCATCGTCGCGTTCGATGCGGCGCTCTCGCCGCTCGTCGTGCTCGGGATTCCCGTTGCCGTGCTCACCGGGATGGCCTTCGCCGCTCCGCTAGCCGCGTTTTCCGCGACGCAGCGCACGCCGAATCGCTTCAGCGTCATCTTCCGCTTCGGCATCATGCCGCTCTTCCTCTTCTCCGGCACGTTCTTCCCGATCGAGCAGCTGCCGAGCTTCCTGCAGTCGCTCGCCTGGCTATCGCCGCTCTGGCACGGCGTCGACCTCACGAGGGGCCTCGTGTATGGCACGGTCGCCCAGAATCCGGCGCTGATGTTCGCCCACCTCACGATCCTCGTCGCGATCGTCGTGGTGTCGACGTGGGCGACGGTTCAAACGATCGAGCGACGGCTGGTCCGCGGATGACGCTGCCGCTCCGCGTCGCCCCGCCGATCATGTTCGGTAGCCGCCGTGCGCTGCGGCTCATCGAGCGGAATCTTTACGTCTACCGCCACGGCTGGCTCGTCATCGTGTCCGGCTTTTTCGAGCCGCTGTTCTACCTGCTGAGCATCGGCTTCGGGCTGGGTGCGCTCGTCGGGACCGTGCCGGGACCGGGCGGCCAGGAGATTCCGTACCAGCTCTTCGTCGCGCCGGCGCTGCTGGCGAGCTCATCGATGAACGGCGCGATCACGGAGGCGACGCTGAACTTCTTCTTCAAGCTGAAGTACCAGAAGACCTTCGACGCCATCCTGTCGACCCCGTTGTCGGTGGCCGACATCGCCTTCGGCGAGCTTGGCTGGGGGCTGATCCGCGGTGCCCTCTACACGCTCGGCTTCCTCGGTGTGATGGTGGCTCTCAACATCGGCGTTTCGCCGTGGCTGATCCTGACGGTGCCGGCGGCCCTGCTGATCAGTTTCGCCTTCGGGGCTGTCGGCATGGCAGCCACGTCATTCATGCGGACGTGGCAGGACTTCGATCTCATCCAGCTTGTCGTGCTGCCGATGTTCCTGTTCTCGGGGACCTTCTATCCGATCGAGGCATACCCGGAAGGACTGCGCGTGATCGTCCAGCTGACGCCGCTCTACCAGGGCGTCGACCTGCTGCGGTCGCTCGCCGTCGGCGTGGTCGGGCCGAGCGCGCTCTTCCACGTCGTCTACCTCGCGGTGATGGGCGTGGCAGGGTTGCTCGTCGTGTCGCGGCGGCTCGACAAGTTGCTGCTGAAGTAGTGGCCAACCCGGGCCTCGATCGACGGGCAGCCCTGGCCGGACTGACCGCCGAGATCGTCACCTGCCGCCGCTGCCCGCGGCTCGTCGAATGGCGGGAACGCGTCGCACGAGAGAAGGTCGCCCGGTTCCGCGACGAGACGTACTGGGGTCGCCCGGTGCCGGGGTTCGGCGATCCGGAGGCGCGGATCCTGATCGTGGGACTGGCACCCGCGGCGCATGGCGGCAACCGGACAGGCCGCGTCTTCACCGGGGATGCCTCCGGGGATTTCCTGTTCGCGGCGATGTACGAGGTCGGCCTCGCCAACCAGCCGACGGGCCGGCGGGCCGACGATGGGCTCGAGCTGCATGGCGCCTACATCGCGGCTGCCGTCCGGTGCGCGCCGCCGGCGAACAAGCCACTCCCGTCGGAGCGCGACAACTGCGCTCCGTTCCTCCACCGGGAGATCGCGTTGCTCGCGGACGTCCAGGTCATCGTGCCGCTGGGGGCCTATGGATGGGAGGCTGCGCTGCGGGCGATCGCCGCGATAACCGGCGTCGATCTGCGGCCACGGCCGACGTTCAGCCACGGTGCGGAGACCCGCGTCGGGCCGTATGTCGTCGTCGGCTCGTACCACCCGAGCCAGCAGAACACGTTTACCGGGCGCCTGACCCCGGAGATGCTGGCCGGCGTGCTCGCGCGGGCCCGCGACCTTGCGGGATGGACCGAACCGACAGGGGTAGTCCGATATCGAACGCCGCCCAAATCACCTGCATCCCGCCCGCTCCTCCGAAAGCGGAATCCGAAATCGGAGGACACTGCCGGGCGAGAGTGACCTCCGGCGACGTGCGAAATCGGACCATCGTTGGAGCTCCTGATCCCGGCCGATTGTCGACGCGGTTGAGTCCTAGCCCTAGCCCTTGCCAGCCGGCATCGCGGCTGCAGCGGCAGGCTCGGCGTCGGTGCCCGTGGCGCTGAGCATCCGCCGGTAGAGCGCTTCGTAGCCATCGGCCATCCGGCCAGCCGAGAACCGCTCGATGACCGATGTCCGGATAGCGCGCCGATCGAGTGCCTCGACATCGGGGACGCGGAACGCAATTTCCGTGACGTCGTCGCCGAAGAAGCCATCGACGCCGTCGCGGATGATCTCCGACAGAGCGCCCACTCGTCGGGCGAGGACCGGCGTCCCGGTGGCGAGGGCCTCGATTGCGGTGAGGCCGAAGGGCTCGGGCCACGAACCCGGCATAAGCGCCGCGTAACTCTCGGCGAACAGCTGGTCGCGCTCGGGAGCGGCCAACTCCCCCATGAACTCGACGGACGATCCCGCGGCCTCGAGCGCCGGCAGGAAGATGTTCTCGTAGTAATCGTGCTCTTCGCCCGAAGGCGCGATCTTGGCCGCGATCCGCAACTGCCTGCCGGCCAGCTTCGCGATCTCCATCGCCTCGACGATTCCCTTCTCCAGCGCCACGCGACCTACAAAGCAAAGCGCGTCCGACCGGCGACGATCGAACGGTTCAGTTGCGAGAGTCAGGCCGTTGTAGACGATCGTCCAATCGACGTCGGGATGAGGCGACGCCTGGGAGTTGCTGATGGCAACGAGATGGGCCGATGTCGGCGAGCCCAGCAGGTCCCTCGCCCAGGGCAGGTCGAGTCGCCCGTGGAACGTCGCGGCGAGCGGGATCCGGGATCCTCTGGCAAGAAGGAGACTCGTCCACTCAAGATGGCTGTGGATAAGGTCGAACTCGTCCTGGCGATCCAGCACAGCGAGGGCAGTGGTCAAGAAGTAGCCCATCGGGTCGCCCTTGAAGTCGGCGGGTCGCAGCGCGACGGGGACCGTCGGGATGAGTCGCCCCGGTACGTCCGAGTCGCCCGACGCGAACGTGGTGACATCGTGGCCTCGCTTCACCAACTCGACGATGAGCTCGTACATGACTCGCTCGGTTCCGCCGTAGCGCTCCGGTGGAACTTGCTCGAGTGGTGGGGCGACCTGGGCAATGCGAAGTGGGCGGTTCATCGGCGGGACCTCCGAGCGGCCAATTCTAGGCGAGTTCGGCCGTCCGTGGACGTGCGGTCAGCCCGCACTGCCCTCTCAGCCGCCCGCGGCCCGCGCGACGTAGCGATCGAGCCGATCGAAGACGACGCCATCGAGTGCCTCAGCCGCGTCGATGAACCGTTCCAGCATCGCCATCCGATGGCCGCGCCCGATGCATTCCGGATGGACGGTCACGGTCAGCAGTCCGCCGGGCGCGTGCTCGTAGGCGTAGCTGAGCTCCTCGATCCAGATCTCCAGGACCTTCGACGGCGCCGACAGGCCGTCGCGACCCGGCCCGGGCTCGAAGTGCGGCCAATCGTCGAGCGCCCAGTAGATCGGGACCTCGACGAAGCCGCTCTCCCGACCCCACCGGGTGCCATCGGTGGTGGTGTGGCGGTCGCCGAGACGCACGCGATACAACACGTAGTCATCGGCCATGAGCGACGAGTCGTAGCGGAATCCTGCTGCCTCGACGAGCTCCAGCGTCCGCTCCCCGAGCGCCCAGTACGGCGCCCTCCAGCCCTGCGGTGGCGCGCCCGTCGCCCGCTCGAGCGCCTCGTACGACCGGGCGAGGATCGCCCGCTGGTCGTCATTTGCGAGCTCCGAGAAGTCCTCGTGGTACCAGCCGTGCGAGGCGAGCTCGTGTCCGCCGCCGATGATCGACGCGGTCGAGTCGGGGAACGTCTCGAGCGTGTGGCCCGGGACGAACCAGGTCGATGCGATGCCCCGCCTCTCGAGAAGCGCGAGGATCCGCGGCGCCCCAACCCGCGGCCCGAACGCGCCGTGCGAAAACTTGACGGGCGGGTCGGCCCGCCGAATCGAGTCGGAGATTGCGTCGTGATCGATGGTCAGGGCGACTGTCAGGCGGGGCAAGTCCGGCGAGGGTGGTCGACTCGTCATCGGCCGATGGTAGACGGCTGGCCGCACCGACGGCCGACCTCCCGTAGACTTCGGCCGAATGGCCACCGAACGCGATCTCTATGCGGTCCTGGGCGTCGGGCGAGACGCCTCGGACGCCGAAATCAAGCGCGCCTTCCGGCGCCTCGCCCAGCAATGGCACCCCGACGTCAACCAGGAATCGGGCGCGGATCTCCGGTTCAAGGAGATCAACCAGGCCTACCAGGTCCTCGCCGATCCGCAGCGGCGCCAGGCCTACGACATGTTCGGGACCGTCGGCGATGGCGCCGAAAGCGGCGACTTCAGCGGCGGTTTCGGCAGCTTCAGCGACATCTTCGACGCGTTCTTCGGTGGAACCCAGGCGGGGACGCGGCGCGGCCACCCACTGGCCGGAGCCGACCTCCGCTACGACCTTCGGATCACCCTGGAGGAAGCCGTTAAAGGCGTCGACAAGGAGATCGAGTTCTCGATCCTCGGACGCTGTGAGACGTGTTCCGGGACTGGAGCCAAGGCCGGCTCGGAGCCCGTCACCTGCGAGCAATGCGGCGGACGAGGCGAGATCCGCTCGACGCGCCGGACGATGCTCGGCCAGATGGTCAACGTCACGACGTGCCCGCGCTGCCAAGGCGAGGGCAAGCTGATCACCGACCCGTGCGAGACGTGTCACGGCGACGGCCGGACCGAACGTCGCAAGACGCTCCGGGTCACGATCCCGGCTGGCATCGACGAGGGCCACCAGATCCGGCTGTCGAATGAGGGCGAGGTCGGTCCGCGCGGGGGACCCGCCGGCAGCCTTTACGTCGCCGTCCACGTCACGCCGCACCCGAGCCTCCGGCGCGAGGGCACCGAGCTCGCCTACGACGCCGACATTTCGATCGTCCAGGCCGCCCTCGGCACTCGGATCCTCGTTCCGACCGTCGAGGGCGAGGAGGAAGTCGACATCAAGTCGGGCACCCAGCCCGGCACGGAGATCCGCCTGCGCGGCCGCGGTGTGCCCCACCTCCGGCGGGCGGGGACACGCGGCGATCTCCACGTCTTCGTCAACGTCGTCGTGCCGGCGAAGCTGTCCAAGCGCCAGCGCGAGATCCTCACTGAGTACGCGGCGGAGACCGGCGATAACGTCGCCCCGAACGCGGGCGGATTGCGCGAGAAGCTCGGGCTGGGGTGAAGGACGCGGGCACCGACGGAGCGCCGGCCGGCGGAGGCGCAGGCGCGGGCGTGGGCGCGTGGCTCGAGCTCTCTGTCGCGGCGGACATTGAGGCGGTCGAGGCCGTCGCGGAGATCCTGGGCCGGAGCGCCCCGGCGGGGACGCGACCCTGGGCAACGACCTCGGGCCCTACCGGCGGCGCCTCCACGGGTGGGCGGACGGCTACCGCGAGCGCGGCTGGCCGGCCGACACCCCGCAGTACCGTGCTGCGGCCGTATTGGACGCTGCTCGCCGACAAGGGCCAGGGCGACCTCGGGCGGCTGGTCGACCTCGCGACCGACCCTGGGCGACACGACCGGCTGCTCGCGGCCACGCTCGGTGACGGCGACGCGATCGCGGAGATCACCACCACGCAGGAGCGCGCGCTCGAGCGGCCGCTGCCCGACCTGGCCACCGTCGGACGGCTGGCTGTCCACCGCGACCGCCTGGAGGGCCGCAACGAGCACCTGCCCGTCGAGCTGCCCGCCCTGCTGGTCCGCGTGGGCCAGCGCCGTCGAGGCGAGGCGATCGCCAAGAGCATGCCCATGCACTCCCAGCCCAAGGCGCTGGCCGGCGTGGCCGGCGCCCTCGCCGACACCGGCCGGTGGGAGCGGGCCGAGCGGACGGCGCGCGAGCTCACCGACACGGGCTCCAAGGCCAGGGCGCTGGCCTGGGTGGGCAGGGCGATGATCCAGACGGACCGGGAGCAGGCCGTCCGCCTGCTGGAGGAGGCCGGCCAGGTCGCCCGGAGCATCCCCGAGTCCCACCTGCGGCCGTTCGCGATCGCCGCCGTGGCCGAGGCGTTCGCCAGCGCCGGGCTGTGGGAGCGCGCCGAGGAGACCGCCAACGCCATCGAGCCGATCTACGCCGCGGCCGGGGCCCGGGCGCTGCGGTCGGTGGTCGACGCTCTGGTCGCCGACGGCCAGTGGGACCGTGCCGAGCGGACCGCCAAGGCCGTTCCCAGCATCTGGGACAGAGCGGCGGCCCAGGCCGCGGTGGCCAGCGCCATCGCCGGCAACGACCGGGATCGGGCCTCCGGCCCTCTCCGGCGAGTAGAGGGGACCGCCGGCGGCAACTTCCCATCCGCCAGCGACGCCGAGCCGCTGGGCGCGATCCTGGCAGGAGTTCTCCGAGGTCGAGCTCGCCCGGGCCGCCCGGCTGGCCACCGCGGTCGAGCAGGCCGCCCACCGGATCCCGCACCCGGCCGGCAAGGCCTCGGCACTGACGGCGATCGCCGGGGCCTTGGCAGTTGTCCGCCGTTGGGACGAGGCCGAGCGGGCCGCAGGGGCATCCCCGCTCCACGGGACCGGGCCGAGGCCCTGATCGCGGTGGCCACCACCCTGGTGGCCGACGACCAGGGTGGGGGCTCTGGTCCTGGCGAACGAGGCCGAGCAGATGACGCGAGGGCATCCCCCATGCCGGCAGGATCTGGGCGCTGCAGGCGGTGGCCCGGGCCCAGGCCGCCGCCGGGCAGGTGGAGCTCGCCGAGCAGACCGCCGGGGAGATCACCGACCCCGGTGACCGGACCAGGGCGCTGGCCGCGGTCGCCGAGGCGCAGGCCGCCGCCGGGCAGTGGGACCGGGCCGAAAGGACGGCCCGGCGGATCACCGACCAGGATCCCGTCGCCCGGGTCGAGGCGCTCGGCCACCTGGCCGAGGCCATGGTGGAGGCCGATCGGGGGCGGGCCGCCACCCTGGCCGGCGACGCCCGGCGGATCGCCCACGGGATCACCGGCGGCGACGAAGGCGACCGGGCGGCGGAGGCGGCCGTCAAGGGCGCTGGCCGCCGCCGGGCAGTGGGATGACGCCGAGGGGGTCGCCGGGGCATCACCGATCCCGACCGCCAGCGCGAGGCCCTGGGGGCGGTGGCCAGGACGATGGGCAAGCTCGACCGACCCGGGCCCTGGCCCTGGCCGCCGAGGCCGAGCACCTGGCATTGGAAGCGGGATTCGGCGACCTGTCCTATTTCAATCGCGTGTTCCGCCGCCGCTTCGGCGATACGCCGGGGCGATTCCGCAAAGGAGAATAGGAGGGCGGCGGATGTAGGGATCGTCGCGTTGTCCAAAGCAAAGAGGCCGCCCGTGGGGCGGCCTCTCGCATTATCGTGGAGTGAAGAAGGACTTAGAAGTCCATTCCGCCGCCGCCCGGCATCTGGGGCATGGCCGGCTGGTTCTTCTTCGGCAGCTCGGCCACCATCGCCTCGGTGGTGATGAGCAGGCCGGCAACCGACGCGGCGCCCTGCAGTGCCTGACGCACCACCTTGGTCGGGTCGATGATGCCCTTGGAGAGCATGTTGACGTATTCGCCATTCTGGGCGTCGAAGCCGAATGCGTACTGGTCCTTCTCCAGGATCTTGCCGACGATGACCGAACCATCCTCACCGGCATTGGTCGCGATCTGGCGGGCAGGGGCCTGCGTCGCCTTGCGCACGATCTCGACGCCGGTCTTCTGGTCGTCGTTCTGACGTGCGCACCTTGAGGGCAGCGCCGGCGCGCAGCAGCGCGACGCCACCGCCCGGCAGGATGCCTTCCTCGACCGCGGCGCGGGTCGCGTGCATCGCGTCATCGACGCGATCCTTGCGCTCCTTCACCTCGATCTCGGTCGCGCCGCCGACGCGGATCACCGCGACGCCGCCCGCGAGCTTGGCGAGACGCTCCTGCAGCTTCTCACGGTCGTAGTCCGAGGTGGTCTCCTCGATCTGCGCCTTGATCTGCGAGATGCGGCCCTCGATGTCGGCCTTCTTGCCGGCGCCGTTGACGATCGTGGTGTTCTCCTTGTCGATCATCACCTTCTTGGCGCGGCCAAGCATGTTGATCGTCACGTTCTCGAGCTTGATGCCGAGGTCTTCCGAGATCGCCTGGCCGCCGGTCAGGACCGCGATGTCCTGCAGCATGGCCTTGCGGCGATCGCCGAAGCCCGGAGCCTTCACCGCCGCGACCTTGAGGCCGCCGCGCAGCTTGTTGACCACGAGGGTGGCGAGCGCCTCGCCCTCGACGTCCTCAGCGATGATCAGAAGCGGCTTGCCGGTCTGCACGACCGCCTCGAGCAGCGGGAGCAACTCCTGCAGGCCCGAGAGCTTCTTCTCGTTGATGAGGATGTACGGGTCTTCCATCTCCGTCCGCATCTTGTCGGCATTGGTGATGAAGTACGGCGAGATGTAGCCGCGGTCGAACTGCATGCCTTCGACGACGTCGAGCTCGGTCTCCAGGCTCTTCGCCTCTTCGACCGTGATGACGCCCTCGTTGCCGACCTTCTTCATCGCCTCGGCGAGGAACTTGCCGATCTCCTGGTCGCCGTTCGCCGAGATGGTGCCGACCTGGGCGATCTCGTCGTTGGAGGTGACCTTCTTGGAGTTCTTCTTGAGGTCCTCGACGATGGCTTCGACCGCGAGGTCGATGCCGCGCTTGAGGTCCATCGGGTTCATGCCGGCGGCAACCGCCTTGGCGCCTTCCTTGACGATGGCGGCGGCGAGCACGGTCGCGGTGGTGGTGCCGTCACCGGCGATGTCGGAGGTCTTGGACGCGACCTCGCGCACCATCTGGGCGCCCATGTTCTCGAACTTGTCCTCGAGCTCGATCTCCTTGGCGACGGTGACGCCGTCCTTGGTGATGCGGGGAGCGCCGAACGACTTGTCGAGCACGACGTTGCGGCCCTTCGGGCCGAGCGTCACTTTCACGGCGTTGGCGAGAATGTCGACGCCGCGCAACATCTTGTCGCGCGCATCGACCGAAAATTTGACTTCCTTGGCAGCCATGTTGAATATCTCCGTTGGTGATCCTCGTTTCCGGGAGCGAGGCAAGCTCGCGTCTCGAAGGATCGAGTGAATGCTTAAGCGGCTTTCTTCCTGGCGGCGACGCTGCCTTCCAGCACGCCAAGGATGTCGGACTCCTTCATGATCAGGAGGTCTTCGACCGTCGATCTTGACCTCGGTGCCCGACCACTTGCCGAACAGCACGCGGTCGCCAACCTTCAGGTCGATCGGGATGAGCTTGCCGGCCTCGTCGCGGCCGCCGGGGCCGACGGCAATGATCTCGCCCTGGCTCGGCTTTTCTTTGGCGGTGTCGGGAATGATGATGCCGCCGGATGTTTTCTCCTCGGCATCGATGCGCTTGACGACGACGCGGTCGTGAAGCGGACGGAACTTCATGGAAATCCTCCTCGTTGAGTGATTCGGTCGGTCTTGTGATCGATGCAGCCGCCCGGAAGCACCCGGCGACTGCTTGTGCGCGACATAGGGCGCAGATTTTTGGCCCGCAAGAGGGGCGCGGCAGATTTTTAGCACTCATTTCATGGGAGTGCTACCAGGCCTCCAAATATCTGAATTTGTTTGGTTAATTTCGGTAGCCGGCGCGCCGTGACGGCGGCCGCGAAGGGTCCGAAAGGGGCCTGTCAGCAGTCGCGGCTCGATGCTGCTAATGCATTGAAAATACACACATAATTTATCTTTTAGGCTTGAAATTGGAACGCCGGTTCCCTGACACTCGTTGTCCCCGATCATGGAGGACATTGTCATGGTTTCGGAAGGCTTCAGGAAGCAGCTGCGAAGGATACGGACTGACCACGGCGGAGATCCTCTACCGGCTGCCCGATCACCCCGCGTTGCTGCAGACCTACGTGTGGCAGGACTACGATCTCTGTCCGAAGTTTCCGGTGCTGAACAAGTTTCTCGCGTTCTGGCTGGAGAAGCTCGAAGGCCCGCTGCATTCGGTGACGGTCGCGCACGCCCGGCTGATCAAGCCCGCCGAGATCCGCGCCGCTGAACGGCGAGTTCCGGCTGCACTAGCACACACTGAAGTCCGGCGCACCGGACCGCCGCTTTCGCGGCTTCCGGAATGACCAGGGCAGAGCGAGTGCGTTCCCTCACTCCTTGTGAAACGCCGTCGGCTTCGGCGGCGGTCCCTCGAAGCCAAGCTCGTCCCAGCGCGCGGCGACGCGCTCGTACACGCTCTGCCGCAACAGCGTCGCCTGCGGGAACTGCTTGATGTGCTTGTGCGGCTTGCAGGCGTTGATCAGCACCTTCGATCCGTAGGGCCGCAGCTCCGGCGGATACTGGCTGGGATCGAGCCCGGTCGACCAGGTGTTGCGCAGGATGTCGAGATCGTCGGCCGGATTGCAGCGCGTCGAGAGCGCCCACATCACGTCGTTGAAGTCGGTCGGGTCGACGTCCTCGTCCACCGCGATGATCCATTTGGTGTAGTAGGCGGCGGCCGGGCATTGCGCGGTCAGCGCCAGCACCTGCGCGGCGTGGCCGGCATATTGCTGCTGCATCGACACCACCACCATGCCCCAGCCGGACGCCGCGGCCGGATGCGCATAGGCGCCGAGCACGCCCGACACGCCGATGCGGTCGAGGTCGTCGAGGATGCGCGCCGAGCGCATGATCGCGTAGTAGGCGCCGATCTCGCAGGACGGATATTTCGCCATCAGCGCCGCGGTGAGGATCGGCGAGCGGCGGTGATGCACCGCCTTCACCTCGATCACCGGCTGCGGCGCGCGCTCGCGGCCGTAATAGCCGGTGAACTCGCCGAGCGGGCCTTCGTCTTCCATGTCGCCGGGATGCAGCAGTCCCTCGATCACGAGCTCGGCGTTGGCGGGGATCGGCAGGCTCACGAATTCGGCTTCGGTCAGCTCCACGCCGCGGCCCATCAGGCCGCCGGCGACGTCGAGCTCGGATTCCTTGATGCCGAACACCTGCGCCGCCAGCATGAACAGCACCGGATCGATGCCGTAGGCCGCGACCACCTCGCACGGCTTGCCGCGCGCCCACCAGGCTTCGCGGTCGATCAGCCCGTGCTTGCCCGGCGAGCAATAGAGCCCGACGCGGCGCGGGCCATGCAGCATCTGCCGGTAGCAGCCGACATTGATGCGGCCGGTGTCGGGATTTTTGGTCAGCGTGATGTCGCCGGTGCCGATGTAGCGGCCGCCGTCGCCCGGCCAGAATTTCGGCACCGGGAATTGCGTGAGGTCGATCTCGTCGCCGCGCAGCACGATTTCATTGACCGGCGCTTTGGCTTTGGCCACCGGCACCGGCTTGATCCGCCGTTGCATGATGTCGCGGGTCGCCGCGATCATCTCGGCGGTGGACAGGGCGGGGTCGAGCCCGACCGCGAGCGCGTAGCGCTCCTTGCTCGAGCCCAGCATGTTGGTGAGGATGCTCGCGCCGGTGCGGTCGCCGGTGATGGTGTCGAACAACAGCGCCGGGGCGTCCTCGCGCCGCGTCGCGAGATAGGCGATGGCGGCAAGCTCCTCGTCGGCGTCGACCGGCTTGTCGATGCGCTTGAGCAGCCCGTTGGCTTCGACCAGCGCGATCCATTCGCGCAGGTCGTGCCATGCGACCGAGCGTTGCCTGATTGGAGCCGGCGCCGCCGCCGGCTCGTTCGACCGATTGTTCTTCCATCCTTGCGCCCGCGTTGTCCGGCCCGCGACTTTAGTGGCAGGCCCGTGCGAGCGATAGGGTCGGCGACGCCGTTACAGAAGCGTCGCGTACTCCGGCCTGCGAGGTCAATCGGCTGCGGATGTTGGCGGACTTGATGACGGACCTCCATCGTTCACCGGTGGTCTTGATCAAGTCCTTCGTCTCGGCGCCGGTGCTCCCGATCGGCTCGAGGTCTTGCACGCGAAGTTTTTCTCGCACGTCCGGCGACTGCATTGCAGCCGGACCTCGCGTTCGAGGACGGCGCGTATCGGTTCCGGCGTGGATGCCGGAGCGAGCATCATCAGGAAGAACCTCACCTCGAACCCGGGATAGCCGCTCTCCGCCATCGTCGGGACATCGGGTGCCAGCGGCGTGCGCCGGGGGCTGGAGACGGCGAACGCCTTCAACCGGCCGTCGCGCACGTTCTGAAGAACCCCCGGTGTTGCCAGGAAACCGGACTTCGACCTGCCCCCCGACGAGGCTGATGACGACCTCGGCATTGCCCTTATGCGGCACGTGAACGCCGGGGAAGCCGGCCTGCATGCGAAGATATTCCATCGCCAGGTGGCCGGGACTGCCGGGCGCGCCGCCGCTGCCGTAGATCAATGGACGGTCCTTGCGGGCTCTTGCATGGGCAACGAACTCTGCCACCGTATTGACGGTCATGGAGGGATGCGCGACCAGCATCAGCGAGAAGCTGGCGACCGTCGAGATCGGTGCGAAATCCTGAACCGGCTCGAAGGGGAGTTTGGCGTAGAGCCACGGGTTGACGGTCAGCGGCGTGTCGAGGACGAGCAGCAGCGTATAGCCATCGCCACTCGCTTTCGCGACCGAAGCGGTTCCGATGTTGCCGGCGGCGCCGGGCCGGTTCTCCACCACGAACGGCTGTTTCAGGCTCGCGGTAAGCTTCTCCGCGAGCAGGCGCGTCGTCAGATCAAGCGGGCCGCCGGGCGGAAAGGGTACGACGATCCTGACGGGCCGTGATGGATAACTCTGTGCGTGCGCCAAGGTCCCAACGCCAAGTACGACGGTGCTTAACAAGACGAGCGCGGCGACGTTGCGTGCGCGTGCGGTGTGCGACCTGGTCATAGGCGGTTCCCTTAGCAAGGTAAGGGCGAAGCAAGTCACGAGAGGGCAATCGCGGTAGCGCGCTCAGTCCACCTTGATGCCGGTGGTCTTGATCACGTTCGACCACTTGTCGTAGTCGTCATGTGATGAATTTTGTGAAGCCGGCCGGTGTCAGCGGCATCGGCTCGACGCCCAGGGTGGCGAACCGCGCCTTCACCTTGGGATCGGCGAGGGCGGCATTGGTGGCCTTGTTGATCGCGTTGACGAACTCCGGCGGGAGTGTTCCTCGGCATGCTGAGGCCATACCAGCCGATCGCTTCGTAGCCTTCAACGGATTCGCCCACGGTCGGGATGTCCGGCAGGAAATCCAGCCGCTTCGCTGTCGTCGCCGCAATGGCGCGCAGTGTGTTGGTGCGGACATATTCCATCGCCTGCGGGATCGGATTGATGGTCATCTGAATTTGGTTGGACAGCAGGTCGGGCATGAAGCTCGAGCGATAGGGCACATGGGTGAGGTCGATGCCGGCCATCTTCTTCAGCATCTCGCCGAAGATGTGGGACGAGCTGCCGTTGCCGCCGGAGGCGTAATTGATCTTGCCGGGGTGCGCCTTGGCATAGGCGATGAACTCCGGGATGGTTTTTACCGGCAGCGACGGATTGATCACGATGAGATACGGCGCGTTGGCGATGCCGCCGACCGGCGCGATGTCGCGCATGAAATTGAATTTGAGGTGCGGGAAGAGCGTCTGGTTGAAGACGTTGGTCAGGACGATCATCTGGAGCGTGTAGCCGTCCGGCGGCGCGGACAGCGCCACCTCGGTGGCGATGTTGCTGGCGGCGCCCGGGCGGTTCTCGATCACGAATTGCTGGCCGAGCCGCTCCGACAGCATTTGACCCACGAGGCGCGCGATGATGTCGGGCGCGTTGCCGGCGGGAAAGCCGACGATGAAGCGCACCGGCCGCGACGGATAGGCTTGCGACCATGCGGCGCTGGACACCGCGGGCAGGGCGGCGGCACCCGCCGCGCACTGCAGAAATCGGCGACGGGAAGAATTCATGGCGTTTCCTCAACCGTTGTCAGACTGCTGGGACCGAAATTGCGGAACGAAAACGATGCAACGTGAACGCCGGAGTGAACTAGTTCGCCTTGATGTTGGCCGTTCGGATAACCTTTCCCCATTTGTCGGTTTCGTCAGCGATCAGTTTTTCGAAGTCGGCGGGCGGGCCCGCAAGCACGGCACCGCCAAGCTCCGAAAGCCGGGCCTTCATCTTGGGATCGGCAAACGCGGCATTGATCTCGCGGTTGAGCGTGTCGACGATGGCGGCGGGCGTGTTCTTGGGTGCGCCGATGCCCCACCAATTGCTGGCCTCGTAGCCGGGTACGAATTCGGCGACCGTCGGGAAGGTCCGGCAGCGCCTCGGCGCGTGACGTCGAGGTGACGGCGAGCGCGCGCACCTTGCCGGCCTTGATATATTCGACGGTCGACGGCACGGCGGAGAAGACCACCTGCACCTGTCCGCCGATGAGGTCGGTCAACGCGGGTGCGGCGCCGCGATAGGGCACGTGCACCATCGGCGCGCCGCCCATCAGCTTGAACAGCTCGCCGGACAGATGATTGGAGGAGCCGATGCCGGCCGATCCCATTTGATCTTGTTCGGGTTGGCCTTGGCATAGGCGATGAACTCGGGAACGGTCTTGACCGGAAGCGACAGGCTCACCGCCATCACGTTCGGCAACGCGGAGGATGCCGGCGACCGGCGCGATGTCGCGCATGGAAATCGAAATTGAGCTTGTCGTAGAGCGCGCCGTTGATCGCGGCTCCCGGGGAGATCGCCAGCAGCGTATGGCCATCGGCGCTGGCGTTCACGACCGCCTCGGTGGCGATATTGCCATTGGCGCCCGGCCGGTTCTCGACGACGAATTGCTGGCCGAGGCGATCCGACAGCCATTGACCGATCAGCCGCGCGACGATGTCGGTGGCGCCGCCGGCCGCAAGACCAACAATGATCCGCACCGGCCGTGACGGATAGGCTTGCGGCCATGCGCTGCTGGAGATGGCGGGGAGCGCGGCGGCGCCCGCCGCCAGATGCAGAAATCGGCGGCGGGAACCATTCATGGCATGTCCTCAAATTCTATCGCGTCGTCGGGACCGATTTGCGGAACGAAGGAAGATGGAATTCAAACTGCCGGATCAGTCGCCCTTGATCTTGGCGGCCTTGATGATCGGCCACCACGTCTCGATTTCAGCCTTGTGCAACGCCGTCACCGCCTGCGGCGTCTGCTGCTCGCGCGGGAAGATGTCGAGCCCGAACTCCGCCAGCCGCGCCCGCACGCCGCCGTCGGCGAGGCTCTCCACCGCGGCGGCGTTGAGGCGATCGATCATCGGCTTCGGCATGCCCTTCGGCGCGAACAATGCAAACCAGGCCGAGAAATGGAATCCGGGCAGGCCGGCCTCGTCGGTGGTCGGAACGTCGGGCGCGCTCGCGAGCCGGCTCTTGGCGGCCAGGGCGTGGACCTTGATGGTGCCGGCGCGCAGTTGCGGCAGCACCGTCGCCGGCGCGTCGATCATCAGGTCGATCTGCCCGGCCACCAGGTCCTGCATGGCCGGCCCGCCGCCGCGATAGGGCACGAAGCCGAAGCGGGTGCCGGTCGCGTGCTGGAAGAACACCGCGCCGAGGTGCGGCGGGCTGCCGTTGCCCGCGGTGCCGGCGGTCGCCTTGTCCGGGTTGGCCTTGAGCCAGGCGATGAACTCCTTCAGGTCGTTCGCCGGGTTGGCCTTCTTCGCGACGATGAAGTGCGGATTGCTGGCAAGCAGCGCGATCGGCTCGAAATCGGTCTGCACGTCGTAGGGCAGGGAATAGATCACCGGATTGACGACCTGGGTGCTCGAGATGCCCATGCCGAACGTGTAGCCGTCGGGTGCCGCCTTGGCGATCCGGCCGACGCCGATGCTGCCGCCGGCGCCCGCGACGTTCTCGATGACCACGGTTTGGCCGAGCGACGTCCGCATGCGCTCGGCCATGATGCGCGCGACCGTGTCGGCCGGGCCGCCGGCCGCGAACGGAACGATCATGGTGATCTGGCGCGACGGATAGCTTTGCGCCGTAGCGATGCGCGAAGTGGCGGGCAGCGCCGCCGCGCCCGCGGCCAGATGCAGGAAGCGACGGCGGGGAAGTTTCATGAGTTCCCGTCAGCTCAGCGTCGTGCCCGAGGAGGCTGATGACCTTGGCCCACTTCTCGGTTTCGTCGGCGATCAGCTTGCCGAAGTCGGACGCCGAGCCGGCGATCGACCGTGCCGCCGCCATCGGCGATCCGCGCCGCGACTTGGGGATCGGCCAAGACCGCATTGATCTCGGCGTTGAGCCGCTCGACGATGTCGGCGGGCGTGTTCCTGGGCGCGCCGATGCCAAACCAGGTGCTGGCCTCGTAGCCCGGCACCGAGCCGGACCGCCAAGGCCCGCAGCGCGCCGCTCCTGACGTGTTCACGCGCCGAGATCAGCGGCGGGAAGTAGACGTCCGCCCGGCCGCCGAGCAGGTCGTCATAGGCGCCCGCGCCGCCGCGGTAGGCGACATGCACCATTTCGACGCCGGTCGTCATCTTGAACAGCTCGCCTGCGAGGTGGCTCGCGGTTCCGACCCCGGCCGAAGCCATGGTGAGCTGCGCCGGGCTTGGCCTTCGCCAGCGCGATGAATTCGCCAACCGTCTGTGGCCGCAACCGACGGGCCACCAGCATGACATTGGGAGAGCGCACGACGGCGGCGACCGGCGCGATATCGCGGCGGAAATCGAAGCCGAGCTTGTCGTAGAGCGTCGCATCGATCGCGCTTGATGGGCCGACCATCAGCAGCGTGTGGCCATCCGGCGCCGCGTTCACGACCATCTCGGTGGCGATGTTACCGCCGATGCCTGATCGGTTATCGACGATAAATCTCCTGACCGGTGCGTTCCGACAACGATCGGGCCAGCAGGCGCGCAACAATGTCAGCCGCGCTGTCGGGGGCAAATCCGACCACGATGCGCACGGCCCGCGACGGATCGGTCGCCGCCCATGCGAAACGTGAGATGGCCGGGGCAGCCGCAGCACTTGCGGCCAGCCGGACGAACGTGCGGCGGGGAAGCGTCATCAGGTCCTCCCTTGTCATCGCGCAATGCGCGCGTGGATGCTCATGTGTCCTGAGCGTTGTCTCAAAAGTACATCGCTGTCTGTTGGGAAGGAAGGGTCAAAAAGCCGACCGGCAACGATTTGCGAATCGGGACTTGATCCAATCCGCCCACAGGGACTAGCGTGTCGCACCGACAAAAAAGCCACAAGGGAGGATGCCGTGAAGATCCTGTTTTTCGATGATTTCCGGCTTGGTGTGCTCAAGGATGACGTCGTCGTGGACGTCATGGATGCGGTCAAGGACGTGCCGCAACTCGGGCCGCACGACCTGATCAATGGTGTCATCGAACGTTGGGGCGATTACCGCAATAGGATCGAGCAGGCCGCCGGCCGCGGCCGCGCCATTCCGCTCGACAAGGTCACGATCCGTCCGCCGCTGCCGCGCCCGATCAATATCGACTGCATGGCGGTCAACTACATGGAGGACGGCACCCGCAAGGAGCCGGCGCCGATCAACGCGTTCCTCAAGTCGCCGAATTGCGTCCTGCCGACCGCGGGTACGATGGTGCTGCCCGATGTGCCGGCGACCCACTTTGAAGGCGAGGCCGAGCTTGCGGTGATCATCGGCAAGCGCGGCGCAAACATCAAAGAAGCCGACGCGATGAGCTACGTGTTCGGCTACACCAACTTCATCGACGGCTCCGCGCGCGGGCTGAAGCCGCCGGGCAATACCTTCTATCAGATGAAGTCGCGCGACACCTTTGCGCCGATCGGCCCCTACATCGTCACCGCCGACGAGATCAAGGATCCGCACAAGCTGCAGGTCCGTCTCTGGAACAACGGGACGCTGAAGCAGAACTACAACACCAGCGACATGGCGCACAAAATCCCGCGCTGCATCGAGTTCGTGAGCTCCATTCACGGGCTGGAGCCGGGCGACGTGCTGGCGACCGGCACCAACCACCGCGGCCTGCATGCGTTCCAGAACGGCGACAAGGTCGAGCTCGAGATCGATGGGCTGGGCCGCTTGCGCGTCGACGTACGCGACGACCTCAAGCGGACCTGGCCACGCGACACGCGCCTGGAGTGGCACACCAAGGGCAAGGGCGATTACGCGCCGCAGGCGACCGGCCGCTACGCGCCGACGCCGGGCTAAGGCCGAGACCATCTTTGGTCTGCGAACCGACCCTGCCGTGTGAGCGGCAGGGTCTTTTCAATTCGGCTGCATCGTCCGAGGCGCAACACTGCGGGCGCGATCTGACTTTCAGCTCAGCACGCCGACGATCGCGCCGATCAGGCAGGTCGCCAGCGTGCCCGACACGATCGACTTGAGCCCGAGCGAGACGATGTCGTCGCGCCGCTCCGGCGCCATCGTCGCCATGCCGCCGATCATGATGCCGAGCGAGCCGAAATTGGCGAAGCCGCACATCGCATAGAGCATGATCAGCCGCGAGCGCGCGTCGAGCGCGTCGGGCGGAAGTTTCGACAGCTCCACATAGGCGATCAGTTCGTTGAGGATCGTCTTGATGCCCATCAGGCTGCCGGCGGTCTGCGCCTGGTCCCAGGGGATGCCCATCAGCCAGCACACCGGCGCCATCAGCCATCCGAGCATGCGCTGCAGCGACAACGGCGCACCGGCGATATCCGGCAGCAGGCCGAGGATGGCGTTGCCGAGATGGACCAGCGCCACCAGCACGATCAGCATGGCGCAGATCGTCAGCAGCAGCTCGAGCCCGGCGACGGTGCCCTTCACGATCGCGTCCATGGTCGAGGACGCGACCGGCTCGGGCTCGATCAGATCGCCGCCGGTGTGCCTCTCGGTGGTTTCCGGCACCATGATCAGGCTGATGAGGATCGCGGCCGGTGCGCCGAGCACCGAGGCGATCACGAGATGCGCCGCCGCATCCGGGATGATGGGAGCGAGGAAGGTGGCATAGAGCACCAGCACGGTGCCGGCGATGCCGGCCATGCCGCCGGTCATCACGATGAACAGTTCGTTGCGCGTCAGCCGCGCCAGATACGGACGGATGAACAGCGGCGCCTCGACGTGGCCGACGAAGATGTTGGTGGCGGTCGCCAGCCCGACCGCGCCGCCGACGCCGATGGTCCGCTCCAGCGCCCAGGAGAAGCCGCGCACCAGAGGCGGCAGGACGCGCCAGTAGAACAGCACCGTCGTGAGCACGCTCATGACCAGCAGCACCGGCAGCGCCTGGATGGCGAGGATGAATTCGGCGCCGGGCGTCTTGAGGTCGTAGGGCAGGGGACCGCCGCCGAGATAGCCGAACACGAAGGACGTGCCGGCGCGGGTCGCGGCGGCGATCGCGCCGACCGCCTGGTTCACATAGGCGAAGGCGGCGACGATCTGCGGGATCTTGAGCAGCAGAACCGCGACGGCGATGGTGAGGAGGAGCGCCAGTCCCACCTGCTTCCAGGCGACCGCGCCGCGGCGCTCACTGACGAGCCAGGCGATGACGAGCAGGCCGACGACGCCCAAGGCCGATTGAAGTTGCAGCATGCCCCCGCCCCACAAGATTCGCGGAGGATTGTACCGGTTCAAACAGTCAGCCGTCAGGGCCTTTCGGTATGAGAAAGCGAGGGCGATCAAGGGGCTTACGACGACATATTGCACCAAAAGAAACGCGGTCTCGATCAGCAGGAAGCCCGACACGGACGACATATGGTGCTTGGCGGCGACGGCGAGGACCATGAAGCTCCAGGCCAGCGGAAAGGCGACCGCCGCGAACTTCAGCGCGCCTTCCATGACGTTTTCACGGGCAAACAGGCGCGAGTAAAGGTACGCCCAGGCGACACCCTGGATCAGCATCGAGGCGACACCCAGCGGTATGATGATGTCTGGCCGATAGACCGCCAGCGAAGCGTAGGTGTGTCGAAAAATCTCCAGATGCCAGAAATAGCCCAGCGGGAATGTCGGAATGATGTAGGCGAGGGCCGCGAGCAGGAAGCGAGTTGCCATGATCGGGGCGACCACCCCCGCAGCATGCGGCTGCGGGTCGGTTTGCGTGGACATGATTTCCTCCCCAATGACTAGTTGACGGCCGGGGCATTCTTCGCGGATGGGGCCAAATGATCGGCCATCGCTTTCTGGAACGCCGGCCGCGCTTCGCAGCGCAGCCGATAGGCTTCCAGCACAGGTATTTGCGCGACCAGGTCGGTGTGCCGTAGCGCGCGCAACACCGTCGTCATCAGGATATCGGCCGCGGTGAAGCGGTCCTCGAGATAATCGCGCCCGTTGAAGCGGGCGGCGAGGGCGGCCAGCCGCGTTTTCACCGCCTGTTCCACCGCAGGACGGCGCTGCTTCGCCCACTCCGCGTCAGCATGGAAAAGGTCGATCTCGCCCAGGGCCTGCACCCGCGGCTCGATCGAGTTGAGCGCGGCGAACGCCCAGCAGGTCACGCGCGCCCGCCCCGCGGGATCTGATGGCATCAGCGCTTCCGAACGCTCTGCGATGTGCAGGACGATAGCGCCGGACTCGAACAGCGGGAGCCCGTCGTGCTCGATCGCCGGGATCTGCCCGAACGGCTGCAGCGCCCGGTAGCTTTCGCTCGATTGGTCCTCGGGACCGATCAGCCGTTCCTCATAGGGAAGGCCGGCCTCTTCCAGCGCCCAGCGCACCCTGAAGTCGCGCGCCAGGCCCTGTGCAAACGGCGGCACCCAGCGAAATGCGCTCACCCTGATCGACGGTCCCATCGATGTCCCTCCATCAGTTGCATTATGCAAGTAAACATTAGCAGATTACTTGTATTTTGCAAGTTATCTAAGGCCCTGATATCACTGATTTTGTTTTTGGAGGTGCGATGAGCGACGGCCGCAAGCGCCGGCTCTCCGGCTGCCCGATCGACTTTGCGCTCGACCTGTTCGGCGACCGCTGGACCCTGCTCGTGATCCGCGACCTGCTGTTCGTGGGCAAACGCCATTTCAAAGAGCTGATGGTGTCGCCCGAGCGCATTGCGTCGAACATCCTGACCGCGCGGCTCAAGAAGCTCGAAGAGCAGGGATTGATCGTTCGCCGCGCCGATCCCGACAATCGCAGGCAGGTGATCTACACGCTGACCGACAAGGGTCGCGACCTGACGCCCGTGCTGGTCGAAATGGTCCGCTGGGGCGGGCGGCACGATCCGAACACGCTCGTTCCCAAGAGCGTCGTGACGTGTTTCACCCGGGACAACGAGCGGCTGCTGGCGGAGTTGCGCGCCGCGATGCAAGGCACGGCCCGCAAGGTCAAGGCGAAAGCGCGGCGTTGAATTCCGGGTATGCTGCGTGCACGCCCAAGTTTGGCCACGGCTGTCCGACAGCACGTCCGCGCCGTAACGTCGGAGGACAACGTGGACGTTCAAACTGTCAGAGTCATGACGCCGGACGATGAAAGCGCGGCAATCCAGACCCTCGTCCTGGCATTTGCGGCGGATCCGATGGCGCGCTGGACGTGGCCTAACGCGCAGCAATATCTCGCGGCCATGCCGCGGCTGGCCCGCGCCTTCGGTGGCCGCGCGTTTGAACGTGGCAGCGCGTATACGACGGCCGGCTATGCCGGCGCCGCGCTGTGGCTGCCGCCCGGGGTCGAGCCCGACGACGACGGACTCAATGACGTGATGCAAAACACGGTGTCGCAATCGCAGCTCGCGGATGGGGCCGCGATATTTGAGCAGATGGCGAAATATCACCCGCGGGAGCCGCACTGGTACCTGCCGCTGATCGGCGTCGACCCGGCACATCAGGGCAAGGGATATGGCGATGCGCTGATGTCGTATGCGCTCGATCGCTGCGACCGCGAGCGGGTGCCGGCCTACCTCGAATCCACCAATCCGCGGAACGTCTCGCTCTATCGGCGCCATGGTTTCGAGCCGGTCGGCACAATTCAGGCCGGGTCGTCGCCCACGCTGGTCCCGATGATGCGCGGGCCGCGCTGACGGCCTCAATACAGGCCGGGGATGATCCGGGCGGTGCGCGCCATATAGCGGCGATAGTCGTCGCCGAAGTGATCGATCAACATCCGCTCCTCGGCGTGGACTCGCCCGAAGAACAGCACGCCGAACCCGACCAGGCCGGCCGCGCCGGCGATCCAGTTCGGCAGGAGCAGGAATTGCGCGAGCGCCCACAGCCAGAACGCCGCGTACATCGGATGCCGAACGTGCGCGTAGACACCATTGGTAACCAGGCTGTGCTGCTCGCGCACCACGAGCGTAATCGACCAGTTGGTACCGAGGTCCTTGTGGGTGCGGTAGAATAGCCAAAGCGCCGCTGCAAACGTCAGGACCCCGAGCCACGCCAGCGCCGGATGGAACGCATGGTCGGCGAATGCCGGCTTGCCCGACGCCACGTAGATCATCGGAACCACGAACAGACCCAGCAGGGATGCGAGCAGCAGCACGCCTTCCAGCCAGCCGATGCGCTTGTCGCGCATCTTGATGCGGCGCGATCCGCGGACCAGGACCCGGCGCATGAGAAACCACGCCACGACGCCGAAAAGCCAGATCAGCTTGGCCGCCACGATCGTCATGGGACTTGAGCGCCATTCACGAATTTTGACTTGCTGATGCGTCGCCGGCTGCGCGCATCGGTGCGATCGCTAGGGATTGGCATATCGATCGACAGCCGGATTGATGGGCGATGGTTGGGGTTCGAGGCCGGTCCCGGCCGAAGCCGGCTTGGCGACCAATATGCTTGCCGGTCTTGCCCGGTCCGCCAACGATGTCGGACCGCACACCATAGTGAAATAGTCGTAATAGGTTATCCGGTCGTTCGCCATGATGAACTGGAAGTGCATACGGAAGAAATTCCAACGCAGGCGTCGATACTGCTCGGGGGAAACGAGGTCCTTCATCGAGAACCGCCAGATCATCGGATTGCATTGCTTGTCGACGTTCAGCCCGACGTCCCGGATCGGATCGAAGCGGTAGAAGTTCATGGGGTCCGGGCGCGCCTGGATGTCGACCCAGGTGACGCTCGGCTCGCTCGCGACCCTGCGGATGGCTTCACGGGTCTGGTCCGCGTGCCGATGAAGGGCCACAATCGGCAACAGGCTGCCGAGCGTGGCCAATGCTGCATGCGGCACCGCAAGCGCGAATGTCGGGTCGATTTCGAGCGCACGGGCCATGATCAGCAGCGCGATTGCGCCGCCGCCGCTGTGTCCGATGACCAGAACTTCGTCGACGTTGCCCGCGCGCGTTTTGGCGATGATCTGCCGGGCGAAGGTGTCGGTCCGTTCGATATAGTCGGGGCGCCGTCGACAGGCCCAGTCATCGTACCACAGCCGTGCTTCGGTCAATTGGGCGACGAATGCCTTGTTGGCGATCCGCACTGCAATCGGAAAACTCACGGCGGCGGCGATGCATCCGGCGATCAGCGGCCACCAGCCCGCCAGCCCCGCGAAGTCGGACACGAGGTGGGCCACGCCCCAGCCCAACGCGAGCGGACCGACAAGCGTCAATATTAGACCGATCGTCGGGTAGATGTAGACAAGCCCGCACTGCCAGCTTGCCAGAAAGATCCGGGCGATCGTCCCGTTGGCGAGATTCTTGAAGAAACATATGAAGGCGAGCAGGTAACGCTGCCACATCGGCCTCTTCATGTTGGCCGCGATGAGGTCGTCCCATCTGAGGAAATCGTATGTCGTGGTGACGTGCCACTGCGCGTTCTGAGCGGTGACCGACCAATGGGCGTTGGGTTTGTCCGCCTCGATATGAAGTTCGCTGACGGTTGCCGCAACCGAGGAAATCTTCTGGAAGCGGCCGAGTTCACGCTGGAACAGCCGATAGTAGCTGTCGACGCCCCGCGGATCGTTGCCCGCGACATAGAATACGTGGCGACGCGTGATCACTTGACCCCAATCCCCAACACACCTGCGAGCGGTCCACCACGCTTATTTTGGCGCTTTCTACCCTTGGCTGCAACGACCTCCGCGGGCGCGATGTTCCCGACGCAGATCAGCCCCGTCCGACGAACGGCATCGCGTTCGCCATCACGGTCATGAACAGCACATTGGTGTCGAGCGGCAGGCCCGCCATGTAGACGACCGCGCGGCCGACGGCGTCGGGGTCCATGCGCGCTTCGACCATCAAGCTCCCGTCCGGCTGCAGCACGCCCTGGCCCTGCACCATGCGCTCGGTGAGCGGCGTCGCCGCGTTGCCGATGTCGATCTGGCCGCAGACGATGTCCTTGCCGCGGCAGTCGAGCGCGGTCTGCTTGGTCAGCCCGGTGACGGCGTGCTTGGTCGCCGTATAGGCGGCCGCGCCCGGTCGCGGCGTATGCGCCGAGATCGAGCCGTTGTTGATGATGCGGCCGCCGCGCGGGCTCTGCGCCTTCATCAGCCGGATCGCTTCCTGCGTGCACAGGAACATGCCGGTGAGATTGATATCGACGACCTTCTTCCAGGTTTCGTAGGGCAAGTCCTCGATCGGCGTCGCCGGCGCGCCGATGCCGGCGTTGTTGAACAGTACGTCGCAGCGCCCGAAGGTGTCCTTGGTCCTGGCGAACAGCGCCTTGACCGAAGCCGGATCGCTCACGTCGGTCGGCACGACCAGGCTCTGTCCGTTGGTCTTGACGCCTGCCGAGGCGGTTTCGTCGAGCTTGTCCTGGCGGCGTCCGGCGAGCGCGACGCCGAAGCCCTCTTTCATCAGCGCGAGCGCCACCGCTCGGCCAATGCCGGTGCCCGCGCCGGTGACCACTGCAACTTTCTGTGCCGACATATCGCAATTCCTTTGGGATAAGGCGCATTATCGCCGCTGCGCGGGGGCCTGCGCAATGTGCTAGTGTGGCCGAAAAAGTCACTCGGGAGGATCGCTTCATGAAAAGGCGTGATTTTCTTGCGCTTGGTGCGGCCGCGCTCGCCGGTGCCGCGCTGAACGAGGCTGCGTTCGGCCAGTCCAAATATCCCGATCGTCCGATCCGCCTGGTGATCCCTTATCCGCCAGGCGGCGTCTATGATTCGACCGGACGACCTTGGGCGGATCGGGCGAAATCGATTCTTGGGACGATCGTCATCGAGAACATCGGTGGCGCCGGGAGTTCACTCGGCACGGCGGCGGTCGCGCGCGCCAAACCGGATGGCTACACCGTCCTGCTGGGTGGAAACTCCGGGCTTGTGATCAATCCGACCGCGTCAGCACGTCCGCCGTACGATCCGGTGAAGGATTTCGAGCCGATTGCCGTCGTCGGCCGCAACGCGACATTCATCAATGTGCATCCGTCGCTGCCGATACACAGCCTGAAGGAACTCGCCGACTACGCGCGCGCTCATCCCGGCAAGCTTTCCTACGGCTCGTCCGGGGTTGGTACGCCGAACCACCTGATCGGCGAACTGTTCAAGTCGTTGTCAGGCACAGACATCGCGCACGTGCCGTACCGCGGTGCCGGCCCGGCTTTGACAGATCTCATCAGCGGACACATCCCGATGCTGTTGCAGAGCGTGACGAGCCAGGCCATCGAAATGCACAACACCGCCAAGCAGCGGATACTTGCGGTCACGAGTGATACCCGCCTCGAAAGCGCGCCGAACATTCCTACGGCGGCCGAGGCCGGGATGCCCGGGCTGGCTGCGACGCAGTTCCTTGGGCTGTTTGCGCCGCGTGGAACGCCGAAGGTGATCATCGAGCAGATCGCTCAAGCGTCGCGTCAGACGATGGCAGACCGGGAGCTGCAGCGGATGTTCGTCACGGCAGGTTTCGAGCCCGAGCTCGATCCGAGTCCCGAGAATACGCGCCGAACGCTCGAGGCGGAGGTCGCGAAATGGACGCCCGTCATCCGGTCAATCGGCTTGAAGCTGGACTGAGGTCGTCGGTCAGCCCGCCAATGCGAGGCCCGACAACTCGTCGGTGATCCGGAACGAGCCCGGGGTGGCCAGCCGCGTGGTGATATCCGCCGCCGGGCCGGGGCGGCCGAAGCGGAAGCCCTGCATGGAGTGGATACCGGCGGCACGCAGGAACAGGTGCTGCTCGGCGGTCTCGACGCCCTCGGCGGTGACCTTCATGCCGAGGCCGCGGCCGAGGCTGACCACCGCGTGAACGATCGCGGCGGCGTCGGCCGCGCGTTCGATCGAATGCACGAAGCTGCGGTCGATCTTGAGCTTGTCGAATGGGAAACGGCGCAGATAGAGCAGGCTCGAATAGCCGGTGCCGAAGTCGTCGAGCGCAAGCCGCACGCCCAGCGCCTTGAGGCGGAACATCGCAAGCTCGGCGGTATCGACGTTGCCGAGCAGCGTGCTCTCGGTGACCTCGAGCTCGAGCCGCGTCGGATCGAAGCCGGTCTCGGCGAGGATGCGCTCCACCACGTCGACGAAGTCGGAGCGGCGGAACTGCAACGGCGAAACGTTGACGGAGACGGCGACGCTCGGCCAGGCATTGCCGTCGATGCAGGCACGGCGCAGGACCCATTCGCCGAGCTCGATGATCAGGCCGGAGTTCTCCGCAATCGGGATGAATTCGGCCGGGGAAATCTCGCCGCGGGTTGGGTGCGTCCAGCGGCAGAGCGCTTCGACGCCGACCACGATCTCGCCGCTGTTGTTGACGATCGGCTGGTACGCGACGCGGAGTTCGTTGTTCTCGATCGCAAGACGCAGGTCGTTTTCGATCAGCTTGCGCTGGATCAGGTCCGAGTCCATCGCGGTGTCGTAGATGCAGGCGCGATTGCGGCCCTCGTTCTTGGCGCGGTACAGCGCCAAGTCGGCATGACGCATGACGTCGGCGGCGCCACCGGTCTTCCCGTTGACCACGGCGATGCCGATGCTGGCGCCGATCACGATGGTCTGGTTGCTGATCGTGTAGGGGGCGCAAATCGCCGCGATCAGGCGGTTCGCGATGGTCAGCAACGTCGAATGCTCGGAGCCGCCCGAGGTGACGACGGCGAATTCGTCGCCGCCGATGCGAGCGACGAGGTCGTTGTCGTGGACCGTATGGGTGAGCCGCTGCGTGACGGCGCGGATCAGTTCGTCGCCGATCGGATGGCCGAGGGTATCGTTGACGTCCTTGAAGTGATCGAGGTCGATGTAGAGCACCGCGGCGGACGGACTGCCTTTGCGCACGTCCGCGATGACGGTCTCGAGGCGCTCGCCGAAGAAGATGCGGTTCGGCAGCCCGCAGAGCGGGTCGTGCAGCGCAAGGTGGCGCAGTCTCAATTCACCCGACGCGATCGTCGCGGCGGTGCGGCGCATATGGCCGAGCACGAGCGCGGCCAGCAGCGCGAAGCCGGTGATCGCGACCGCGATGAACGGAATGACGCTGCTGACGATTTCCGCGCCGGGGCGCTTGGGCGTCCATGCGAAGGTCGCGACCTGCTGGCCCTGCGGGTCGGTCAGCTTGAAGACGTAGTCGCCGGGTACGATCGACTCGACGCTGACCTGGCGCAGGTTGCGCAATTGCAGATGCGACGCGATCTCCGCCAGGACATCGCTGTCGATCAGCTTCACGCTCATCACGATCGGCGCCTTCTCCGCGCCGTTGCGCGCGAGGTCGTCGGAGCTCGCGATCGCGACGGCGCCGAGGATGGCCGGGCGACCGAGGAAGGTTTGTATCCGGGTAATTCGCTGGCTCTGTGGCGCAGCCGCCGGCTGATTGGCGCCGGCAAGCGCGCTGCCGGCCGTGGGGTTGCTGCGCCCCCGCAATTGGTCGAGCGCGGCATTGAGGTCGGTGCGGACCGAGTTGAACCAGTTCGGATCGACGCGTCCACCGCCCAGCGTGGCATACAGCAAGCGATCGGACGGGTCGGCGACGAAGACGAAATGGTGATCGAAGTAGGATTGCAGGCGCTGGCCGACATAGACCTGGACCCATTCGATGTCGAAATCGAGACGGATCTTGCGATAGGCGGCTTCGGAATTGGCGACGGCATCGACCTCGCGCAGCATGCGCTCGCCGTGATTGTGCAGCGCGCGCGTGAACAGTTGCCGCTCGGTCGCGACCGCGACTTCGTCGGCGCGCTGTGCGGAGCCCAACACGGCGACGACGACGCAAATGATCGCGACGGCGACAATAACGCCGATCGGGATCACGACGCCACGGCGCGCATGGTAGCGGCCGCTGAACGTTCGTCCTTCGCCGGTGTGTGGTGGAGCCGAAGCCAACTCGCTGTCCCCCAGGGCTTTTAGGCAGGGATACGTCGGAATAATTGCGATTGGCTTGAGATGCAGGCTTTCCGAGGGTTAACGCTGCGCCGACCGGCCATTTCGGCCCGTGGCGTTAATCGCGGGTTAAGTCATCCGCGCGAATGCCGGCAATAAATTATTGGTCGTTATGGCGCGTAACGCGCAGTGCGGTTCAAATTACGCACACGTTCGCGGTGAATCCGAAATGGGACTAGCGCGCGCTCTTGTAGGGTGGGCGCGGAATATTGGCGTGCGCGGCGCGCAACGCCGCCGACCAGCGCTCCCGCAGGTCGTGGAAGTAGGGTTCGCCCGGCTCGATGCGGTAGTTGAGTTCGGCGTCGTAGGAGTCGCGGCGCGCCACCAGGACGTCGAGCGGCAGTCCGACGCTGAGATTCGAGCGCATGGTGGAGTCGACCGACACCAGTCCGATCTTCAACGCGTCATAGAGGTCGAGATCGTAGGTGATGGCGCGGTCGAGCACCGGCTTGCCATATTTGTGCTCGCCGATTTGCAGATACGGGGTGTCCTGCGTGCACTCGATGAAGTTGCCCGCCGTGTAGAGCAGGAACAGGCGAGGGCGCTCGCCCTTGACTTGGCCACCCAGCAGAAACGAGACGTCGAACCGGACGTCGTTGGCCTCAAGCGCGCTCGCCTCCTCGTCGTGAATCTTGCGGATGGTGCGTCCGACCCGCTGCGCCGCCTGGAACAGGGTCGGCGCGGTCATCAGGGTCTCGGTTTCGCCGGTTTCGGGATTTTCCCAGCCCTCGCGCAGCATGCTCACGACCGACTGGCTGATCGACAGATTGCCGGCGGTCGCGACACCGATGATGCGCTCGCCAGGCTTGCTGAAGACATGGAGCTTGCGAAACGTCGAGATGTTGTCGACCCCGGCATTGGTGCGGGTGTCGGCGAACATCACCAAACCGTCACGAACCAGGATCCCGCAGCAATAGGTCATTGTGTGGCCGCTCCCCCGGCTGGCGAAGCCCTTATAGCGACCCGGCAGGCCCCCAAGCAATGTTGGTGTGGTGGTAAAGGTCAGCCTTGTGACTGTGACTGCCGTTGTGTCTGGTCGACATGGACGCTCACCGACAAGGTCTCGCCGGAGCCCCCGTAGCGGGTGCCGCGGACCGGCGCCGCGCTCAGATAGTCGAGCCCGGCCGCGATCCGGACATGCGCGTCGGTCGCGCAGATTCCATTCGCGGGGTCGAATGCAATCCAGCCGAGATTCGGCACGAACCCCTCGGCCCAGGCGTGGCCGGCGTCCTGATCGATGACGCCGTCATTGCGATGGAAGTGGCCGCTGATGTAGCGCGCCGGAATGCCCGATGCTGCGTGCCGCGGCGATGAAGATGTGGGTGAGGTCCTGGCACACGCCGCGCTTGAGGGCGAATGCTTCGGCGGCCGTGGTTGCCGAATGGGTGGGGTCGGGGTCGAACGTGATGTCGCGGTGCAGACCCGCCAGCAACTCGTGCAGGAGCTTGAGGCTGTCGTCGCCGGCGGCGGCACGCGCGGCGGCGGCAAAGGCGGCGATCCCTTCGTCGGGCGTCGTCAGCGGCGTCTCGCGCAGGAACAGCGACGGCGGGAACCGTTCGACTGCGCCGGTCACAACGCCGTCGGTGTTGCGGGTTTCCACCTCGCCCTCGACGGAGACGACGAGTTCGTCGAACGGGCCCTCGGCGGTGAACGCATGGCAGAGGTTGCCGAATGCGTCCTCGTGCTGGTCGAGCCGGCAATCGGCGGATACGTCGATGTGCCAGTTGATGACGTACTGGCCGTCATGGTTGCGCGGCGTCAGCCGCAGCATCTGGATCACGCCGGTGGCCGGCGTGTCGTAGTGATAGGTGGTCCGATGGACGACGCGGATACGCATGAATGGCCATCATCATGATGGCGTACGAAATGTCTACTGCCTGTCACATGAGATACTGCTCGGTGATCGCGGCGCCCAGGCGGTTGTTGGACGAGATGAAGTCGCCGATGAATTCATGCAGGCCTTTCTGGAAGATGTCGTCCATCCGGCTGTTCTGGAGCTTGGTGCGCACCGCCCGAGCCTGCCGTTGCGCCGGGCCCTGGCGGCCGTAGGCCTGGGCGATGTAGTCGAGGTTCTGCACCAGGTTTCCGTAGCAGCTTGCCAGCGAACGCGGCATCTCATCTTTGAGGATGAGCAGATCGGCGATCAGCCACGGCTTGACGCTCTCCTTGTAGACCCAGTGATAGGCCGTCAGCGCGGAAACCGAGCGCAGGATCGCCGCCCACTGGAAATAGTCGAGCGGGCCGCCGACCCGTTCGTTGGTCGGCAACAGCAGGTGAAACTTGACGTCGAGAATGCGCGCGGTGTTGTCGGCGCGCTCCTGGTAGAGGCCGAGCCGCGAGAACCAATAGGCGTCGTTGCGCAGCATCGTGCGATAGGCGCGGCCGTCGAAGCGCAGCGACGCTTCCTGCACCCAGCGCAGGAAGCGGATGAACTCCTCGCGCGAGGTCGGGCCGTTGCCGAAGCGCTTGAGCTGCAGCCACGTGCCGTTGATCGCGTCCCACATCTCCATGGTGAGGGCGGTACGCACCGCCCGCGCATTGGTGCGGGCCATCTCGAAACAGTTGCGGATCGACGACGGGTTGGCGGTCGAGAAGCAGAGGAACTCGGTGACCGTTTCTTCGTTCGCTTCCGAATGGTGCGCGGAGAACGCGCCGGCACAGCCGGCGGTGGCGACCGCGGACTCCCATTCGTTGGTCTCGCCGGCATAAGCGATCGGCAAGGTCGTGAGCCGCTGCGTCACCTCGAGGATGCGGGCGAGGTATTCGGCGCGTTCCACGTAGCGTGAGAGCCAGTAGAGATTGTCGGCAGTGCGGGAGAGCATGATTATGTATCCAACACCCAAGTATCCTTGGTGCCGCCGCCCTGGCTCGAATTGACGACCAGCGATCCCTTTTGCAGCGCGACACGCGTCAGACCGCCCGGCACGATGCGGATGCGGTCGCGTCCTACCAGCACGAACGGCCGCAGGTCGACGTGCCGCGGGGCGATGCCTTCCTCCACGCAGGTCGGGACGGTGGAGAGCGCGAGCGTCGGCTGTGCGATGAAATTCGTCGGCGCTGCCTTGAGCTTGGCACGGAACGTCGCGATCTGCGCCTTGTCGGCCTTCGGTCCGATCAGCATGCCGTAGCCGCCGGAGCCGTGGACTTCCTTGACCACCAGCTCCTCGATATGGTCGAGCACGTAGCTGAGGTGCGCCTCCTCGCGGCAGCGCCAGGTCGGCACGTTTTTCAGCATCGGCTCTTCGCCGAGATAGAACTTCACGATTTCCGGCATATAGCTGTAGACCGCCTTGTCGTCGGCGATGCCGGTGCCCACCGCATTCGCCAGCGTTACGCTGCCGGCCTGGTAGGCCGCCATGACGCCGGGCACGCCGAGCGCCGAATCCGGACGGAAGGCGAGGGGATCGAGGAAGTCGTCGTCGATGCGGCGGTAGATCACGTCGACGCGCTGCGGCCCCTGGGTCGTGCGCATGTAGACGGTCTCGTCCTTCACGAACAGGTCTCGTCCTTCGACCAGCTCGACGCCGAGCTTGTCGGCGAGGAACGAGTGCTCGTAATAGGCGGAGTTGTAGATGCCGGGCGTGAGCAGCACGACCGTCGGGTCGGACGAGGCGGTTACCGGCGCCACTGATTTCAAGGTCGCCAGCAGCTCGTCGGGGTAGTTCTCGACCGGCGCGACGCGGTGGCGGGAGAACAGCTCCGGGAACAGCCGCAGCATGATCTCGCGGTTCTCCAGCATGTAGGAGACGCCGGAGGGGGTGCGGGCATTGTCCTCGAGCACGTAGAAGGTCTCGGCGTCGACGCGGACGATGTCGATGCCGGCGATGTGGACGTAGATGTCGTGCGGGACCTTCTGGCCGTTCATCTCCGGCCGGAACACCGGATTCTGGAACACCAGGTCTTCGGGGATGATCCCGGCCCTGAGGATCTCGCGCCTGCCGTAGACGTCGCCGATATAGGCGTTGATCGCCTTCACGCGCTGTTCGAGACCGCGGCTGACGAAATCCCATTCTTTCGCGGCGAGGATGCGCGGCACCACGTCGAACGGGATCAGGCGCTCCTGCGAGTCGGTTTCGCCATAGACCGCGAAGGTGATGCCGATCCGCTGGAAGATCAGCTCCGCCTCGCGCCGCCGGTGATCGAGCACCTCGGGCGGAACCTCCTCGAGCCAGCGCGAGAGTTCGCCATAGGGCGGGCGTACCGATCCGTCGGCGCCTGTCATCTCGTCGAAAATGCCTGCCACCGTCACTGCCCCCGGGCGGTCAAGCCGCTCTGGACTATCCAGAAATCCTAGTAGCAAGCCGCGCGCCAAGCCATCGAACTCGTGCACAGATCGTGCGCACCCGAAGCCGGACCGTACGCTTCACGTCACCAAACCGCTCCAGATATTGGAGAAGAACGATCTTTTCCGAAAACTGGTTCCCGTTTTCGGTGCCATGCTCGCATGGCCCGCGGCGCTTGCCTCTATTTTGGGCGCGAAGTGTCTATCCGGACGGCGCTTTTTGCGCCGCTTCAGCGGCCCGGGCTGCCCGGGCCCATGCTGCCCGGGCCCATGGCTTCCTCCACCCACATCTGCCAGGTGCGGTCGGTGCTGTGGCCGCGCTCGGACTTGTCGCGGTTGTCCTCGCCGGCCCGCGCCTCGGTCTCGTCGAGGTAGATGACCTGGCTGCCGAGCGCGAGCGCCTGCAACTGCAGGCGGGCGTTGACCTCCGTGTAGATCGCCCGCGACACCATGCGCCGGATATTGGGACCGACCACGACATTGCCGTGGCCGCGCATGAGGGCGACGGTCCGGTTGCCGAGCGTCTCGGCGAGCGCCTTGCCGAGCTTGGTGTCGGTGACCAGGAGGCTGCGGGATCCGGCGGCGGCGCGGCGCATCTCGAACACCGGCACCTCGGGCGAGAGGAAACCGGCGGTGTTGACGATCGGACGCAGCGGCACGTTGGTGGCGCCGAACGGAATGACCGTCGGCGAGTGGCTGTGCAGGATCGCATGCACGTCCGGACGCGCCTTGTAGATCTCGGAGTGGATGAAGCGCTCGGAGTAGATCGTGCGTCCCCGCAGGTCGATCGGCCGCGACTCCAGGTCGAACTCCATGATGTCGTCCTTGGTGACACGCCCCGGCGCCTGCGACGACGACATCAGGTAGCGGTCCGGGTTCGCCGGATGGCGCACGCTGACGTGCCCGAAACCATCGACGACGCCCTGGCGGTAGAGGATGCGGTTGGCGGCTACGAGGTCGTTGATGACGGCATCGAGGCTGGTTTCCGCCGCGACGCCGGACACCAGCGCCGGAATGGCGGCGAGCATCATCGTGAGGCCCGCCACCAACGAGCGTCCGAAATGGAATGGGGATGGCATCGGCATCTCCTGTTCTGTCGGCTTCAAGGGGCGAGGAACTTCTTCACGCGTTCGACCACCGGCTTGGGCGTGCCATAGAGCCTGGTCACGAGGGTCTGCACATCCTCGCCGCTGGTCGGCAGGATCTCGGCCTGGATCTTTTCGGCCTCGGCGAGGAAGGCGGGGTCCTTCACGGTCGCGTCGAAGGCGCGGCGCAGCATGGTCGCGATCTTCGGCGGCAGTCCGGGCGGTCCGGCAAACGGCCGCGCCATCGCGCTCGGTCCGATCATGAGATCGAGCAACTGCCGGTCGTCCGCTTTCGACACCAGTTCGTAAATCAGCGGCGCGTCCGGGAAGTCCTTGTGCTTTTCGAAGGCGAGCTGGGTGAGGATGTTGATCTTCTTGTCACGCAGCCAGTCGGGCTTGGCGGTCTTGAGCGCGGAGTAGCTGAAGGTGCAGCGGCCGTGCGCTTCGCCGCGCTCGATGGCGATAACGGTCTCCTGGGTGCCCTGATAGCCGGTGACCAGCTTGAACCTGGTTGCGATCAGTTCGTTGAGGATCACCGGCCAGGTGTCGGTGTCGGAGCCTGCGCCGGTGCCGGCGACCACCATGGTTTCGCGTTGCGCGTCTTTGATGGTCTTGAATGGGCTCGCGCCCCAGGCGATGCACAGGCCCACGTCTTTCGAGACGGCGCCGATCCAGGTGAACTGGGAGCTGTCGTAGTCGAGCTTGCGCGACCCGATCAGCGGTTCGAGGATCGGCCCGCCGGCGAAGGTCGTGATCGCGGTGCCGTCCTTGGGCGCCTGCTGGGTGAGGAAGTTGGCGGCGCGGATGCCGCCGGCGCCGGGCATCACCTGCACGTTGACGGTTGGTTTGCCCGGGACGTGCCGGCCGAAGTGGCGCGCGAGCACCCGCGCATAGAGGTCGATGCCGCCGCCGGCGGTGCCGGCGACATAGATGTTGATCGGCCGGTCGATGGTGTCCTGGGCCGCGGCCGGGGTCCAAAAGAGGGCGCAGGCGAGGGCGCACGCCAGCGTTGTTGTCGTGGCCACCGACCGAAGCCTCGTCATCGACCGTTTCTCCATCGTTATTCTTTGCGGATCGCGCCTTGCAGCTATTGGCGGCGCTACCGTCCGGGCGCTACTTTGCCCCGGATAGGGCATGACTTGAAGCCTGAACTGACCCGGTGGCAGGCTATGTCGCACGCAGGCCATGTCGCACGCAGGCTATGCCGCACATAACAATATTGGAACCGACCCAAGGACGAACATGACGGCTGCCAGTGCTCCGAATTCCGCCGCTTTGGTCACCGCCGCCGTGCTGGTGATCGGGGACGAGATCCTGTCCGGACGGACCAAGGACAAGAATATCGGCTACATCGCCGAATACCTCACCGCGCTCGGCATCGACCTCAAGGAAGTGCGCGTCGTCGGCGACGAGGAGGCGGAGATCGTCACCGCGCTCAACGCGCTGCGGGCGCGCTATTCCTATGTGTTCACGACCGGCGGCATCGGGCCGACACATGACGACATCACCGCTGAATGCGTCGCCAAGGCGTTCGGGGTGTCGATCGATCACGATCCGCGCGCGGTCAAGATCCTGAGCGAGCGATTGGCGCAGACCGGCGGCGAGATGAACGAGGCCCGCATGCGCATGACGCGTATCCCCGCCGGGGCCGATCTCGTTCACAACAAAGTCTCGGCCGCGCCCGGGTTCTGGCTCGGCAATGTCATCGTCATGGCAGGCGTGCCGACCATCATGCAGGCGATGCTCGACGAGGTCGCGCCGAAGCTCAAGACCGGCGTGCGTGTGCTGTCGGAGACCGTGCGCGCCGATTGTCGCGAAGGCGACATCGGCACGCCGCTCGGCGAGGTGGCCAAGGCGCATCCCGAGGTCGCGATCGGCAGCTACCCGTTCTTCGATGAGCATCGCGGGCCGAACACCAATGTTGTGTTGCGCGCGCGCGATCAGGGCAAGCTGACGGCGGCGCGCGGCGCGGTCGAGGAGATGTTGAAGCGGGTGCGGGCGGCGCACTAAAACTCAGGAGACAGCGTATGAAGATGTATCGTCCGTCCCGCCGCGCCGTTGTTCGGGGCGTGCTTGCCGCCGGCACGGTCGGAATAGGCGGCGCGCCGTCGTTCGCGCAGGATCTGGAGAGCTCACGCCGCAATGCGCCGCGGAGGGCGTATCGACGCCACGGCAGACCGAAGGACCGTTTTTCCGCGCGGGGTCGCCCGGCCGCGACGACCTGGTCGAGCCCGGATCGAAGGCGCGGACGGTTGACCTCACGGGCTTCGTGCTGACGCGCGGCTGCAACCCGGTCGCGCGCGCGGTGGTCGACGTCTGGCACGCGGACGAGCAGGGCGCCTACGACAACAAGGGCTTCCGCTATCGCGGCCGCGTCTACACCAACGAGAAGGGCCGCTACCGTATTCGCACCATCGTGCCGGCGCTCTATCCCGGCCGCACGCGGCACTACCACGTCAACGTCGCCGCCGGCGGCAAGCTGTTGCTGACGACGCAGCTCTATTTCCCGGACGAGCCCGGCAACCGCAAGGACGGCCTGTTCCGCAAGGAGCTGCTGTGGGGCTCGATGATCAACGAAGGCCTGGAGTACCTGCGGACCTCCCCCACCTCACGCTGTTCCCGGGCGCGGGGCTGGTGGTGATCGTCCTGGCGTTCAACTTCCTCGGGGAGGGGCTGCGCGAGTCCCTCGACCCGCGCCTCCGCCATCTCCGGACCAGGGAGGGCTGACCGTGCCGATCCCGTATGAGTACCAGACCGACTGGAGCCGCATGGCGAAGCTCATCGTCAACCAGGCGCTCCAGACCAAAGTGGGCGAGCGCGTGCTCATCCACGCGGACCCGACGTACTTCCCGGCGCTCACCGAGCAGGTCCGGATCGAGGTGAACCGGGCCGGCGCCGTGGACCTGGCGACCGTCATGCTCCACCCGCCCGGGCTCGAGCGGGTGCGACGCCAGCTCCGGCGGCGCGAGGACCCGGCGCTGCGGCGGGCCGAGGACGAAGCGATGGCGGGGATCTTCGCGCTCGCCGACATCTACATCTGGCTGCCGACGAGCTGGGCCTACAACTTCGGCCAGACCGAGGAGATCCTCACCACGTGGCGCGGCCGCTCGATCCACTTCCACTGGATCATGGACCAGGTGGACGCCGGCCTGTTCCGCATCCTGTCGGAGTACTACGACCGCGCGCTCTACCTCGACTACGCGGCCCTGACGGCCCGCCAGCGCCGGGTCATCGAGGCGCTGCGCGACAGCACCGTGGAGATCACCGACGCGCGCGGCACGCGGCTCCGCTTCGCGCTGCCGAAGGCCCACTTCCACGTCGGGAACGGGGACGCCTCGAAGGCGTTCATCGACGGCTACGCCAGGCCGGGCAGCGCGCGGGACCGCGAGGTCGAGCTGCCGTGCGGCGCGATCCGGACGGTGGACATCGCCGACGCGGAGGGTGTCGTGGTCACGCCGCCCGAGACGTTCGCCGGACGCCAGGTGGGGAGCCTGCGGCTGGAGCTCCGGAGGGACCGGATCACCCGGATCACCAGCGAGCACCACTCGGCCTGGGTCGAGGCGTCGTGGGGGACCGACACCGGCGACAAGGACCGCATCGGCGAGTTCAACGTGGGGGTGAGCCCGGCGCTCCGGATGATCCCGGGGATCTCCTACGTCCCGTACTACGGCTACGGCGACGGGATCATCCGCCTGAGCCTCGGCGACAACATGGAGTCGGGCGGGAAGAACCGCTCCAGCTACCATCACTGGCTCTTCCTGACCGACGCCACCGTCACCGCCAACGGCCGCCCGGTCATCGAGCGCGGCGCGCTGGTGATAGCCTGACGGCCGATGGAGCTGGTGGACGTAGTCGACGAGAAGGACCGCGTGGTGGCGACCGTCACGCGCCGCGAGATCCGCGAGCGGCGGCTGCTCCACCGGTGCACCTACGTGCTGGTGCGCAACGGCGCCGGCGACATCCTGGTCCACCGGCGCACGGAGACGAAGGACGTCAACCCGGGGGCTCATGACGTCTTCGCCGGCGGCGTCTGCGCGGCCGGGGAATCCTACGACGACTGTGCCCGGCGTGAAGTCGCCGAGGAGCTCGGCGTAGCGGGCGTCGATCTCACGTTCCTGTTCCGCCACCGGTACCGCGGCCCGGATGGCCAGGCATGGGGCGCCGTCTACGAGGTCCGGTGGGACGGGCCGATCCGACCCCAGGTGACCGAGGTCGCCTGGACCGCGTGGGTCTCGCCGGTAGAGGTGCGAAGGATGCTCGCCGAGCTCGTCTTCTGCCCGGACTCGCGCGAGATCTACCAACGCCTGCTCGCCAGCGAGAAGTGAGGTATCTTGGGCCATACGTCGATGAAGCGGATCAAAGGGAAGCGATCGCACGCCATCTCGGGCCCGCGCCAGCGGAGCCAGGACGGGTCCGTGAGCTTCCTCGCCATGGGCCGCAGCGGTCACCGAGACACGGCCGAGCGGCACGAGGCTCTGCTCTGGGGGGCGCTGGCGTCTCACGAACAGGCCGAGCCTACCCGTGTCACTCCGAGTGTCACCGGTCGTCCCCCCGCTCGAGGTGGCCGTCGAAAGCCCTGATTCGTCCGACTCCAGGCGGTGCGCGTCGCCTCTCGCGGGAGTGGACCTCCGCAGCCCCATTGCTCACTCGATCAGCTCGCAGCCACGGGCGAGCCGCGTCGACGCCCAGTACCCCGCTCCATGAGGAGCTCGGTGCCTGATGGTCGGTTGGCCGCATGCATCCCTCCCTCCGCCTGCCACTGATCCCTCCCGGCCCGGTCGGCGGCGTCGTGCTCCTGCTCGGCGCCGCGACGGCCCTGCGCCTGGGGCTGCTGCACACGCCGCTCCTCTCGGCCGGACGGTCCGTGGTGGCCACGATGGGGCTCGAGGTCCTCCGGGGCGGGCTGCCCGTCTACTACCACGGCCAGCCCTTCATGGGCGCGCTCCATGCCTACCTCGCGGCGCCGCTCTACGTCCTCCTCGGCCCGTCCGCCTTCGCCATCGAGCTCCTTTCCGTTCTCGTCACCGTGGCCTGGCTCCTCGTGATGGCGCGGCTGGCGTGGGTGACGTTCGGCCCGCGGGTGGCCCTGGTCGCGACCGCGCTGCTGGCGCTCCCGCCGAACCTCCTCCTGTACTGGTCGCACGAGGCCCGGCCCCAGTATCTCCTCACGCTGCTCTTCGGGACCCTCGCGCTCCTCCTGGCCCGCGACCTCCCGGCGCTCTCGCCCGCGCGCGCGACTCTCGCCGTCACGCTCGTCGGGGGCCTCCTGGGCCTCGCCGCCTGGACGAACTTCCTCGCCGTCGTCTACGGTCCGGCGCTCGCCCTTCTCGTGGTCCCGGCCGTCGTGCGACGGCGGCTCTTCGGGGCGCGGGCTGGCCGGGCTCCTCGCCTTCGTCCTGGGGAGCCTCCCGCACTGGCTCTACGGGCTGCCGCACGGCACGGCGCTGCCGAGCCCCGGCGGCGTCGTCGGCGGCGCGGGAAGTGGCGGAGCACCTCGAGAGCCTCGCGCGGGTGTCGTGGCCGGCGCTGGCAGGCGTCCCGGCGCCGTGGCGCGACACCCCGGCGGGGATGAGCCTCGCCCTGCTCCTCGCCTTGGCGTACCTCGTCGCCACGGTGGTCGCGTTCCGGAACGCCGACGGCGCGAGCCGGCGGATGAACATCGCGCTGGGCGCGATCGTCGTCGCCGACGTGGCCGCCGCCGTGGGCACGCCCTTCGGGCGCTTTCTGCCGGGTCCGGACCAGCGCATGCTGCTGCCTGTCTACTCGGCGCTCCCGCTGTTCCTCGCCCAGTGGCTCTCCGGCCTGGCGGCGGCGCGCGCGGTGGCCCTCACGGCGGCGCTCCTGCTTGTTCACCTCGCGGACACCGCCACGCGCCGGCGACGTCCGGGTCGTCGCCGCGTTCCGCGGGCTTCCCGGTCCCGCGGCCGCGATGGAGGCGGGGCAGGCGCAGACCCTGGCGGGCCTCGAGCGCGCCGGGCTGCACCGGCTCTACGCCGCCGACCCGTGGACGCGGGCCATGACGTTCCGCTCCGGGGAGCGCGTGATCTGCTCCGATCCCTACCAGGAGATCTACCCGCCGTACGCGCTCGCCGTGGACGGGGCGGATCGGTCGGCTGGTGGACCCGGGGCCCCTCGCCGGTGCTCGAGGCCAACCTGGCGGCGGTGGGCGTTGGCTACCGCTACCGCCAGGGGGGACCGCTCGGAGGCGCGTACGGGGACTTCACGCGCCCGTCGCCGCCGCTCCGCGAGCTCGACGCCGGCCGGCTCCGGGTGACCGCGAGCGACGATGCCCGCACGGCGGCTGGATGACGGACCGTGACGCGCGGACCTGTGGCGGACCGCCCGGCCGAAGCGCGGGGGCGAGTGGATCGAGGTCGACGTGGGCGCGGTCGAGCCGGTCGCGCTGGTCCGCTGGCTGCCGGGCAGCTACCAGGAGGTGCCCGGCGGTCTCACGCTCGACGTCTCGACCAGATGGCCGAGGCTGGCAGCGCCTGGCC